>NZ_CANLCI010000106.1 GCF_947489035.1 uncultured Ferrimonas sp. | reverse complement strand
TGGTGCTAATACCCAGAGTCGAACTGGGGACCTCACCCTTACCAAGGGTGCGCTCTACCAACTGAGCTATATCAGCAAAACTTTATGAAAAAAGCTCGTCTCAAGGAGACGAGCTTTTCTCTGAATAAGTGTCTGACGATGACCTACTCTCACATGGGAACTCCCACACTACCATCGGCGCAACTGCGTTTCACTGCTGA
>NZ_CANLCI010000105.1 GCF_947489035.1 uncultured Ferrimonas sp. | reverse complement strand
GCGCTATCCCCTTCGGTGATGCGGTCGGCGTCGCTGGAAATTTCCGGCAGATCGTCAGTACCGGTGATGGTGATGGTGACGGTGGTGGTGCTGCCGTCACTTAAGGTCACGGTGAATTCACGAATTTCTTCCTGACCCAAAGTCAGTGCATCAACGGTGTCGTTGTCGGCTAGGTCGAAGGTCCAGCTGCCGTCGGCGTTGA
>NZ_CANLCI010000104.1 GCF_947489035.1 uncultured Ferrimonas sp. | reverse complement strand
TGGAGCGGCACATGAGGTTCGAACTCATGACCTCGACCTTGGCAAGGTCGCGCTCTACCAACTGAGCTAGTGCCGCTTAATCTGTTTGGCTTACGCCGATGTCTCGATTTGGTAATCAAAACATCAAAAATTTGGAGCGGCACATGAGGTTCGAACTCATGACCTCGACCTTGGCAAGGTCGCGCTCTACCAACTGAGCTAGTGCCG
>NZ_CANLCI010000103.1 GCF_947489035.1 uncultured Ferrimonas sp. | reverse complement strand
GACGATCTGCCCATCATTTCCGATGCAGAAGACGCGGTTACTGAGGGTGACGTAACCCCAGTCGGTGGCACCCTGACGGCAAGCGACGCCGACAACCCAGACTTGGCCTTCAACGCCAACACCATCAACGATGCTTACGGCACCTTCGTGGTCAACGCCGACGGCACTTGGACCTTCGACTTGGCCGACAACCCCACCGTTGATGCGCTGG
>NZ_CANLCI010000102.1 GCF_947489035.1 uncultured Ferrimonas sp. | reverse complement strand
GTTGCGAGTGCATCGCTCAGCCATGGATGGCGCATCGATGCAGTGCCGAATGGCGCAGTGCAAGGAGCGAAAGTTGAACTGTGCTAAGGCAATGGGCTCCCAAAGGGAGAATCCCCCCCTTTTTTCTACGAGCGAGTGTGCCGTCGCCACGGCGACATAACCACTTGAAAGCAGTGCCATCGAAGCTCGCCGCAGGCGACAATAGCTACCG
>NZ_CANLCI010000101.1 GCF_947489035.1 uncultured Ferrimonas sp. | reverse complement strand
TATCTTTAGACACTTGTAAGATTGTTTTAGAAACTCTTACAGTTTCTCGAGAAAATTTTATCAGCTTTCCAAATTGTTAAAGAGCGTGTCGTTCCAAAAGAACAACGAGCCAAAACCATCAAGTCAACAGACTTAATGGTTTCAGACAATCTGTGTGAACACTCAGCGTAAAACAAGCAATCATGTCGTTTAAGGAGGTGATCCAGCCCCAGGTTCCC
>NZ_CANLCI010000100.1 GCF_947489035.1 uncultured Ferrimonas sp. | reverse complement strand
ACAGTTTCTCGAGAAAATTTTATCAGCTTTCCAAATTGTAAAAGAGCAAGTTTTCCTTGGACCTAGGCCCAAAAAAAAGCCAAAGGTGCTTATTCTAAAAGCTTATGCTTGTAGAATGAGTAGCTTTGGCTTCTTATCCCCTAAAGGGGAAGAAGTGGTGGAGCTATGCGGGATCGAACCGCAGACCTCCTGCGTGCAAGGCAGGCGCTCTCCCAGCTG
>NZ_CANLCI010000099.1 GCF_947489035.1 uncultured Ferrimonas sp. | reverse complement strand
GAGTGCATCGCTAAGCCATGGATGGCGCATCGATGCCGTGTCGAATGGCGCAGTGCAAGGAGCGAAAGTTGACGCTGGGCGAAGGCAATGGGATCTCAAAGGGAGGATCCCCCCTTTTTTCTACGAGCTAGTGTGCCGTCGCCACCGCGACATAACCACTTGAAAGCAGTGCCATCGAAGCTCGCCGCAGGCGACAATAGCTACCGCGCAGCAACGCCAACAG
>NZ_CANLCI010000098.1 GCF_947489035.1 uncultured Ferrimonas sp. | reverse complement strand
TGTGGAGGGGTTCCCGAGTGGCCAAAGGGACCAGATTGTAAATCTGATGGCACTGCCTTCGATGGTTCGAATCCGTCTCCCTCCACCACTATTTTAACGTTTTGCCCTAGCGAGACGTACAACCGAGCAACACCCCGTGGAGGGGTTCCCGAGTGGCCAAAGGGACCAGATTGTAAATCTGATGGCACTGCCTTCGATGGTTCGAATCCGTCTCCCTCCACCA
>NZ_CANLCI010000097.1 GCF_947489035.1 uncultured Ferrimonas sp. | reverse complement strand
CGTTGCTGCGCGGTAGCTATTGTCGCCTGCGGCGAGCTTCGATGGCACTGCTTTCAAATGGTTATGTCGCCGTGGCGGCGGCACACTAGCTCGTAGAAAAAAGGGGGGGATCCTCCCTTTGGGATCCCATTGCCTTAGCACAGCTCAAATTTCGCTCCTTGCACTGCGCCATTCGGCACGGCATCGATGCGCCATCCATGGCTTAGCGATGCACTCGCAACATCCT
>NZ_CANLCI010000096.1 GCF_947489035.1 uncultured Ferrimonas sp. | reverse complement strand
TAAAACCACGTCGCCGCCCGTTCGCATCACCATCACCGCAACCTCGTTCGATTACGCCTGCGGCTAATCAAACCTACCAACATCATGCCGCAACGTAGGTCACGTTAGCCGCTGTTTGGCGTAACGTGACAGCCCATGTGGAACCCATGCGGTAACCCATATAAAACCACGTCGCCGCCCGTTCGCATCACCATCACCGCAACCTCGTTCGATTACGCCTGCGGCTAATCA
>NZ_CANLCI010000095.1 GCF_947489035.1 uncultured Ferrimonas sp. | reverse complement strand
CAAGGTCGCGCTCTACCAACTGAGCTAGTGCCGCTTTAAACTGTTACTCTTTGAGTTGTGGTGCTTTCACGCTTGGTCGCGCTACTCATTCCCACCAGCACTGAGCGAGTGCCACATCACTATGGTTACCCACAGCGGCTTACCGAAGTAAGACTTTTAAATTGGAGCGGCACATGAGGTTCGAACTCATGACCTCGACCTTGGCAAGGTCGCGCTCTACCAACTGAGCTAG
>NZ_CANLCI010000094.1 GCF_947489035.1 uncultured Ferrimonas sp. | reverse complement strand
AACTCACGAACTTCTTCCTGACCCAAAGTCAGCGCATCAACGGTGTCGTTATCGGCCAAGTCGAAGGTCCAGCTGCCGTCAGCGTTGACCACGAAGGTGCCGTAAGGATCGTCGATGGTGTTGGCGTTGAAGGCCAAATCAGGGTTGTCAGCGTCGCTTGCGGTCAGGGTGCCACCGACTGGGGTTACGTCACCCTCAGTAACCGCGTCTTCTGCATCGGAAATGATGGGCAGATCGTC
>NZ_CANLCI010000093.1 GCF_947489035.1 uncultured Ferrimonas sp. | reverse complement strand
GATTGGCGCTCAGCCAGGCCACGAGGGAAAACGTAGACCGCTAAGTAAGTTGAAGCCCACAGATACTCAAGTGGTTTTCTGCCACAGGCTTGTTGCGCTGACTGTGGGGGAACGCTCGCACCCAATAAAAACCCAACGGTTTGGCACCAAGTCTTTGAGTTGCCCGAACTGTAGTGGTCAACTAAATTTGGCCACGTTTTTGTAAGTTTTCCAGTATCTTCGCTCTGACTCATTGGGCGTCAAACCGCCGT
>NZ_CANLCI010000092.1 GCF_947489035.1 uncultured Ferrimonas sp. | reverse complement strand
TTGGGTCAGGAAGAGATCCGTGAGTTCACCGTGACGCTGTCCGATGGCAGCACCACCACCGTCACCATCACCATCACTGGTACCGATGACGCACCGGACGTTTCCAGCGATGCCGACCGCATCACCGAAGGGGATAGCGCCATCCTCGATGGCACTCTGACCGCAAGCGATGCTGATAATCCAGACTTGGCCTTCAACGCCAACACCATCGACGATCCTTACGGCACCTTCGTGGTCAACGCCGACGGCAGCTGGAC
>NZ_CANLCI010000091.1 GCF_947489035.1 uncultured Ferrimonas sp. | reverse complement strand
GCCGACGGCAGCTGGACCTTCGACCTAGCCGACAACGACACCGTTGATGCACTGACTTTGGGTCAGGAAGAAGTTCGAGAATTCACCGTTACCTTAAGTGACGGCAGCACCACCACCGTCACCATCACCATCACTGGTACCGATGACGCACCAGACATTTCCAGCGACGCCGACCGCATCACCGAGGGTGATAGCGCCATCCTCGATGGCACCCTGACCGCAAGCGACGCCGACAACCCAGATTTGGCCTTCAACGCCAACACCAT
>NZ_CANLCI010000090.1 GCF_947489035.1 uncultured Ferrimonas sp. | reverse complement strand
GTAGAACGGCGGACTGTTAATCCGTATGTCGCTGGTTCAAGTCCAGCAAGGGGAGCCACTATTTCGGATCACCTTATCCCACCGGTAGAACGGCGGACTGTGCTCTAGTTAGAATCGGCGTATGTCGCTAACTCAAGTCCAGCAAGGGGAGCCACTATTTCGCTAACTGATTTCGGTCTGTTAGCAATCCTCGGAAGCGAGGCTAAACACTAATCCGGACGCGGGATGGAGCAGTCTGGTAGCTCGTCGGGCTCATAACCCGAAGG
>NZ_CANLCI010000089.1 GCF_947489035.1 uncultured Ferrimonas sp. | reverse complement strand
GACGGCAGCTGGACCTTCGACTTGGCCGACAACGACACCGTTGATGCGCTGACTTTGGGTCAGGAAGAAGTTCGTGAATTCACCGTGACGCTGTCCGACGGCAGCACCACCACCGTCACCATCACCATTACCGGTACCGATGACGCACCAGACGTTTCCAGCGACGCCGACCGCATCACCGAAGGGGATACAACCATCCTCGATGGCACCCTGACCGCAAGCGACGCCGACAACCCAGATTTGGCCTTCAACGCCAACACCATCGACGAT
>NZ_CANLCI010000088.1 GCF_947489035.1 uncultured Ferrimonas sp. | reverse complement strand
AACTCACGAACTTCTTCCTGACCCAAAGTCAGCGCATCAACGGTGTCGTTATCGGCCAAGTCGAAGGTCCAGCTGCCATCGGCGTTGACCACGAAGGTGCCGTAAGGATCGTCGATGGTGTTGGCGTTGAAGGCCAAGTCTGGGTTGTCGGCATCGCTTGCGGTCAGGGTGCCATCAAGGATGGCGGTATCCCCTTCGGTGATGCGGTCGGCGTCGCTGGAAATTTCTGGCAGATCGTCGGTACCAGTGATGGTGATGGTCACCGTGGTGGTGCTGCC
>NZ_CANLCI010000087.1 GCF_947489035.1 uncultured Ferrimonas sp. | reverse complement strand
GGATGCCGTGGCCCAAGTTGAATACGTGGCCTTCGCCGTGGCCAAACTCGCCCAGAATACGCGCTACTTCCTCTTCGGTGCGTGGGCTCAGAAGGTGAAGCGGACAGCATGTAGGATCAAAAAAGGCTGCCCAAGGGCAGCCTTTTTTGCGTCAGTACCGAACTTATTTGTGGTACTTAACGGATTGCGCGTGAACGGCCTTGATGAAGGCGCCGGCGTGCTCTGGATCGGCAAACTGGTGGATGCCGTGGCCCAAGTTGAATACGTGGCCTTCGCCGTGGCCAAACTCGCC
>NZ_CANLCI010000086.1 GCF_947489035.1 uncultured Ferrimonas sp. | reverse complement strand
ACCGCGTCTTCTGCATCGGAAATGATGGGCAGATCGTCGGTACCAGTAATGGTGATGGTCACCGTGGTGGTGCTGCCATCGGACAGCGTCACGGTGAATTCACGAACTTCTTCCTGACCCAAAGTCAGCGCATCAACGGTGTCGTTGTCGGCTAGGTCGAAGGTCCAGCTGCCATCGGCGTTGACCACGAAGGTACCGTAAGCATCGTTGATGGTGTTGGCGTTGAAGGCCAAGTCGGGGTTATCGGCGTCGGTGGCGATCAGGGTGCCATCGAGGATGGCGCTATCCCCTTCGGTGATGCGGTCGGCGTCGCT
>NZ_CANLCI010000085.1 GCF_947489035.1 uncultured Ferrimonas sp. | reverse complement strand
TGTTGGGCTATCGCCAAGCGGTAAGGCAGCGGGTTTTGATCCCGCCATTCTCAGGTTCGAATCCTGATAGCCCAGCCATCTTTAGATGCATTGTGCTTAGCACGGTGAATCGCCATGTTTTATGCGGAAGTGGCGGAATTGGTAGACGCACCAGATTTAGGTTCTGGCGCCGCAAGGTGTGAGAGTTCAAGTCTCTCCTTCCGCACCATTTTAAGATGCTCTTTGAGTGTCGCTGTTGTTGGGCTATCGCCAAGCGGTAAGGCAGCGGGTTTTGATCCCGCCATTCTCAGGTTCGAATCCTGATAGCCCAGCCAT
>NZ_CANLCI010000084.1 GCF_947489035.1 uncultured Ferrimonas sp. | reverse complement strand
TGTGGCGTCCCCTAGGGGATTCGAACCCCTGTTACCGCCGTGAAAGGGCGGTGTCCTAGGCCTCTAGACGAAGGGGACCCCGGACCATCGTTTAAACTCCGACGACAAGAGTGTAAAGATTTGGTGGGCGATACTGGGCTTGAACCAGTGACCCCCTGCTTGTAAGGCAGGTGCTCTCCCAACTGAGCTAATCGCCCAAATCTTGTGCTTGCTACCCACCGGCCTATTGGCGGATAACAATCTGCATCAGCAACCGAAGTCAGTGACACAAAATATGTGGCGTCCCCTAGGGGATTCGAACCCCTGTTACCGCCGTGAAAGGGCGGTGTCCTAGGCCTCTAGACGAAGGGGACCCCGGAC
>NZ_CANLCI010000083.1 GCF_947489035.1 uncultured Ferrimonas sp. | reverse complement strand
AGCTCAGCTGGTTAGAGCACGGCACTCATAATGCCGGGGTCGCAGGTTCAAGTCCCGCCATAGCCACCATGATTTCGTTTGGATATGAAGCACTAAGAAAGTGCTTGGCACTCAGCTAATGTTGAATGTCGCAGGATTAAGTCCCGCTATAACCAGCACGACTTCGATTGGAAATGAAGCATCCTAAAGTGCTTGGCACTCAATGTGATTGAGGGTCGTTGGTTTAACCGCCATGCCATCTCCTGCAGAAGCCGTTTGATTGTTATCACTACCAGATAATAATCTTGATACGTTGTATCACTGTTGGGCTATCGCCAAGCGGTAAGGCAGCGGGTTTTGATCCCGCCATTCTCAGGTTCGAA
>NZ_CANLCI010000082.1 GCF_947489035.1 uncultured Ferrimonas sp. | reverse complement strand
TAGCTTATTGGCTGATGGATACCTGTCCCAGATCTGCCAATTAATCGGGGTTAACGGGTAGCAATATGAATGGGCTGGCAGGTTTAGATGGGTTGCTAGAGCCTGGATGGTGATTAGTGTGGGTATCGCTGGCAGATAGCACTGGTGAATTAGATACGCTGATCCCCGTCGACGACGACACCAATCAACCCAAATCTACGCTAAATCCAAGGCCAAACCCCGGACAGGAACCGGAACGACGACGCCGTCGACAGATTGGGGAAACCTGTATCTGGCTGAATCCAGCTATACCAAGGGCTAGAGAGGGATTGCTGGGTCAGTTTGTTGCTACCGACCCAGCGACTTAGAATTTAGGTTAAGCG
>NZ_CANLCI010000081.1 GCF_947489035.1 uncultured Ferrimonas sp. | reverse complement strand
CCCAGCGAAATCAGTGCTGATGACATTCTTCTGCGTGCCAAGGTTCGCGAACTGCACAGTGCTAGCAATGGCTCAGCTGGCGCTCGCTCCATCGCGATAATGGCCTCGAATCACGGCTTTAAGCTAAGCAGATATCGAGCGAGCAAATTAATGAAACAGCTTGGCCTGGTGAGTTGTCAGCTGCCTACGCACCGTTATGCCAAACAGACCCAAGAGCATATTGAGATCCCGAATCATCTCGATAGGCAATTTGCAGTAACGGCCCCCAATCAAGTTTGGGTAGGGGGTGTTACCCATGTGTGGGCTGGGAGTCGCTGGGCTTACCTAGCGGTTGTGATAGACCTCTTTGCGCGTAAACCTATCG
>NZ_CANLCI010000080.1 GCF_947489035.1 uncultured Ferrimonas sp. | reverse complement strand
GCAGCGGTCAGAGTGGTTTTACCGTGGTCAACGTGGCCAATGGTACCAACGTTTACGTGCGGTTTCGTACGTTCAAATTTTTCTTTAGACATGTTGTGCCTCGGTCAAACTAAGCGGACTTGCCACTTTGGTTTTGGGTTATTCGGGATCAGTATAATACCTCTCCCGCCAAACGCTTGGTCAATAACGGATGCCGCAGTGCGGTTTCAACGCTAAACCAGCGAAGTAAAAATCTAGGGATTTCACTTATTGCGCAGATACAACAAATCCTCTTGCCGGAACTGTGCCGTAATCAAGAGGATTCATGTTCTTTTTAAAGAAGTGGTGCTAATACCCAGAGTCGAACTGGGGACCTCACCCTTACCAAGGGTGCGCTCTACCAACTGAGCTATATCAGCA
>NZ_CANLCI010000079.1 GCF_947489035.1 uncultured Ferrimonas sp. | reverse complement strand
TTTCAGCCCTGTGGCGTCCACCACAACATGCGCAATGGGGCCACGACTGCGATTGCGGTACTTGATGTTGACTGTCTTTGCTCGCTTGCTGATACAGCTGTAATCAGGGGAGTTAAGTGGGACGTCCATCAGTTCGAAAAGCGAGTTGAGGAACCCCTCTAGCGAACGCAGCGATAGGCCAAATATCCCTTTGACCATCAGGGCAGTTTCAATGGCGGTGTCACTGTAACTAAAACCACGTCCCCGGCCGCCATGGTGATCGTCGCAGTACCATGCTTTGATGGCCGCCTCATCCACCCAAAAGGTAAGTGAACCGCGGTTTACCAACGCTTGATTGTACTGTTTCCAGTTAGTGATATTGCGCTTTGACGTACCCATGCATATGTCCCGAATTCTCAGTTCAAGGATCAGATCGCCG
>NZ_CANLCI010000078.1 GCF_947489035.1 uncultured Ferrimonas sp. | reverse complement strand
TCAGACAATCTGTGTGAACACTCAGCGTAAAACAAGCAATCATGTCGTTTAAGGAGGTGATCCAGCCCCAGGTTCCCCTAGGGCTACCTTGTTACGACTTCACCCCAGTCATGAACCACAAAGTGGTGAGCGTCCTCCCCGAAAGGTTAAACTACCCACTTCTTTTGCAGCCCACTCCCATGGTGTGACGGGCGGTGTGTACAAGGCCCGGGAACGTATTCACCGTAGCATTCTGATCTACGATTACTAGCGATTCCGACTTCATGGGGTCGAGTTGCAGACCCCAATCCGGACTACGACCAGCTTTATGGGATTAGCGCACTATTGCTAGTTGGCAACCCTTTGTACTGACCATTGTAGCACGTGTGTAGCCCTACTCGTAAGGGCCATGATGACTTGACGTCGTCCCCACCTTCCTCCGGTTTATCACCGGCAGTCTCCCATGAGTTCCC
>NZ_CANLCI010000077.1 GCF_947489035.1 uncultured Ferrimonas sp. | reverse complement strand
GGCGTTATATGTAAAGGAGAGTATGGTGGAGTTTTGGAGTGCATTTGGTGTTTTCTTTTTCTTTTTGATTATGGAAAGCGTTACTTCATGGATTTTCATTCGAGGTAGTAAAAAGCGTTATCCTGTTCTTTGGCAACATGCTGGTGAACCAACTTTAATGGGTAACGGTGACATGATTAGCGCTTGGCCGTTAAACAAATATCTTATGAATCGCAAATATCTCGAAATAGATGAACCATCTGCAATTGCATTCGCTGAAAAAAATAGACTGCCATTTGTCATTACGTATTTTGGAGCATGTGTTTCGGTAGTTGTGTTTTTTGCGGTAGTTTACTTTTACGGAACACCTCAGTAATTGACATATAACAAGTTGCTTAAACGGACAAAAAACAGCTGGCTTTTGCTCGTTCCTCGCTAATTATAGCCAGCTATTTTATTGCCGCTTAGCAAAGCGTTAT
>NZ_CANLCI010000076.1 GCF_947489035.1 uncultured Ferrimonas sp. | reverse complement strand
CAGCACCACCACCGTCACCATCACCATCACCGGCACCGACGACGCGCCGGTGATCTCCAGCGATGCCGACCGCATCATCGAAGGCAGCACCGACGTACTCGACGGCACCCTCACCGCCACCGACGTCGATGGCGACGCGCCAAGCTTCAACGCCAACACCATCAACGACGATTACGGCACCTTCGTGATCAACGCCGACGGCACTTGGACCTTCGACTTGGCCGACAACCCCACCGTTGATGCGCTGGCTGAGGGCCAAGAAGAACAACGCGTCTTCACCGTAACCTTGAGTAACGGCAGCACCACCACCGTCACCATCACCATCACCGGCACCGACGACGCGCCGGTGATCTCCAGCGATGCCGACCGCATCATCGAAGGCAGCACCGACGTACTCGACGGCACCCTCACCGCCACCGACGTCGATGGCGACGCGCCAAGCTTCAACGCCAACACCATCAACGA
>NZ_CANLCI010000075.1 GCF_947489035.1 uncultured Ferrimonas sp. | reverse complement strand
ATGGCGCGCTCAGGAGGATTCGAACCTCCGACCGCCTGGTTCGTAGCCAGGTACTCTATCCAGCTGAGCTATGAGCGCGCAGGGTGGTCTTTTTACTTCAACGACGAAGACTGATACACAGTTTGAAAAATGGCGCGCTCAGGAGGATTCGAACCTCCGACCGCCTGGTTCGTAGCCAGGTACTCTATCCAGCTGAGCTATGAGCGCGCAGGGTGGTCTTTTTACTTCAACGACGAAGACTGACAAACAGTTTGAAAAATGGCGCGCTCAGGAGGATTCGAACCTCCGACCGCCTGGTTCGTAGCCAGGTACTCTATCCAGCTGAGCTATGAGCGCGCAGGGTGGTCTTTTTACTTCAACGACGAAGACTGACAAACAGTTTGAAAAATGGCGCGCTCAGGAGGATTCGAACCTCCGACCGCCTGGTTCGTAGCCAGGTACTCTATCCAGCTGAGCTATGAGCGCGCAGGGTGGTCTTTTTACTTCAACGACGAAGACTGA
>NZ_CANLCI010000074.1 GCF_947489035.1 uncultured Ferrimonas sp. | reverse complement strand
TTCGTCAGCAAGTTGCATAATCAGCCAAGCTCTTTGATATAGCTGTGTTTTCTGGTTTGATTTGATCAACAACGCCGGAGCAGACTGCCCGGCTATACTCCGCGAGGCACGAGCGCAGCCGGGCTGGCTGAAATCCGCCTACAGTGTCTTGTTATATTACAAATACAAATAAGAGGAATCCGACGACCATCGTTGTGAAGTATGGCTTTCCGTATGGTAGGTATGACAAGAGCATAAAGTAACCAAAAGAAAAACATGCCAATATCAAGCTACCAAAGGCAACATCAGCGGTTGAGGAATCAAAGATAAATCCAAGCAAAGCCAACGGTACGACATGAATTGCAACCGAATAAATTGGATTCTCCAACTTATGAAAAGTCCATAATGCTACCCCTAAAAACAATATTTCAAAAAACAAGACTTAGACTCCTTCTCTTGTAATATAACGCCCTAATAATGGGCAAAAAATTGTTGGCTAAAATGTTGAGGAACGAAAACAGCCAACTGTTTTTTGTCCTTA
>NZ_CANLCI010000073.1 GCF_947489035.1 uncultured Ferrimonas sp. | reverse complement strand
GCATTGTAATCACGTGAACTCAAGGCCGGGCTAATCAGCTGCTTATAACGATACATCGCCGTTTCTGACAGCGAGCGTTGGTGATAACCAACGTCCTCCTTCCACTCTTTTAGCTTGCCATCTTTCAGCGCGGAAACTGCTTCGTTTCGTGGGTGACCATCTTCCCAAAAACCTGCATTCACTCGCGGTGGGATTGAGGCTTTCGTTCCCTTTTTTCGCAACAGTCGATGGCAGGCTTTGGTGTCGTAAGCACCGTCTGCTGAAAGTTGTTTTAACTTGCGTCTTAGTGGGTTGAGCAAGGTTGGTAGCACTTCGTTATCCGCGACACTTACCACGCTCACTTCGGCTGCAATTACCTCGTGGGTCGCGGCATCCACTGCCAAATGGAGTTTGCGCCAGGTACGGCGCTTTTCCTTGCCGTGCTTACGCATTTTCCACTCCCCTTCACCAAATACTTTCAGCCCTGTGGCGTCCACCACAACATGCGCAATGGGGCCACGACTGCGATTGCGGTACTTGATGTTGACTGTCT
>NZ_CANLCI010000072.1 GCF_947489035.1 uncultured Ferrimonas sp. | reverse complement strand
TTGAGCTTCAACCACTTACAGAACGCTCCTCTACCATGCACATAGTGCATCCGCAGCTTCGGTGACTAGCTTAGCCCCGTTACATCTTCCGCGCAGACCGACTCGACCAGTGAGCTATTACGCTTTCTTTAAATGATGGCTGCTTCTAAGCCAACATCCTGGCTGTCTAAGCCTTTCCACATCGTTTCCCACTTAGCTAGTACTTTGGGACCTTAGCTGGCGGTCTGGGTTGTTTCCCTCTCCACGACGGACGTTAGCACCCGCCGTGTGTCTCCCGTGATTGTACTCATTGGTATTCGGAGTTTGCATGGAGTTGGTAAGTCGGGATGACCCCCTAGTCCAAACAGTGCTCTACCCCCAATGGTAAGACACGAGGCGCTACCTAAATAGCTTTCGAGGAGAACCAGCTATCTCCCGGTTTGATTGGCCTTTCACCCCTAACCACAGGTCATCTCCTAATTTTGCAACATTAGTGAGTTCGGTCCTCCAGTACCTGTTACGGCACCTTCAACCTGCCCATGGCTAGATCACCGGGTTTCGGGTCTACGCCCTGCAACTAA
>NZ_CANLCI010000071.1 GCF_947489035.1 uncultured Ferrimonas sp. | reverse complement strand
ATTTCTTGGAGCCAAAATGGCTTCATGAAAAAGAAAATTTTTACCCAAGAACCGCCTACGGTTGCTGAATTAGGTGAAGCTGGCGCTGATGAGTTGATTCAAGAACTTTGGCAAAAGCTTCGTGAATACGAAGACAGGTTGGCCACGAGCTCTCGCAATTCATCGAAATCGCCCTCTGCTGACACACCAGCTGACAAGGCCGAGCGAAAAAAGCTCAACGCCCTCGTAGTTCAAATAAGATTGGCGCTCAGCCAGGCCACGAGGGAAAACGTAGACCGCTAAGTAAGTTGAAGCCCACAGATACTCAAGTGGTTTGTCTGCCACAGGCTTGTTGCGCTGACTGTGGGGGAAAGCTCGCACCCAATAAAAACCCAACGGTTCGGCACCAAGTCTTTGAGTTGCCCGAACCCAAGCTCGATATCACTGAATATCGAATCCATGGCGGACGTTGCCAGCGGTGCGGTGTAGTGGCACACTAAAACTGGCCACCTCATGCACCTCATGCACAAACAGGTGTGACCATGACCAAACGAACAAGAAGAACTTTTAGCGCCGATTTTAAGCTTGAAGCGGCCCAGTTA
>NZ_CANLCI010000070.1 GCF_947489035.1 uncultured Ferrimonas sp. | reverse complement strand
ACACCATCGACGATCCTTACGGCACCTTCGTGGTCAACGCCGACGGCAGCTGGACCTTCGACTTGGCCGACAACGACGCCGTTGATGCACTGACTTTGGGTCAGGAAGAAGTTCGTGAGTTCACCGTGACCTTGAGTGACGGCAGCACCACCACCGTCACCATCACCATCACTGGTACCGACGACGCGCCGGTGATCTCCAGCGATGCCGACCGCATCAACGAAGGCAGCACCGACCTACTCGACGGCACCCTGATCGCCACCGACGCTGACAACCCAGATTTGGCCTTCAACGCCAACACCATCAACGATGCTTACGGCACCTTCGTGGTCAACGCCGACGGCAGCTGGACCTTCGACTTGGCCGACAACGCCACCGTCGATGCGCTGACTTTGGGTCAGGAAGAAGTTCGTGAGTTCACCGTTACCTTGAGTGACGGCAGCACCACCACGGTGACCATCACCATCACGGGTACCGATGACGCACCAGACGTTTCCAGCGACGCCGACCGCATCACCGAAGGGGATAGCGCCATCCTCGATGGCACCCTGACCGCAAGCGACGCCGACAACCCAGATTTGGCCTTCAACGCCAACACCATCGACGATCCTTACGGCACCTTCGTGGTCAACGCCGACGGCAGCTGGACCTTCGA
>NZ_CANLCI010000069.1 GCF_947489035.1 uncultured Ferrimonas sp. | reverse complement strand
TCGCGCAGTTAACACTCGCTTTCGCTACGCCTACCCTATTCGGTTAAGCTCGCTACAGAACGTAAGTCGCTGACCCATTATACAAAAGGTACGCAGTCACAGGACACAATGCCTGCTCCTACTGCTTGTACGTACACGGTTTCAGGTTCTATTTCACTCCCCTCACAGGGGTTCTTTTCGCCTTTCCCTCACGGTACTGGTTCACTATCGGTCAGTCAGGAGTATTTAGCCTTGGAGGATGGTCCCCCCATATTCAGACAGGATATCACGTGTCCCGTCCTACTCGATTTCACACTAAAGTCGTTTTCGTGTACGGGGCTATCACCCTGTATCGCCAAGCTTTCCAACTTGTTCCACTAACTTCTAAAATGCTTAAGGGCTAACCCCCGTTCGCTCGCCGCTACTAGGGGGATCTCGGTTGATTTCTTTTCCTCTGGGTACTTAGATGTTTCAGTTCCCCAGGTTCGCTTCTTGCACCTATGTATTCAGTACAAGATGACACCTTATGGTGCCGGGTTTCCCCATTCGGAAATCGCAGACTCACAGGTTGTTACTACCTAATCTGCGCTTATCGCAAGTTACTACGTCCTTCATCGCCTCTGACTGCCAAGGCATCCACCGTGTACGCTTAGTCACTTAACCATACAACCCCAAGGGGTCTTGCT
>NZ_CANLCI010000068.1 GCF_947489035.1 uncultured Ferrimonas sp. | reverse complement strand
GGGCTGTGTCTTAATTAGCTGTTGCATCCCATCCAACAACTTCTTTAAGGCACTGCCTTTGGTCCAATTGGTACCGATACCGGTCTAACATTCGGTGCCACCCCAAGTAGTTATGCAGGTATTTGGTTGCAACGCCCCGAAATCGAGCTATCCAACTTTTCAAGCGACTGTCGTAAGCGTTCACATTTTGGATGTGGAACGGACCGCGGCTCCGTGGACCAGACGCCTTGATGGTTTCATGCCTTATCCCTGTTTTATTTGCATATGACGAATAGACAGATGCTCTGTCTGTACATAGGCAAGCATCTCTTGCTAACACCGTGCCTAGTGCTGCTCCTACGTGTTTGGCATCGAGTTTTTCCAACATAAAATCAGCAGTTTGGCCTGCTCTATCTCGGACAATAAGTACGGAGACTTGGTCCGCACTGCCTCCACCTTTAGTTTTACTCACTCCGCCACGGACCCGGGCGGGTCTAGTGAGCGCCCTTTGACCTTTGTTCGATTTCAAAAAGAAGGTTTCGTCAGCTTCGACGATGCCGCTTTCTTGATGAGCCTGTTTTTGGGCGATGAACTTGAGAAATTTATGGCGCCAGAGAAAAGCAGTGCTTTTATTCACTCGGCACTCTTTAGCTGAACGCCGAATGGTAAATCCATCAATCAAACACTGCGCGTATGCCAACCAAT
>NZ_CANLCI010000067.1 GCF_947489035.1 uncultured Ferrimonas sp. | reverse complement strand
TTTGAACGTACGAAACCGCACGTAAACGTTGGTACCATTGGCCACGTTGACCACGGTAAAACCACTCTGACCGCTGCAATCACCAACGTGCTGGCCAAGCACATGGGTGGCGAAGCTAAAGCATTCGACCAGATCGATAACGCTCCAGAAGAGCGCGAGCGTGGTATCACCATCGCTGCATCTCACGTTGAGTACGATACTGAGACCCGTCACTACGCCCACGTAGATTGCCCAGGACACGCTGATTACGTTAAAAACATGATCACCGGTGCTGCTCAGATGGACGGCGCTATCTTGGTATGTGCTGCTACTGATGGCCCAATGCCACAGACCCGTGAGCACATCCTGCTGTCTCGTCAGGTTGGCGTACCTTACATCATCGTGTTCCTGAACAAGTGTGACATGGTAGATGACGAAGAGCTGCTGGAACTGGTAGAGATGGAAGTTCGTGAACTGCTGTCTGAGTACGATTTCCCAGGTGATGACACTCCAGTAATTCAGGGTTCAGCTCTGAAAGCCCTAGAAGGCGAAGCTGAGTGGGAAGCTAAAATCATCGAGCTGTCTGAAGCACTGGATACTTACATCCCAGAGCCAGAGCGTGCAGTAGATGGCGCGTTCTTGCTGCCAATCGAAGACGTATTCTCTATCCAGGGCCGTGGTACTGTAGTTACCGGTCGTGTAGAGCGCGGTATCGTACGCGTAGGCGACGAAGTAGAAATCGTTGGCGTTAAAGAAACCACTAAGAC
>NZ_CANLCI010000066.1 GCF_947489035.1 uncultured Ferrimonas sp. | reverse complement strand
CTTCATCGCCTCTGACTGCCAAGGCATCCACCGTGTACGCTTAGTCACTTAACCATACAACCCCAAGGGGTCTTGCTTGGTCTTTGTCTCTCACTCTTTGTCGAATCGTTCGTTCGCGTCGGTCATTAGCAGAAGCTAACTTCCTCGCTCACTCTCGTTTCTCCGTGATTGAGAACCAAATACCTGCGCAATACGATTGTCACTCTTGCAAGAGTGGCCTTCGCAATATGCCGCAACCAAATGTTTTCGTTAGTTACAACTTCGGGTAGAAGTTGCAACGCCGGATATCTTTAGACACTTGTAAGATTGTTTTAGAAACTCTTACAGTTTCTCGAGAAAATTTTATCAGCTTTCCAAATTGTAAAAGAGCAAGTTTTCCTTGGACCTAGGCCCAAAAAAAGCCAAAGGTGCTTATTCTAAAAGCTTATGCTTGTAGAATGAGTAGCTTTGGCTTCTTATCCCCAAAGGGGAAGAAGTGGTGGAGCTATGCGGGATCGAACCGCAGACCTCCTGCGTGCAAGGCAGGCGCTCTCCCAGCTGAGCTATAGCCCCATCGAGTTTTGCTTTGGTAACGTCACTTCAAGGAAGTTGGTGGGTCTGAGTGGACTTGAACCACCGACCTCCCGCTTATCAGGCGAGCGCTCTAACCAGCTGAGCTACAGACCCGTTACCGTGATTAGGTATGGGTACCTAATCGACTCTTTACTTTTTATCAGACAATCTGTGTGAACACTCAGCGTAAAACAAGCAATCATGTCGTTTAAGGAGGTGATCCAGCCCCAGGTTCCC
>NZ_CANLCI010000065.1 GCF_947489035.1 uncultured Ferrimonas sp. | reverse complement strand
ACGTAATTTGGTAAGCTGATTTTTCTCAACAATCCCACAAGCTCTGCGATATCCGCAAAACCACTTGGGTGTTGTATGGTTAAGCCTCACGGGTCATTAGTACAGGTTAGCTCAACGCCTCACAACGCTTACACACCCTGCCTATCAACGTCGTAGTCTTCGACGGCCCTTTAGGGAACTTATAGTTCCAGTGAGAACTCATCTCGAGGCTCGCTTCCCGCTTAGATGCTTTCAGCGGTTATCGATTCCGAACTTAGCTACCCGGCAATGCCACTGGCGTGACAACCGGAACACCAGAGGTTCGTCCACTCCGGTCCTCTCGTACTAGGAGCAGCTCCTCTCAATTCTCAAACGCCCACGGCAGATAGGGACCGAACTGTCTCACGACGTTCTGAACCCAGCTCGCGTACCACTTTAAATGGCGAACAGCCATACCCTTGGGACCGACTTCAGCCCCAGGATGTGATGAGCCGACATCGAGGTGCCAAACACCGCCGTCGATATGAACTCTTGGGCGGTATCAGCCTGTTATCCCCGGAGTACCTTTTATCCGTTGAGCGATGGCCCTTCCATTCAGAACCACCGGATCACTAAGACCTACTTTCGTACCTGCTCGACGTGTCTGTCTCGCAGTTAAGCTGGCTTCTGCCTTTGCACTAACCTCACGATGTCCAACCGTGATTAGCCAACCTTCGTGCTCCTCCGTTACTCTTTGGGAGGAGACCGCCCCAGTCAAACTACCCACCAGGCACTGTCCGCAATCCCGATAAGGGACCTACGTTAGAACATCAAACGTACAAGGGTGGTATTTCAAGGACGGCTCCACCTCATCTAGCGACAAGGTTTC
>NZ_CANLCI010000063.1 GCF_947489035.1 uncultured Ferrimonas sp. | reverse complement strand
ACAATCAGGCCCCTTAGCTCAGTTGGTTAGAGCAGGCGACTCATAAAGAAAAAGTCGTAAAATCATAGCTTTAACTATCTTGAGCCCCTCCATGGTAGGGGCCTATCAAATGCCTAATTCTCCTCTCAATTCCGGTCTATTTCCTGTCTCTGGCAGCGGTAAATTGCCCCCCAAATTCACCTAATTTCACCCCAGATTCAGCACTACAAATCGACCACAATAATACCCTCAGATAGCCCCCTAGTTATCCACAGGACAGCATTAAACAGCGGTATCTCAGACCCGATAGTATTTACCCTGTTCTAGCATTAGCCCTCGCATATCCAGCAGGCTAGTAGGCGGCAAATTCAGACCTATATCAGCCAACGATTCTTAGTGCCGGATGATAGAAAATCCCTAAATTGATGTCATGGTTCAGATTTCAGCAGCCAACCCTATGATCTCTATCAGCAGGGTCATTCAGGGATGACAGGGTTAGGTTGTCGACGACGTCGGTGTTTAGCGGTTAGTTGTTCCAGGTTGGCAGGGACGACAGGGTTGTGAGGGTTGTACTGGGGTGGAGTTGATTGGGTGACTGTAGCGCTGATTCAGGATGGTTCTGGCTCAGTGTGTACGCTGGTTTCAACCTTGAACATAGCAGCGGTTAGGGGACGATTTTCCGGTGGGGACGCTAACAATTATATAAATATTAACATCCCCCTCGAGGCCAAGGAATTAGATATATTAGATAATTAATATATATCTGAACCCCAGACCCTAATACTGGAACTGACTCATGATAGGTACTCCAGTAGGGCTAGGTGTTGCTATCAACTAGACCGATTACCTGTGACTGGGGTAATCGGTCTGATTGTTTTAGGGCAGGTATCGGTAGCTTATTGGCTGATGGATACCTGTCCCAGATCTGCCAATTAATCGGGGTTAACGGGTAGCAATATGAATGGGCTG
>NZ_CANLCI010000062.1 GCF_947489035.1 uncultured Ferrimonas sp. | reverse complement strand
GGTTTAACGCCCAATGAGTCAGAGCGAAGATACAGGAAAACTTACGAAGCCGTGGCCAAATTTAGTTGACCACTACACATCGAGCGACATAACAAAACAGTACAGTTGGGTCAGCAAGTTTGACCAAATTTGAAGTGGGCCACTTTTTTGGGGGCGTGGCACTTAGTTTGACTTTAGCAACTTAGCGCCCTGTAAGGCCCCCTAAGAAACTGGTTGAACAGGTTAGCGTCGTTGTTTGAAAGAAGGGAGAAAGTGCGTAGAGAGCCTTTTAGGTACATCAACGTCCATGGTGCACCGTGACCGAGATAGTAGGGATGCCACAATGGGTTAAGGTCGATTTTGATGAGATTTTGCGAATTTATGCAATTTGCATTTCGCTGGCTTTGGGCTCTGATGTCACCTGGAGGTCACGGAGCGGTTTTTTAGTGATTTAGGAGAGGATTGTTTCTGTGACGTATGCGTGACATTGCTCGTGACGGAAACGAGACATGGAGCCTAATTTTACCTTATAAATCCGAGAAATAAAAAAACCAGCCGCGAGGCTGGTTTTTTATTTATAAACTGGTTGCGGGAGCCGGATTTGAACCAACGACCTTCGGGTTATGAGCCCGACGAGCTACCAGACTGCTCCATCCCGCGTCCGGATTAGTATTTAACCTCGCTTCCGAGCAGTTAACCGACCGAAATCAATTAACGAAATAGTGGCTCCCTTTGCTGAACTTGAGTTAGCGACATACGCCGATTCTAACTAGAGCACAGTCCGCCGTTCTACCGGTGGAATAAGGTGATCCGAAATAGTGGCTCCCCTTGCTGGACTTGAACCAGCGACATACGGATTAACAGTCCGCCGTTCTACCGACTGAACTAAAGGGGAACAGATTGTGTTCTCTATTGTAAGAGAAGTGGTTGCGGGAGCTGGATTTGAACCAACGACCTTCGGGTTATGAGCCCGACGAGCTACCAGACTGCTCCATCCCGCG
>NZ_CANLCI010000061.1 GCF_947489035.1 uncultured Ferrimonas sp. | reverse complement strand
AGTTGCTGTGCCCCGTCGACAGATGCGCATTATAGGCAGTTCTAACTCAGCCGCAAGGGCTAAATTGAATATTATTTTCGTTCGAATGAATAACCAACTAAGTGCGCTTTTAAGCTGCACATTGCTGTTATTTGACGCAGCCAATTAGGGGTAGTCATTTCATTTATCTGCTGCACCCAGCGCACACACGACAGCACTGTAGATAAAGTGAGCGCACACATCACTCTCGCGCCTATCCAATTCGGGATTATATTTAAAATTGATCGGCATTTTATTGGTCGCGGTGCAGCAACACAGCAAAAACTTGTTTGCTGAGATCAAAATGAGCGTTATCCAAAGCCCCCTGCGTGCAATTAACAACCGAAACAGGTTTGCTTATCTAGCCTTATTATCCAGACAGCTCGAGCTGCCGCTAATAAAAATATCAATTAGCCTCAGCATTTTGCACAAAGAGTATCTAGCGAAAGCCCTTTTTAATGCGCAGCCGGAACGTATCCGCTCAGGTTTTGAGCCATTAACGCGTTATTTTATTTTGCATAACGAAGATATTTTCCTCGACCACTGCCCAATAACTAATTCTATTTCAGGGATTACTGAACTAGTAGATACGAATAAGCCCCAAGAGATGAAACCTGGAGCTTTAGTTATCTATTTTGGTGAAAAACGAAAAAAGCCCGAGTCGTTAGACTCGGGCTTTTCCTAGCTCTTATCTTCATCTTTGACAAAAGATAAGAGCAAAATTAGTGTCTGGCGATGACCTACTCTCACATGGGAACTCCCACACTACCATCGGCGCAACTGCGTTTCACTACTGAGTTCGGCATGGGATCAGGTGGGGCCGCAGCGCTATTGTCACCAGACAAAGCTGTTTGACTACCGTTAGCCTTGGCTAACCATAATCTTAAATTGGTGTCTGACGATGACCTACTCTCACATGGGAACTCCCACACTACCATCGGCGCAACTGCGTTTCACTGCTGAGTTCG
>NZ_CANLCI010000060.1 GCF_947489035.1 uncultured Ferrimonas sp. | reverse complement strand
ACCGGTCGTGTAGAGCGCGGTATCGTACGCGTAGGCGACGAAGTAGAAATCGTTGGCGTTAAAGAAACCACTAAGACCACCTGTACTGGTGTTGAAATGTTCCGCAAGCTGCTTGACGAAGGTCGTGCGGGCGAGAACTGTGGTGTTCTGCTGCGTGGTACCAAGCGTGAAGAAGTAGAGCGTGGTCAGGTTCTGGCACACCCAGGTACCATCAACCCACACACTCGCTTCACTTCAGAAGTATACGTACTGTCAAAAGAAGAGGGTGGTCGTCACACTCCTTTCTTCAAGGGCTACCGTCCACAGTTCTACTTCCGTACTACTGACATCACCGGTACCATCGAACTGCCAGAAGGCGTAGAGATGGTAATGCCAGGCGATAACATCCAAATGGACGTTACCCTGATTGCTCCTATCGCGATGGAAGAAGGCCTGCGCTTCGCTATCCGTGAAGGTGGCCGTACCGTAGGTGCTGGTGTTGTAGCTACCATTGTTGAGTAATATCAACGGTAGTTAACACTACATCTAAGAAAAGGCGTCCCTCGGGACGCCTTTTTGCGTTTTAAGCGGGAGCAAATACTGTAAAGCTGATCCAGTTTTGTGTCGGAAGCGCCACCACGGTAGCTGAGCTCGCTGCAATCGCTCGCCTTGGTTCCTGCGTACATCAGCATTAGCCATCGTCGTGTTTTTGAGCGGGTTAAGCATAGAGGCTCGCACTGTGATTTCTGTGGCAAGGCCGCTTAGGCGCAGAATGCTCGCAGTCCCATCAGCAACGAACTGCCCAGTACCGCCGACAATCCATCCCTTTCGATACAACCGCCGATACAACTTATCACTAGTCATTGAGCGCCAACCATAGAGCACGGCAGAAGAGTGATTCTGTACTGCAGATGCTGACCGTGGTGTAAACATTGGCAATCGCAGTACGGCGGTGCCAATCATCCTGCACAGCCACAGCCACAGCCACAGCCACAGCCACAGCCACAGCCACAGCCACAGCCACAGCCACAGCCACAGCCACAG
>NZ_CANLCI010000059.1 GCF_947489035.1 uncultured Ferrimonas sp. | reverse complement strand
CTGGGCGTCGAGCGGCGGACGGGTGAGTAATGCTTAGGAATTTGCCCAGTCGAGGGGGACAACAGTTGGAAACGACTGCTAATACCGCATACGCCCTACGGGGGAAAGGAGGGGACGCTTCGGCACCTTCCGCGATTGGATAAGCCTAAGTGAGATTAGCTAGTTGGTGAGGTAAGAGCTCACCAAGGCGACGATCTCTAGCTGGTTTGAGAGGATGATCAGCCACACTGGGACTGAGACACGGCCCAGACTCCTACGGGAGGCAGCAGTGGGGAATATTGCACAATGGGCGCAAGCCTGATGCAGCCATGCCGCGTGTGTGAAGAAGGCCTTCGGGTTGTAAAGCACTTTCAGCGAGGAGGAAAGGTCAACGGTTAATACCCGTTGGCTGTGACGTTACTCGCAGAAGAAGCACCGGCTAACTTCGTGCCAGCAGCCGCGGTAATACGAGGGGTGCAAGCGTTAATCGGAATTACTGGGCGTAAAGCGCATGCAGGTGGTTTGGTCAGTCAGATGTGAAAGCCCCGGGCTCAACCTGGGAACTGCATTTGATACTGCCAAACTAGAGTCCTTGAGAGGGGGGTAGAATTTCGGGTGTAGCGGTGAAATGCGTAGAGATCCGAAGGAATACCAGTGGCGAAGGCGGCCCCCTGGCAAGAGACTGACACTCAGATGCGAAAGCGTGGGGAGCAAACAGGATTAGATACCCTGGTAGTCCACGCCGTAAACGATGTCTATTAGGAGGTTGTGGCCTTGAGCCGTGGCTTCCAAAGCTAACGCATTAAATAGACCGCCTGGGGAGTACGGCCGCAAGGTTAAAACTCAAATGAATTGACGGGGGCCCGCACAAGCGGTGGAGCATGTGGTTTAATTCGATGCAACGCGAAGAACCTTACCTACTCTTGACATCCAGAGAAGTTACCAGAGATGGTTTCGTGCCTTCGGGAACTCTGAGACAGGTGCTGCATGGCTGTCGTCAGCTCGTGTTGTGAAATGTTGGGTTAAGTCCCGCAACGAGCGCAACCCTTGTCCTATGTTGCCAGC
>NZ_CANLCI010000058.1 GCF_947489035.1 uncultured Ferrimonas sp. | reverse complement strand
TCGTTAGCTCAGTTGGTAGAGCAGTTGGCTTTTAACCAATTGGTCGAAGGTTCGAATCCTTCACGACCCACCATCTTGATGCTTTTGCTGAGTTTGAGAAAACCGGACGAAAGCCGCGCAAAACCTCCCGCTCGTCAGAGCATAAAATGTAACGTCATCCCTCATTGAGACAACGCTAACTTTAAGTTACCGATGTTACCCACGGATACTTTTACCCCCATCAATACTGAGCGCGATACAACTCCCTGAGTTTACTGTTGCTGTTGCTATTGGTCTTTCACTGATGTGTGAGCCCCTGACGCCCTGATTCGCCCCCCCCAAAGCATTGCTCTGCAAATTTTGTCTCTGTTGCCGTATCTGTGATCGGATCGTTGCCATCGTTGTTGTTTGCCTGCCCATAGGAGGCTATTCCTTTAGCGGGCTGGCCGTATAAACAGAGTGATGATGAAGCCAAACTTCCCTTGTTGTGTTCATTCGATCCCTATTGGGACGAAGAACGCCTTGCACACCGCTTAGGCTGAATAAGCTCGGGCAACTTCTGGCTGCTGAGGCAAGTGGTGCCGATGTCGGTTCCGTGCATGGTAACTACGGTTCTTTGCCCATTGGGATCCGTTCTTGTGTATCCAGACTTCTTCTTCGCTGTCTCGCATCCAACCCCCTTGCTCGTTGTCACCGAGAAACGGGATCGTTTGAGCCTTATGCCATCAAATAGCAAGACGGTGGTGACAGTAGGGGACTGGATCCTGCTTGGAGTTAATCACAAACCGACGATTTCCGTGGTGGCCAAATTATTATCTCTCCGTGAGGCATCAATGATGTTCATCGGGCTGAGCCGTTATTTAGCGGTAGATGATTACGCGCCAGCAATGGCTGGGAGAGTGGAGGGGCTTAACCGCACTGTTTAGCGTCACCAATCTTACTGTCGATCCGAGGGAAACTGAGCCTAAACACAACAGCAGTCACCTTGGCATTAAATCCTCTTTTGTATGTTCACCTGTAGTGGCAGACTAAAACTGGCCACCTGATTAGAGGTGTTATCATGCTCCTCATACACAAACAGGTGTGACTATGA
>NZ_CANLCI010000057.1 GCF_947489035.1 uncultured Ferrimonas sp. | reverse complement strand
TCCCATGTGAGAGTAGGTCATCGTCAGACACTTATTTAGAATCAAGCCCCGTCCTTTGGACGGGGCTTTTTTCGTTTAGGTGTTTTAGTTTTTTGGTTGATGACATCAAGTGGAATAAAAGCTTGTTGGGGTTTATCTCAATTTCGATTCTGCTTTAACCGGCCACGGCTGAATTTTTAGCCGTTGACGTAACTGTTCAACTTAAAATTTGCTTGCGCCGAGATCTACTATTCAATCTGACACCAATGTGAACGCCGATCTTGATTAAAATCCGATCACAAATATCCGTATTCCGCCCTGCACACTGAAAATACCTCAATGCCTTATTCTTTGGCTGAGGCATGCTGTTTTGATTGTGGCCAAATTAACCCATCAATCGTCATTTGAACGGTCGAAAAATGTGATCTAAACACCGCAGTTCTCCAACGCAAATAACAGCGTTTGCTCTATTTGGGGGAATGCGCGATGAGCATGCGCGTGTGAACATCGAAAAGTGTATTACTTGATGACGCATTTCTTGCCAGCGCTGCACGGTCGGAAGACGCAGGAGTGGGTGACGATTGGCGCCAGATCTGAAAAGTGACAACGATCAGCAACAATGTTCGGCAAAACGCGCAGCCACGGTACGTTCGGGGGCATCGCTTGCGGAGTGCGCGGTTGATGAGGGTTGCCGTATTTTGCCTCGGGCCGGCCTGCACTTGGGCAATCTTGATGGCACCAACACGTAAGTTGTCTGGCTATTTCAGCGTTGGACCGCAATTGAAGCGATGTTCCTGAGCTTCGAGGCAAAGCTGAGCAAACATAAGCACTGTAATTACTCGGTAAAAAAGCGGAATAACGGCGATTAATTGACTGAAACTTGCCGCAATTACCTCCGCGGCGTTGGTTATTCACCCGCTTGGAAATAATATTCAATTTAGCCCTTGCGGCTGAGTTAGAACTGCCTATAATGCGCATCTGTCGACGGGGCACAGCAACTTAACCAACGCGGTTAAGCGGCAGTTCGGTCATTAAGACAAGGTCGCCAAATTCTTTAGAAATAAAGACTTGACGGTCACTGAGGAAAGCGTATTATACGCACCTCGCTTCGGCAACGAAGCAACGCTCGCAAGAGCCGCTCTTT
>NZ_CANLCI010000056.1 GCF_947489035.1 uncultured Ferrimonas sp. | reverse complement strand
CAGCTGCCGTCGGCGTTGACCACGAAGGTGCCGTAAGGATCGTCGATGGTGTTGGCGTTGAAGGCCAAATCTGGGTTATCGGCGTCGGTGGCGATCAGGGTGCCATCGAGGATGGCGCTATCCCCTTCGGTGATGCGGTCGGCGTCGCTGGAAATTTCCGGCAGATCGTCGGTACCAGTAATGGTGATGGTCACCGTGGTGGTGCTGCCGTCACTTAAGGTAACGGTGAATTCACGGATCTCTTCCTGACCCAAAGTCAGCGCATCAACGGTGGCGTTGTTGGCTAGGTCGAAGGTCCAGCTGCCGTCGGCGTTGACCACGAAGGTGCCATAAGCATCGTCGATGGTGTTGGCGTTGAAGGCCAAGTCTGGGTTGTCGGCGTCGGTGGCGATCAGGGTGCCGGTGACTGGAGTTAAGTCGCCCTCAGTAACCGCATCTTCGGCGTCCGAAATAATTGGCAGATCGTCGGTACCGGTAATGGTGATGGTGACGGTGGTGGTGCTGCCGTCACTTAAGGTCACGGTGAACTCACGAACTTCTTCCTGACCCAAAGTCAGTGCATCAACGGTGTCGTTGTCGGCTAGGTCGAAGGTCCAGCTGCCGTCGGCGTTGACCACGAAGGTGCCGTAAGGATCGTTGATGGTGTTGGCGTTGAAGGCCAAGTCTGGGTTGTCGGCATCGCTTGCGGTCAGAGTGCCATCGAGGATGGCGCTATCCCCTTCGGTGATGCGGTCGGCATCGCTGGAGATCACCGGCAGATCGTCGGTACCGGTAATGGTGATGGTGACGGTGGTGGTGCTGCCGTCACTCAAGGTCACGGTGAATTCACGGATCTCTTCCTGACCCAAAGTCAGCGCATCAACGGTGTCGTTGTCGGCCAAGTCGAAGGTCCAGCTGCCGTCGGCGTTGACCACGAAGGTGCCGTAAGGATCGTCGATGGTGTTGGCGTTGAAGGCCAAGTCTGGGTTGTCGGCGTCGGTGGCGGTCAGGGTGCCGGTGACTGGAGTTAAGTCGCCCTCAGTAACCGCATCTTCGGCGTCCGAAATAATTGGCAGATCGTCGGTACCAGTAATGGTGATGGTCACCGTGGTGGTGCTGCCGTCACTTAAGGTAACGGTGAACTCACGAACTTCTTCCTGACCCAAAGTCAGCGCATCGACGGT
>NZ_CANLCI010000055.1 GCF_947489035.1 uncultured Ferrimonas sp. | reverse complement strand
TATGTCCCGAATTCTCAGTTCAAGGATCAGATCGCCGTCGCGCTGATTGGTTCAATACGATTTAGGAAACAACGCCGTCTGCTCCCGCTAAGTGGAGCGTTATATTTCACGGAAGGTGTGCGTTGAAAAAAGGATTGGTTTTATTTTTCATTATTATAGTAATCGGTTTTTCGTTTTTGAACACGTCAGGAAATTCTTTAGAATTAATGACGGAACATCAAAAAGAGACTTTAGAAAACTTGCGTAGTTTTAACTCCAATACAACTAGTGATGAAATTTCACAGATGTTTGGTAACCCCATAAAAAGCACACTTGCTGATACAACTATTTCATGGGAAATAGAGCAAGAGGGTAAGGTTACGAGAGTGAAAGCTTATTATCTAACTGGAGAGTTAAATAAGATCCAATTTTTATCGTTAGATCCGTTTTGGGGATATACACTTTATTACTCAGGAAAAGGTGTAAAAAGTGAAATATAACAAGGCATTAAAGCAGGACAAAAAACAGTTGGTTTTGTTCATGCTTCACAAGTATAACCAACAATTTTTAGCCTCTTAACGGGGCGTTAGAAGTATCAAAGGATTGATTAAGCATCAATGTATTCATTTACCGTATTTAAGATCGCAGCCAAGACCTCATTCATGCACATATCTTGGCTTGTATGTTTAATAGGAACTCCAATAATCTATTTCAGAGATGGGTTAGGCTTATTAGCGAAGACTGGTTTACTTGTTGGGCTACTTATATTTTTCTGGTTACTATATTTGGGATTATGTTTTTTGTTTCATCGTTACAGTCTTCGCAAACCTGAAACTAAGAGTGTCTTTATTAATCAAGATGATATTTCAAAGGGTAAAGAAATAGGTTCTTACCTAGAGGGTTGGTAGTAAAATACTTCTAACAAGTCGTTAAAGCAGGACAAATAAGAGTTGGCTTTTGCTCCTGCGTCGCTTATTTTAGCCAACATATTATTTGCCTCTTAACGAGGCGTTAGTTGCCTATGGAGTTTCAGTTGCACTTTGATGAATTAAAATCGATTATCGATACTGAAAATGACCAAGAATTAAGTCTTACTTCTAATTCTTGGGAAATTATTAAAAACTCTAATTCAGAACTGAATAATTGGTTATCTGAAGATCAATTTGGCCTCATTTTTTCAAATATTTCTGAATCTAAACATTGCGAAACGGTGTTCGTATTTGAGACCTTTGAACGTAAATATAAACACTCTGGTTTAACTAAAAGGTTAACTGAACAGCTAAATTTAAAATGGTCTGAATTTGATAAATTCCAATGCTCTACTGAAATTTTATATTTCTATATGGTTCCAAAAAGTTTAAATTGGGTTCTATACGCTAACAGAGACTTTTGGCAATTCGCAAAGAGCAACTAACAAGGCGCTAAAGCAGGACGTAAAACGCATGGTTTGCGTTCGTGCCTCACAAATTATAACCATGCATTTTTAGCCTCTTAGCGGGGCGTTATATGTAAAGGAGAGTATGGTGGAGTTTTGGAGTGCATTTGGTGTTTTCTTTTTCTTTTTGATTATGGAAA
>NZ_CANLCI010000054.1 GCF_947489035.1 uncultured Ferrimonas sp. | reverse complement strand
TCATAGTCACACCTGTTTGTGTATGAGGAGCATGATAACACCTCTAATCAGGTGGCCAGTTTTAGTCTGCCACTACACTGGAACTGCGAATACGATATCGTAGAAATTTATTCCATACGCATGGAAAGGAGTATTTCGCATGCGATACAAATCATCTCCGAGATCTTCAGCCCAGAAAGATTCGCCGCCCACCTCTTCGTTTCTCGGTAGGTCTAAATGAATTTTGGTTAACTTTTCTTCGGTCATATGATTTTACAGCTAACGCCCCAATAAGCGGCGGATAATTGTTGGCTAAAATGTGAAGCGAAGCGAAACCGAGCAAACTGTAAAAAGTCCCGCTTTAATTGCTTGTTATGTTTAAATTTACTCTAAACGAGTAACTATTTTTGCAACCCACTTATCAAGGTATTTGCTAGGAATAAAAGCTAAAAACAAACCCATAATAGGAAATAAACTACTGAATATCGCAGCTATAATTTTAGCACCCTCATCTTTGGTTGGAACGCCATTTATTTCAATTACAGCATTTGGATCTAATGCTGCTTGAAAGAAAACGTAGATCAATATACTTCCGATAATTATTAGTGTTCCACCGCTAAGACGGCTTAAACCTACGATTACATCTACTTTTTTCTTTAATTCAGCGTCCATACTTTCCTTTAAACATAACGCCAAATTGTAGTTGGTTAAAATGTGAAGCGGAGCGGAACCAGCCAACTGTTATTTGTCCCGCTTGAACGGCTTGTTAGGCTTTAGCGTGATTAACCGCACGTTTAACAAAATATAATGCAAAAAGTAAAATTGCGATGTACCTAGGCATTATTGTAGCCAATGTATATGCCAAATCTTGAGGCTGCCCCATTATTACAAATAAATAAATATGTTGAATGAAAAAGGGAACCAACAATGCTAAATAAGGAAAATAACTATTGCTCGAATTGAAATATTTAACTATTAAAACAAATAGGAAGTAAACAATTAATAGTGGGAAGCCAATAGTAATTAGATCTACCATAGCAAATGCAAATGTTGGGTATGCTTTTGCGACTGGAGTCAAGATGCTTGCTGGAATAGCGACAGCAGCACCAATACCTATGATATAAACAGATAAGTATGCGTATAAAACGCCAAGAAAAATAGCCAGCATCGTAATTTTAACTCTATCCATGAGCCTATCTCCTTTGAAAGCCTAACGCCCCAACAAGAGGCAAAAAAAATAGTTGGTTATACTTGTGTATCATGAACAAAACCAACTGTTTTTTGTCCTACTTTAACGACTTGTTAGCTGTAGATTAATTATGCGAATGTTCGTTGCATTTTTGTTTTTTGCCAAAAACATCAAACCAAAAGGTAAGTTCCAAAGCTACACCTAAAACAACAAAGATAGTTACACCTTGTGAAAAACCGTAACCATAAGAAATGAGTGCGGCCAATAATAAACCAGCCAAGATAATCCATTTGTGCAATATTTTCATAAATCCCTCTTATTAAAACAATTAAGTTCCAATTAAATATATGCCCAGTACATTTTTTGAGCAACGTAAAGTTTGTAACATTATGTAATCTCGACAGTGCGATAATACAGCTAACGCCCCGTTAAAGGGCAAATTGTAGTTGGCTAAAATGTGTGGCGAAGCGGAACCTACCAACTGTTATTTGTCCCGCTTGAACAGCTTGTTATGTGCCTGTATAGCTTACTTTTGTTTTAGCCAAATAATCATGTAAACAACGACTTTGCTTACCGAAAATAAACAATGGATTTACAATACCAGATATAAACTGCCCAAAAGATGGTATTAAACCTATTAATTGCATTGGTAACATTCGTTTAAAGTAAATAGTAGTTAAACTAGCTTTTGTGCCATCTAAGTTTTCAATACGAATAGCCATATAACTTTTGCCAATTGTTTGTCCGTAATAGTACAAAAGGTAGCCATGTAAAACCATCGTGGTGAATACGCCGTATATAAATAGAACACCCAATAGAGATAAAGATGGTTCTTTAAATGAATCAAAGCCAACATAATAAATTACAGGAACAAGTGAAATGATTCCAATAACTCCATCTATAATCGCTGCCACTAACCTATCGGACTTAGTGGCTTTTTCTCCGATTTCTTTGGTTGTATCAATTTCTTCGGGGTTTTCAGCTTCTTTTTGACGAATTAGTTTATCTATTTCTTCTGCTCTTTCTGGGTAAACATTTCGATCAATTGATTCTGCGGAAGAATAAAGATCATTTAGAGAATATGATGAAAAATCAATTTTAGAATCCATGCTTAGACTACTCCTTGGCACATAACGCTTTGCTAAGCGGCAATAAAATAGCTGGCTATAATTAGCGAGGAACGAGCAAAAGCCAGCTGTTTTTTGTC
>NZ_CANLCI010000053.1 GCF_947489035.1 uncultured Ferrimonas sp. | reverse complement strand
TGCTGATATAGCTCAGTTGGTAGAGCGCACCCTTGGTAAGGGTGAGGTCCCCAGTTCGACTCTGGGTATTAGCACCATCTTTCGATTAAGCCCTGTCCTTTGGACAGGGCTTTTTTCGTTTCTGGCGTGGCTAATATTGCGTCGTGTCGGTTGCGCTTAAAATGAAAAAGCCAACGGCGTTTCGGCCATTGGCTAATGCGATTTGAGGCTCGTGCCGAACGGCTCAGTGCCAGTTTTATCTTAACGGCAGCTGAGCACTTAAGATGCCGTTGTTTCGGCGTGGTTGTGGTGCAGGGTTTCGAGCAGTCGGTCTTCTAAGGCAAACCGCTCTTCCATGGCTTGTCCTAGCTTGGATAGGGCTTGATCCAGCTGCAGCATCCGCTCGTCATTTACGCCGTTGGTGTAATGATCATTAAAATCTAAAGCGATGTCGGTACTGTTGTTGATCTGTGGCAGCAGCTCTTCGGCCAGCTGACGGCTTTGCTGGCCGTGCTGTTCGCAGGCGCTGGCCACCTGATCGTATACTTCGAAATGGCCGGCGGAGACGTAATCCATCAGCAACCCACAAAACTGCTTAATGTGCTGCTCTTCGGGCAAGGCCGCGGCGTCATTGTTATAGGGGGGCAAGCCAGCAAGCTGACAGTAGTTGATCAGCAATTCTCGGCGACTATTGAGCCATTGATCGACCAGCTTACTTGAGCCGCCCCAAGCCGTAACCGCTTTTTCTAGTTTGGTCAGCATTCCACTGCCCCCTTATTCACGCTCTGTGAGTAGATAGTTCAATTTAAGTCGGAGTTACCGCTTCGATCAATGGTTTTGTTACTTGCTTGTGAACTTTTGTTGCGCCAACACAAGGCTGCCATCCATTGGTGATGGGGGCATGACCGTAAGGTGAATATGCCGCGACATTGATTTGTAAGGTGTTGTTTAAGTTCTTCGTTTTGTTTCTGTTCCGACATAACCGTGGGCGTGCTTACCTTCACGTTTTTTGTGAAAGAGCTGGCGTGTGCGCGTCATAATGTTAATTGTTTTGCGATCTGATGGCAGGCTGTTAACAAGAGTTCACTCTGTCGTGGCCAATTTGTGCAGTGGTTCACGCCCTGTTCGTATCAATTCAAAGTGGCAGTGCTACAATGTCGCCACTTTTATTGAATATGTTGCTGTTTTCGGGAATTACAGATGTCAGAACTGAAGAATGATCGCTACCTACGCGCCCTATTGCGTCAGCCAGTAGATGTGACCCCAGTATGGATGATGCGCCAAGCTGGTCGTTACCTTCCAGAATACCGCGCTACTCGCGCTGAAGCCGGCGACTTCATGAGCCTATGTAAGAACGCGGAGCTGGCCTGTGAAGTGACTCTGCAGCCACTGCGTCGTTACGATCTTGATGCGGCCATCCTGTTCTCTGACATCCTGACCATCCCTGATGCCATGGGATTGGGTTTGTACTTCGAAACCGGTGAAGGCCCACGCTTCAAGAAGCTGGCTGACAACAAAGCCGCGATTGAAGCACTGCCAATCCCAGATCCAGAGCAAGAACTGGGTTACGTGATGGATGCAGTACGCACCATCCGCCGTGAACTGAAAGGCGACGTGCCGCTGATCGGTTTCTCCGGTTCTCCTTGGACCCTAGCAACCTACATGGTTGAGGGCGGCAGCTCGAAAGACTACGCCAAAACCAAGAAGATGGCTTTTGCTGAGCCACAGATGCTGCACATGCTGCTGGATAAGTTGGCAGACTCGGTCATTCTGTACCTGAACGCTCAGATCAAAGCAGGTGCGCAAGCGGTGCAGATCTTTGATTCTTGGGGCGGCGTACTGTCGGGCCCTGCTTACGAAGAGTTCTCGCTGCGCTACATGCACAAGATCGTTGATGGCCTGATCCGCGACTACGACGGCCGTAAGGTGCCGGTGGTGCTGTTCACCAAAGGCGGCGGCCAGTGGCTAGAAGCCATCGCTGCTACCGGTTGTGATGCGGTTGGTCTGGACTGGACCACCAACATGCACCAAGCTCGCGAGCGCATTGGCCACAAGGTTGCACTGCAGGGCAACATGGATCCATCGATGCTGTACGCACCTATCCCACGCATCGAAGAGGAAGTAGAGCGTATTCTGGGCGAGTTTGGCCACGGCGAAGGCCACGTATTCAACTTGGGCCACGGCATCCACCAGTTTGCCGATCCAGAGCACGCGGGCGCCTTCATCAAGGCCGTTCACGCGCAATCCGCTAAGTACCACAAATAAATTTGGTGCTGACGCTAAAAAGGTTGCCTTGGGCAGCCTTTTTTGATCCTGCATGCTGTCCGCTTCACCTTCTGAGCCCACGCATCGAAGAGGAAGTAGCGCGTATTCTGGGCGAGTTTGGCCACGGCGAAGGCCACGTATTCAACTTGGGCCACGGCATCC
>NZ_CANLCI010000052.1 GCF_947489035.1 uncultured Ferrimonas sp. | reverse complement strand
GGTGCTAATACCCAGAGTCGAACTGGGGACCTCACCCTTACCAAGGGTGCGCTCTACCAACTGAGCTATATCAGCACATCAATTTGGAGCGGGCAGCGGGAATCGAACCCGCATCTCTAGCTTGGAAGGCTAGGGTAATAGCCATTATACGATGCCCGCGATTTCTACCAAGCCACTCGGTAGAACAAAATATGGTGGAGGGAGGTGGATTCGAACCACCGAAGGCAGTGCCATCAGATTTACAATCTGGTCCCTTTGGCCACTCGGGAACCCCTCCAAAAAAAATGGTGCCGCCACCAAGAGTCGAACTCGGGACCTACTGATTACAAGTCAGTTGCTCTACCAACTGAGCTATAGCGGCACTGCATCGCTAAGATGCGGAGCGCATAATAGGAAATGCATGCTGACAGCGCAATAGCTAAATCAAAAAAAACCGCAGATCGCGTCTGTTTGCACAGCTTTTAGGCGAAAATAACCCAGCTGCATTATTGTTGTGCCTTCGCCCATAGCAAAAGCCTAAGTTGCTGTACCTTTTTACACTCCAATTGTATAGTCGCGGACGCAACTTAAGGAGCAATATCACGTGAACTTATCCGCTAAAGACCATGCTTACCAAGCCTTTAGCCGCGAACAATGGGCGGCGCTACGTGCGGCTGTGCCACTGCCGTTAAGCGAAGCTGAATTAGAGCAGCTGCGCGGGATCAATGAACACGTATCCTTAGAAGAGGTAGAAACCATCTACCTGCCGTTATCGCGCCTACTCAACCTCTATGCCCATTCCAAACAGCGCCGTGGTGATGTTCTGGAACAGTTTCTGGGGCGTAAGCCAAGTCACGGCCCCTACATCATCAGTGTGGCGGGATCGGTTGCCGTTGGTAAAAGCACTTCCGCTCGGATCCTGCAGGCTCTGCTGCAGCGTTGGCCAGAACACCCCAAGGTCGAGCTGGTTACAACCGATGGCTTCTTACTGCCACTGGCGGAACTCAAAGATAAAGGCTTATTAGGGCGGAAGGGGTTTCCAGAGAGTTACGATATTCGTTTGCTGCTGGACTTTGTTCGCACGGTGCGCAGCGGGCAGGCTGCCGAAGCCCCGATCTATTCGCATCAGCAATACGATCGAATGGAGCAGACTCAGCCGATCCGTCAGCCAGACATTCTGATCTTAGAAGGGTTAAATGTGCTGCAAAGTGCCATCGATTACCCCCAGTTTGCAGAGCGACCGTTTGTATCTGACTTCGTAGACTTTTCTATCTATGTAGATGCTGAAGAGTCGTTGCTTAAACAGTGGTATGTGGATCGGTTCTTGCGCTTTCTTGATAGCACTTTCCAAGATCCTAACTCTTACTTCCATCATTACGCCCAGTTAAGCCCGACCGAAGCGGAAAAGACCGCCGAAAAGATCTGGGAGCAGATCAATGGGCCAAACCTGCGTAATAACATTCAGCCCACCCGTGAACGTGCCAAACTGATCTTAAGTAAAAGCCATAACCATCTGGTGGATCAGATCCGTCTGCGCGGCTAACGTCATCCACAAAAATTAAGCCTGTGGCCGCAGGCTGATCTCCCCTGCCGCGTAAGCCTTCAGCTGCCCTTGCTGCGCCAACAACAAGTTGCCATTGGCATCAATACCGGCCGCTCGGCCTTGAATGATCTTATCGCCCATGATCAGCTGTACCGGTTGATCCGCAAAACAATCGCGCTGTTGCCAACGGTCGATAAAAGGCGCTAAGCCCTGAGCTGAAAATAAGGTTAATCCACTATCAAGCTGCTTTAAGATCTGATTGGCTAAGCCACTGCGATCGATCACATCATCTTGTTGCGACTGCAGATCCTGCCACGGCTGATCAATAGCCGCTGCCACGCCCGATGGCATGCTCACATTCACGCCGCAGCCAATAACGACCTCTGCCGCCTCACCATACTGGCCGTTAAGCTCAACCAAAATGCCAGCCAACTTTTTGCCATCTAAATAAAGGTCGTTTGGCCACTTCAAGCCCACCCCAACAAAGCCGGCTTGCTCTAGGGCGTCAGCCAGCATCACCCCAACCGCCAGACTAAGCCCGGCAGCTGCAGCCATGCCCTGCTCTAATCGATAGAAGTAAGACAAATAAAGGTGGCACGCCATCGGCGATACCCAAGTGCGGCCACGGCGGCCTCGACCGGACGTTTGCATCTCCGCTAAGCAAGCCTCACCATTGCCACACAGCTGTCGTCGCCCCATTAAATAAGCATTGGTCGAGTCCAGCTGCCAAAACAGGTGCAGCGACGCTTGACGATCGGCATTCACCACTGCGCCATCAAGCAAACTCAGTGGCCGCTCAAAGCGGTACCCTTTACCCTTTACTCGATAGATCTCTAACCCAAGATCAGCCAACGCCTCGATGTTATTGTGGATCGCCGCGCGAGTGAGCGCCAAGCTATCGGCCAATGAGGCACCAGAGTGAAACTCGCCGTCGGCTAATAAAGCGATAAGCTGTTGCCGTGTCTCGCTTAACATCGCTGCCATCCTGGCCGTCCTTGTTTATCTAAAATGCGTACTTCGGGTTCCAACTCGATGCCATAACGCTGTTCCACCGCATCAATCACGTCATTGGCCAGTGCCAGCAGATCGGCCACTACCGCGTCTCGCTTATTCACCAACACCAGTGCTTGCAGTTGATGTACCGCGGCACCACCAACTTGGTGCCCTTTTAAACCGCACTGGTCTATCAGCCAACCGGCCGGCACCTTAACGCCTGCCGCATCCTTATAGCCGGGGATGTCACTGAAACGCTGCTGCAACTGCTGATATTGCGCCCCAGTGATCACTGGATTTTTAAAGAAGCTGCCCGCATTACCTAGCACACTGGGATCCGGCAATTTACTCTGCCGAGTAGCGACCACCACATCGTAGATGTGTTGCGCTGTCGGATTTTGTAGCTGTTGCAAAGGGCCATAACCAAGCTGGGGCTGCCATTGTTTCGGAATGGCTAAGCCAACCGCCGTGATCACCACTTTCCCCAGCAATTGGCGCTTAAAGATGGAATCGCGATAGCCAAATTGACACTGCTTAGCAGACAGGCGTCGCAATTCATTACTGTCGATCTCTAAGTATTCAACGTAACTGCAGTAATCCGCCAACTCGACCCCATAAGCGCCGATATTTTGGATTGGCGCAGCCCCAATGGTGCCAGGGATCAACGCCAGATTTTCCAGTCCATCAATGCCGTTATCTAAACACCAACGCACTAAAGGATCCCACGCTTCACCCGCACCAATGTGCAGGAGAAAGGCATCATCGGTTTGCTCAAGCCGCTTCCCTAGCAAACGATTACGGATCACTAAGCCAGCAAAATTCTCTGCAAATACCACGTTACTGCCACCACCTAAAATTAGCTTAGGCACATCATTAAACTGGGGCAGGTGCAGTGCTAGTTGCAGTTCAGCAATGGATGTGACGGTAAGCGCCGCCTCCGCAGTGGCGGGCATCGCAAAGGTGTGCCAGCGGGAAAGATCAATAGAGCGAGAAACAGCGAGGGTCATAGCACCAAGAACAGTTAGCGAGTTCGAGGGCGAATAGTAAGGGATCGATGCCGCTAATGGTAGTCAACGCGTTCGGAGCATCGTTTGCGATGCAGACTAAGGGCCTCCTACCGCACGCGCTCTTTACAGTAACCAGAGCATCGCGCCCGCACAACCCTGTTTACCGCTTGTCGATCTAAGAGCCTTCCAACGCAAGGCCTTTAATGTGAATGGTAAAGATCGAAAATGAGTCGAATAAAACGGTTCTAACAACAAGAAAATCCTTAATTAAGCAAAGCTTGGCCACTACAAGCTGCATTCAACATTGTCTCGTTTGGGCTCGGAACATCAGCGCCTCACCAATAAAATCGCACATGGACCACCACTCAACTTTCTCGCCAGAAAGGCAAAAGCCCTGCCCCAGAGGACAGGGCTTAGTCGAACCATTTCAGGAGCTGGGGCGCAGTGAACGGGACTCGAACCCGCGACCCCGGCATGACCGGCCGCCAAGCTCTTAATCAAGGGCCTAACCAACTGAACTGCCTCGCCAACGTCAGCCCTGCAAACGTGTTAGCCAGATACGAAAAAAGCCCTGTCCAAAGGACAGGGCTTATTCGAACCATTTCGAGCGCTAGGGCGCAGTGAACGGAACTCGAACCCGCGCCCCCGGCGTGGCCGGCCGCCAAGCTCTTAATCAAGGGCCAACCCAACTGAACGGCCTCGCCAACGTCAGCCCTGCAAACGTGTTGATCACATACGAAAAAAGCCCTGTCCAAAGGACAG
>NZ_CANLCI010000051.1 GCF_947489035.1 uncultured Ferrimonas sp. | reverse complement strand
AGGGAGCTGTTGTACAACTCCCCTTTTCAGCCTTAACTTGGCATTGAGCGCCAATGAGAACCAACATCTTCCCAACGCCCGCATCGGAAGCGGCGGTAAGAACAAACATGAACTGTTTTGGGTTTCATGATCATCTCCCAGTTATAGTTGGGGAGGGATCTACGGCTATTGTGAAGAAAGCTGCAAAACGGTACGATGAGAAACACACATTGGTCATCAACGTTCGGGCAACTGAGCTTGAGACCTCCCAGTGTAGGGCTCTAAGTGCTTTGTTGGCGCAATGCACTTACTCTTCACTGAACAACGGCTTCTATTGTTGGCGCAATGGAAGCCGTTTTTTTATTTCTCCCGCCTCACCCCCTTAAACGGCTTGCCGTCTTGCTTTACGTCCATAAACTGCCCAGTTTCTGAATCTCGTTTTACCCACTGCTCAGTCTTAGGGTTGTAAGTTTGAGAACGACCACGAACCGCTCCGACCCGCCGGCCATCTCCGTAAGGTGCATTTTTAGCCAAAATGCTATCTCCTATAGTCAATGTTGTGCCCAATAGGATTATTGAACACAACATACTGTACCGCCTCTTTTTGATCTGGTCAACACATCTTTTTGTGTGTATGCTGTGTGTATAAATGTGTGACTATGGCTCAGCCATAAGAGGGTGATATGAGTACAGTCAGCTTAAAAAGAGCAAAAAGCGAGAGAATCGCATACATTGAATTTAGACTCTTCTATCTTGGGTCCGTTTCCCGGCAAGATGTTGCAGAGCGGTTTGGTTGTAGTGATGCTGTTGCAACTAGAGATCTATCTGAATATCAAAGCACTAGGCCAGATAACTGTGAGTACGATGCTAAACGTCGGCGTTATTACAAGTCAGAAGGCAAATTCAAGTTTATATTCGACCTTTCAGTTCATACAGTTCTTAGAGAGTTAGTGGAAGGCGGTCAATCACTTTTAGAAAATGAGCGAGTTGGAACAATAAGTGGAAACATGCCCTTGCAGCTAACTAATCCAAACAACGAAGTTGTAGCAAATGTTTCCAGGGCAATATATGAACAAAAGTTGTTAGAAATTACTTACATATCTCTAAATAGCGGTAAGAAATCTAGAAAAATAATTCCCCACAGTATATTTACAGATGGTTTGAAGTGGTATGTGAGAGCCTATGACAGAGTCAGAGAAATGTTTATAAACTTTAACCTGACCAGAATTTATAGCTCTATCATAAAAGATGATGAGATAGAAAAAGTCGAAGGCGAAGATTTTGACGAACAGTGGAATTCTAAAGTGCCTCTGGTACTAGTTCCCCATCCTAATATTCAACATAAAGATGCAATAAAAATCGACTACGGTATGAAAGATGGAGAATTAATTTTATATGTAAAGACCTCAATGGTTGAGTTCTTTTTAAGAAAGTGGAATATTGACTGCTCTCCAGAAGACCGGTTGCTTGAAGGTAGCGAATACCAGTTATGGTTGAAAAACAATCAAGCATTAGTAGGTATCTGTGAATTTAACATTGCGCCTGGGTATATAAACCATAAGAGCAAGCCGAAATAAAGCAACGGTTAAATTTATATTAACTCCATGATAGTAACATCATGGAGTTAATTTTATGAAAACATTTGAAAGTATAAAAGACATTGACAACCTACCAGTGGAATCCACAATTATTGAAGCTGTGAAGTCTCATCTGTATTATCCATTCAAAAATAAAATGGAAGCAGATGAATATTGGAAAGGAATTAACTGTAGGCTATACCTTTTAACAGCAGAAGATAACCTTCCAGAAGACGACTTCCTGAGAAATCAGCTATTGTTTGCCATTGAGTATCCAGAGTGGGAGGTAACAATAGAAGACAAATATACGTTAACGTTAAGCATTATAAGTGACAACGGTCAAGGGATATATCTGCTCTTCCGCAGAAACCTAGATCTCAATAAATTCATGGAGGTTCAGTAATGGCTAAACAGCCAAAGGGAAACACGCTTGCTGCCGACGGCGTCGACGAATCCTCTCAATACGAGATATTGGTATCTGCCAACGCTCCGAAGTTAAGGGACAAGTCTAAGGAGATACAATACGAAATCGGCAAGCAAGGAGACGGCCTAGCAATCCGTATTGTTGCCAACGACGGCGGAGGCTTGTTTTCTAACGAGTGGGTCGAAATTGAATCACTAACAGATCTACTGAGTTCCCTATCTAACGATACCCCGTTTTCGTCTAAGGTATTCGATAGGATATTCACGCAAAAAGGCAACAATAACGCTGGCTTCATGGCCGCAATTCTACGCTACGAAGGAGCAATCAAACCTGCACCCAACAAGCTATACCAGCACCTCATTAACATAGAACCAAAAACTCTCGCCCAGCACCTCACAGAGAAGTCCTAACAGCTAACTCCAGATACCAGTATCCATGTATTCGCTAACCGCGAAGGGAGCGGTGTGTCTGGAGTTTATACCCCATCCAATGGAGGAACCATGATCTCCAGAAAGTTCAAATTCAACAAGCGCCAACTAGATAACATATCACCTACACCACCTGACAGTCGGAGTAAGGAGACGGAATATACCGACGAGGGATGCACGGGATTAAAGCTGATAGTTAATCGCCAAGGTCGGAAGCGCTACCTATTTCGTTACACCTTCAATGGGGTTAAGCGCAGCCTACAGATTGGTGAATACCCCGCTATCGACATTACAACAGCACGCCAAATTGCCAATGACCACCGTAGACAAATTGCTCTGGGCAATGATCCTAAGCAGTTACGAGAACAGCAGCGTTCGGTGCTGACGTTTTATCAATTTGCGGAAGAACATTACCTACCTTATGCCAAGGTAAACAAACTGACAGCTTCAAGTGACGAAGGGAATCTAAAGCTGCATGTTTACCCCACCTGGCACCGAAAGCCCTTAAATCAAATTGGACAGCAAGACATTCAGAAACTGCTGGACGAACTACTGAAGGGACGTAAGCCAGCTACCGTAAACAGGCTCAGAAGCCTTGTCCTGCGTATGTTTCGATTGGCGATGGAGTGGGGCTATATAGATAAACATCCTGGTCAATACATCAAAAAGTACAAGGAGAACAACCAGCGTCAACGCTACTTAAGCAAAGAAGAGATTTCAGGGTTTATCTCTGCATGTGATCGAGAGACTAATCGTGTTCAGGGCAATGCTCTCAAATTTGCATTGCTCACCGGAATGCGAATCGGGGAAATCTGCAACTCACAGTGGTCACATCTAACCTTCGACGACGACGGCGCAAACCTATTTTTACCACACACAAAATCCGGCTTATCTCGAACCGTATTACTCAATCAATTAGCATTGGAGACAATCTATGATCAAAAACAATATCGCATCAACGGCAATCCATACATATTTCCCGGAGACGCCGTGGGAAGACCTATTACACACCCGAAGAAGGCGTTTGCCCGTATTAAAGCTTCTGCTGGGATAGGAGACAATTTCCGCATCCACGACTTAAGGCATACATTCGCTTCCGTATTGATAAATTCTGGACAGGCAACACTGTATGACGTTCAACATCTTCTCGGGCATCAATCGCCTCAAACAAGTACTAGGTATGCCCACTTGGGTTCTGGACGGTTGCGCTCGGTCAGTGGACATGTCTCAGACCTCGTTCAACAAGTAATACAAACATAGGGAAAAATCTATGCCTATACCTGCATTGGCGGCAAATCCATTTTTCGCTGCCGGATTCATCGCGGGCTATGCCACGTATAAACACTTAACAAAGGAGTAATCAGGTGCCACTTCCAATCGCTTACTTTGGCTATGGAGTTGTAGTCGGTTTTATATACGCATCAAATTAATTTTAATTGTTGTGAAAATAGTGTCAGGCATATACGCTCTGACACTATTTTTTCTAAGCCTACTTATTTGAGTACGGAGATGTGATTTATTATTTCTATTTCACTTTCATCATCTTCTCCGAATATATTAACTGGGCCAGAATACTCGACAGTGTTAAGCACAAGTCGATGAAAAAGGTCAAGACACTTAAGTAAATTATTAAGCTTTTCTTTTTCTTTTGCGCTATTAGGAGCGATACTCTTAGGGTGTGCGCATTCATTTCTTAACTCGACCCAAGCTTTCTTGTACTTCTTGTCAATTACACCTTTATTTACAAGTATATCAAGAGATTTAGACGCAGTTATGGTTTTCCAATATGAAACGCTCCCCTTAAGTCTACCTTTGTAATTAGAGTCAATATCAAGTCCATCTAAAGACTTTTTAATTAATGCAATATCGGACTCCAACTTTTCATCTTTTTCAAAAACCTTAAAGCTAGGGATGAATATGTCATTTAAAACGCCCTCTATAGCTACAGAAAGGACTAACTCTGATATCGCACTTGTAGAAGAAAATCCACTCCAAACTCTTTCCCACTGACTGATTATAGCATCGAGTTTATCCGGGCTATTACAGTGAAGATTATAAATGTTTTTAAAAAGCATATAACTATACTCAGTTTCTGTACTCTTTCTATTTGAAGAAAAAATTTCTGGTATAGGGTTAGACGATCTTTTTTGGCAGTCTAAATTACTGGCACTATTTATTCTTGTTATTTTAGACTCACCCACACTATGAATCTCTATATATGGCCTCGGAACTCTACCGGATGAGAATCCAACGTAAAAGTTAATGCACTTTATTAGGCTATCACCACAGAACGTTCCTTTAACTTTTGCTACAGTGTGATCCTTCTCTGTTCTTAGCATGAGGTTATAGAGAACATTATCGATTCTAGATTCATCCCAACTACTAGACTCATACCCTTTCGTTGATTCACTTTTATTCATGTGGTTTTTAGGTATATCAATCTTTTCTCTAAACTCATAATATAATAAGTCTTCGTCAGTTGCAGATTCTCTCAATCCATCATGTTGAATGTATGGAAGCAAGAATTCGACAACGAATGGACTATGAATCGAGAGCTCGTTTAATATTAAGGTAAAACCTTCAGAAGTAAATCTATCTCCAGATAATGTAGAGAACTCAGCATGAACTAAAGTTTCTAGATTTGTTGAATCACTTGGGAAACGCCTGGAAAAGCTTTGCATAGGCCCAGTCGGACGAGGTACTTCAAACTGGGTGCAGACTAGCTCAACGTATAGCAAGCCATACTTGTTTTGCCTTATCTTCCCGTGCCCTTCTAAAGCAATGCCCCCATCACAGTCTTGCCAAACTTTTATATTTAGACAATGAATCTCTAACTCAGCATTGCGTATGCTTTTTATAAATTCGTTACTGATATACATAAAATTTCCTGGACATATTATCATCCTCGTAGCGTTCTATGGTCGCATAGCTTAATCCCAAATACTAAACCAAAGACC
>NZ_CANLCI010000050.1 GCF_947489035.1 uncultured Ferrimonas sp. | reverse complement strand
TCCCGAGTGGCCAAAGGGACCAGATTGTAAATCTGATGGCACTGCCTTCGATGGTTCGAATCCGTCTCCCTCCACCATCTTTTATAAAAAAACGCCATCCATCGGATGGCGTTTTTTTATGTCTGCTTTTCCTTGTGCCTTTACCGCAACATCGGTTTCTGGCACGGCAATCCGCATGGTCGCTGCGACAGCGTGGTTACACTGTCGCAGTGGTTTTAGCCACTGTGGCTAAAACCCACTTAAGCTCAGTCAAACTCTTAGTTAAAGACTCAGTTAACGACTCACTAAAACCATCACTGAAACTCGCACTCAATCTCTGCCGTCACGGCGTAAAGGTTGCAGCAATCCGCTTAAACCGTTGTGTTTGATCTCCAGCATCAGTGCCATCTTTGGCCCTAATGGTGGCGCGGGCCAGCCCTTGTTTTGCATCCAAACGTAATAGGCAATCGGCACATCGGTTAAATACCGTCCAGCGTATTTGCCAAACGGCATTTTTTCATTTGCTAATTGTTTTAACAGTTCAGGATCCATTGTGTACCATCTGCGCACGCACAAGCATATATAGGGACGCATTATGACACGCAGCTGGGTAAATTGGGCCATCAGCCAGATTGAATCGGATTTTCAACGCAGTGCAGATACCCATCTGATCAAACTGGATTTACCGGTATTGACCAACATCGACATCTATTTGAAAGATGAAAGCACCCACCCCACCGGCAGCTTAAAACACCGCTTAGCCCGCTCGCTGTTCTTGTATGGCCTCAGTAATGGTTGGATCAAAGAGGGCTGCCCCGTTATTGAATCCTCATCCGGCTCTACCGCCATCTCAGAAGCGTATTTTGCTCGATTGCTGGGGCTAGAGTTTATTGCGGTGATCCCCAAAAGCACCGCGCAGCGTAAAATCGATCAAATTGAATTTTACGGTGGTCGCTGCCACTTAGTGGAGCCGGCCAACATCTACATTGAAAGTGAACGCTTAGCCAAAGAACTTGGCGGCCATTACATGGATCAGTTCACCTATGCCGAGCGCGCCACCGATTGGCGAGGCAACAACAACATCGCCGAATCCATTTTTCAGCAGATGTCGCGCGAACGCTACCCAGAGCCCCACCACATTGTGATGAGCCCAGGCACCGGCGGCACCTCGGCCACCATTGGCCGTTACTTGCGTTATCAACGTAAGCAAACCCAGCTGTGCGTGGTTGATCCCGACAATTCGGTCTTTTTCGATTACTACCAGCAGCGCGATCCCGCCCTAACCACCAGCGCCTGCTCCTGCATCGAAGGCATTGGTCGCCCGCGGGTAGAGCCATCCTTTATTGCGGATGTGGTGGATCAGATGATGCAGGTGCCGGATCCCGCCTCTATCGCCACCATGTTGTGGTTAGAGCAGATCTTAGGGCGAAAAATCGGCGCCAGCACCGGCACCAACCTCTATGGTGTTGTCAAATTAGCCAGTCAAATGCACACCAATGGCGAAAGCGGTTCGTTAGTGACACTATTATGCGATTCTGGCGAGCGTTACCTCGACAGCTACTATAACCCTGACTGGGTGGCAGAGCAGATAGGCGACATTCGCCCCTATCAAGCGCAATTACAGCGCTTCGCTCAAACCGGTCAACTTGACGGATAACCCATGACACACAAAACCAAAGCCGTAGTGGTATTTAGCGGCGGCCAAGACTCCACCACCTGCTTAGTGCAAGCGATTAAGCAATTTGATGAAGTGCACGCCATCACCTTCGATTATGGCCAGCGCCACAGCGAAGAGATTGACGTGGCCCAACGGCTTACCAAGCAGTTAGGGATCGCCGCCCACAAGGTATTAGACGTGGGCATGTTGAACGAGTTGGCCGTGAGCGCCCTAACCCGTGACAGCATTCCAGTTGATAATGAACTGATGGATAACGGCCTGCCCAACACCTTTGTGCCGGGCCGCAACATTCTGTTCTTAACCTTGGCGGGGATCTACGCCTACCAAATTGGCGCAGAGACGGTGATCACCGGCGTATGTGAGACCGATTATTCCGGCTACCCCGATTGCCGCAACAGTTTTGTGCAAAGCTTGCAGCAGGCGCTCGAACTGGGCATGGATCGGCCACTGACATTAAGCACCCCGCTGATGTGGTTGGATAAAGCGGAAACTTGGGCGTTAGCGGATCAATACCACGCGCTAGAACTGGTGCGCGATCAAACCCTCACTTGCTATAACGGTCAGCTTGGCAGCGGTTGCGGCACCTGCCCTGCCTGTATTTTGCGCGCCAATGGCCTGCAGCAATATCTAGACAATCGCGACCAAGTTCAGGCGCAACTGCAACAAAAGCAAGCAAACGGCGAGTGCCAGCTTGATTAACGCCTACTCGCGGCCAACCTTAGGGCAACTCAGCCTGCCGCTAACACTGACGTTAGCGGCGTTGTTGTTGGCCTTACTGCCAGAAAGCAAGCCGCTGCTGGATTGGTCTCGCACCGATCTGGCCGCGGGGCAATGGTGGCGACTGTTCAGTGGCCACTTGCTGCATTCAAACAGTGCCCATTTATGGATGAACCTAGGGGGGTTGTGGCTGCTTTTTGGTTTGCATCAACCCCATTACCAACCCAAACGGATCTGGCCGATTAGCCTGTTAATGATGCTGTTCATTAGCGCGGGGATCTATTGGGGGGTAACAGACACGTGGCGTTACGTTGGCCTTAGCGCCCTACTGCACGGGCTGTTTACCTTTGGGGCACTTCACGACATTCAGCGGGGTTGGGCTACTGGCTGGTGGTTGCTGTTGGGGGTGATTGCCAAGGTGGCGTGGGAAAATATCTACGGCGCCAGCGAACAAACCGCCACCTTGATTAACGCAACGGTGGCGGTTGAGTCGCACCTGCTTGGGGTGGTTGCCGCCCTGGCATTGGTTGGCTTGCCGATGTGGTTATCGGCGCTGCTATCAAAACAACGCTCTAAGCCCACTCAGCAATAACAGAGCGGGCGACTTACCAACGCACGGCGTAACTGCCGCCGCCGTTAGCGGTAATAAAGCTTTGCCCCATTAACCGCATCGCCTGTTCATAGTTGCCCTCGCTGGCGGCTAAGTATTGCTGCTGAGCCAACACCTGCCCATGAATCGCCCCCGCTGCGGTCGGAAAATCCCGCAGTAACACGTTAATATCGAGTTCTGTGGGTGCCTGTGCTAACGGGTGAAAACGGTCTCGGTCGACATAAACTAAGCCGTTATTCTTCGCAACGCCCTCGGCAAAGGTCGCGCTGCGATAACTGGCCAATTGCGCACCACTTGGCTGAGCAATTGGCGGCGGTGAAAGCAGAACCACCACGGCGATCAATACCAGCAACGCCCCCACAAATGCCCAACGATGTTGTTGTATAGTCATGCGGCCTCCCACACTGATTCATCACCTATCAGTATGGCTCACCCCGCCCAATTGTGCTGGTTCGCCCCTTTAGCCAGCTACCAGTTGTTGGCGCAGATTGCCAATTTCATCACGCAACCTGGCCGCCTGTTCAAACTCCAGATCTTGCGCGTGTTGCAGCATCTGTTTCTCCAAGGCGGCGATCTCTTGCCCCAACTGCTTCGGTGTTTTGGGTTGATAACGCGCTTTGGGCTCAGCGGCGTGGGGCATTGGCGCTTTCGCTTTCTTGCTGCCACTGCCTAAATCCATCACATCGTTTACTTTCTTCACCAAGTTCTTAGGCACAATCCCATGTTCGAGGTTGAACGCATGCTGCTTTTCTCTGCGTCGTTCGGTTTCATCAATGGCACGACGCATCGAACCGGTGATCTTATCCCCATACAAAATGGCTTTGCCTTTGGTGTTACGGGCCGCACGCCCAATGGTCTGGATAAGTGACCGTTCTGAACGCAAGAACCCCTCTTTATCCGCATCTAAAATGGCCACCAGCGACACTTCCGGCATATCCAAGCCTTCACGCAATAAGTTGATCCCCACCAGCACATCAAACACCCCAAGACGCAGATCTCGGATGATCTCACTGCGCTCAACGGTTTCGATGTCAGAGTGCAGATAGCGCACCTTTACCCCATGTTCATCCAGATACTCGGTTAAATCTTCAGACATTCGCTTGGTTAAGGTGGTTACCAGTACCCGCTCTTGCACCGCAACTCGGGCGTGGATCTCCGATAACAGATCGTCCACCTGAGTGGCCACCGGACGCACTTCAATCTCGGGATCCAGCAATCCGGTTGGCCGCACCACCTGCTCAACCACATCGTCTCCCGATTGCTCTAGTTCGTACTTAGCCGGGGTTGCCGATACGTAGATGGTTTGCGGCGCAATCGATTCAAACTCATCGAACTTCAATGGCCGGTTGTCCATTGCCGACGGCAACCGGAAGCCAAACTCCACCAAGGTTTCTTTGCGGCTGCGATCGCCTTTATACATGGCACCGATTTGCGGCACGGAAACGTGGGATTCATCGAGGATCAGCAGGCCATCGTCAGGCAAGTAATCCAGCAAGGTTGGCGGCGGCTCGCCCGGGGCTCGGCCAGACAAGTAGCGTGAGTAGTTTTCAATGCCGGAGCAATAGCCCAGCTCCTGCATCATTTCAGTATCAAACTGACAGCGTTCTTTGATCCGCTGGGCTTCAATCAACTTATTGTTGTCGAGCAGAAACTGATGCCGCAGCGCCATCTCTGCTTTGATCTTATCAATGGAAGCAACAATGGTTTCCCGCGGGGTTACGTAGTGGGTTTTAGGGTAAATCGTGTAGCGCGCCACCGTGCGTTCAATCGCACCGGTTAAGGGATCAAACACACTGATCCGCTCCACCTCTTCATCAAACAACTCTAAGCGCACCGCGTCTTTTTCAGAATCGGCAGGGAAGATGTCAATCACTTCACCGCGCACCCGAAACGTACCGCGATCAAACGCCATATCGTTACGACTGTATTGCAGCTCGGCCAGCCGCTTTAAGATATCACGCTGATTCATGATGTCGCCCACTCGCAGGTGCAACAACATCGCCATATAAGATTTCGGATCGCCAAGGCCGTAAATGGCCGACACCGATGCCACTAGGATCACGTCCCGTCGCTCCATCAATGCCTTGGTGGCTGAGAGCCGCATTTGCTCAATATGGGCATTTACCGAGGCATCCTTTTCAATAAAGGTGTCAGTGGTGGGCACATAGGCTTCGGGCTGGTAGTAGTCGTAGTAAGAAACAAAGTATTCAACGGCATTATTAGGAAAGAACTCGGTCATCTCACCATACAACTGTGCCGCTAGGGTTTTATTGTGCGCCATAATGATGGTTGGCCGTTGCAACTGTGCAATCACATTCGCCACAGTGAAGGTTTTCCCCGAACCGGTTACCCCCAATAAGGTTTGGTGCGCTAAACCCGCCTCTAAACCATCAACCAGTTTCTCAATGGCTTGAGGTTGATCCCCCGCCGGTTTAAACCGTGATTCCAATGTAAAGCTGCGACTCATAAACCCTCATTCCCAGTTACCACATGCCGATGACGCAATTTCGTCAACCAAACCGCTATTTTAGCAGCCTTTGTAAGTCGGTTTTAGCCACTAATCCGCGCAAAACCTGTAATCGCTGACGCACAACAGCAGGCCAACTGCTGTTTGAACAAGCCCTTGAACCCAGCACCAGCAAACGCGGTTAAGCCCCTACCGTTGTTTGTATGAGCAATTGCCGCATGTACAAGATCATTATTTTGTCAAATATCCCGCTAACAGCGAATGCCACCAAACCAGTTAGCCCCAATCCAACAAACTTAATACACAGGCTTAACATTTAACCCAATCCATAATTTTTTTCGTAAAGGAAAAATTAAGGCTTAACCACCAATGAACTTAAGTTGTTGTTTATAAACAAATAAACACTTATGCACAGAAACCACTCAATCCAAGCAAAACCCAGTAACGGTGCGGGTTTGAAAGCAGCCAAAGCAGTTAATCAACACAGTTATCCACAAAAACAGTGGATAACGCCCGTAAGAGCCCGAAGTGATTGGGTTGTTGAAAGTCAACCATAAAATAAAACATTACTGCACTGCAGAGATCGCAACTGAACCAACCTTAACTCAACCAGTTAGACCCATTACTATTAGCGGCATGCACATATTGCCGTACCGATTTTAACCAACTTTTGTTTTGTTTTCGGCCATTTGGCGACAAGCTGAGCAAACGAGTGCTGAAAAGCCAATTTTTCTCGACTCAGTGTTGACTCATTTCGGGGTGGCCTTTACTATGCGCTCCGTCTTCAGGGCACGGCGTAACAAACAAGGTTTACCCCTTAACGCCAGAGGTTATAGAATACTTCACTGGCCTAAGACCAATTCTCGGAAGCGAGGCTAAACACTAATCCGGACGCGGGATGGAGCAGTCTGGTAGCTCGTCGGGCTCATAACCCGAAGG
>NZ_CANLCI010000049.1 GCF_947489035.1 uncultured Ferrimonas sp. | reverse complement strand
ATGTGCAGCGCAGTCAGATAGGCGGGACTGTGCTATCTTCCGTTGGAAATATCGTGCCTTATCTGAGTATAAAAATGTTTCCTGATATAAGTAGAGACCCTGATTTCAATTTGATAGATGTCTTCTTAAGTAATGATGCGTTCAAGCATGACTCTAAGTTTCTAGCCTTACCAGGAGAAAATACCGATCGCTGTGATAATTTTTATGAACTGATCGGAGACAGGTTAATCAACTCTTATATCGCTCATTGCTTAGAGCAGTGCCGGTTCATGTTAACGTGGGAAGGTGAAAATTTTTCCAAAGTTATGAATATTACTTCGGTGGTAAACGAAAATCAGAATGATAATGAAGAGTTGGGTCAACTTTTCAATGGCGCTATTCAGTCATTAAGTATGCTGGATGTAAACCTTGAGGCTACGCCCTCCTCACTAGATTCAACCTCACTTATCAATAAGGAGGCTACCAATGTAGCGAACAAATGGCTGGCGTTGGCAATTTTCTGTGGCACCAATAACCTGCTGGAAAAGTTCAGCGGTATCATGTCCACAAAATCTATCTTCGAAGAGCACTATTTAGCTGCTGTTGCAACAGATTTATTAAACAAGGCAAAAGATACCGCATTACATGATTACATCCGGGGGCGGCTAGCTGTTATTGCTTATAAAATGATTAACATCGCTGAAACCATATCGAACGAACGCCACAACCAATTAAAGTCAACAGCGAGGAAAGGTAAGAAACGGCAGGTTCAATCAATAGATCAATTTTACATCAACAAGTTGGTCGGACCTAAAACCGCAAAAGCGTATTGGGGCTTGGTGCGTGACCTCTTCCTGAAGCAGTTTGTATACAGCTACTGGAAGGATAATCCAGACGCCCAGCAAAAGGTGGTTGCGTATAAGCTGCAAGAACGCTTCTACACATTGGAGTCAGAGAAGCCCTTATGGTTGAAAGATCGGGATCTACCTGAGCATTACATAATTAAGCAGCTCCGCGAGGAATACGGGGAGCCAGAACCAAAGTCTGAGTCAGACTCGGATCCAAAGTCAGAGCCGAAGACCCCCGATACCACCAAGAGGCGTGAGCCCAAATCTCTCGGCACCCTTAACGAACTCGTCGGGAAAATGAAGAAGCCTGGATACTTGACCCAAAAGTGGGAGAAGCATGAGCACTTACCAGAGGTGCAAGTCGCCATTGCCTACGCAGAACAGCAAAAGCAAAAGCAAGCAGCGATAGCCAAGAGCATCTCCGCTTTAGCTGATGATTTTCTCGCCGAACACATGGATGAAATAGATAAAATTCTTGGCAAATAGTCTGGTGGGGACATCTCGATCTCCTGCTTGAAGACAATCAAAAACTAACCCCTATAGTGGGAATCCTCTGAAGGGCGCTGCTAACCACACGCAGCTCGGGCAATGCCGCCACCTTTGATGTATGAGGATCCTAAGATGTCTTTCAACCTGAAAAATGCCCAACTAGCCCCGTCCCTCAAGCAAGCTGCAGGTGCCACGCAGGTACCTGTTCGCCACACGAAGAAGGAAGAGGTCATTCAGCTACACCATGAGCAGCGTTTAGACCTGACCGTACTAACGGAAAAGGTAAAGCAGACAGGCTCCATGTTCACTGAAGAAACTCAGTACCTTGTGCTTGGCGAAGCTGCCCAGCAAGCTCTGCTGCACGACCTAAAGATGAAGACTTTCATCCCTGCTGTAACTCAGTTCGGTGAAAAGATTATCGCAATATTCAATGCGCCTAGCCCTACGGGCTTCAACTGTGGTTATTACGAAACGGCCCAGCAAGCCATCCCGCAACTGCAAAAGGGATATGGCTACTTGGTTAACGATCGCAATAGTCAGAGTTACCGCTTCGTACCAGTAAATACTACCCCCTACGCCGGTGACTTCCCAGATCTGGAGAAAGCACTGGAAGAGCACTTTAGCGACTCAACCATCATAAATGGCGATGAAGAAGTGCTAGTTCGCCTCGGCAAGACCTTCACTGGCGGTTGTACTGGCTCCTCCCAACCAACCCCACCAACCCCACCAACCCTAGATGATGGGGATTTGGAACTTGAGGTGGAACTATCTGATCCAGTTATCGATCCGCTCGACGAACTGCTGGGCTAACACGCTGTTAGCGAAATCTATCGAGGCTTGGGGCCTGAGTGCCCCTTGTCATTACGAGTTAGTTGTTCGAGCGGTAAGCGTGTGATGAAGATTGAAATTGAACATGAGTTGGCGCGCCAATTGGTAGAAGCAAAGTACCGGTTGAACGGGTTGCCTGAGCACGGGATGACGTGGGAGCAAAAGCAGATCAACCATTTGATGGCAGTAGCGCCCGAGAACTGGGTAGGCATTGCCCTGAAACGGCTGAAGCCAGCATATGCAGGAAATCCCAATGCGGAGTTACGTGCCGAGGTTGTCACCCTGTACCACAAAATCAGCAAGCGGGGCATTGCCATAGATCGCAAAGAGCTAGCACGGCTGATTGAAGAGTACACGGAGAAGCTACGGCAAGATCCGTTCTCGGAAAAGCTATACAAAACCCTGGATTGGCTAAAGCGAGTGAAGGTAGGGGCTGATGGCAAGTTGCGGACAGAACTGAAGCCGTACCACAGCATCACTGGGCGGACAGGGTTGATGGGGACGACACCGGTCAACGGCTTCAAGGTGTTCCGCCAAGCCCTAATCTCGGCACCTAAAGACAACACGACCCTATCAGTGGACTACACCGCCTGTGAGGCCGGGATCCTAGCGGCATTATCTGGTGACCCCAAGCTCAAAGATGATTACGCCAACAGTGATGACCTGTACGAAACGATAGCGAACCATCTGCGCAATCAAGGAGAAGAACAGCTAGAACGCAAGCAGGCGAAAACCCTGTTCTTAACTTCGATATACGGGGCAAAGCCCAACACTATCGCCCTGAAACTGAAGCTGTCTGAGACCGATACCGAACGGTTGCAGAAACAGGTTATGGACTACTACACGGTGGCCTTTACCTGGTTGCAGGAACGGACCATCGAATCGTACCGCTCGAAGCTGATCACCTCTGACAGTTGGCAGATCCACGTATCGCCAGATGTACGGCCAACCCAAATACGTAACTGGCCAATCCAGATGATGGGCATGGAGATCATCAATTCGGCATGCCTTCAAGCCGACCAAAAGATGTTGAAGGTGGTAGGGGTTGTGCATGACTGCATCTACATCGAATGCCGTAACGAAAACGTCGAGGAAGAGACTGCGGCCTTGCAGAAGGCTATGACCCAAGCATCACGCCAACAACTGGACGGATTTGTCCTGAAGACCAGCGTTGACTTTACAACGCATTGCTAAGAATTAAAGAAGTGGAATAACAATATGAATAAAGACCAATTTATCGATAAGAAAAAGCTCGCAAACGCAGAGTTTGGCGACAGCAGCGTAGGGAAGTCTCTGACCCATGTCATTAAGACCTTCGACATTGGAGTAAACGAGTTCGGTGCTGCGGTACTGTCCCGCAAACAGCAGGGCAAGAACCGTGAAACTTATCTGTCCAGCAGCACCCGCTTTGCCCGTATCGTGCGCGAAGAGATGATGCTTTCTCTAGGTATTACTCTGGACAAGTCACAGATCGACGAGCTAAAAGAGAAACTGAATGGCATCGCTGGAATATGTAGCCAGATTTGCACCCCGTTTCTGCGTGTTGCTCCCACCGAGTGTGATAAGGGGCTACTGATTGATGTCTGCGATGACGAAGGCACTCAGTACCAGCTAAAGGATGGTGAGGTTACAGTAATCTCCCAAGATTCCGAGGCATTGTTCATCAGTTCTCAAGACGCGCAGGCCCTTCCTACGCTGACTGAGGAGGGCGATTGGAAGATGTTGTTGCCCTACCTGAATATGGAAAAGCGCCATCAGTTTCTGTTTATCGCCTGGTTGCTGCATACCATGACGCTGATACGCCACCCAGATACAGCCTACCCTATTTTAGTGATTTACGGTGGGCAAGGTACAGGCAAATCGACCGTCAGCAAGCGCATTATTCGTTCGTTGCTGGACCCACGTGCTGCGAAGATTAAGAGTTTCCCAAAGGAAAAAGAGAACTTAGCCATCGCGCTACAGAACGAGTTCTGTTCGATTTACGACAACATGCGTTCGCTATCAAAAGAGTGGTCTGATTACCTGTGTATCGCCGCGACCTATGGCGTTGAGGAGAAACGTAAGCTGTTCACCGACGGCGATAGCGTAAAGTTCAACCTACACGGCAGCTTAGTACTCAACGGCATTCACGACTTCATCAAAGAGCCCGACCTGGCTTCCCGTTCGATCTATATCTCGATGAAGCAACTGACCGAAGAGCAGCGCGTAAATAGCAAGGAAATGCTCGGGAACTTGGAAAAGGACATGCCGAAGATCTACACCGGTCTACTGCAGTTGCTGGCGAAAATCCTACATGTCTTACCTGAGGTCACGATCACCAAGGCGGGGCGCCTAGATGAATTCTCCCGCTTCTTGGCTGGTTTTGAAATCGTATCTGGGGTGCCTGATGGGCACCTGCAGGGCCTGTACCTGAAGAACCAGAAAGACAGTGCACTAGAATCACTCTACCTGAACAAGTTGGCGAAGCCATTGATCCATATAGCACAGCAAACAGGTACAGCAGGGAAGAAATTCACCCCCACAGAGCTCTATGATGAGCTTCTACGAGTAACACCTATCCCTGACCGCAAGGGTGAGTTCCCTGAGAACCCCATCCAACTAGGCTTACGCGTAGATGGTTTGATTAGCTCGCTGGGGATGGCAGGGATACGGGTAGAGCGTGTAGCCCCTAAAAACTCAATTCTCATCGGCTTGCAGAAAGAGGTACAACAGCTAACTGTCTAATATTAAACAGGCGGGCCCCACATTAAAGATTGGGGCCCCTACACATATTACAACTCAACCTGCACCTCTAATTGACTTTCCTCTATACCTAATGCAAGTTGCTCAGCTTTCCGCTCTAGCTCAGCCTTAACATTACTAATAAAACTCAACCACTGCGGAGTTAGCGAAAACAAGTCGACAACATCTTTTATTATAATGTTCTGCGGCTCATCATAGTAATGCATGATTGCATTTATATAATTGTGCTTATCTAAAACTGCATGGACATTAGATAAGGCTGTGTAAATCTCTTTTAAGTGCGGAGGCACTTGCTCTGCTGTCAATTTGACGATTGACTCCTTTATATACTGCTCGGGATTCAATGACTCAGGTATATTATATTGGAAAATCATTTCAAGTGCGCGCTCCCGCTGATTTCTCGCCACCTCTGAACGTCCCGTTATGGCACTGTTCATTTGAGTTTCTTTGTCGCTACTCCCTCTGTACACATCACCATCAAGAACGAAAACAGCATCTTTTTCTGGATGTTCAATGGCCGTACTGCCTGCCATGACAAATATATTCTGAGCAGCTCCAAACTGAACCACTTTAATATGCTTGGATATATTTATTGATTGAGACACTTTTTTAACAATTCGCTCTGACAACCCATCTTCCACATAAACAGTTAAACTTTTATCTAGTGTTCCGGTAAGTTGGAGAAGGGCATCTGGAGTAACTTGATTCAGCACTTTTGTGTCAGAGCCGACTTTTTTTAGATAGCGAATATTCAAATGCTGCGGATTACGCAGAACACTCTCCCGGTGGGTCGTAAAAACGACTTGTATATTTTTCTGGCTAGCTCTATCTCGAATAACCTCAACTATTCTCTGAAATGCATCGTCATGAAGCAAAAGGTCTAGCTCATCAATTAAAATCAAAGCGTATTCTGGGGCTCTAAATACGGTTGTTAATATTTTTAACACCCTTTGTTCGCCTGCCCCCATGCTGATCTGAGAATAGGTCATATTGTCACAAGCTAGGCCAAACAACATCTCTGACCACCCACTTATCTCATGAGTATATATATTTGAATAATTTCTGTTAAAAATATAACTGGCCTTTTGTCTAACCGCCTGAAATATTTCAGACGTCTGCTCCTCTGTTGTGTACCGTATCCGTTGGGATCCTACAGCACTTTTGTTTTTTATAAAGTTTATATATTCCAGCAAGGGGAGCGTTGTATGTATGCCGATATAAAAAACTGACCGGTAAGGTCTTCGGTCGTAGCGAGGCTTCCAGCGATCACTGTTTTTTGAAAATACCTTATCATCTGGTATGATTTCCTCGCTGCCGCCCCTGTCCCGATACTCATAAGTAATTTTATACTCTGTCCCGCGCCATAATGCATGAGGGTTTGGCTTTAGGTACTCACTTATTCTATGATCTTCGGAGAGTTCGCCGTCTTGGGGTTGGTAGCAGGAAGCCAACGCATGGAGAAGGCTTGATTTCCCGATGCAGTTAGCCCCAAGTATTGCGGTCACGTTATGCGGATTGAAGCTGACACCTTGAAGATTTTCTATCCCTTTAAGCTTTGTCACGTCTATTGTTTTTAGTTTTTGTTTTGTATATCGAGGCATAAAACTTTTCTGAATCCAGCTCAGCGTCTGCTGAGTTTGCTGAGTTTGCTTTCTCCAGAAATCTCCATTTAGGTAGGTGCTTACTTAAAATGATACCACCAATACACATAATTTATGCAAATAAAAGATTAGACGCATGGCTTACCTTGGCCGCATGAAGAAAGTACTACACATAAACAGTTATAGAACATCTCAGATTCCTGTCTCCTTC
>NZ_CANLCI010000048.1 GCF_947489035.1 uncultured Ferrimonas sp. | reverse complement strand
AATCGCCCAAGCCTTAACTGCACAAACTTTGTTGATCATCAATTGATCGTGTCAATTAGGGGCGGGTGAACGGTTACGCTTTTATGGCCGTGACAACCTGAAAGCTACACTCAATGCGATTTGAGCTAAAGTTGCTGGCTAGGTCATCAGTACTGACTGACGCGCAATAGGTTTCCTTGGAATGAAAATAATAGGGTGAGGAAACTTGTAGTGGAGTTGAAACTAACCATTCAGGCTACCCGAACTCTTAAAGGTAGTTATATGTCGGCATTTTTTTGTGGGATTTAGTAGCGGTCGTCAGTATGCTTTCATACGTACTTAGTCGAAGAAGGATTTGGCAAGCCGTTTACTTATAAAATATCGATTAATATATTGGATGTGGTAAATGGAAAATTCTGTCGTTTTGCTGGTGACGTAGTCTCAGAGTTTCTTTGACTGTGAGTGACTCTCAGGTCAAATCTTGACTCGAATGTTTTATGTGAGTCGAAAGCGTCAAAACAACGTCTATATGAATGATGGTTGATACATATATACAATAAGCTTTTCAAATGAAAGGGCTAGTTTTAAAGACGTTGTCGATGCCACCTATTAAACACGGGTGTTTCTTTGAGTATCATTAAGTTTATTCTTTTGTAGGAAATGTATGGGTAACACGTGGTTAATATTTGGTAAAGTGCCGCCTCCACATGGAGGTGTTACCATTTCAGTATTGAATTTAATAAATTCATTGAAGTTTCATGGTTATAATGTGGTGCTAGCTAATTTTAGGTCGTTATGTACTGTAAAAAAATACAGTGTCTCGCATATAAATTATTCTAAGCCATTATTTAGATGTTTGGCTGTGCTTTTGGGGAGGCTTTTTTCTAAAAAGGTGGTTTTCGTTGTTCATGGTGAAAAATTTGATAAAAGCAATCTTTGGAATATAATCTCTCTGAAGTTTGTAAATCATGTCCAGGTGTTAAACGACACTGCTTTTAAACAAGTGTCTGATGACAAAGCTTTTTTGTGTCCGCCGATTTTCAAGGAGGGAATGGAAAAAGAAAAGTTTAAGAGTAATGGTGATGAGGAGAGAGACATTCTATTCTATATTTCATCGGGTAATAAGAAGGATATCTATAGTATATACGGAGTTGACTATATAGCTGAAATAGTAGATAGGATTCATCATAGGTTCTTAATCACAATTATTGATGTGTCAGGAGAATTTCGAGATACAAAGCAATTCAGATATTCTAGTGTGAAATACATTGGAGAAGGTGTTGATTTTATAAGTAAGTTGGCTTGTCACAAGTTATATATAAGGCCTACGCGAACGGATGGTAACTCTGTAGCAATATTAGAATCTTTGGTTTGTGGTACGCCCGTATTGGCAAGTGACTGCGTAAAACGTCCAGATGGTGTCATAACGTATGACTTTTCTGATTTAACCTCATTGGAAGAGATTATTGAACAGGCGCATAATAGTATTCCTTCTGTTAATATTCCTAGCGTAACATATTTAATGGAAAGTATCACAGACGGTAATTTGTCAGATGAAATTAAGTAAAGTCAAATCCATTTATAATAATTTGCCACCAACAATCGCAAAGCCACTTCAATACTTACCATTTGAGTTGTTTCTTGGAAGTGTTTATCGAAAGCAACTAGAAAAACTACATTTGTTTCACGCTCAAAAATCAGAGATTGTTGAAAGGGCCCATAGACAGTTGTTGTTCGATTATTGTAACTGGGCAATTGATAGCGTTCCGTTTTATCGAGACTTTTCTAGAAGTTCTAGGATAGGTCATGTAAGTAGTTTTGAAGATTTTTATAAATTACCGATAATTGATAAGGAGCAGATATGCGAGGATCTGCGCTGGTTTAGTCCAAAAGATAGAGTTAAATCCTTTTCTGTTACAACTGGTGGCACAACTGGAAAACAAACTAAGATTTTGATGTCAAATGAAGCTTTTAGAAAGGAATGGGCATTTGTAGCGCACTTTTTATACACCAATGGCATTGATATAAATGAGTCTCGTCTTTGTTTTAGGGGGGTATCTACAGTTGCGAATAGGGTGGTCAATTATAATCCGTTATATAAAGAATTGCAGGTGTCGCCATTTAAAATATGTCAATCGAATATAGATGAAATAATGTCTAATGTATTAAGGTTTAATGCTACCTGGATACACGGATATCCTTCAGCAATATCAGATTTTGCCAAGTTAATATTAAAGAATGGAATTGACCTTAAATTTAAGTTGGTTTTGCTTGTATCTGAGTCCTGTAGCGATGATCAGCGTTATGTAATTTCTAAAGCGTTCGGAGCTAAAGTTGTTACATTTTATGGCATGACAGAGCGTGTTATATTCGCAGGTGGTGAAGTTGGCGCTAAACTTAGTTGTAACAAGCTTTATGGTTGTACTGAAATAGTTGGCGGTGAATTGGTCGGTACGGGGTTTGTTAATAAGGCGACGGCACTAATCAGATATAGGAGTGGTGACCAAGCATTGACGCATTGTGATGACATTGGTAACGTAAGTGAGATCTCAAAAGTAATTGGTCGTTGGGGCAAGGAATACCTAATAGGTAAGTCCGGCACTCATATAACTATGACAGCCCTTAATGTGCATGATGATATATTTGATAGTGTAAGGCGTTATCAGTTTCGTCAAAAAAGAGTAGGAGAGTGCTTAATAGATATTGAATTTTACTCAAAGGATTATGATGTATCCATTGTACCAAAGGTTGTGTCATTGTTTCAGTCGAAGCTTGGTGGAGAAATAATATTAACCCCTAATGTTGTTGATGAAATCTCATTGACTGGTAGGGGAAAGCATAAATTTATAATCAACGAACTTATCGATTGACCAATTAATTTGCGTTTTTTGTTATTGTTAACATTCGTTGACGGCTTAAATGAGATATTTTTAATTATTTATAGCAGCTATACGCCAGCCAATATGCTCGTCTTTGATTATAAGGAGTTTAAGGCGGCGTTGTTGTTCCTCGCTTGAAGCACAGTAAATCGAATTTCCGTCCCCATAGTGCTCAGGGGTATCACGCAATGCTGCGCTAAGTCAAATATTCCAGAAAGTGCCATTGAAAGTGGTTTTTTGTGCTAACCAAGGGCATACTTGTTAATGAGATTTTTCTTCTGGTAGTAAAGGCTAGTCAGTTACCGATGTTTCATCGGGGATTTCATAACGACGCATAAGCAAAACTCAGGGCTACAACATTTGCAGTGTAGTCTCGGTTTCAATCAACGAAGCCTAAGGCCAAGGGAGGTTCTTTGTTCGGCGTTAAGCGTTTCCTGCATATTATCACTAAAACATCATTATATTTTCATACACTTCGTCACCTTCGTTTTATTCAGTTTGCAGACAGGATTAGACGACGGTTACGGCGCTTAGATACAGAGGTGGCATCTGATCTTAATCTGAGAAATACAAGCCGTAATTGGCTTCCTGTATATCTCGGCAACCGCTCTATGAATCTGAAAAATGAATTTAAGTTCTTGAATAGAGTCGGAGTTGTACATGATGTTTCAGGGTGGAATGATAAAGATCAAGAAAAGCTTTGGCTTTATAATCTCCATTATTTTGAAGATCTAGTTGCACTTGATGCGAGTAAACGAAATTATTTACACAGTGATTTGGTCGATAAATGGATCAATGAAAATCCACCTCCTTATGGCAATGGGTGGGAACCATATCCGCAGTCTCTACGTATTGTTAATTGGATTAAATGGTTTTTAAATGGTGCTGATGTCAAGGAGCTATGGCTAAGTAGCCTTGCACAACAAGTTTATGTTTTAAGCCAACAGATAGAGTACCACCTTCTTGGTAATCACCTCTTTGCAAATGGTAAGGCACTAATATTTGCTGGTCTGTATTTTGATGGTGATATTGCTGAGAAATGGCTGCAAAAAGGTATTTCGATCTTAGATAAAGAATTGGAAGAGCAGGTGCAGTTGGATGGCGGCAACTTTGAACTTAGTCCCATGTATCACAATATCCAGCTTCAAGATCTTCTGGATCTTATAAACCTTGCTAATACCTACAATCATCCACTACTGAATAGTAGAATTACGGTATGGCGACAGACTGCTGCTGCCATGATTGGTTGGATGAAGTGTATGACTCACCCGGATGGCGAAGTAAGTCTGTTTAACGACTCAGCCATTGGAATCGCTCCGTCAGCAAAAGGACTGATTGACTACGCTTGTGCAATGGAGATACATTCCGTAGATAGAAGCAAGGTAGTATCATACAAAGATATTTTGCTTAGTCACTTCATTGATACTGGTTACATAAGAGTCAACAGCAACGACAGTGTGGCACTCCTAGATTGTGCAAGAGTTGGTCCGGATTATATACCCGGTCATGCTCATGCGGATACTTTGTCTTTTGAACTTTCGTTATTTGACCAGCGTTTATTCGTCAACTCAGGAACCGGTTGTTACGGCCTAAGTGAAGAACGTCTTCGGCAACGCAAAACAGCCTCGCATAACACTGTTACCGTGGATGAACGGGACTCATCTGAGGTATGGGGAGGTTTCCGGGTGGCTAGGAGGGCTTATCCATCAACGCCGGTTATTAATGTTAGTGATGGGATTTCCGTAAGTTGTTCTCATAATGGTTATGGACGGTTAAACGGCAATGTGACGCATCACAGGAAGTGGCAATTTGATAGTAAAAGGGTAGTGATTAGAGATCGGTTAGAGGGAAAATTCTCCAAGGCCCAAGCTCACTACCATATTCATCCAGAGGTCGATATTCAGGCGATGCATGGTGGTTATATACTCACCTTGTTAGGAGGTCAAAAGTGTCGTCTGCGTGTCGCCAATGGCTGTGCCAATATAGAAGACTCTACTTGGCACCCTGAATTCGGCTTAAGCATTAAGAGTAAGAAAGTTGTGGTGACGTTTAATTCGCCCACACTTACGATAAGTATTGATTGGGATTAGATAATAATCATGCATATATTGTTTTTGAGCGATAACTTTCCACCTGAAGGTAACGCACCAGCGACTCGAACATATGAGCATGCGCTACGTTGGGTGGAAGCAGGCCATACAGTAACAGTAGTCACAGGCGCACCGAATTTTCCGGAAGGAAAAGTTTTTTCTGGGTACAAGAATTGCTGGTATAAAAAGGAGAATATTGATGGCATTAACGTGGTACGAGTGAAAACCTATATCACGGCCAATGAGGGCTTTGTTAAGCGGATTTTGGACTATATGTCTTTTATGGCATCAGGCTTTGTTGCTGGATTGTTCCAGAGGCGGCCCGATGTGATCGTTGCCACGTCACCCCAATTTTTTACAGCAGTTGGGGGCTGGTTGCTTTCTGTCTTTAAACGCAAGCCGTTCGTGTTCGAGTTAAGGGATATCTGGCCAGCGTCAATTACTGCTGTCGGAGCTATGAAAGAGAGTTTGGCTATACGGCTTTTGGAAAAACTAGAATTGTTCTTGTATCGAAGAGCCGATGCCATTGTGTCTGTGACCCATTCGTTCAAGCAAGAGCTAGTCGAGCGTGGTGTGGACGGCAAAAAGATCGCCGTTGTGTTAAATGGTGTTGATTTGGAGAAATATGCGCCCGTAACCCGCAAAGATCCAGAACTTGCGGCTAAGTATGGCTTAAAAGGCAAGTTTGTTGTGGGTTACGTGGGTACACACGGTATGGCCCATGCCCTCGAAAGTGTGGTAGATGCCGCACAGAAACTGAAGAATATGAGAGATATTGTCTTTCTTTTCGCCGGGGGGGGGGCTGCGCGTGAGCAAGTTAGAGCTTATGCAGAGAAGCAGAATTTGGGTAATGTGCTCTTTGTTGAACGACAACCTAAGGAAATGATGCCGAGAGTCTGGAGCCTCTGTGATGTCTCTTTGGCAAATCTGAAAGACAGTGAGTTGTTCCGAACCGTTATTCCTTCAAAGATCTTCGAGTCCATGGGGATGGGTTTGCCAATCATTATGGCGGTTCCAGAAGGTGAAGCGACTCAAATTGTCGAGCAGACTGGATCAGGACTGGTTGTCCCTCCTGAGTCTCCGAGTCGTCTAGCTGATGCTGTCGTTAAATTAGCCAACGACAACGAGCTATACAAAACCATTGGGAAAAACAGCTTAGTTGCAGCAAATCAATTTAGCCGACAAAAGTTGTCCTCCGACATGCTCGAAAAACTGATCGAGATTGGTGGGTAAGGAAGCAGATATTGAAGGAAGCAAAATAGTGTGTGGCATTGTCGGCGTGGTAGCGCAACGAGACTTGGCTGAGATCCTGGTAGAGGCATGAAACGGCTGGAGTACCGGGGTTACGATTCTGAGGGGGGCTGAACACCGAAGGTTAATTGGGAAGGCTGAGCCGTGTCTGCAAGGTGCAAGAGTTGGGCTACACCCAGTTCGAGCCTCCAGGCTGGCGATACCGGTATTGCCCACACTCGTTGGGCCACCCATGGTCAGCCCTCTGAGCGCAACGCTCATCCCCTTCAGTCTGGCGGTGACGTCTCTGTGATGCATATCGATATCATCGAGAACCATGCTACCCTACGCACCATACTGCAATATATAGGCTAAGTCTTTACTTCTAAGTGGTGATCGCCCACCTGGTGCCCCATGAGTTGAAGAACGCCGATTCTCTGCTGGTTGGGCGTTGTGAACAAATCTCAAGAAACCTTCTGACTGGTCGTTGATCTGATCCCGTGACAATCAATCAGGGAGCAGTATCATGGACAAATCGAGCAGCACGATCATCAATTGAAAGCAGTACAATGATGCTTTGGTCAACCGAGGCTTGCTCAGTTTCGGCTTGATGAAGATATGGTCGGTAAATGGCGCTGTGAGGAATTCCACGGTGGCGGAGGTTCGGGCTTCGAGTACCGTGACTCAGCCCCCTAAACAGCTTTGATGCCAGGGAAAGATCATGAAACCCCCTGCTCTAATGGGCTTTGTAGAAATATTGGAAACAAAAATCTTCCCTTAATCAACAGTCTGTGATCTTATGCTTATTTTTAAGACAGCAGAAAGTAAAGATGAACGCACATAGCCTGATTGAGCAACTGTCGATTATTCGAGAGCCGAGACAACAGTGGAAAGTCGACCATCTGTTAACTGATATTTTATTTCTCACTATTTGTGGGGTTATTGCAGGAGCAGAAGGTTGGGAAGAAGTCGAGGATTTTGGGCATGAACGGTTAGATTAGTTGCGGCAATATGGCGAGTTCATACGGGAAATTTCAGCACACGATACCATTGCCCGAGTTATGAGTACTATCAGTGCAAAACGCTTTCAGACAGCGTTCAGCGAATGGATGAAAGGTTGTCACGAGATAACCCAAGGTGACGTTGTCGCTATCGATGGGAAGGCCGTTAGACGTTCATATGACAAAGCCAAACGGCAAGGGGCTATCCACATGGTTAGTGCCTTTTCTGCCGCTAATAACGTCGTGCTGGGGCAGGTGAAAATAGAAGAGAAATCTAACGAAATCACCGCTATTCCAGAGCTTCTGAAGTTACTTGAAATCAAGGGCTGTCTGGTCACTATAGATGCCATGGGGTGCCAGAAAGGTAACCGTTCACCCGCCCCTAATTGACACGATCAATTGATGATCAACAAAGTTTGTGCAGTTAAGGCTTGAGCGATC
>NZ_CANLCI010000047.1 GCF_947489035.1 uncultured Ferrimonas sp. | reverse complement strand
GACAAAAAACAGCTGGCTTTTGCTCGTTCCTCGCTAATTATAGCCAGCTATTTTATTGCCGCTTAGCAAAGCGTTATATGGCTATGGAAAGTATGCATATATTTTTAATGTTGGTGATGTTAATTGTTTCTGGATCTGTGAAAGCAGAAACGGATCCATGTGATTTAAGCAATTACCCTGTTAAATGGAAATCTCAATTAGTACATCCCAATTCATATGACCTTCCTGCAATATTCCACAAATCTGATAATTCGAAAGTTATTGTATCTGCTACTAAAGCCATAAACTACGTCAAAACTAATATGGCCGAACATACTCCATACCTCAAAGACGCTAAAGCGTATATTTTGAATAGTTTATCTTCTTTATCAAATGACAAATTACTCGAAAAGTCGGAGCTTTGGATTGCACTTGAAGGGCTGCAAGGACAAGAATTAAATGAGGCAATTCATGTTATGGCGGGTTATCAGGGGATTTTTGAAGGTTTACTATTACAAAATGAAGCATCGGTTAGCATTAATGGTAAGTTGGTAAGTTCATCTAATGCAGTTTATATGGTGGGCAAAGATCCTGCTCCGTTGGATGAGTTAAATTATGTTCATAAACTAATTGTTACTAATTCAAGTCAAATTATATTTAATAAATGTTGGCTAGATAGTAAGTAGCCATATAACAAGCTGTTTAAGCGTGGGACTGCTAACGTTTGGCTAGGTTTCGCTTCGCTACACATTTTAGCCAAACATTTATCAGCCCCTTAACAGGGCGTTATGTTTTCAGAAAGTGTGGTGTTTAATTAATGGATAGTAAACAACCTTTATTTCATGCTCCTAAAGTAATTAAAGTAGAAGCAAAGTGGCTTTGGCCAACCAGATTTATTTTACTGTGCGTATCGTTTTATTTTATTTATAAAACATATAATGCATACGTTACAGGGTAATTTTATGGGACAGTTAAGTACCATTATTTAGAAGAAAGTCCCAATTTCTTTTGGTTTATGCTCTTAATGTTTTTGGTAGCCGCCGCCGCATTTATTTGGCAGGCGTTTAGGGTTAAATTAAAAACATAACAAGAAATTAAACAAGGACAAAAAACAGTTGGCTTTTTGTTCACTACGTTCACTTATTTTAGCCAACCATTTTTTGCCTGTTAATTGGGCGTTATATTCATCGGGAAAACTGGAGATAAATAATGATGAACATACAACTAGAAAAACCAGTCTTCTATCGGAATGAGTTTGCTTTGAGGTTTGAGTTAGGCCCTGATGACGTCGACATATGGTTGGATGACGACCGAAAAAATTATAATGAACAGTATTTTGAAATTGCGATGAGTAGAGCGCTTAGTATCTATGAAGCAGTATTTAAACCTTCGGATAAGATCAAAGTCTGTTATCAAATTTTTTCTGATGGACGGAAGAAAATTAGAAAAAGTGACTACTTCTTTAAACTGTTCAAGCCTCTGTATGATAAAAAGTTAGTTTTTTCGGAACATCGAGATATTTATACCGAAGATCTAGAGTACAAAAGGCACTGCTGGAAAAGAGTCACTATTTCCGATTTGAACGTGTCAGAGTTAAATATAAAACCGATCATTCAGGCTTGTATTGACGGTGACTTTGGTGATCGTGGACCAACCCTAGCAGGGCAACTGTTTATAATTAATTGTGATAAAGAACTTATTTATCACCTCTATGATGATCGAGGCCTAGATGTTGCCGCCAGCAGTAAATGCGCTTTAGAAGACCTTTATCAAAATCAAAACCAGTTGTTACTCGATTACGACAAGCAATATATGGATAGTTTGTTCAAATGAATATAACAAACTGTTCAAGAGGGATTCGCAACGCGTGGCATGTTCGATATGCGTTGATTTTAGTGATTAAGGTGGTTTGCGGCGGCTTCGGTATTGCGTTGCTCACCCCTTAACAGGGCGTTAGCAGCCTTTTGGGAGGTTAAATGTCTAAAGTTTGGATTATATTGTTCCTATTTTTTTCTTCTGCAATAAATGCTGAAGAATGGATTCAAAAAGAAGCAGGCATAGAGTGTCCAGACCTTATCAAATTTGAAAGTAACAAATATTATATTTTTAATGATTGTTATGGTTTTGATCCTAAAAATCCAATCATAGAGTCAGGCGAATTTAAAAAGAGAAACAATGTTTATCATTTATTTAATCGTCAAATAGAACAACAATCGTTTTTATTGAATAAATCAGCTACAGTCGACCTAAAAGTCACCTTTCAACCTAATGGTGAAGTGGTATTTAAAAATGGCTCTAACCATAATGTTTTTAAGTTAATAAGGTTGGGAGATGAAGGCAGCTAACAAGCTACTTAAGCGGGACAAAAAAAGCTTGGCTTTTGTCACTGCGTTCCAAATTGTATCCAAGCATTTATTTGCCCCTTAGTAGGGCGTTAGGCATTCGGAGAATATATGTCGCAAAATTTTATGGAAGCGCTATTCCAAGGACCAAAAGATGTAGTAATGGCTCAGAAAATTGTAAAAGTAGCCGTATACGTATCTTTATTCATTGCTATTTTTACCGCGTCGTTTGCTATTGCAGGCTTATATCAAACTAGTTCAGACACAACTTGGCAATACATAATGGATCCGTGGTCATTATTCGACGTTTTTCTAATGCTTATATTTACGTATTTTCTCTACAAACGTAAATTATGGGCTTCTATTTGTATAGTTGTGCACCAAGTTTTAAACCTAGTAATTATTTATCTTGATCTAGGCAGGTTTCCTGGCGCTATTGCAATGTTCAAATTAATACTGTTTATCTCAGCAATCCGTGCTATTCGCTTAATAAATCAAGATGTAAAAAATCATAATGTAGAGAATGCCTAACAAGCCAATTAAGTGCGGGACTGCTAAAGCTTGGCTCAGTTTCGCTTCGCTACACAGTTTAGCCAAGCTTTATCAGCCCCTTATTGGGGCGTTAAGTTACCAAGGAAGATATGCGTAAATTTCTGGCATTGGATAAACAATCTCAAATAGACTTGCGAGAAAAGTATCCTGATCTTGATAAGTTGTACGCTGTGGAAGATACAGATGAATATACTTACATGGCGGTTTCAGTTTTCGAGCGTTGGCTGGGAGCAGAAGACTCAATTAAATATTTATCTGATGTTTCTGAAGAGGAGCAATAAAGTAGAGATTTAAAGTTCATTAAATTTGCGAAGAAGTTAATTGAAAATACTGAAGTTCTAAACTTTACATTCAAAGGACGTTGGAGTTCAGCAAAACCACAATTTCGCAAATTTACCTCGGATGCTGCTAAAGAAGCTTACTTAACATGCACCCCACACAATGTAGATAGTAGCCATTTTTATAAAGTGGTGCTTCCTGAGTTGGAAGCTGTGTATTTTGAAAGCTGGGACGACACAAATGTTTTCTACTTACGTAACCCTAAACATGCAGAAAAAATTGAAAAATGGGCTAATGAGTGTGGCTTATACCGTCTAAACAGGTAACTTAACAAGTTACTCAAAAGGACGCATAACGCTTGGCTTGCGCTCCTTCGTCGCTAATTTTAGCCAAGCATTTATGCGCCCATTAGTAAGGCGTTATATGGCTATGGAAAGTATGCATATATTTTTAATGTTGGTGATGTTAATTGTTTCTGGATCTGTGAAAGCAGAAACGGATCCATGTGATTTAAGCAATTACCCTGTTAAATGGAAATCTCAATTAGTACATCCCAATTCATATGACCTTCCTGCAATATTCCACAAATCTGATAATTCGAAAGTTATTGTATCTGCTACTAAAGCCATAAACTACGTCAAAACTAATATGGCCGAACATACTCCATACCTCAAAGACGCTAAAGCGTATATTTTGAATAGTTTATCTTCTTTATCAAATGACAAATTACTCGAACAGTCGGAGCTTTGGATTGCACTTGAAGGGCTGCAAGGACAAGAATTAAATAAGGCAATTCATGTTATGGCGGGTTATCAGGGGCTTTTTGAAGGTTTACTATTACAAAATGAAGCATCGGTTAGCATTAATGGTAAGTTGGTAAGTTCATCTAATGCAGTTTATATGGTGGGCAAAGATCCTGCTCCGTTGGATGAGTTAAATTATGTTCATAAACTAATTGTTACTAATTCAAGTCAAATTATATTTAATAAATGTTGGCTAGATAGTAAGTAGCCATATAACAAGCTGTTTAAGCGTGGGACTGCTAACGTTTGGCTAGGTTTCGCTTCGCTACACATTTTAGCCAAACATTTATCAGCCCCTTAACAGGGCGTTAGATGCCTGCATTATTCAAGTCCGGAGTTTTAGTTGGAGATTAGAAAATTAAACACATTGCGTGGGTTGGCTGCATTAATTGTGTTTATTACTCATTTTAGCGATATTACAAATTGGCTTAATGGAATGTTAGGCGGAGGCTCTGGAGCGTACGGTGTAATGCTGTTTTTCTTGCTGAGTGGTTTTTTAATGTCTCACTTATACCTGACCCAAAAATTCAGCAACGTTACTATCAAGCGCTACTTATTAGCTCGAATAGCAAGAGTAGTTCCACTATTCTTGGTTATTGTACTTAGCTCTTACGTTTTGTCCTTAATCGGCAATGATAGTCTTTATAACATTCCAGATGCGAATGCACTGATTAGTCATCTACTATTTTTATATGGTGACAGTGTACTTTGGTCAATCCCCCCTGAAATACAATTTTACTTCGTATTCCTGATTTTTTGGTCATTTTCAAAGAATAGGATAGGCTATATTTACCTTTCAATATTAGCAGTTATGCTCCTGCTATTTTTCGCAAACTTTCCACGAGTATATGGAGACATAAACGGAGTTCGTTACAACTTATTTAATACGTTAAGAAGTTTACCTTATTTTTTTATTGGGGTTATTTTTGGAATGCATTATAAGTCTTTTGATGTACCGAAATACCTTAAGAAACATTACTTTATTTTCGTGTTACTCTTAATACCTGCTATGTATCCAGAGATCTCATCTGTTACGTCTGATGCTAAGACAAAAATGTGGTTAAGCTATGAAGTATTACTTGTAATGAGTTCCGTATTTTTTTGTATTGTATTTTTAGTTCCTGATAACAATGTACTATTAGCTAACAGGTTCGGTGACTTCTTGGGAAAAGTATCTTATTCATTATATTTGCTTCACATGCCAATTATTATTTTTGTAAACAAGCTCAATTTAAGTGTTGAATTGAAATTATTATTATCTTTCGTTCTAACTGTTTCAGTAGCATTTGTATCATTTAAATATTTTGAAAAGCCCGTTGCTAGGTTCATACGTAACATAGCATCTAACAAGTCGTTTAAAAGGACAAAAAACAGTTGGCTTTTGCTCCTTCGTCGCTAATTTTAGCCAACAATTTTATTACCTCTTAACGAGGCGTTATACACCTAAAGGGAGGTTTCGTGTTCTGGATTAAGCGTCATTTATATTATCAAATCAAAAGAGGTCAAGTTACCGTAACTTTTGTTGAAGATGACAAATCAATAACTAAATCTTGTAGCGCCTTAAATCACCCAAGAACTTTAATGGGTAATTTTATGGAAATAGAAGACTGCTTCAAAAGTATTGCTAAGGAATTAGCTCCTCGACGTTTCTTACTGCAAGATCCTACAGCTGTTGTTCACTTGCTAGAGTCAGTTGAAGGTGGATACACTAATGTAGAAATCAGAGCTTTTAGAGAGGCCGCATTTGGCGCTGGTGCACGCGAAATATGCGTGCCTAACAGCAATTCTAAGTTATCTAAATCACAAATTTTAAATCGAGAGTTTACGGAGTGGGACGGTGCATAACAAGTCGCTCAAGAAAGGACGTAAAACGCTTGGTTTGCGCTCATTCTTCGCTAATTATAACAAGCATTTTACGCCTCTTAGCGAGGCGTTATAGGGCTCAATAAGTGTCATTGTTAAATCGACTATTTCGTAAAAAATCAGGTAACGAAAATTTTATCCTCGTGGCCCATGGTTAATTGAAGTTGGTGATATGTTTTTGTGTAAAGGTTCATTTGGTAAAAGAATCAATGTTGACCCAAAAACTATTCTATTTATTAAAATCATTACAAACGATAAAGGCCCATTCAGTGATGATTTGTTTTGGAAGTTTGAGTGTGAAAATATTGATTTTTACTTAGCCTCTGAAAGTCCCAAAGCATCCGAGTTTATGTCAATGTTTCAAGAGTTGAATGGTTTTGACAATGAACAACTGGCGTTATCTGCAAGTAGTTCTGAGAACGCATCATTTGTTGTCTGGGATAGAAAAGCCCTATAACAAGGCACTAAAGTAGGACGCAAAAAGCATGGCTTGCGTTCGTACCTCACTAATTATAGCCATGCATTTTGCGCCTCTTAACGGGGCGTTATATTTTCAAGGATAGTTTCGTGTATAAAATTCTACTTGTGTTAATTTTTAGCTTTTCTGCTACCGTTCAAGGGCAACAAGTCGATCCGCTAATAACTAAAAAAATTGAGCAAATCCAATCTTATGAATCAGTAGAAGGGACATGGGAAGGTTCCTATGCAGTCAAAAGCTCACCTCAAGAGCTTCTTGATAACTTAAACAAAAGTGGAGTCTCAGAGATAGGAGTTAAGGTCGTGCTATTCAAAAACAGTAAGCCGAAGGTGTATTTTAGAAATACACCTGAAGAAGAGTGGGCTGAAAACGATGGAAATGTTAACTTTATTAACGATCAGTTGGGGTTTCATATTTATATCACTAGAGATGGTGGTGTTTGGCTAGAAAGATATTGGCTATCATTTGCACGAATTAGTGAGCGAGCTGCAAATATGACATTTACTAGAACGGTTCATAATTGGTTTCAAGAACCAAACATAGAAGCTCCTGAGTATTATCATGTGTTTGGCACTGGTGCGGTAAAGAAAATATAACAAGCTGTTCAAGCGGGACTGCTAAAGTTTGGCTCAGTTTCGCTTCGCTACACATTTTAGCCAAACATTATCAGCCCCTTAACAGGGCGTTATATGCCAATGATGAAATCGCTAACTATTGCGCTATTTCTACTAGCTTTAATTACTAGCAGGAGTAGCTTTGCAAACATTGACATTGAATATCAGGTAACTGAAGTTGCTGGTATTAATAAAAATTATGGTTTATCCGTAATAGCACCAGCCAGCGATCCTGAACAATTAGTTCCATATTGGCATCGTAAAGCTGTCAAAATTTGTGGTTCTAAAAAATATAAAGCATCTGCGTTAATTAAAAAAGAAACGCAATGTGGTGATGCTATTAAGGTTACAAGTACAGGTGAAAAGTGTGAGGTAATTCCTGCGTCAGTTTTCGGTACTTTAAGCTGTAATGGCATATAACAAGCTAATTAATAAGGACAAAAAACAGTTGGCTGTTTTCGTTCCTCAACATTTTAGCCAACAATTTTTTGCCCATTATTAGGGCGTTAGGCGCACTATGGAATCCGAGTTAATTGAACCTAAGTCGTTGCCGAGATGGATTACTTTACCTTTAGGGTTAGTATTATTTCCATTTACACTTTTTTGCATCGTAGGCTCAGCTATTATTCTGTTAGCTCCAAATGTGCCACCGTCCGTTTTTACTGTTTCAATTGGTAGCGTTTTATTAATAGGTAGCATTTGGGTTAGTTTATTATCATTTAGGTTAATTGTGTCCAACCCTAAAAAAAGTAAAGGGTTTGTTTCACCAGTCGCACTTCGTTTAATTGGTATTTTGTTTATTGCTATGCCAATTATGGCTGTGATTGTCGGCACGTTTATGGATAAGCCTGTTATACATAGCGTTCAAGCAATCATATATTTTTGTGTAGCTGCACAGCTATTTCGTATTGCAAATGTAAGAGCCAGTAAAAAGGTTTAATGTAAGTAGCGCCTAACAAGGCGCTCAAGAGGGAAAATTTACAGTTGGCTGTTTTCACTCCGTTCAACATTTAGCCAACTACAAATTTCCCCTTAGCGGGGCGTTATGTGTTTTAAATGGAGTTTGAATATCTATGAAGTATGATGATGCATCATGGCATTACGGTGGTGATTATCCAAAAGGGTTATCCGAACAAAATGCTCATACACATACGGGTATTTTTTTAGCTTGGGCATTAACTCACGGACTAGCCGGTGATTTACATAAAGTTGAATGGCCAGAAGAGATAGAAGCGGTTAAGAGCAAACTTAAAACAGGCGGTCAATTCCTCTCTGATAATTGCGATGGTAAATTTACTGATGAAGATCTAAATGAACTTGGTAATAAGTTTGCTTCAGAGTTTTACGAGAATGAGTACTTCACCATATACATTGAGACTTCTGACCCATATGATAATTACGAGACTATTTATCATGTCCCTGACACATGGGAGACATACGAAAGAGTAGCCCCGATCATAACTAAACACTTTGAAGCTTGGGTGCAATCAAACACATAACAAGTCACTCAAAAGGACAAATAACAGTTGGTTTTTGCTCCTTCGTCGCTTATTTTAACCAACTATTATTTGCCTCTTAGTGAGGCGTTAGGTTATCAATGAAATATTCAACTCTCGCTTTCTTTGTTTCCATGTTGTCATTCTCGACACTAGCGACTGAATTAGATTTAGTTCACCAATGCCAAGAAAGTAAAACAACATTAGAAAACGTGAGTGTTGATGTTTTAACTTGGAAACCGATAAAACCCTCTGAAAGTAAATTCCCAACTTTAAATGTTTGGAATTTATCTGTTCCAATTGTTCCAAACAAAAAACCAAAAGTCGGTGTCTTTAATGATTCAATTTTTAAGCGTCTCGCTTTAATGGAACATGAGACTAAAAAATTACAAACAATTGAAACTAACACGTACCATTCACTTCAATTGAAAGACAACCCATTGTATTCATCGTTAATAGGACATAATGCCTTTTCGGCTCTTATGGAGAGTTTTTCAATAAAACTCTCTGATCTTGATTGCGGAGCTTTTCGACTAAAAGAATCAGAACCAAAAGCGTTTCTGCTAAATAGTAAGTATTTGGCTTTGCTTTTGTTAAAGGCAAATTACAAAACATACAAAGTTACTGGCGTTATAGAGGTGCCTACAGGCTTTATCATAACCTCGGAACTTGGTTTTGAGCATCACAGTATGATTAATAATGTATCAACTGTTACTAATGTATTTACTAATAATCCTAATGATGTGTACACATTTATTAACTCGTTAAATCAACCCGTTGAGATAGTCTTCAAAAATGAGATACTAAATAGAATCGTTTCGATTTGGGATAATAGTTCGCCTAAGGTATGGAGAGAATTGCTTACTCAATTGGAAAGCGCTGATGCGCCGAAAATTACATTAGATTCAATAAGTGGAGTAATAGATAACCTAACAAGTAACTAAAGCGGGACAAATAAAGCTTGGCTTTTGTCACTGCGTTCCATATTTTAGCCAAGCTAATTATTTGCCCCTTAGTTGGGCGTTATATTCCTTAAGGATTCCAGTGAAACCTGAACATTTAGCTGATGAAATATTGGCTCGCACAGTAAGCGAAAATATTACTTTTTATAAGAGTATGCTGAAAAATATTCCTAGAAATGAGGTCACAGATCCTTATTGGATAGAGTTGTTATCGTTCTACGATAAAAGTAACCCAAGTGAACGTGAATTAATCGTTAAGTTGATGAAGCAAGTTTCTCAAGATTCAATTGCATCTTTACTATCAATAATTGATGGTAGTGGCTATTCAGAGTTAGAATCCGAACTTAAGCTTTCTGATAATTCGGGAAAATCTTTTCAAGGTGAGTTATCCGATATTTTCGTCAAAAAGTGTGAAGAAGACAGAATATAATAAGCTGTTATATGCCTAAGGGAGTCGGGTGATAATATATTTATTTCCATTACTAATGATACCAATTTATGCTGGTATTTTATATGGTGCTCAAATGGCTTAAGGTTGATTCGTGTCTAGTTAAGCGGAGTTTTATTCTTGCTTCAACTTGGCGTTGTTTCCTAAATCGTATTGAACCAATCAGCGCGGCGGCGATCTGATCCTTGAACTGAGAATTCGGGACATATGCA
>NZ_CANLCI010000046.1 GCF_947489035.1 uncultured Ferrimonas sp. | reverse complement strand
ATATGTCCCGAATTCTCAGTTCAAGGATCAGATCGCCGTCGCGCTGATTGGTTCAATACGATTTAGGAAACAACGCCGCGCCGGTGTACCAACCTCAGCCGGTACCGCAATCGCGGGCAATGTTCGATTACGCCTGCGGCTAATCAACCCTACGGGTTATGGGGCCCCCAGGCTGTGTGCCAACCTCAGCCGCTACCGCAACAGCGATAATGTTCGATTACGCCTGCGGCGAATCCAACCGACAAGCCATGCTACCCCTCGCAGCGCCTACCTCATAACCTCAACCGGTACCGCAATGGCGGCCAATGTTCGATTACGCCTGCGGCTAATCAAACCTACGGGTTTGGGATACGCAACAGCGGGCATCTGGCTTTGGTCGGTCACGTTAGCCGCTGTTTGGCGTAACGTGACAGCGCCTGTGTGCCAACCTCAGCCGGTATCGTAATCGCGGGCAATGTTCGATTACGCCTGCGGCGAATCAACCCTACGGGTTATGGGGATCCCCAGCTTTGGTCGGTCACGTTAGCCGTTGTTTGGCGTAACGTGACAGCGCCTGTGTGCCAACCTTAGCCGGTACCGCAATCGCGGCCAATGTTCGATTACGCCTGCGGCTAATCAAACCTACGGGTTATGGGGATCCCCAGCTTTGGTCGGTCACGTTAGCCGTTGTTTGGCGTAATGTGACAGCGGCTGTGTGCCAACCTCAACCGCTACCGCAACAGCCGCCAATGTTCGATTACGCCTGCGGCGAATCCAACCTACAAGCTATAGGTATCCCCAGTAGGTCGGCATTGATGCCGACGATCGTTATCAGACCTTATTGATGAGAGTGTGCTCTGGACAACGGGTGTCGTTGCCGCGCTGCTTGGGCAAAATTACTTTTCGCCGTAAGCTAGCGGATTGGCAACGGAATACGTGTTTAAGGTGTTATTTTTCCAATGACGTTCGATATAGACAAACAAAAAGCGATCACCTTCTTTGAAGTATCAGGCTCGGCCTTGGCGATGATCTACGCCTTGTTGATCGCCTCCAATACCGGCAACGAAATACTGGGGTTCAGTTTGCTGTTACTGTCGGCGCTGCTGTTTGCTGCGTGGGGCTTTATGGATAAGCGCTGGGCTTTTTTCGGATTGCAGTTTTTCTACGCAGCCTCAGCCATCATTGGCTTAGTGCGCTGGAGTTAGCCTAAGGGCGCCAAGCCCGAATGTGGCTGCTTGCTGGGGCGGCCACCGTCGCAGCGGCCATTGCTGCGATGGTGGGCTTGCAGAGGTGGCGTTAAAATCAGTTTGCCGGTTGAGATATGTGGTTGGCGACGAAGGGGCGGTGTTTGATGGCAAGCCATAATACGCCGCTGATCAAACCAATCATTATCTGGATCATGCCCAAACTTTTAATCAGCGAATCGGTTTCCAACGAGATAAGCCCCATGCCGATGGCACCGGCGATCATGCTACAAAACTGAATCACGGCCACTGCCGAGCCGGTGTCTTGTTGCTGTTGTTCCAGCATTAAATTGGTGCCCGGTACGCGGGTGGTAATGGTGGCCAGAGTGGCTGGGGCCACCAAACAGGCAAACAACAGTGGCGATAAGTGGCCGAAGCTGAAGATGAATCCGCCGCAGATCGTGAGCAGGATAAAACAACCGCTGATGATCCGCTGGATCGAGATCCGTTGGGATACTTTCAGGTACAGCCTTGGGCCAAATGAAGCAAACAGCGCATTTAAGGCAAACACGTAGCTGAACTGCTGTTCGGTAAAGCCAAAGTGGTCGATATAGATGTAGGAGCTTGCGGCAACAAAGCCCATCATCGACATGGGCACGATGGAAAACGTGGCCAGTAGCAGCAGGAAGTTCGGGTTTTTCAATACCACCCCAAGCCGCCCCCACGAACGCAACACCGATCCGCTGTTGTGGCGGGTTAAGGTTTCTTTATACGCCAGACTGAACAGGGCGGCGGTAGCGCCAAACAGGGCTAGGGCGATAAAGATCATGCGCCACGAGGCCACTTTCAGCAGCAAAGCACCAATAACCGGCGCCACCATTGGGGCAATCACCACCAACGACAAAATGGTGGCCATGATCTTTTCACGCTCTTTGCCATCGTATAAATCTTTGACAATGGCCGTGGCGACAACGGTTACGGCGCTGCCGCCAAAGGCTTGCACCGCGCGCGCAAAAATCAGTGATTCGATGTCACTGACGTAGCCGCAGAAGAGGCTGCCCAGCACATAGATCCCGATGCCGCTCAGCATGATCGGTTTCCGGCCAAATTTATCGCTTAATGGGCCCCAAAACAGCAAGCCAAAGGCGTAGATAATAAAGTAAGTGCTTAAGGTTAAATTAACCATCGAATGGCTGGTGTTAAATGCCTCGACCATTTTTGGTAAGGCGGGCAAATACAGATCGGTTGTTAATGGTGGGAATGCACTGATTAACACCAAGAATATCAAAGTTCCTTTTTGACCTAATAACGGTTGCTCTATGTTCATTTGATATCCAATTGTTGTTGAAACAATAATATAAAATTATGCGGTTCCCTTGCTGGCCGAACTTATTAACGAATGGCACCGGTAAGTTGGCATTCTGTTTGGCTTTCCAGTTCCAGTGGTTGGCCTAATTCAAGCGTGATAAATTCGTTTGGCGCGAGATTGGCTGATTGCTTTGCGTGTTGCAGCAGTTCAAGCGGTTCTAGCCGCGGCTCGCTGGTTAATTGAAAAGTGCCGTAGTGCATGCCGATGGAAAGTTTGGCTTGCAGATCCTGATGGGCTTGCACGGCTTGGTAAGGATCAAGATGCACCAACTGAAACAGCTTTCGTGGGGCGTAGGCACCGATGGGAAGCAGGGCCACATCCACCGCGCCAAACTGTTCAAAGGTGCGTTTATAGTGGTCGCCGTAACCGCTGTCGCCGCCGAAGTAGATCTGCTTATTGCCCAGCTGCAGCAGGTATCCGCCCCACAGGGTGGCGTTGCGATCGGTTAGGCTGCGGCCAGAGTTATGCTGCACTTCAAGAAACCACAGCGTGACGTTGCCGGTTACCTGTACGCTGTCTCCCCAGTCCAATTCACGCACATTGGCGGCGTTGCTGAGGTGATTGCCTACCCCTAGCCCCACGTAGATTTTGGGGTTGTCGCGTGCCACTAGGGCATGAACGCTGTCGAGATCGAGGTGGTCGTAATGGTCGTGGCTGATGATGATCACATCGATTTTGGGCAAGTTAGCCAGAGCGATTGCGGGCTTATGGGCGCGTTTGGGGCCAATAAAAGTGACTGGGCTGGCGCGATCGGAAAAGACCGGATCGGTAAGAATGTTGACGCCGTTGGTTTGAATTAAAAAGGTTGCGTGGTTAATAAAACTGATGCGGATTTTGTCCCCCGTTACCGTGCTTAATTCTTGCGTTACTTCATCGGTATTCACCCACTCTGGCCAGACCGCTCGCTTGGTGTCGTTATTAAAACCGGCGCGCGCAATTTCCCAAAAAGTCAGTGTGTTAATCGGCGCGCTATTGTTGAATTTGCCTTCGTTAAAGTGGGCTGAATTGGTGCGAAGATCCACATCGATTTTTTTACACGACAGCAGTAAGAGCGAAAGGCACACAAGCAAGAATATTTTCATTACATCAATCCTGTTTTTCTTGGTACGACAACCGCAACGTTGGCGATTACTTCAAGTAAGGCGCAGCGAGGGCTTCCAGTTGATCCCATAACCGAGCGGCGGCGGTGGCGTTTAAGGCGGGATCGCCCTTGGGCAAATCAACCAGCCCAAAAACGTTATGCCAGTAAGCGCCGCGCGGCAGTGCTTGGGTGGCGGCGATTAACGAGGCTTGGGCGCCAGCGGCTTCCGAGATCAACTGGCGGCTACGCAGCCGCCCCAGCAGGCCCTGTTTGGATCCGCCAAAGCCGCTGGCAACCACACCGGGGTGCACCGCACTTGAGTGCAGCTGTGGGTAACGTTTGGTTAATTCGGCCACCTGCCAGAGGTTGCCCAGCTTGCTGCGGGAATAGGCTTTGGCGGTGCCGTCAAATGGGATGGTTGGGCTGCACTCTTGCGCCAAGATGTAGATGTCGCCGCTGGTCAGAACGATGCGTGCATTGCTGCTAAGCAACCCGCGCTCCATCAGTAAGCGATAGAGGATGTGGTGGCCTAACACGTTTACGGCAAAGGTGGTTTCTACGCCGTTTGCGCTCATGCTCGCTTGTTTTGAGAGCAAGCCCGCATTGCAGATCAGCAGATCAACAGGGGTGGTTCCCAGTTGTTCAACGGCGGCAACGATCGAATCAGGCTGAGCCAGATCGGCGTAGATCGCCTTGGCGGTTAGCGCCTCGCCGCTGGCATCGGCAAGGCCACGGGCCAAGGTGATCACCTCAGCGCCACGATCAATCAGGCCACGGGAGATAAATTCACCAATGCCGGCCGCACCACCGGTAACCAAAGCACGCTGGCCATCAAGTCGAGGAAGTTCTGGGCAGTGTTGGCTGTTGCGCCGCTGCCGCCAAATGCCACTCAGTACACGGCGATGCCTGCCTGGCGTAGGTTTGGTGGGCTGGAGAGTGATCGACATAACTTCCTCTTCATTTTACGACGACGGCGGAATGACAAAAAATGATATTTGTCATTTGTTATTGTGTCAACCAAGATGAGCGTAATTTGAGCTGTTGAAAGTGGGCTAGATGGCAGGTTTGGCGCGGTTTGACTGCCATCATTGTTATCGCTAGCATCACTTTAAATTTCGATAAAAAGCGGCGATTTACCTCTATCTAAGCGTTATCGCTCAGGGGGTTATCAGCAAAAATGGCAACTTTAATATGCTAACCACAAAACAGATATTGGACGCCTCGGAAGAGGTTTTACGCCGTTTTGGCCCAAGAAAAACAACGGTGGTGGACGTAGCAAGAATGCTCGGGGTGAGCCATGGCACCGTTTATCGTCATTTCAAAACCAAAGCCGCCTTGCATCAAGCCATCACCACCCGTTGGCTTGAATCGATCACGCTGCCGTTGGCAGAGATTGCGGGCGATAACGCCGACGCCAAGCAACGGCTGCAGCAGTGGTTTAAAACGTTGATGGAGATAAAGCAGAGGAATTTTGTTGATGATCCGGAGATGTTCGAATCCTATCTGGAGTTAGCTAAAAGCACACCGGAACAGGTGAAGTCCAAACACATCAATAGCTTGCTAGCGCAGGTGGAAAGCATTCTGAATGCGGGCAATGCCGCTGGCAGCTTTGCGATTGAAGACTGCAGCTTAATGGCCAAAACCTTATTTTTTGCCACGGGGCGGTATCATCATCCGTTGCACGCGAAGGAATGGTCGGATCCACATATCCAGCGCGATTTTGAACACCTAATGGCGCTGTTGATCCGCGGGATCGAGTCTCGCGCTTGAGGCCAAAATAACCCGTCGCGATTGGTCAGTGCCGACATTAACGGCTTATCGATCGCGGCGGATCGGATGGCTGTTTCCTTGGCTGCTGTTTCTGTAACCGCAAGCGCAATGCTAACAACAGCAAAGCCCTTGGCACGACAGCCAAGGGCTTTTTTACGCCTTTATTTGGGAAATGTTGGTAATTGTTGGTATTTGTCGGGATCGATTGATCGGCGCTGAGTCCATTTGGGATTTGTTGGTGCGGGCTGATATTTGTTGGTGCGGTGTGGTGTGGCTGCCCTGCGGCGAAACAGGGCAGTTTGGCAACGGTAAGCGGCAGATCAGTGGCTTAATTCGTTAAAGGTTTTGCTGATGAACAGATCCTTTTGTTTCATGTTCAGCAGCGTGCGCCAAGTGGTGGTGATAAACGGCAGCTGGGCAACGCCGGTTTCTTGGCCGGTGGGCACTAACGCCATAAACGGATGGCGGCTGTAGCCTTTGCTGCGTTTGCCTTTGAGCTGGTTGCTGATGCGCTTGCCCAGATAGTTGCCTTGTTCCAGTGCCAGATAGCCCAACTTGGCTTCGCCGACGTCGGCGATGTCGCCTAAGGCGTAAAAGTTATCTTGGCCGATCACGCTGAGCTGCTTATCCACCTTTACCAACCCCTGTGGGTTGAGGGTATGGGCAAACTGCTGCTGTAAAAACTGGTTGTTGGGGCGCACGCCGGTGGCGGCAAAGGCCACGTCTGGCCGCAAAACGTCGCCACTGTTGCTATCGACATAGTGCTCGCCTTGCTGCTGATAGCGGGCATTAAACTTCACCTCGACCCCAAGCCGTTGCAGCTGGGCTAACGCTTTGGCTTGCGCCTTGGAGCGAAAACCATCAAGCAGGGCGTGGCCGTTGTGCGCCAGCGTAACGTTGGTGGTTGGCATGGCGTAAGCGATCTCACCGGCCAGCTCTACCCCCACTACGCCACCACCGATGATCAACACCTGTTTGGCGGTTTGCAGCTGCTGGTGGTATTGGTGCAGTTCTTGATTGCGGGCATCGATGGAGATGGCGTTGCTGGATTTGGCCAGCGGCAAGCTGGGGTAGCTAGAGCCAGAGGCGATCACCACTTTTTCGAAGTGGATGCTGTCGCCGTTTTCTAACATGGCGCTGTTGTGGCTGAGCTGCTGCACGCCGCTGTGGATGAAGCGGCCAGTCAGTAACTGCTGGTAATACTGGCGGGCGTTGCCGTTATTTTGTTTGGGATCGGCCACATCACGCAGCACCGCGTAAGTCACTTCAAAGTAGTCTTTGCGATCAACGAGGACGGTATCGATCCCTTGCTTGGCCAGTTTCTGCGCTACCGCCACACCGGCAAAGCCGCCACCAATTACCAATACTTGCGTTTTCATTGTGTCAGCCCTGTGCTGCGTTATTGAATTGGCGCCATTCTATGTTGTTGCCTGTATGCTAGGAATGAGCAAAAATGAAACCTTGATGTGCATATATGCAACAAGGTTTTCTACCGAGCAAAAGGCATAACCATGGAAAAGTGGACCGAGCTAAGAACGGCTTATCGACTGGCGCAATTGGGCACCTTAAGTGCAACCGCCAAAGCGTTAGGGGTGCACCGTTCCACGGTGATGCGCCACATCGATGGGTTAGAGGCGTCGCTGCAGGTGACGCTGTTCCAGCGCAACGATCGCGGTTATATCGCGACCGATGCGGGGCTGGAGTTGATGCGCCTTGGCCAGATCACCGAGGAGCAATTCAGCCAGTTTGCCAATCGCGCCAAAAGCCAGCAGGAGCAACTGCAAGGCACCTTAACCATCACCTGTGTGGATGAATTAGCGCAGCTGCTGTTTCCCGCCATAAACTGTTATCAGGCGCGATTTGAGCAGATGCGGATTGAGATCATCGGCGACATTCGCCAATTCAAGCTGGAATACGGTGAAGCGGATGTGGCCATTCGCACTGGCGCCAAGCCAACCACCTTAGACAACGTGGTGCTGCCCTTTTTTGCGTTAGAGCTGGGGCTGTACGCCCACCAAAGTTACCTCGATAAACGGGGGCTGCCGCAGATGGATAGCGTTGCGGTGCATGATTTTATTGCGATGAACGAACGCCAGCCTCATTTGGCGTGGAATGAGTGGATTCATACCCATGTGCCTGCGGCCAACATTAAGCTGCAAAGCCGATCTCATCAGGTGTTGCAACAGGGGCTGCAGCAGGGCATTGGGGTGGGCATTGCGGCCAAATTTATGATCGACCGTTCATCGTTGCTGCAACCAGTATTACCGCACTTGAGCTGGAGCATTCCCACGTGGATTTTGGTGCATCGGGATGTGATCAACTTACCCAAGGTGCGCCATTTTATCGACATTCTGAACGCCAATAAGCCCCGCTAACATCAACGGGAGAAATCGGGCGCGCAGACGGCTCAACATCAGGATGAGCCGCCGTTTTACTTTACTTGTTGTGGTTGATGATTTGGATCTGTTCCACCTGTGGGTAGGGGCTGTCGCTGCGTTTTTCTAAGGCAAAGTCCAGCTGCACTAAGGCGTCTTTTATGCCGTTGGCGCTGGTTTTATAGGTCCACTGTGCCAGTGCTTTTTTGGCTTCGTGCACAAAGACCGCGTTGGGGATGGCGCGCACCACCGAGATGTTGCTGACGCGGCCATCGGCTTGCACATCAAATTTCAAAATGACCGAACCCTCCACGCCTTGAGCGGCGGCCGCAGCGGGGTACTGCGGTGCTATCCGCGTGAGTGGTGCCACCATGGTGGCGTTCTTCACGGCCTTAGTGGTGTGATCATTGCCGGCGTAGCTGATCCCCGACAGCAGCATCAGCGCGGCGGCGGCGATTAAGGCCTTGCCCCGTTTGCTGCCTTGAGCGTTGCTTTTGATCTGAGTTAAGCGTTCAAACATCATTGGTTTGTCTCCATATTTTTTAAAGGACAGTGGGGCAAAGGGGCTGCTGGAAACGGTGGCCGCCGTCTGCAGCAGTGCTTTGCCGTAGTTGACCCTGCATTCCTTGTGCTTGCGCGCTAAAACAGTTTGGTCACAGGACAGTTCTTGATCACGGCGAAACCTCGCGAAAGCCAGCCATGACAGTGGGTGGAACCAGGTTGCGGCCAAACAGCATGCCGCCAAGCGATTCCAGTGCAGATCGCCTCGGTGTAAGTGACACAACTCGTGTTCCAAGATCAGCCGTTGCTGCCTCTTGGAATAGCGTTGCGAAAACGAAGTCGGCAGCACTAACTGGGGGCTGAACCAGCCCATTAGCATTGGGCTGTGGGCGTGGTTGCTTTGATAAACACGCAGGGCCGCGGGCAGGGCGAGGGGCAGTGTGCTGGCCGCGATTGGGGTAATGGCCAAGCGCCGTTGAAAACGCCGCTCTTGCCATAGCCAAAAGACCAACCCGCAGGCGCTGGTGCTGCCCCAGAGGCTCAGTAATATGGTTGCCCACGGGGTGGCGTGTGCGGCCAGGGCATGGGGCAGCGTCACCAAGGTTTCCATGGCCAGCGGCGGCAACGTGTGGCTGAGCAACAACGGCAGCGGCAACTGATTGACAAGCAATGCCAGTGGCAGCAACAGCCACAAGGCATAGGCGCTGGTGGCACCACCAAAACGCAGCACCCAACGATGGCACAGCAGCAAGGCTGCGCTCAGTAGGGTGAACAACCATAACGACTCAAGCAGGGCGTTAATCATGGTCTTGTTCCCACTGTTTGATCAGCGCTTTAAGCTCGTCGATGTCCTCTTTTTGTAAGTTGTTGCGCTTGGCAAAGCCGCTGACTAACGGCGAAATTCGGCCGCCAAAGATGCGCGCAATCAGGCTTTCGCTCTGCTTTATCTGGTAAGACTCTTGCTCAAGCAGCGGGGAGTAAAGGTACATGCGCTGCACCTTTTCAAAACCGATGGCCTGCTTGCTGACCAATCGATTCAGTAGGGTTTTTACGGTTTTTTGGTGCCACGGCTGGTGCCGATTAAGCCGTTCGATGATCTGGTTGGCACTGAGTGGGTGTTGCGCCCACAGCACCTTTAACACTTCCAGTTCGCTGTTGCTGATCTCTGCCATGAGTTGACTTCCCTGTGCGGCCACAATCAATACGATTACGGATGTAATTCTTTGTTTAAAATTACAGCTGTAATCTTAACTGTCAACCCAAATGCGGTTTTATTGTTCACGGGCGGTTGGGCGCTAGGCTGAAATCACGGGAATTGGCAGCAGCCAGCGCAGCCGAAATGGCACCCCTGCCGACAGCGACGGGGGAAGCGGTTTGGAATGGGAACAAAGGGCGGGGCGAGGGCTGCGGCGCTACTTTTTCGCCACCACAAAGGTCATATCCCGTTCGCAGCGGGTTTGGACGTTATCGCCGTGCAGGCGCGAGTGCAGCTTAATCTGCCTTGAACTGCCTGCGGCTAGGGTTAGCCGCTGCAGTTGTTTGTCCCACTGTTGGTAACCGGCGCTGCTGTCGGTTTTAAAGAAAAAAGTGGACGACAGCTTGACGGTGTAGGCCAAGTGGCTGCTGTAGTTGCTGACTAAAGCGCTGTAAACCGTCTTCGCCCCTTGCCGTTGGCAGTTGGTGTTGCTGATCCGAATGTGGTTGCGGCCGAAAGTGGGGCGCGACGACGGCGCTTGTGCGGTGGGGCGGTGGTTGCCATGAATTTTCAGCTTGCTGATGGAGCTTGGCGGCTCAAGCTCTAGCTGGCCTTGGCTGAGGTTGTCGTTGTCGCAGGGCTGTTGTTGATAGTGAGTCTTACCATCAACAGGGCATTTATAGATGGTGGCATTGGCATTGGCATTGGCGTTGCTTGCGCTGGCAAACAATATCAATGTGGCTGCGGCCCAGCGAGCTGCGCTGGCGATGCCAGCAGGCGTTGTGTTGTTTGGGCTCATGCATCCCTCCTTGGATAACAATGTTGCGGTTGCTTCTTGGTTGCGCCGCTGTTTTGGCGGCCAGCCTACTTTCAAAGATGCACTAACCGACGGTTTTTGGTCAAGACAGGGGAGAACCGTGGGGGTAGGAGTTAGGGCACCAGCTCTTTGTCGGTCACGTTAGCCGTGGTTTGGGGTAACGTGACGGCGCCGGTGTGCCAACCTCAACCGGTACGCAACGGCGGCATTGTTTGATTACGCCTGCGGCGAATCAACCCTACGGCTAATCAAACTTACGGGTTATGGGGATCCCCAGCTTTGGTCGGTCACGTTAGCCGCGGTTTGGGGTAACGTGACAGCGCCGGTGTGCCAACCTCAACCGGTACGCAACGGCGGCCTTGTTCGATTACGCCTGCGGCGAATCAACCCTACGGGTTATGGGGATCCCCAGCTTTTTTGTAGGTCACGTTAGCCGCGGTTTGGGGTAACGTGACGGCGCCGGTGTGCCAACCTCAATCGGTACGCAACGGCGGGCATTGTTCGATTACGCCTGCGGCTAATTGGGGGGCCCCAGCTTTGGTAGGTCACGTTAGCCGCGGTTTGGCGTAACGTGACGGCGCCGGTGTGCCAACCTCAATCGGTACGCAACGGCGGGCATTGTTCGATTACGCCTGCGGCTAATTGGGGGGCCCCAGCTTTGGTAGGTCACGTTAGCCGCGGTTTGGCGTAACGTGACGGCGCCGGTGTGCCAACCTCAATCGGTACGCAACGGCGGGCATTGTTCGATTACGCCTGCGGCTAAT
>NZ_CANLCI010000045.1 GCF_947489035.1 uncultured Ferrimonas sp. | reverse complement strand
ATTCGTCAGCAAGTTGCATAATCAGCCAAGCTCTTTGATATAGCTGTGTTTTCTGGTTTGATTTGATCAACAACGCCCACCGGCGCTGTCACGTTACGCCAAACCGCGGCTAACGTGACCGACCAAAACTGGGGATCCCCATAACCCGTCGGGTTGATGAGCCGTAGGTTTGATTAGCCGCAGGCGTAATCGAACATTGCCCGCGATTGCGGTACCGGCTGAGGTTGGCACACAGGCGCTGTCACGTTACGCCAAACAACGGCTAACGTGACCTACGAGGCTTAGCTTTTATCTCACCTACAGCGAATGTCTGCCTGCTTATCGTAGGGCGGGATTTATCCCGTCGCTGCAGATATGGCAACAAAACAGTCAGTGGATTTACACGATATTAGCGCAAAGCTGTCGGCAAAAGATGCCGACCTACTGGGTAGAGCAAAGGCTCGTAGGTTTGATTAGCCGCAGGCGTAATCTAACTATATCTAAATTTCTAGTCACCCAACGATGATAATAGAAACTGAACATTCACCTAAAAAAACCAAATAAGCTAACAACGATACTTACCACAGCAACAGCAGCAGTAAAAATAGCAATTTGCACGGCTCTTTTTGCCTCAATAACAGCTAGGTGTGATTGATAACCAAAGTATGCTTCTGGTTTTAATTGCCAAATTCCCTGCAGGCTAGTGCTATTCGTTCCATCCATTAGCGTCAAGGCGTGTAAAGAATTAGGCCCATTAGGCTCTAGACATATTTCGCGAAACACCTCTGCAATACGATATTCGCCCAATCCAGATAACTCTTCACTTTTCGCCGCTTCATTAATACTAAATCGGTCTCTGGTTTTTGCTCTATCGATGATGTACTCAGTAACCCTGATAACATCTAATCCATGTTTTTTATTCCTATTTATATTAAACATAAACTCAATCTTCCCTGAAATATTTAACAAAAACAAAACGCGCCTTTCGGCGCGTTTTCTCATTCAAGCTCAGCTATTACCAGCCAAGTTACGGCTAAGCGCTGAAGCGGATTGCTTCGGCTTATTCGTAAGCGTCCATCGGCACACAGGCGCAGAACAGGTTGCGGTCGCCGTACACATCGTCGATGCGATTTACCGTTGGCCAGAACTTGTTGTCGCGGGTGGCGGCGGTGGGGTAGACCGCCAGCTCGCGGCTGTATGGGCGGGCATCGAAGCTTGGATCAACAATGTCGTCCAAGGTGTGCGGGGCGTTGTGCAGCGGGTTGTTGTCCGCTGGCCAGTCGCCGTTGCCTACCTTGTCGATCTCGGCGCGGATCATCACCATCGCTTCAATAAAGCGATCCAGCTCTTGCTTCGATTCCGATTCCGTTGGCTCAACCATCAGCGTGCCCGCAACAGGGAAGCTCATGGTTGGGGCGTGGAAGCCGTAGTCGTTCAAGCGCTTGGCGATGTCCATTTCGGTCACGCCGGTGGCTTCTTTGAGTGGGCGCAAGTCGATGATGCATTCGTGGGCGACGCGACCATTACGGCCGGTGTACAGCACCGGATAGTGCTTGCCCAGTTCGTGCGCCAAGTAGTTGCCGTTCAGCATCGCCACTTGGGTGGACTGACGCAGGCCAGTGTTGCCCAACATTACCGTGTACATCCAGCTGATCGGCAGGATAGAGGCGGAGCCATACTGCGCCGCCGAAACCGCGCCGTTGTTTTCGCTGGCCGCGCCGGTTTTCACCACCGAGTGACCCGCCACAAACGGCGCCAAGTGCGCTTTCACGCCGATTGGCCCCATGCCCGGGCCGCCGCCACCGTGGGGGATGGCGAAGGTTTTGTGCAAGTTCAGGTGAGATACGTCCGAGCCGATGTGACCCGGCGAGGTTACGCCCACCTGCGCGTTCATGTTGGCGCCGTCCATGTACACCTGACCGCCGTGCTGGTGCACTAAGTCGCAGATCGCGCGGATCTGCTCTTCGTACACGCCGTGGGTGGATGGGTAGGTGGCCATGATGCAAGAGAGGTTGTCGCTGTGCTCTTCCGCTTTGGCTTTTAGATCCGCCATATCGACGTTGCCGGATTCATCACAGGCCACCACCACCACTTTAAGGCTGGTAAGCATGGCCGAGGCCGGGTTGGTGCCGTGGGCAGAGCTTGGGATCAAGCAGATGTCGCGGTGGCCTTGGCCGATGGATTCTTGGTACTTCTTGATCGCCAACAGGCCAGCGTACTCGCCTTGAGCGCCGGAGTTTGGCTGCATGCACATGGCGTCGTAGCCGGTGATGTTAACCAAGTATTCCGCCAAGCTGTCGACCATCGCCTTGTAGCCTTTGGCCTGCTCTTGCGGGCAGAACGGGTGCATGTTGGCGAATTCAGGCCAGCTGACCGGCATCATCTCGGCGGTGGCGTTGAGCTTCATGGTGCAAGAACCGAGCGAGATCATCGAGTGGTTCAGCGCCAAGTCTTTGCCTTCGAGCTTGCGGATGTAACGCAGCATCTCGGTTTCGCTGTGGTAGCGGTTAAACACTTCGTGCTGCAAGAAATCGGTATCGCGGGCGGCGTAGCTTGGCATCGCCACCTCGGCTTCGACTGCGGCCACGCTGAGGCCGTGATCGGCGCCTAAGATCACGTCCCACAGCAGCGCCACGTCGGCACTTTTATGGGTTTCATCCAAGCTGATCGCCACCACACCGTCGATGTCCATGCGCAGGTTTAAACCAGCGGCATCGGCACGGCGTTGCAGCGCGGCTTTGTCGGCCACTGCCACGGTTAGGGTGTCGAACCAGTTGCGGTTTTGCGGCGCGTGGCCCTTGGCGCTTAGGCCAGCGGCCAGCACCGAGGTTAACCGTTCAATCCGTTCTGCAATCGCTTTCAAGCCCTCTGGGCCGTGGTAGACGGCGTAGAACGAGGCCATGTTGGCCAGCAACACCTGAGCGGTACAGATGTTGGAGTTGGCCTTTTCGCGGCGGATGTGTTGTTCGCGGGTTTGCATTGCCATTCGCAGCGCAGGCTTGCCACGGGTGTCTTTCGACACGCCGATGATGCGGCCAGGCATAGAGCGCTTGTAGGCGTCGCGGGTGGCGAAGAAGGCGGCGTGGGGGCCACCGTAACCCATCGGTACGCCAAAGCGCTGGGCTGAGCCAAACACCACGTCTGCGCCCCATTGCGCTGGCGCTTGCAGGCGGGTAAGCGCCATTAAGTCGGTGGCCACACACACCAAGCCTTTGTTGGCGTGCACCGCGTCTGCCAAGGCGCGGTAATCTTCGATGGCACCAAACTGGTTGGGGTACTGCAGCAAGATGCCAAATGCGTTGTGATCCGCCGCTTGCGCGGCTGGGCCAACAATAACCTCTAAGCCCAGTTGCTCGGCGCGGGTGTTGACCACGTCCAAGGTGTGCGGGAACACGTCATCGGCCACAAAGAACAGATCGGACTTTTTGTTCTTAGAGGTACGCTTGGCCAGTGCCATCGCTTCGGCGGCGGCGGTGGCTTCATCCAGCAACGAGGCCGAGGCCAGCTCCATGCCGGTCATGTCCATCGACAGCTGTTGGAAGTTGAGGATCGCTTCTAAACGGCCTTGGGCGATCTCTGGCTGGTATGGGGTGTAGGCGGTGTACCAGCCCGGATTTTCCAGCACGTTACGCTGGATCACGTGGGGAACGCGGGTGCCGTAGTAGCCCATGCCGATGAAGTTATTACGCACTTCATTTTGCTCGGCCATGGCACGCAATCGCGCCAGCGCGTCCACTTCCGCCATCGGCTCGCCAACGGTCAGCGAATCGGTCAGCAAAATGCCTTCCGGTACGATTTGCGCGGTCAGATCGTCCAGACTGTCGGCACCAATGGCGCTGAGCATCTGTTGTTGTTGGGTAGCGTCTGGGCCGATGTGGCGACCGATAAACTCGTCGCTGCGATCCAGCTGCTTGAGAGTGCGAGGAGTACTCATAGAGGGCAGATCCTTCAACTTGGTAGGGTAGTTTGCGCGCCTCTTAAGTGGGCGCTGCAAGAAAAAAGACAAAGCCCCACAGATGGGGGCTTTGATGATTCAGTGACGCTTAGTCTTCGATGCTGGCCAAGTAGGCGTCGCTGTCGAGTAAGCTAGCCAGTTCCGCTTCGTCGCTGGCTTTTACTTTAAACAGCCAACCGTCACCGAAAGGATCGCTGTTTACGGTTTCTGGCGCGTCTTCCAGCTCTTCGTTGATGGCGATCACTTCGCCGGTCAGCGGGCTGTATACGTCAGACGCGGCTTTAACCGATTCCGCTACCGCGCAATCTTCGCCAGCATCGACGTTGTCGCCAACGTCTGGCAACTCAACAAAAACCATGTCGCCCAGCAGCTCTTGGGCGTGCTTAGAGATACCGATGGTGTAAACGCCGTCACCTTCTGGGCGAACCCATTCGTGGCTGGCGGCAAACTTCAACTCAGATGGAATGTTGCTCATGATCGTATTCCCTTTATTTAGAATGCTTTTTTGCCGTTGCGTACAAAGCACGGCTTAACAACGTCCACTAGAACGCGTTTTTTACGAATGCCTACTTCGGCTTGGCCAGATACCGCAAACGGAACTCGTGCCATCGCCACTGCGTGCCCTAAGGTGGGCGAGAAGGTGCCCGAGGTGATCACCCCTTCGTGTTCGTTGCCGTCGCTGTCTTTGACGAACACCGGCATGCCTGCACGCAATACGCCTTTTTCGGTTAACACCAACCCAATCAACTTGGCGGTGCCTTCGGCTTTTTGCTGCTCTAGGGCTTCGCGGCCAATAAAGTGGCGTTCAGCCGGTTCCCAAGCGATGGTCCAACCCATGTTGGCCGCCAGAGGGCTGATGGTTTCGTCCATGTCTTGGCCGTACAGGTTCATGCCAGCTTCTAAGCGCAAGGTGTCACGGGCGCCCAAACCGGCCGGTTTTACCCCTGCGGCCAGCAGTTGCTGCCACAGCTCGGCGGCTTGATCGTTCGGCAGGGTAATTTCGTAGCCCGCTTCGCCGGTGTAGCCGGTGGTGGCAATAAACAGATCCCCCGCCTGCACCCCAAAGAAGGGTTTCATGCCGTCAACGGCGGCGTTTTGTTCGGCGCTGAATACTTGGGCGGCTTTGGCTTTGGCGTTGGGGCCTTGCACGGCAATCATCGCCAAGTCGGTTTGTTCGGTAATGGTGATGTCGAAGGCATCGGCCTGTTGGCCTAACCATTCTAAATCTTTAACGCGGGTGGCGGAGTTCACGACAACGCGGTAGAAGCTGTCGTTGAGGTAATAGGTGATCAGATCGTCGATGACGCCGCCATCTTGGTTGAGCATGCCGCCGTACAGCGCTTTGCCCGGGGTGGTGAGTTTGGCCACGTCGTTGGCCAATACGCGCCGCAGGAAGTCGCGGGCATCGGCGCCGTGAATATCCACCACGGTCATGTGGGAAACATCAAACATGCCGGCGTCGGTACGCACCTGATGGTGTTCATCCAGCTGCGAGCCATAGTGCAACGGCATATCCCAGCCGTGAAAATCCACCATTTTGGCGTCAGATTGAAGGTGTTGCTCAAACAGTACGGTTTTGCTGGCCATATCGATATCAGTTCCTTGGATATAACCAATCGAATCGATGCTTGAGTTTTATTGCTGCTTAGAACGTGCCGTTTAGGGTGGCTCAACGTGCCGTTAGAGCCACCAGCGCCGAGCGCCTTGATTGGAACGATCTAGTCAACGCACTCAATAACGCACGTCGTCAATACGATTGGTTTTGGCTCAGCGATGCCTCACTCTTGGCGCAAATGCGCGCTGGATCACATCGCACTTTTGCGGCGCATTATACCTATCACTGCGCCGCTGTATACAATTTGTATGGCGCCAGAGTGACATACAGCACAAACCGTTGTACACCCTGTTCACCCTAGTGTTTTATCAACGCGTTCCTGCGCTGTGTTGCAGCCCTAACGCGTGCGCCAACAATTGGTTTTTTACCCCGCCAGCGCGGTCGACCAAATTCATGCCCAGGCCACGCACGGCCTTTTTCAGCGGGTTGGAACCGGCAAATAACCAGCGAAATCCATCCATCGCCGCCAGCATCTCTTGGGCGGCCGCTTGGCGCTGACGCTCGTAGCGTTGCAGCAGCCGTAACGAGCCAATGTCCCAATCGCTGTTTTGTGCTTCTTGTAAGGTGGCCACCAACGCCATCGAATCGCCAAAGCCAAGGTTTACCCCCTGCCCCGCCAAGGGATGAATGGTATGGGCGGCGTCGCCCAGCAAGGCGATGCGCGGGCGCACAAAGTCGCGGGCGTAACGCATCATCAACGGGAACACCGGTCGTGCGGATTCGATCTGGATTTGACCTAAGCGCGATTCGGTGGCCACCGAAATGGCCAGATCAAAGTCGGCTTCACTCAGTTCGCTGCGCTGCTGCGCCAACTGCGGCGATTGCGACCACACAATGGAGCACAGGTTGGGATCGCTCAACGGCAGTAACGCCAATGGCCCTTCCGGCAGGAACACTTGGCGGGCGACGCCATTGTGGGGCTGCTGGGTGCGTACCGTGCCCACCAACGCGTGGTGGCCATAATCGCGGAAACTCAGCGGAATTTGGCACTGCTGTCGCAACCAAGAGTTGGCGCCATCCGCCGCCAGCAACAACTGCGCGGTGAGCATGGTGCCGTTGTCCAAGTTCAGCCACGCGTCGCGTTCGCTAACGGCGACCCCTTGCGGGGTGGCGATCAGCAGCTTAATGGCTGAGATCTGCTCGGCGCGCTGCCACAGGGCGTACCCGAGGGCGTCGTTTTCAATGATGTGGCCCAGATCCGGCTCGGCCACGTCGTCGGCGTGAAACTCAATGCCGGCCAGATTGTCTTTGTCCCACACCTGCATGCCGTCGTAGGGGCTCAGCCGATCGCTTGGCAACAGTTGCCATGCGCCTAAGTCGCGCAGCCACTGTTCGCTGGCGCGGTTGATGGCCGACACCCGTAATTTGGGCTCGCCGCTGACCGGTTGCGGTGCCGCCCGTTCAACCACGGCCACCTGATAGCCCGCTTGCGCTAAGCCAATGGCGGTAGCCATGCCAACCATGCCGCCGCCAACAATGGCAATATCGACCGATTCCGTGGTGACCATATCTGTTTCTCCTACGCCCTAACGGCTGTGGTTAGTTGGCGCTGCTGCGCCAGCCCATCGCTTGATAGGCCAGCTTGCGTTTCCAAGTGGGGATCAGCGCCATCGACAACAGGCCGCAGTTGCGCCCCAATGCCATCACGCGAGATGAAGTTGAGAACAGCTTAACCAGCCCATCGGTTAGGCCCGTTACCCGTTGGCGATCCGCCTCGCGGCTGTCGGCGTAGGCCAACAAACGGCTAAATTCACCGGGGTCTTGTTGCTGTTCTAATGCTTGTTGTAATTGCTGCACCAGTGCGGCCACATCGCGCAGCCCTAAGTTAAAGCCCTGCCCCGCAATCGGGTGCACGGTTTGGGCGGCGTTGCCGATCAACACACAGCGGTGATGATGGATGCGCTCGGCCTGACACAGGGCTAACGGGTAACTGGCGCGGGCGCCGATCTTGTCAATGCGGCCAAGGCGCTGCCCAAACGCTTGTTGCAGCTGACGGCGGAATTCGTGCTCGCTCAGTTGCAAACGCTGCTGCGCTTGTTCGTCGCTTTGCACCCACACCAACGAATAACGGCCATCGCTCATCGGCAATAGCGCCAAGGGGCCATCGGCGGTAAAGCGCTCATAGGCGGTTACGCCGTGTTCGCTGCAACTGATGTTGGCGATCACCGCGGTTTGTTGGTACGGCTGCCGTTCTAGGCCAATGTGCAGTTGCTGCCGCACCTGCGACATGGTGCCATCAGCGCCCACCACTAATTTGGCCTGCAGTTGGCTGCCGTCGTTCAGGGTAAGTTCAGTGAAATCGGCATGCTGGCGTAGATCCGCCAAGGAGTTGGGGCAATACAGGGTGACATCGGCTTGCTGCAGCTGCTGCCACAACGCGGCGCCGGTGCGTTCCAGCTCAACCACTTGGCCAAGGCTGGCCACGCCATATTCGGCGGCGGTCATGGCGACGCCACCAAAGTGGCCGCGATCAGACACTTCGATGCGTTCAATCGCAGCCGCTTGCGGCGCCAGGTGCGACCACAATCCCAGCTGTTGCAAGGTGCTGACGCTGCCGTCGGCTAAGGCGATGGCGCGGCTGTCGTAGCCCGGATGGGCATGATCGTCTACCGCTTTGGCTTCAATCAACGCCACCTGATAGCGGCGCTGATTGGGGCCTTGCAGCCTCGCCAGTGATAGCGCCAAGCAGGCGCCCGCCATAGCGCCGCCAACAATGGCAATATCAACTTGTTTTTTCACGGTTTATCCTGCCATCAACGCTTCGATATCTGCGATCTCTTTTACCACGGCGGCGGTCAGGTTGATGTGACCATCTTCGGTAATTGCGATGTTATCTTCGATGCGAATGCCGATCCCTTGCCATTTTGGATCCACGTCGGCGTCGGGGGCGATGTACAAACCCGGTTCGATGGTCAGCACCATGCCTGGCTCCAGCGGCCGGCTGCGATCGGCGCTGTGGTAATCGCCCACATCGTGCACATCCAGCCCCAACCAGTGGCCAAGGCCGTGCATGTAGAACTTCTTGTAGGCTTCCGTTTCGATCAGGGTTTGCACGTCACCGTGCATGATCCCCAATGCCACCAAACCGCCGACCATGATTTGTAACACCTTGGCGTTGGCGTCTTTAATCGCCACGCCGGGTTTCAGCATCGCAATGGCGGCTTTTTCGGCCTCGAGCACCAAGCGGTACAGCGCTTTTTGTTCGTCGCTGAACTTGCCGTTGATTGGGAAGGTACGGGTAATGTCACCGGCGTAACCTTGGTATTCGGCACCGGCGTCAATCAACACCAATTCGCCATCTTTCAAGGCGGATTCGTTTTCGGTGTAGTGCAGCACGCAGGCGTTGTCGCCGCCGCCAACAATGGTGCCGTAAGCCATCTCTACCGCGCCGTTCATGGCACAATGGTGTTTGATGGTGGCTTCCAGTTGGTATTCAAACATGCCCGGCTGACACAGCTGCATGGCGCGGCTGTGGGCGTCGGCGCTGATCTGACACGCTTTAGCCATCAGTTCCAGCTCGGCGGCGGATTTGTGCAAGCGCAGTTCGTGCAGTGGCTGGCGTAGATCCTGCACGCGGTGCACCGGCGCTAAACCTTGGCGCTGCCCCCCACGCAAACGCTGCAACAGCTGCGCTACGGTGTCGTCTTCGCGCTTGGAAAAGCCGGGGCGGTGCATCAGTACGTCAAAGCCGTTCACCAGCTTTGGCAGCTCTTGCGCTAACTCTTCCACCGAATAAGCGGCATCAACCCCTAGCGCCTTAGGGGCACGTTCTACCCCCAAACGGCGACCGTGCCAGATCTCCATCATCTCGTCACGGGGCCGCACGAACATCACCGACTCTGGGCTTTGCCCTTTACGCAACAGCAAAACGCTGTCGGGCTCGTTAAAGCCGGTAAGGTAAAACAGATCGCTGTCTTGGCGGAAGCGGAACTCAGTGTCGTTCGAACGCGTTACTTCACTGGTGCCATACACCAAGGCAACGGCGTTTTCTGGCATCTGCGCCAACAGCTGTTGGCGGTGGGCGGCGGCTAGGGTTTGATCCATCACTTTTGTGTCCTTTACTGCTTATTGTTTGATTTAGTGCAGCGCTTACGCTGAAGCCTTGCCTGTTAGTGTAAGGTTTTTGGCTCGCTGTCTTCGTCTTCGTCGTCAGCTAAGCCACGGAATTCACGCAGACATTCCCACGCGCCAATGCGAGCGTGTTCAATCAGGGCATCAAATCCGGCTTCGTTCTCGTCGTTGTCTTCCACTTCCAGCTCAACCAAGGTGATGTCGGTTAAGTCTTGGATCAGCTCTTGCACGTCGGCAGAGGCTTTATCCAGCGCCGGTTGCACCATCGCTAAACCGGTTAGGAAGCTTTGTACCCAGTTGATGAACGCTTCTAAGCGATCGCTTAATGGGTCGTCCTCTTCCGCCAGCAGCGGCGAGAAGCTCAGCTCGGGATCCACCAAGCTGTTTACCACGTCTTGGTACAACTCTTTTACGATCGCCATCAGTTCGTCAGACAGCGGTTCACCGTCGTTCACCAATTCCAGCAATGGCTGCACCCACTGGTTGTTTTCGATGGTCACCCCACCACACACAAGGCCAGTTAACACGCCATGAATTTCAGCAGGTAATAGCGCCAGTTTGTCGTTATCCAGGGCGGATTGCAGTTTGCCTAGCAGCAACGGAGATGTGGATTTCATATCAGAGAAGTTCCGAGGTTAAAAACTGCAGCCATGCTACCATACCCCACCAGAATCGCTCCACTTGACTGCGCAGCACAGACGGTGCACAAACTGGGGCCAGTTTTTCATTTAATTCAGGTTTTGCATGAGTCACGACACCACCGACATTACGGTTCTGGGGCGCAACTACACCGTTGCTTGCCCACCGGATCAGCATCAACGCTTGCAATCGATCGCAGCCGAACTCAACACCCGCATCGAGCAACTGAAGCAACGTACTGGCAGCCCAAGCATGGAACACCTTGCGGTGATGGTGGCGTTGAATCTCTTGCACGAACAGGACGAATCGCAAATACAGCATGCGCAGCAGCAAGTGCAACTGCAACAGCGCCTCACTGCGCTGCAGATCACCATTGACCAGCGATTAGGCGAACGCGCCACAAAGCCCAAAGAAGCGGTTGAATCGGATCCGGAAGCGCCATAGACTGCAGCGGTGAGTTAGAAGAACGCCACGCGATTTTCGACCCTCACTAGGCTCCCTGAAGTGTACGCCAGCGAATAACGTCCCTGGCCGATGCTTTTACCCCCAGGGTGTTCAAATGGTGCGGCTGCGCATGCTCGGCATGACCGAGAAGCCGAAAGCACACGATGGACACCCGCCTTGAATTTTCGGATTCGAGGGCAACCCTTCGCAGCGGCACTGCGGGGAGCTATTAACACCCCCCTTTTCTTGGGCCTTCGCCCCACGTGTTCCCCTTGCAATTTGTTTTCCCGTTGCCACGGCAACCCCGCGCCATTGCACGCGTAACGCCCTTGCTCAGTAATCCGTCGAACACCTCACAAAGTCCAAAAAAGCGGTTGAATCGGATCCGGAAGCTTCATAAACTGAAGCCGTGAGTTAGGAAAACGCCTCGCGCTTTTCTACACTTGCTAGGCTCCCTGAAGTGTACGCCAGCGAATAACGTCCCTGGCCGATGCTTTAAACCCCAGGGTGTTCAGACGGTGCGGCTGCGCATGCTCGGCATGACCGAGAAGCCGAAAGCACACAATGGATACCCGCCTTGAATTTTCGGATTCGAGGGCAACCCTTCGTAGCGGCACTGCGGGGAGCTCTTAACACCCCTTCTGGGCATTCGCCCACGCTTTATCCCTCACTCTGTTTATTGAAACGACGGCCTACGATGGCGGTTTTGCTGTGTCTGACGTTTGGCTTTAGTGGCGGCTGAGGTGGTTATCCCACCCGTTTGGCGCTGACGCGACAGCAGCCACGGCGTTGCCGATCTCGCCCAAATTGCATTGGCATAAATCACCGCCTCGGCGCAAACTAAGTCGTGACATGAGTGTGATGGGGTAAGTCATGCAGCAACGACAACAGTTACGACAGCAATTGCGCCAAGCGCGGCGCAGTTTAAGCCACGAACAGCAGCGCGCGGCGGCCATCAATTTGGCGGCGCACCTGCCCGACAACAGCTTGCTGCAGCATGCCAGCCACGTGGCGCTGTATCTGGCCGCCGATGGCGAGCTGGATCCGCACCTGTTGGCGGAAATACTGCACGCCCGCGGCAAAACCCTCGCTCTGCCGGTGATCCACCCCTTTCATCCCCATCAACTGTTGTTTCAGCAATACCTGCCGGGCATGGCCATGCGCCCCAACCGCTTTGGCATTGATGAACCGCGATTAGATAAGTCGGCGTTGGTGCCGCTGTTTGAATTGGATGTGGTGCTGATGCCGCTGGTGGGGTTCGATCTGCACGGCAATCGTCTGGGCATGGGCGGTGGGTTTTACGACCGCACCTTAGCGGGGTTGGCAGCAACACAAAGGCCAACCCTGATTGGGTTGGCCCATGAAGTGCAGCAAGTGGATCGCCTGCCCGACAAACCGTGGGATATCCCACTGGATGCCATCGCCACGGCGACGATGCTGCGTCAGTGTCCGCGCGGCAGCAACAACGAATAGGTCGCGGCGTTATTCGGCGCTGAATTCCACGTCGTAGCCGGTGAATTTACGCAGGTTGATCACCCCCGTATCCAGCAGCAGGTATTGGCCTTTAATGCCTTGCAGCACGCCGCGCACTTCTGGGTTTTTATCGAAGTTGTGCGAGCTGATCTTGGTTGGCCATTGGCTCACTGGAAACTCAATCTGCACCTGCATGTCGCCCAGCACTTCAATGCTGTCGGCGCCAAACTGCTGCTGCAACTCCGCCAATCGTGGCGCCACTTCCGCCAGCAACCGTTTGCCTTCGGCCACCAAATCGATGTGCTCGCCGTTGCCTTTGAGCATGGTGCGCCAGTTGGTTTTGTCGGCCACATGTTCCGCAATCGCTACTTCCACCAAGCCCGACAGTTGCCGTGTGGCCACTTTCAGCAGCGGCAACGCTTCGGTTGCGCCCTGATCCAACCAGCGCGTTGGGATCTGGGTGTGGCGGGTAATGCCCACCTTAACGCCCGACGTATTCGCCAGATAAACGTAATGAGGCACCATGCAGTTGGCTTCGCCCCACTGCGGCTCACGGCAGGTGCCTTCGGCGTAGTGGCAGGTTTCTGGCTTCATGATGCACATGTCGCAGGACGCCAGTTTCTTCATGCAGGGGAAGCAGTGCCCCTGCGAGTAGCTCTTATTGGTTTTACGGCCACAGGCGGTGCAGTTGATGGTGCCGCGGTAGATCAAGGCGATCGGCTGGCCGATGTGTTGATTCAATGGCACCAACTGATCGCCTAAGCGCAGTTGATATTGGGCGGCGTCGGTGGGGTTTACCAGTTGCTCTACTGGGGCCACGCTGATGGCCATTTTGGTCAGGTTTCCGTGCATCTGCTGCTCATTACTGGGGAAAGTGAACGAAGTGTATCATGGCCTTTGGCGCTGGGATTAGGTCACAAAAAAACCGCACTGTGCAGTGCGGTTTTCAGCGTTCTGGCGACGGCCATGACCACTCAAAGTCTAAGGGCGAGCCGCGTCTGGGCGATCACTCGTTT
>NZ_CANLCI010000044.1 GCF_947489035.1 uncultured Ferrimonas sp. | reverse complement strand
TCGGTACCAATTGGACCAAAGGCAGTGCCTTAAAGAAGTTGTTGGATGGGATGCAACAGCTAATTAAGACACAGCCCTTTTTTTTGCCTGAATGCCCGCAAGCACCACCCCACGTAGCCACCAACATTGCTGCTAAATGCAGCAACAGCAGTTAGCCCCATTGGCCTCGGCGCCAATCTAAGCGCGTACCATTCTATCCACAGCCTCGGCCGACCATCACCCTCAGCAGAATTGGCGGCATATCATAAAAAAAGCCGAGCTTTACGCTCGGCCTTGTCGGGTTTATGTGACAACTTGATCAGGAATTGGCTGTCACTGCTGTTTTTAACAGCGGTTAATAATCGCCATTTTTTCAGGCAGTTAAGACCCGATTACCGGACTTTCAACAGCCTTTTCCACAGATTCTGTGGATAACCTAAGTTGTCCACTGGGCTTAGGCTGTCTCGTTGCTCAACCCTTTTAACACCAGCTCACGGTAACTCACAACCCCAACCACATCGCCGTCATCCACAACTGGGGCAATGCTCAAGCCAAAGCGTTCAAACAAGCGGGTGCAGTAACGGATGTCCATATTTGGTGCTACAGAAATCACCGGCTTAGCCATGATTTCATATAGATTAACCCGATCCGGCGCCCGCCCCTTTGCCAATACCTGCTTACCAATATCCGACAGCAGCACCAGCCCGTGTTCGTCATTATCGTCACGCTTATTGATGATCAACGCATCAACATGCTGGCTCTGGATCTGCGCTAACCCTTCGGCGATGGTGTTTAAGCCATCCACCGCTATCCAGTTTTGCGTCATCACTTGGCGTACGGCCACACGTTGTTTGCTCATAATTCCTGTTCCACTTTGCTGCTGATTGATTGAATTTGGTGTGCCACGCCCACCGCGTCTTCCACGTCGATCTGCAGGGCAATGCCGCTGCCAGGGCTGCTATCAAATTCGCCCACTTCAGCAAGGGTTTCTAACACTTCTCGCGCCATGTGTTCTTCCACTACAAACAACAGCACATCGCGCTGCGCTTCTAGGGTTAACCCCAAAAAGGTTTTCTTCGGCTTAAGGCCTTCGCCTTGGGCGTGGTTAATCAAGGTTACCCCAGTGGCACCCGCATCGCGTGCGGCGTGAACCAGGTCTTGGGATTGCCGGTCATCAACAAAGGCAATAATCAGTTTGAAGCGCATTGCTCACCTCGAGACTCTTGACGACGTGTCTGCCACGCCGATAACTGGGCGTAGCCCATTACAGTAATGATTGGAAATAAACTGGCGAAAGCGATTAAGCCAAACCCATCAAGCAGTGGGCTACGGCCTGGGATCACCGTGGCTAAGCCTAAGCCCAATGCTGCCACCAGTGGCACCGTTACGGTAGAGGTTGTTACGCCACCGCTGTCGTACGCCAAGGGGATGATCATTTTCGGCGCAAATTGGGTTTGCACCACCACCACAAAATAACCCGATAAGATGTACCAGTGCAGCGGATCGCCCACCACGATGCGATAAGCACCTAAGGAGATCCCACACGCAACCCCAATGGCAACCGCAATCCGCAGCCCCCAAGGTTTGATGCCGCCGGCGCTCACTTCTGCCGCCTTAATGGCGACCGCAATCAGTGATGGCTCGGCAATGGTGGTGGCAAAACCAATGGCAAAGGCAAACAGATACACCCAATAATAATGCCACCACTGGGCGTTATCGGTGATCCCCAGAAACTCCGGCGCCGTCAGCTGGCTGGCCATCATCTCGCCTAATGGAAACAGCGCTTTTTCTAGCCCGACCAAAAACAGCGTTAAGCCAACAATAACGCAACCCAACCCCAGCAGTTTTTGCCCAAGTTCAGGCAGCCGTTGGCGCAAAACTAGATATTGAAAGCCAAACAACACCGCAATAATGGGCACAACGTCGGCTCCGGTCGCCAGCAGGGTGAAAAACAGCTCGGTGATCAGTTCCATGTTGTGATAATCCCAAACAGCAGCACAAAGATGATCGGCATCAACGAGGCAAACGCGATTAAGCCAAAGCCATCCAACATCGGATTGCGGCCTGCAATACTGGATGCTAAACCAACCCCAAGTGCGGTCACCAGTGGCACCGTAATGGTTGAGGTGGTCACCCCGCCACTGTCGTAGGCGATGCCGATGATCTCCGGCGGCGCAAACATGGTTAATGCCATCACAATCAAGTAGCCGGCAATAATGATGTTGGCCAACGACCAGCCAAACAGGATCCGCAGTACCCCCAGCAAGATGGCGCAACCAACCGAAAAGGCCACCACCATGCGCAGATCGTCAGCGTAAGCTTGTTGGGCTAACTCGGTTGCAGCAATGGCACCGGCTCCGGCGGCCACTTCTGCGGCTTCTGCCGCCACCGCAATCAAGGCGGGCTCAGCCACGGTGGTGCCAAACCCCAGCAAGAAGGCGAAGCTCAGCAGCCAGAATAACGAACCTTTTCGAGCAAAGGCTTTGGCGAGGGCTTCGCCGATAGGAAACAACGCCAGTTCTAACCCAAAAATGAACAGGGTTAACCCCAGCACCACAAACACCATTCCCAGCAAAATATTGCCAACACCGGGTAACGGCTGACCAAGAACCACAAATTGGAAAAACGCCACCACGAGCACGATGGGCATCAAATCGCGGCAACTGTCCTTAAAGGTTTGGATAATTTTTAACGACTTCAACACTTCCCTGCCACGTCATCTAAATTGGTACAGCCATTAAAACACATCACTGATTCACCTTTTGCTGATCTTGATCAACAATCTTCCGCTTGCACTGTGGCAACAGCACTGCATACTGAATGCAGGCTAAAACAGGAAGTAATATCGTGAAACGCTTAGCATTTATAGCATTGTTTTCGTTAAGTTTTTTAACTGGATGTTTTGAAAATGAAGAGGTTGTGGCGCCAGAGCAAGTGGCCTTAACGTTTTTCGAAGCCATCTACATCAATAATGCCCCAGATCTCGCCAGAACACTGGTTTCTGAAGAGATCGGCGATGTGTTGCAACACTACCGTGTTGCCAGCCAGATCCAGCGCAATGTGTTTGGCCTACCACTGAGTAATGTTCGCATTGGCATTGCCGACGTCGACGCCGACTTTTTCCGGCGTAAAAATGCCGCCATCAATGTGTTGATCCAGCTTGAAGGCTACCAAGGCGAGCGGTTAATTCGCGAAGACCGCCGCGTTAAACTGGTGAACCGCAACAATGAATGGATCATCATCAAACTGTACGACGATCCATTCACCACCAACGGTTAAAGCTAGCCGCCTATCGCGATCCCTTCGCGGCGCGGATCCGCCGCGCCTTGCCAGCCGTTGTCGGTACGCTTAATCACCTGTACGCCGCTATTGAGCGGCGCCACCTTCACTTTGTAACCGCGCAATTCAAACGCCGCTTTGCGCTGCTCTAACTCCGTGCCCTGTTCCAGCAGCAAGTAATCGTTACGATGGCTAACCCGTGGCAGTGCCACCGCTTGGTTCAGTGGCAATTGCCAATCCAACAACGACAGGGTGACTTGGCTGACGTAGTTGATGATGCGGCTGCCACCTGGAGAGCCGAGCGCCAATAACGGTTGGCCGTTATCATCTAATACGATGGTCGGCGCCATCGACGAACGCGGGCGCTTGCCCCCTTCAACGCGGTTCGCCGCCAACTGCTTGCCCTTGCCCGGATGACGGGAAAAGTCGGTCAGTTCGTTATTCAGCAAAAAGCCCCCCACCATCACGGTAGAGCCAAAGCCCATCTCAATTGAGGCGGTTAAGCTCAGCAGGTTACCCTCTTTATCGGCCATCACCATATGGCTGGTGGACGGTAAGGCCGCGGTGGCGTCAGCGCCATGGCCTAAGTTAAATTCACCGTGACTGACCTTACCCGCATCCTTGGCGACGGGGATCTCGGCGCTGCGCTTGGCTAAGTAATCCTGGTTGAGCAGCTGCGCCAGTGGCACCTCAACAAAATCCGGATCAGCCAAGTAGTGAGCGCGATCGGCGTAAGCGATGCGCGATGCTTGTGCATAGTGATGGATAAACTTATCGCCGTTAACCGCCATCTTATCGATGGCAAAGGGTTCCAGCAGCGACAGAATTTGCCCAACCGCCACGGCGCCGGAACTTGGCGGCCCCATGCCACACACTTGCTTGCCGCGGTAAGGCTGGCACAGTGGTTCACGCCACTTGGGTTGGTAAGCCGCTAAGTCGGCTTCGGTGAGTAAACCGGGGTGATCTGGATCTTGTTGCACCGCCGCAACAATTTGCTTTGCCAGTTTACCCTGATAAAAGGCCACGGGGCCCTGCTCAGCAATGGCGGTTAAGGTCGCCGCGAGCTCGGGATTATCACGGCGATCGCCCGCCTGCAGCCACTCATCTTCTGGGGCGAAGTAATCCGCCGCCGCCCCATCACGATTCAGGCCGGGGTTAAATTCCCTATCCAGTAAGGCCGCCAGTCGAGGGGAAACGATAAAGCCCTGTTGGGCCAACGCAATGGCATCGTCAAACAGGGTTGACCACGGCAATTTGCCATAACGCTGATGGGCAGCGTACATGCCCGCGACGACGCCGGGCACACCAACAGAGTGGCCACCAACAACGGCATCAGCAAAACGCATCGGCTTGTCGCCACGCATAAACAGATCCGGCTGCGCCGCCATTGGCGCGGTTTCGCGGCCATCAAGGCTCACCAATTGCTGTTTGCTGGCGTCCCAATAAACCATAAAGAAACCACCGCCGATGCCGCTGGATTGCGGCTCGGTTAGGGTCAGCATCATTTGCGCAGCGATGGCGGCATCCACGGCGCTGCCACCTCGAGCCAGGATCTTAGCTGCCGCCTTAGTCGCGTACGGATTGGCCGTGGCCGCCATGGTGTTTGTGCCACTGGCCATCTTTTGCAGGGCAAAGCCGGTGGCTGCCTCAGGTTCCGCCTCTTCGGTCGCGACAGCGGACATTGCGGTAAAACCACAGCACAGCGCCAACGCCTTGAATCCAATCCGCATTTATCTATCCCATAAAATTTAGAAGGGTTAGTGTGTTAAATGACGGCCAGAGGCGCAAGCCCAAAACAAAACAGCGGCCTTAGACAATAGGTCTAAGGCCGCTGTTGTTGGATGACGAGGAGGTCTCAATCCAAATAGGCATCTTCGTCCAGTTCAATCGGCAGCTCTTCCGCTACTTCATCTTGAACTTGGTAATACGCATCCTGATATTCGTTCGCTTCCATTTGGTCACCTCTATTGGACAATCTGTGGCCAATCCACCGCTGCAGTATAATTGCCACCCAGCACCAACGCCACTATCTTATTGTTTTTATTGATAATTGTTGTTTATTTTCAATCTCTATTATGCAAGTTATTGTTTTTCTGACAGGCCAATCGATTTTTTTTGTAATTGAACAACAACTTTTATGCCTAAAGCGAATAAAAAACAGCCTGACAGACAAAATCATTCCATCAACACGCTGCATTTTTGCTGTGCTTAACACTTAATCAAGAGGTGCCGCATGAACAACATCGTAGAATTTGAAGCCGCGTTGATGATGGCGTTGCAACAAGAGGAGCCGCTTAAGCTGCGGCTAACACTGGAAGGCATGGGCATGCCGGTTGATGCTCAAGATACGGTGATCCGCGCCAGCAGTGAACTGGCCGCGGATGATTTTCGTGGCATCGCTCGGGTGATAGAGCGGCACGGGCTCAGCCCCACCGCAGAACAGTGGCTACGCTAACAAACGGTAACGCATTACTTTCAGTCCCTTATCAATATCCACTTCAGGGAAGCTAGCAGGGTTGGCGATCTGCTCGATAAACTGCAACTGCGGCGCGCATTCGCTTACCTGCCCCATTAAGTGGGCTCGGCTTAGCTCTGGCGCGTTCAAACACAGCAACGCTTCGCCGCCGTCATTAAGCATCTCAGGCAGGCGGCGCAACAAGCGGGGGTAATCTTTGGTGGCGATAAAGCTGCCTTGCTGAAAGCTTGGTGGATCCACCACCACTAAATCAAAGGGACCCAATTTCTTCAGCTTGCCAAAGGTTTTAAACAGATCGTGGCCAAGGTAGCGCACGCCCTTATCAAACCCATTACGGCTGTGGTTCCGCTTACCTTGAGCCAGTGCCGGTTTACTCATGTCTAAGTTAACCACTTCACTGGCGCCGCCGGCGCAGGCGTACACCGAAAAGCCGCAGGTATAGGCAAACAGGTTCAGGACTTTTTTCCCTTGCGACTGTTGCTGCACCCAACGGCGACCATTCAGCATGTCTAAAAACAGGCCGTGATTTTGGCCTCGCATCAAATTCAGTTCAAACCACAGACCCGATTCTTGCGCCCAGTGCGTTGCCGGTGGCGCGACGCCAATGGATTCAGTCTGGGCTGGGCTAACGCTGCGGTTTTGCCATACAAGACTCAGTGGCTGCTGGCTATGTTGTTGCCACCACTGGGTTACTTGGGCGATTAGGCCCTGCTTTTGCTCTGGGTTCACCGCACTAAATTGGGTTAGCAGCAGCGAAGGGGGCAACCAGTCGAGGGTGATCCCCTCGAGGCCAGGAAAACAGTGGCCGCGACCATGGAATAGGCGCGCGCACTCCTCTGCCGGTAACGACGTTGGCAGATGGGGCAGCAATTGCATTAGTTTGGATCCTTATCGGTGGGGGCGAACGATTGCCCTTGCATCGGCTGAGACACAATTTGTGGCTCACCCTCTAATAATACCGCAAGCCAACGGCCATCATCAGAGGATTCCAGCGCAATTTTAACGATCATCGTTAATGGCACCGACAGCAACATGCCAACCGATCCCAGCAACCAGCCCCAGAAGATCAACGACAGGAACACCACCAAGGTCGACAGCCCTAAAGTGCGGCCCATCATTCTGGGTTCAACCACATTGCCCATCACCATATTGGAGCCCACATACACCGCCGCCGTTGCCGCAGCACCGCCAACCCCAAACTGCAAAAACGCCAACGCCACCGCCGGTACCGCCGCAATAATGGAGCCAATGTTGGGGATGTAGTTAAACAGAAACGCCACCAGCCCCCACAACAGGAAGTAATCGACGCCAATAATGAACAGCCCCACCCCAACCACAATGCCGGTAAACAGGCTGACTAAGGTTTTGATGGCCAGATAACGGTTTACCGAGTCGAGGAAGCGATCGATCTGCTGCAATCGCATCTGCGGATCGTCTAACGCAAAGTGTAATTTACGGCTGATCCCAGACGCTTCAAACAACATAAACACCACCGCCAAAACGATCAGCAAGGTGTTTGCCATCAAACCACCTAAACTTGAAAGAATATCAGTGGCTAAGCCCATGATCCGGCCGGGATCAAATTGCTCTTTTACCTGCTCGGTAGACAGGTTGATGTTGAACTGCGCGAGGTACTGCACCAGCGGTTGCAGTTGCTCGGTCAGTTGCTCACGGTAGGTGGGCAATTGGCCGCGAAAATCGGTGATCGAAGCCCCAACTAAGGAGCCAAGCCAAACCCCCAGCAGGATCACAATGGCCATTACCGTGAAGATCGCCAGTGCCCGCGGCAAACGTGCCTTCATCAATAGTTGCACCAATGGGTTGCAAATTATCGATAAGAACATCGCCAGTAAAAACGGCACCATAATGTCGCTGGCTGATTTAATTGCTGCCAGGATGATCACCATGCACGCCATAAAGATAACTGAACGCCACGCCACCGAACCTTGATCAAATCGGTTTATTGCCATTAGTTTATGTCCAAGCCAAAAGGGAATTGATTGATATTATGCAGAAAAATGAAGCCGTTATCCGTATTAAAAATTTACGCCTACGTACCTTCATCGGCATCAACGACGATGAGATCCGCAATAAACAAGATGTGATCATTAACGCCACCATCAGTTACTGCGCCGACAAGGCCCGCAGCAGTGAAAACATCGACGACGCATTAAACTACCGCACCATCTGCAAAAGCATCATTGCCCACGTAGAGCACCAGCGTTTTAGTTTGCTGGAAAAACTCAGCGCCGATGTCTTAGCGCTGTGCTGTGATCACCCTTGGGTGGAAACCGCCACCGTCGAAATCGACAAACCCCATGCACTGCGCTTTGCGGATTCCGTCTCAATGCAGTTAAGCTGGCAAAAAAGCTAGCAAGGAGCTGCCATGCGTATTTTGATCACCGGTGCCACCGGCTTTATCGGCAAAGCCTTGGTGCCCCATTTAACCGAGCATCGCCTCACGGTGCTAAGCCGCAATCCCAACCGTGCCGAGCACCAACTGGGAAGCCAACACCGTTATCTCGGCAGCTTAGATGGCTTAAACTCCTTAGCCGAATTTGATGCGGTGATCAACCTGGCGGGCGAGCCGATTGCCGCCAACCGCTGGGATCGGCAACGCAAACTGCAGATCTGCCACAGCCGCTGGGATCTGACCGAGCAGCTAACCCACCTCTTCTTTGCCGCCGATGAGCGCCCCAAGATCTGGCTGAACGCGTCGGCCATTGGCTACTACGGCCCAAGGAATGCGGCACCGGTGGATGAATCCGCCCCCAGTGGCAACGATTTTGCCGCCTCTGTGTGTCAACGCTGGGAAAGCCTAGCCAACCAAGTCGCCAGCCACACCCGCTTGGCGATCCTCCGTATTGGTCTGGTCATGCATCCCGATGGCGGTGCACTGGCGCGGATGTTGCCCCCGTTTAAGCTCGGCGGCGGTGGCCCCATCGGTAATGGCCAGCAGATGATGAGCTGGATTCACCGTGACGACATGGTTGCGGCCTTGCTGCATCTACTGAACCACAACGATGCCTGCGGCGTATTTAATGCCACCGCCCCGAACCCCGTCAGCAACAAAGTGTTCGTACAGGCTCTGGGCAAGGCACTGCACCGACCCGCAGTGATCCCCGTGCCCGCCACGGCCATTAAGCTGATGTTTGGTGAAATGAGCACCCTGCTGTTAACCGGCCAAGCGGTGCAACCCAAGGCGTTACTCGACAGCGGTTTTAGCTTTGCCTACCCCAGCATCGATGCGTGTTTTCAACAGTTGTTTGCCCACGACTGAATCGGCGCCGGGCTTCGCCGGTGAATGTTAGCCACAAAAAGAGAGAGCCTTGGCTCTCTCTTTTTGTATCCCGTTCCGTTAATGCGCCGCTAATAGCGCCTTACAGTTATTGGCCAGCAAGCGCCGACAAGCAAAGCGACCTAAGCTGCCGATAAACAGGGCACCGGTCAGTGGGATCGCCCACCACCACTGCCAATGGGGCGTTACCACCAATTCAAACAGCTGGGTTTTGATCAACCACAGCAGCAGTTCAGCCACCGCTGTGGCCAGCACACCCGCTACCGCCCCCAGCAGAACAAACTCCCAAGTTACCGCACCGCGAAGTAAGCGACCACTGGCACCAAGCGTACGCATGATGGCCAATTCTTGTTGCCGCGCTGCCATTCCTGCTTCCGTTTGCGCCAGCAACAACAGCGCCGAAGCCGCCGCAACCACCGCAATCACCCACGCAAGCGCCAACGACACCTGATCCACCACTTGCCGCAGTTGATCGATCATCGCCCCTACATCGATCACCGACACCGTAGGGAACTGCCGAACCAGCTCGCCCACCAACTGCGGTTGCTGCTGTGGGTGGTGGAAGCTGGCAATGTAAGTGGGCACAAACTGCGCGAGCAGCTTAGGTGGAAAGATCATGAAAAAATTGGGCTGCATGGTTTCCCAATTCACTTGGCGCAAACTGGTTACGGTAACGCTGAACGTTTGGCCATCAATAACAAAACTCAGCTGATCCCCTAAGCCCACTTGCAAGCGCTCGGCAACGCGGCTTTCCAGTGACACTTCATCTTCCGCATCCGCCGTAAACCATTGTCCAGCCACGATGGGATTATTCGGCGGCAGTTCAGTGCGGAAGGTAAGGTTCAACTCTCGGCCGATCCCTTCGGGAGCTTGCTCCTCGCCCTCTTCCTTGGTAACCGCTTGGCGTACGCCGTCGCCATTGATGGCGCTTAAGCGACCACGGATCACCGGATAGAGATCGGTCGCATCAACCTGTCGCTCGGCCAAAAACTGGCGCATCTGTTGCTGCTGATCATCGGCAATGTTAATTAAGAAGTGATCTGGTGTGCCCTCTGGCAATTGCTGCTGCCAGTCTTGCAGCAGATCTTGGCGCAGTGCCAATACCGTTAGCAGCAGCATCAATGCCACGCTAAAGCCCACCAATTGAATGATATTTTCGCTCGCACGACGGCGCAATCCAGCCAACGCCAGTTGCAACGAGGATCCGGTACGAACCCCCAGCTGCCGCCCCCACGCCAACATGGCGAAGCCAATTAGCCCCAGCACCAACGCCAATACACCGATGGCCACCAGCAGCACCCAAGTCAGGGTAAAGCTGCCGCTGTAGATCCAAGCCAACGCCGCTAACGCTAAGATCGACGCTAAGCCGTTTAACCAACCCGCTAACCCAATCGGGCCAATGTCTTTTCGCAACACCCGCATCGGTGGCACCGACAACAATCGCAACATTGGGTACAGGGTAAAGCCGATGGCGGCGATCACGCCGGTAAATATGCCCAGCAATAACGGCCGTAAACTCGGGGTAAATTGCCCCAACTGCAGCGCCTCTGGCAGCAACTGCATCATTAACAGCGCCGAGCCATAACCCAACACTAAGCCGATGGCGATCCCTACGGCGGTCGTCAGCCCCAAATGCAGTGCAAATATTTCACGGATCTGGCGATGGCTGGCCCCTAATGTTTTGAACATCGCCACCGCATCGTAATGCCGTTGGCAGTAACGACGAGCAGCCACCCCCACCGCAGTACACGCCAGTGCGATCCCCAGCAACGTTGCTAACAGCATAAATTGTTCAGCCCGGCCCAAAGCCCGAGCCAGTGGCGTATCTTGGGTTTTAACGTCGATCCAGCGTTGGCTTGAGCTCAGCTGCGGCTGTAACCACTGGGCAAATTGCGCCAGCGCCGCTTCCTCACCACTGAATTGATACTGCCAGGTTAAGCGGCTACCCGGCTGGATGATCCCCGTTTCAGCCACATCGGCAAAATTCATCAAGACCGTTGGCGCCGAAGCAAACACGTTAAAGCCGCCGTCGGGTAAGCGCGCGAAGCTGGCACCAATGTTAAAGCGCGCATCCCCCAGTTCTGCCACCTGCCCCTGTTGCCCCGCTTGGGTTAACTGGTTAAGACGACTATCAAACCAGACATCACCTATCGCAGGTAACGCGCTGGGCAGCGCAGTTAAGCCTTCGATTTGGCCTTTAAGGGGGTAGCTTTCACTCACCGCCTTTACCGACACCAGTTGCAGCTGTTCACCGACAAACAGCATCGACTGAAACTCCAGAACTTGCGCGCTTTGCAGCTCCAGCTCGGTCGCTTTGCTTAGGATCGACTCATCTATGCGGCTGGGGCTGCGCAGGACGCGATCTGCTGCTAAAAACTTACTGGCTTCGTTCAAAAGCCCCTGTTGCAGGCGTTCACTGACCAGTGCCAAACTGGTTACCGACAACACCGCCAACACCAGCGCTGCCACAATCAGCCGTAGTTGCCCACGAATTAGTTCACGTCGAAACAGCCGCCACGCCAAAGTGCGATGACTCATTGTGCCTCCTGCAGCTGACCCGCCTGCATCTGCAGCTGACGCTGGCAGCGCTGAGCCAAAGCTAAATCGTGGGTCACCAAAACCAAAGTGGTGCCCAGCTCACGGTTGAGGCTGAACAGCAACTCTTCAACCTTGGCGCTGTTGCTGTGATCCAAGTTGCCCGTAGGCTCATCGGCAAACAATATGGTGGGTTTACTGGCAAACGCACGGGCGATCGCCACCCGTTGCTGCTCACCGCCGCTCAGCTGATTAGGAAAATGATCTAAGCGTTGCTCTAAGCCAACACGTTGCAATAGCTGACTGGCTTGTTGGTAGGGATCTTTGCCACCGCTTAGCTCGATTGGCAGCATCACGTTTTCCAATGCCGTAAGGCTATCCACCAACATAAACGATTGAAAAATAAAGCCGACACTTTCGCTACGCAACGCCGCTCGTTGCTCTTCGTCGAGTTGATGCAGCGGTTTGCCCGCCAAAAATATTTCCCCTTCGCTGGCACTGTCTAAACCGGCCAGTAACGCCAACAACGTGGATTTACCTGCACCCGACGAACCGATAATGGCCACGCTCTGCCCCTGTTCAATTTGCATATTAATGCCATCAAGGATTGACAGAGTGCCGTCCAGTGTTGAAACCTTTTGGTTAAGATCCCGTACCACAATGGCGGGGGCGGATTGCGAAGAGGTCATAGTGCGAAAATCCTTATTACTGCTGCTAATGGTGTTTACGGTTGGTGGCGCTTGGGCAAAACCCGTTTCAATTCTTATCTTGGGCGACAGTCTCAGTGCCAGTTATGGCATGGATGAACAAGATGGCTGGGTTGAGATCCTGCAACAACGGCACGATTCCCTAAACATCATCAATGCGTCGGTCAGTGGTGAAACCTCTGGCGGCGCATTACGGCGCTTGCCTTCGCTGCTGGATCACCATCAACCCCAATGGATCTTCATTGAATTGGGTGGCAATGATGGCCTGCGCGGCTTTGCTCCAACCATTACCCAACGTAACCTCGATAAAATAATCAGCCGCAGCCAAGCCAGCGGCAGCCAAGTGTTACTGTCTCAGGTGATGCTACCACCGAATTACGGCCGCCGTTATACCGAGCAATTCGCTCAAGTGTTTCAAACTCTTAATGAACAGCATCAACTCACTCTGGTGCCCTTCTTTATGGAGCCGATTGCACCGCAACCACAACTGATGCAAGCCGATGGGATCCATCCCAATAAACAAGCACAGCCATTGATCGCTGATTTTATGGAGAAGTGGCTGCTGCTGGCCACAGAGTGAACCTGCGGCCACTACTTAACCGAGAATAAATAGCAAAAGGCGATGTTGAGCCGTACTCAACATCGCCTTTTTCTTGGTGCTGGTGCCGCCATGCACCGCTGATGGCGGCCGCGCTACGTTAGCTCAGTACTTTATGTCGGCCCAGTAAGCTGTGCAATCAGCAGTGAAATACGGACGTAATCAGGCTGAGTGTAAGCTGCAGTATTTATTCACGCCGGACTGGACTGAGATCGGTTGCCCATGTCGCTCATTATTCAGATACTAAAAACGAAAAAAGCCACCCGAAGGTGGCTTTCTTGTCAGCAACACGTAATAAGCCTTGCTGAATAAGCACGGCCGTATCGACCAATGCTTATGAATGTGTGGCGTCCCCTAGGGGATTCGAACCCCTGTTACCGCCGTGAAAGGGCGGTGTCCTAGGCCTCTAGACGAAGGGGA
>NZ_CANLCI010000043.1 GCF_947489035.1 uncultured Ferrimonas sp. | reverse complement strand
TTCCGTACTACTGACATCACCGGTACCATCGAACTGCCAGAAGGCGTAGAGATGGTAATGCCAGGCGATAACATCCAGATGGACGTTACCCTGATTGCTCCAATCGCGATGGAAGAAGGCTTGCGCTTCGCTATCCGTGAAGGTGGCCGTACCGTTGGTGCTGGTGTTGTAGCAACCATCGTTGAGTAATATCAACGGTAGTTAACACTACATCTAAGAAAAGGCGTCCCTCGGGACGCCTTTTTGCTTTGGAAGTGACCATCTCGCTTGTAAGCCGATGGTCTAATGCAATAGAATCTAGGGCTACTTTTTTGCCGGTTGGCGGTCCAATGTTGGTCTACGCCAATTTTTTGCTGCCGGCGTGGCCATGATGTGGGCTTTGCTCACAAGCACAGACTCGATACGGGATTGCAGTAATGAGTACCAATACAGAAGACCAAGGCAACTCCATGGACATCGCTAAATGGGGTTTAGTTGTCGTTTTAGTTGCGGCAGCCGTGATTGGCAACCAATATTTTGATACGTACTCGGTACTGTATCGTGCGATCGCCGTTGTGGTAGCAATGGCAGTAGCATTGTTTGTTGCTGCGCAGACCGTAAAAGGTAAAGCAGCGTGGGCTTTCACTCAGGAAGCTCGCCTAGAAGTACGTAAAGTGGTGTGGCCATCCCGTCAGGAAACCACCCAAACTACGTTGATTGTTTTTGCTGTGACTGCGCTGGTGGCCTTTTGTGTATGGCTGCTGGACATGGGTCTGGTGAAAATTGTAAATCTGATCACAGGGGTATAACTGCATGTCCGAACAACCAAAGATGCGCTGGTACGTCGTGCAGGCTTTCTCCGGCTTTGAGGGACGCGTTTCTCAGTCTCTGAAAGAGCACATTAGAATGCACGAAATGGAAGAGTTTTTCGGCGAAGTGCTGGTTCCTACCGAAGAAGTGGTAGAAATGCGCGCTGGCCAACGTCGCAAGAGCGAACGTAAATTCTTCCCAGGGTACGTATTGGTACAGATGGTGATGAACGACCAGTCTTGGCACTTGGTACGCAACATCCCTCGTGTAATGGGCTTCATCGGCGGTACGTCTGATCGTCCGGCACCGATTACCCAGAAAGAAGCTGACGCTATCCTTAACCGCCTGCAAGAATCCGCAGAGTCTCCACGTCACCGCACCCTGTTTGAACCCGGTGAAGTGGTTCGTGTATCTGACGGCCCATTTGCAGACTTCAACGGTACCGTTGAAGAAGTGGACTACGAAAAGTCCCGCGTGAAGGTGTCAGTGATGATCTTCGGCCGTTCTACTCCGGTCGAATTGGATTTTGGTCAGGTAGAAAAAAGCTGATCAAAAGATCGTCAAAAACGATTGAGATGGCGCGGCGGATTTGTATATAATTCGCCGCTCCTTTTTTCACGGGGAGTTCAAATTTGTTGATTTGGACGCTTGAACCCATACAGAGGTAATTACTCATGGCTAAGAAAGTCACTGCTTACATCAAGCTGCAAGTTGCAGCTGGTGCAGCTAACCCGTCTCCACCAGTTGGTCCTGCACTGGGTCAGCACGGTGTTAACATCATGGAATTCTGTAAGGCGTTTAACGCTCGTACAGACAAAGTTGAAAAGGGTCTGCCGATCCCTGTAGTGATCACCGTTTACGCGGATCGCTCTTTCACTTTCGTAACCAAGACTCCACCTGCTGCCATTCTGCTGAAGAAGGCCGCTGGCGTTAAGTCTGGTTCCGGTCGTCCAAACACCGAAAAGGTAGGCAAAGTAACCGACGCTCAGCTGCAAGAAATTGCTGAGACTAAGGCTGCTGACATGACTGGTGCTGACATTGAAGCTATGAAGCGTTCAATTGCTGGTACTGCCCGTTCCATGGGTCTGGTAGTTGAGGGTTAATAACGATGGCTAAAATCTCTAAGCGCATGCGCGTTATCCGCGAGAAAGTTGAATCTACTCGCGAATACGAAATGAACGAAGCGGTTGCACTGCTGAAAGAACTGGCTACTGCTAAGTTCGTTGAATCAGTAGACGTAGCGGTAAACCTGGGTGTTGACCCACGTAAATCTGACCAAAACGTACGCGGTGCAACTGTACTGCCACACGGTACTGGTCGTGACGTTCGCGTTGCAGTATTTACTCAAGGCGCTAACGCCGATGCTGCCAAAGAAGCTGGTGCTGAACTGGTTGGTATGGACGAGCTGGCTGCCCAGGTTAAAGCTGGCGTAATGGACTTCGACGTAGTTATCGCATCTCCTGATGCAATGCGCGTTGTTGGTCAGCTGGGTCAGATCTTGGGCCCACGCGGCCTGATGCCTAACCCTAAAACCGGTACCGTTACCCCTAACGTTGCTGAAGCGGTTAAAAACGCTAAAGCAGGTCAGGTTCGCTACCGCAACGACAAGAACGGCATCATCCACACTACCATCGGTAAAGTGGACTTTGACGCTGACAAGTTGAAAGAAAACTTGGAATCGCTGCTGGTTGCTCTGAAGAAGGCTAAGCCTGCTTCTGCTAAAGGCGCGTTCATCAAGAAGATTTCCATCTCCACCACTATGGGTGCAGGTGTTGCAGTTGACCAGGGTAGCCTGGAAACTCAAGCTTAAATCTTGATTTACAGGGTGCGGGATTATCTGTATAATTCCGCGCCCTATAGGCCGAAGTCTGTTTACAGACTCTCGTCCAAGACCGTAGGTGAAGCGTAAGTTTCTTAATGTTTGCCTGCGTAGACGGTGATGGACCTAAGAAGAATTTTTATTCTTCTGGAACCTCCCACCGTAAAGTCCCCCAGCAATGGGGTTATTAGTTTCTAGGTGTAAACCTAGGTGGAATCCAGGAGTAAAGCCCAATGGCATTAAACCTCGAAGGCAAAAAAGCAATTGTTGCTGAAGTCAACGAAGCTGCCAAAGGTGCTCTGTCTGCAGTTGTTGCCGATTCACGTGGCGTAACCGTAGGCGCAATGACCGAACTGCGTAAGCAGGCTCGCGAAGCCGGTGTATCTATGCGCGTAGTGCGTAACACCTTGGCTAAGCGCGCAGTTGAAGGCACCTCTTACGAGTGTCTGTCTTCTGCGTTTACCGGTCCAACCCTGATCGCTTTTTCTAACGAGCACCCTGGTGCTGCAGCGCGTCTGTTTAAAGACTTCGCTAAGAAAGAACAAGCGTTTGAGGTTAAAGCACTGGCATACGAAGGGGATCTGATCCCTGCCGAGCAAATTGACCGTCTGGCGAAGCTGCCAACTTACGACGAAGCGATTGCACAGTTGATGATGACCATGAAGGAAGCATCTGCTGGCAAGCTGGTACGTACTCTGGCTGCTCTGCGCGACCAAAAAGAAGAGCAAGCAGCTTAATCAAGCTCGCTGCGTAACCTTTTTAAGTAATTAATTGTAGGATTTAAAAATGTCTATCACTAAAGACCAAATCATCGAAGCTGTAGCTGCAATGTCCGTAATGGACGTTGTTGAACTGATCGAAGCTATGGAAGAAAAGTTCGGCGTATCTGCTGCTGCTGCTGTTGTAGCTGGTGGCGGCGATGCTGCTGCTGTTGAAGAAAAAACCGAGTTTGACGTAGTTCTGACCGACTTCGGTGGCAACAAAGTTGCTGCTATTAAAGCCGTTCGTGCTGCTACCGGTCTGGGCCTGAAAGAAGCCAAGGCTATGGTTGAGTCTGTGCCAGTTGCTGTTAAAGAAGCTGTTGCAAAAGACGAAGCTGAAGGTCTGCAAAAGCAACTGGAAGAAGCCGGCTGTAAAGTTGAGCTTAAGTAAGCTATCTTATAGCTTATGCGCCTGATGTAAAAATCAGGTTGGGCTGGTGGTTAAAAAACCACCGGCCTTTTTGCGCTATATGCGCAGGTGATCTTATGACCGATCACTACCCATCTAGGAACGCGGGCCTGGCAGAGATTATTGGTTAGGTTCTTGCGCCAAAATTAGGGCTAAATATCTGCGCGGGCAGATATTTTTTGTCTCCAATCACGAACAGAGGAACCCCATGGTTTACTCCGATTTCGAGAAAAAACGCATCCGCAAGGATTTTGGTAAGCGTCCAAAGGTTTTAGACGTACCTTACCTGCTGTCGATCCAGCTGGACTCGTTCCAAAACTTCCTAGAGCAAGACCCAGAAGGTGAGCGTGGTTTGGAAGCTGCTTTTCGCAGTGTTTTTCCAATCAAGTCCTTCTCTGGTTATGCTTCACTGGACTACGTTAGCTACAAGCTAGGCGAGCCAGTATTTGACGTAAAAGAGTGTCAGATCCGTGGCATTACTTATTCTGCTCCGTTGCGCGTTAAGTTGCGCATGGTGCTGCTGGACAAAGAGAACGGCGGCGCAGTAAAGGACATTAAAGAGCAGGAAGTCTACATGGGCGATATCCCGCTCATGACCGAAAACGGTACTTTCGTTATTAACGGTACTGAGCGCGTAATTGTATCTCAGTTGCACCGTTCTCCAGGTGTGTTCTTCGACCACGACCGTGGCAAGACTCACTCTTCTGGTAAAGTACTGTATAACGCCCGTGTAATTCCTTACCGTGGTTCTTGGCTGGACTTCGAGTTCGATCCGAAAGACAACTTGTTTGTTCGTATCGACCGTCGTCGTAAGTTGCCATCTTCTATCATTCTGCGTGCGCTGGGTTACTCCACCCAAGAGATCCTGGACATGTTCTTCGACAAGGTGACTTACACCCTGAAGAAAGACAAGTTGGTGATGGAACTGGTACCAGAGCGCCTGCGTGGCGAAACTGCGGTATTCGACATCAAAGACAACGATGGCAAGGTTTTAGTTGAAACCGGTCGTCGTATCACTGCCCGTCACATCCGTCAGCTTGATAAAGGTGGCGTGACTGAACTGGAAGTACCAGTTGAGTACTTGGCTGGCAAAGTGATCGCCAAAGATTACGTTGATGAAGCCACTGGTGAGCTGATTGTTGCTGCCAACCAAGAGCTGTCATTAGAAGACGTAGCTAAGCTATCTCAAGCGGACATCAAAGCGTTTGAAACTCTGTACTTCAACGAGTTGGACAATGGCCCGTACATGTCCACCACCATCGGCGTTGATTCAACCAACGATCGTATGGAAGCGTTGGTAGAGATCTACCGCATGATGCGCCCTGGCGAGCCGCCAACCCGCGATGCTGCCGAAGCGTTGTTCCAGAACTTGTTCTTCAGCGAAGAGCGTTACGATCTGTCCACCGTTGGTCGGATGAAGTTCAACCGTCGTTTGGGCCGTGATGAGTCCACCGGTGTGGGCATCATGACCAAAGAAGACATCGTCGACGTGATGAAGAAGATCATCGAGATCCGCAACGGCGGTGACGAAGTCGATGATATCGATCACTTGGGCAACCGTCGTATCCGTTCTGTTGGCGAAATGGCCGAAAACCAGTTCCGTGTAGGTCTGGTTCGTGTTGAACGCGCAGTACGTGAGCGTCTGTCTTTGGGCGATCTGGATTCCCTGATGCCTCAGGATCTGATCAACGCCAAGCCAATTTCTGCGGCAGTAAAAGAGTTCTTTGGCTCTTCTCAGCTGTCTCAGTTTATGGATCAGAACAACCCGTTGTCTGAAGTGACCCACAAGCGCCGTATTTCGGCCTTGGGTCCTGGCGGTTTGACCCGTGAGCGTGCTGGTTTCGAAGTTCGAGACGTACACCCAACTCACTACGGTCGTTTGTGTCCAATTGAGACCCCTGAAGGTCCAAACATTGGTCTGATCAACTCCTTGGCAACCTTTGCTCGTACTAACGAGTACGGTTTCCTGGAAACCCCATACCGTCGCGTTGTTGATGGCAAAGTAACTGAAGAAGTGGAATACCTGTCCGCTATCGAAGAAGGTTACTACGTGGTGGCTCAGGCCAACGCGATCATCGATGACAACAGCATGCTGTCGGATGAATTGGTTGCTGCCCGTCATAAGGGTGAGTCCTCGTTCGTAACCCCTGATCAAGTTCAGTTCATGGACATCTCGCCACAGCAGATCATCTCTGTGGCAGCGTCTTTGATCCCGTTCTTGGAACACGATGATGCTAACCGTGCATTGATGGGTGCGAACATGCAGCGTCAGGCCGTTCCGACTTTGAAGGCGGATAAGCCTCTGGTTGGTACCGGTATTGAACGCGCAGTAGCGGTTGACTCCGGTGTAACCGTAGTCGCTAAACGTGGTGGCTTAATCGATTACGTAGACGCGTCTCGTATCGTGGTTAAGGTAAACGAAGATGAATTGGTTGCAGGCGAAGCCGGCATCGACATCTACAACCTGACCAAGTACACCCGTTCGAACCAAAACACCTGCATTAACCAGCGTCCTGTTTGTAACGTTGGTGAAATCGCAACTCGTGGTGACGTATTGGCAGATGGCCCGTCTACCGACTTGGGTGACTTGGCTCTGGGTCAGAACTTACGTGTCGCGTTCATGACTTGGAACGGCTACAACTTTGAGGATTCCATCCTCTTGTCCGAGCGTGTGGTTCAAGAAGATCGTCTGACGACCATCCACATTCAGGAACTGTCCTGTATTGCTCGTGACACCAAGTTGGGCAGCGAAGAGATCACCGCTGATATCCCTAACGTAGGCGAGTCTGCTCTGTCCAAATTGGATGAGTCAGGCATCGTGTACGTCGGTGCTGAGATGAAGCCGGGTGACATTCTGGTCGGTAAGGTAACGCCGAAAGGTGAAACCCAGCTGACCCCAGAAGAGAAGCTGTTGCGAGCGATCTTCGGTGAGAAGGCGTCCGATGTTAAGGATTCCTCTTTGCGTGTACCTAACTCCGTTTACGGTACCGTAATCGACGTACAAGTCTTCACTCGCGATGGCGTAGAGAAAGACAAGCGTGCCGTTGATATCGAAAACATGCAGCTGCGTGAAGCGAAGAAGGATCTGACTGAAGAGTTCAGCATCCTTGAGAACGGCGTTTTCGCCCGTACTCGCAACTTGCTGCTGTCTGTTGGCATGAGCGAAGCTCAGCTGGACGCCATGGATCGCGAAAAGTGGCTGGAACTGCCACTGGACGACGAAGCCAAGCAAACCGAACTGGAGCAGTTGGCTGGTCAGCACGATGAGCTGAAAGCCGCCTTCGACAAGAAGTTTGAAACCAAGCGTCGCAAGATCACCCAAGGCGATGATCTGAACCCGGGTGTACAGAAGATCGTTAAGGTTTACCTTGCGGTTAAACGTCGCATCCAGCCAGGCGATAAGATGGCCGGTCGTCACGGTAACAAAGGTGTAATTTCCACCATCGTTCCTGTTGAAGACATGCCACACGATGAATTCGGTCAGCCGGTAGACATCGTACTGAACCCGTTGGGCGTACCATCGCGTATGAACATCGGTCAGATCTTGGAAGTTCACTTGGGTATGGCCGCTAAGGGAATTGGTGACAAGATCAACGCCATGCTGGAACAACAGCGTGAAGTTGAAGAGATGCGCCAGTTCATTCAAAAGGCATACGACTTGGGCGAATCCCAGCAGCAGGTAGATCTGTCTACTTTCTCTGACGCCGAAGTACTGCGCCTGGCGAAGAACCTGAAAGGCGGTATGCCAATGGCTACCCCTGCGTTCGACGGTGCAGCCGAGTCCGAAATTAAGGATCTGTTGCGTCTGGGCGATCTGCCAGATTCTGGTCAGTTCACTCTGTACGACGGCCGTACTGGTAACACCTTTGAGCGTCCTGTAACCGTTGGTTACATGTACATGCTGAAGTTGAACCACTTGGTTGACGACAAGATGCACGCGCGTTCTACCGGTTCTTACAGCTTGGTTACTCAGCAGCCGCTGGGTGGTAAAGCACAGTTCGGTGGTCAGCGATTCGGTGAGATGGAAGTGTGGGCCCTACAGGCCTACGGCGCAGCCTACACCCTGCAAGAGATGTTGACCGTTAAGTCGGATGACGTTAACGGCCGTACCCAGATGTATAAGAGCATCGTGGACGGCAACTACTCTATGCAGCCAGGTTTGCCAGAGTCCTTCAACGTAGTGTTGAAAGAGATCCGCTCACTGGGTATCAACATCGAGTTGGACCAGGAATAATCGTCGCCCGCGAAAGCGGCATGGCTAACGATCATGGGCTTGGAACGATCCTGGCCCATGTATTGAAACCTCCATTTGGGAGATGATCGTGAAAGACTTACTTCAGTTTCTAAAGAAACAGAATACGTCCGAAGAATTTAACGGCATCAAGATTGGTCTGGCTGCGCCAGACATGATCCGTTCTTGGTCGTTCGGCGAAGTGAAAAAGCCGGAAACCATTAACTACCGTACGTTCAAGCCAGAGCGCGACGGCCTGTTCTGTGCCCGCATCTTTGGTCCGGTAAAAGACTACGAATGTCTTTGTGGCAAGTACAAACGTCTGAAGCACCGCGGTGTTATCTGTGAGAAGTGTGGCGTTGAAGTAACCCAAACTAAAGTACGCCGTGAGCGTATGGGTCACATCGAGCTGGCGTCTCCGGTAGCCCACATTTGGTTCTTGAAGTCGCTGCCGTCCCGTATCGGCTTGCTGATGGATATGACCCTGCGTGATATCGAACGCGTGCTGTACTTCGAATCCTACGTGGTGATTGAACCAGGCATGACTGCGCTCGAAAAGAGCCAGATGCTGACCGAAGAAGAGTACTTGGACGCGCTGGAAGAGCACGGTGACGAGTTTGAAGCTCTGATGGGTGCGGAAGCCGTTCAGAAGCTACTGCGTGACATCGATCTGGAAGCTGAAATCGGCGTTATGCGTGAAGAGTTGCCACAAACCAACTCTGAAACCAAGCGTAAGAAGCTGACCAAGCGTCTGAAGCTGATGGAAGCCTTCTACCACTCTGGCAACAAGCCTGAGTGGATGATCATGGGTGTTCTGCCGGTTCTGCCGCCAGATCTGCGTCCGTTGGTACCGCTGGACGGTGGTCGTTTTGCGACTTCCGATCTGAACGATCTGTACCGCCGCGTGATCAACCGTAACAACCGTCTGAAGCGTCTGCTTGATCTGGCTGCCCCAGACATCATCGTACGTAACGAAAAACGTATGCTGCAGGAATCTGTGGATGCGTTGTTGGATAACGGCCGTCGCGGTCGCGCCATCACTGGCTCCAACCGTCGTCCGTTGAAGTCTCTGGCTGACATGATCAAAGGTAAGCAGGGTCGTTTCCGTCAGAACTTGCTGGGTAAACGTGTAGATTACTCTGGCCGTTCGGTGATTACCGTAGGTCCTACCCTGCGCCTGCATCAGTGTGGTCTTCCTAAGAAGATGGCACTGGAGCTGTTCAAGCCATTCATTTACGGCAAGTTGGAAGCGCGTGGCCTGGCCACCACCATCAAAGCTGCGAAGAAGATGGTGGAACGCGAGCAAGCGGAAGTATGGGACGTACTGGACGAAGTGATTCGTGAACACCCAGTACTGTTGAACCGTGCACCAACCTTGCACCGTCTGGGTATCCAGGCGTTCGAACCTGTGCTGATTGAAGGCAAAGCGATCCAACTGCACCCATTGGTTTGTGCGGCGTACAACGCCGACTTCGATGGTGACCAGATGGCGGTACACGTACCGCTGACCCTGGAAGCGCAGTTAGAAGCACGCGCCCTGATGATGTCCACCAATAACATTCTGTCACCAGCTTCTGGTGATCCGGTAATTACCCCATCTCAGGATGTGGTATTGGGTCTGTACTACATGACCCGTGAAAAGGTGAACGCCAAGGGTGAAGGCATGGCCTTCGCCGACGTTGCAGAAGCAGAAAAAGCGTACCGTACTGGTGATGCCGAACTGCACGCTCGCGTTAAAGTTCGCATCGAAGACAGCGAAACCGACGAAGACGGTATGGTGATTGAGAAAACTCACATCATCGATACCACCATCGGTCGTGCGATCCTGTCTCAGATCCTGCCAAAAGGCCTGCCTTTTGCTTTGATCAACCAAGATATGGGCAAGAAGCCAATCTCTAACGTACTGAACACTTGCTACCGTAAGTGTGGTCTGAAAGATACCGTAATCTTTGCTGACCAATTGATGTACACCGGTTTTGCATACGCCACTGTGTCTGGTACCTCCGTAGGTATTAACGACATGGTTGTACCGGCAGAGAAGAAGACCATCATTGCTGACGCTGAAGCGGAAGTGGCTGAGATCACCGAGCAGTTCCAAGCCGGTCTGGTGACCGCTGGCGAACGCTACAACAAAGTGATCGATATCTGGGCTTCTGCCAACGAACAAGTTGCCAAAGCGATGATGTCCAACCTTTCTACCGACACGGTAGTAAACCGTGAAGGTAACGAGGAAGAGCAGAAGTCGTTCAACAGCATCTTCATGATGGCCGATTCTGGCGCTCGTGGTAGTGCTGCTCAGATCCGTCAGTTGGCGGGTATGCGTGGTCTGATGGCTAAGCCAGATGGCTCCATCATCGAGACGCCAATTAAGGCCAACTTTAAAGAAGGTTTGAACGTACAGCAGTACTTCATCTCGACTCACGGTGCGCGTAAAGGTTTGGCCGATACCGCATTGAAGACCGCGAACTCCGGTTACTTGACTCGTCGTCTGGTGGACGTATCTCAGGATCTGGTTATCGTTGAAGATGACTGTGGTTCAGAAGAAGGTCTGACCGTTAAGCCGTTGATTGAAGGCGGTGACGTAGTTGAGCCGTTGCGTGAGCGCGTACTGGGCCGTGTTGTTGCTAAAGACATCATCAAGCCGGGTACCGAAGACGAAGTTCTTATCCCTCGCAACACCCTGCTGGATGAGAAACTGTGTGACTTGATCGACACCGCATCTGTGGATGAGATCTTGGTTCGCTCGGTAATTACCTGTAACACCGATTTCGGTGTGTGTAAGAACTGTTACGGCCGTGACTTGGCTCGAGGCCACATGGTGGCTGAAGGCGAAGCGGTTGGTGTTGTTGCTGCACAGTCGATTGGTGAACCTGGTACTCAGTTGACCATGCGTACGTTCCACATTGGTGGTGCGGCTTCTCGTGCGTCTGCTGAAACCAACGTTCAGGTTAAGAACGGCGGTTCCATCAAGTTGCATAACGAAAAGTTCGTTATCAACTCTGAAGGTAAGATCGTTGTAACTTCTCGTTCCACCGAAATGGCCGTCATCGATGACCTGGGTCGTGAGAAAGAGCGTTACAAACTGCCGTACGGTGCGGTTCTTGAGAAAGCGGAAGGTGACGCGGTTAACGCCGGCGACATCGTTGCTAACTGGGACCCACACACGCACCCAATCATCACTGAAGTGGAAGGTCAGGTTAAGTTCGTTGATATGATCGACGGCGTAACCATGACCAAGCAGACCGACGAATTGACCGGCCTGTCTAGCATCTTGGTACTGGATCCGGCACAACGTCCGGCTGCAGGTAAAGAGATGCGTCCAATGGTGAAACTGGTTGATGCTTCTGGTAGCGAACTGCTGATCCCAGGCACTGAAGTGCCTGCACAGTACTTCCTGTCCGGTAACGCGATTGTGAACCTGGAAGATGGTGCTTCCGTGAACGTGGGTGACGCCGTAGCGCGTATCCCGCAGGAATCTGGCGGTACTAAGGATATTACTGGTGGTCTGCCACGAGTTGCTGATTTGTTCGAAGCGCGTAAGCCGAAAGAACCAGCGATTCTGGCCGAAATCACCGGTACCATCTCCTTCGGTAAAGAAACCAAAGGCAAGCGCCGTCTGGTGATCACTCCGCACGATGGCGCAGCGCCATACGAAGAGATGATCCCTAAGTGGCGTAACCTGAACGTGTTCGAAGGTGAAAAGGTTGAGCGTGGCGAAGTTATCGCTGATGGTCCAGAGGCACCACACGACATCTTGCGTCTGCGTGGTATCCACGCAGTAGCCAACTACATCGTTAACGAAGTGCAGGACGTTTACCGTCTGCAGGGCGTAAAAATTAACGATAAGCACATCGAAGTGGTTATCCGTCAGATGTTGCGTAAGTGCATCATCGTTGACGGTGGCGACACCGATTTGCTGCCAGGCGAGCAAGCTGAAGTGGCCCGCGTTAACCAAGCGAACCGCGAATTGGGTGACGACAAGCGTCCGGCAACCTTCGAACGTGAACTGTTGGGTATCACCAAGGCTTCCTTGGCGACCGAATCGTTCATCTCGGCGGCGTCGTTCCAGGAGACCACTCGCGTACTGACCGATGCGGCTACCTACGGTAAGCGTGACGATCTGCGTGGTCTGAAAGAGAACGTAACCGTGGGTCGTTTGATCCCAGCGGGTACCGGTTTCGCTTATCACCGCAACAAGAACCAAGGTGGCAAAGCCGAGGCAGCACCAACCGTGTCTGCGTCTGAAGCTGAGCAAAACCTGGCTGATCTGTTAAATGCCACTGGCAAATAACGGTTTCTACAGCATAAGCTGACAAAAGGGCGCCCATTGGGCGCCCTTTTTATTGCTGCGGTATTTTGCGATCGTCGCAGATCTTTGCGATCATCGTTGGCTAAATCTTGACACGTAAGTGCAAGGTGCTTAAAATTTCGCGTCCCCATATTATGGGGCATCGATTTTTCGCAACTAATACTGGATTGCTGAGTGCGCTCAGTTAATCAGGAGATATGAATGGCTACTGTTAATCAGCTGGTTCGTAAGCCTCGCAAGGACAAGGTTCAAAAGACCAACGTTCCTGCTCTGGCTGCTTGCCCACAAAAGCGTGGCGTATGTACTCGTGTATACACCACTACCCCTAAAAAACCGAACTCCGCACTGCGTAAAGTATGTCGTGTTCGCCTGACCAACGGTTTTGAAGTTACTTCTTACATCGGCGGTGAAGGTCACAACCTGCAAGAGCACTCTGTTGTACTGATCCGTGGCGGTCGTGTAAAAGATCTGCCAGGTGTTCGCTACCACACCGTTCGTGGCGCTCTGGACACCGCTGGTGTTTCTGATCGTCGCCAAGGTCGTTCTAAGTACGGTGCTAAGCGTCCTAAGTCTTAATGGTTCTCCGTTAAGTAAGGCCAAACTTTTTTAATTTGTTATATCCAGTTTTGGATTAACCTGAAGCAACTCGGAGAATTCCCATGCCAAGACGTCGCGTCGTAGGTCAACGTAAAATCCTGCCAGATCCTAAGTTCGGATCAGAACTGCTGGCTAAATTCGTAAACGTAATGATGCTGGACGGTAAAAAGTCCACTGCTGAAAAGATCATCTACGGTGGCCTGGAAACAGCTGCTGAGAAATCTGGCAAAGCTCATTTAGACATCTTTGAAGCCGCTCTGGACAACATCCGTCCATCTGTGGAAGTTAAGTCCCGCCGTGTTGGTGGTTCTACTTACCAGGTGCCGGTAGAAGTTCGCCCAGTGCGTCGTAATGCCCTAGCTATGCGCTGGTTGGTTGAAGCCGCTCGTAAGCGTAGCGAAAAATCGATGGCTCTGCGCCTGGCAGGTGAACTGCTGGATGCAAGCGAAAACAAAGGCACTGCGGTTAAGAAACGTGAAGACGTTCACCGTATGGCTGACGCGAACAAAGCGTTCGCACATTACCGCTGGTAATGACTCTGGCGTGGCACTTTTGTGCCACGCCACTTTTATTATGAGTCAGTAACGATATGGGCGTCAGAACTGCCGAGGCTGTGGCCAGAGCCGGCAATAATGTCTATATCGTTATTGATTGCTAAAACGCACAAAGCGTTAGCTAGAGGAATTTATTTTGGCTCGTACAACCCCGATCGAGCGCTACCGTAACATCGGTATCTGTGCTCACGTAGACGCTGGTAAAACGACTACTACCGAGCGCGTTCTGTTCTACACGGGTCTATCCCACAAGATCGGTGAAGTGCACGATGGTGCTGCGACCATGGATTGGATGGAGCAAGAGCAAGAGCGTGGGATCACGATCACCTCTGCAGCTACCACCACTTTTTGGCGTGGTATGGAAGCGCAATTCTCAGAGCACCGCGTCAACATCATTGATACCCCCGGGCACGTAGATTTTACCATTGAAGTAGAGCGTTCTTTGCGCGTGCTTGATGGTGCCGTGGTGGTGTTCTGTGGTTCTTCTGGTGTTGAGCCTCAGTCTGAGACCGTATGGCGTCAGGCCGATAAATACCAAGTGCCACGCTTAGTGTTCGTTAACAAGATGGACCGTGCTGGCGCCGATTTTGAGCGCGTGATCGACCAAATTCGTAATCGCCTAGGCGCAGAATGTGTGCCTATCCAACTGAACGTTGGTGCTGAAGAAAACTTCAAAGGCGTGATCGATCTGATCAAGATGAAGTACATCAGCTGGAACGAATCTGACCAAGGTACCACGTTCGATTATTTAGCGATCCCAGACGATCTGGTTGAGCAAGCTGAAGAGTGGCGTGAATACTTGGTTGATGCGGCTGCGGACGCATCAGAAGAGTTGATGGAAAAGTACCTAGAAGAGGGTGAACTCTCGGAAGCGGAGATCAAACATGGTCTGCGTGCGCGTACTCTGAATAACGAAATTGTCTTAGCCACTTGTGGTAGTGCCTTTAAAAACAAAGGCGTACAAGCGGTTCTGGATGCGGTAGTGGAATACTTACCGTCGCCAGTGGATGTGCCAGCCATTAAAGGCGTTGATATGGAAGACAATGAGATCTCTCGTGCGTCTGACGACAGCGCGCCGTTTGCGGCACTGGCCTTCAAAATTGCAACCGACCCATTTGTGGGCACCTTAACTTTCTTGCGTGTGTACTCTGGCGTGGCCGAAACCGGCCAAGCAGTCTACAACTCAGTGAAGCAAAAGCGTGAACGCTTCGGTCGTATGGTGCAGATGCACTCGAACGATCGTAAAGAGATCAAAGAGGTTCGTGCCGGCGACATCGCCGCTGCGATTGGTCTAAAGGACGTTACCACGGGTGACACCTTATGCGACCAAGACCAAAAAGTGATTCTTGAACGGATGGAGTTCCCGGAACCTGTGATCCAGATCGCAGTTGAGCCGCGCACTAAAGTCGATCAAGAGAAGATGGGCGTAGCGCTGGGTAAACTGGCTGCTGAGGATCCATCGTTCCGCGTTGAAACCGACGAGGAATCGGGTCAAACCTTGATCTCTGGTATGGGTGAATTGCACCTCGACATTATTGTTGATCGCATGAAGCGTGAATTTAGCGTTGATTGTAACGTTGGTAAGCCACAGGTGGCCTACCGCGAAACAATCCGCCAAAACATCGAATGCGAAGGCAAATTCATCCGTCAGTCGGGCGGCCGTGGTCAATACGGTCACGTTTGGCTGAAGCTGGAACCGCAAGAAGCGGGCAGCGGTTACGAATTTGTCAATGAGATCGTCGGCGGGACGGTTCCACGTGAATTCATCCCAGCTGTAGACAAAGGTATCCAAGAACAGATGTCGCAAGGTGTCATTGCGGGCTTCCCTGTACTTGACGTTAAAGTTACTCTGTTTGACGGTTCCTTCCACGATGTGGATTCGAACGAAATGGCGTTCAAAGTGGCCGGTTCCTTGGGCTTCCGTAAGGGTGCTTTGGAAGCGTCACCTGTGTTACTTGAGCCGATGATGAAGGTTGAAGTGACCACTCCAGAAGACTGGATGGGTGATGTGGTTGGCGATTTGAACCGTCGTCGAGGTCTGATCGAGGGAATGGACGATGGTGTGGCCGGTCTTAAGATCGTTCGTGCCAAAGTGCCGTTGTCGGAAATGTTTGGCTATGCCACTGATCTGCGTAGTGCTACTCAGGGTCGTGCTTCTTACTCTATGGAGTTTGCCGAGTACAATGAGACCCCAGCAAGCGTTGCGCAGACCATTATTGATGCCCGCATGGGCTAATCGAACACCAGTTCGTTAACAGATCCGGTTGCGTGCAGCCGGGTCGCATATTGAAAGGAAAGACGTCGTGTCTAAAGAAAAGTTTGAACGTACGAAACCGCACGTAAACGTTGGTACCATTGGCCACGTTGACCACGGTAAAACCACTCTGACCGCTGC
>NZ_CANLCI010000042.1 GCF_947489035.1 uncultured Ferrimonas sp. | reverse complement strand
CCGAGCGGTCTCGGCAATGACCTTTATGCCGCAGCGGGTCATGCACAATAAGTTCAACAGCTAATTGGTACACAGCCTTATTTAGAGGCGATGGCCTGATAGAAATCTCGAGCTTTGTTGATGGGTTGGTATTGGCGCAGCAGTTGCCCAATCAACCGATCTTTACGCAGCCAAACTTGATTGAGCCAGGCTTGAAACTCAACGCGATAGCCTTTGTCTTGCTGGTAATCGCCCTGCGGTACGGCGCTCATTGGGATCACATTGATATCAACCACCACGTGCTCAACCTTGCCACTGACAAAGGCGGCCATGATGTCATCGGTGGCGCCGGGGTAGACCACGGTCAGATCCAGCACCTGCTCAAATTGATCGCCTAAGGTGCTCATCGCAAAGGCGATACCGCCGGCTTTGGGCTTCAACAGGTAGTTGAAAGGGCTGCACTGGCGCTGGTGCTTGGTGGGGGTTAAGCGGGAGCCTTCCACGTAGTTGATGACGCAGGTGGGCCGATCCCGAAAGCGTTCACAGGAGCGACGAGTGGTGTCGATGTCGCTGCCTTTCAGGTGCGGGTTCTTAGCCAATTGGCTTTTGCTGAAGCGGCGCATAAACGGCATGTCCAGTGCCCAGCAGGCGGCGCCTAAAAAGGGCACATACAACAGCTGCTGTTTTAAGAAAAACTTCAACATGGGCACATTGCGGCGCAGGGCGATAGTGACCACCGCAATGTCCATGGCGCTTAAATGATTGCAGACGATCAGGTAGGAGCCCTGTGGGTTAAGCGGTTGCTGCAACCCTTGAATATGCCATTGGGTTGGGGTTAAGCCCTTTAAGATGATTTCGTTGCCCAGTACCCAGCCCGCCATAAAGCGGTTAGCCAGATCGCCGATGGGATTTTTTGCCATCGGCAGCAGGGCTTTCAGGGGCGCGGTAAGCACCACTAAGGTGCCCCACAAGGCAAGATTGAGCAGCGCCGCAGTAACGACCAAAACGGCCACTAATGGCCCAGGTAACAGTGACAACATTCGGAATCCATTTCTTAGTTGTTGTAATAAATTATGGTAACAGCAGGGGCAAAACGTGCGTTGTTACAACCTTGTATCTTATCCGGTTTTTATTGTGAAGTGCCATCGCTGCTGGCGCGCTGGATCGGTTGCGCTGCTCCACTTTGCTTATTGCGCTTGGCGTTGCAACTCCGCCAGCAGCCGATCCATGGCGCGATAACCCAGCGCCTCGGCGATGTGGGCTTTGCTGACGTCGGCGTTGCCGTCCAGATCGGCGATGGTGCGAGCCACCCGCAAAATGCGGTGATAGGCGCGCACCGACAGATTGAGCTTATTAATGGCCAGCTCGGTAAAGGCCAGCAGCGGCTGGGAAATGCCCAGCTCTGGCCCCAATTGCTGGCCACTGAGCAGATGGTTTAATTTCCCTTGGCGCTGCTGAGCCCGTTGCTGTGCCGCCAAGATCTGCTGGCGGGCATCGGCGCTGGTTAAGCCGTTGGCATGGCCTTGGCTGAGGCTGCCTGCGGGCAAGCGGCTGACCTCCACGCTCAGATCAAACCGATCCAGCAACGGCCCCGATAATCGGCCTAAATAGCGGCGGATCTGCTCGGGGGTATCGCGGCTGCGGCTACCCACTTCGCCACTGGGGGAGGGGTTCATCGCCGCCACCAATTGAAATTGCGCTGGAAAGGTCAGTTTGGCGCTGGCGCGGGAGATCACTACCTGCCCCGACTCCAGCGGCTCGCGCAAATTATCCAGCACCACGCGGGGAAACTCCGGCAGTTCATCCAGAAACAGCACCCCGTGGTGGGCTAATGAGATCTCGCCGGGTTGCGGTATCGAGCCCCCGCCCACCAACGACGCGGCGGAGCTGGAATGATGGGGGGCACGAAAGGGCCGCTGCGCCAGTTGCTGCGCTTCGCGGCTGAGTCCGGCGACGCTGTGAATGGCGGCCACATCCAAGCCTTGTTCTAGCGGCAGCGGCGGCAGCAAGCTGGCCAAGCGCGACGCCAACATGGTTTTACCGGTGCCCGGCGGGCCCAACAGCAGCAGGTTGTGGCCGCCGCTGGCGGCGATCAGCAGCGCCCGCTTTGCCTGTTCTTGGCCGATGATGGCACTGAGATCCGGTTGCGGGGGGGATGGTGGCGTTGGCACGCTGCTCAAGCTGGGCTCGGCCAAGCTGTGCTGGCCGTGCAGCGCCGCCACCAGCGCGGTTAGATCCGGCACCAATTTGATCTGAGCCTGAGGCAACAAGGCCGCATCTTGTTGATTGGCCTCGGGAATAAATAAACACTTACCGGCGTTATGGCCAGCCACCAAGGCCGGCAGCAAGCCACGCACTTGCCGCAGTTCACCGGCCAAGCCAAGTTCGCCGTAAAACTCGCAATTTTGCAGCGATTGTGGGGGTATTTGATTCGATGCAGCAAGAATGCCCAGGGCAATGGGCAGATCAAAGCGGCCCCCTTGCTTGGGCAGATCGGCGGGGGCCAAATTAAGGGTAATGCGCGACACCGGAAAGCTGAAACCGGCGGTTTGCAGTGCCGCTCGCACGCGTTCTCGGGATTCTCGTACCGAGGCTTCCGGCAACCCCACTAAAGTGAAGCTGGGTAAGCCCCCGCCAAGGTGGGTTTCTACCGTAACCACTGGGGCAGCTATCCCCAACTGCCCCCGACTGTGTAATCGAGAAAGTCCCATATTGTGTCGCCTTCTTGTACGCAAATAGCGGATAAGTGTCGTGAAAATCAATTGGGCAAACGGATTAAGCGACCGCTTCATATCAGAAATAAATTGTTACATCTGTGTTTTGTTCGGGTTGCAAATAATACTTTGCAGCAAAAAAATCGCTGTGCTAGAAATATAGGGGTGCTCACAAAATGAGCCGCAACACTCAGCTGCCTGTTGGCTGAATAACCCCAATAACTTATGTGCGAGAGACTCATGTTCCCAGTTGCCCAGCGCCTAGTCCTAGTCCTAATTACCGTGGTGATTACCGTCACCGGCGGGGGACGCGATTGGGCAGGCAGCAACGGCAGACGCTAGCACACACCAAATCGCAACCAACCCCGCCTCGACAGACGCGGGGTTTTTTTTGTTTTAAATATCAGTCAACGGAGATCAGCAGCATGACCCAGATGTATCACCAAGCCGACGCCAACCCCAGTTTGCTCGAAGGCAAAACCATCGCCGTGCTTGGTTACGGCAGCCAAGGCCGTGGCCAGTCGCTTAACCTGCGTGACAGCGGCGCCAATGTGGTTATTGGGCTGCGTCCCGGCGGTGCCAGTTGGCAGCAGGCTGAGCAGGAAGGCTGGCAACCGGTTGGCTTTGCCGATGCGGTTAAAGACGCCGACATCGTGATGATGCTGACCCCCGACATGGTGCAAGGGCAGATCTACACCGACTTTGTGGCGCCCAACATCAAAGCTGGAGCGATGCTGATGTTTAGCCACGGTTTCAACATCTTGTATGAGCTGATCAACCCCAGCGCCGACATCGACGTGACCATGGTGGCGCCGAAAGGGCCGGGCTTCTTGGTGCGTACCGAGTATGAAAAAGGCGCTGGTGTGCCGTGCTTGATGGCCGTGCATCAAGATGCGTCTGGCAGCGCTCATGCCAAGGCACTGGCGTACGCCGATGCCATTGGTGGGACGCGCGGTGGGGTGCTGACCACCAACTTCCGCGAAGAGACCGAAACCGATCTGTTTGGTGAGCAAGCGGTGCTGTGTGGCGGGGCGATTTCGTTAGTGCAGCAGGGCTGGGAAACCCTGACCGAAGCGGGTTACCAACCGGAGCTGGCCTACTTCGAATGTTTGCACGAACTGAAACTGATTGTGGATCTGTTGTACGAAGGCGGCGTGTCGCGGATGCATGAATTTGTCTCCGACACCGCCGCGTATGGCGCCGTAACCCGTGGCCCACGGGTGGTGGATGCCAAGGCGAAAGCGGAAATGAATAAGGTGCTGAGCGAGATCCAATCGGGTCAGTTTGCGCGGGAATGGATTGCCGAGCACCAAGCGGGCAGCGCCAACTACCGCCGTTTGCAGCAACAAGATTGCGATCACCCAATTGAAGCGGTTGGGGCGGATTTACGCGCCCGCATGCCGTGGTTAAACCGAGGAGAATAGCCAATGAGCAGTGGGGCCGAGGCGGTGGTACGCGCATTAGCAGAACAGGGTGTGAGCCAAGTGTTTGGTTACCCCGGCGGTGCGATCATGCCGGTGTATGACGCACTGCTGGACTCGCCAGTTGCGCACCTGCTGTGCCGTCATGAACAAGGGGCAGCGTTTGCGGCCGTGGGCTACGCTCGCGCCTCTGGCAAGGTGGGGGCTTGCATCGCCACCTCTGGCCCCGGCGCCACCAATCTGATCACCGCCTTGGCGGATGCGATGATGGATTCGGTGCCCATTGTGGCGATCACCGGCCAAGTGCCACGGGCTGCGATCGGCACCGACGCGTTTCAAGAGATCGACTTGCTTGGCTTGTCGCTGGCCTGCACCAAGCACAGCTTTCTGGTGGAACGGCCAGAGGATCTGTGCGCCACCTTGCACCGCGCCTTTGCCATCGCCACCGAAGGCCGCCCCGGCCCGGTGTTGGTGGACATCCCCAAAGATGTGCAGCAAGCGTTGGTTACCTACCAAAGTGCGCCGCCCAGCTTGGCGGTCGCGGCCAACGACACCTTTGAATTAGAGCAGGCACAGCGGTTGTTGCAGCAGGCGCAGCGGCCATTGGTGTACGTGGGCGGTGGCGTGGGCATGGCGGGCGCCGTGGCCGAGCTGCGTGAGTTCTTACGCCACACTGGCATGCCATCGGTGGTGACCTTAAAAGGCATTGGTGCCATCCCCAAACAGACGCCAGGTTACTTAGGGATGTTGGGCATGCACGGCAACAAAGCCGCCAACAGTGCGGTGCAGCAGTGCGATTTGCTGCTGGTGTTGGGGGCGCGCTTTGATGATCGGGTGACCGGCAAATTGGACGCTTTTGCCCCCGATGCCACCGTGATCCACTTAGACATTGATCCCGCCGAGATCGGCAAACGCCGCGCCGCGTTGCTGTCTTGCAGTGGCGATCTGCGTAAGTTGCTGCCAGAGCTGACCATCAGCTTGTCGCAGGGCATCGCATCGTGGCGGCAGCACTGTCAGCAGATGGCGCACCACTGTGCGCCGCGTTACGACGCCCCCGGCGACAACATCTATGCCCCAGCGTTGTTGAAACGGCTGAATGAGTTGATGCCGCCGCACACCATGGTGGCCTGTGATGTGGGCCAGCATCAGATGTGGGTGGCGCAGCACATGTGGTTTGATTCTCCGGCCAATCACCTGTCGTCGGCGGGGCTGGGCACCATGGGTTTTGGCTTGCCCGTTGCCATTGGCGCGGCGCTATCGCGGCCACAGGATTGCGCCATTTTAGTGAGCGGCGATGGCTCGTTCATGATGAACGTGCAAGAGCTCACCACCATTAAGCGGGCGCAGCTGCCGGTGAAAATCATCGTGTTGGATAACCAGCGCTTAGGGATGGTAAAGCAGTGGCAGCAGCTGTTTTTTGAGGAGCGTTACAGCGAAACCAACCTGTCGGACAACCCCGACTTTGTCGCCATGGCGGCGTCGTTTGATATTCCGGGGCGCCACATTTGGCATCGGGATCAAGTGGAGCAGGCGGTGCAGCAACTGCTGGACGCGAAAGGCCCGTACCTGCTGCATGTCTCTATTTCAGCTCAAGAAAACGTATGGCCACTGGTGCCACCTGGCGCCTCTAACGATGAAATGATGGAGCAACAGCAATGAAGCAGCACACTTTGTACATCGAGATGAACCCCAGCAGCGAAGTGATGGAGCGAGTATTGCGAGTCACCCGCCACCGCGGCTTTGCCGTTGCCACCCTGCAGCTGAACCAAAGCCAACAAGGCAGCCACCTGCAGGTAACGGTAAACAGCGACCGCCCCATCGATCAATTAACCCGCCAATTGGATAAGCTGATTGATGTGAACACTTGCCGCTTGGCCACCAGTGCCAACCACGTACCGACTAACAGCGCTGTGGCCACTGCCGCAGCCCACGGCTAAGCCGCGAAGGAGATTGCAGTGAATCAAGCAGAACAGATCTGGTTTAACGGAAATTTTATGCCTTTTGCCGACGCCAAGGTGCACGTGCTCAGCCACGCCCTGCATTACGGTTCGTCGGTGTTTGAGGGCATTCGAGCCTACAAAACCCCGCAGGGCAGCGCGATTTTTCGCTTAGAAGAGCACATTCAGCGTTTGTTCGATTCGGCCAAAATCTACCGCATGCCGATCCCCTATTCGCCCGAGCAGATCAACCAAGCCTGCCGTGACGCGGTGAGCTGCAATGGCCTGAGCAGCGCCTACATTCGGCCACTGGCCTTTTACGGCAACGTGGGCTTGGGGCTGAATGTGCCCCCAGGCAGCGAAGCCGAAGTGATGATCGCCGCCTTCCCGTGGAACGCTTATTTAGGTGCCGACAGCATCGAACAAGGGGTTGATGTGTGCATCAGCAGCTGGAACCGTTTGGCGCCGAACACCATGCCTACCGGCGCCAAAGCCGGTGGCAACTACCTGTCTTCGCAGCTGATTTCTGGCGAAGCCAAACGCCATGGTTACGCCGAAGGGATCGCGCTGGATGTGAACGGCCAGATCTCGGAAGGCGCCGGTGAAAATCTGTTTGTGGTGAAAAACGGCGTGCTGATCACCCCGCCCACCACCGCCGCCATTTTGCCGGGGCTGACCCGCGACACCATCATCACCTTGGCCCGCGACGCCGGGTTAACCGTGAAAGAGGAATCGATCGCCCGCGAAGCGCTGTATCTGGCCGATGAGCTGTTCATGACCGGCACCGCCGCTGAGATTGTGCCGGTACGCAGCGTTGATGGCATCGAATTGGGTAATGGCCAGCGTGGGCCCATTACCGCCTTGATGCAGCAACGCTTCTTCGGCCTGTTTGATGGCAGCACCGAAGACAAATGGGGCTGGCTCGATTACGTCAATCCCCAAGCGGATTGCCAAACCAGCTTTGAAGCTCACACCGCCGCCACCGTGTTGTAAGGATCCGTTATGCCTAAGTACCGCTCTGCCACCTCAACCTCTGGCCGCAATATGGCCGGTGCCCGTGCCCTGTGGCGCGCCACCGGCATGACCGACGAGGATTTTGGTAAGCCGATCATCGCCATTGCCAACTCCTACACCCAGTTTGTGCCGGGGCATGTGCACCTAAAAGACATGGGCGATCTGGTGGCCGGAGCAATTGTCGAGGCCGGTGGGGTGGCCAAAGAGTTCAACACCATCGCCGTGGACGATGGCATTGCCATGGGCCACAGCGGCATGCTCTATTCGCTGCCCAGCCGCGAACTGATCGCCGACAGCGTTGAGTACATGGTCAATGCCCACTGCGCCGATGCGCTGGTGTGCATCTCGAATTGCGACAAGATCACCCCAGGCATGTTGATGGCGGCATTGCGGCTGAATATTCCGGTGATCTTTGTGTCGGGCGGGCCGATGGAGGCGGGCAAAACCAAGCTGTCGGATCAGCTGATCAAGCTGGATCTGGTTGATGCGATGGTGCAAGCCGCCGATCCGAAGGTGTCGGACGAACAAGCCGCACAAGTGGAGCGCAGCGCCTGCCCAACGTGCGGCAGTTGCTCGGGCATGTTTACCGCCAATTCAATGAACTGCCTGACCGAGGCGCTGGGGTTATCGCTGCCGGGCAACGGCTCGATGCTGGCCACCCACGCCGATCGGCGGCCGCTGTTTTTAGAGGCCGGTAAACGCATTGTGCAGCTGTGCCAGCGCTGGTATCAGCAAGACGATGCGCGGGCTTTGCCCCGGGGCATTGCCACCAAGCAGGCGTTTCAAAATGCGATGACCTTGGACATCGCCATGGGCGGCTCCACCAACACCATTTTGCATCTGTTGGCCGCCGCGCAAGAGGCGCAGGTGGATTTCACTTTGGCCGACATCGACGCCCTGTCTCGTGAAGTGCCCAACTTATGTAAGGTGGCACCGGCCACGCCGCAATACCACATGGAAGACGTGCACCGGGCGGGCGGGGTGATGGCGCTGTTGGGGCAACTGGCCAAGGGCGGCTTGGTGCACACCGATGTGCCCCACGTCGCTGGGGAGTCATTGGCGCAGGTGCTGCGCCAATGGGACGTGGATCAAGCCCCGCAAGCCCATGATTTTTTCCGCGCTGGCCCCGCCGGCATTCGCACCACCAAGGCGTTCAGCCAATCCTGCCGCTGGGACAGCCTGGATCAGGATCGCGCCAACGGCTGCATTCGCAGTGTGGCCAACGCGTACAGCCAAGAAGGGGGCTTGGCGGTGCTCAGCGGCAACTTGGCGCCCAACGGCAGCGTGGTAAAAACCGCCGGAGTGAGCGACGACTGCTTAACCTTTGATGGCCCAGCGCGGGTGTACGACAGCCAAGACGCGGCGGTAAACGGGATCCTAGCCGGCGAGGTGCAAGCGGGGGAAGTGGTGGTGATCCGCTACGAAGGCCCCAAAGGCGGGCCGGGAATGCAGGAGATGCTCTACCCCACCAGTTACTTAAAATCGATGGGCTTAGGGCAAGCGTGTGCCCTGATCACCGACGGGCGTTTCTCGGGGGGCACCTCGGGCTTGTCCATCGGCCACGTTTCGCCAGAAGCCGCCAGTGGCGGGCCCTTGGCGCTGGTTGAAAATGGCGATCCCATCGCCATCGACATTCCCAACCGACGGATTGAACTGCAGCTGGACGCGACCACCTTGGCGCAACGGCAGCAGCGCTGCGATTACCAACCTAAGCGGCAGCGGCAGGTGCCAGCGGCGCTGAAAGCGTACGCGTTATTGGCCACCAGTGCGGATAAAGGCGCGGTGCGCGATCAGGAGTTATTGCGATGAGCCAAGCCGCCACGCCGTCGATGTTGGGCCACGCCTTAGTGCAGCAAACCTTGCAGCAGATCCTCACTGCGCCGGTGTACGACGTGGCCAAGCGCACCGAGCTGTCGCCGTTGCCAAAGCTGTCGGCTCGGTTCGGCCACCAATTGTGGCTCAAGCGGGAAGATCAGCAGCCGGTGCATTCGTTTAAATTGCGCGGCGCGTACACCAAGTTGCATGGCTTAACGCTGGCGCAGCGCCAAGCTGGGGTGGTGGCCGCGTCGGCGGGCAATCACGCCCAGGGGCTGGCACTGGCGGCGCAGCAAGCGGGGGTGAAAGCGGTGATCGTGATGCCGACAACCACCCCAGAGATCAAAGTCAGCGCGGTGCGAGGCTTCGGTGCCGAGGTGCTGCTGCATGGTGAGAGTTTCGACAGCGCCTATCAGCAAGCCCATGCTTTGGCGGCGCAGCACGGTTACACCATGGTGCCGCCCTTTGACGACGCCGCCGTGATTGCTGGCCAAGGCACCATTGGCCAAGAGTTGCTGCAACAGCAACGGGATCTGAACGCGGTGTTTGTGCCGGTGGGCGGCGGCGGCCTCATTGCCGGAGTGGCCGCGTGCATTAAAGCGTTAGCGCCACAGATCAAAGTCATCGGGGTTGAGCCCGAAGACGCCGCCTGTTTGCAAGCGGCGCTGGCGGCGGGCAAACCGGTGCCGTTAGCTCGAGTCGGCTTGTTTGCCGATGGGGTGGCGGTAAAGCAGATCGGCGCGGCGCCTTTTGCGTTGGCTCAGCACTGCGTGGATGAGGTGATCACCGTCAGTGCCGATGAGATCTGTGCCGCCATTCAAGACATCTACCAAGACACCCGCGCCATTGCCGAGCCAGCGGGCGCCTTAGCGGTGGCGGGCATGAAGCGTTACGCCCAGCGCCAGCCAGAGCCGCCGGCATCAGCCGCGCCGCAGCAGTGGGCGGCGATCTTATCCGGCGCCAACATCAATTTTCACACCCTGCGTTATGTGTCAGAACGCTGCGAGCTGGGCGAGGGCAAAGAGGCGTTGCTGGCGGTCACCATTCCCGAGCGACAAGGGGCGTTTTTGCGTTTCTGCCAAGTGCTGGGGCAACGGGCGATCACCGAATTTAACTACCGTTTCAGCGATCGCGACCGCGCCCATGTGTTTGTCGGGATCAAGCTGGGGCAGGCAGATGAAATCAACCTCATCAGTCAGGCGTTAACCGACGCGGGTTACCCCCATCAGGATCTGTCGGCGGATGAAACCGCCAAGCTGCATGTGCGCTACATGGTGGGGGGCGTTGCGCCAACGGGCGTAAAGGAGCGGCTGTTTCACCTGCACTTTCCAGAGCACCCTGGGGCATTAGCGCATTTTCTTACCCAGCTGGGGGATCGCTGCAACATCTCGTTATTTCATTACCGTAACCACGGTGCCGCCAGTGGCCGAGTGCTGCTGGGGTTAGAGTTGGGCGAGGTGCCCTTTGCCAGTGTGCAAACCACCTTCGCGGCCATCGATGCCGATTGGCGCGAGGTCAGTGACAGCCCAGCGTATCAATTTTTCCTGCGAGGCTAGTGTGTCGTTGCGTGGCGCACGGGGGGATGGTTCTCCCCCTTTTTTTGCCCAAAATTTGGCTGTTTGGTTTTTTTTCGAGTCAGGCTGAACTTTCTGGCCAGCCGTGCGTCTTATTAACCAGATAGTTCATCATCTCCTTTGTTAGACATTTTCGCCGCCTCAATTTGAGGCGGTTTTTTTATGTCTGCACGGTGGCGCAAGGCAGCAAAAAATAAATGTTGTGATTGGTTGAACCTTTTTCATTGCGCCACGTCTTAATTAACAGATTCATCATCATCTTCTTTGTTTGAGTTTTTTTTGCCGCCTCAGTTTGAGGCGGTTTTTTTATGCCTAAGAAATGGCTGAGGCATAAAAATAGTAGCTGTTAATGGCTTAAACCGGCGCGAATGGAACCGGGTTGAGTGGCATCATTAATGGCCAAAAAAGGCGCTTAAGTGGCGCTTTTTTATTGCTATTTGGCTTCAACTCTGTACAGCCGAAGCCTTATTAGAATTACGTTCGTGATCAAAATGTTAGCGTTATTGCTTAACGGTTAATTTTTACAAATTTAGCGCGAATGGTGGTTGGTATTTGCGCTGTGCTGGTTAGAATGTCGCGCAGTTATTTATCTCCATTGGTGCCGTATTCGGCGTGAAGGACTCCTTGATGTTAAAACGTATTGTGCTGGTAGTAGGCATTGTGGTGCTGGTGCTGTCGATGTTGGCAGCCATGAAGTACCAACAGATCTCTGAGGGCATGGCCCAGATGGCAAATTATGCGCCACCACCGGCAACCGTGTCGGCGGTGACCGTGGAACAACAAACTTGGCGACCACAGGTGGCTTCTGTGGGCTCTTTGCATGCCATTGAAGACATCGATGTGGCGGCGGAAGTGGCGGGCACCGTTGATAGCATTCAGTTTGAAAGCGGCCAGAAAATCGAAGCGGGGCAACTGCTGCTGACCCTGAACGACGACGTAGAGCAGGCCAACTTGGCCAGCTACTTGGCGCAAGCAGAGCTGGCCAAGATTAAGTACGACCGGATGGCGGGGCTGTTTAAGCAGAACAACGTGTCGGAAACCGATCTGGATGAAGCCAGCTCGGCACTGAAAGTGGCCAACGCCATGGTGGCGCAAACCCGCGCCACCATCGCCAAGAAAAACATCATCGCCCCGTTCAGCGGCACCTTGGGCATCCGTCAGTTCTCGCTGGGTGAGTTCATCAGCAGTGGCCAAGCGTTGGTGACGTTGCAAGATGCGCGTATTTTGTACGTGGATTTCTCGGTACCAGAGCGTTACTTGCCAAGCCTGTACACCGGTCAGCAGGTGCATTTAAGCGTTAGCGCGGCTGCAGGTCGCACCTTCGAAGGCCAAGTGATCGCCATTGAAGCCAAAGTGGATGAAGACACCCGTAACATCGCCCTGCGTGCCCAATTGCCGAACGGCAAAGGGGAACTGCACCCAGGCATGTACGCCGACATTCGCCTGTTGATGAAAGACGCCATTACCCCAATTGTGGTTCCGGCAACGGCCATCGCGTACAGCCCATTTGGCGATGCGGTCTTTGAAGTACTGAAAGACGACGCGGGTGAACTGATGGTGAAGCGCCGTTACGTCAAAATTGGCGAGCGTCGTGGCGACAACGTGGCAGTGTTGAGCGGTTTAGAGCAAGGCGCTCAGATTGTGAATGCTGGCATCAACAAGCTTGAGAACGGCACCAAAGTGGTTCTGTCCGACGCGGTTAAGCTGTAAGAGGGCTGCATGAAATTTACCGATCTGTTTATCCGCCGGCCCGTGCTGGCAGTGGTACTGAACGTACTGCTGCTGGTGTTCGGTGCCCGCGCCTTTATGGACATGCAGGTGCGCCAGTACCCTGACATGGAAATTGGCCAGATTGACGTAACCACCAGCTACCCAGGCGCCGATGCGGCGCTGGTGCAGGGGTTTGTTACTCAGCCAATTCAAGAGGCGATCGCCTCGGCCGAAGGCATCGATTACGTTACCGCTACTTCTAAGGCGGGGCTTTCCACCATCTCGGTGTACCTGAATCTGGGCTACGACGCCAACACCGCCATGGCGGAGATGCTGACCAAGCTGAACGAAGTGAAGGGCCGTTTGCCGCAAAGCATCGACGATCCGATCATCGCCAAAAGCGTGGCTGGCGGCGGCGCCATCATGTACTTGGCCTACTTCAGTGATTCGATGAATGGGGTGGAGATCACCGATTACCTCAAACGGGTGGTGCAACCGAAATTTACCGAAGTGGATGGGGTAGCGGAAGCGCAGCTGTTTGGGGAAAAAGAGTTCTCGATGCGGGTGTGGCTGGATCCAGTGCGGATGCAAGCCAACGGCGTGACCGCCGCCGACATCAACCAAGCGCTGGGCAAAAACAACTTCCAAAGTGCCGCCGGTGAAGTGCGCGATACCTACACCGTAACGTCGGTACGTGCGTCGACCTCTTTGCAAGATGAAGCGTCGTTTGGCGCCATCACCATCAAGAGTGAAGGCACCAAAATCGTACGGCTGCAGGATGTGGCGCGGATTGAGCTGGCAGCCAAATCCGACAAAGTGCAGTCGATGTACAAAGGCACCCCAGCGATCTTCGTTGGCATCACCACCACCCCCGGCGCCAACCCATTGGATGTGGCCAAGGGCGTGTATGAAGTGCTGCCAGAGATTGAACGCAACCTGCCGGATGGCTTAAACCAAGTGATGAACTTCGATTCCACCGAGTTCATCAGCGAATCGATCAGCGAAGTGGTGACCACCTTGGGCGAAGCCGTCGCCATTGTGGTGGTGGTGGTGTTCCTGTTCTTGGGATCACTGCGCAGTGTGATGATCCCGATTGTGACCGTGCCGCTGTCGTTGGTGGGCGTGGGCTTGTTCATGCTGGGCTTCGGCTTCTCCATCAACCTGCTGACGCTGTTGGCGCTGGTGATGGCGATTTCACTGGTGGTGGATGACGCCATCGTGGTGGTGGAAAACGTCCACCGTCACATCGAAGAAGGGTTAACCCCCGTGCGTGCTGCGGTGGTGGGTGCCCGTGAGATTGCGCTGCCCGTGATCGCCATGACGGTAACGTTGGCGGCGGTATACGCGCCGATCGGCTTTATGGGCGGCTTAACCGGCTCGCTGTTTACCGAATTCGCCTTTACCTTGGCGGCGGCGGTATTGATCTCCGGCTTCATCGCCTTAACCCTGTCGCCGATGATGAGCTCGAAGCTGCTCAACAAAGAAGATCTGCACAAGCCGCTGCCACAGCTGCTAGACCGGATCTTTGACCGCTTAAAAGGCGCGTATCAGCGGTTGCTGAACCACGTGGTGGGGTACTACAAAACCGCCATCGCCATGAGCGCCATGCTGCTGTTCTTGGCCATTGGTGGCATGTTTATGTTGACCCAATCGGAACTGGCGCCGGATGAAGATCAGGGCTACCTGTTCAGCATCGCCAACGGCCCAGATAACGCTGGGGTGAACTTTGCCACCGCGTACGGGAAGCAGTACACCGACATGGTGTCGCAGTACCCTGAGTACAACATGGCGTTGGTGTTTGCCGGTTACCCCAGTGAAAGCGGCTTCTTCTCGGTGCTGGGCTTAAAGCCGTGGAGCCAGCGTGAGCGCACCCAGATGGAAGTGCAACCGCAGGTGCAACGGGACGCAGGCCAGATCGCCGGTTTGACCGTCTTTACCGTTAACCCGCCGGCGCTGCCTGGGGTTGCATCCGGTTTGCCGGTGAACTTTGTGGTAACCACCACCGCGGATCACGCCACCTTAAGTAAGGTGATGGCCGATCTGACCCGTGAAGCCCGCAACAGCGGCCTGTTTATGGTGGTGAACAACACCCTGAAAATGAACAAGCCGCAGATCCACATCGAAATTGACCGCGAGAAAGCCGGTCAGTTGGGGATCAGCATGGAAACCATCGGTACCGTGCTGTCGACCCAGCTGGGCGATTTCCGCACCAACTACTTCGACATTCAGGGCCGCAGCTACGAGGTGATCCCGCAAGCGGACGCGCCGTATCGCGCCACTGCGGATCGCATTGCCGAGCTGTACGTCAACAGCAGCAACGGGGATTCCATCCCACTGTCCACCATTGTGTCGGTACAGCAGGAAGTGATCCCCAACGGTTTGACTCAGTTCCAGCAGCTGAACTCAGCCACCTTGGAAGCGTTGCCGATGCCAGGCAGTGCCACCATTGCCGATGCGCACCAGTTCTTAAAAGCCAAGCTGCAAGAGATTGCACCGCAAGGCTACGCCTACGACTTTGGCGGCCAGAGCCGTCAGTTTGAAGGGGAAGGCGGCGCCTTGTACGTTACCTTCGCCTTGGCGTTGATGGTGATCTTCTTAGTGTTGGCGGCGCAGTTTGAAAGCTGGCGCGATCCTATCGTGGTACTGACCACGGTACCGCTGTCGATCTTCGGCGCGATGATCCCGCTGTTCTTCGGCATGGCCACCTTGAACATCTACACCCAAGTGGGCTTGATCACCTTGGTCGGCTTGATCTCCAAGCACGGCATCTTGATTGTGGAATTTGCCAACCAGCTGCAGCGCCAAGGCAAAGACAAAGTCACTGCCGTGGTGGAAGCCGCCAGCTTGCGTTTGCGCCCAATCCTGATGACCACCGCCGCGATGGTACTGGGGGTGATGCCGCTGGTATTGGCCTCCGGTGCGGGGGCGGTGTCGCGCTACAACATCGGTTTGGTGATCACCGTTGGTCTGTCGGTAGGTACCCTGTTCACCCTGTTTGTGGTGCCGGTGTTCTACGTGATGTTGGCCAAAACCGTCGATAACGAAAAAGAAGCCGCGCTGCTGGCAGAAACCAGCGCTTAACCTAATCGTTATCAACCCATCAAAAACCGGCGCCCAGCGCCGGTTTTTTTATGGCAAATTCTAAGTCTAAGAAGCAGTTGTGGTAGCTTGCACACAGCCTTAACCATTTCATTTTTTGGAGTTTTAGCGATGACCGTAGCCCCATTTAACCCCACCCCGCGCACCCTCATGGGGCCGGGGCCATCCGACGTTCACCCGCAGGTGCTGCAAGCGCTGGCCAAGCCGACGATTGGGCATCTGGATCCGCAATTTGTGGCGATGATGGATGAAACCAAAGCGCTGATCCAATACGCCTTCCAAACGGAAAACCCGTTCACCATCGCGGTTTCGGCTCCGGGCAGCGCCGGCATGGAAACCTGTTTCGTTAACTTGGTTGAGCCCGGCGACAAAGTGATTGTGTGCCGCAATGGCGTGTTTGGTGAACGCATGCGCCAAAACGTCGAGCGAGTTGGCGGCGAAGCGATCTTGGTGGACGACGAATGGGGCCATCCGGTCAGTGTCGATAAAGTGGCGGCGGCGCTGGCGGCGCACCCCGACACCAAGCTGCTGGCCTTTGTGCACGCGGAAACCTCCACCGGTGCCTGCTCTGATGCCAAGGCGCTGTGCGCGCTGGCGCAGCAGCACGAGGTGCTGACCATCGTCGATGCCGTAACCTCGTTAGGCGGCATTGAACTGCGGGTGGACGAGTGGGGCATCGACGCCGTGTACTCCGGCAGCCAAAAGTGCCTGTCGTGCGTGCCGGGCTTATCGCCGGTGTCGTTCTCGCCCAAGGCGGTGGCCAAGTTGGAAGCACGCACCAGCCCAGTGCCAAGCTGGTTCCTCGATCAAACCTTGGTGATGGGCTATTGGTCTGGCACCGGTAAGCGCAGCTACCACCACACCGCGCCGGTGAACAGCCTCTACGCCCTGCATGAATCGCTGCGGCTATTGCAGCAAGAGGGATTGGAAAACGCTTGGGCGCGCCATCGGGCGATGCACCAAGAATTAAAGTTGGGGCTGCAACAGTTGGGGCTGACGTTCGTGGTTGAAGAAGCCCACCGCTTGCCGCAACTGAACACCGTTTACATCCCCGCGGGTGTGGACGACGCCGCGGTGCGAGCGGAACTGTTGCACCGCTTTAACCTTGAAATCGGCGCGGGTCTGGGCGCGTTGGCGGGCAAAGCGTGGCGCATCGGCTTGATGGGCTACGCCGCTCGCCATGAAAATGTGCTGCTGTGCTTGGCGGCGCTGAAACAGGTAATGGCCAAGTAAGCCGGGGGCGGTTGCTCGGTAACGGCCGCAGAACCACCCACAAGGAGCGCATTGCGCTCCTTTTTTTTAGGCTGTGTACCAATTAGCTGTTGAACTTATTGTGCATGACCAGCTGCGGCATAAAGGTCATTGCCGAGACCGCTCGGCGGCGGGCAAGGGACTCGTCCCTTTGCAATCCCGAGCGCCTC
>NZ_CANLCI010000041.1 GCF_947489035.1 uncultured Ferrimonas sp. | reverse complement strand
GGTCGGTGATAGAGGATTCGAACCTCTGACCCTCTGGTCCCAAACCAGATGCGCTACCAGGCTGCGCTAATCACCGATATTCGTTCTTTTGAACTTGCTGCTATAGCCTTTTCAAGCATTCCATTTTACTGGGCAACGGCGGCATATTCTAGAGATTTCCCGCTGCAGCGCAAGTGCTAGTTCAGGATTTTTGACTGACTGCGGCTTTTCTAGCCTAACTGTTGCATCACTGTCCGCAGTTATTCTTTTTTGGAATAAAAATTAGGCATTGCGTCTTTCTGTTGTTATTAAACCCAGCAGTAGACTGGGGGCATTCGTCGCAAAAGGAATGCCTCTGTGCCCCACGTTACCGTAAATCATGCCGATGTTGTCGCCCTTGAGCGCCCCACCATTGCCACTCATCCGGTGTTATTGGTTGGGGCAGGTCCCGGTGATCCCGGTTTGCTGACTTTACATGCCTTTAATGCCATCAATCAGGCCGAGGTGATCTTGCTGGACGCTCTGGTGGCCGATCCTATCCGAGCGTTAATACCTGCCCACATTGACGTGATAGAAGTGGGCAAACGCTGTGGTAAACACAGCATGGATCAGCGTCAAATCGAACGGATCATGGTGGCCAAAGCACGCGCGGGGGCCAAGGTGGTGCGGCTCAAAGGCGGCGATGCGATGATGTTTGGCCGAGTCGGTGAAGAGATGCTGGCACTGCAAGAGGCGGGATTAAACTATCAGGTGGTGCCGGGCGTTACTGCGGCCAGTGGCCTGAGTGCTTATGGGGCGATGCCGATGACCCACCGCGAGGTGGCACAGGGCGTAACGCTGATTACCGGCCACGGCAAGCAGGGGCGGGTAGAGGATTGGCGCCCCTTTGTGATTGCCGATCATACCTTGGTGATCTATATGGGGGTAAAACAAGCCGCGAGCATTCAACAGGGGTTACTCGCAGCAGGCATGAATCCGCAGATCCCAGTGGCGATTGTGGCGCAAGCCAGCCAAATCGAGCAGCAGCGAGTGGTCGGTACTTTGACGCAGTTAACTGAACTGGCACAAACCCCAGATCTGCCTAGCCCCGCGGCCATCATCGTGGGTGAGGTTGTGAAGTTTCACCAGCAGCTGGACTGGTTTTCGGCCGATCAAGCCCAGCTGGCATCCTTCGGCGCCAAGGTGGCTAAGCTGGCGATGTAATCGCGCAGGCTTTCCTCTTGCAGTAATCGGACAAGCTCTTGGCCGCTGTTGGTGAAACGCAGATAGCGCAGGTGCAAACGGCCATGCTTTGGCTGCAGCTGCAAGCGGCTGTTAAAAAATTTGAGGGTCATGGTAGTGGTGGGCAACCGTCCGGTTTCCAGCTCAACCGCATGCAAAATGCCCAGTTCTCGCAAGCTTAATACCGCCGAATAGGGCAAGCCAAAACCGCTGAGTGACAACTGTTCGCCGCGCCCAGGTAACAGCCCTGCGAGCGCGGGATCGCTGCGCCAGCCGGTGATAATGATTGGGCTGGGATCGTGATCCAAGCTGCAGCACAGCGCCACCGCACTCAGCAATAGCTGGGCGTCGCGGTGGTTCATCCGTTTTAAGGTTTCCAGTGCTTTTAAGCCAAAGCTGCGCGGTTGCGCCAGTTCGATGGTGAGGATCTTACCCCACAGTTGCTGCATCTTGGGGTTATGGATCTGCTCTGCCAGTTGTTGATACTGGTGCCACCAATCGGGATCCAATTCATGGCTGGCGATGTCGTTCTGACTGTCGCTGATGGCGTGTTTCAGCACCGCTTCCACATTAAGTTGGTACTGCTCTGCCAGTCTCGATTGCCGCTGTTTTATTCGCTCTTGCACACCACCACTGTCTTTGCCCAAGCCCAGATCGCGGCTCAGTAACATCACTGAGCTGCGGGTGCTGTTGCTTGACGATGAGCTTTTGGGGGCTTCAGAGTTGACCAGTTGATTCAAGAGCAGGCTCCGGCGACGGTTGAGGTTCTGCCACCAACTTTAACCTACTGAGTCCTTGCTCAAAAGTGGGGCCGATCATGCTATCGGCTGCAATGGCCATATAGGGGCCAATAATTGGCATCGAGAAGGCGCCACGCATGTGCCAGTGCACCTTAGTGCTGCCATTGTCTTGTTCAGTAAAGGTGATGCTGGCGGGGTTGGCGTGCTCAGCCCCATCGAAGAAGGCGTTGTATTGCACCCCAGTCTCTGGGCTGCTGGCGGTAATAACCAAGTGGCCACCGCCGCTGTTGTCTTGCCAGCGTTGATTGGCGCCAACCCCTGCACTGGGTTGGCCAACGGTAATGATGACGCTGGGATCCTGCTGCAGCCATGGGCTCCATTGTGGCCACTGATTAAGATCATCCACCAGCGGGTGGATCTGCGCTGGTGTGGCCGCTATCTGTATCTGCCGTTGCACCACAAAATCGTTGGGCAACAGTAACCCCATTGCGACAATGGTAAGCAGCAGTGCCAGCAAGACGTTGCGCAGTGTTTTCATCAGATCGCCCTCGTGCAGCAAGATAGCCACAGTGTAGACGGCGACAGCAGCAAGATGCGGCCGCAAAGGGCGGATCAACTGGGACGAATTACCGCACCAAGATAGGGCTGTTGCGGCGAAGGCGCTGATGGTACCGCCAAGCTCAACAGCAATGACGCCAGCGCAAAACTGGCACCGGTGTAGAACACCAAGCTGTGATCGTTAAGCCACACCAAGCCCAGCACTGCTGGGATGATCACCGCCGCAATATGGTTAATGGTAAAGCTGACCGAGGCGGTCGCGGCCATGTCGCGAGGATCGGCAATTTTCTGCAGGTAGCTTTGTAGGGCGATGGCCAAGGCAAACAACAGATGATCCAGCACATACAAGGTGCCAGCCTGCCAAGCTTCCTCTGCCACGCCGTAGCCAACAAACACCAAGATCAAGCCAAGGTATTCGGCAATCAACGCACGGCGTTCACCAATGCGTTTAATCAAGCGGCCGATGGCAGGGGCACAGAACAGATTGAAGAGGTAGTTAATGACAAACAGCGCGGTAATGTCGGTCACACTGAAGCCGAATTTCTCCACCATCAGGAAGCCCGCGAACACCACAAAGATCTGTCGCCGCGCCCCAGACAAAAACGTTAAGCCATAGTAGAGCCAATAGTCTTTACGCAGCAGCAGGTGTTTGTGCTGCACGGTGCCACCTTCAAACCGCGGGAACTTCCATACCAAGTAGCCAAGAAGGGCTAAACCGCTGCACCCTGCGGTTAAGTAGATCCACTCAAAACTTAACTCGAACCAGCTGATCCCAGCGTAGATCGCCCCATAAGCCAGCAGTGCTCCAGCGGCTTTGACGGATAGGGTTCGGCCTAAATACTCGGCGGTTTGGTCTTTGGGTAGCCACTGCAGGGTCAGTGACTGATTGATGGTTTCGTAATAATGAAAGCCAATGGACATCAACACGGTGGTGGCGTACAGGCCGTATTCGGTGGGGAAATAACCGGTCAGCGACACCCCTACGCACATCAGTGCTAATGCGGCCAAGGCCATCGTTTGTTCCCGCAACACCAACAGCACAAACACTGCGGTGAAGGCTAAGAAACCGGGGATCTCGCGCAGGGACTGCAGCATGCCAATTTGGGCGCCATCGAACTGGGCAACCTCAACCACAAAGTTGTTCAGCAGCGTGTTCCAGGTGGCGAACACCATCGACATGATAAATGTAAGGCCTAACAGCAGTCGGGCGGGAGGCGATAAGGGCATAGATCAGTCCAATTCAGGTCATTATGACAATGTAATGACGCCACTGTTAATCAATTCGCAACTGACTATACTTGAGGCATGAAACTGCATTTTATCATCTTTTGTTTTTGTACCCTGTTGCTGGGTTGCAGCAGCGTGACCGGTGTAGCCCCAGCCCCGAAAACGCTGTGGCATGACGAGGCGTTTGCGCAAACCCATGCGGTGCCAAGCGCTAAGCAAGTGTTTGCGCTAAGCCCGCAGATGCGGCGCACGGTCGGCAAGATGAAAGATCGTGATCATAGCGAATTAGCCAAATTTTTACGTCGTGATGGCGAGATAAGTTACGACAGCCGCAAAACCCTCAACGCCGCCGACACCTTTGCCCTACGCAGTGGCAATTGCATGTCGTTGGTGATCATGACCGCCGCTTTAGCGCGGGCAAACAATGTTGATTACCGCTATCAATTGGTGCAATCGCCACCGGTGTGGGATCGCCAAGGGGGGCTGTACCTGATCAACGGCCACGTGAATGTGCAGTTGATTGATGGTCGTAGCCGCAGTCAAATTGACGTTGCGACCTCTTCCACCACCATCGATTTTTTACCGGGTAATCAAATTCGCGGTTACGCGGTGAAGCCCCTGAATGAACAGCAACTGCTGGCGCGTTACTACAACAACCTGGCGGCTGAAGCGATGGTGGATCAGCAGTACGATTACGCGTATCAGTTGCTGAAAGCCGCCCACGCCACCGATCCAAACTATCAACAGATGTGGAACACGCTTGGGGTGCTGTATCGGCGTAAAGGCTTAGATCCCCAGGCGGAGAGCATCTACCGATTTGCCACTGAATTGCCACAAGTCAGCAACGATGCGCTGCATAATTTGGCGCTGCTGCTGGCCAGCCAAGATCGCCTGCAAGAGTGGCAACAGGTGCATGCCCGTTTAGAGCTGAACCGGATCCGTAACCCTTATTACTATTTTGATATGGGTGAAAGCGCTTATCGACGTGGTGAGTTTGGGGATGCGGTGCGTTACTTCAATAAGGCGTTGAAGCTGGCGGATTATCGCCATGAATTTCACTTTGGGCTCAGCCGCGCCTATTTCCGTAATGGGCAGTTGCGCCTGAGTGAACGTCATATGCAAAAAGCGGAACAGTTAGCGCCGCAGGATGAAAAACAGCGCTACCAACTGAAGCTGGCAGCGCTGCGTAAGCCGTCTTAACGTAAGTCAGACGCGATTAGGCGTTTTGATAACGCTCGGCAGAGCTCAAAATCTCAGCACGGGCGGCTTCAGCATCAGCCCAACCTTCAACTTTTACCCATTTGCCGCTTTCCAGATTTTTGTAGTGCTCGAAAAACTGGGTGATCTGTGCTTTCAGCAGCGCTGGCACATCGTCGATGTCGCGGATCTCATCGTACTCTTGCGATAGCTTGGTGTGCGGTACCGCGATGATTTTGGCGTCTTCGCCGGATTCATCGGTCATGTTCAATACCCCAACTGGGCGACAACGGATCACGCTGCCAGGCTGCAGTGGGTGTGGGGTTGGCACCAGTACATCAACCGGATCACCGTCTAATGACAGGGTGTGGTTAACGTAGCCGTAGTTGGCCGGGTAGAACATGGGTGATTTCATCAAGCGATCAACAAACAGCGCGCCGCTGTCTTTGTCTACTTCGTACTTGATGGGATCGTGATTGGCAGGGATCTCGATGATAACGTAGATATCATCAGGCAGGCTTTTACCCGCAGGTACATCATTTAGGCTCATGGACGTTTTCCTTGTTTAGAGCAATAAAATTGTGACCCAAGTATAACCCGCCTATTAACCGTTGGTTAATAGGCGGTAAGTATAACTTGTTCAATTACCGTAACTTCACTGTTACTTGTGGTAGCTGAGGCAGTGTTCTACTTCTTGCTTCGAGCCCAAAATTACCGCCACACGCTGGTGAATTTCCGTTGGCTCAATATCCAAAATGGTTTCATATCCGGTTGAGGCGATCCCGCCAGCCTGTTCCACCAACAAGGCCATTGGGTTGGCTTCGTACATCAAGCGTAACTTGAATGGCTTGGCTGGATTTTTGGTGTCTTGGGGGTAGGTGAAGATCCCGCCGCGGCTTAATACGCGGTGCACATCGCCCACCATCGCCGCAATCCAGCGCATGTTGAAGTTCTTTGCGCGTGGCCCTTCTTTGCCCAGCAGCAGATCGTGGATGTACTGCTGCATGGCAGGCTGCCAGAAGCGTTGGTTAGACATATTGATGGCAAACTCGGCGGTTTGCTCGGGCACGGTCACCTTGGCATCAACCAATTTGTACTGGTTGTCGCTTGGATCCAGGCTGAACATTAGGGTGCCGTTGCCGGTGGTCAGCGCCAACACGGTGGCTGGGCCATACAGCATGTAGCAGGCGGCCACTTGGTTGCGGCCCGGCTGCATAAAGGCGGCTTCACCGTCAACGCCATCTTGTGCAGGCAGAACCGAGAAAATGGTGCCAACCAATGAATTGATGTCGATGTTAGAAGAGCCATCGAGCGGATCAAAGCTCACTAAGAACTGGCCATCAGCGTGACCAGCAACAACGTAATCTTCCTCTTCTGACGCTAACGCCTTAACCAGCGGTTGTGCGGCCAGCTTGTCTTTGATCAGATCGTTGGCGATCACATCCAACTTTTTCTGCGTCTCACCTTGAACGTTTTCTGATTCAGTCGCGCCCAAGACACCGGCTAATGCGCCGCCGCGTACCAGTGCGCTGATCTCAACACCGCAGTCAGCCAAAGTAATAAGCAGCTGTTGCAGCTCAGTGGAGGTGTCGCTGTTACGGAGAAAATCACTCAGAGTTTGCATGGTCGCAGTCCTGTGAACTTATTGTTGGTAGGGAATAAAATTGGCGCAATGATAGCGAAATCGGACTGCAATTGCATGGCACCAATCTAGCCCTTAACGCAGCTTCAGTGCTGGCCACCATTGGCGCTGGCAACCCAGTCGCCACAGCTTGACTAACAACATCAGCCCCATGCCGCCAACCGCCAGATAGCAAGATCCCAACGCGACCGGTGGCGGCAGGAAAGTAAGGATCACCACAAATAGCACCACCCCCACCGGCCACATGTACCAACGACCAGAGGCTAAGCAGGCCAATAACAGGTAAGGGGCCACCACCGCAAACGCGGCAATGCAGACGTAGTAGAAGCTGATTTCAAACTCAGACATGGGCAACGCTCATTAAGTGGTATTTATAGTGCAAGTTTAAAGGCCGGTGGCGACAGCGGTTGTGATGTAGCGCAAAAAAGTCGGCGATTAGGCCGACTTTTTAGGAGGTTACTGGTGTTGCCAATGGCTTTAGGGGCTGACCGCTTTAGAACAGGGTCGCGCGATAGATAAACGCCAGCAGTGGCACACCAAGTGCGGGCAGCAGGTTCCATACCAGCGCGGGCACAGAGCTGGACTGGCCTTGGCGCAGTTGCTGCAACCCAACAACGGCGCCGATGGTGTTAGCCACATAACCCAAGAGCCCCATCACGGCGCCGATTATCATGGTCCAGCCGCCAATGCCTTGCATCATCTGCGCGGTTTCAGCGGCGCTGCTAACAAAGGCGTAAGGGGCAAAGGTAACCACAAAGCCTGCGAAGTACAGACCGAAGCCGGTCAGTGCCAATTTGCTGTCTTTTAACATGAACAAATTATCGAAATAGAAGAGATAGCCAGCAGTGTACCGAAAAGACCGCCCCAAGTGGGCGGCCCAGATCGCGCTCTGTTGATCCAATCCGTTTAGCGGCGACGCCACAGCACGGTTGCAATGCCCACCAAGGCCAGAATGAAGCAGTACCAGCCGTGCGCCACAACGCTTAACGGCGACAAACTGAACGTGGAAGCCAGCAGCAGGGCTTGGGCACCGTAGGGGATCAAGCCTTGCACAATGCAGGAGAACACATCCAAGCTGGCCGCGGCACGGCGTGGGGTTACCCCATGTTCGCGAGCCAACTGCTTGGCGATGGGACCAACCACAATCAACGAGACGGTATTGTTGGCTACGCACACGTTGGTGGCGGCCACTAAGGCACCCATGCCGAGTTCGGCGGCTTTCTCGTTGCGGCTGCTGCCAATCCATTTGGCGATGTGCTGGGTTAACCAGGCGATCCCGCCTTGTTGTTTCATCAGTGCCGCTAAGCCGCCAACCAGCATCGACAGCAAGAAGATCTCCTGCATGTTGCTGAAGCCTTGGTAGATGTCTTGGCCAAAGCGCATCAGATCGTAATTGCCTGCTAATAGCGCGGTTAAGCCGGCCAGCAGCACGCCGATGGTCAGCACGAGAAAAACGTTAACCCCAGCCACTGCCAGAACCAAAATCGCCAAGTATGGAAACACTTTGGTCAGTTCAATCTGCTGCGGCTCTAGTTGTACCGAGGTACCACTATTGAGCGCCAATAAGCCCATGGTGATCACCGCGGCGGGCAGGGCAACTCGCAGGTTTTCTCGAAACTTGTCTTTCATCTGCGCCCCTTGGGTGCGGGTGGCGGCAATGGTGGTGTCCGAGATGATCGACAGGTTGTCGCCGAAGATGGCACCGGAGAGCACCACTCCAGCCATCAGTGCGGGATCAAAGCCCGCTTGCTGGGCGATCCCAAAGGCGACCGGCGCCACCGCGGCAATGGTGCCCATTGAGGTGCCCATAGCTGTGGCGATAAAGGCGCTGATTAAAAACAGCCCCGGCAGCAGCAGACTGGCCGGGATCAGCGTTAATCCCAGAGCAACGGTTGCATCAACCCCACCGGTTGCCTTCGCGACGGCGGCAAAGGCGCCAGCCAAGAGATAGATTAAACACATGGCGATGATGTTGTGATCGCCAATCCCCTGCATGAAGGTTTCGATGGCGTCGTTCAGGCGCTGCTTGCTCAGTAATATGGCAACGATGATCGCCGGCAAAATGGCCACCACGGGCGACAATTTATAAAAGGCAAAATCCACCCCTTGGGATTGAAAATACACGCCAGCCCCCACAAACAGCAGCAGGTACAGCATCAACGGCAATAACGCCAATGGCGACTGGGCAGTGGGTGTGTGGGTGGTGGTCATAGTGCACTCTCAAACAACGGCGGCGATAACAGTGCGCGGTAAGTTACCGGAGTTCTAGATGGCTGTCAATTTAGACGTCTAAACGTCTTGGTGCTTGTGCGCTGCTCCGCACGAGGTCGGATCGTGTTTGCTGCTGCCGGTGTGGCTGCAATCGGGTAAACTTAGCCGACTTGCGAAACATGGAACCGGCAATGCACATTCATATTTTGGGGATCTGCGGCACCTTTATGGGGGGCCTAGCGCTGTTGGCGCGGCAGATGGGACATCAGGTCACGGGCTCTGACGCCAACGTTTACCCGCCAATGAGCACACAGTTGCAGCAGCAAGGGATCGAGCTGATCCAAGGCTACCAACCAAGCCAACTGGAACCCAGCCCCGATCTGGTGGTGATTGGCAACGCCATGAGCCGCGGCAATCCCTGTGTCGAGGCCGTGCTGGAGCGCGGCTTGGCGTACACCTCTGGGCCTCAATTTTTAGCCGAGCACATCCTGCCGGGCAAATGGGTGCTGGCGGTGTCGGGGACTCACGGCAAAACCACCACTGCCTCAATGCTGGCGTGGCTGCTGCAAGACAACGGCTTAAACCCCAGCTTTTTGATTGGTGGGGTGGTGCAAGAGTTTGGTCTGTCTGCGCGGTTAACCGACGATCCCTTCTTTGTGGTGGAAGCGGATGAATACGACAGCGCCTTTTTCGATAAGCGTTCTAAGTTCGTGCATTACCGCCCGCGCACCTTGGTGATCAACAACCTGGAGTTCGATCACGCCGACATTTTTGATTCGCTGCAAGACATTCAAAAGCAGTTCCACCACCTTTTACGGATGGTGCCCAGCAGTGGCCTGATCTTGCATCCCGGCGGAGAAGCCATTGAGCAAACCTTAGCGCTGGGCTGTTACAGCGAACAGCAACGCTTGGGCGACGACAACGATTGGCAAGTAAATAAAATCAGCGCCGATGGCAGTGTTTTTGAGGTGCTGCTTGGGGGCGAAGTGCAAGGGCGGGTGCAGTGGGATCTGATCGGGGATCACAATGTCAGCAACGCCTTGGCGGCACTGGCTGCGGCGCGCCATGTTGGGGTTCGCCCAGCGGATGGCATCGCCAGCTTGGCGCAGTTTCAAGGGCCGAAGCGGCGGATGGAACTGCGCGCCACAGTAAACGGCATTCAAGTTTTTGATGACTTTGCCCATCACCCGACCGCCATCCACACCACCTTAACCGGGCTACGGCACCGAGTGGGCGACCAAGGGCGGATCATCGCGATTTTAGAGCCGCGCTCCAACACCATGAAGCGTGGGGTGCATCAGCACAGCTTAGCGGCGTCGTTAACGCCGGCGGATCAAGCCTACATGCTGGCGCCGGATCAGGTGGATTGGGATGTGCACCGCGCCATGGCAGCAGGCACCACCCCCACCGAGGTGCTAAACAGCATCGATGCGATCATTACCGCCGTGGTGGCGAACAGCCGCCGCGACGATCAAATTGTGATCATGAGTAACGGCGGCTTTGGTGGCATTCATCAACGCCTGATTGAGCAATTAAAGGAACGTTATGCAAAAGCGTGAGCAAGCCATCACTTTGGCTTTTACCGGTGCCTCTGGCGCACCATATGGGCTGCGCTTATTAAGCTGTCTGCTAGAATCCGGCCGTACCGTTCACCTGATGATCTCCTCGGCTGCACGGGTCGTGCTAGCGGAAGAGGAAGGGATGAAACTGCCGGGGTCGCCGGAAGCCTGTGAACGGCTCCTCTCGGAGCGAATGCAGGCCAAACCTGGCCAGTTGCGGGTATACGGTAAAGAACAGTGGTTTTCCCCAGTGGCTTCGGGCTCGGGGGCGCCACGGCAGATGGTGATCTGCCCATGTTCAACCGGCACCTTAGCGGCTGTGGCTACCGGCATGAGCAACACCCTAATTGAACGCGCCGCTGATGTGGTGCTGAAAGAGCGCGGCCAGCTGCTGCTGGTGCCAAGAGAGACGCCGTTTAACAGCATCCATCTTGAGCACATGCTGAAGCTCAGCAATTTAGGGGCGGTGATCATGCCCGCGGCACCAGGCTTTTACCATCAGCCGCAATCGATTGCGGATCTGGTGGACTTTATGGTGGCGCGGATCCTCGATCATCTGCAAATAGAACATCACCTTAGCGCCCGCTGGGGCTACGGTAACCAAACTGAACCCAAAAACGCCGAAGGCTAATAATAATGAGCAAATTTAACGAACTGGATTACGAAGTGATGATCTCTGAACAAGAGATCAACGAGACGTTGGGCGAGTTGGCTGAGCAGATCAACCGCGATTATGCCGACGTAGACAACCTGCTGTTGGTTGGCTTGTTGAAAGGCTCCGTGGTGGTCATGACCGATCTGGCGCGCCGCTTAAAGGGCGACATCCATTTTGATTTCATGACCGCATCCTCTTACTACAGTGGCACGGAATCCAGCGGCGACGTGAAAATTGTGATGGATCTGGCTAACAGCATTCGTGGTCGTCACGTCTTGTTGGTGGAAGACATCATTGATACGGGTCGCACCCTGTCGAAAGTACGCGAACTGTTGCTATCCCGTGCGCCAGCCAGCCTGAAGATCTGTACCTTCTTGGATAAGCCATCACGCCGCATTGTTGAAGTGCCAGTGGATTACGTTGGCCGTGAAATTGAAGATGAATTTGTGGTGGGTTATGGCTTAGATTGCGCTGAAAGCTTCCGCCAACTGCCGTACATTGCCAAGGTTCACTTACCGTAACCCGTTGTCCTTGCGGTAAACAAAAAAAAGCCTCCATCTGGAGGCTTTTTTGATCCCATCAAGTTATCGCAGTGGCGTTAGCGGGCGTAACGGTTGTTGGGGAAGTTAGCGGCCAATACCGCCTTGGCGTTTTGGGCCAGGGTGTCTTGCTTCAGCTTCTGGTAAGAGATCACCATGATCTCCAGCGCGCGCTCAGTGGCTGGCGTGTCGCTGTATTTTTCCATGATGTTCTGAGCACGGTTAGCGGCGGCAACCCAAGTGTCTACCGTAACGTAGTATTCAGCCACAAGCAGATCGTGCTTTGCCAAGCGATTTTTCAACTGGCGCATACGCAGTTGAGCATCCGCGCTGTAGCGGCTGTTTGGGTACGCCTTAATCAGCTTTTCAAAGTCGCGGAAGGCTTCAATGGCGGAAGAGGGATCGCGGTCGCTGCGATCGATGCCTGCCAACTCGTGAAACAGATATTCATCAGACAACATGTTGGTTAAACCACGCATGTAGTAGACGTAATCGATGTCTTTGTGGGTTGGGTTTAAACGAATAAAGCGGTCGATATTTGCCAAAGCGTTGGCACTATCTTCTAACTTGTAATAAGCGAAGATCAGATCCAATTGCACCTGAGTTTTGTGTGCACCGAAAGGATAGCGGCTATCCAATGCCTCTAATACCTGAACGGCTTTGGTGAAGTTGCCCAGCTCCATGGCTTTACGCGAGTCTTCATACAACGCTTCTGGGGTCTTGTTTTCTACCTGATAAGCGCGAGCTTCATCCTTGGTGGTAGAGCAACCCGTAACCATGACAAGGCTGCCGATGGCTAACAATAAAGAACCGGTGAATTTACGCATGCGTGGTGTTGATCCCTAAACAGGCCGTGCTTGTTAACGGCAAAAAGCGATAAAATGCAGTTCGAGCGATTCTAACAGAACTGATAACGAATTCGAGCCTTTCCGGCCGCAGCCAGAGACTATGACGCAAAATATTGAATTAAAAGGAAACATTTCCGAATCCCAACTTGGGCAGCGACTCGATCAAGCGCTGGCGGAGTGTTTTCCAGACTACTCACGTAGTCGTATTAAAGAGTGGATCCTGGCACAAAAGGTTCAACTGAACGGTAAAATTGTGGCCAAACCGCGAGAAAAAGTGATGGGTGGCGAAGCTATTTTGATCAAAGCTGAGCTGGAAGAGGAAGTGTCTTCTCGCCCACAAGATATCCCGCTGGATGTGATCTACGAAGATGAAGACATCTTGGTGATCAACAAACCAACCGACTTTGTGGTGCACCCCGGTGCGGGCAATCATGACGGCACCATTTTGAATGCGCTGCTGCACCATTACCCAGAGATCGTCAACGTACCTCGTGCGGGGATCGTGCATCGCTTGGATAAAGACACCACCGGCTTGATGGTGGTGGCGAAAACCGTACCGGCGCAAACCCACCTGGTTACCCAGTTGCAAGCTCGTGAGATCACCCGTGAATACGAAGCGATCGCCTGCGGTTCAATGACCGCCGGTGGCACCGTGGATGAGCCAATTGGTCGTCACCCACAACGTCGTACCCACATGGCGGTAACCGAGCTTGGTTTGGGTAAACCAGCCATGACCCACTACCGAGTGAAAGAGAAGTTTCGTTCGCATACGCTGCTGCGCTTGCGCTTGGAATCGGGTCGAACTCACCAAATTCGCGTTCACATGGCGCACTTGGGTCACCCGCTGGTCGCCGATCCGCTCTACTTGGGGCGTCCTCGTCCGCTGCGTGGCGCTTCTGAAGAGTTGCGCGATACCATGCGTAACTTCGGTCGTCAGGCATTGCACGCAGCCATGTTGCAGTTAGAGCACCCGATCACCGGTCAGGTGATGCAGTGGCAAGCGCCTATCCCTGAAGACATGCAGCGCTTAACCGCTTTGTTGCGTGCTGATACCGCGGAAAAGGGCATGGATTACTGATGTGGTTAAGCCCCGATTGGCCCGCACCATCTAACGTGCTGGCGTTATCAACGGGCCGCTTTGGTGGTCAGTCTGATGGCATCTATCGTGGTTTAAACCTAGGTGATCACGTTGGCGATAACCTCGCCAACGTTGCTGCTAATCGGCAACGGCTATTGCAGCGCTTGCCTGCAGGCGCACAAATGCAATGGTTAGAGCAAGTGCACGGCACTCAAGTGGTCACGCTGCCTTGCCAATCGTTGCGACCTCAGGCCGACGCCAGCATTACCGCGCAAGCCAATCAGTTTTGCACGGTAATGACCGCCGATTGTTTGCCTTTGCTTATTTGCGATGCCGCCGGCAGCCAAGTGGCCGCGGTACACGCCGGTTGGCGTGGCCTACTTGATGGGGTGATAGAACAGACCCTGCAGCAATTTAGCGCCACGGCGGAATCGTTGTTGGTGTGGCTTGGCCCTGCCATTGGCCCCTCCTGCTTTGAAGTGGGGAGCGAGGTGCAGCAAGCGTTTGTCAGCCGCGATCCCAATGCGGCACACGCGTTTACCCCGCACCGAGATCGCTACTTTGCGGATCTCTACCAATTGGCTCGGCTGCGATTGCGTCACCAAGGTGTTACGGCCATCTACGGCGGACAACATTGCACCTACAGCGATCCCTCTCGTTTCTATTCCTATCGTCGTGATGGCCAAACTGGGCGTCAAGCCAGTGTGATTGGTTTACTGCCACCAGAACGCTCCCACGCTTGAAAAGCCGCTTGGCGATCCCCACTTAAGCGGTAGTAACGCAGTTGGGAGGAGCCACAGTATGCGCTTAGACCGAATGACCAATAAGTTCCAGCAAGCGATCAGCGAAGCGCAATCGTTGGCGTTGGGACAGGATCACCAATACATCGAACCAAGCCACATTATGGTGGCACTGTTGCAGCAGCAAGGCGGCAGCATTCGGCCGTTATTACAGCTGATCAAAGTCGATGCCAACCAACTGCAGCAGCAACTGCAACAGCGGCTAGAACGCGCGGCGAAAGTCAGCGGTAACAGCATTGATGTGCAGCTGTCGCGCGACACCATTCGCATCCTAAATCTGTGTGACAAGCTGTCGCAGCAACGCAACGAATCCTTTATCTCTTCAGAACTGTTTGTGCTGGCGCTCTTGCAAGCCAAGGGGGAAGTCGGGCAACTGTTGAGCCAACAAGGCGCAACCGAACAAAAGCTGGAGCAAGCGATCGCCTCGGTTCGAGGTGGTGCCAAGGTCGACAGTGCCGGTGCTGAGGATCAACGCCAAGCGTTAGGCAAATACACCGTGGATCTGAACGAACGCGCTGCGGCGGGTAAGTTGGATCCGGTTATTGGTCGCGACGATGAAATTCGCCGCACCATTCAAGTGTTGCAACGCCGCAGCAAAAATAATCCAGTATTGATTGGCGAGCCAGGAGTGGGCAAAACCGCCATTATCGAAGGCCTTGCCCAGCGCATCGTTAATGGCGAGGTGCCCGAAGGCTTAAAAGACAAGCGGGTTTTGTCCTTAGACATGGGCGCTCTGTTGGCGGGAGCCAAATACCGCGGGGAGTTTGAAGAGCGGTTAAAAGCGGTATTGCAGGAACTGTCCCAAGAAGAGGGGCGGGTGATCCTCTTTATTGATGAGCTGCACACCATGGTGGGTGCCGGTAAGTCGGACGGTGCCATGGACGCAGGCAACATGCTGAAACCGGCCTTAGCCCGTGGCGAGCTGCACTGCGTTGGAGCCACCACCTTAGATGAATATCGCCAGTACGTAGAAAAAGACGCGGCACTGGAACGTCGCTTCCAGAAGGTATTAGTGGATGAGCCATCGGTGGAAGACACCATCGCCATTTTGCGTGGCTTAAAGCAGCGATACGAATTGCACCATAATGTTGAGATCACCGATCCCGCTATTGTGGCCGCGGCCACCTTATCCCACCGCTATGTTTCGGATCGTAAGCTGCCAGATAAAGCCATCGATCTGATCGACGAAGCAGCGTCCAGCATCCGCCTCGACATCGACTCTAAGCCAGAATCCCTCGATCGGATCGAGCGCCGGATCATTCAGCTGAAACTGGAAGAGCAAGCGCTGCAAAAAGAAGCCGACGATGGCAGCCGCAAACGATTAGAAGCACTGCGGGCACAACTGCATCAGCTCGAACGTGAATTTGCCGAGCTGGACGAGATCTGGCGCGGCGAAAAAGCCGCATTGGCGGGCACTCACCATATTAAGGCTGAGCTTGAACAGGCTCGACAGGAGCTGGAAGTGGCGCGTCGTGCCTCGGACTTGCAAACCATGTCGGAACTGCAATATGGCCGCATACCGGATCTGGAAAAGCAGCTCGATTTGGCCACCCAAGCCGAGATGCAAGAGATGACCTTGCTGAAGAACAAAGTCACGGACGCGGAAATCGCCGAAGTGCTGGCCAAGGCGACGGGCATTCCCGTTGCCAACATGCTGGAAGGAGAGCGGGCGAAGTTACTGCGGATGGAGCAACAGCTGCACACTCGGGTTATTGGTCAAGCCGAAGCCGTGGATGCCGTATCCAACGCCATTCGCCGCAGCCGAGCTGGGCTCTCGGATCCAGACCAACCGATCGGCTCCTTCCTGTTCTTAGGGCCAACCGGTGTCGGGAAAACCGAACTCTCTAAAGCGTTGGCGCAATTCATGTTCGACACCGATGACGCCATGGTGCGGATCGACATGTCTGAATTTATGGAAAAGCATTCCGTTGCACGCTTGGTTGGTGCCCCCCCGGGCTACGTAGGGTATGAAGAGGGCGGCTATCTGACCGAAGCAGTGCGGCGCAAACCCTACTCGGTGATCCTGTTGGATGAAGTTGAAAAGGCGCACCCGGATGTTTTCAACATCTTATTGCAGGTGTTGGATGACGGCCGCCTTACCGATGGTCAGGGCCGCACCGTTGATTTTCGCAATACCGTCATCATCATGACCTCAAATTTAGGTTCAGAGCAGATCCAACAGCACCATGGTGAATTGGAATACACCGAACTGAAGCAGATTGTGAATGATGCCCTGTTGCAGCAGTTCCGGCCTGAATTCTTAAACCGTGTTGACGAAACCGTGGTATTCCACCCTCTGCAGGCACAGCAAATTGCCAGCATTGCAGACATCCAGTTACAAAAGCTTCAGCAGCGGTTAGCGCTGAAAGAGTATCAACTGCAACTCAGTCCCGAAGCGATTCAGTTGCTGGCCAGCGCCGGCTTCGATCCCGTCTATGGGGCACGGCCATTAAAGCGGGCGATTCAACAGCGCTTGGAAAATCCATTGGCTCAACAAATCCTTGCAGGCAAATTGCTGCCACAGCAACCCATCCATGTCTCGGTTGTTGCTGAGCAGCTCAGTTTTAGCCAGAGTAATTAACTCTGCCGCCCAGCGCGGTTCATGGGAAGTCAAACGCGGCCAAGAAGGCCGCGTTTCTGATCTGTCCTGCTGGCAGGGCCGCATAAGCACTGCTATTGGTTAACGGTGTACAGTTAATTGTGGTCGTAAAGAGGTGATCTCATGAAACTCGTTTTGGCACTTACTCTGACAATGACATCGTTTACCGCCACTGCCAGCTATCTTGGCGGCAGCAACTATTATCAAGCGGCCTTACAGGCACAACAGCAACAGCCCACAACGGTTTTGGCACAGGCTGACAGTGCCGAAGCATTGCAGCGCCAATTTGAAGTCGACCCCAGCCAAGATATCAACACACTACTGGCACGATCCCCCACTGCCGCAGGCAACCCCATTCGCATTGTCGAAAAGGTCGTAGTCGATAAATGCTATAGCAGCTGGCAAGCGCTAGCCTGCTCTACCAAGGTGGTTTATCAGATCGTCGAGTAGCGTTGCTGGTCTAACCAATAAGGAAAGTCGACAAACTCGGCTTTTTTTGTTCTTTTTATGGACTAATATTCTTGGTCTGTTCGCTTTGTCATCAGTCAGACATACAAATGCAAACTAAGGCTTGCGGTCGAAAAACCGATCCCTATAATGCGCATCTGTCGACGGGGCACAGCGGCTTACTGAGTAAGGCACTGAGCAACGAACAGACAGCTCGGA
>NZ_CANLCI010000040.1 GCF_947489035.1 uncultured Ferrimonas sp. | reverse complement strand
TCCTGCCTTCGGCTTTACTTCATCACTGCTGCACTCGGCGTCACCAAGTCGGCAGAAAGTTATCACCGCCAGATGATCACTTACACAGCTTTTTTATGGCCGCAGCACTGGCAAGGGGCAACAACGGGCTGGGCGTTATCAAGCCATTGATGGCGTTATTTAGGAAACAGAGAATGCGGTTTATATTGATAACGGTGTTGTTATCAATATAAACCACTTGGGTACAGAACGTTTTCGGTGCAGATTGTTTTGGTGGCAAATAATTGAATAACGCAACACTTAGCATAATTAACGTGCCGATCGTTATTAAGGCATCGTCTCTCTTTGTTGGTGGCGCTTTGCATCGCGGCTAAGATGTTGTAGTTGCGCTGGTCATGCTATATTTTGTGTAACTCTCAGGTGTGTATTGATGGCTTATGACACACCATTAAACTGTTTAATTATCCATAACTGAGCGCCTTTGACGCTTTCTTTGTTTTTATAATAGAACACGTTGTTTTATTTATTTCAGATAGCAATCAAACAACCTTTATTGAATTAGGGAATACCAATGAAAAAATCTTTGCTGGCGTTAATGCTGTTAAGCGGCTGTGCAACCCAAGGGATCGATCGCGCTGATCAGAATCAAGTGATCAAAGAGTTCTATGCCGCGGTTGAGTCGGTGCAGGAAGTCGAGCTGTCGTCCAACGTGAAAACCGGGATCCTCAGCGGCACCGTGGTGGGGGTTACTGAAGAGCTGGATGGCAACCATGAAGATATGATCGCCGGTGGCATGGCGGGTGCGTTGGTTGGCGGTTTGTTTACTGCGATTTTTGAAGGCAGCAATAAAGCGTATGAATTTACCTTGAATTCAAAACAAGAAGGCGCTTTTACCTTGGTGCAAAAAGAGCTGATTGATATCAAATCTGGCTGCGTAAAGGTAAGAGTAAGCAGCACGGCAGCGATCAGCCCAGTTGAAAAAGAGCGTTGTGCTGACCTGAAGTAAAATAGCCATTAATCTTTGTTTTATTTTTCGCTGGCGGCGTTTGTTTTCTTAAATAGAGTACTCAGCCATCGGATAATTTGTAACGCAGTTAATGCGCTTAGGCTGGGGTGATGTTGTGAGCACCGTTATTTATCCCAGCGTAATCGGGGGCTATTAGCGCCAAGTGGGGTCGATGATGCTAATTAAACGGATGATGTTAATCATCGCCATTGTGGCAGCAACCTGTTCTGCTGCGACGGCCGCAGAGCCATGTGACATCTCTGGAATTTGGCAACACGCGGCGAAACCGGCCACGCTGCGCATTGATCTCAGCCGCGGTGAAATGTTGGTGTATGCCCATCAAACCCATCCCGACTCGACAGGCTTGGTGGTGTTAAACCGCCTTAAGCGAACCACGGCGGCCGCGTCTTGGCAGGCCCAAATGTACAGCGCAGCTGCCGAAGGGTTTGTGGAAGTGCAACTGCTGGCGACCAACTGCAATCAACTGAGTGTGCGTTATCAGCAACAGCTGGTGTTAGAACTGCTGCGCTAACTTGGCGCCAACCTATTCCGGCTTGGTGGCACCCTCCTTGTTCGCTTGCTGTTGCTCCATCGCCTTTAGCTGTTCTGAGATTGGCGGCGGGAACTGAGGTGGCTTCTTCACCAGCGGTGGGATCTTTATCTTATCCAGGTGTTTGACCACCATCATGTTGCTGATGATCACCCCAAACACCAAAGCGATGATCAAATAAGCGTGCCAGTTTTCCATGCTGAATCCTTACTGCATTGCGGTTGCGGTAGCTTACCTTAATTCTGATCCGGCGCTAACAGGGCGCTGCTGTGGATGAGGCGTGCCCCCATGTTTTCTAAATCTTGCAGGTTGGCGCTGGCAACCGCTTGGTTTTGCGCCGAACAGGCATCGGTAACAACGCTGATGTCGAGATCTCGATATAAGCCATCCGCTGCGGTGCCGCGCACGCAATTGGGCAGTTGGGTGCCAGTAATGGCGATATCGCTGATGCCATTGGCCGCCAAGTATTGCGCCAGTTCGGTGTTGTAGAAGGCACTAAAGCGCGTTTTGATCAGCACCATCTCATCGGCCAGAGGCGCTAAGCTGGGGTAGGGCAGCGCGCCCCAAGTGTTAGCGACACACACCGGCGCGTGGCGGCGAAAGCGTTCGGAATCGCAGCCATCGGCTTGATGGCTGCGAATAACGTGGATCACCGGCCACTGTTGTTGACGCCAGTGGGCCAGCAGCGCGGCGATGGTGGGCACCGTTTGCGCGGCTTGAGCCACCAGGGCTCGCCCGCCGTGATCGACAAAGTCGTTCTGCATATCGATGATCATTAATGCTTGCATGGCGCTTCCTTGAAACCGAAATGAATCATTACCGTATAGAAAATGCCCAGTGGGGTAAATCCTCGCTAACTTTGCTGGGCAAAGTGTTGTTTCAAATAATCGAGCAAGATCCGCAATTTTTTGGTTTGGGCGCTGCCAGCCACATACACCCCGTACACCTCAATCGCTTGCAGCCGATAGTGTGGCAACAGCTGCTCTAGCTCGCCGCTGCTGATCTTCGGCAGCGCATCGTACAACGGGATGCGGCCGATGCCGTGGCCACCCACCACAAAGGCGGTGCGGGCGGCGGCATTGTTAGTGCTGACTTCCCCTTTGGGTTTCATGCTGTAGCTGCGTTCGCCTTGCTGCAGTTCCAGCGTGGTGGCCGCCAGCTGATAGATAACCCAATGGTGTTGGCTCAGTTGCGCTGGGCGGGTGGGGCGGCCATGTTGGGCCAGATAACTTGGGGCGGCAAACAAGCCCGTTTCCAACGTGGCGAGCTTCGTGGCTTGCAGCGACGAATCGGCCAGTTTGGCTCCGCGTATCGCCAGATCAATGCCATCTTCCACAATGTTGACCACCCGATCCGAGAAGTCGATCTCCAGCTTAATTTTCGGGTAGTGCTGTTTAAAGCGATTCAGCGCGGGCAACAACAGCTGCATGCCCAAATTGATCGGGCAGCTGATTTTTAATAGCCCTTCCGGCTCATGCTTAAAGTTTTCTATCTGCTGCTGGGCTGATGCCGCTTGCTGGGTGATGGCGTGGCAATGTTCAAAGTAATGCTTGCCGGCTTCGGTCAGCGAGAACGAGCGAGTAGAGCGGTTGATCAACGTCACGCCCAACTGCTGTTCGAGCTTTTTGATGTGGTAACTGACCACGCCGCGGCTCAGGCCGATCTCTTTGGCGGCGGCGCTGAAGCTGCCTTTATTGGCCACATGGGCAAACACCACCATGCTTTTCAGTTGTTCAAATGAGAGTTCCATAATCAGCTTATTGTATCAATTATTGAAACAGAGTAACTCAAACGCTAACCGTTACCTAAATCCTCGGCGTCAGTAATAATGGCCTTACTTACTTAAAGCACTGCACCGCAAGGAACCGCATCATGGCTAACGCAACCAACAAGATTTTAATGGTACTGACCTCCCACTCAGAGCTGGGCAACACCGGGGAAAAAACCGGTTTTTGGGTCGAGGAGTTTGCCGCACCATATTACGTCTTCCGCGACGCAGGCTTCGAAGTCGTCTTGGCATCCCCAGCGGGTGGCCAGCCACCGATTGATCCAAAAAGTGAATTGGCCGATTTCCAAACCGCTGCCACCAAACGCTTTGATGACGATGCCGAAGCCATCGCGCAGTTATCCAATACCCTCAAGCTGGCTGACGTTGCTGCCAGCGACTTTGCTGCCGTGTTCTACCCAGGTGGTCACGGGCCACTGTGGGATCTGGTGGATAACCACCAATCCATCGCGTTGATTGAACAGATGCTGGCCGACAGCAAGCCGGTATCGGCGGTGTGCCACGCCAGCGCAGTACTGTTAAAAGTGAAAGATGACCAAGGCCAACCGCTGGTGCAAGGCAAAGCGGTAACCGGGTTCAGCAACAGCGAAGAAGACGCGGTGCAGCTGTCTTCCATCGTGCCATTCATGCTGGAAGATGAACTGATCGCGCTGGGTGGTGACTACCAAAAGGCCGACGATTGGCACCCGTTTGCGGTACAAGACGGTTTGCTGATCACCGGTCAGAACCCCGCCAGTTCTGAACTGGCAGCACAGAAGCTACTGTCACAGTTGAACTAACTCGCGGCGCAAGCCACTAAAAGAGTACGCGGCGCTGTCCTGCAGCTGGCAAGTTGGACTTTACCTTCCCTCAACTTGTTGGCCGCAGACAGCGCCGCTTATCGTGGTGCGGTTGCCGCGGCTATGGCCGCCATCGCACTCAGGTTATGATGCCCTACTTGTGTTGTTCATCAGCAAGGAATGTCGATGTCCTCTCCCTCTGTTTTGCCCCCAAATTACCCCTACTACCTCGCCAATAAGCCGGTATACGCCAACCGCGATCTGGCCGTAACCGATAAATACAGCGGTGCCGTTGCCTGCCACGTTGCGCTGGCCGATCCCAGCGTGATTGATGCAGCCATTGCGGCGGCCGATGGCGCCAAACAGGCGATGGCGCAAATGCCGCCTTACCAACGTCAGCAAATCTTGCAGCACTGCGTGACTCGGTTTGAACAACGCTTTGATGAATTGGCACAGGCATTGTGCATGGAAGCAGGCAAACCGATTAAAGACGCGCGTGGTGAAGTCACGCGCCTTATCGACACCTTTAAGGTGGCGGCGGAGGAATCGGTGCGAATGACGGGCGAGGTACTGAATTTAGAGATCAGCCCCCGTGCCCAAGGCTACAGCGGCATGACCAAGCGTGTGCCAATCGGGCCAGTATCAATGATCTCGCCGTTTAATTTTCCGCTGAATCTCGCGGCCCATAAAATCGCCCCAGCGCTGGCCGTGGGTTGCCCCTTTATTTTGAAACCCGCGTCGTTAACGCCGATAGGGGCGTTGATCATTGGCGAGATCTTAGCGGAAACCGATCTGCCCGCGGGCGCCTTCTCAATCTTGCCGTGTCGGCGCGATGGCGCGGATCTGTTCACCACCGACGAACGCTTAAAACTGCTGAGTTTTACTGGCTCGCCGGATGTGGGCTGGGCACTGAAAGCCAAGGCGGGCAAAAAGCCCGTGGTGTTAGAGCTTGGCGGTAACGCTGCGGTGGTGGTGGATGAAGACACCACCGATCTGGACGATGCGGTTGAACGCATTGTGTTTGGTGCCTATTACCAATCGGGGCAAAGTTGCATTGGGGTGCAGCGGATCTTAGTGCATCGCAGCCTGTATTCGTCGTTTAAGGCACGCTTAGTGGCCAAGGTAAGCCAGCTGGTGATGGGCGATCCCAGCGCCGAAGACACCTTTATTGGGCCGATGATTTCGGTGGCCGAAGCCACGCGGTTAGCCAATTGGATTGACCAAGCCAAAGCCGCGGGCGCCACCGTGCTGTGCGGTGGTCAGCGGCAGGGCGCCATGTTGCCCGCCACCCTGTTAGAACAGGTGCCAACGGATTGTAAGCTCCATCAAGAGGAAGCCTTTGGGCCGGTGGCGATGCTGTCTTGCTTTGATGATTTTGACCAAGCCTTAGCGCAGGTAAATGACAGTAAGTTCGGCTTACAAGCAGGGATTTTCACTAAAAACATCGACAAAATTCAGCAAGCGTGGGATCAGCTGGAAGTCGGCGGGGTGGTGATTGGCGACGTGCCCAGCTGGCGGGCGGATAACATGCCCTACGGCGGCGTTAAAGATTCTGGCCTTGGCCGCGAAGGGGTGAAGTACGCCATGGAAGACATGACCGAGCCACGGCTGCTGGTGATCCGCTCTCGCCGTCATCCCCCTGCGGGCTAACCTTTACGCTGGCGCGGAACAATTCAGCATTAGATCAACAAAACACACCAGCGAGTGCAGCGGCCAAACACACAGGATCAGTCAGGCGCGGTTATCCGCGCCTGACTGGTTTCTGGGGGATGGCTGGCCAGCCGCAAGCATTGCAGTCAGTGCGGCTCAGGGCGCGGTTTTTGGCAATGTCGCCATCTTTTCAAACTTCGTTAGCCGCTGTTGATGGTGGTTTTGATGCCACTTAATCATGGTTTTACTGTGCTTCACTGCGGCGGTTTGGGCGGCAATCGCTTGGCTAAACTGCCCTAACTCAAGGTAAGCGTCGGCCAGTGCGCTGTGGGCATAGGCGTCCGTGGGGTAGAGCGCCGTCACCCGTTTAAAAATGGCGATCGCTTGCTGTGGTTGCGAAGCCAGTTGGCTATTCGCCAGTGCGATTAATGATTGCTGTGCTGAAACGGGCAGGCCGTACTTGCGCTGCGACAGATCTTGATAGTGTTCAATAATGGCCTCTGCCCCTTGTTGGCTAATGGCCGAATCCACGCTTAATGGGCTGTGCAGATCGTCAAACAGCATCTCAATGCCGTTCAGTGTGGTGATCACTGGGCGCGACATATAGTAATGCTCTGGGCTGCGTTCAAGCCGCCAGTGCAGCTGCGTCGGCGCCGCCTGCTGCAGCGCCTGTTCGAAGGTGGCGATGGCGGCTAAGCTGCCCTGTTCAAAGTTATGATTGCCGCTATTTAAGTACAAAGTGCGGATGCGGTTATCGCGTTTGCTCAAAGCTCGCAGCTGTTTATTGGCCGCTTGGGCAAACTCATTACTGATGCTGGGGCTGGCAATAAAGTAGGCGTTAAACAGCTGTGGTTGTTGCAGCAGCAGGGTTAACCCAAGCGCGCCGTTGCCCATAAAGCCGCTGTAGATGTGGAAACCATTGCCGCGATAACGTCGGTCGACAAGGTGCAGCAATTGCTGCAAAACGGCGACCACGCGGGTGTCGCTGTTGTCGTCCATAAACGCTTGGTACAGCTGGCTAAACTGCGGATGGCGGCCACTGGGGGTAACCACCAACGATTGCGGCCACGGCCATTCGCCGTTGTGGCTCATCCAGTCGTGCATGCCCGCCAAATAGGCGTGGCTGCGCGGGTGCAGATCCAGCAGCAGGTAGTAACGTTTGTCGTTCTGCGAATAGCCCTTAGGCAAGCTGACATGAAACTCAAGCGGGCTGCTGAACCCTTCAGGGGTAAAGCTGAAGAGCGCGCGAGTGGCCTCTTCAGCCGTGGCTGTTGCGGCGCTGGCGTTGCCCCAAGGTGAAAACAGCAGCGCGGCCACAAGCAGCATGGCGTGGCCAACCCCCCGTAGCTGTGGCATAAACGGCGGGCATAAAAACGGTTGGCACATAAACACTCCATTGTTAACGGCCACGGTACTGCGGTGACGAAGACTTAAAATAGGGGCTTGCAATTACAGTCGGTAATCCCGCTCGACCTTGGCAATACGCACCGCAAACTGTTGATACCACCGGCTGCGGCCAAGCTGCTGCGCTTGTTGATGCTCGCTGTGCAGCTTCCATTGTTTGATGTCGTCTAAGCTGCGCCAGTAAGAGACGGTGATCCCCACGTTATTGCGAGCCGATTCCATCCCTAAGAAGCCCGGTTGTTGCTGCGCCAATGCCACCATGCGTTCTGCCATGGCGGCATAGCCTTGTTCATCGGCCAGCAACGAAGTGAAAATAACCGCGTAGTAGGGCGGCGTTGGGGTAGCGGCAAGGCTCATGAGGATGCGTCCTTTGGGTGGATTGGGGCTCAGCCTGCGATGGCTTGGCTGCGGCATTCGCAGCCCATGGTGGGCCACGATTAAGTGCTGGTGCGGCTAATCCGATAAGTAATATTCAATGGTGGCTACCACCCGCACTTTTTTAATGTGGGGGTTATTGTTGTCGCGGGCGTTAATGCTGAACTGGCCTTGGGCGGCGCGTTTAATTTTGCCCAACTGGCTTTGGGAATCCGCCGCAAACTTTTCCGCGACTTCACGCGCTTTGCGCGTTGCTTGCTCGATCATCTTCGGTTTAATGTCATTCAGTTGGGTAAACAGATATTCGGTGCGGGCTTGATAACCGCCGCCGGTAAAGACGATTCCCTGTTTGCCTAATTGCGATAATTTCCCCATGACCGCACGCACGCCGTCAATATTATTGCTGTATACCGTGACGGTTTGCAGGGCAGTAAAGCGGAAGGGCGCCGCGCCAGTATTGCCATATTGCTGGGCGGATTTATCGGTAATGGCCGGGCTAGAAACGGTGATCTCAGCGGCGGTGATGCCATTAAGCAGCAAAAAGGCGGTGATCATTTCGGTTTGCTTATCCAAACCTTGGTACAAGCCTTCCAGTTGGTTATTGGCGGCGCTGAACTCAATGGGCCAAATTACAATGTTGGCCTGCACCTCTTGTTCTGACAGCCCCTTAACTTTTACGCTGCGTTCAAGCTGCTTGAACGCAATCGCGGCACTGCCAATCTGCTGCCCCAATAAGCCCAACCCCAGTACCAAGCACACGCCCACAATAGCGGCGCTGATGGGATAACGATGTTCCATATAATCATCTCTGCGTTGGTGGATGTTGGCCTACCATATCGGCTAACCAAGCCGATGGGAATGGCCGCACTAACGCAGCAACGTATCGAGTTGATCCGCCACCCCCGCCCAGTCGGCATCATCTTGTTTTATTTGTTGTAAAAAGCTGGCTTGAGAGGGGCTCCAGCAGCTGGCTTGGTGCAATAGCGTGGCTTGTTGTAAAGGCCGATGTTGGCTAATGAACTCATCAATGCTGGCGGTTGAACTGTCCAGCCCCAGCTGATCAAACAGGGCAGACATCGAGTGAATCGGGTTTTCCATGGTGGCCTCAGATTATCGGGCGCGGCCAATGTTATTGGCGGCCGCGTGAGAGGTTAATTGGCCACTGTTGACGTGGTACAGGTAGCCATAAATGGGGATGGTGGGCGGCACTAAGGGGTGATGGCGCAAACGGCTTACGTCGGCGACGAGGGCATCGTCGTGATTATTGATGGTAAGCCAGTTAATAAAGGCGCCTTCGTTGCTGCCGCCACTTTCGCCGTCGTCGTGCCAGTGGCCGCCAGCAAAATGGGCGGTGTCTAAACTGGCTCGCAATAACTTGGCCATGGTGGGATCGTCAAAGGTTTCCATGCCGCAATCGGTGTGGTGGATCACCAGCCATTCGCAGGTGCCCAGCAGCTTGTGGCTGATGATCAGCGACCGAATGGCATCGTCGCTGGCACGGCCACCGGCATTACGAATCACGTGTGCATCCCCTTCAACCAAGCCAGCAAATTGCGCCGGATCAAGGCGAGCATCCATGCAGGTTAAAATGGCGAAGCGGCGCTGGGGCGGCATCGCTAGCTGGCTTTTATCGCCAAAATTGTCGCGGTAGTGTTGGTTGGCAATCTCAACTTGGTCGCGGATCAAAGACATGATACGGCCTCTGCAAAGGGGGCTTATTGCAGTATAACGCGGCTGAGTTTCCCGCACCGATTTTCGCTTGCAGCATTCAGGCGGGCAGGGTGATAACCGCACGGGGCAGCGCCAAGCGCTAACGCGCAGGCATCAGCGTTCGAACCCAGAGGATAAGCGGCAGGGGGGAAGGATGGATCGCCAGCCAAACCGGCCGTTATAAAAACGCCACCGCAAAAGCGGTGGCGTTGTGGGCAAGGCTAAGTGAACTCAGCCTGCGGCATAACTCAGCAATCGTGCTGATTATGCGTTAGTAACAGTACCCGTTACTTCGTCTTCGGCTTTAGCCGCATCCAGCATCTTAGTGATGATGCGAGAAGCCAGCAGCGCGATAACCACCATGCCGACAGCAGCAATGGTCAGCATCTGGTAGAAATCACCGTAAGTGTTTTGTACAAACGCCTGAGTGATCTCTTGGCCTTTTTCCATCGCTACCGAAGTAGAGATAGCCGCGCCAACGATACCAGACAGCGCGATAGCCACAGAGAACAGGGAAACAGAGAAGTTTTCGATGTTCTTAGGCGCTACAGACAAGATGAAGGCCACCACCATAGAGCCAACGATTACTTCAGCGAACGCCAAGAAGGCGTGACAAGCGAAGAACCACTCAGGGCGTACCACCACATCGGTGCCAACGGTCTGAACCGCGAAGGTCAGGATACCGAACGCAACAGCGGTCAGGATGAACGAACCAGCAACGCGAGTTGCGGTAGGGATGTGGATGTTCTTCTTATCCATGCTGGCAAAGAACCACGCAATGATAGGACCCGCAACCATACACCACAGTGGGTTCATCGCCATGGCCGCTTCAGGCTCAAACGGAATGAAACCGAACAGATCGCCGCGCATGGTGTTGATGGCAACCATGTTCATGGAAGTCATCATCTGGCCGTAGTATACGAAGAACGCGGTAGTCAGGAACACCATGATCAACACGGTACCCATCTTCAGCGCCTGCGCCTTGGCGGATTTCATCATGATGGACGCGAAGTAAACCAACGCACCAGCACCAATGGCGTAAACGATATTTTGGCCAACATCCATGTTAGAGAACATGAAGAATACCAACGCGATCATTGCCGCAGAGGTGATGCCGAACAGTGCCCAGTTTTTGCTGCTTACAGGCGCTTGGTCGATGTCAGCACCAACCGCTTGCAGACGCTTGCAGTTGATTACCATCATAACGACAGCCGCAGCAGCCAAAGAAGCAGACAACGCGAACGAACCGTTGAACCCAACAGCCAATGCCAGCAGTGGGAACAGGTATTGACCCAAGAACGCGCCTACGTTGTTAACGGAGTAGTTAACTGGGTAGCCGTTTTCAAAGTCTTCTTGGCTTTTGAAAGTACGCTTGTACAGGCTCGGGTAAGACGGGGACATCAAACCACGAGAGTAAGACGCTAAGGCGATACCCAGCAGCGCAATCGGCACCTGCTTGGTGGTTGCACCCAGCACCAATAACGCGTAACCAGAAGCAAAGCCGAAGAAGGCAATGGTTAGTGAGCGGTAAGCACCCAAGAACTTATCGGCGATGAAACCACCGGCGATAGCGAACAGAGGACCAATGGCCGAGAACGCACCAACCACCATCATGGTATCGGCTTCGCTGTAACCCAGATCTTCTAAGAAGAAACGAGTCAAGATCACCATCACACCGTAGAAGGACAAGCCAAACATCATTTGGCAAAACATCATCGACTTATTCAGTCTATTCCACATCTTTCTTTCTCTAGTAAAGGGCTGATCCACCACGCTAAAGTCGTTGGCGACTGCGGCTTTGGCAGTGCGTTTCAACTTTAAAATGGTGTTGTTCAGCGTGAATCCTGCTCGGATTGTGCCAGCAACCAGCACGAATGGTTATGACATGGCTCTCATACTGGTGTTTTGAGTGGTTTTCGAAGGATGTTTTTGTGAAATTCGAGATTTTGCGTGGTTTTGACGATAAAAACCGGACAAAACCCTAAATAAGATAAGGATATGGGCACAAAGAAAACGCTTAAATCAGCAGCGATTATTTATCTAACTCACTAATTAATATAAGAAACAATTTGTTGTTACTGCTGTTTTTACGGTTTGTTTCAACAATGTGACTAGTGCGACGCTGGCACAAAGTGCGTGGGTTTTGGCTGTGAAAATTTGAACCTTGCACAAAAATGCTCGGATCCACCGTCGCGTGGTTGATGCAGCAGGCGCTGCTGTATTGCATGGCAACGCAGTGGCAGTGATGAAGAGAGATAAGTACGAAACAGAAGCAATAGCAGTAAGCGCAAACGCTCAAAAATCAGCAGCAAGAAATTGTTGGCCACGACAGAGCAACAATAAAGAAAGGAGGAAAGGAAAAAGGAAAAAGGGGAAGGAAAAGGGAAGGAAAAGAAAAGGGAAGGAGAGTGCAGTCACGGCTACAGCGCGCTGGCGTAAAGGAGGCGCCCCCTCCTCAAATGACACCGGATCGCTCGGCTGCACCCAGATCCGCGGCGTGGAATAAGGGCCAGTGATGGCAGAGGTGGATTCATCTACGCCGTCTAAAGCACCAGGGATCAGGTTACGGGCAAACCAACACTCCAAAGGCGTTTCAGTTTTCACTGGCGGCAACACAGCCTTCTTTGCGCCTGCCGTACAGGCTACTGAACCCGATGGCTTGGTTTACAGCCATATTCCAGCCAGCGAATGCAATTTCAACGGGCAATCGTCAGCAGCGTTATTACTGGATCACCACAAACGGCATTGGTGAATGGTGTTTTTTGATCGGATCTAAAATCACCAAAATTATTGGCCAAACGCACAGTTTTGACACTTGGCACTTTGTTTACAGCCAAAGGCATCCTATGCCGCATGCGTTTCTCTGGCTAACGGCTTATAGTAGGGGTAAGATATTGAAAAGGTAAGAGTTTGACGCTGACTGGCGAGCAGGGCTCTGGGAAAAAGATGCCAGTGCGTAACGTAAACAAAGTGCCAGTTGGCATCATAATAAGCTGTTAGGCTTTTAAGGAAGATTGAGTTTGAATTTAAATTCAAGGTTAAAAATTAGTTTTCAGGGAAAAGAAGATTTACCTTCTTGGGCAATTACTCATTATTTACAACAAACTGAGATCAACTACCTCAAATTTTTATTGGTCGAAAGGATTTGCGACTTAATTTCAAATGGGCTAGATCCAAATAGTCTTGTTGTTGCCACTTCATCAGCAGAAATTTTCCCCAAAAAAGCTATTCAGCATTCTGATTTCAAGAATTTTGAAATCCTTGCAGAGAAGGATGAATCAGCTAAAAAGTTCTGGCATGTAATTGCTCGACACCATAGGCCAATGGTGTTTTATAAAGAAGGGGATAACTTTGTTCCTATTTATATTCCAAACGATGATAATTCACTTATTATAAGAAATGTAGGGGTAAATTCACCTGTAAACCTTTCACTCGAAGGTGCTGGAGGTGCAATTACTGATATTTACTATGCAAGTGAGAGAGAGCAAAGGCAAAGAACTCAATGGGAAAATGAGCAAGTAGGTCAAGTTGCCAGAAATGTCGATGACATTGTTCGTGCTAGCACAACTGCAAACCAACCAGGAGTACCTGAAGGCGTTAGAGCATACGCGCAAGAAATTCTTGACCAAGCAATGAAGAGGCAAGAAAAGCTTAATGAAGAAATTGGTATGTCAAATGCGCGTGTGGATACACAAGCCTAACAAGAATTTCAAGAGGTACAAAATACAGTTGGCTGTTTTGTTCACTCCGTTCACTTATTTTAGCCAACTATATTTTGCCCCTTAAATGGGCGTTAAGTACCTAAGGAGAGGTTGTGCAAACTATCGAATTTAGTGATCTGTCAGAATATCTAGAAATTGTTGGCTCGATTTCTTCAACGTTTGGTTGTCACCATAGCGATCTTTGGTTTAGAGGAATCAAAGATGAAGGCTTAAGCCTTTTGCCTGGAGTTCTTTGGAGAAATTTAGCTGAAAATAGAGAAGAATCTATAATTGCTGAGTTTTTAACCTACTTTCAGAATTACACAACAAAAAAGCCAACTAATGCTTTTGAGCTTTATACATTAATGCAACATTATGGTTTGCCAACGCGCTTATTAGATTGGTCGTTATCTCCTTTGGTTTCATTATATTTTGCATTAGAGCAAGAAAATAACGAAGCTGTTAGGGCTGTATGGGTTATGAAACCTCATGAGATGAATGAAAAATCAATTGGTTTTAAAGGTGTCATAGCACCAAATGAATTTAAAGAATCAATAGTGAACAATTACCTGCCTAAGTATTTAAGAAATAATAAAAACCCAGTGCCAATAGCCCCAGTTGCAATATCACTCCCTCTACTAAACCAAAGAGTTACGAGTCAAAAAGGTGTTTTCACACTTCATGGGTTTAGCAATAAACCAATAAATGATTACTTTTCAGAAAATGAATTAGAACACATCATAAAGTTAAAATTGCGCTCTGAAAGTGACCGTAAAAAAATACAAAATCAACTTTATGCAACAGGGATCAAAGAGGATGATATTTACCAAGATTTAAATTCGCTATCAAACAGAATTATGCGTGAATTCGGTACTTAACAAGGGCGTTGTTGATCAGAAATTTAACAGAAGATTTAACTAGACATATATGGACGCCCCCGAAAGCGCAAGGTGCTTGATGATAGATCGGCATGCTGACATATATCCGGCGTCATTGTGGCGGAAGATTTAACTAGACACCCATCCGATGAACTTAACTAGACACCCATCTGATGAACTTAACTAGACACCTGAACTTAACTAGACACCCATCTTAACTGGCACTTTTTTAGCTATCTCCTACGCTTGGTTTTTAGCCATCTCAAGGACGAGATCATGCCAAGAGCGAGAAAGCACCAAGTTAGCCTGCAAGACACGCCGTACTATCACTGTGTGAGTCGCTGCGTTCGGCGCAGTTTTCTGTGTGGGATCGACAGTTACAGCGGCAAAAGCTACGAACACCGTCGTGACTGGATAGAACAGCGGCTGCTGGCACTCACCGACACCTTCGCCATCGAAATTTGCGCCTATGCCATCATGAGTAACCACACCCATGTGGTGCTGCACGTTGATGCAACCCGTGCCCAGCAGTGGGATGCAGAAGCAGTGCTGAACCGTTGGCATCAGATGTTTGCTGGTACTCGCTTAACCCAGCTGTATTGCGTTGAGGAAGAGCGCGAAAACCTCAGCAGTGGCGAACTGCACCAAGTGGAGCGCTTAGTTGAGCTGTATCGAGAGCGGTTGACGGACATCAGCTGGTTTATGCGTAGCCTGAATGAATACATCGCTCGCCAAGCGAATAAAGAAGACGGCTGCACAGGCCGTTTTTGGGAAGGGCGTTTCAAATCCCAAGCCTTATTAGACGAGCAAGCATTGCTGTCATGCATGGCCTACGTGGATTTAAATCCGATCCGCGCCCAGATGGCGAACACACCAGAAGACTCCCAATACACCAGTATTCGCCAGCGCATCAAAGCGGCCATCAATGGCACTCAGCCAACCAAACTCAAACCGTTTGATACCAACCAAGGTGAGTTAGAACAACTGCCTTGCCACCTCAATCAATACATAGAACTGGTTGAATTCACAGGTCGCGCCATCCGTGCTGATAAAGCCGGTTCCATTCCAGCGAACAGCGATGCTTTGCTAACAAGGTTGGGGATTGACGTTGATAGTTGGCTAGAGCTAACCCAAGGGTTTGAGCATCAATTCTCTGGTTTAGCGGGGCGATTAACGGCATTACAAGGTTGTCGGCAACACGATAGCAGTCAACGAATACGGGGCAGCGGCAACGCCAAACGGCTCTTCGGTTAGCCTTCGCTTCATTCGCTAAGTTTCACCCTTTCCGCCAAGGCGCGGCTGTTCTGCTGCCTGTTTTTCACCGATCCGGCCAATCGAGCCACCAAGTTGCGCTTTTCTTGCTAGAGAACAGCATCAATCGCCCCCCAGATGCATTAACGGGATCAGCAAATACTACGGATGCCATGATGCTCCATTTACGAAGCATAAAATGGATGTCTAGTTAAAAAGCAAAGTGTCTGTCTCGTGGCCGCTATTTTTCATCGATGTTTCGTTGGCGCTTGGTTGAGAACTCCGCCCCGCTAAGCCAACAAGCCGTAATCTCTTTTCCAATAGCCCAGCACACGCGTATTGCGGTTGCCAATTTGGCCGACTGCGGCGCAATCCAGTGTCTAAACTGAAGCCGATAACAATGGGAGTTATCGCAACGGAGGACAAGGCAATGTCAATGAATCCAGTAGGTTGGTTCGAGATCTATGTTGATGATATGGCGCGAGCGCGTGAATTTTACCAAACGGTATTGGCGATCACCTTAGATCGCTTACCCAGTCCGACGGGCTCCGAGCTAGAGATGTACAGCTTTGCCTCCAACATGGAAAACTACGGCAGCTCGGGGGCGCTGGTGAAAATGGATGGGATCAGTGCCGGTGGTAACAGCACCTTGGTCTATTTTTCTTGCCAAGATTGCGCCGTTGAAGCCGAACGCGTTGCCGCCGCTGGTGGCGAAGTGCAGCAAGGCAAAATGGCCATTGGCGACTATGGCTTTATCGCCATTATTACCGACAGCGAAGGCAACACCGTAGGTTTACACTCCCGCGCTTAGGCAGCAGCGCATTCGATACAATCTAAGCCACCAACGGCAGCCCATTTCGGCTGAAACCGCGCGACAGCAGCCTTGCTGTCGCGCGGTTGTTTAATCTGGTTACTTGCTTGCCTTAGCCTGCAATGTTGCTTGGCCAGTGTGGTGCACAGGGGCGTGGTTAGGCTTGAAGGATCAGATTTGCGGCAACCACGGCGTTTGATGTGCACCCACAGCAACGGGGCACGAATGGCTCACGGGGCGGGCAGCGGCCACGAAAACAGCAATCAACAGCATCTGCCCCCAAAAGCCCTGCGTAACCGCCGCAGTTTGGTATCATCAAAGTCATTACTCCTTTCTCTCCAGCTTGAGGCAATCCTGTGGCTTCTCAATCACTTCCCCCTAGTGGTCAAGCGTTCACCAACGGCTTGATGATGCTCCACTCTAATCAGATCGAACAATTGCGGGATCTGGTGGTGCATTGGCTTGGCGAGCACCCATTGGCGCCGCTCGAACGCGAGATTTTCTTGGTGCAAAGTGATGGCATGGCGCAGTGGCTCAAGCTGGCATTGGCCGCCGATGCGGGCCACGGGATCGCCTGCGGTTTGCAGATGGACATGCCAGCGCGTTTTATGTGGCAGGTTTATCGCACCGTACTGGGCGAAGAAGCCGTGCCGAAGGTGTCGCCGTTCGACAAGCCACAGCTGCGTTGGCGTTTGCTACGGATGTTGCCACAGCTGGTAGAGCAAGCGGATTTTGAACCGCTGCAGCGCTTCTTGTCTGGGGATCAATTAACCCGCAAGCGCGATCAGCTGGCCGAGCAACTGGCGGATCTGTACGACCAATACCAAGTGTACCGGGCCGACTGGTTGCAGCATTGGGCGGCGGGAGACGATGTGATCTTGTCTGGTCGTGGCCAGCGCAGCCCCTTACCGCAAAAACAGCTGTGGCAGGCGCAGCTGTGGCGCGCCATTTTGGCCGACATGGAAGAGGGCGAGCGCGACAGCAGCCGTGCCCAACTGCACCAGCAATTTATTGATGCGCTGCAAGCGGGGATCACTCCGCAAGGGCTGCCACGGCGGCTGGTGGTGTTTGGCATTAGCACCTTGCCTAAGCAAAGCATCGAAGCGCTGGCGGCCTTGGCGGATCATTGCCAAATCTTGCTGTGCATCAACAACCCTTGTCAGCACTTCTGGGGCGACATTGTGGAAGATAAAGATCTGCTTAAACGTCAGCTGAGCCAAGCCCGGCATCAGCGTAAGCAGGGATTACCGGCAGAACTGGATGAAAACCTGCAACACAACATGGTTAACCCGCTGCTGGCGGCGTGGGGGAAGCAGGGGCGCGATTACATCGGCATGTTGTATGAATACGATCAGCCGCAAGAGTACCAAGGTAATTTTCAGCAGATCGATCTGTTTGAAGCGCCACAGGGCGACAGCTTGCTGCAACAACTGCAGCAGGGGATCTTTGATTTAGCGCCACTGCCAACAACGCCACAGCCGGTGGCCGCCGCCGACGATTCGGTGCAGTTGGTGTTGGCGCATTCCCGTCAGCGTGAAGTGGAAATTCTGCACGATCAACTGTTGCGCCGTTTTGCGGAAAATCCAGAGCTGCGGCCATCGGACGTCATCGTCATGATGCCCGATGTGGCGCAATACGCCCCTTACATCGAAGCGGTGTTTGGCCGCTTGCCTCGCAGCGATAACCGCTACTTGCCCTTTACTATTGCCGATCGCCCTCAGCGTGGCCATCAGGTGATGTTGCTGGCGCTGGAAACCCTGTTTGGGCTGAATAACGCCCGCTTTGCCGTATCAGAACTGCTGGATCTGTTGGCCGTGCCCGCCCTGCGAGCGCGGTTTGATATCGACCAAAGCGAGCTGCCGTTATTGCAGCGCTGGGTAGAGCAAGCGGGCATTCGTTGGGGCTTGCATGGGGAACAACGGCAGCAGTTGCAACTGCCGGAACAGTTGGAACAAAACACTTGGGCCTTTGGCTTAAAGCGGATGCTGCTGGGCTACGCCGTGGGCGATGGCGCCAGCTGGCAGAACATCGAACCCTGCGAAGAGATCGGCGGCCTTGATAGCGCGCTGGTGGGCAAGTTGTCGGCGCTGCTGGATAGCTTAGAAGGGATCTGGCGCTTCTTTGGCCAGCAGTGGCAACCGCGGCAGTGGAGCGGCGGGTTAGCGGCGGCGCTGGATGCGCTGTTTACCCCGCAGGATGAGATCGAAGCCAACATCGTCGCCAAGCTGAAAGAAACCCTAACCAGCTGGCAGCAATCCTGTGTCGATGCCAACGTAACCGAAGCGTTGCCGTTGTCGGTACTGAAAGAGGTGTGTTTAGCCCCGTTCGAAAGCGAAGGCGTATCCCAGCGTTTCTTAGCGGGCAAAATTAACTTCTGTACCTTAATGCCGATGCGAGCCATCCCGTTCCAGCAGGTGTGTTTGCTGGGCTTAAACGACGAAGACTACCCCCGTTCACGGCCACCGCTGGATTTCGATCTGATGGCGATGGCTGGCCAGTTGGACGGCGCTGGTGCGAAGATCCCTTCGCAATACCGTCCCGGCGATCGCAGCCGCCGTGAAGACGACCGCTACCTGTTTTTAGAAGCCTTATTGGCGGCACGGCAGTGGATCTCGTTCAGCTATGTGGGCTACAACGCCCGCGATAACGCCGAACGCACCCCATCGGTACTGTTAGGGCAGCTGCTGGATCACATCAAAAGTGGCTATCAGCTGCACGACGGCAGCGAACTGTTGCCGCACCTAAGCCAACACCACCCGCTGCAACCCTTTAGCCGCAACTACTTTGAAGCCGATGCGCCGCTGAGCTCCTACGCCCACGAATGGCACGCCATCCACACCAAGTTGGCAGAAGTGGCTCCGCAGCCGCTGCCGCCGTGGCAACCGCAGGCACCAATTGGCCTTAACGACTTAGCGGTACTGCTGAAGGATCCCGCCAAGCTGTTTTTAGGTCGTCGCCTTGGGGTGTGGTTAGGAGACGACGAAGAGCTGGCGAACGATCTGGAGCCCTTTAGCTTTAACGGCCTCGAGAACTACCAGTTTCGGCAACAGTTGTTCAGCAAGTTGCAGCAAGGCGGTGCCGAGCACATTGAACCGATTTTGCAGCAGCAGATCCGCCGCTGGAAAGGCCGTGGCGATCTGCCCATTGGCCCCTTTGCCGACATTGCCGCGCAGGCGTTAACTCAGCCCGCCATTGCCGCGTTTCAGCGGGCATTAACGCTGGCGCCCAACTGGCGCAGCTTGCCCGCCCAAGAGATCAAATTCAGCCACCAACAGTTAGAGCTGGAAGACTGGCTTACGGGGCTGTTAACCGACGGCGAGCGCCGTTATCAACTGCTGGTGTTGCCGCAGTCGCTGAACGACAAAGGCAACTTGAAGAAGCCCTTGGCGGCGCGCAGCTTATGGCTGCAACATCTGGCCGCCAACAGCCAGTACGTTAACGACGCCGAGCAAGTCACCAGTTACGTGGTGGGCGCCGATGGGATCTGGTGTTTTGAACCGTTGGCCGCGGCCGATGCGCGCGAGCAACTGAGCAACTTGTTGGCGGGGTATCGCCAAGCGATGGCCGCGCCACTGCCACTGGCCGAGGCCGCAGGCATTAAGTACCTGCAAACGCTGGCCAGCAGTAACGACAACGACAAGGCCATTGCCAGCGCCAAACAAAGCTTTGAAGGCAGTGCCATGTTTGCCGGTGATCTGGGTTACAGCCCTTATCAAGCCCGCTGCTGGCAGCAGTTTAGTGAATTAGAAACCGCCGGTTTTAGCCGCTGGGCGGAATCGTTATATCAGCCATTAGTGGATGCGCCGCAATGGCAGGAGAGCAACCAATGAGCCAGTTACTTGAGCCGATCACCTTTCCACTGGGCGGCACCCGCTTAATTGAAGCCTCTGCTGGTACGGGCAAAACCTTCACCATTGCCGCGCTGTATCTGCGTTTGGTGTTGGGGCACGGCGGCAGCAACAGCCATCCGGCGGGCGCGTTAACCCCAGATCAAATACTGGTAGTGACCTTTACCAAAGCCGCCACCGAAGAGTTGAAAGACCGCATTCGTCTGCGCCTAGTGGAAGCGGCCAATGCGTTTCGTGGCTTAGCGAAGGCCGATGCGATCATCAGCCAATTGATGGCCGATCACCCGATAGAGGAACACCCCCGCTGCGCCCGCCAATTAGAGCTGGCGGCGCAGATGATGGATCAAGCGGCGGTACACACCATTCACTCGTGGTGTCAGCGGATGCTGCGCGAGCACGCCTTTGATTCCGGCAGCTTGTTCAACCTGCAGCTGGAAACCGATCTGTCGAAGCTGCATGAAGAGGCGGTGCGCGACTATTGGCGAGTGCACTTTTACCCGCGCCAAACCGACGAATTGGCCGCCATTGCCGATCTGTACAACGAACCGAGTAAGCTGCAAAAAGATCTGTATGGCTTGCTGGGTAAAGTGGAAGCCGCCGACGATCCGCTGGCCGTTGCCGCCAAGATTGGCGACAAGATCAGCAACTGCAAACGGCTGTGGCAAGGTGAGTGGCCACAACTGCGCGGCCAAGTGGAAGAAGCATTGGATAAAGGCCAGCTGAAATACGTGAAAGCGGCGCAGTTGGATGAACTGGCACAGTGGTTCAATGGCGACAAGCCGTTGCCCAGCGCCACCGTGGCGGGTCGTTTTACCAGCGATGGCATGCGTAAAGCGGCAAAAAAAGGCCAAGATCCGATTGAGTCACCGGCGTTTGCGGCGTTGGAAAACCTGGTTATCGAGCTGGCAAACCTCGATCTGAAGCAAGCGTTACTGCGCCATGCAGCGGATTGGGTGCACCAACGCATTGCGGCCGAAAAACAGCGGTTGGCGTTGATGGATCACGACGATCTGATCGCCGATTTAGGCCAAGCGTTGGATAACGACAGCGACGAGCAGCTGGCGGCCAAAATTCGCCACCAGTTTCCGGTGGCGATGATTGACGAATTCCAAGACACCGATCCGGTGCAGTACGGTATTTTCAGCGGATTGTACCTAAACCAAGCGGATACGGGCTTGATGATGATTGGCGATCCCAAACAGGCGATCTACGCTTTTCGCGGCGCCGACATCTACACCTACCTGCAAGCGCGGGACGACACCCAAGGCAACCACTACACCCTAGCGACGAACTACCGTTCGAGCCACGACATGGTAAGCGCCGCCAATGCTCTGTTTGAACAAGCGGATCAGAGCGCCGACGGCGCCTTTATGTACCAAGATCGGATCCCCTTTGTCAGCGTTAAGGCCAATGGCCGCGATCGCCATTGGAGCGTTGATGGCGAGCCGCAAGCGGCGATGAACTTGATTTGGGACGACAGCGAAGAGGCGATCAATAAAGCCACTTACCTGCGCCAAATGAGCAGCGCCAGTGCCGAAACCATCTGCCAACTGTTGAACAAAGGCGTGGCTGGCGACGCCGGATTTGTGCGTAACGAAGCCAACGACAGCACTGCCGCCAACCCCAGCAGCCAC
>NZ_CANLCI010000039.1 GCF_947489035.1 uncultured Ferrimonas sp. | reverse complement strand
CATCGAAGCTCGCCGCAGGCGACAATAGCTACCGCGCAGCAACGCCAACAGTTAACTAATACACAGCCCAAAAAAAGCGGCCACATTAATGTGGCCGCCCTACCCGTTACGTTTGATCGGTTAGCTGGACTTTTTTGCTATCCAATCCAACCAAAGATCCATGCCTTCGCCGGTGGTGGCCGACAGACAAATCACTTCGATGTTCGGGTTTACTTTGCGCGCATTGGCAATGCAGGCGCTAAGATCGAAGTTTAAGTGCGGCAACAGATCGATCTTATTCACCAGCATCAGCTCCGAAGCGGCAAACATGTCTGGGTACTTCAGCGGTTTGTCTTCGCCTTCGGTCACCGACAAAATCGCCACCTTGCACGACTCGCCTAAATCAAAGGCCGCAGGACACACCAAGTTGCCCACGTTTTCGATAAACAGCAGCCCACCTTGCGCCAGCTCTAAGCCGTGATATGCCTTATGCACCATCGACGCATCTAAGTGGCAGCCTTTACCGGTATTCACCTGAATCGCCTTAACCCCAGTGGCACGAATGCGCTCGGCATCGTTGGCGGTTTCTTGGTCGCCTTCAATCACCGCCATGTCACGCTCGCTGTTTTGCAGCCGCGTTAAGGTTTCGGTCAAGGTGGTGGTTTTGCCGGAGCCCGGGCTCGACACCAGATTCAGTGCCAGCACTTGATCGCGTTCAAAGTGCACACGGTTATGATCGGCAATGTGGTTATTCTTCGACAGAATGTCCTGTTCAATCTGCACCATCCGCTTTTGGGTCATGCCCGGTGCGTGGGCGTGGGCTGGGCCTTTGCCATAATGCAGATCTTGAGCGTCCTGTTGCGGCGCAAACGTCGGTTCCGCGTCGTCACTCTGGTCGTGCTGGTGCGAGTGAGCGTGATGGTCGTGCTGGTGTGGCGCGGCCGGAATGTCCGCCACACTGGCCACATGGTAGTGAATGTGCTGATGCACATCGCCGTTATGGTGGTAGTGATGGTGGATCACCATGGGCTGCGCCGTTGCACCGGCGTCACTGTGCTGGTGATGGCCGTGATGATGCGCGTGGCCATGGTGGTGATCCTGTGGCGCCGAGTGTTCATGATGATGGTGGCCGTGATCCTGATGATCGTGACCATGATGATGGTGTTGGCCTTCAACTCGGGTTTCCCCTTCGGCGCAACCGCATACAGTGCACATTAAATTAACTCCATTGATTTCACTTGCATCTGCGTGCCGTCTAAGACGGTCAGCTGATAGCCATGACAACGGGGGCAAGGATCCCCTTTTTTGCTCAGTGCGATCTGAGCGCAGCATTGAAAGCAGAAGGCGCTGCCCGCGACGGTGTCGTATTGCAACGCGGCGCCTTCAGCGATGGTGCCCTTCGACACCACCTCAAAGCCAAATTCCAATGCCTCTTTCTCAACCCCGGCCAGCTCACCCAGGCTTAATATCACCGTGGTCACCTTACTGCCTTGGCCTTTGCTTTGGGTCTCAACAATTTGCATGATCCCCTCAGCGAGAGACATCTCATGCATCGTCTAATCCTTCGATGTACTGCACTTCAATTTCGATGCACGGCGCGTGGGATTGCAGCCATACCGTTAAGCCTCGGCGCCAATCGTTGCTCTCGATCACCTCTTGGCCAATCAACGAACGGGATACGCTTTCTAGGGTGGCAACGGTTGGGATATCAATCTCGTAGAACGCGGCTTTGTCGCCGGTCCAATCGCAGCGGTGGCACAGGTTGCCACGGGCGGCGGCCACAACGCCTGGCTCATGCAGTGGGCTAGCCACTTCAGCGGGATGGGTCGCCCAGGCGGCGGCGTGCCACCATTCAACCCACAGCGCTTCCAGCCGATCACTGAGGCTCACGTCGGCCATGTGCATGCGGTGGGCGGGGCCCGATTCCAGCTCGGTTACGTTGCTGGTTTCGGTGTGGAAGCGTTGCTCCCAGTCGTGTTTGGCGATCTCTTCTAGCAGGGGTTCGTACACCAAATTCAGCCATTGATCGCGCCAATCAGACAGATCGGGCATCGCAATGGGTTTGGCGTCGGCCAGCGGATCAAAACGGTGGTTGTCCATCTCGCTGCGTAAGCTGGCAAGCTCTTGGCGCCAGTTGTTAAGCAAGTCCATGCGTTCGTCGCTGTGGGGCAGGATATGGTGTGCGGTGCGCCACAGTTGCCAACTGTGTTCGTTCACCCACTCAAGCCATAACGACTGCGCGCGAGCGGCACCGGTACTGGCCGGCAGCGGCTGATCTTGCTCTAGCAACGAAACCGCAGCCCAACGCTGAGCTTCTGCACACTGGCTGTAGATCAGCTTTAACCGTTCACTGACCTGTTGATAATCCAACCCATCCAACAACGCTGCCACATTTGGCAGTTCAATCTGAGGGTGGCATTCGGCGATACGGCCCTGTTCAACACGAATTTGAACGTAGGCGCGTGGTAGTGTCACTGACTGGCTCATGCCATTCCTCCTTGCAGATGCTGAGCCCAAGCCACAGCGGCTTGGCCCAGAGATAACCCGCCATCATTCGCGGGTACCTGATGATGAGAAAGTGGTGTTAACCCCAGTGAAACAATGCCTTGAACCAACAAGCTGTGTAGCAATTGGTTCTGCATTACCCCACCAGAAAGAACCACTTTGCTCACGTTTAACCGTTTTGCCTGTGCCGCCACCAATCCAACAAGATCCGTGGCCAGCTGTTGATGAAACTGTAGAGCAACTTCACTGGCTGGAACTTGGTTACAGATCTCAGTCAGTAACATTGACCATAACTTCGTTAAATCAATGTGATCTATCGCAACAATCGCTCCGATTTTTGGTGGATCTGTCACCGCTTGCCACGCCAGTGACTCTAATTCCATCGCCGCTTCGCCTTCAAAACTGATGGCTTCGAAGCGATCCGTCAACAGCGCAGCAACCGCATCAAACAACCGGCCAGCACTGGACGCGTTGGGGCAGTTGATCCCCTTCGCCAACCCTTGCCGCAATAACGGCAGCGGTTTTTGCTGCAAGCGCGCCAACGCCGGATGCGAATGTTGCTGCCATTGCGGCACCGCCGCTTCAAGCTGCACCAACAGGTTACGCCACGGCTGAGTGGCCGCCAGATCGCCGCCCAGCAGCGGCAACGCGGGCAAGCCCGCCACTCGTTCAGCCTGACCATAATCGCCGTACAGCAGCTCCGCGCCCCACAGTTGGTGCTCGGTGCCCTCGCCGCCCCAGCCCAGCCCATCCAACACCAAGGCCAACAGTGGCTCGCTGTGCAGTGGGATGGCGTTATCCACCATGCACGACGCCATGTGGGCGTGATGATGGCCGATTTTCAACGGTGCCACGGTTGCCGCGGGCGTTGACTCGGGATCCTGCTCAGCCAAGGTGGTGGCGGCACCGCTGTGACGGATCGCCACCGTGCTGCTGTGGTAATGCGGGTGGGCATCAATGCAGCGCTGGCTCGGCGTTACCGCAAACAGTGTGGCAAACAGATCCAAGTTGTGCTGATAGGCTTGGCGCAGCTGCAGATCAGACAGATCCCCCAGATGCGCCGAAAGCAGCGCTTGCCCCTGTTTTAGGTAGCAAAAGGTGTTCTTTAGATCGGCGCCGTAGGCCAGCAGATTGTCGGCTTGCTCAAAGCCCTGCGGTAACGTGATTGGGATTGGTACATAGCCGCGTGCTCGCCGTAAAACCTGCGTTTTCGAAGCCGTTACCCGCACTATCGAATCATCCACTCGATTGACAATGGCGCGGTTATGGCACAGCAACAGATCGGCGATCCCGCCCAGCTCGGCCACCGCTTGATCGTCGTCAATGCACGGTGGCTTGCCCGAGCCATTGCCCGAGGTCATCACCAAAGGCTGCTCAAAAGGTTGCAACAACAGGTGCTGCAACGGGTTGGATGGCAGCATCATTCCCACCGCGTGGCTGTTGTTCACCACGCTTGGCGCCAGAGCGGTGCCCGCTAAACGGCGCAATAAGACTATCGGTGCAGCGCCGCTTTGCAGCGCTTCTTGCTCGGCCTTGTTCACCTGTGCGTAAGCTTGGATCACCGCCAGATCACGCGCCATCATGGCAAAGGGTTTGCTGGGTCGATGTTTGCGTTGGCGCAGCCGTTGCACGGCCGCTTCGTTGCTGCCATCAACCGCTAAGTGGTAACCGCCTAGCCCTTTAATGGCCACCACTTGGCCCGCTTGCAGGGCGCGAATGGCTTGCTGTAAGGCGGCCTCATCTTGCGCCAGTTCGTTACCCGTGGCGTTGAGCAAGCGCAGTGCCGGGCCACAGTCGGCGCAGGCGTTGGGCTGGGCGTGAAAACGCCGATCCGCCGGATGGTCATACTCTTGTTGGCAGGCCGGGCACAAAGGAAACGGCGCCATCGAGGTATACGGGCGGTCGTACGGTACCGCACGAATGATTGAGAAACGGGGGCCACAATGGGTGCAGTTGGTAAAGGGGTAACGAAAACGGCGATTATCCGGTTGCTGCAGTTCCGCCACACATTGGCTGCAACTGGCGGTATCTGGGGCGATGCGGGTATTGCTGCTGCCGCCTTGCGAGGCGGTGATGGTGAACTGGGTTGGCACCGTGCTGAACTGACACGCTTGCAATTCGGTGCTGTCGATCCGCGCTAACGGCGGCAATCGCTGCTGCATCAGCGCAATAAAGGCGTTGGCATCGGTGTCTGCACGCAGCTTAATTAACACACCTTGGTTGTCGTTCAGCACTTCGCCAACCAAGTCTAATTCGTGGGCAAGTTGCCAAATGAAGGGGCGGAAACCCACCCCCTGCACTTGGCCGCGTACCCGAATGGCGATGCCAGTATGGGTTGCGGCAACCATGTTAGATCTCTCCTTGGTTCATCTTATCGACAATTTCTCGATACAGTTCAAGGCTGTCTAACGCCGCGGCTTGTTCCATTTTATCCATGGCAAAGCCGTTGTTTATCAAGATGTAATCCCCCAGCGCCAACGGCGCGAGGATCATATGCACGCTCACCTGCCGGATCCGCCCTAGGGTATCAACGGTGGCGATTTCGTTGTCGCGGTCCAGCTCGATAATTTTTGATGGTATGGCAAAACACATCCTGCCCCCCTTAACTGGCCAGCTTGTCGACGTACATGGCGCCAAGGGCCAAGTTGTTGCCCGCTAAATCCAGCGGTTGTGGCAACCGCAGGGCGATGTTGCGCCCCAGCCGCAGCCGGATCTGTTGCAGCAGGATTGGGTTATCAAACTCATCCCCCGCCAGCACCACCGCATCAAGACCGATGTCGTTATCCAGTTGCTCCACCCAAGTGCTAATGAAATCAGCAAAGGAATCAATCACGCCAAACGCAACGCCTTGTGGCGTATCTGGTGACGCTAAGCGGTAGCTTAAACAGGCCTGAATGGCTGGCAGGTAATCCACCACTAAGCCGTGTTCGTCGTGATGCAGCTTGTAGTCGATGCGCGGCGCGGTCATTTGATCGTGACCCAGTGCCGTGGCCAGCAAGGTTTCTGCCGCCATTTCAACGTCGTTGCCGCGATCCAGCTCTAACAACCAGGCCACCATGGCCATCACCCCAGACAGATTGCCGCGAACGCGGCGGTGATTGCTGCTGGTGAGTTGCGCCAGCCAGTCACCGTGCTTCGCGTTAAACTGCGCCAGCAAGCGTTCGCCGCTGTCGCTGGACTGCGCCAGTTGCATCAACAGATCCGCCGGATTGGTGTCGGCGTAAGGCAACCGCACCAACCATTGGCGTTCGCCTTGGCTGTCTTTGTAGATCAGCCCGGACTGGTGCTGACGGCTGAGGTACAACACCGCGGTGGAATCGCTAAAGCGCTGCTGTTGTTGCAGCCCTTCCAAGGCGTAGTGCGCGGCCAGCTCTGGCGCCACGCGATTGCCCAGTGCAGTGCGGCTAAGGTGAGCAAAGCCATCGCAGTAGCGGGCTTCAAAATCCCCCACCACCACTTTGGGTTGCAGCGGCTGGTGCACCGGCAACGGCGCCAGCTCGACATCGCCGCGCATGGCTGCGGGGCCATTGAGCCACTGCGCCACCAACAACGGCTGGTAGTCGCTGTCGCTGCCAACGGCCACAATGCCGCGCTCGGCCAACAAATTACTGATGGCTAAGCTGATGCGGTCGTCAGCCAGATGGCAGTTATACAGCGGCCGTGCCAGCTGATGGGTGGCGGCAAACTCGGGCCGAGGTTGCAGTCGCAGTTGCGGCTTCTCTTGGCTGGATAGCAGCAGCACCCCGCCATTATCGACATACAGCGCTGTGTTCACCGCTTGCGGCTGACAAAACAGCAACGCTTGGGTGTGTTTATCAATGTGGGATAGCAGCGTTAGGGTGCGGCGGCCATAGCGGTTGTCGTAGCTCACCTGCCCCTGCTCCAGCAGGGTATCAACTAACGCAAAGTGATCCACAACCCCATCGGCTTGGGTGCCACAGTGGCTGCAATGGTCGCTGGGGTGTTGATGACAATGACGGCAATAGGCCACCGGCGTTAACCGCTCTGGCAATGGCGTGGCTTCACCGCTGAACTCCTCAATAGCGACGGTTTCCGTCGCCGTCACCCAACAGGATAACGGGAAGGTTGCGGCAATCAGATCCGCCAGGGTTTCCAGTTGCGCTTGCTCAGCTTCAGCTTCTATCCAGTAACCGCTGTCGTTGGCGCCAATGCCAAATACGTGAGGGTGTTGCAGAAACTGATTACACAGTTTGGCGTAGTGACCTACCGGGCGAACGGTGGCAAAAGAGAATCGTAACTTCATATCGACATTGAGCCTTATACGGATGCGTTGGCGATGGCTTGGATGTCTGGCTCAGCTTGGACGGTGCAGCTAATGCCTAATTCGTTTAAATGCTTAAGGAGAGTTTTCTCCATCAGTGGCACCGCATTTTGCACCGCGGCGGTAAGGCGGAAGCTCATCGCTTCCAATACTTCGGGGATCACCCCCAGTACGAAGGTGGTTGGGCGGTCGCCCACCATGTCCATCATCGCTAAGGTGTGCAGCATCTCCACTTCGTGGGCGCTGCCCTGAAAGTCGATGTGGCTTGGTACCTTGTCGAAATCAAAGAAGAAGGCATCGCCGATGCTGCCGGTGTTGGAGTTTACGGTGTCGCAAATCACCACGTGATCGTATTTGGCGATGATAGGGATCAGGGCTTGGGCTAGGGTGCCGCCGTCGACAAACTCTACGAGTGGGTCGCCGGCCAGCTGATATTTTTGTTGGAAGTATTTGGCAAAATGTACGCCGATGCCCTCATCGGCGTACAGTACATTGCCAATCCCCAGTATCAGGATTTTTTCTGGCATTTCAGGTCCTTAATGGTCCTTTTTATTCTTGATTGGGTGGTAGTCGTAACCGGAGATGATCGAATCTACCGAGTTATGACGGAAGCGAATGCCACTCCATATCGCCATGTAAACATGGACAAAGAAGAAAATCACAAACACCCAAGTCAGGAAGTGATGGATCTCACGCACTGGCGCTAAACCACCGAAGCAAACAATGACCCATTCAGCAAATGGCATCATCAGCTCGGCAAAACCATCGTGATACACGTTGGCGTGCAAGGCGATGCCGGTCACGCACATCACCACAATCACCCCTGTGGTGGCGAGGTAGGTCATGTACTGCAGTGGGCCATAAACGCCCTTTTTATGCAGCTTACCCATCCACACGTAGGATTTAAGTTGGGTGATCCAACTGTTGATGTTCATTACGTCTTGCCACGAACGTCGCTCCACGTCGCTTTTACTAAAGAAGTACAAGTAAAAACGCGCCAAGGTGATGCCGCACAACACAAAGCCAAAGATCAGGTGAGCAAAACGAAACCAGCCTTGTTGCAAGTTATCGCTGCCACCGTAAGGCATCATAAATGGCCAAGCGATGTAGAACCCGGTGATCACCAAGATGATGATCGCCAGCGCCCGCAGCCAGTGGAACACCCGAATGGCGGGACTAAATACATAGTCTCGCGAATGGGGTAGATGATCCGTTTCAGGAATCATAATCAACCTCCTTATGCACCGGCTTTGATGTGGTACTCGCCCAGATCAGTGCCTTTGTAGTCCATTACGTGTACCGCACAGGCCATGCATGGATCGAAGGAGTGGATCACGCGGATCACCTCCAATGGCTTGGTTGGATCATCCAACTTCATGCCAATCAGGCTCAGCTCGTACGGGCCTTTTTTGCCTTCCGCGTCCATTGGGCCAGCGTTCCATGTGGTTGGCACCACCGCTTGGTAGTTTTCGGTTTTGCCATCTTTGATGCGGATCCAGTGGCTCAGGGTGCCCCGTGGTGCCTCAATCATTGAGTGGCCTTTGTACTCCTCGTCTTCGTCAATCACCGGCTCAACGTAAGTGGATTCATCCGCCAGCATGTTTTCGATCAACGCATCCATGGTTTCCAATGCCGATTCTGCAACCAACTTGGTTTGCAGCAAACGCGCCGCGGTACGGCCTAAGGTGGTGTACAGCGCTTCCAGTGGTAAGCCGGTTTTCGCCAACAAGCCATCCACCGCAGCAACCACACGCTGATTGCCTTTGGCGTAGTTCACCAACAAACAAGCCAGCGGGCCCACTTCGATTGGCTCGCCGTTGTAACGTGGCGATTTCACCCAAGAGTACTTGCCGCTTTCATCCACGGTCGGCAGTTCGCCGTACACGGTGTCACGCTTGATCATGCCAGTGTATTCCGGCTCAGTGGTGCCGTCGTACGGGTGCTGTGGCTCATCAGCGTCGTACCAAGAGTGGGTGACATCCTCTTTAATCGCATCGGGATCAATCGGCTGTACGTTGCCCAGATCGTTGTTGAGGATCACCCCGCCTTCAAACAGGTATTCGCCATGACCCAAAGCAAAATCTTTGGTGGCCATGAAGTTCTTCACGCCCATGCCGCCCAGTACCGATGGCTCTTGACGGAACGCTTCTGCGGCCATCAATACATCCGGCAGGTAAGCGCGGTTGATGAAGTCGGTCACGGTGGCGTGCTTCTGCTTCCACTCTTGCAACCGTGCCGGTGACAGCATGTCGCGTACCGAAGTTACCCCACCAACAACCAGCGATTGTGGGTGTGGCATTTTGCCGCCAAAGATGGCCATCATTTCAGAGGCAACACGCTGAATTTCAAGTGCTTTAAGGTAGTGAGATACCGCAATCAGGTTTTGCTCTGGGCTCAGCTTGTAGGTTGGGTTGCCCCAGTAAGCGTTCGCAAATGGCCCCAACTTACCGGTGCTAACCAGCTTGGCAACACGCTCTTGGGTGGCGCGCAGATCGCCCTCGCCCGCCGCAATTGGCTTATCGGTGTACTGCATCGCCACTTGAGCCGCTTTGGCCGGATCGGCACTCAGCGCAGAAACCACATCCACCCAATCTAAGGCGTGCAGGTGGTAGAAATGCACCACGTGATCGTGCATGTACAGCGCTTGCTGCATCAGGGTACGCAGGTATTCCGCGTTTTTAGGAATGGTTAAACCAATCGCATCTTCTACCGCTTCAATGCCAGCGCGGTAGTGGGAATAGGTACATACCCCACAAATACGCTGTACCAGCAAGCCTGCGTCCATCGGGCTGCGCCCTTTCATGATGGTTTCGATGCCGCGCCATAAAGTGGAAGCGGTCCAAGCGTCGGTGATGACATTGTTTTCATCAACTTCAACTTCAACTCGCAGGTGACCTTCGATCCGAGTGATTGGATCGACTACTACACGTTTGCTCATTTACTTGCCTCTTCCTTTTTCTCTACAACAACACTGGCAACGGCGTGTGCACCGATGCCCAGGGCCGCTAAGCCCATAATGGCGCCACCAACATAGTCAGCGGTCATATCTAGGCTGTGCAGCTCGCGCCGCCCCAGTGGCTTTTCAAAGTCAGCCATGGCATCCCAGAAGTCCGGCTCACTGCAGCCGATGCAACCGTGCCCCGCCAATACCGGCCACGAGGTGTGGTGGTTAAAGCGTTCCGTTGGGCAGTTGTTGTAGGCGTAAGGCCCTTTACAGCCCACTTTGTACAGGCAGTAGCCCTCTTTCGCGCCTTCGTCGCCAAAGGTTTCCACAAATTCACCGGCATCGAAGCGACCACGACGTTCACAGTTGTCGTGAACCCGAGCGCCGTAGGCCCACTTTGGACGACCAAACATGTCCAGCGCTGGGGCGCGACCAAACATGATGTAGTACATGATGGTGCCAACGATGTTTTTCTCGCTTGGTGGACAGCCACCTAAGTTCACCACCGGCTTGTCGATAACTTGCTCGACCCCCTTCGCTTCGGTTGGGTTTGGCGCTGCAGCTTGCACCCCACCCCAGGCGGCACAGGTGCCCACAGAGATGATCGCTTTGGCGTGCTCTGCGGCTTCTTCAATGATGTGCATGCCGGTGTGGCCTTTACAGCCCACGGTTAAGAAGCTGCCATGATCCGCCGTTGGGATAGCCCCTTCGACCGCCAAGATGTATTGACCCTTGTACTCCTTCATGGCGTGTTCGAAGTTTTCCTCCGCTTGCCAACCCGCAGCCGCCATTAAGGTTTCGTGGTACTCCAAAGAGACATGATCGAAGATCAACGCGTCAATGCTGGGGGTGTCTGCCCGGATCAGCGATTCTGAACAACCGGTACATTCCGCCATGTGCAGCCAGATCAGCGGAACCCGATCGGCAATTTGGGCGGCTTCCGCAACCATTGGGGCAAACTGCAGCGGTAAGCCCAACATGGTGGCAGTGGTGGCGCTCCACTTCATAAAGTCGCGGCGGCTAACGCCATCTTGTTCCATGCGACTATCGAGCGATTTTTGTTTTTGTGGTGCCTGTGCCTTTAACTCGTCAATGCGAGCGCGGCAGGTCGCCATTAGTGCATCGTATTTAGCCAAAATCCATTCCTCCGTTAAATGGGTTGTGCGGCGCTTAACGCTTGCTGAGCAAACGCCAACCCGCCCACACAGCAGCAACTACGGCGATCATTGGCATCAGATCGCTAGCGTGGTGAAACAGCCCCAGGCCACCGTGGCCATCGTGAGCCGATGCGGTTAGGGGAACTAAACTGGCGCTTATCGCCAAAATCACTCTGTGCATGAATACCTCGTTATTTTTGTTGGCATGCTGTTGGCTTTCATCACGACTAAGCCGATGACCCACAACACGCAGATCCTCGCAGCAACTCAATAGAACAACGGCATAAGCCGATAAAGCCACTTGCGATTAGTTAGGTTAGGCAGAATATTTAGCTAAGCCATATATCAAGTAACCTCTTTAAGGCTGTTATAAGTCTTTTAACTAAGGTTTGAAAATGGCCGAAATAAACTTATTTAGGCAATCATGAAGTGGATCAATATAAACCCCCCTCCTTTGTGGACAAGGTCACATTGTCGTTACATTCATCAAGTCAGCCTATCCACCGCCGCATTAATATGAATTTTACTCAATGGAATTTATATTTATCTCTGCAACGATCATGCTGAAAAGGTTGCCAAACACCGTTAAAACAACTCAATAAAAAACGCTAATTTACTGTATTTAAAGAAAATAACCGTAGTTATTACCATTGCAAAACTGAGCAGAAACTTGCACCGCCGGGCTAAGTTTTCGCCGCAACAATGCCGAGAAATACTCGCCAATAAGGGTGAATAATTTCCCTCAACAGCAGGGCAATGTTGCGGCAATGATAACAACAAAGGCGGAAATAAGTGCCTGACAGCAAATAACACCACCTAGGCCGAACATTATTCGGAACTCGGCAGTTATTATGCGGGGAAAGATGTTTCCACTGCGGTTATTTAACCGTCGAAGTTAGACCGCGACAAAATAACAATAAAAACAAATAAAAATTTGTCGATTTTTAACGGCAACGGTGGCAGGTAGGTCGTAAAACTGAGCAGGGATGATGATCCAGCGCACAAAGTGACGTTGTATTTAATGCTGATAAACGTCAGGTCGATACACTCAAGCAAACCGTTAATCCGCGTTAGCAGGAGTGCTCATGCCATTACAACAATTACAACAAGCTGCGTTAGATCACATCCGTAACCCCAACCTCACCCAGGGGCAAAAACAGCTGGCGCTAGCGCAATTACTTGAAGCCGCACTGCCGGCGCCAAACTTCAACGACGACGTCAACGCCGCCATCAACAGCGGCTTGCTGCACGACATGTTTGAAAGCCCGGCGCCCTTTAAACCCCGTTACGTGCTGCCGGATTACGCCAAAGCCTTACAGCAAGGCAGTGCCTTTTTAGAGCTGGCACCGCCCACTAACCTAGATGAAGCGATCAACTTCCTGACCATCTTGTATCAGCACGTGCCTTCGGTCACCACCTATCCGGTGTTCCTAGGCCATTTAGATTGTTTGCTGGACCCTTTTGTCAGCGCCGACATCAGCGATGAACAGCTCGAGCACAAGATCACCCTGTGGTGGCAACTGCTGGATCGCACCTTGCCAGACTCCTTTGTGCACGCCAACTTAGGCCCACAGGACTCCCGCATCGGCCGCACCATCTTAGCGGTGGACGCCAAGCTGCAGCAGTCGGTGCCCAACCTGACCTTCCGCTACGGCGCCGACACAACCCCTGCCCCTTTATTGCAGCAGGTGGTGGATAACATCATTGCCTGCAACAAGCCCCACATCGCCAACCACGATCGCATCGCCGCGGATTTCCCGCAGGATTACGGCGTGGTCAGTTGCTATAACTCGCTGCCTCTGGGCGGCGGCAGCCACACGCTATTGCGGCTTAACCTGCTGCAGTCGTTCGCGTTGTGCGATGGCACCGAACAAGATTACCTCACCCGAGTGGTGCCCCATTGCGCCCAGTTAATGGCCGAAGGGATGCGCCATCGCATTCACTTCTTGGTGGAAGAATCGAACTTCTTTCAAGCCAACTTCCTGTGCCGCGAAGGGTTGGTGTCGTTAGATAACTTTACCGCCATGTTTGGGATCTACGGTTTGGCCGAGTTAGTTAACGGCTTGATGGACGCCCAAGGCCAATCTGGCCGCTACGGCTTAGACGATGCCGCCACCGCGTTAGGCGAGCGCATTGTGGCCGCGTACCAGCAGCAAGTGCAGGCGCTTGAGATGCCCTATTGCCGCGACGGTAAGGTGTTGTTCCATTCGCAATCGGGGATCTCCTGCGATGCCGACACCACCGCCGGCGCACGCATTCCGGTTGGGCAAGAGCCCGATACCGTGAGCCACATCAAAGCACTGGCCCCACTGCACCCATACTTTGATGGCGGTGTGAGCGACATCTTTGGTTTCGAGCCCACCATTCGCCATAATCCCACCGCCCTGACCCGCCTCGTGCTGGGTGGATTCCAATTGGGCCTGCGAATGTTCACCGCCAATTTAAGCGACAACGATCTGGTGCGCGTAACCGGCTACATGGTGCGTAAATCCGACATCGCCAAGTTCCGGCAACAGGCCGAGCGCCACAATTCAACGGTTCTGGGCGCGGAAGCCGTAGACATCGTTAAAATTCTTGAGCGGCAAACGCGCACGCTTAGTCACGAACAACACCCTTCAAATCTATGGTAATGCGATTTTTATCTTTTGGGCGCCCCAACGTCGCCCCCAGCACCACCGCGCCCAGTGCCCGCGGCCACATCAGCAAGTTGCTGCCCTTCAGCTGTGTTGACGGCCCCGGCAGCCGCTTGGTGGTGTTTTTTCAGGGCTGCAACATGGATTGCGGCAGTTGCCACAATCCGCACAGCGTTGGCCACTGCAACCAATGCGGTGATTGCGCCGAGGTGTGCCCGCACAACGCCATTACCATGCGCAGCGACATCCGCCACTGCAACAGCAGCCTATGCCAGCAATGCGATAGCTGCATCGATCAGTGCCCACGGCGCTGTAACCCAACCAGCCAACACTACAGCGTGGATGAACTGGTTAAGCGCATTGCCGGCCACGCGCCGCTGCTGGATGGCGTCACCTTCTCTGGCGGCGAAGCAAGCCTGCAACACCGCTTTTTATTGCCGCTGTGTGATGCCCTAGCCGCCGATCCGCACACCCAACAGCTGTCGCGCTTGGTGGACTCCAACGGCCTGTTGGCGGCGGCAAAGTGGGCAACCTTGCTCCCCAAAATTGATGGGGTGATGCTGGACATCAAAGCCATTGATGAAATCTTGCACCGTAAGCTCACGCGACGCAGCAACGTACAGGTGTTAGCCAGTGCTGAACTGCTGGCTGAGGCAGGCAAGCTCACCGAGCTGCGTTGGTTGATCATTGAAGGGCTGAATGACAGCAGCGCCGAGATCAACGCGATGATCCGTTTTTACCGCTCGTTGGCTCAGCAACCGCCGCTGCGCCTCAACGCCTTTCATCACCACGGCGTGCGCCACGAGTTTGCCCAAGCGCACCAACCCACCAGCCCCGAGCGCATCGACGAAATCGCCCAGCAGCTGCAACAAGCTGGGATCGTCACCACCACCGTGCGCGTGGATTAGCCCGATAGGCTAACAACAGACTCGCGCTGCTCAAGATCAGCACCCTCAACAACGCCCAGTGACGCACTCCACTGGGCGTTGTTGCAAGAAAATAACGGCGCTTAGAGGCGCTCGTCACCACCGCACTAGTTCAGTGGCAGCAGAATGTCGGTGATCGCTTGGTGTACCGGCACATCGGGGAAAAACTTCACCCGCTCAAGCATCAGCGGTGCCGAACGCGCCTGCTGCTGGCTTTGTGCCAGCCAATCGCGGCAAAGATAGTTGATGGCATCGGTAAGGCCCGCGTCGTCGCCAACGTAACGCAGCACCGCAAAGTTACCGCCGGGGATCAGCCCATCCTCAACCCCAAAATCGTTCTCCTCAACCCTGCCCGGATATTCGCAACAGATGTCCATCTGAAACGCGTCTGGAGCGCAGGTGGCGGGATCGGCATACAGTAAGTTAAAGGTGCGCGCCAATTGCGGCGGTAGGCGCTCTTTCTCGCGCCAAGCGATAATGCGCCCAATGCTGGCGCCTAACTTGGCCGGATCGCCTTTATGGCTAACAACCGCGACCGGAATATCCGCCAACACCTGTTGCTCTACCTGATACTGCTGTTCCATCTGCTGCTTACTCTTTGTCTGCATTACCTATTGGCAGCATAACCAGCCGTTGCCTTAGCCACTGAGAGCCCGCGAACAGTTCCTCCATGACGCCAGTGAGCCACCCCACAAATATCAATAAGCAGTGGAAAATTAAGCCAGATCATATTTCGCTGCATTGCTCAGCAATTCACGAGGTTAATCACCACGCGGGCGACGGAATGAGCTAGGCTCGGTGGCAACCGCTGTCGGTAAAGAGCCACACAACATCATGACCGAAATCAATCAAGTACTGCTACTTATGGCGCATCCTGCGCTGGATCGATCCGAGATCAACCGCCCCATGTTCCACCAAGCCGTTAACACCAGCGGCGTCACCAGCGTCGATCTGTATCGGCAGTACCCGCGCTTTAATATTGATGTGAACGCCGAGCAACAACGGTTGCTGCAACATCAGGTGATCCTGTTTCAATTTCCCTTTTATTGGTATTCGGTACCGGCGCTGTTGAAAGAGTGGATGGATCTGGTGCTGGAATACGGCTTTGCCTATGGCCAAGATGGCACCGCATTAAAGGGCAAACGGTTTGCGGTGGCGCTGACCGCCGGGGGCCGCGAAGACAGTTACCACGCTGATGGCCTCAACCGGTGTTCACTGACCGAGTTGCTGCGTCCCTTAGAACAGATGGCGCAGCTGACCGGCATGATCTGGCAGCCACCGTTTGTGATTTACGGCGCCCGCACCGCCGCCGAAGATGGCCGCTTAACGCCACACTTAGATCAGTGGCAACAATGGCTCGCTCACTGGGTTAAGGAGAACCAGCAATGACCGGTTATCTGCTGCAAGCGTTTATCTATCTATTGGCGGCGGTGGTGGCGGTGCCCATCGCTAAGCGGTTCGGCTTAGGCTCGGTGCTGGGCTACTTAGTCGCCGGGGTGGTGATAGGGCCAATGATCGGCCTTGTGGGCGATGAAACCGTCACCATTCAACACTTCGCCGAATTCGGCGTGGTGATGATGCTGTTTCTGGTGGGGTTAGAGCTGGAACCGAAAATGCTGTGGTCGATGCGCCATAAGCTGTTGGGGTTGGGCGGCTTGCAAGTCACCGTGTCCACCGCCGCCGTGGCCGCCATCGCCCTAGCCTTCGAACAACGCTGGGAAGTGGCGCTGACCATTGGCTTGCTGTTTTCGTTGTCATCAACCGCCATCGTGCTGCAAACCTTAAATGAAAAAGGGCTTCACCAGACCCACGGCGGCAAAAGCGCTTTTGCGGTGTTGTTGATGCAAGACATCGCGGTGATCCCCATGCTGGCGCTGATCCCGCTGTTGGCGATCCCCGAATTAGTGGCCTCCGCCAACGCCTTAGCAGAGGCCGCCGAGCACCACCCCGAATTAAGCTTGGTGGCGGGGTTGCCACCTTGGGCCTATGGCTTGGTGATCACCGCCAGCATCGCCGTGGTGATTGTCGGCGGCCGCTATTTAACCCGCCCCTTAATGCGCTACGTTGCCAGCGCCGGCGTGCGCGAGCTGTTCAGCGCCACCGCCTTATTGCTGGTGATTGGGGTGGCGGCACTGATGAGCTTAGTGGGCTTGTCCCCCGCCCTAGGCACCTTTTTGGCCGGCGTAGTACTGGCCAACAGCGAATTTCGTCATGAACTGGAAGCCAACATCCATCCCTTTAAAGGGCTGTTGCTGGGGCTGTTTTTCATTACCGTTGGCGCGGGCATCAACTTCTTGTTGTTGTCGCAACAGCTGCTGTTGATTGTCGGCCTGACCTTGGGGCTAATGTCGCTCAAAGGGCTGATCTTATTTGGCTTGGCCAAGCTGTTTAAGCTCAAGCCCGCCGATGGCTGGCTGTTTACCCTAAGCTTGGCGCAAGCCGGTGAATTCGGCTTTGTGCTGTTGTCGTTCAGTGGCCAAAGTAATGTGTTGGCTGCGCCGCTGGTGGACACCTTAAGCTTGGTGGTGGCGCTGTCGATGTTCTTAACGCCGCTGCTGTTCATCGTTTACGACAAGCTGATTTTGCCCCGCTACGAACAGCAGCTTAATCAGCGCGAGGCCGATCCCATTGATGAACAAGCGCCGGTGATCATTGCCGGCATTGGTCGCTTTGGGCAGGTGGTTAACCGCATGCTCCGCACCAATGGGATCCCAACGGTGGTGTTGGATCACCAAGCAGAGCGGATTGAGTTGCTGCGCCGGATCAACACCAAAGCCTACTTCGGCGAAGCCACCAATCCCGAAGTGCTGCACACCGCAGGCATCGAACAAGCAAAGCTGCTGATCATCGCCATTGATAACCAGCAAGATGCCATTGAGTTAACCAAATACCTGCGCCGCCACTACCCCAAATTAGTGATCTTGGCGCGGGCGTTTGATCGGGGCCATTACTACCTGTTGCGCCAAGCGGGCGCATCGGCGGTGCAGATGGAAACCTTCCACAGCGCCTTAGAAGTGGGCGCCGAAGCACTGCGGCAGTTGGGCAACCACCCCTTCTACGTTGAACAACAGAAAAACACCTACCTGCGGATCGCCACCCACAGTGGCGACAAACTCTATAACGCCTGGTTGGACGACTCCGAAGGCGAACGCTACGACAACAACTTCCAGAAGCTGTTTATTCAAGTAGAGAACGACATCCGCGAGGCGATGCTCTCTGGCCGTTCCTCGTCCGCCGATCGCGCCGATCGGGCTTGGTCGCCGCCGCCCAAGGACTACCAAGATAAGCTGTAAAAACAACACGCCCCCGCCAGCAAACACTGACGGGGGCGTGATCATCTTGGCGCGATTAACGCCAACGGGGCATCACCGTTAAGCTTTCAGATCTTTAATCAGATGCTCGAACTGACCCGATTGCTGCGCTAAACGGCCCATGTTGGCTTCGGTTTCGGCCATCATCTGGCTGACTCGACCGGCGTTTTGGCGCAGTTCGGTAATGTTTTCCACCAGCGACGAAGCCACGGTGCTTTGCTGTACGGTGGCCGCGGCGATCTCGGCGCTGTTGTCGGCAATGCCGCGGTTACGGCCGCTCACTTGCTGGATCTCGTTGCGAACGTGATCCATCAGTTGTGAACTGCTTTTGGCGCGTTCAACGGTGCGTTCCATCACATCAATCAGTTGGGTACGATCTTTTTGCAGCGCGTCCATCATCCCCTGAATCGATACCGTGGCCTGCTGCGTGCGGCCAGCCAAGGTACGCACTTCATCGGCAACCACCGCAAAGCCACGGCCTTGCTCACCGGCGCGCGCCGCTTCAATCGCCGCGTTCAAGGCCAACAGGTTGGTTTGCTCAGAGATGTCGTTAATGCCACCAAGCACCTGATTGATCTGGATAATGTTCTTCTCAAGCTGATGCACTGCCGAGGAAGCGTCGGACACTTCATCTTCCAGTGCCGCCAAGCTTTGCTGAGTTTGCTCGAGCTTGAGCTCGCCATCTTGGCTGGCATCCACCGCTTGCTGGGTGCTGGCCGAGGAGTTTGTGGCGTTGTTGGCCACATCGCGGATGGAGTGCTCCATCTCTTCCGAAGCGCTGGCTAAGCTGTCCAATCGGGTCGCTTGCTCTGCGGTCATGCTGACCGATTCGGTCGACACCTGACGCAACTGCGAGCTGATCTCGTTCAGCAGCGCGGCACCGGATTGCATCTCTTGCACCAAGGATTGCTCACGCTCGGCCACCTTGTCGACGGTAACGGCAATCTGGCTGAACTCGTCCCGCACCACAAAGTAGTTCAAACGGTTGGTTAAGTCCCCATCGGCCAACTTCACCAAGGCGCCATTCAAGGAGAACATCGCCCCACCAACAAAGGTCATCAGGTAGTAGCACATCATGCCACTCACAAATAACCCTAAGCCGAAGACAATCAGGACGGTTGTGGTGATCGGCGCCCAAAAATCGGCACTGGCAGAGGTAAGCAGGGCTTGCTCGTGCATGGCAGACAACAGGCTGGTGCCTATCACCAACAGCACGGTGACAAAACAGCCAAAGAGCAGAGCGAATTTTTCTCTAATGGTTAACTTGATGAATATCTGGTCTATCCATCGAAAGGCGATTTCACGCATCGGAACACATCCTACCGAACTACAACGATGATTCATTATGTCGCAAGTGAATATGTATAGGGAAGGCATCAACCCGACAAAAACATCAAAAAGTGCAACTTTTGCTGCCGTTGCCGCCTTTCCACACAGCAGTGATAACCTTGGTTACGCTGCTGTTTTGTCGATATAAATTTCTATTTTTGGTTATTTTGCAGACAAAAAGATGGGGGTTATTAAAATGTTGCCCCGATGGCCTGACCGCTTAATTTATCAGCAGCAGATAAGAGCATCTCCGCGCCATTGTGGCTGTGAGTTACTGTGAACGCCCAGTCTGAGACAAAAACGAACAGCAGCAAAGCTGATAGCAGCCCCTACAGCCACAGCCACGCCATCGGTACAATCAAAGGCGCTACTCGGACGCTGTCGTGACCACAGTAATGCGATTTATCACCCGCTGATCTGCTGCCATGCCCCCCAGCAACAACACGCGGTTATCAACCACCACCGCCCCGCGCAAGTCCATCACCGCCGTGGCGGTGGTCGCAAGCTGCCAACGGCCACTGGCCAAATCGTATTGGGCCAAGCGCGATGCCGGAGCCGATGGGGTGCCGTTGTAACCAATGCCATCGTAGTTGTACGGGTTATCGCTGCCGCCAATAAACCACAGGCTGTCGCCACTGGGGGCGGCAATCGCGGCCATGCGGTAATGGGCCTGTTGATCCGGATGGGCGATGGTGCGCCAATCAATGCGGCTGGGATCCTTGGGGTTTATCTCGCCCCGATAGCAGGCAGCTTCTTTGCTAAAGCCACGACGACGCTCTGGGTAGTAATCCACCTTAACCCCATCGCACACCACCATGGTTTGCCCCTGCAACGCCCCTGCTCCGCCAAAGATCGGCGTCCCAGGAAACGGGCTGGCCTGCGACCAACGGTCGGTTTGGGTATCGTACAGCTGCACTAAATTCACGTTACCGTCGTTATGCCAACCGGAGATCAAATAGATATAACGCTGTTGATACACCAGCGCCACGGCATCATCGACCGGCACTGGCATTGGCGCTAACCGTTGGTAACGCTTGATTTTTGGCTGATAACGAAACACATCAGGCAGCGACACTTCGCTGTGATCCGCCTCAACGGTATAGCCCCCAAACAGATAGGCGTGTTCGCCCACCCCAACCGCGACGGACGCTAACCGCCCTTGCTGCGAGCCCGGCAGCGGCGGCAACGAATGCCACTGACGGTCGCCAACCGCCAGCCCAAAGCCTTTGGCGTGAACGTCGGTGTAACTTTTGCCGCGGCCAAGGCCGTTAAAACTCAGCAAATATTGCTGATCGGCCACCGTCACGCTGGCCACGGCGTTGTTACTGACGGGCTCAGGCAAGGGGGGCAGGTTCGCCGCGGTCGCACTGATGGGCAGCATGGCTGCAAGAAGGGTCCGTTTCATCAAAAATCCCTGATAAGTTGATCGGTTTTAAATCAGCCGCGGTAACCGCTGCTGCATGGATGTGGGCAGCTGGCTAACCACCAATTTACGGATCCGATGCCAGCCCACCGACAAGGCGATCAAGCCAAGGCCAACCACTAAGCCGGTTACCGTGATCCCTTGATCCACAAAGCCGTTTTGGCTAAGCAACGCCGCAAACGCGCTGATCACATACACCAAGGCCGACACCATCATGGCGCGGCGATCGATCACCAACGACACCAGCGCCAGCAACAGGTACAAGCCAAAGATGATCAGCGATTGGCTCACCCCAATGCCGCTGTCTAGGGCACCGGTGGCGAAAAAGATTGGGTGCACGATCAGCGGCGATGCCACCAAGTGCAGCCAAAACGCCACATCGGCACGGCCACTGATCCGAGCGGGATCGGAAAAGTCCCAATACAGCGCCAGCGCAAACAAGCCCAAACCGGCCAGCAAGCAGATAACATTGAGTGACCACAGCGCCTCTGGGAACGCCGCAATCAGGCTGGTTGCTACCCCAACCACTAACGAAACCGCAGCCGCTGCAATGGTGATGGGCACTTTAAAGGTGCGCCAATGCAGCCACGCGGCCAATGCGGCGGCGATCCCCGCGGGCACCGAACGGTTGGCGCTGCTTAAAAAGGTACTCAGCTGCTCAACGCTGACGTAGATCCCGTACACAAAGGCAACCAACAGCACGATTGCTGGCAGGGCCATCCGCTTGTTCAAGACAAAATAGAGCGACAACAACCACGAGGCCGCCGCTAACGCCACCCCGCCCATGCCCGGAAAAACCCCATTGGTAAGATCTTGCACCCCCACCAGCAACAGCATGCTGGCGATCACAACAAAAATGTCATTAAAACCGGTTACTAAGCGAAAATGCTCGGCATCCACGGCGGTATCTTGATGGCGCTGCTGCCAAAATTGGCGCAGCTGCTCGGCTTGTTGTGGTGCGATCACCCCAGCATCTACCGCAGCGCTTAAATCGTCATCACTGTACATAGGCAAACCCCACTTTGTTCTCTTCGCCCAAACTACCACTGCCACTGGTCAGAAGCACACCGTTGCCACGATCCCTCAGCCGTTCGCCGAATTGTTGCTCAGCCACGGGGCAACCAAGCGACAATTGGCCACGCACTCGCCACCCCGTTGCTCAATCCGGCCGCCAACGCCGCCGTTGATCGAATTTTTGCTACACTAGCGGGCTTGGGCATTACCCTTACTTAAATCAGTCACTTCGGGAATTTGTATGAATAAACTCATTTGGGCAGCGATCTTCGCTGTGGTGATGCTGTGGTCTGGTTATCAGCCCAAAGATCAATTCACTTGGTTTTTGGAAGTGGTGCCCGCCATGATTGGCGCGGTGATCTTAGTGGCAACGCTGAAACGCTACCCACTGACGCCACTGGTGTACCAATTGATCCTGCTGCATTGCGTTATTTTGATGGTGGGTGGCCACTACACCTACGCCGAAGTGCCGCTGTTTGATTGGATCAAAGAGTGGTTCAACCTGGATCGCAACAACTACGACAAAGTCGGCCATCTGGCGCAGGGCTTTATTCCGGCGATGATTGCCCGCGAGATCTTTATTCGCAATAAGGTCGTTAACGGCACCTATTGGCGGAACTTCTTGGCGGTGTGTTTCTGCTTAGCGTTCAGCGCCTTCTACGAATTGATCGAATGGTGGGTGGCCGCCGCCACCGGCGAAGACGCCGAAGCCTTCCTTGGCACCCAAGGCTACGTGTGGGATACCCAGTCCGATATGATGCTGGCACTGATCGGCGCCATCGGCGCCTTGGCGTTACTGGGTCGCTGGCACGATCGCCAACTCGCGCAATTAAGCGCTCGATAGCCTTTTGCCAAGGCGGCTAACGCCTTGCCGCGCACCAGCAACAACAACGCCACTGCAGCTGCAGTGGCGTTTTTTTAGGCTGTGTATTAGTTAACTGTTGGCGTTGCTGCGCGGTAGCTATTGTCGCCTGCGGCGAGCTTCGATGGCACTGCT
>NZ_CANLCI010000038.1 GCF_947489035.1 uncultured Ferrimonas sp. | reverse complement strand
GTTAAAAGCCAACTGCTCTACCAACTGAGCTAACGACCCATGTTTTGTGCTCGTGTGAGCGGCGCGTTTCGCGCGGCTTTCGCCTGGTTTTCTCAAACTCAGCAAAAGCATAAAGGTGGTGGGTCGTGAAGGATTCGAACCTTCGACCAATTGGTTAAAAGCCAACTGCTCTACCAACTGAGCTAACGACCCATGTTTTGTGCTCGTGTGAGCGGCGCGTTTCGCGCGGCTTTCGCCTGGTTTTCTCAAACTCAGCAAAAGCATGAAGATGGTGGGTCGTGAAGGATTCGAACCTTCGACCAATTGGTTAAAAGCCAACTGCTCTACCAACTGAGCTAACGACCCATCGTATTCTTTCTGTCTGCAGCGGTAGCGTTTGCGGCCTCCCCTGCTGACGGGCGGCTATAATACCAAGATCGTTTTGGCTTGCAATAGGAAATTGAATTATCCGTGCCGCTTGCCCAGAAAAGCGCCGGAACGAGCAAAAAACCGAAAAAACATGCCGAAATAAGCGCTTACTTGGATTTATTTAATCTGCTTTTGCGCCAGCTTAGCCGCACTACTACCTGGGTATTGTTCAATTAGTTTAGAAAAATAGCCCTTTGCACCAGAGTTGTTGCCCAAACGCTCGGCAATCAGCCCTTGCTTCAGCATGGAGTCCGCACGCTTGCCCGAATTAGGGAAGTTATTCGCCACGTTAGCGAACATCTCTGCCGCTTGTTGCAACTCGCCTTTGTTATACAGCAGCTGCCCCAGCCAGTAGTAGGCATTGGGAGTATAGTTGGACTGCGGATGTTGCTCGATGAACTGACGAAAGGCTGGGATCGCATCGTCAAAGCGGCGCTCTTTCGTGGCCAAATTCAACGCTTGGGTGTAGCTGTCGGCTTCAGATAACGACACCATCGCCGCTGGCGATGTGCCTACTGGGCTTGGAGTGGTGGCCGCCACAGATGCCGGCGCCGACTGCAGCTTAGCTATCTGCTGATACAACTGACGCTGACGTTCCAGCATCTGCTCTATCTGATAGTTCTGAGTTTCACTGGCCCCACGCAGATCCCCTAGCTCCCGTTGCATCTGTTCAATCATCTGCTCTAATCGCAGTTGTGATTGACCGTTGCTACGCAGCAGTTGCTCTAAGCGGCTAACGCGGCTGTTAAGATCGGTGCTAGCAACGGCTGTGCTAGCGGAATTAGACACCTCGACAACTGGCACGGGCGCAGCCATAGACTGCGCCCCCCAGCTGAGCAGTGCCGTAGCAATTACGGCTCTTTTCATTAGGCTGAATTCCGATTAGTAAACCAGAACGGCACGACGGTTTTTGGCGTGAGCCGCAACGGTCGCTGCGCTATCAAGCAGCTTCTCTTCACCGTAAGGAACCACTTCCATCTGGCTAGACAGCACGCCGAGGCTTTGCAGGTAGCGTTGTACCGCTTTACCACGACGCTCAGACAGCGCGATGTTGTACTCAGGGGTACCGCGCTCATCCGCATGGCCTTCAATGATCACGCGGGTAGACTGGTTCTCAACCAAGAACGCGGCGTGGGCTTCCAGCATCTGTGCAAACTCAGCACGGATGTCGCTGCTGTCGTAATCGAAGTACAGGATGTGCTCGCGGCGCAGTTCAGCGTATTTCTCGCGTTGGATCTCTTCTGGGGTCTTTGGTGCTTCAATACCACCCACTTCTGGACCGTTTACGCCACCGGTGGTTGCGGTTTCGTTAACTACGGTTTCAGACTCAGCATCAATGCCGGAGGTAGAGCTACACGCGGTCAGAGCCAGCGCAGGGATCACAATCAGCATTCCCTTCAATACTTGGTTAAGTTTCATCTTCAATGAATCCTTTATTGTTTTACTAAAAGTTATAAGTACGGCGACCAAGCAGGAGCCTTAACATGGCCTACCTGCATCGGTAATCGTGCTTTAAATCGTCCGTCCATTGACACCGCCGCCAACACTTGGCGGCCATTATGGCTGGTGCCATAAATGATCATGCTGCCGTTGGGGGCCACACTTGGCGACTCGTCCAAGTAGGTCTCCGTCAGCACATCGATATGGCCACTGCTCAGTTCCATTCGAGCAATGTTAAATTTGCCGTTGGTGCGATTTACCATCACCAGATGACGCCCATCAGGGGTGATTGAGCCGCCCAAGTTCCATTCACCTTTAAAGGTCAGTCGCTTCACACGGCCACTGTTGGTGTCGACCCGATAGATCTGCGGTCGACCGCCACGTTCCGAGGTAAACACCAGAGATTTACTGTCTGGTGCCCAAGCGGGCTCAGTATCAATGGCGTAATGGTTGGTTACGCGCTTTAACGCACGCGTGCCCATGTCCATCACGTAGATTTCCGTGCTGCCGTCTTTCGACAACGTCATCGCCAACTGTTTGCCATCTGGCGACCACTTCGGCGAGCCATTGATCCCCGGAAACGCGGTAATGCGCTCGCGTTGGCGGTTGTATAGGTCTTGCACGTAGATCTCTGAGCGGCGGTTTTCAAACGACACGTAGGCCAGCTTACGACCATCCGGCGACCAGGATGGCGACATCAGCGGCTCGTTGGAACCCAACAGCATGATCTCGTTGTACCCGTCGTAATCCGCTACGCGCAGTTGATAGCGATTCTTGCTGCCAGCATCACCAACGGTGACGTAGGCAATTTTGGTTAAGAAGGCGCCTTTATTACCGGTTAGGGCTTCATAAACGATGTCGGAGATGCGGTGGCCGAAACGGCGAAATTGACTGGCCGGGATCACCGTCTGGCGGCTATCTATCACGTGGCTGTTGTTAACCACTGGGCCGGTGCTGCTTTCACTGTCGGCTTGGGCTCGCAGTAAATCAATCAGCTCAAAACCAATTTCATACTGATCTGGGCCAATTTCACGAATGGTGCCCACCACCGCGGCTTCGGCGCCGGTGGCGATCCAATCCGCCAAGTTCAGCTGCGATTCTTGACCCACTCCCGCTTGCGGTAGCTCCATCACTGGCAGCGGGCTAAAGGAGCCACTGCGGCGCAGATCGGAACTCACCACGTCCGCTATCTGGCTGGGCAGCGGTGAGGTGCCTTGGTACACAAACGGCACCACGGCGACCGGCCTCGCGGCATTCACCCCTTCGGTAATAACGATGTCGAGCGCCGCCATCGCGGGGCTTGTTAAGGCGGCCAACAGGGCAAATGCTGCGGCCATTAATGGATTTCGAATGCTCATCATGTCCTTATTTTTCCAGCGCAATGCGCAAGTTAATCTCTTTCATCTGTTCGTATACGTCGGCTTCCGCCGATACCGGCAGGTTCCCCGCCGCTTTAATGGCCGCTTCGGTGGCACGACATAAATTACTATCGCCACCTAATACACTGTAATTAAACACAAAACCATCCGGAGCCAAGTTCAACTTAACTTGGCATTCTTTGCCAATGGTGCTGGTGTCGGAACGTAAGTTACGTTTAATCGCTTGCTGGATCAGAATGGCATAGCGATCTACTTCGCTCAGCACCTGCTGTTGGCGGGCGCGGTTAAGTTCAGTTTGCTCGGCTTCCATCTGCGCGGCCAGCTCCGCTTCCGCGGCTTTACGGGCGGCTTCCGCTGCAGCCTTGCGTTTCCGTTCGGCTTCCGCGGCTTTCCGTTCGGCCTCTTTGCGCTTCCGCAGCTCTTCGGCTTTCCGGGCTTGCTCTTCCGCTTGCTTGCGCTTTTTCTCTGCCGCTTGCTGCGCTTGTTCCTCTTGCTGGCGCTGTTTCGCTGCCTGCTGAGCTTTTTTCTGCTCGGCCTCTTTTTTCAATTTGGCTTGCTTGGCGGCGGCTTCGGCTTTTTTCAGTTCGGCTTGGCGCTGCTTCTTTTGCTGCTCAAGGTTTTTCAGGCGTTCTTGCTCAGCCTTATTCTTGCGCTTGGCTTCCTTGAGCTGGCGATCCAAATCTTGCTGCCGTTTTTGCTCTGCTGCACGCTGGGCGGCTTCTTGCGCTTTAATGCGTTCGACCTGTTGCTGCACCTTGGCCTGATCGACCATGGTGGCTTGCACAATCGGCGCAGCAGTTGCATTGGGCTGCGGTAGTGGCTTCGCGCTAAAATCAACGCTGAACATCAGCAGGCCAACAACAGCAACGTGCAACAGCACAGAGCCCAGAATGGGGCCGGTCATTGAGACTTTCATCGCTATTGATCCCCCGGCTCGGTCATTAAGCCAACCGAAGGAGCGCCAGCCAGTTGCAGCGCCACCATCAGCTGGATCACTTGGTCGTACGCTACTTGGCGATCGCCATTCACTACCACCGGTCGATCTGGGTGGATCTGTAATTCCGCGGCCACGAGGTGCTGCAGTTCGTCCAACATCAAAGGTCGGTCTTCATCAACCGAGCCATTATCCAAAAAGTAGCTGCCATCGATGGTGACCGACGCCACCAGCGGCGGCTTTGAATCGGTCGACATCGGCTCCGCCTCCGCTTGGGGCAGATCAACATTCACCCCCTGGGTAATCGCGGTGGCCGTTGCCATGAAGATGATCAGCAGCACCAGCATGACGTCGATGTAGGGCACCACATTAATTTCGGCAACCTTCCGCCGCCGTTTGCGCGGTTGGTACTGCATCAGCGGCTGTGCTCCGTAGTACTGCTGTGGGCTTGACGGTGCAAGATGGCAGAAAACTCATCCATAAAGTTGGCGTAGCTGTTTTCCAGCTTCTCGACCTTGGTGCTAAGGCGGTTGTAGAAGATCACCGCGGGGATCGCAGCAAACAACCCCATCGCCGTGGCGATAAGCGCCTCGGCAATGCCCGGCGCCACCATCGTCAGCGTGGCGTTTTTCACTTCGCCAAGGGCAATAAACGAGTTCATGATCCCCCACACGGTACCAAACAGGCCGATGTAAGGGCTGGTGGAACCCACGGTGGCCAGCAGTGGCAGGTTTTGCTCTAACTTATCCACTTCACGGCTCAGTGCCACGCGCATGGCGCGATAGCTGCCATCCATGACCGCATCGGCGCTGGTGGCGCTTTTGCTTAAACGAATGTATTCACGAAAGCCGTTGGTGAACATCAGCTCCATGCCACTGTTGCGTTCGCCACGGGCAGACAGCTCTTTGTACAGCTGGTTTAGATCGACCCCAGACCAAAATCGGTCTTCAAATCGCTTGGCGACAAACTGAGCATTTTTCAGCACCTTTTGCCGTTGAAAAATCACTGTCCACGCTGCCACAGAGAGGCCTAACAACAGTAACATCACCAGCTTTACTAGCACGCTGGCTTGCAAAAACAGGCCAATAAAAGAGATCTCAGTGTGCACGCGTTAACTCCTGTTTAATGGGTTGCGGGATCCGGGTTGGCCGGAACGTTTGGGCATCAACGCACACCACTTGTACGTTGGCTTGGCAATATAGGTTGTTGTCTTCGTCCACCAGACTTTGCACAAAGTCGAGGCTGGCACCACGGGCGGTGCAGATTTCGGTTACCACGGTTAATTGTTGGTTGAGTTTGGCCGGTCGGGCAAACTTCAGCGTCATCTCTGACACCACAAACATCCAACTGGCTTGGCCATCGTGGGATTGTTCGTGCCCCGCAGCTCTTAGCATCTCAGTCCGTGCGTGCTCAAAAAAGTTCAAATAGTTAGCGTGATAAACCACGCCACCGGCATCGGTATCAGAGTAATAGATGCGAATAGGCCAGTGAAAAACAGGGTTGGTCACAACTGCGCCGCCAGTTAGCTAGACAATCCCACTACTATACCTGAGCTGCGCCAGTGCTGGGAGGGGGGGAAGATGGCCAGTTTGTACACAATTGCGTCGAACAGGCCAACGACGGATTATTTTTTCAGCAAAAATGACAAAGCGCGCTAAATCCCAGAAATATCCGGCAAATAGCGCGCTTGATTTGGTCTCAGTCGCACGCCTACTGTCGTTGGTAATCAACCACAGCAGTTTGACTGCAACAAGATCACAGCTTGGTTGGCAATGGCTGGTTAAAACTGGCCATCAAAAACGCATAGATATCGCGGTACTCGGCAATGCGCATGGCGGTAGGCTTGCCAGCTCCATGGCCGGCGTTGTTTTCAATCCGCGCAATCACCGGCGCGTTGCCCGTTTGCTGTTGCTGCAGCATCGCAGTGAACTTAAAGCTGTGGCTTGGCACCACCCGATCGTCGTGATCGGCGGTCATCACCATGGTGGCCGGATAAGCGCGCTTACTGACGTTGTGGTACGGCGAGTACTTATACAGAAAGTCGAACTGCTCTGGGTTATCGGCACTGCCGTACTCGGCTACCCATGCCCAACCGATGGTGAACTTGTGGAAACGCAACATATCCAGCACTCCCACGGCAGGCAGAACCGCCGCAAACAGATCCGGACGCTGAGTCAGCGCGGCCCCCATCAGCAAGCCACCGTTAGAACGCCCATAAGCGCCCATTTTGGAAGAGTTGGTGTAGTTGTTGTCGATCAAGTACTGCGCTGCTGCGTAGTAATCATCAAACACATTTTGCTTGCGTTCAAACAGCGCCGCTTGGTGCCAGGCTTCGCCGTACTCAGAGCCGCCACGAATGTTTGGCACCGCGTATACCCCACCCATCTCCATCCACGCAATGTTGGCTGGCGAGAAGCGCGGCGTAATGCTGATGTTAAAGCCGCCGTAGGCATACAGCAGGGTTGGGTTGGCGCCGTTCTTCTGCAGCCCATTTTTGTAGCTGATCAGCATCGGAATGCGGGTGCCATCCTTGCTGGTGTAAAACACCTGCTCGGTGGTGAAGTCCTCGGGATTAAAGGCCACTTCGGGCAAGGCGTAAGGCTTCACTTGATCGCCATCAAAATCATAGCGGTACACGCCGGTTGGCTGCAGGTAGCTGTTAAATTCGAAGAACAGGCTGCCTTCGCTGCGCTTGCCCTGCAGCGAACGTACCCGCCCTGCCCCAGGCAACGTCAGGTTGTGCTGCAGTTGACCGTTCAGATCATACACATTGATGTCCGCCAACACGTCTTTTAGGCTCACCACCACCAAAGCGTTGTTCACCATCTTCACTTCGGCAATCGGGAACTGCCCCTCCGCCAGCACCTCTTGCCAATGGGTTGGCTCTGGATTGTTTGGATCGATGGCGATAATGCGGCCATTCGGCGCTTGGTTATCGGTGGAAAACAGCAGTTTGCCATCGCGATCACCAATGTATTTGTAGGCGGATTCTAGCTCTGGGATCAGCGCTGACACCTTTAACGTACTTAAGTCTTGAATGAACATCCGCGACCGTGGATCGGTACCCTGCCATGATGAGATCAGCAGGTATTTGCCGCTTTGGGTCAGGCTTGGGGCAAAGCCCCACTCTTTTTGATCTTTACGTTCGTACACCAAGCGGTCTTGAGACTGGTCATCACCAAGACGGTGGAAGTAGAGCTTTTGGTAGTAGTTCACCTGCTCCATCTTGTTGCCGGTGGTCGGGGCCTCGTAGCGGGCATACCACACGCCGCTGCCATCTTTGGCCCAAACTGCGCTGGTGAATTTCAGCCATTCGAGCTTATCGGTTAGTAACTTGCCGCTGTCGATGTCCAAAAACTGCCACGTTTGCCAGTCAGAGCCCGATACCGAGGTGCCATAGGCCAACGTTTTGCCATCGGGGCTGATGGCGATGTCACTGAGGGCGATGGTGCCATCGGCTGACAAACCATTTGGATCCAGCAGCACTTGCGGCTCGGCGTTCGCGCTGCGCTTGATGTAAAGCACATCTTGGCTTTGCAAGCCGTTATTCGCGAAATAGAATTCGCGCCCGGTTGCGATCATCGGTGCTTTGCTGCTGGGGTAATCCCACAGCTGTGAAATGCGTTTTTCCACCACGTCGCGGTTCGCAATAGAAGCCAAGTAGTTGTCGCCATACTGACGCTGGACCTGAACCCAGGTTTTGGTCTTAGCGCCATCAAGCTCTTCGAGGTAGCGGTATGGATCCGACACGGCCACACCGTGCAGTTGTTCCACTAATGGCTGTTGCAATGATTTCGGCGCGGCAGGCAATGGCGGCTCGCTGACGGTTGCGGTTTGGCAGGCGGTCAGTGCCGCCAACGTAGCGCAGGTCAACACCACTTTGATTATCTTCATCCATGACTCCCTATGGATTGGTTGTGATCGCCGTCGCAATTTATTGATTTATGACGGACTTGGCGGCAGTGTACCGATTGCCACTGGCGCCCAGCAACCCAAATCACCCCCTCTGCCTACCTTTGCTTACGGCATTAACTGCGCCAGCTGTTGCCAAACAGCAGTGACACCCCAACCGAGATCCCCAATGCCATCAAAATGTTGGGTAAATTTGCCCCCCAAATTGCCACACACACCGCCACGGTTACTGCCGCCCACAATAGGGTTTCCAAAAGCCAAGTGCCCATCGTTACTCTCCGTTGTGATTGATGGGGCCAGCTTAAACCTCGAAGGTAAAGTTTTGGTTATCAAGGTGCGAATTGGATGCTGGTGCGGTATTGCCCCTGCTGCTGGTGCACCTGATAGGCCCAGCCTTGGATGGCACAGATCCGCTCTACCAGCACCAAACCAATGCCAAAAGAGGTTGGCTGCAACTCAGGCGTTGGCGCCGGTTCACAGGCATTAATTAAACGGATCCCTTGCGGCTCCAGTTGAATGTCGATGCCGCCTTCGCTGCAGTGTTGCATTGCGTTTCGAACCAAATTAGTCAGCACAATGTGCAGCAACTCTTTGGGTAGCTGCAGTGTCGAGTGAGTGGCGTCCATGGTTACCGTTACCGCTTTGCCTTCAAGCAAATAGCGCTGGCTGTCGACAACCTCCTGCAACAGCAGCGGCGCGTTTATGCCCTCGTTTGCTTGCTCGGTGGCGGCATCACGACTGAGCCACAGCAAAGTGGTGATCAGCGTTTGCATCGACGACACCGCTCGCTCAATGCGCGCGACCGCCCGCTGGCCAGCGCCGGGCAACTGTTGCTGCAAGCGCGTTAGCATCTCGCCACTGGCCGAAATGGTGGCAACTGGGGTACGCAGTTCGTGACTGGCGGCACTTAAGAAAAAACTTTCCCGTTCAATCGCCTCGCGCTCGGCCTTGACGCTGGCGACTAACCGCTGCGCTAACCCATCCACTTCGCGATAACGCAGCCCCGATAGGGTATCGCTGTCGTCCAGATCCAGCGATTTCGACCAGTGTGACAACCGTAAAATCGGCTTGGTTAAGCGGTGGATCAGCAGCCGCATCGCCACAAACACCAGCAGCAGAAGCAGCGCAATCAGCAGATAAAAAGCGTTAAATTGCGCCGTCGCCTCCGGCGGGTGCTGTTGGTACAACGCAAGGTAGAGCGCTTCATCGTATTGCGATACCACATACAGATATTGCTCGGTGCCGTCGATTTGATGCAGCGCAGCGTAGAGGTATTGGCCCTTACCTGCGGTTTCAGCCGCAAGGTAAGTTTGATATATCGCGCCAGGATAAAACGACGCCCAATCGAACTGCTGTTGAAACAGGCGCGGCAACTGCGTCCAGTCGGTGTAGATCTGCAGCGTATTGCTCTGATATTGCGGCAGTTGGCCACTGCTGACGTAGTGCTGCTCGGCCAACTTTAGCTCATACAAAAAGCCATATTTGGCGGATTCGTTCAGCCCCACTTCGTAACTGTGATTGATCATCAACAGGTAGATCCCACTGAGCAGCAGTACGATGCCAAACAGGTAGAGATAGATGTCACGCTGGATGCTGACTTTACTGATGCTGGTCTCACTCATGCTAGTTTGCTCATTCTGCTTCAACCCTTAGCGCCACTCCAACCCCATGCACGGTTTGGATCAGCTTACGCTCGAACGGCGCATCCACCGCTTGGCGTAATTTAAACAGATGCACCTTAACGCTATCTGGGCTGGGCAGTTCATCGCCCCACGCCGCCTGCTCTAATTTGGCACGCGCGACCACATTTGGGCTGTGCTGCATTAAGCACACCAGCATCTTCCAGCACAGCGGCGGCAACTTTAACGGTTGCCCCGCCCGACTGGCTTGGTGGCTGTCCAGATCCAGCTGAAGATCCGCCACCTTAAGTTGGGTAAGCCGCCCCTGCGTACGCCGCAACAGCGCCTGCAAACGCATCTTCAACTCCGCCATCGCAAACGGCTTAACCAGATAATCGTCAGAGCCCGCCTCAAAGCCGCTGATCTTATCCTCTAAGCGATCTCTGGCGGTCAGCATCAGCACCGGTGTACTGATGCCGTTATCCCGCAGCGCTTGGCACAGATCGATGCCGTCCATCTTGGGCATGTTCAAGTCGGTTAGAATGATGTCGTATGGCTGTGCCAAGGCCAGATTAAGCCCCGCGGCGCCATTGTAGGCAAAATCAAACTCGTAGCCTTCTAATGCCAAATAGTCACTGATCGCTTCCGCCAAATCGCGGTCATCTTCGATCAGGAGCGCGTTGATGATCATCCTCTTTACTCCGAAGCTGTTGCCACGCCCAAATCGGTGGCTTTATCAATAAATTGCAGCGGTAATGCCAATTGGGCGCCTGCCACAACTGCTGCCCAAGGCGCCAATAACCATGAAAATAGACTTTCAAGGGGTTTACCGAATTGATCCGAGGGAAGATCCCATAGCGCACGGTTTCCTCCTCTTTGGCAAAGGTGCCAAAACATCGATCCCAAAGGATGAGGATCCCCGCGTAATTTTTGTCCAGATACGCTCGGTTGGTGGCGTGGTGCACCCGATGGTGTGATGGCGTATTAAAGATCGCTTCAATCGGACAGGGCAAGCGCTTCACCGCTTCGGTATGCAATAAGGTTTGGAACAGTTGCACCACCGTTTCACACAGCAACACCAGCAAGGGGTTAAAGCCAAGCAGCACCAACGGCAGATGAAACAAAAATGGGAACATCCAATCAAGCGGGCCAAAACGGTACGCCACCGAAAGATTGAAGTACGGTGAGCTGTGATGCACCGAATGGGTGCCCCAAGCCAAACCATTGCTGTGCAAAAAGCGGTGCTCCCAGTAGTAAGCCAGATCCGCCAGCAACAAACAGCCGAGGATGGTCCAGCCGTTAATCGGCAACGGCGTGATGGCAAAGTGTTCGTAGGCGTAAAAGAACCCACCAACGTAAGCCAATCCAACCACAAACACCGTCGCAATAAGCAGCGCTAAGGTAATAAAGTTGGTGATGCTGTCGCCCAGCAGATCCCAGCTGAGTTGGCGCTTAATGGCGTAACGCAGCAGCTCCAGCATAAAGAGCGCTAACGCCAACAACAGAAAGTTATCATTAAGCCAAGTTTCCAAATTGATGACGTTGGCTTCACTCCACGCTTGCGACATCCATTCCATCAGCGACGCTCCTGCGCAACGTTGCCGTAGTACACCGTCAATTCACTCTGATTGGGTAAACCATGTTGATTGAGATCGTGGATCTCTACAACCGCCGCAACCCCGCGGCCATAATCAATTTGCTGCCACGCCTGCGTTAATGTCTCGGCGCTGTGGTTACCCGTTGCCAACAAGGTGGTGCCGAGCCGCTGCGGTACCAAGGCGCGGCGATGCTCAGCAGCAACCGCAATGGTGATATCAGCATCGGAAAAATCGGGGTTAAAGTTGTTGTAGCGCACCAACAGTTGCTGCTTGGCGGTTAACGGTTGTTGTTGCTGCTGATAAAACTGTACCCACATCGCGGGGGTCTCGGTTAATGCTATCCGTCGCTGCAGCAAAATAGTGGCGCTGCTGGCACTGGCCAACGCCGGTTTCTGTGCGGCCACTGTGGCGGCTTGTGCCGAGGAAAACTGCAATGCCACAACCACTGCGACAGCGATCGCTGCCGTAATCAATAATGATCCACCAAGATTCATCGAACTCTCCTTTTTAACCGTCGTAATGAATTTCGCCATCAGGTTAAAAGAGAGCAGGTAAACAAAAGGTAACCAAGCCAGTGGAGGAGTTGTTACGGATGGACGTTTATTGCGATAAATTCATGTGGCCACAGGGTAAAATGCCAACAAGCCGCGCCAGAACCGCCATTTTAGCGGCACCACGCCAAAAATAATCATTAGCAAAACTAATCTGGCACAGGTAGTTTTTCTCGTTTGTTGCAGTGCCGATTCACCCCTACAATGCATCGCATATCGGAGACCCTGGCTAGTCAGACAGATTCCGGCGTATTTGAGTTTGAGCACTTCAAGTACGTACCCTGGTTCTTTTGCTTAACTTCCTTGTTAGATTATTGATTGAATTTCAATCCTGCCCGCTGATGATAATCGGCGGGCTTTTTTTTGCTTATTTTTCAATAACAAAAAACACCGCGCTCGGCGGTGTTTGTCGATCAGAATAACCCCAACGCCTAAGCGTTACGATTCCACCACCGGCAGCGGCGCTAACTGCGGCATTGGTGCCGCCACCCCGGCGGCTAAGTACGGAATGATCCGTCGCAACACCGATTCAACGTTATTGGATTGGTCGTAATCCACTTTGGCAATGTCGGCTAAAGCATCAAATGAGCTCATGGTGAACACCAAAGTACCCAAGGTAAAGTGCAAGCGCCAAAACACCTCCACTGGCGAAACATGGGGCGCAGCTCGATTCACCACCCGAGATAAACTGGAGAGCACTTCACCGTGATTGGTTGTCACAAACCAGCGCAAATGGCCTTGGCTTTCAATGTAGCCTCGCCCCAACAGCTGCAAAAATATCGCGGTGCCGTTTTGCCGCACTTCGTTGGCCGACATCAATGGCTCAACCAAGGCTTCAAACACATCTTCTAGGGTCAGTTGCGGCTGCTTGGCAAGGCGCGCCAAGGCTTGCAGCATCGCCGGCATGGAGTGATCCAAATAGCGGGCAAGCACCGCTTGGATCAGCTCTTTCTTAGAGCCAAAATGGTAATTGACCGAGGCCAAGTTGACTTCCGCCTTGCTGGTAATCAAACGCAACGACGTTTCCGAAAAGCCACGCTCAGCGAACAATCGCTCGGCGGCATTTAGGATCCTGTCTTTGGTAGTCAACCGGTTAGCCATGATTCAATTTCCACGCTGTTAAAATTAAACGTTCGTTTAAAATAAGCGGCGCAGTATGCACTTGTCAAAATTGAACGCGCTAACCGGCTTAGAAAGTGGCGCTTTAGAACGAAATATTCTTATTACATAAGAAATCCATCGAACGCTATCTCAGTAAATCCTGCCCCAGCGACCACACTGATTAGCGCCTCGTACGATGGCGCATCTCCCTTGGACTCGGTGAACCCAATCTGTCTTTCCACCGAGTCTTTTTTCTTTAGTCGGCGGCGCTTTTTTCTCGGCGCCTGTTCCGATACCATAGCGACGCCCATTAACAAAGAAAAAACAACAGGGACAACATCGTGCAACACTCTTTAAAATGGATTTTAAGCGCCAGCTGCGTCGCCGTTTTATCCGGCTGCGCCAGCACCACGGCCGACAGCAACATTGAACCCCAGCAGTTCATTAACGACGCCGAGCAAGACATGGCGGTTACCGTAGAGAAAGCCGGCCGCGCCGAGTGGATCTACTCCAACTTCATCACTGAAGACACCGCCGCCTTAGCCAGCGAAGCTGGGCAGATGTACACCGAAAAAGCGGTACATTATGCCTCGGCCGCAGCCCGCATCGACACCAGCACCCTAACCCCAGCCGAGCGACGTAAGCTCGATATCCTCAAGCGCGCCCTCACCCTGCCCGCCCCAACGGATCCCGACAAAAGTCAGCGCATGGCGCAACTGGGTACAGAACTGAATGGCTTGTACGGCAAAGGCCGTTTTTGCCTCAGCGAAGATAAGTGCTTAAGCCAGCCACAGCTGTCTTCCATCATGGCGTCAAGCCGCGATCCCGAGCAACTGAAACAGGTGTGGCAAGGTTGGCGTGAAATCGCCAAGCCGATGCGGCCGCTGTTTGAAGAACAAGTGGCGCTGGCCAACGAAGGGGCGCAATCGCTGGGCTATGACAACGTCGGTGAACTGTGGCGCAGCAAGTACGACATGCCTGCCGAGCAGTTTCCACAGCAGCTTGATGGCCTCTGGAATGAGGTAAAGCCTTTGTACGAAGCGCTGCACTGTTACGTCCGCGGCGAACTGAACGCCGAGTACGGCAATGACGTTGTTCCGCTCAATTCACCGATCCCAGCACACCTGCTGGGGAACATGTGGGCGCAGCAGTGGGGCGACATCTACCCGGTGGTGGCTCCGGCCAACATGCCTGGGCCCGGTTACGATCTGACCCAGCTGCTGGCCGAGCATAACTACGATGAAAAGAAGATGGTGCAGCAGGCTGAAGCGTTCTTCACCTCAATGGGCTTCGAGCCACTGCCGCAAACCTTCTGGGAGCGGTCGCTGTTTGTTGAACCGCAAGATCGCGACGTGGTGTGCCACGCCTCGGCTTGGGATCTCGACAACGAAGACGACATCCGCATCAAGATGTGCATTCGCAAAAACGGCGAAGACTTCAAAGTGATCCACCACGAATTGGGTCACAACATTTACCAGCGCGCTTACAAGAACCAACCGTTCCTGTTTAAAGACAGCGCCAATGATGGCTTCCACGAAGCGATTGGCGACGTTATCTCACTGTCCATCACCCCCGATTACTTGCAGCAGATTGGCCTGATTGAGCAAGTACCCAGTGCTGAATCCGACATTGGCCTGTTGTTGCGCCAAGCGTTGGATAAGGTCGCGTTCCTGCCGTTTGGGTTGATGATTGATCAGTGGCGTTGGAAGGTGTTCTCTGGCGAAATCACCCCAGAAAACTACAACCAAGCGTGGTGGGATCTGCGCCAGCAGTACCAAGGCGTAATGGCGCCGGTTGAGCGCAGCGAAGCGGATTTCGATCCCGGTGCTAAGTACCACGTACCAGGCAGCGTGCCGTACACCCGTTACTTCTTAGCGCACATTCTGCAATTCCAGTTCTACCAAGCGCTGTGTGAAGAAGCGGGCAACACCGGCCCTATCCACCGCTGTTCGATCTACAACAGCAAAGAAGCCGGCGCAAAGCTGAACACCATGTTAGAGATGGGCTTAAGCCAGCCATGGCCGCAAGCCTTAGCGGCCGTTACCGGCAGCGAACAGATGAGCGGCCAAGCCCTGCTGAACTACTTTGCCCCGCTGCAACAGTGGTTGGATCAGCAAAACCAAGCGGCGAATCGCCAGTGTGGTTGGTAAACCAAACCCCATAAGCTGCAAGCCGCAAGACAAAAAGGAGCGCCTCGGCGCTCCTTTTTATTGCATCGGCGTCGCGGTTTTCTGCCCACCCTGATGGCTTTGAGCCCAGTAACGACAAATAGTGGCGCTCCCCAACCGTGCCCGCCGCGAAGAAGCCCACAAGCAATGCTACACTGCGGCTCATCTCCCCTTCGGCTCATACGGAATTTTGCATGACCCAACACGCCCACATCGCCACCTTGGCACTGGCCAACGAGCACGGCCAAGATCAGCCCATTGAACAGCTGCTGCAACAGGCACAGCAACTGCAACAACAAGGTGTGGTTGAACTGCATCTACATAGCAGCAATGGCTGTGCTTACGGTGCCAATAACGCGGCGAACCAAACCACGCCACCGCTGTTCCAACTGTGCCAACAACTGACGCAACTGGGCATGTGGCTGCGACTGCCGCTGTGCCAGCCCAGTGCCAATCTGGATGAACTGATGCCGCTGATGGCCACTGGCCAAGTGTTGCCCTATTTCGAGCTGGACTACGTTCACCCAAGCCCAGAGTTACTGCCCGAAGGCCACCCAGCGATAGAGATTAACACCTTGGATCAACTGGATTACTGGCGCGAGCAGTGCCCAGATCTGGTGGTACGAGGCCACGTACTGATCGGCAACGATACCCCCGCCCAGTTTGAGCTACTGCAAGATTGGTTACTGGCCGCGCAGCTGGATCAGCTCGAGATCCACACCTGCGGCGACGCCACCGTGGCCAGCTTGCGTCAGCAGCAGCTGCTTGAGCAACAAGAGCCCATCAGCGCCAGCAAGCATTACAATCGAGTGGAAGATGAGATGCTGATCTTGATTGACAGCATTGGCGAGGATGGCGCCATTGGCCGTTACTTTGGCCAAGCCTACGGCAATGGCCAAGTAACCATCGCCGGCGAATACGACATTAACCCCGGCGATCTGGTATGGGTTGGCATCGAATTTGCCGATCACTTAAACCTGTATGGTGTGTTGCTCGAAGAGGAGTAAGCCACATTTAGGCCAGGCAGGAGGGGTTATATTGCTCACGCGGTGTCGCCACTTCTGCCAAGCTGCTTACCTGCGGCAGCGTCGCGATGTCCACCCCCAGCATGGCGGCAATCATGCGGCAACTGAATTGCCAATGGCGCAGCTGCGCCTGCTGCAGTTGCGCACCGTAGATGTCGAGCATCATCGGCTCCATCATGGCCGGTGCATCAGCAAACATGCACAGCATCCACTTCACCTCATCCACCACCAAGCCCGACAAATAGCCCTGCTGTTGCACCTTGGTAAGCTCTCTTTGCATCAGTTGTTCAATGCAATCTGGCATGCTGTTAAAGATCACGAACTTCTCTGGATCACCACGAAACGCATCGGACATCAGTTTCATTAAGCGTGGATCATTTAGGTGCGACGCCAGTAACGTCGACAACAATTGAAAGAAGCGTTCGTTCGGTTGCAACGACTCATCCAGATGCCGCAATAGGTATTCCAGCTCTAAGTTGACGTCGTCGACGATCAGTTCACAAATTCGATGCCAAATCTGCAACTTATTCCCAAAGTGGTGCCGGATCAAACCGTGAGAGACCTGCGCCGCTTCGGCAATTTCACGCACTGAAACCGCTTCAAAGCCCTTATCTGCGAACAGCTCTACCGCTGCACAAACAATGCTATCTCTGGTCTGTTGAGCCGACTCGGCACTTTGCCGTCCGCTTTTCTTTGCTGCCATAAATCCACTCTCTGTTTAGACGCCGCACACTATACCACAATGATGGGATTTGCCGATTGCTATACGTTTGTGTAGCATATGCACTATACAAGTGGATAGTAAACTAACCTGATGTCGAGCACCACACCATGTTAATTCAAAATCGTTATGCCTTAAGTGCCATGCTGTTACTGCTGTGCAGTACCGCAACGCACGCCAACGTTCCCCCACAACCCGCCACTACCGAAGCGCTCAACCAACCGGTCAAAGCCTTTGAAATTCGCCCAATCAGCACCATTGCGCCGTTTGCCGCCGAAGTGGAAGCCAGCCATCACGCCAAGATGGCGTTTCGGATCCCAGGGCAGTTACAGCAGATGTGGGTTCGCATGGGCGACTACGTACTGGAAGGGCAACTGTTAGCCGAGCTCGATCCCACCGATTACCAGCTTGCTTTACAAGCGCGGCAGGCCGAATTTGATCTGGCGACCATACGCGCTACTCGCGACCAACAGCTGTTCACCCAACAGCTGATCAGCGAAGATCAGTTTGATCGCAGCCAAACCGACATGATCACCGCCCAAGCGCGTCTGCGCCAAGCCAAGGTGGATCTGGACGACACCATTTTGCGCGCGCCTTTTGACGGTTACGTGGCTTACACCATGGTCAAAAATGGCCAAGTGATGGCCGCCAATAGCGCCATCATGACCATCGAAAATAACGACCAACTGGATGTGCGTTTTAACTTGCCGGTGCCATACGCTACCCCCGGTCAAGACGCATTAAGCCACGCACAGATCCGCTTTGGTCATTTAAGCCAGCGCCACCCCGGCGCTGCGGTAAAGGAGTTTGCGTCCCAACCGGATCCTGACACCAACAGCTACCGCATCACCCTAACCCTGCCCCGGCCCAACAACGTTAATGTGCTGACTGGCATGAACGCGTGGGTTGAACTGCTGCCCACCAGCCTAGAGCAGCCCATTGCCCTGCCAGCTGGGGCGCTGTTTAATCGCCAAGCGCAGCAGGCTCAGGTATGGAAAATCGACAGCAACAACCGCCTGCAAGCGGTCACCATCACCTTAGACAGCAACAACAAACTGTTGAGTGGCCTTCGCCCCGGCGATCGCATCGTTGCCGCCGCAACCAAGCAACTGCAACCACAACAGCAAGTGCGAGTGTGGCAACGTGAGCGAGGGATCTAAGATGCACAAATCTCTGCTCATCACCCTTATCGCCAGCGCCCTGTTAAGCGGTTGCAGCAAACCGGAAGCCGAGGCCGTTATTGCGCTGCAGCCGGTCAGCACCTTGACCTTAGCCGCCCCGCAACAGCTCAATGAGCGGGTGTTCACCGGCCAAGTGGCGGTGGCCGAACTGACCCCGTTGGCGTTTCGCATCAACGGTAAATTAGCCGACGTTTCGGTACTGCCGGGGCAACAAGTAACCCAAGGCCAGCCATTGGCGCGCCTAGATGACGCCAGCATCCGCCAGCAATGGCACGATGCCAACGCCCAACATCAGCTATTGCAACGCAACCTGCAACGCAGTGCCCCCATGCTGCAGCAGCAGTTATTGGCGCAGTCCGAATTTGATGAGTTGAGCGCCCAAGCGCGCTTGGCCAAAATCACCTTAGACATGGCAGCGGCTCAGCTGAAGTACAGCGTGTTACGTGCCCCCTTCAGCGGGGTGATCAACCAAGTCGACAAAGAGCAATTTGAAACCGTTGCGGCCGGCGAAAGCGTGCTCACCATCTACCGCAATGATCGCATCGATGTGGAAGTGCAGCTGCCAGACACCCTGCTGCTGGGCGCAACGGCGTTACTGCGGGATCGCAGCTATCAGCCGTTAGTGCAATCCGATGCCCACCCACACCCTTTGCCGATGTCGTTTCTAGAACAATCCCTGCAACTGGATCCAAACAGCGGCGCCTTCAGTGCCCGCTTAACCGCCGATGCCGCCACCGCGCTGCTGCCTGGGGAAGCGGTTAAAGTGCGCGTCGACATGGCTGCCGCGGGGTTGCCACAAGTAAAAGGCTTTCACGTACCGCTAACGGCCATTGAAGCCAACGGCAGCGACGGCGGTTTCCGAGTGTGGCGCCTAGAGCAACAACAGGTGCAACCGCTCACCATCGCCATTGAACGCATCGATCAACACGGCGCGTTGATCAGCGGCGCCCTCGCCCAAGGGCAACAATTGATCAGCAGCGGTTTATCCCAGCTGCGTCCTAATCAGCACGTTGAGGTGGTTTCCAAGGAGTCTAAGCCGCAATGAACATCGCCACATATTCCATCAAATTTCGAGTGATCAGCTGGTTATTTCTGATCCTGCTCGCCATTGGCGGCGCCAACTCGTTCCTAAATTTAGGCCGATTGGAGGATCCCTCCTTTACCATTAAAGAAGCGATGGTGATCACCGCCTACCCGGGCGCCACCGCCGAAGAAGTTGAAGAGGAACTGACCTACCCACTGGAGCGGGAGATCCGCCGCCTGCCCTACGTAGATAAGATCACCTCGACCTCGGCGCCGGGCTTGTCGCAGATCATGGTGACCATGAAAATGGAATACGATGAGTTTGAGCTGCCGCAGATCTGGGATGAACTGCGCCGCAAAATTAACGATTTACGGCCACAACTGCCCAGCGGCGCCGCGCCGCCGTCGATCATGGATGACTTTGGCGACGTTTACGGCATGCTTTATCTTGTCACCGGCAACAACTACCAATTTGACGATCTAAAACAATACGTGGATGGCCTGCGCCGCGAATTAGAGTTGATTGAAGGCGTTGGTAAAATCAGCATTGAAGGCGATCAGCAAGAACAGGTGTTCATCGAACTCTCGCTGACCCGCCTTGCCGCCCTCAACTTGGATATGCGTAATGTTATCCAATTACTGACCGAACAAAACGCGGTGCTTGATGCTGGCCAGATGACCATCAGCGGCGAATCCCTGTACTTGCGCTTAACCTCGCAAGGCTCCAGCATCGATCCGATCATTCACGGCCGCGATTCGGGGCAATTGGTGCGGCTCAGTGATGTGGCTACCCTGAAGCGCGGTTTCCAAGAGATCCCGCAACATCTGCTGCGCTACAACGGCCAAAATGCCCTAAGCCTTGGCATCGCTTTCTCCAAAGGGGTGAACGTGGTCGAGGTGGGCAGCGCGGTGGATCAACGCTTAAACGAACTGCTGCAAGATCGCCCTGTGGGCATTGAACTGAACTCGCTGTACCACCAACCGCAAGAGGTAGAAAACTCCGTTAATGGCTTCTTGATCTCATTAGTTGAGGCGGTCGCGATTGTGGTGCTGATTTTGCTGTTCACCATGGGTTTTCGCAGTGGTTTGATCATTGGTGCGGTGCTGCTGCTGACCATGCTCGGCACTTTTATCGCCATGGAATATCGCGACATCGAACTGCAACGGATCTCGTTGGGCGCGTTGATCATCGCCTTGGGGATGTTGGTGGATAACGCCATTGTGGTGGTGGAAGGGATCTTGGTGGGGCTGCAACGGGGTCGCACTAAGCTGCAAGCCTGTGCCGACATCGTCAAGCAAACTCAATGGCCGCTATTGGGCGCCACCGTCATCGCCATTGTCGCGTTTGCCCCGATTGGGCTATCGCCCGATGCCACCGGCGAATTTATGGGCTCGTTGTTTTACGTGCTGTTGTTCTCGCTGTTTTTAAGCTGGGTTACCGCGTTAACCCTCGCCCCATTTTTAGCCGACATGCTGCTGCAAGCCCCCAAAGCCGATCAACAGACTGTCGATCCCTACGCGGGCAAGCTGTTTGGGGTGTTCCGCTTCTTATTACGCTCAACCCTGCGTTTTCGCAAAACCACCGTGTTGGTGATGGTGTTGATGTTGGGGGCGGCACTGGGTGGCTTCAGCCAAGTGAAACAAGCGTTCTTCCCGCCGTCCAACACACCGATGTTCTATCTGGACATGTGGCTGCCTGAAGGCAGTGACATTCGCCAAACCGAAGCGGTTTTAAAGCAGGTTGAACAATACGTATTGGCCCAGCCACAAACCGAATTTGTCGCCAGCACCGTCGGCCAAGGTTTACCGCGCTTTACCCTAACCTACGCGCCGGAGAAGTCTTACGCCTCTTATTCGCAGATGGCGATCCGCAGCGCCGATCTAGACAGCATGATGGCACTGGCCAAACAGCTGGATAAAGAGCTGCCGCAGCGCTTCAGTCAGGCTCAGTTCCAAACCAAATTGATGGAGTTTGGCCCCTCGCCAAAATCGAAAATTGAAGCTCGATTAAGCGGTGCGGATCCAAAAGTGTTACGCCAGTTGGCCGCGCAGGTTGAAGACATTCTGCGCCAAGACAGCGGCGCCCGTGGGGTACGCCACGATTGGCGCGAACACACCAAAGAGCTGCACCCCGTGGTGGATGAATCACAGGCGCGGCGCCTTGGGATCAGCAAAGATGCCATTGCCCAAACCCTGAAGATGGCCTTTGGTGGCACCGTAGTAGGCACCTACCGCGACGGCACCCGCATGCTGCCAATTGTGACTCGCTTAGAGCAACAGTATCGCGACGACTACGCCACCTTGGATAACCTGAAGATCTTCAGCCCCAGTTTGATGCACTATGTGCCGTTGCAGCAGGTGGTGCGTAAGGTTGAACTGGTGGCCGCGGAATCTCTGATCCAACGAAAAGATCGCAAACGCACCATTACCGTGCTGGCCGATCACAACGTGCTGGGGGATGAAACCGCCGCCCAACTGTTTGGTCGCATTCGACCGCAGGTTGAAGCGTTATCGTTGCCCCAAGGGTATCAGCTGGAATGGGGTGGAGAGTATGAAAGCTCGAACGACGCCCAAACCATGCTGTTCTCGTCGTTACCGATGGGCTACCTGTTTATGTTCATCATCACCGTGTTACTGTTTAACTCGTTCCGTCAACCGGCGGTGATCTGGTTTACCGTGCCGCTGTCGCTGATTGGCGTCACCATCGGCCTGTTGATCACCAATCAACCGTTTACCTTTACCGCCTTATTGGGGCTGTTGAGCTTAAGCGGCATGATTTTGAAAAATGGCATCGTCCTGATGGATCAGATCAACCTAGAGCTCACCAGCGGCAAAGCCCCGTACCAAGCGTTGATCGACAGCGCCATCAGCCGCGTGCGGCCGGTTACCATGGCCGCCATGACCACCATCTTGGGCTTGGTGCCACTGGTGTTTGATGCCTTCTTTGCCTCAATGGCGGTGACCATTATGTTTGGTTTGGCCTTTGCTACCATCCTCACCTTGGTGATCGTACCCGTGCTGTACGCTCTGTTGCACGGAGTAAACGAGCCCGCCGCGATGAACTAAGCACTCGGCAGCAAGCGCTGCGGCTCAAACACAACAACGCCCGCATAATGCGGGCGTTTTTTTATATCGGGTTACGGCTACTTTTTTTGGTGGCGTTCACGGTTTTCCAGCTTCTCGCGGGGGCTTTTCTTCATCAAAACATACACCGCGCCCGTGCCGCCATGGTGGGGCTGGGCACTGTGAAACGCCAGCACCTCCGGCACGCAGGGCAGCCACTTCGCCAAGTAACTTTTTAAAATGCCGCGAAACGGTTTTGAATGCAGCCCCTTGCCATGCAGCACTAACGCGCTGCGAATGTCGGTACGCTGACAATCGCTGACAAATTGCAGCAAGGCGGTGCGCGACTCCGCCACCGACAACCCATGCAGATCCAAACGGGCATCAACGCTGTACTTACCCAAGCGCAGATTTTTGTACACCCCGTGCTGCATGCCGCCGCGCGTCCAGCCAATAATGTCTTCTGGATCCACTAACTCAACCGCTTCAAGGGTCAGCTGATCCTCTTGCTGTTCGCTGCTGGCCTGTGCCGCAGCACGCCGTGCCAGCTGGGCTTCGGTCACTTGTTGGCGCTGGTGTTGGGCACTCTTATCGTTGCCAACCAACGGCTGTACGTCAGCCATCTCCGCCAGAAAGAGATCTTGTTCATCGTGGGTCATATGCTAATCCTGCGGTTGGCGGTTGGTGATGCCAGTAAGTATACCGAGGCCGAGCGCAAACCCAATGCTGCGCCGTGCGGATGCTGTTAAACCGAACAACTGGCACTGCGTCTCACAAATTGTAAAGCTTTTCCACTTTACAAAAATTGGCGGCAAGCCAAAATAATGCCAATCCCAACAACTTAGAGGTCGATTTGCGAATTTCGAACTGGCTGTTCGCTCTAGTGGCGATGCCGCTGACAGTCATGGCTACCAGCGACAACGATTCCATCAATAACGTGTACCAGCGGTTTACGCAGGCGCATCAGGAGCTGGATGTGGCCACGCTGAAACAGCAGTACCATAACGATGCGTTAATGATGGGGATCTCTGATAAACAGCCCTTCGTTGATGGTCGCAACGACATTCTTGCCGCGTACAACAAGTGGTTTACCAAGGTTGAAAAACGCGACGCCAGCATTGAGATCCGTTTTCGCTGCAGCAATCGCATCGTCCACGACGACATCGTGATTGATGCCGGTTACTACCAAATGCGTTATCGCCCACCCCACGACAGCGGCGAGCCTACCTCGCAATTTGGCGGTAAATTCCTATTCACCTTTATGAAAAATGAACAAGGCCAGTGGCAGATCTTGGCTGACTCCTCCAATCGGGTGCAACAGGAACTGTTTTTGCAGTCAAAACCGGTTGCAGGCTTGGTTTACGATGACGCTTTCGAGACAATGCCGTCCCCTGTCGTTAAACCGAAAAAACCATGAGCCATTGTCCTTGTGGCAGCAAGCAAGCCTACGCCGATTGCTGCCAGCCTCTGCACCAACAACAACGCCCAGCCCAATCCCCCCAACAACTGATGGCATCGCGCTATTGTGCTTTTGTGAAAGGGGAAGCGGCCTATCTATTACGCACCCACCACCCCGAATTTCGCGGCCAATTAACGGAAGCGGAACTGGCACAAGCGTGCCAAGAAACCCAATGGCATGCGCTGCAGATCGTCGATTTCAGCCAACAGCAGGATCAAGGGGAAGTGGAGTTTTGCGCTTGGTATAAGCAACACGGGAAGTTGCAGGCACTGCACGAACGGTCGCGCTTTAGCTGCGAGCAAGGTTTATGGTATTACCGCGATGGTGACATTAAGCCAAACCCCGCCCTACCCGGCCGCAACGATCCCTGCCTTTGTGGCTCTGGCAACAAGTTTAAGCGCTGCTGCGGTTAAACCAGGTAAGATTCGGTCAATTTGCTTTCAAACTGCTGCGCTGGGATCGCTTTACTGTATAGGAAGCCTTGGATCTCATCGCACAGATGGGTACGCAAAAACTGCTCTTGGTAGCCGTTCTCGACCCCTTCAGCGGTAATGCTCATGTTCAAGGCTTTGCCCATGGCGATGATCGCCGGCACAATTTGTCGGCTCTCTTTCGAGTGCTCCAGATCCGCCACAAAAGAACGGTCAATCTTCAGCTTTTGCACCGGCAGCTGCTTTAGGTAACTCATCGAGCTGTAACCGGTACCAAAATCATCGATCGCCAGCACCAAGCCTAATTCGCCCAGTTGATCGCACAGCTGGCTAACCGATTCCACATCTTCCATCAAGGTGTTTTCGGTGATTTCCAACACAAAACTGCCGGGCTTCACCCGATAACGATTAAGCTGATTCCAGCAGATCTCGTAAAACTCTTCGGCCAGCAACTGTTTAACCGACACGTTGACGTGCATCTTCAGATCCGGCCAGCGGCGCTGCCACAAATACAGTTGATACAGCGCCGATTCCAGCACCCAGCGACCAATCGGTTCAATCAAACCACTGCGTTCGGCAATGTCGATAAAGCGCCCAGGAAAAAGCAGCCCTAAGCGGGGATGTTGCCAGCGGATCAACGCTTCGGCTCCGGAGATCTGCGCCTCTTTCACGTCGATCAACGGTTGGTAGTGCAGCACCAGTTGCCGCCGCGATACCGCCGAGGTCAGTTCCACCTCAAGCTGCGCCTGATCCAAAAAGGACTGCTGCAGTTGGCTGTCGTACAGCTGGAAGAATCGGCCGTTTTTCGCTTCGGCCATCGCCATATCCAGCGCGGCCAACGGGGTGATCTGGGTTGATAGGATCTGCAAGTTCAACCCAGCCACGGTGGCATCAATCCGATACTGCTGACCACCAATGATGATTTCGGCGCTTAAACGCTTGCCGATCATGGTGGCGATCTGCTCACAGCTTTTGTTGGGCTCGGCGGTAAACGCCAACACAAATTCATCGGCACCGATGCGATAAACCCGCTCGGTCCCTAAAATGTCGCCACAGTTACGTAAACGTCGTGCCACTTCTTGCAGCACGCCATCGCCAACTTGCTCGCCGTACAGATCATTAAAACTGCGGAACCCCTTCACATCCACCAACAGCAACAACGACAGTTCCCGTTGCTGAATGTGGCTAAGAAAACGCGCTCGATTAGAAAGCCCCGTTAAGGCGCAGTTCCACGCCAGCAGTTCTAATTCATGCTGATGACTGCGAGCGCCGGAGATGTCTTCCGAGATGATCAGTAAGTATTCGCACCCATCAACGTCAATGGCGTCAATCTGATAGCGGAACCAATGGGTGCGGCCGTCTTGGCTGACTAGGCTCATTTCGCCATCGGCGTGCTTGTCGGCAAGCACCTGATTCATCACAACTTCAGCTTGCTCTGGGGCTTGTTCGAAGGTACGTAGGGTGCGTACCGATTGGCCAACAATGCGTTCAATCGGGCGGCCAGAAAAGCGCACGTGCGCGCGATTAGCAAACACAATTTGCAACGTTTGGGCGTCCACCACCAACAGCCGTTGATTGGTTTGCTCGATGGCGTAACGAAAGAGCAGATTCTGGGCTTGCTGCTCTAACTGCCGAGTCTTATTGAGCTCGTCCGCCAGATCGGTGGCCACTTGCTGCAAGCTGATGATGACATCAGGCCCCCAACTGCTGGGTTGATCGAACTCTAAGGTGATCAAGCCCTGCAATTCGCCATTCACTTCAATGCCAACGGCCAATAACGAATGGGTTCCTTGGGGAATAAAGAATTGGCGATTAAAACCAGAGGTGGCCGGATGCAGTCGCGCCGCTTCGGCAGCCAGCACTCGATTGCTCTCAAAGTACTGGAAAAAAATGGGGTAGTTGCGGCGGGTAAGACTTACTTCACCGTAGTAACCATTGCGTTCCGAGACACGACAGACCGGCAGTAACGCCGACTTCTCATCGGAAAACAACCATATACCACAAGTGATCGACTGATAATCTTGGTTTATCTGTATCGCAGCTTGTTGGGCTGCCAAGGCAAAATTGCCGTCACTGGAGGCGGATGTAGCAGATTGCTCTGCCGCCGATTCAGCTATCGATAACGCCATAGATTAGTCTTACCTGACAACAAAAAACAGGGGCTACAGTATCCTGTAGCCCCTGTTTGATCAATGCTGTCACCGTGTTTTTGTCGGCTTACGCGCCCATCTCAAAAATCAGTCGCTCAGCCGCGCAACTAAAGACGATTGTGCCTTTGATTGCATTTTCTTCGGCGTGCCACTGTGCACTGCCGCTTACTTCGGCAAAGCGCGCTTGAGCACGGCTTAACAGCTGCTCAAATTGGGCTGTGCCCGCCGCTTCATCCGCAGCGTTAAAATCGATGTCTAAGGTGTTATCTTCGGCTGAAATTACGCTGCCAATATCAGCGTAAGCGCCACAGCAATCCGCTGCAGTGTGGTCGTGTTTCAGGGACATAATGTGCCTCTACAGATCTGAATCGGGGAAATTGGCGTTGATTATAGGGTGAGCACCAACAATGACCGTGATTACGATCACAGCCACTGGGTTCAACATGGCCACAGCTTCGATAAGGTTAATCGATAAAACCACAGCCTGTTCGCCCTCAGGAATTGCCCGTTCTCGCTCAAGCCGTTACCAAATCGCAGCAGCGACGCATGCAAAACCGCAACCACACAGGAAGCAAGCCAGAGTGCCGCTTATACTATAGATAACTGACTGGGTTTTGAGGTTCGCCCCCAAGCTGGGATGCCGAGGTTGCGATCAAAGGCGTGCTACAGAAAAGGGAGAGATTGGGCGAAAGGGTGCAGAGTCAAGCCGCGTACAGTGCCGCGCTTTGCAAGCGCTGTTGAGCAATTAAATTGGCCAGATCCATCTGTTGTGGAAAGGTGGTCATCTGCTTAGCGACTTGTTCGCGCTTACTTTGCCACGGCTCGGCGTTTTCCAACGCTTGCTGCAACCCAACCGGATGTTCACCGCGTAAATCCAACGGCTCCGGTTGCAAACAATGTTGTAAGCGGCTTTGGGCCAGCCCACCCTGGTGGAAGGCGTCGGCATTGGCTTGGGCTCGGCTGTCTTGCTGATATTGCTCAGTTAATGGCTGCGGCTCAGACAGTTGCATCTGCTGGCGTAATGGCAGCGCTTCGCCTTGGTCATCTTTTTTGAGCTGAAATTGGCTTTGAAAACGAACATCTTGCACCATCATCGCCAGCAGCAACGAAAAATCCCCACGGCGATCCTGCTGAACCGCTTGGCTCAGGGAATCTCCGAGTTGTAATTCGTTGACTAAAATGGCGTCAGTGCGCATAGAAAATATCCAAAAACAAAGCGTTCATAAGGTTTATCGGGCGAAAGCATTAAAACTTTAGAAAAAAATTGCTCTTTTGGCTTTACAGCCCAAACGAAATTGATAGTATACGCCGCACTTGTGGAGGGGTTCCCGAGTGGCCAAAGGGACCAGATTGTAAATCTGATGGCACTGCCTTCGATGGTTCGAATCCGTC
>NZ_CANLCI010000037.1 GCF_947489035.1 uncultured Ferrimonas sp. | reverse complement strand
TCGGTACCAATTGGACCAAAGGCAGTGCCTTAAAGAAGTTGTTGGATGGGATGCAACAGCTAATTAAGACACAGCCCAAAAAAGCCCAAGCGCGAACGCTTGGGCTGGTGCAACTTGGCTCTGTAACGCAGTGATAATCATCCGCATTTAACGCCATCTGGGGGGGGAGATAACCCCTGTTAACCTTGGCGTCGATTGCCGCTGCGACCGCCATTGCCGCGCTTCTTGGCGCGCCGTTTCTGGGCGCCGCGGCTGTTTTTATTGTTCTCTGGTAATGACTTGGTAAAGTCCGGCTCAAAACCCGGATACCACTGCGGCGCCAAACGTTGATCCAGCACCGCTTCAATCTCTTCCAGCAGGTATTCTTCGCCGGGGCTCATCAACGACACCGCCAGCCCTTCCAGCCCCGCGCGGCCACAGCGGCCAATCCGATGCACGTAATCTTCAGCGATGAACGGCAGATCGAAGTTGATCACATGCTGCAACGCTTCAATGTCGATGCCCCGCGCCGCCACATCGGTAGCCACCAACACCCGGATCTCGCCGGCTTTAAACTGCGCCAACACCCGCTCGCGCGCGCCTTGGGATTTATCGCCGTGGATCGCTTCGGTTTTCAGGCCATCTTTTTTCATCTCTTTGGCAAGGGCATCTGCCCCCTGTCGCGTTTTGGTGAAGATCAGCACCTGCTGCCAATTCTTCGACCCAATCAGGTAAGAGGTGAATTCTCGTTTGCGATCCGCATCCAACAGGTACAAGGTTTGGCTCACCTTGGCGGCGGCGCTGTTGCGCTTGGCCACTTCAATCAGCGTTGGTTCCCGCAGTAACCGTTGGCTAAAGGCGTAAACACCCTCGTCGAAGGTGGCGGAAAACAGCAGCGTTTGCCGTTCGTTCGGCAAACGTTTGCGAATTTGGCTGATCTCCTCTTTAAAGCCCATGTCCAGCATCCGATCGGCTTCATCAAACACCAGATAGACCACTTTATTGAGGCTAACCACGCCCTTACCAAGCAGATCCAGCAACCGCCCAGGGGTCGCCACCAACAGATCCACCCCCTGCTTAATGGCGTGGATCTGCGGATTAATGCTCACCCCACCATAGGCTAAGGTAACCGCCAGTTCGGTCTCGGCGGCGTAATGGCTGATCGCTTGCTCTACCTGCTGCGCCAGTTCACGGGTCGGCACCAGCACCAACGCACGCAACTGCGGCTTAGGCTGGGGCTGTTGCAACAGATGGTGCAGCAGTGGCAAAGCAAAGGCGGCTGTCTTACCGGTGCCGGTTTGCGCCCCCGCCATCACATCGTTGCCCGCCAGCACCGCAGGGATCGCTTGCGCCTGTACCGGCGTTGGCTCGCGATAGCCAAGCTTGGCGATGGCACTTTGCAGGCGTGGATCCAACGCCAAGGTTGAAAAACTCATCTGTAATTTAATCCCAATAAAAATTGCGCCGCAGTGTAGCAGAGCGCACCACGACTGCAACGCCATGGTGGGTCGGCTTAACGCGTAACGGCCAAGTCGGTAGGGCAAATACCGCCTAAAGTACCGCGTTTGCTTAACGGTTGCCGCGCCTGCGGCGTCACCGCCCCAAGGGCCGAGACGCTCACACACAAGGCACGATCGTTAGCCCAATAAGAACAAAGCCCGAGCATGGGCTCGGGCTGAACAACATAAGACAGACAGTTAGCTGAAGTAATCCATCTGCTGCGACAGGTTTCGCGATAACTGCTGCAGCTCGTTGGCGCTGCTGGCCGTTTGCTCAGAGGTATCCCGTGTCTTGCGGTTGATGTCGCTGACTTCCGAGGCATTGGCGGCAATCTCGGATGACACCTGCGCTTGCTGCTCAGAGGTCGCCGCGATGTTTTCCGCCATGCTGGCAATGTTGTCGATCTGAGCGGTAATGCTCTGCAGCGACTCGCCAGCCGCGCTGGCCTTCTGTCGTACCGAATCGCCGGTTTGCTGGCTTGATCCCATCAACCCAACCGAGGTTTCAATGCGGCTTTGCAGCTGGCTGATGATGGTAACCACTTCCTGCACGCTGTTTTGGGTGCGCTGTGCCAGCTGCCGCACTTCATCGGCAACCACCGCAAAGCCACGGCCCTGCTCGCCCGCACGGGCGGCTTCAATGGCCGCGTTTAACGCCAGCAAGTTGGTTTGCTCGGCGATGGCGTCGATCATGTTGGTGACCGCTTGGATGTTTTTGCTCTCTTCCGACACCTTCTCAATGGCGTCGGTCGAGGCGTTCAACTGATCCGCCAAGTTGCCAATCTCGCCGGTCATGTCCGACACCAACTGCACCCCTGCGGTGCTGTCGTGGTTGGCGCTACGCACATTGTGCGCGACCGCCTCCACTTGCTCAGCCACCGAGTTGGCCGACGACGCCATCTCTTCAATGGCCGCCGCCATCTGATCCACTTGGCGCTGTTGTGCTTCGGTCTGATCCAGGTTACAGCTGGCGTGTTCGGCCACTTGCAGCGCCGATTCACCGGAGTGCTGGCTAGTGGCTTTAATCTCGCCCACTAAGTTGTTCAGGCGCTGCGCCATCTGCCCCATCTGATAAGTCAGGTTGGTGATTTCGTTATTGGAATTGGCTGGCACCGATGGAATTTCAACGCTGACTCGGCCTTCGCCTAAGGCGGTCATGTACTGGTTGGCGTAGGTCAGTGGGCGGATGATCCGCGCCAACACCCACGACAGCGCCGCAATCGTGAAGATGCTGGCCAACGAAGCCACAACAATGATCTCAACCAACAGCGTTTGCGCTTCTTTGGTGATCTCATCCACCCAAGTGCCGCCGCTGATCACCCAATCCCAACCGGAAACCTTGGCAAATACCGCGTACTTTTGTGCGCTTTTGCCTGCGCGCTGATCCTCATAAAGGAACTGCCCAGACTCCTGCTCAAACATCTGTTGATACAGGTTGGCGCCGTCCATCTGCAGCAGGTTTTGCCCAATCAGTTGGGTGATCGGCGAGTAGAGGAATTCACCGCGATTGCGATTGTTGTTACCAAAGACGGTGGTATAGCCGCTGTCGCCCCAGCGCACGTCGCTCAAGCTGCGAAACAAGCCAGCAGACGCTTCATCAACGGGGATCCCCACGAACGAGGCACCAATCACGCGGTTGTTATGGTCTTGCAAGGCGGCGTAATAGGTCAGGTATTTACTGCCGAACAGTTCGCTCATGGCGTAGTGCGATTTGCCCGACATGATCGCACGGTAAGCGGCGCTGTCGCTGGCTAACGCGGTGCCAACCACCCGTTGCCCCTGATGATTACTGAGCGAGGTACTGAGGCGGATCAGGCTGTTGTTCTGGCGAACAAACACCGTTGCCACCGCGCCGGTATCTTGGCGAAAGCGATCCACAATAAGGTTGGAACTGACGGTGCCGTTGTTGCTGCTGAGCTCGGGCAGCACCTGTCCATTGATCACCACGGTATCGCTGGCCACTTGCAAGCCATTGAGGTAACCATTACTGAAGGCGCTTTCCAGCATTTTTGCTTCGTCGAGGTAGCCATCAAAGAATTGGCTTAAATTCACTGCGACGGATTCAACTTTAGATTGCTGTTCAGTCAGGGTTTTGGTTAGCAAGGTTTGGTAGCTTTCGCTGTAAACCAGATAGCCGGTTACCGAGAAGGCGATGGCAATAAGAAGCGCAACCATGCCCGATAACTGCACACGAATGCTGCGATGTTGAATATTAAATAGGGATACCATTAAGGAAACCTTATACCAGGGGAAATCGTTCCAACTACTCGGTATGTGGTCATCCTTTGCCACGAGCGGGCGCGCATAAAACCAGATCAGTTTATTAGAGTCAAAAAGCCCACCATCATTTGCGATCCAGATCGCAACCGCACAAGAAACAAACAAAAAAAGAACAATAACGAGCAAATAGACAGCCATTGTGGTGACATTTTCAATCGATTTTTATTGATGCGTGAATGCAGCAAAGTCTCGAAAGCAATCGCTTCTCGGTTCTTTTTACGCTTTTTTTCGCCGTTTTTTGCCCCCCCAAAAAAGCAAAAAATCCCAGCGCTATCGCGCTGGGATCGTCATCCTATCGGTTCCATTGCCGTGGCTGTTAGCCCAGCACAAACACCGTCATCGAACAGGCGCCATGGGCACCAATCACCAAGGCTTGTTCAATGTCGGCGGTTTTCGATGGACCCGCAATGAAGGCGCCCAGCTCGCCACGCTGTAAATTGATGCGCGGCACCGCTTCATGCATGTTGGCAACGATGTTGTCTTTGCTCACCACCACCGCCAGGTTCTCGGCGATGAATGGCAAGGCACGGTGGCCGGTGGCCGTACTGCGGACAAACACGGCACCGTTTTCTGCCACCGCAAATTCGGCGTTGATCAACGCTAAATCAACGTCGTGCAGCTGGTGTGGATCGGCGTTCAATTCGCGGTTGCCGTGAATGCCATCCACCTTCGATAGCACCTGTTCACCTTGGCCAATGTGCTTATCCAAATGCGCTTGAATGGCCGCGTGATCGGTCACTTCAATCAACACCCCACCCACTTTCATCAGCAAGTCACGGTATTGCCCCAACAGATCGGTGTTATTGGGTTCAATGTTAATGGCCGGCATCGCTGTTGCTGGCACAGCCATCTGCTCTAAGGCGGCTAAGATCGTTTCGCGGCTAGACATTATTTGTTCTCCCGATTTTTATTGAACCACGTCTCGAAAGAGTCAGTTGTGCTCACTTCTGGCAACTCATGGCTCTTACCCCATGCCCCAGAGAACGGCTTCATCAACGAGCCCGGTAAGATTTTTAAGGCGGTACGCGCCACTTTGCCACCGGTGTTAAGCAAAAATTCATTGCCCATCAACTTGCCCACGTACGGCATGTAGCTGCCTTTGCCGTAAGGCAGGTTGTTCTGCTCGGCATGCACCCGACGCCACTTGGCGATAATGCTATCCAGTGGCACCTTGGTTGGGCACACCTTGGTGCACGAACCGCATAAGGTACAGGCCCACGCCAGCGAGTGGGTTTCATCTTTGTGCGCCGATACGGCAATGCCAATCGGGCCTGGGATCAAGGCGTTGTAAGAGAAACCAGAAGACTTACGGTACACCGGACAGGTGTTCAAACAGCCGCCACAACGGATGCACTTATAGGCTTCGGCGATCAGCTCATCTTTAAACAGCGCCGTGCGGCCGTTATCCACCATCACCACGTGCATCTCACCACCGGGCTTAGGCCCTTTGTAGGTGGTGGTGTAACTGGTGATCGGTTGCCCGGTGGCGTTACGAGCCAACATTCGGCTTAGCACCCCAACCGCGTCCATGTTAGGCACCAACTTATCCAACCCCATCGAGTGGATCTGCAAGTTTGGCAGGTTGGCGCCCATGTCGGCGTTGCCTTCGTTGGTGCACACCGTAACCGCCCCTTCCGAGGCGATCGCCATGTTCACACCGGTTAACGCGGCATCCGCTTGCAGGAATTTTTCGCGCAGGTGGTAACGGGCTTGTTTGGTTAGGTAAGTCGGGCAAGAGGCGCCCTTTTCAGACCCTAAATGCTCGTGAAACAGCTCGCCAACTTCTTCTTTTTTCAAGTGAATGGCCGGCACCACAATGTGCGATGGCGGCTCTTTTCGCAGCTGAATAATGCGCTCACCCAAGTCGGTGTCGATCACCTCGATGCCACGATCCTCAAGGTAAGGATTAAGGTGACACTCTTCGGTCAGCATCGACTTGGATTTCACCAGCAGCTTCACATCGTGCTTTTGCAGCAACGAGTGAACAATCTGATTGTGCTCAGCGCCATCTTTGGCCCAGTGCACGGTAATGCCATTGGCCTGACAGTTCTGTTCAAACTCTTGCAGGTAGCGGCTCAGGTTCGACAGCGTATGCAGCTTAATTTCGCTGCCTAACTGCTTAAGCTGCTCCCACTCTGGCACCGTGCCCGCCGCCAAATCGCGTTTATGGCGCAGGTTCCACAGCGCCTTATCATGCCAATCCACGCGCTCTTCATCCTGCAGAAAGGTTTCTGCCGCACTGGCGTGGGTTTCAATACCATTAATGAGTGCCATAACCGACTCCTTATAGCGCTTGGTTCAGTAGCTGGGCGATGTGCAGGGTTTGCACCGGATGCAACTGCTTACGGATCACCCCATCAAGGTGCAGCAAACAGGAGGGATCAAACCCCACGACGTAGGTGGCGCCGGTATTGGCGTGGGCTTGGGCTTTATCTTTGCCCATCTTGCCAGACACCGCGCCTTCATCCAGCGAGAAGGTGCCACCAAAGCCACAGCATTCATCGCGCCGTTCTGGGTAGGCGATGGTGATCCCTTCGATGTTGGCCAACAGCGATTCCACCTTGTTGTAGCCCTTGCCCATGGTTTCCGATGGGGTGGCCAAATCCAGCATGCGAATGCCATGACATGACATCTGCAACGACACCTTGTGCGGGAACGGTTTGTTAAATTCAGTTAAGCCGTGAATGTCGAACAGAAACTCGGTTAACTCCTTCAACTTGGCCACCACGGTAGTGGCTTCAGGGCTGCAATCAAATTCGTGGAAGTTCTCTTTGGCGGCCACCAAGCACGACGCCGCAGGACACACGATGTAATCACACTCGACCCCTTTAAAGGCATTCAGCAGCTTTAAGGTGGTTTTCTTGGCATCGTCGAAACAGCCCGAGTTGGTCATCGGTTGACCACAACAGGTTTGCCCTTTTGGCAACACCACTTCGTGGCCCAATTTTTCCAGTAGCTCTAAGGTGGCGATCCCCACTTCGGGCATCATCTGGTTAACAAGGCAAGGGATAAACAGCGCAATTTTCATCGGTTCTCCGCTTTGTGCATAAGTGTCAGTTAAGTGGTCGCGAATACTGCATTGAAAAACAACCTCAAAGCGTGAGCCAGATCGCGCGACACGCGTCACACTTTTATGTAGCAAAAAGGTTAAATCCGGTTATTGAAATGCGACCAGCTCGCAATCGCAACAACATCACCCAACAAGCATTACACAAAGTACACATTTCGCCCGATTGGTCTGACCAAAATTAAGGCGAACGATCAAAGCGGCAACATTAAATTAACGCCAGTACAAATAAAAAATTGCGTTTTTTACCACAACGGCGTGAGCCAGATCACGTCGAATGGTGTGAATATTTGCGCCATTTTGTTACTCACAAAGAGGTAACAATGCCGGATCAGCAGCAACGCATTGCTTAACGGCAACAAAATCGGTGGCGCACGGGGGGGGCCGATCAAAGCGTTAACCGTAGCCGCTTACCCGCGCGAGCTCAGATCAAGGTTGCTCCCAGCAACCGCAGATAAAGGCTGTGTCTTGGTTAACTGTTGCCGTTGCTGTGATGAAGGCATTTGCACCTGCGGTGCGATGGCACCGGCCTAAGGCCAAAGAGCATCAGCGGCCTCGCTGGTTGACTGATCCACAGCAACAACGATGTTCAGTGCTGCTTATGCCAAAGCGATTCAGCAGTTAACGGGTGAACAGCCCAGAGAAACCGCTTCCGCTCACAAGCCGTGCCAACCCAACACATGCAAACAAAAAAAAGCCCGAGGTGGCGGCCCCGGGCTTTGCGTTGTTTTTAGACCGACTAGGGATTAATCGATTAAAAATACGGTCATGGAACAAGCGCCGTGGGCGCCAATTACCAAGGCCTGCTCAATATCGGCGGTTTTGGACGGACCGGCGATAAATGAACCCAGTTGGCCGCTTTGAAACTCAACGTTCTTCACGGCTTCATGCATGTTGGCAACGATGTCTGAACGTTTCAGCACCGCCGCCAGATTTTGTGCGATAAATGGTGTCACTCGATGACCGGTGTCAGCCGAGTTAACATACACAGCGCCGTTTTCGGCCACTCCTATGCGCGCTGGCACTAAGGCCAAATCAACATTTTCCATGGTGTACGGGCTGGCATCTAACTTACGGTTGCCTTCGGTGCCCGCCACTAAGCTCAGCACTTGCTCATTGTCGGCGATCTTGCCATCCAAATACGCTTGCACCTCGGCCAGCGAGCCCGCTTCAATCAGGGTGCCGCCCACTTTGGCCAGCAACTCTTTGTATTGACCCGCTAAGTCTTCATTGTTTGGCTCAATATCGATGGCTGGCATCGGCATTTGCGGCACTTTTACTTGCTGCAGTTCGGCCAAGATAAATTCACGACTGGACATTATTTGTTCTCCCGATTCTTTTTAAACCACGCCTCGAAGGATTGAATCGACTCAACCTGCGGCAGATCTCGGTGTTGACCCCAAGCGCCAGAGAACGGCTTCATTAAGCCACCCGGCAGAGTTTTCAGCGCGGTACGGGCAGCAAAACCACCCACATTAAGCAGCGATTCGTTGGCCATTAACTTGCCCACATACGGCATGTAGCTGGCCTTGCCGTAGGGCAGGGTTTTCTTATCGGCATGCAAACGGCGCCATTTGGCGATGATGCCATCCAGTGGCACCTTGGTTGGGCACACCTTGGTGCACGAGCCACACAGGGTGCAGGCCCACGCCAACGAATGGGTTTCGTCGTTGCCCGCCGATACCGCGATGCCGATTGGGCCGGGGATCAAAGCGTTGTAAGAGAAACCGGAAGACTTGCGGTACACCGGACAAGTGTTCAAGCAGCCACCACAGCGGATGCACTTATAGGCTTCGCCGATCAGCTCGTCTTTAAACAGCTCGGTACGGCCGTTATCCACCAAGATAACGTGCATTTCGCCGCCCTCACGGGGGCCTTTGTACATGGTCGAGTAGGTGGTGATGGGCTGGCCGGTGGCGTTACGCGCCAACATGCGCGTCATTACCCCAACGGAATCAAGGTTCGGCACCATCTTGTCGATGCCCATGCAGTGGATCTGCACCTTCGGTAAGTTCACGCCCATGTCGGCGTTGCCTTCGTTGGTGCACACCACCACCGCGCCTTCAGAAGCCACCGCCATGTTGACCCCAGTCAGGGCCGCGTCGGCTTCTAAAAACTTCTGGCGCAGGTGGTTACGCGCTTGCTTGGTCAGGTAGGTTGGGCACGAGGCGCCCTTCTCTGACCCCAAGTGCTCGTGAAACAGCTCACCTACTTCCTCTTTCTTCAAGTGGATGGCCGGCACCACAATGTGCGATGGCGGCTCTTTACGCAGCTGAATGATGCGCTCGCCCAAATCGGTATCCACCACGTCGATGCCTTTCGACTCTAGGTGCTGGTTAAGGTGCGATTCTTCGGTCAGCATCGACTTGGATTTCACCAGTCGCTTCACGTTGTGCTTGGCTAAGATGCTGTGCACAATTTGGTTGTGCTCTTCGCCATCTTTTGCCCAGTGGACGATGATGCCGTTTTTCTTACAGTTGTCTTCAAACTCAACCAAGTACTTGGCCAAGTTAGACAGGGTATGCAGCTTAATTTCAGAGCCGATCTGCTTGATCTGCTCCCACTCGGTTACCGAGCCCGCCGCCAGATCGCGCTTGTGGCGTAAGTTCCACAGGGCACGATCGTGCCAGTCAACTCGAGCTTCATCTTTAAGGAAGTCGTTTGCGGCCGCAGCGTGAGTTTGTAAACCATTGATTAAAGTCATCGTTATCTCCTTACAACACCTGATTTAACAGCTGCGCGATATGCAGAGTTTTGATTGGGAACTTTTCCTTACGGATCACTCCATCAAGGTGCAATAAGCAGGAAGGATCAAAACCAATCGCGTAATCAGCGCCAGTGTTGTAGTGAGCACGGGCCTTATCTTTGCCCATCTTGCCCGACACGCCGCCTTCATCCAGCGAGAAAGTGCCGCCAAAGCCACAACATTCATCGCGACGCTCGGGGTACACAACGGTGATCCCTTCAATGTTATTCAGCAGCGATTCCATCTTGTTGTAGCCTGCGCCCATGGTTTCCGATGGGGTGGCCAGATCCAGCATGCGAATGCCGTGACATGACATCTGCATGCTCACTTTATGCGGGAACGGATGGTTAAACTGTTTCAGGCCGTGAATATCAAACAGGAATTCCGTCAGCTCTTTCAGCTTGCCGATCACCTCGGTCGCTTCTGGGCTGCAATCAAATTCGTGGAAGTTCTCTTTGGCCGCAATCATGCACGATGCCGCTGGGCATACGATGTAATCGCACTCTACCCCTTTAAAGGCATTAAGCAGTTTCAGCGTGGTCTTTTTAGCGTCATCAAAACAACCCGAGTTGGTCATCGGTTGACCACAGCAGGTTTGACCTTTCGGGTAGACCACTTGGTGGCCCAATTTTTCCAGCAGTTCAACGGTGGCGATGCCAACTTCCGGCATCATCAGGTTGACCAAGCAAGGGGTAAATAGCGCGATTTTCATCGAATTCTCCGCATTCAAAGCGTTGCTAACGTCAGTAAGTCGACTTGGATAGTGTCCCGATGAAGCCAGCCAAACTGTGAGCCATCGCACGCCTAAATCCTGTGCAACCCTTTGTAAAAATGTGGTTATTTTACGGCCCGCAAATAGCAATGGCTCTCACTGGCAACCCTTTGATAACAATGAATCAGCGTCAGCGTTACCTCAGCCGATATTGGTAAGACCAATTTAATTTACGTCGGATCAAACTGGGCACATTGAAGCAACCTCAGCGCAACAAATTGCAATGAAGTTTTAACCAGCGTTGTGATCTGGCTCACTGCCTCCACGGCAACGAAATAAGCCTTTTGCTGGCATCCATTGGCAAACCAAAGCGATCGGAAGCGGATTTGCCGCGCTTTTTCTTCCCCATCCCCCCCAATCGGCTGCCATCGCCGTGGTGTTGTGGCGGGTATTTGCCTCACTCCTTTTTTTAACCATAAAAAAACCCGCCATTAAGGCGGGTTTAAGCGGCAATCACCGGGGGCCATTAACGCTCCCAGTAGGCCTCTTCCAAGCTGTCTTCACGATCCGGCAAACCACGAGACAAACGCGGGCTATGCTGCGCCAACACTTCGTAACTTACGCGGTTAGCGTATTTGCAGATCTGAGCAAACGAGGAGTAACACAGGCCGCTGTAACGATGTTTGCTTGATTGTGGCAAGTTCAACTTGTGGTAATCGTTCGCAGACATGTCGTGCAACAGCGCCGCTAACGCGCCATCGCCCGCGCCGTTGGTGTTAGAGATCTTCTCCGGCCCGCCCATGAATGGGGCGATGTGGGAGTAAACTTTCAACGGCTTATCGCAATACTGCCGACGCATCGGGCGGGAGAATTCATGCTGGTTGAATTCGCTGATCGCCCCAGGCAGCAGCGGATGGCTGGTTTCGCGTTTGAAATCTTCATCGCTCCAACCGGCGGTGTACAAGCCCGATGGGCCAGCCGTACACAGGATCAGATCGGCCCATTCCAATGCCGCCTGACACGCCAATAACGGATCCGCTTCGCCGGTTAAGGCTTCCGCTTCCTCTTCGTTCATCGCCAGCACCGTAACGTGCTCGCTGATGAAATCGCGCCAGAACTGCGGATCTTGTTCAATCAAGAAACGGGTACCCAAGGTTAATACCACCGGCACATCGGCGGCTTTAGCGTAACCGATGGCGGTCATGGCCGCTTCGGTGATGGGATCCCCGCCAGCGCGCATCAAGTAGGCGGTCAGCACCAACGATGAGCTGGTTTTCACCAACTCTTCATCAATAAATTCTGCCCGCAGTTTGTCCATGCTGCCTTTAGAGATAGCAAAGGTGCGCTCGCCACATTCGGTGATCAAAGTAAAACAACGACCAATGGAGCCATCAACCGGCTGCAGGTGGTTCAGATCAACGCGAGAAGAGGTGTTACACAGGTAACGGTAGGCGTAGCTGCCGATCTGCAAATTGGCGCTCATCACCCCAAACATCACCGAGCGGTCATCCGCTAAGGTGGAGTAGTTGTGCAGCGTGTTGCCAATGGTGCCACCAGCAAACTCAGCGCTAACCAAATCCTGCTGTTGCAGCTCTTGGTATAGGGCGTGAGCCGCTTCGTCGTTGATCAGCATCGAGTTGCCTTTGATCAACTTATGGCGGCTGATGAAGTCATCATCAACACGGGCTTCAATATCAACCAAGGTTTGATCGATGCCAGTCACATGGGTGTGCTTGGGCCGGATCACCGGATTCAATTCGTTGGTGAGCGGGTCCCGTGACTCGACGGGAAAGTAGTGCTTGGACTTGCGTTGACCAGGGAATTTCATGCTGGGATCACTTCAGCTAGATTACGCTTTCCTTGCAGTGTAGTTGCCACCGCCGGATCACAGGATCCATTCCTTGCAGTGCACAAAACCTCATCGAACATGTCGATTTTGGCGCGGGATTTTACCACAACCGCTAATGAATAGAAGCGGCGAGTCATGATCAGTTGATGATTTTCTAACAAATTCCGTGCGGTCGAAAAAGTCGGCAGTGACTGTTATGTTAACCCCATCGGCACCGCAAGGAGCACGCAATGACGCAATTCCCGTTTCAGATAGAGCCCATGGCCGAACAAGCGCTGTTGCTGCGCTGGCCTGATGGCAACAATCCGCGCCAGATCCGCCAGCTGCAACTGGCGCTGAGCCGGTGCGATTGGCTCAGCGATGTGGTGGCCGCCAGCACCACCTTAGCGTTAATTGCCGCGCCCAATGGCGCGCCGCTGATGCAGCAACTGCAACAGTGGTTAGCCGATACCGACATCAACACCTTGCCCCTGCCCGCCCGCCGCAGCCATCTGCTGCCGGTGTGCTACCACGCTTCGTTAGCGCCAGATCTCGACTACGTCAGCCAAGCCACGGGGCTGACAACCGCAGAAGTGATCCGCCACCATCAGCACAGCCAATTTGTGGTCAGCAGCACCGGCTTTAGCCCCGGTTTTGCCTACTTAGATGGGCTAAACCCCGCGCTGGAACTGCCACGTCGAGCCGAACCCCGATTGCAGGTTGACGCTGGCAGCGTGGCGATAGCTGCCGGATACAGTGCCGTGTACCCGCAACGCAGTGCCGCAGGTTGGCACCTGATTGGCGCCTGCCCGTTGCCGCTGTTGCAGCTGCAACTGAGCCCCCCTTGCCGGTTGCAGCTGGGCGACACCGTCCGCTTTCAAGCGATCTCGTTGTCGCAATTTAACCATTGGGATCCTCAGCATGATTGAAGTGCTGCAACCGGGGCTGTTTAGCTCCGTGCAAGATCTGGGGCGCCAAGGCTGGCGGCAACTGGGCTTTGCCCGCAGCGGCGCCATGGATCCCGTGGCCGCCAGCGCCGCCAATGCTCTGCTCAACCAAGATCCCAACTGCGCCACCATTGAATGCACCTTAATTGGCCCCAGCTTGAAGTTTCATTGCGACAGCGCCGTGGCGGTTACTGGCGCCACCATGACCATCTTGGTTGACGACGTGCCCCATCAAGTGGGGCAAACCATCGCCATTGCCGCCGGCCAAACCCTCAAGTTGGGCCGTGCAGCCCACGGCTGTCGCAGCTATCTGGCGATCAAGGGGGGGCTGCAACTGCCCAAGGTTCTGGGCAGTGCCAGTTTTCAAAGCCAAGTGGGGTTAGGGTTACAACTGCAACGCCAGCAGCAGTTGCCAATCACCCCCTATCGCGGCGTTGTGCCGCACTGCCACAGCTGGATTGGCTTAATTTGGACCATCACCCCGGTATTGGCTGTGTTTGCCGCCCCCCACAGCAACCGGATCCACGGCGGGCTGGATAGCCTTTGCAGCCAGCCGTGGCAACTCAGCCAACACGCCAATCGCATCGGCCTGCGGTTAACGGGCGCCCCTTTAGCCCACGATGGCATCGACGATCTGCGCTCAGAGCCGGTGTTGCCGGGCACCGTACAGTTGCCAGCCAACGGCGTGCCGTTGCTGCTGGGAGCCGATGCCCAAGCGGTGGGCGGCTACCTTAAAATTGGCCAGATCAGCCACAGCAGTTTCAGCACCATGGCGCAGTTGCGGCCACACCAGCAGCTGTGGTTTGAAGCCATCTCGCTGCCACAGGCGCAGCAGCGGCAACATCGGCAACAACGGCAGTTACAGATGTTGGCGCTGCGAGCCAGCGAGCTGTGGCAATGAAACCGCGTTTGGATCTGAATGCCGATCTCGGCGAAGGCGGCGCTTACGATCAGCAACTGCTGCCGCTGCTCACCTCTGCCAACATCTGCTGCGGCAGCCACGCTGGCAGCACCGCCCTTACCGCCGCCACCATCGAAGCCGCCACACGCTGTGGCGTGGCCGTTGGTGCTCATCCGGGCTACCCCGATCCCAGTAATGTGGGTCGGATTGAAATGGGGCTCTCCAACGCTCAGGTGTTGCAACTGCTGGATAAACAACTGCGGCAATTTGCCCACTTAGCCGCGGCCGCAGGCGCAACGGTGCACCACCTGAAGCTGCACGGTGCGCTGTACCACCGTGCGGGGTGGGATCCGCAATTGGCGTCTATCTTGTGCCGTTTTCTGGCTCGCACCTACCCCGCTTGGCAACTGTACGCCCAAGCCAACAGCCCGTTGGTGACCATCGCTCGCGGCCATCAGCTGATCGTCAAAGAGGAAGGCTTTGCCGATCGGCGTTATTTGGCCAGCGGCCATCTGGCGCCACGGCACCTGCAAACCGCGTGCATTACCGAGCCCGCGCTGGCGCTGCAACAGGTGCAACAGTTACTGCAAGGGCACGTATTCAGCCTGGATGGCCATCGGGTCACACTGCAACTCGATACCCTGTGTTTGCACGGCGATGGCGATAACGCTCTCGCGCTCACCCAAGCCATCGCCCACTTTTGCCGTCAGCAGGTGCGGCTAAGCGCCGATTAATTTCCCTCACCTATACTTGCCGCTTGCACGCCAAGCTTATGCACAGCGTGGTGTCTATTTTCGCAATGGATTGCTGTGGGAGCCCCAATCATGTCAGCTCAATGCTTGTTCGTTTCACCCCCCGTGCCCGCCTCGGCGCCACTCCGTCACACCGTCCCCGTGCTGCCCAAAGTGGCGCTCGCCCTTGCCATTATCGCCCTGCTTAGCAGCCCGCTCACCCAAGCCGAGGAATTTCCGTTAACCGCATTAGACGGGGCCCATTGGCATCTGGCCGACGGTTGGAGCAACGGCAGCCCCTTTGCCAATGGCTGGGCAGCCGATGCGGTGCACTTCGACAGCAATGGCATGGTGATCACCTTGGATGACACCAGCAGCAGCGGCAAACCTTACCGTTCCGGCGAACTGCGCAGTAACCACTTCTACGGTTACGGCTGCTACGCCGTTGACATGCAACCGGCCTCGCATGCGGGGGTGATCAGCGCCTTCTTCACCTTTGCTGGCCCCTACGACGTCCCCAGCGGTGGCAACGCCCAGCACAACGAGATCGACATCGAATTTGTCGGCAGCAACACCAGTTATATGCAAGCCAACTTTTGGGCCAATGACGACGGCTACGCCAACAGCCATGAACACCTGATCCCGCTGCCGTTTGACGCCGCCGCTGGGTTTCATCGCTACGGCTTTAAATGGACCGAGCAATTCATTGAATGGTATGTGGATGGCCAAAGGGTGTATCGAGTGGATGACAGCGCCACCGATCCACTGCCTAAAGCCAGCGACACCACCCAGCGCATCATGATGAACCTGTGGCCGGTGGATTACACCGCCGAGATCTGGGCGGGAGCGTTCGTCTATCCCGCCGCCCCCTTAACCGCCGCGTATCGAAACCTCAGCTACCGCCCCGGCGCCAACTGTAACCTTGATAGCAGCGCCATCAGCGCCAGCCTCGCGACGCTTGAGATCCAGCCCACTCGCAACAGCAAACGCCTTATCGTTACCGCTACGATTGTCGATGACCGCGGCCAACCACTGGAGAACGTTGAGCTGTTTGGCCAATGGCAAGGGGACGCGTTAAGTCAGCCCAGCAGCGGCTACAGTAATCGCCAAGGTAAAGTGCGGCTGCGCTCGGATCGCGTTGGCACCATCAATCAGGCCAGCTTCTGCGTAACCGAAGCCCAACTGAATGGCGAGCGAACCACCTTGGCGCTGCCGATGTGCGTCAGCTTAGAGGCCCCCTAAGCGGCTGCACGCCACAGCCTAATGCTTGTTATTTCGGCTAAAAACGACAACATTAGACAACCCTAATTAAACAATTGTGGTAGGCTGACGGCAATTCCTGTTTGGAGCCTTGCCATGACCAAAATCGTCATTATTGGTGGCGTAGCCGGTGGCGCCTCTGCCGCTGCCCGCGCTCGTCGCCTCAGTGAAACCGCCGAAATCACGATGTTTGAACGCGGCCCTTTTGTCTCTTTCGCCAACTGTGGCCTGCCCTATCACATCGGCGGCGACATCCGCGAACGCAGCAAGCTGCTGCTGCAAACCCCTGAAAGTTTTCGGGCTCGTTTTAACGTGGATGTGCGGATCCTCTCGGAAGTGATCGCCATCAACGCCGATGACCACACGGTAACGGTGCGCGATCTGAGCAGTGGCCATGAGTACCTGCACCCCTACGATAAGCTGTTGCTCAGCCCCGGCGCCGCCCCCATCACCCCGCCCATTCCCGGCCTTCGTAACCCCTTAACCCACAGCCTGCGTAACATCCCCGACATGGATGATATTTTGGCGTCGCTGCAACATAACCAGCCGCGCCACGTAACCGTAGTGGGCGGCGGTTACATCGGCTTAGAGATGATGGAAGCCTTCGTTCAGCGTGGCCTAAGCACCACCTTGCTGGAGCAGGCGGATCAGGTTATGACTGCGGTTGATCGGGAAATGGCGGGGTTTGTGCATCAGCACATTCGCGCTAAAGGGGTCGATCTGCGCTTGAATTGCGGCTTACAAGCGGTGCAATACCAAGAAGCGGATCCTCTGGGTAAATTGAAGCTCAGCCTAGCCGATGGCCGTAGCCTCACCACCGATCTGTTGATCATGGCCATTGGGGTAAAACCCGAACTCACCCTCGCCCAACAAGCTGGCTTGGCCATTGGCCCCTTAGGCGGCATTGCGGTGAACGCGCAAATGCAAACCTCGGTGGCCGACATCTACGCCGTCGGCGATGCCATTGAACACCCACAATTTAATGACCGCGAGCCGATGCTGGCACCGCTGGCGGGGCCAGCCAACCGCCAAGGGCGCATGGCCGCCGACAACATGCTGGGCGACAACCAGCTCTATTCCGGCACCCAAGGCACCGCCATCTGTAAGGTGTTTGATTTAGCCGTGGCCACCACCGGTTTCAACGAACGCCGCTTGCAAGCCAAGGGCCTGAATTACCACAAAGCCTATGTGCACGCCGCCAGCCACGCGGGGTACTACCCTGGTGCCGAGCCAGTGTCGTTCAAACTGCTGTTTTGCCCAGACAGCGGCGCCATTTACGGCGCCCAAGCGGTGGGCAAAGATGGCGTAGACAAACGCATTGATGTGATGGCAATGGCCTATCGCATGGGCATGACCGTAGAGCAGCTGCAGCAAGTTGAGCTGACCTACGCCCCGCCTTTTGGCAGCGCCAAAGATGTGGTTAACCAAGCGGCGTTTGTGGCCAGCAACAGCCGCGCAGGCTTAAGCGAGTTGATCCATTACCACCAGCTTGATGCCTTGGGGGACGACGCCATCTTGTTGGATGTACGTAATCCAGCCGAGCTGAGCAAACTGGGTCAAATTGAAGGCAGCATTAACATTCCCGTAGACGAACTGCGCCAGCGCATGCACGAACTGCCGCAAGACAAAGAGATCATCGTTATCTGTCAGGTCGGCTTACGGGGCCACGTTGCCACCCGCCAGCTGTTGAATCGCGGCTATCGCGCCCGCAACCTCAGCGGCGGCTTTAAAACTTACGCCGCCGCCAAGCTGTAACCGCAGCACTGCCGCGGTAACACCACAAAGCCCAAGGCCATCGCCTTGGGCTTTTTTAGTGACGTTAACGTTCGCCGCTAACTCAACAGTGGCAGCCCCAGCCCCAACAGCATGAATAAACCGCCACACAGGCGGTTAAAGCCCACGCCGTGGCGTTGCAACCAAGGGCGCAGCAACGCCGCCGCCAAAGCGATGGCACACTCGACTGCCCCTTCGGCCAGTAAAAAGCCGCCAGTTAACCATGCCCATTGTTGGCCAAAGCTCAGATCCGGCTGCATGAATTGCGGCAAAAACGCCGCAAAGAACAGCAACACTTTGGGGTTGGCTATGGCGGCGAATAACCCTTGCCGAAAGCGCCGTCGCGCCCCAATGCCAATGCTCTGCTCGGCACCAATAACCGCAACGGCATGCCACTGTTGCCAGCCTAATTTAAGCAGATAAGCGCCGCCAAGCAGCTTCAGCGGCATCAGCCACTGCGGGTATTGCAATAACAACCCAGCCAGCCCGGCGAGCGCCAGCGACACCACCAGCGCAAACCCCAATAAGCCGCCGCCAATGGTGGCCAACGTTGGCCGCCAACCTAACCGGGCCCCGTGGCTTAACACCAACAGAGAATTCGGCCCCGGTGTGCACGCCAACGCCATGCAAGCGATGAAATAACTCAACCAAACAGCAACCGTCATACCAGCCCTTAATGCGTAAAAAGGCGCTTAGTGTAGGGATCTTTGCGCGGCAACAACGGTAAGATATGGACAATATAAAGCATGATTTGGACATGGTTATGACCGTGCGATTTCTGTTACTGCCACTGCCGGGGTTCACCCTGCTGCCTTTTGCCGCGTTCGTTGATAAGTTGCGTTTTAGCAGCGACGAGGCCGATCACAGCCGTCAGCATTATTGCCGCTGGCTGGTTGCCGCACCGCAGCCACAACAGCGCAGCAGTTGCGGCGTGGTGATCAACGCCGAACCACTGCCGCACACCTTGACTCAGTTTGATTATGTGGTGCTGTTTGGTGGCCGCCCAACCGAGCTGACGGCTGAGCAACAACTCCCCTATCGCAGCCTGCTGCGTAACTTCAGCGCCCTAAATCGCCCCCTAGCAGCCATCGACAACAGCGTGTTTTTGCTGGCGCAGCTTGGGTTATTGAACGGCCGTAAAGTGGCGGTGCACTGGCGCCATCAACCGCAGTTTTCACAGCGGTTTCCGCACCTTGAAATCGCCCCAGAGAGCCTCTATTACCGCGACGGCAACCGCCTTAGTTGCGCCGGTGGCAGCGCGGCCGCCGATCTGGCGGTGGCCCTGTTGCAGCCGCACTTAGGCCGCGTTCGCGCCAACAAAGGATTGGCCGATATGCTGATCGATGGTCACCGTTCGCCGCAGCAGCCTCAGCCCAAAGAAAGTACGGTTCGACAATGTGGCGACACCATGGTCAATCGCGCCACTGCGCTGATGCTAAACCAACTGGCGCAGCCGCTCAGCATCCCCCAATTGGCCAAGCAATTGGGGCTGAGTCGGCGCCAACTGGATCGTCGTTTTCAGCAGCAGTACCAGCGCAGCGCCGCTGGCCACTATCTGTGGTTGCGCTTAAACCACGCCGATTGGTTGCTGCTTAATAGCGATTGGTCGCTGCCAATCTTGGCCGATGCTTGCGGTTTTTGCAGCCCCGAACACCTTAGCCGCCAGTACCAACGGCAGTTTTCGTTGCGCCCCAGCCAACGGCGCACACAAGACCGTGACCAAGCCGAGCCCAGCGTGAACCGCTGACAAAACAGTTTAATGGTAAGACTGGAGCCGAAACTGAGCGGCGGCGGCGGCAGGCAGCGGTTCGCTGTAGAGATAACCTTGCATGGTGTGGCAGCCTAACGTGGCCAGCTGTTGCGCCTGCGCTTCGGTTTCTACCCCTTCGGCCACCACACTTAGGCCAAAGTTATCCGCCAATGCGAGGATCGCTTTAATGATGTCTTGATTGGGGTTGCCAAGCTCTAACAGATGCACAAAGCTGCGATCGATTTTCAGGCAATCCACTTTTAAATCGCGAATGCGCGCCAACGACGAATACCCGGTGCCGAAGTCATCAATGGCGATCAACACTCCCAGCGCCCGCAGCCGCTCCACTTTTTTACGGGTCGCGCTGAAATTACCCACCAATGCGGTTTCGGTGATCTCCAATTCAAGGTTACTCGGCGCTAAGCCCGAATGACTGATGGCCTGACACACCACCTCGACAAAATTTTCCTGCTTAAATTGCTTGGGGGAAATATTCACCGCCACAAACTGCTGCGGCTGCAGCCAATCTTTGGCTTGCTGCAACGCCTGTTGCAATACCCATAAGCCAATTTCATCCACGAGCTGGGTCTCTTCGGCAATATCAATAAATTGATCTGGGGGGATCTGCTCCCCGTCAAACTGCCATCGCAGCAGCGCTTCAAAACCCCGGATCCGTTTCGCCTGACGATCAATTTGCGGCTGAAACACCAAGTGCAACGCGTTGTCTGCTAACGCCCGTTTTAAGCCATTTTCCAAATGGTATTTGCGCCCCAGTTCTTGCCCAAGTTGCTCGGAATAAACATGAAAGCCCCCTTTGCCTTGCTCTTTGGCCTTATACATGGCCGCATCAGCCGCTTGCAGTAAGGCGTCAGCGTTGTCGCCATCTTTAGGAAACAGCGCCACGCCAATGCTGAATTTCACCGACAACTCGGTGCCAAACAGTTGATGGGGGATCTGCTGATCGTCAATCAAGCGGCGCAGGGTTTGATACACATCGGCGCTGGAATGATTGAGATCCAGCAGCAGCACAAATTCATCGCCCCCTAAACGCGCGACGGTGTCTCCCGCGCGGATCTGTGCGGCAATGCGCCGACCAACACTCTTAATAAGCCGATCGCCATTGGCGTGGCCGTAGGTGTCATTCACCATCTTAAAGTTATCGAAGTCGATAAACAGCACCGCCAACTGGCCACTGCGGCGCCCCGTTGCTGCCACCATCTGTTCTAGGCGCTCGTAGGCTAAAGCGCGATTGGGTAGACCGGTAATGGTGTCGTAATAGGCATGGCTAATAATGGCTTTGTTCAGCCGTTTGATGTCGGCCATACGCCGCACCCCGTACACCACCGCAATGATCCCTCCCCAAAAACCGGCGATAAACAGTTCATCAAGCTCCCAACTTTCATGCGCACGGGTGAATTGATAAAACAGCTCCAGCAGATCCCAATCCAACATCATGGTGCCGATGAATAACACCAGCACCAGCACGAAGCCAATACCGAGATCGATCACCGCGGCTCGGCGTAACTTCCGCGAAACCGAAGTGCCGTTAATTTTCCGATCCAAATCGCCCATGCGTGAGGCTTCTTCTGCCAAAAGGTCAACTATAGATAGGAATACCCTATCTCGACGAAAAGCCGCAGTAAAAGTCGTGCTTTTTCGCTGTTCCGTTTTCCCCCTGCGCTTCGCATCGTCGCCCAAGGGGCGATGCCACCAAAAAGGGCCTGCCACTGGCAAGCCCTTGTTGTACACCCTCGCAGCTACTGCGGCTGTTCGCCACGGTGTTTATCAAACCACGCCATGATGTAGGCGATCTTCTGGATCAAATTGCTGGGACGATTGGCAATGCCGTGGCCGGCTGTTGGGATCCGCACCATCGCTGATTCCACCCCGTTAAGCTGCAACGCTTGGTAATACTGTTCGGTTTCGCTCATGGGGGTACGGTAATCAAGCTCACCGGTTAGCAACATGGTGGGGGTGGTAACGTTACCCACCAACGACAGCGGCGAACGTTGCCACAGGTGATCGGCGTGCTCCCACGGCTTGCCCGGCATCCAGTATTGGCTGAAGTAAGGGTACATGTCGGCAGTTAGGGCAAAGCTCATCCAGTTGATCACCGGTTTTGCCACCACTGCGGCTTTAAAGCGATCGGTCTTGCCGATGCTCCACGCGGTTAAAGTGCCCCCACCAGAGCCACCGGTAATAAACAGCTGCTGTGGATCGACATAGCCCTTGGCGATCACCCCATCCACCACGTCCATCAAGTCGTTATAGTCCTCCGACGGGTAGTTGTGATGAATGGTATTGGCAAAGTCGCTGCCGTAAGAGGAGCTCCCCCGAGGGTTGGCCCACACCACCACATAGCCCTGCGCTGCCATTAGCTGTACCTCCATCGAGAAGTTGGGGCCATAGGCGGCATGGGGGCCGCCGTGGATCTCTAAAACCATTGGGTAACGCTTACTGGCATCGAAGTTCGGCGGGGTGGCAATCCACGCTTCAATTGGGCGCTGATCCACCGATGAGTTAACGGTGATCGCCGTTACTGGTGCAACATAACGACGACCAATTAAGTCTTGATTGAGCTGAGTTAATGCTCGGCTTTTCCCCCGCTTAAGGTGGTGCAGATCCGCTGGGGCAGTGGCATCACCGCCGGTGTACACCAGCTGATTTTTGCCCACCACCGCAAACTGCCCAGACGCATAAGGTCGCCCCAAAGATTGCCCACCCAGCGCCACCTCGAAGCGGGTAATTTTGCCCTTCAGTGACACAAAACCAACCCGACTGACGCCGTGATCGGTGTAGTTGAAATACACGCCACTGCCGTCCTTCGCCCACTGCAACTGGCTAACGCCCCGATCCAGCGTGTTGGTCAGCAGCCGTGGCTCGCTGCCATCCATTCCCATCACGGCAACTTGGCTGTTGATGTGCGCCAGCGTGTTATCGGGGCTTTGCAGGTACGCCACCAATTTGCCGTTGGGGCTCACGGTCGGGCTGGCTTCAGCACCGCTGCGGTCGGTCAGTTGGGTCATGGCGCCATCGGCTAATGCCACGGCGTAAAGATCACCTTGCCGAGCTTGCATCTGCCATTCGTCACTGCGGTACGAATCAAACAGGATCTGACGGCCATTGGGGTGCCAACTCAACTTTGCACCGATGGGAAACTCCCCTTGTGTTAGCTGATGTGGTGTACCGCCGTCAGCAGGCACCACATAGATCTGCCGTTGGCCGGCCTTGCTAAAGCCGCTGCCATCACTGCGATAACGGGTTTGATCAATGTACGTGGCCTTGCCCGCCCACTTCGCCCCTTTCGGCGGTGTTGGCATCGCAACCTTCAAACCGCTGGGCTTGCTGGGGGTAAACAAGGTAAATGCCAACTGCTTGCCGTTGGGCGACCATTCAATGCTGCTGGGGGTGGCTTGCAGGTTGGTTACCCGCACGGTATCGCCACTATCGAGGTAGCGAACGTACAGCTGGTTGTCGCCTTCAATGCTCGACAGATAAGCCAAACGGCGACCATCGGGAGAAAACTTAGCCATGCGATAATTGGCTTTGCCACTGAGCAAGGGCCGATGGTTGCCGTTATCCAGTTCCAGCTGCCACAGATTACTGCGACTCCGATCCTGCATAATGTCGAAACTGCGCCGCTCATACACCAGCCGCTCGCCATCGGGGCTCACCTGCGGCGCAGCGGCAAATTCCAGTTCAAACACATCGTTGTAGCTAAACGGTTGCGCTACCGCTCCCAATGGCAGCAACAATGCCACCGCAATTATCCCGAGCTTCATGCCAAGTTCCTTTTGAAAAACAATCGCCTCATCATTCCATCGACGGCGGCAAATGCAATCGATGTGGCCAGGCGTTTTGTTAGCGGGGATTACAACGGGTGCTTCCGCTTGCAGCAGATTCGCCGGAACCGAGCAAAGAGAAGCAACGGCTGAACGTTGATACTAAGCGGGTAGAAAATCTCCTCTAAGCCGCTTCTGGCTTTACACATAGGATATTGAATTAATTAAAAGTGCGCCTTGATTGCGTTCTAAATCAATGGCAAAGATAGCAACCATAGCTCGATGCAAGATGGCCATGTGGTGGTCAAACGCGCCCATTGGTACGTTGTACTGCTTCGCAGATCGCCACGACATCATTCAAATCGTTGTTACCGTTGATGCGGCAGGGGCTAACCTATTTGACGGCCATGATGCGCGTGTGATGGCCGAGTATATTGAACTGCCGAGCCCCCAAATGGGCGCCACCACAGGCTTCAATACTTATGGTCATAACAAGAATTTTTGCTAATTTGGTCAGTAATTTAGCGCGAGTAGCCGACTTATGCAGAATGCCCTTGCCACGTTCATCCACTGCATGAATACTGAAGTGGTTTTTGGCTAAGTCGATACCGCAAAAACAAGACAACTGAGACAGGGCAATCTTCTGATGCGTCTGCCCCAAACGACCATTGGGGCTGCTCGGATCAGGGCTGGGTAGCCATGTCATTCGTTATGTGCTCATCGTTTCAAACAGGCCGGTGCCATGAATAATTTGTTTACGTATATATTAGCGATGAAAGAAGAGCCTGAAGGTTTATCGATAGTAGAGAAGCTATGTAACAACCAGATTTCCGAAGAAGACGGTGTTCTCGTAGAAAACAGTGAGTTATTCGTAAAGTTTAACAACGGTGTTGCTGTAAGAAAGCTAACTGAGCAAGACCTATCTGAACATATTACGGACTCGGTTTGTGAGGAGTGCTGGATTTCGTATGAAGTAATTGAACAGCCAAACCATTTAAATATCGTTCCCCAGAGAAAGAACTTTTCGAATCAATGCCAAGAGTCATTTTGGCTGAAGATGAATCAAGCACAGTTAAGCACCTAACAGCCATTTAAAGTGCGGTTAATAACATTTGGCTGATTTCGCTTCGATCATAATCGATTGATATTTCGTCATACTCTATCAATGATCTTTACTCTTCTGCAGAATCACCCACTGGAGGCAGTACAACCAAGCTTTAGTCAATCGAGCTTCATTAACGTTCTGGACTGACAATACTGCAATCAAAAGCTGGTACTGAAACCGCACTGATGGTTACCGGCGTTTTCAGTCTGTCGCTGCATACCACAGAAGGCTTTCTAAACTCTCTATGTACGTTGATGGCCGCTTAATCTCTACTGTTAACTGCGGTTAAAAAGGAAGGACTACCGTATCGCTGCGTCTGCGCGATGGATTTGATCAACCACGCCACAGATAACTGTTAATACATACAGTTTTTGAGCTTGGCATTTTGTTTACAGCAGAACGCTTTCTATGCCACAACAGAATCTCTGGCCAAGCGCACACTTTGGAATTAAGATACTGAAATAGAATGAAATTTAACTCATTCACTTATTGATACAATGAGGATAGGATGCCAACCATTGATGTAAACAAAGTGCCACTTGGCATCATAATAAGCTGTTAGGTGTTTCGAGAGAGCGGATGGAAACTTTAGGTTTTATCGTTGAATTACTAATACTGACAATCATCGTTTCTACACCAATTGTTTGCGCGTATAAAAATTATAGCTTTGTGAAGTTGTATTTAGTTTCAGCATCAATTATATCTTTGATGCTTATTGTAGGTTCATATTGGCCTCATTTTTACACAGACGTACGTCTTGATTTAATGGGGTTTGATTTTGACGGTATGTCTGACGTAGAAAGATCACAATATGTTGCCCCCGAAATGCGTGAAGAAGCAACGAAGCTATATTGGTCAAATATGGGAATTGGATGGTCAATGAAAGCTATAATTTGGATGGTTATTTTATTACCTTACCCTGTAATTGTTTGGCTGTTCGGATTAGGCTATAAAAAAGTAAAAAACAGGTTTAGTGCAAAAACACCTAACAAGCCATTCAAGCAGGACTTTTAACAGTTGGTTAGGTTCCGCTTCGCTCCACATTTTAACCAACAATTAAAAGCCTCTTAATGGGGCGTTAGGCTTTTTAAATTCAGATTTCGTAATCAATGGAGAAAATATATGACGCCTGCAGATTTTGGTTTGGGAATGTTAGCTAGTTGGCTTGCTAACAAAGTTGATTTAGTTTTTAAACCTGAAGGTAGCGAGCCACTTCAAATAATCCCACCAGAACCAAAGATTGATAACGATATACCACCTATTGAAAGAGTACGTAAATTTAAAACATTTGATGCTTTCCATGATCTACCTCAGATGGTTAATGATATTGATAGTCCTTTAGTATCAATTTTAATAGAGAGATCACCATCTAGTCATTACAATTTAGTTTGCGTTGTACTTGAATCAAGATTAACTGGCGAGTGGTTCGTGTTTTCTAGAGGCCGTATGGCATTTCAAGGTTCAGGCGGAGGCCATACAAATTCAAACATGATAATTCAAACTTTAAAGAAAAAGAAATCCCCTATTGTAGTTTGGGTTTATGACAATAACTTTGTTGATGATTTAGAAAGCGGGTTTGTATTATGGCCTGAAATTAAAGGTAAAGGTATTCCCTTGCGTAGTTTAGTTTCAAACGATAGTTCTTGGACAACTATTACTAATCAAGCAGAGGAGATGCTGACAAAAGCCTAACAAGGCATTCAAACGGACAAAAAACAGTTGGTTGTTTTCACTCCGTTCAACATTTTAACCAACAATTTTTTGCCGCTTAATGTGGCGTTAGCTGTATCATCCAACAATGGAGTTGAAATTGGATAAAGACAAAAACAATAATTCTTCTAAAGGACGAACCGAAGAAGAGAATACAAGGACAACTGGCGCTGCTATGGGTGGAGCAATATTTGGCGCTTCAATTGGTGGCCCTGCAGGTGCAATTGTAGGAGGTATATTAGGTGCCATTTTTGGTGAAGTAGCCAATGACTCCAAGAAAGATGGAGGGAATAAAAATGGATAAAACAATATTAATTCCTTCCACTATTCTTGCTGTTGTTATGATCGCAGTATATTTGTTTCGTTGTTACAAGCATGGAATAGAACCAAACCATGCAATTATTGTTAGCTCTGTATTAAACGCAAGCGGCATTATCTGTGGCATTGCTCTCGCGATTAGTCCATTCTTTCCATCAGTAAAAGAGTTGATTGGTGGTATTGATATCTACATTATTATCGGTGGTATAGCTGTTCTCTTCGTTTCAACTCAAGCTATCAGTAAAGATGTATTCAAGTCTACGAGTAAAGATACAGCTAACAAGTCAATCAAGAGGGACGCCTTCGGCGCCCCTTATTGAGGCGTTATGTACTTTCGATAAAAGTAAGGTTTAGAGGCTATGAAAAATCAGGGTATTATTATCAGCCCTATGGTAGGGGCTCATCTCGATCAGGCTAATGGGTTTAACCCTGGCACAGGGCTTAGTTGGTACCACTTTAATTTTCTAGTGATGTATTGGGATAAGGTTGTAATCCCGAAGCCGGATACATTGTGGGAAACGGTGATTCGAGATGAATCTGAACTTACTACTTTAGGTATCTTATCTCGACATAAAACCAAGGCAAAAGGTCATAGCTCAACAAACGGAATGATCTCAGGTCAAACAGGTACTCAGTGGGCTGATAGCTACGCAGAAGGGCAGGCAATTGCTCTTAACGAGTTAATCAAGTCTGATAAATCTCATGATTGGACTGTCCATCAATTTAATAATCGCTTTTCTTTACCAGAAAAGTACCTTACAGAAAGACAATCGGTCTTACTTTCATTGAGTAATTGCTTACCAGTACCTAGAGAAAATGTTGCTTTTCACGATATATTAGAGTTCAAAGAATATAGAAGTGACCAGTTAGCAGCATTTAGAGGGTTACTTGAAAATACATATGTCGACTTGCTTAAAGCCGCTGATAGTCCTGATGAGCAAGCAAAGATAATTAAAGATCTAAAAGTCAAAATATTTGATGCTGAGCGCGTTATGAATGAGGCATTTAAACATACATTTAGAACAACTCTTAGCAGCTCATTTAATCTTGCTGGGCAAAGCTACCTATCGGGATTAGCGCAAGGTGTAGCTGCAGGCGCAATAGCCTCGAGCGTAACTAAAACAGTTTTTGATGTGACTTCTTTTGGTATAGGGGCAGCTGTAGCAGCACCTGTAGCTATATTTTCTGCTTGTGCTGAAATCAAAAAACAGTTGATAACTGAGTCGCAAGCCCCATCCTTAGCTTATTTATCATCTGCTCATTCTGAAGGGATCCTATAAAATACGTACATAACAAAGCATTTAAGAGTGATTCGCAACGCTTGCCGTTTTCGCTTCGCTCAAAGTATAGGCAAGCGCCGCTCACACCTTAATGCGGCTACATGGATCCCCACCAACGTCAATTTTATTCAGCATTAGAGATCAAAGGTTTGGACTGCCGCTCTACATTCGGCCTTTGAGTCGACTCTCGTCGTGGCCCTGATGACTTACGCGGTTGCGGTGCCGCTAATACAGAATTTGGGCGTTAGATGGTGTCGAGTAGCCGCCGCATTAACAGGCTGTCCGCAATGGGTCTTAGCTGTGGTGGCCGAGTTTATTGAACTGGCGAGCCCAAAAATGGGCGCCACCACAGGCTTCAATTCCTATTGTCATAATAGGAATATTTGCTAAGGTGGTCAGTAATTTAGCGCGAATAACGGACTTATGCAGAATAACCTTGCCACGTTCATCCACTGCATGAATGCTGAAGTGGTTTTTGGCTAAGTCGATACCGCAAAAACAAGACAACTGAGACATGGAAACCTCCTGATATGTTTGCCCAGAACTACGATTGTGGCTGCTAGGATCAAGGGTGGGGATCCATGTCATTCGTTAGGTAACTTTATGAATCAGCAACAAATTTTCATTGCCGCAAGTAATGCCATAGATTTTTATCGGATGGCAAAACGAGGAATGCTAGCTGGGATGATAAATATAGGAACGCCAGCTATTGTTTGTAGTGAATTTTCTGCTGAATTAGCGATGAAAGCTATTATTTATAGCGAAGGGAGTAAATGCCGTGGGCATAAACTTATTCCGCTAATGAACAGGTTACCTAAGGATGTGCAATCAGAAATAGAAGACGAACTAAGCTCTGAATGGCCTGATTACAAAGCTCAACTGGAAAATTGTGATAACGCATTTGTGGATTGGCGATATCTTCATGAGGTGGAAAATGAGCTTTTTATTAATGCCAAGTTTTTGCTGTTGTTTTCTGAGATTTGTTGCAAGATAGCTATGAAGCGCTTAGAGATTAAATCTAATATTCCGATTGAAGATATTTATTAGAGCAGGCGTTACCTAACAAGGCACTGTAGGCAGATTTCAGCCAGCCCGGCTGCGCTCGTGCCTCGCGGAGTATAGCCGGGCTGGCTGCTCCCGCTAAGTGAAGCGTTATAAAAATCTCTAGTTTTGTGTTCAAAATTATCATGTATCAATAGAGTGAATTGAAAGAAGAGTTTGAAACCGATGGTAGCCTAAGAGATATTTATATTGAAAATGTCACGGTTACAGAATGGGATAACTTTCTTGACTAGGTGTTGTTTCCTAAATCGTATTGAACCAATCAGCGCGGCGGCGATCTGATCCTTGAACTGAGAATTCGGGACATATGCA
>NZ_CANLCI010000036.1 GCF_947489035.1 uncultured Ferrimonas sp. | reverse complement strand
AGACAGTCAACATCAAGTACCGCAATCGCAGTCGTGGCCCCATTGCGCATGTTGTGGTGGACGCCACAGGGCTGAAAATGTTTGGTGAAGGGGAGTGGAAAATGCGTAAGCACGGCAAGGAAAAGCGCCGTACCTGGCGCAAACTCCATGTGGCTGTGGATGCCGCGACCCACGAGGTAATTACAGCCGAAGTGAGCGTGGTAAGTGTTGCGGATAACGAAGTGCTACCAACCTTGCTCAACCCACTAAGGCGCAAGTTAAAACAACTTTCAGCAGACGGTGCTTACGACACCAAAGCCTGCCATCGGCTGTTGCGAAAAAAGGGCACGAAAGCCTCAATTCCACCGCGAGTAAATGCAGGTTTCTGGGAAGATGGTCACCCGCGGAACGAAGCAGTTTCCGCGCTGAAAGATGGCAAGCTAAAAGAGTGGAAGGAGGACGTTGGCTATCACCAACGCTCGCTGTCAGAAACGGCGATGTATCGTTATAAGCAGCTGATTAGCCCGGCCTTGAGTTCACGTGATTACAATGCGCAGGTCGGTGAAGCACTGGCTGGCGTAAAGGCGATGAACAAAGTCATAGGGCTAGGTATGCCTATTCGTCAGCAAGTTGCATAATCAGCCAAGCTCTTTGATATAGCTGTGTTTTCTGGTTTGATTTGATCAACAACGCCGTGCTAAAGGTAAGGCGTCTTTGCAACAGTCGATTTTAGGACTAAAAGGGAACGCTGATGTTTATGTGCAAGAAGATAAAGGAATGGAAGCGTATTCGCTATATAACGTTATTGTTCAAACCCCTGAATTAGATAAAAGATACAGGTTGTAACTTCGGTAGAATAAATACCTAACAGGGCGCTATGTTTCTCAATTACCAAACAACACCCCCGATAAAATAGGGCTTTAAACAATATATGAACATCAAAGACTCACCAGCATTACTTCTTATTTTCACAGGTCTATTTTTAGGTCTCACTTTTCCATTTGGAAAACTCGCGGCTGAAGCTTCAATTTCTCCCATAGTTTGGGCTTGGTTAATCTCATTCGGAAGTGGAATAATATTACTTATTAGTCAATTCTTAAGGGGCAGAAAAGTATGTTGTAATATAATTTTTATAAAATATTATTTTTGGTCATCGTTGTTTTCATTTGCAGTGCCAAATATATTAATATTCACCGTAATTCCTAAGTTAGGTTCTGGCTTTACTGGAATTTTATTCACTTTGTCTCCAATATTTACTCTTGCTCTTTCTTCCATAAAAAAAGTGGCGTTACCAAACCGGCTAGGAACAATTGGCATTCTAATTGGTTTTATCGGTGCTGTAATTGTCACTTTAACGAGAGGAGAAGTAAGCCAGCCCGCTTCAACTATATGGTTAATAGCAGGTTTGTGTATCCCTTTATCATTAGCGGTAGGTAATTTGTATCGTACTGTAGGCTGGCCAGAAGGCGCTGACCCAATTGAGCTGGCGGTTGGTAGTAATTTATCTGCAGCCATTTTGCTTTTTTCTTTGCTGATTTTTTCAGGCCAAGCTGTTTTGACGCTTGATCTTTTATCAATCAAGAGTCTCGCCATCTTTCAAGTTATAGGCTCAGTTGCTATGTTCAGTATTTTTTTCCGTTTGCAACAAATCGGTGGCCCTACCTATTTGAGCCAAATTGGATATATTGCAGCGGGTGTGGCTTTATTCTCAGGCACAGTATTTATGAATGAGCAGTATTCATTGATTACATGGTTCGGTGCAATTGTAATAATTTTCGGCATTATTCTTAGTATACTTGGACAGAAGGATCCGATTGAATCTGCTTTAGAATCAAACAAAACCTAAAAAATCAAGTTCGTTCCGCTGCTATGCAGCTCCACCGGACGCAGCCTGCGGCGAGGACGCTTATTTAGATATTAGGTAACCAATCGAATTATGCATTCACCCTTAGATAACTTTGGCTCATTTTACGTCTTTTTAGAGGCTATTGATTAAGACGTTAACGAAGGGTCGTTATAGGTTGAAGTTTCCTGTGAAAAACTAACTCATGAAGTTATGATGCTAAATATAAATCAGGTGATAAAGATAGAATCGTAAAAATATTAGATGATTGCCGCAAATAATAACTGACAAAAATAATCCTCGTTAATGAATCGCCTCTATTATCACACTTAAAGAGTGATGCAGAATCATTTTTGCATATCGAAAGTTCTAAAATGTATGTTATTGCTGCATCAAGTAAAGGGTTGTTAGTTCTGAGCCTCCAGAAGTAAGGGCTGTAGCAAACGTTACCTAACCAGTCATTTCAGCAGGGAAAAATGCTACTGATGAAGTTGTTGCGTCACTTATAACCGAGTAAGCGTATTGTCGTAGTCAACTAAATTCTAAGTTCTTTGGAAAACTCAGACATAAAAATCGGCCGCAACTAAGGTTACGACCGATTATGACGTCCTGTAAGGATCGTTCAATTAGCAAAAACGATCGGCATTAAGCCGTAGCTTGGATCTTTTGTTCTACCCTGCGTCCATTGTTAATTGAGCGGCTTAACTTCGACAACCGCGTTGTTAACATCATTAGTTAACACTCGAACAAATGGCCGTTGGGTTTGCAGCAACGGTACATCAAGCCCTTTAACTTTGATCGAAGCCCACACCACGTAATCGGCGTTGTTGTTATAACGCTCTTTCGGGGTTGAGAGAAAAAATGGCACCGGCAATTTGGCGACTTCAAACTCTTTACGCATCAAAATGGCGCCGCGTTCATTCGCGTCGATCACGGCAACGGTAACGCTGCTGCCCTGCGGCAATAGGGTTTTCTCTTTAAAGGTTACTACACCACTTAATTGTACGTACTCCACCTCATCCAACTGCGGGGTATCACTCACACAGGCCGCTAATGGCAACAGTAACAGGGCGGCAAATAGGGTACGACGCTTCATAGGGTGATCCTTCAACTAAGACAATGGCGGTATGATAGCACCGCCATCAGCAAAGTTTGCGTTTATGCCCGCACGGAGCGCAGGGATGAATGAGCAGCAAAATAGGCGCGGGTATCAGCCACGATTTCATGGCGCAGCCACAACAGCGCAATCAAGTTAGGGATGGCCATTAGCCCGTTCACCACATCCGCCAGCAACCAGATCAAATCCAATTGCAGCAAACCACCCACGGCCACCAAGGCCACAAACACCATGCGATACGGTAGACGATACTTTTCACCCGCTAAAAACAGCACTGCACGTTCACCGTAGTAGCACCAGCCAAGGATGGTGGTAAAGGCGAAAAACAGCAGGGCAATGGTGATCACTTTACTGCCCACTAGGGTGGATAACCCATCGCTCATCGCTTGTGACGTCATCGCTGCACCGGCGGCATCCCCTTGCCATGCTCCGGTGATCACCAAAGCCAGCCCGGTTAGGCTGCAGATGATCAGCGTATCGAAGAAGGGGCCGGTCATCGATACCAGTCCCTGTTCGACCGGTGATTTGGTTTTGGCTGAGGCCGCGGCCATGGGCGCACTGCCCAGCCCAGCTTCGTTAGAAAACACACCACGGGCGATCCCGAACTGGATTGCCATCATCACCGTCGCTCCAGCAAAACCGCCACCGGCCGCAACAGGGTTAAAGGCACTGTGGAGGATCAAGCCTAATGCAGCAGGTACCGCATCGGCGTTAGTCAGCACCAAGGCACTGCACACCATGATGTAGCCAATCGCCATGGTCGGCACCAACGCCGTTGCCACCCGGGCAATGCGTTTAATGCCGCCCAACACAACCGCTGCCACCAATACCGTTAGGATGATCATCGACAGTTGCCGTGGCACGTTCAACGCCAGTTCGGCGCCATCAACAATGGCGTTTACTTGGGGAAAGGTGCCGATACCAAAAAAGGCCACCAGCAGGGTAAATGCCGCAAACACTTTGGCCAGCCACGCTTTGCCTAGACCGTCGGCAATGTAATACATCGGCCCACCCACTTGCTCACCACGACTGTCGGTGCGGCGGTATTTCACCGCCAGCATGCATTCGGCGTATTTGGTGGCCATGCCAAACAGACCCGCCAGCCACATCCAAAACAGGGCGCCGGGGCCACCCAGTTTAACGGCGGTAGCTACGCCAACAATGTTGCCAGTACCAATGGTGGCAGCCAAAGCAGTACACAGGGCGCTAAAGCGCGAGACATCGCCGGCGCTGTCATCACGGCGAAACATCAGCCGCAGAGCCAATGGCAATCTGTGCAACTGCATTACGCCAAGTTGTACGGTGAAATAAAGGCCCGTGCCCACCAAAAGCAACAACAGTGGTGGACCCCAAACCCAGCTAGAGAGGGTAGATAGAACAGATTCGATGGTAAACATGTGGTGGTTTCCTCATAAAAACAACATGAGGAGAAACCATGACGGACCAAGCTGTTGTGTCATCACGACATCACCAGCCCGTTTCAGCAAAGCAGGGGCGCAGAAGATAACTCTACTCTCTGTCCTTTGTGCCTGAGCGTTTCACGGCAAAGCCGCTTGCGCCTTCGGCGTCCAAGTCAATGGAACTCTCCAGAGGCTCGTCCAGTACCAGTCCTTATCGGCAGTTGCCGACACCTGAAAGATTTACTTCTTCGGTGGGCCCTAAGGTGGGCCGCTCTCCTGAATACCTTCATCCGAGGTGCGTTGTGTTAACCACAACGCCCATTCACCTTAACAAACTAAAAAAGCGACCGTTACGGTCGCTTTTAGAGGTAGATCACAATTTAAAACCCGCTGCTGTTATTTTGCGCGCGAGCGCATCAGCCCTTCTTGCACCGCGCTGGCAACCAAGTGCCCTTCGGTATCAAAAATTTGACCACGAACCAAACCACGCGCGTTGCCGGTGCTTGGGCAATCAATGCTGAACAGCAGCCACTCGTTTAAGTTCACCTTACGATGAAACCACATGGAGTGATCAATCGTGGCGAGCTTCATGTTGGCATTGAACATGGTGCGCCCGTGGGGCTTTAACGCGCTGGTTAAAAAGTTAAAGTCGGAAGCGTACGAGAGCAAAAACTGATGCAGGTGATCGTCGTCAGCCACGTTGCCGGTCGCCCGCATCCAAATGTTGCGGGTGTGGCTGCAATCGGTGGCACGCTGGGCTGCGTCTTCGGCCACGCGCAGTTCAATCGCTTGGTTTGGCAAGTAGCGTTCGCGCAGTTGCTGTGGCAATTTATCGCCCAATTCAAGCGCCAGTTCATGCTCGCTTTTAAACTCTTCTGGCGGCGCCACTTGTGGCATCGTCACTTGGTGTTCAAGCCCTGGTTCTTCCCCTTGGAACGACGCCGTCATAAAGAAGATTGGGCGGCCATGCTGGATGGCACTGACACGGCGGGCACTGAAACTGCCGCCATCGCGCAAGGTTTCAACGTCGTAGATCACCGGCAGGCTGAGATCGCCAGCACGCAAAAAGTAGGAGTGGTACGAGTGTACATGCCGCCCTTCTGGCACCGTGGCTTGGGCGGCGGCTAATGCCTGCCCCAGCACTTGACCACCAAACAGGTGACCAAAGCCCAGATCTTGGCTTTCACCTCGGTATAAGCCATCGTCTAACTGCTCTAAGGTCAGCAGATTTACCAATTTATCGAGTACGGCAGACATTCAGTAACTTCTCGTATAGCCAACAAACAAGAGGATTACGCTACTGTGCCACACCGAAAATTGCCAGCGTTTATGATCGCTTCAGCATCAATAACTTAAGAATGTGTCGCATCCGGCTTTCAAAGCTTTGGAACACCTGTGTTTTGGGGGCATGGCTGAGATTACCCAGTAAGCGCGCCACCGCCTGTGGCCGCTGATCGTTCAGATCTAACGTTGCGCCTTCGCTTTCCATCGGCTCAATCAGCGAATAATAACCGCCGCCCACCGACACGGTTAAGCCGTTAGGGGCATTGCTGGCCAGCAGCCACAATACCGCGGGTGCCACCAGATCTGGGGTCATGCTTTGGTAATCGTACGGCCATTCCAGTTGTTCGCTCATGCGCGAAAAATTGGCGGGCACAATCACGTTCACTTTGACATTGCTGTCGGCCAGTTCGCGGCTTAAGCAGCGCACAAAACCCATGTTGGCCGCGGCAGAGGCGGCGTAGCCCATCAGCCGTGCTTCACCATAAATTGGCGACAAACCACCGGTGACCACAATCCGGCCTTGATCCACCTGCTGCATTTTAGGCAGCACCTGCTGCACCAGCGCCACGGTGGCATAGTGGTTTACGTTCATCTGTTGCTGATACAGCTCCAGCCCCTGCTGCACTCCGTCTTGCGGCAACATAATGCCCGCGTTGCAGATCAGCCCATCGATGCGGCCGAACTCGGCATAGGTTGCGTCAACCAGTTGCGCCATCGCCGCTTGATCGGTCACATCAATGCAGTGGCCAATCACTTCGGCGCCCATGTCCCGCGCCACCTCTTTCAATTCGGTAATGTAATCCGAGTCTGTGCCCTCGCCCATCACATCACAGCCGTTATCTACGGCAATCACCGTTGCGCCTCGCGCTGCTAACGCCAAAGTATAAGCTCGGCCAAGGCCCCGTCCTGCTCCGGTGATCATCACTACTTGATTATCGAAGTTATACATCCCTGCACCAACACCGTGTTTAAAGTCATCTACACCAATCATGGCATTTATTGTTAAGCCAGTACCGTGATCTGGCCTCGATAACATGGCAAAAGTGTGAATGATAAACGAAACACGAGTTGCAAACAGTCGCCCATCTGACGTTGTTCCAAGCCCAATTCGGCAGCGGTTGCTTCTTAACCAACCTTCGTGACTCGGATCAGCGCCACAGTCGCGCCAAGTTAGGTACAATGGCCGTCGAAACAATAATTTTTTGTGATTCTGACATGACTCTACATTCTTGGCTGTTGGCGATCCGGCCACGCACCCTACCGGCCGCCATTGGCCCGTTGCTGCTGGGCAATGTGCTGGCATTGGTCGACGGCACCTTTAGCGCCTTGGTTGGTGCCTGTTCAATGCTGTGTGGCGTGTTGCTGCAGATCGGCGTGAATCTGGCCAACGACTATTTCGATTTTAAAAGCGGCGTGGATACCGATGAACGCTTAGGCCCAGTGCGTGTAACCCAATCGGGCTTGCTTAGCCCCACTGCGGTGCGTAATGGCATGGTGTTGTCGCTGCTGTTGGCCATCGCCGTCGGCTTGTACCTTATCTATGTGGGCGGCGCCGTTGTGGCGGGGTTGGCGGTGTTCGCCGTGCTTGGGGCACTGTGTTACTCCGGTGGCCCCTACCCACTGGCTTCCCACGGCTTAGGCGAAGTGGCGGCGTTTGTGTTCTTTGGCTTGGTGGCCGTTGTCGGCAGTTACTACACCCAAGTGCAAGACACTACCGTTACCGTTTGGCTGTTGGCCAGCACCATGGGGCTGTTTAATTCGGCCATTATGTTGGTTAACAACACCCGCGACATCTCTACCGACAGCAAAGCCGGCAAGCGCACCTTGGCGGTACGGTTGGGGCAGCAGCAATCCCGATTGCTGTACAGCACCCTGTTGGCGCTGCCGTATTTAACCATCATGCTGATGTTCCTACTGGGGCAGTTACCGGGGCTGGTGGTGTTGCTGGGCTTTATCTCGGTGCCGATGGCACGGGTCTTGGCCAAAGAGTTTGTGCAAACCGAAGGCGCGGCGCTGAACCCGCTGCTGGGGCGTACCGCCAAGCTCACCATGGTCTACAGCGTGCTGTTATCACTGGGGTTGCCGCTGTCGCAGTTGGCCTAACGCGCCGGTGGCACCACGCCAACGCCCAAGCAAAACGCCACCGCGATGTCGGTGGCGTTTTACTTTGCCCAAAAAGCAGCGCGCTCAGGCTGTGTGATTCGTGCTGGCCTTGTTCCAGCCACACCACGCCGCACCAACCCTAAGCGGGCTCCACGCTGTTACGGCAATAACCAAGGCGCTGCAGTGCTTGCTCAATCAAGCCTAACGCGGTGGGATCTTCAATGGTGGCCGGCATGTTATAGGGCTGGTTGTCGGCCATTTTTCGCATGGTGGCGCGCAAGATTTTGCCAGACCGAGTTTTCGGCAGCTTCTCGACCACCGTAACCAGCTTAAAGGCCGCCACGGGCCCCACTTCGGTTCGCACCAACTGCACCAACTCTTGCTGCAGTTGCTCGCTGTCGCGCTGCCCTTTCTTCAGCACCACCAACCCCAGTGGCACCTGCCCTTTCAGTTTGTCGGCCACCCCAATCACCGCCACTTCGGCCACTTGTGGGTGCTGCGCTAACACCTCTTCAAACCGCCCCGTGGATAAACGGTGCCCAGCCACATTGATGATGTCGTCCATGCGGCTCATCACATACAGGTAGCCGTCCTCATCCAGATAACCGGCATCGCCACTTAAATAGTACCCAGGATAATGGCTTAAATAGCTGTCGTGAAAACGCTGAGGATCGCCCCACAAGGTGGTTAAGGTGCCCGGTGGCAGCGGCAATTTCAGGGCAATGGCACCGCTTTGGTTGGCCGCCACCGCCACCCCAGCTTCATCCAACACCTCAACCTGATAGCCTGGCACCGCCAGCGCCGGAGAGCCCGGTTTGATTGGCAGAGGCTCAACCCCCAGCAAGTTGGCGCAAATGGCCCAGCCGGTTTCGGTTTGCCACCAATGATCCACCACCGGCACCCCAAGGGCACTGCTCGACCAATACAGGGTGTCGGGATCGCAGCGTTCTCCAGCCAAATACAGCGCCTTCAGGCTGCTTAAATCATAACTTTTGATGCCACTGGCGTGGGGATCGTCACGCTTAATCGCCCGCATCGCCGTGGGCGCGGTAAAGAAGCTATTGACCTTGTAGCGTTCAATTACGCGACCAAAGGCCCCCGCATCGGGTGTGCCCACAGGCTTGCCTTCGTACAGCACCGTACTGGCTCCCACCAGTAATGGCCCATAAACAATGTACGAATGGCCCACCACCCAGCCCACGTCCGACGCCGCCCAAAACACATCACCGGCGTTGATGTTGTAGATCGCCTGCATTGACCACGCCAACGCCACCGCGTGGCCGCCGTTATCGCGCACCACCCCTTTGGGGCTGCCGGTAGTGCCAGAGGTATACAGAATGTACAGCGGATCGGTGGCGCTCAGTGGCACACAGGGCGCATCGGCGGCCTGTTGCTGCGCTTCCCCCCAATCTAAATCACGCCCCGGCGTGAGCGAGGCCACCACCTGCGGCCGCTGCAGAATCAAACAACGGGGCACCGCATGGCGCGCCTGTTGCAACGCCGCATCCAGCAGCGGTTTGTAAGGCACAGGGCCGGAAGGTTCAATGCCGCAAGAGGCGCTCAGCACCAGCTTGGGCTTAGCGTCATCAATGCGGCTGGCCAACTCTGGCGCCGCAAAGCCGCCAAACACCACCGAATGAATGGCGCCAATGCGGGCACAGGCCAGCATCGCTACCACGGTTTCCACCACCATCGGCATGTAGATCACCACCCGATCGCCCTTCACCACCCCTTGCTGTTGCATCGCCCCAGCCAAACGCGCCACCAGCTGTTGCAGCTCGGCGTAATTGACGTCGTAGGCTTGGCCCGTAACAGGGCTGCTGTAATGAATGGCCACTTGGCTGCCGCGACCAGCCTCAACATGGCGGTCAACGGCGTTGTAACAAGTGTTTAACCTACCGTCGCTAAACCAACGGTACAGTGGTGCATTACTGCTATCGAGGATCTGTTGCGGTGCCTGCTGCCAATCCAGCAAGTGTGAGTGTTGTTGCCAAAACCCTTCAGGGTCTTGCTGCGCCTGGGTTTGCAGCGCTTTGGTTAACTGAACCACGATCCATGCTCCCTTCTTTGCGGTGGATGCCCATTACTAGCATTCGCGCAAAAAATCGCCCATTAGACCATCGGCTAGCCGCTTGCCGTGCCACAGATCCGATCAGACCCCTTCCACTTTCGCCTAGTTTACCTTTACGTAAAGGTACGGTAGGTTAATAACATGTAACAACTCACGGATGCGGTTATATGCAAACTACTGAAACGACTTATTCGATCAGCGATCTGTCAAAAGAGTTCGACATCACCACCCGCAGCATTCGCTTCTACGAAGATCAAGGCTTACTCAAGCCCCGTCGACGTGGGCAAACGCGAATTTATAACCTGCAAGATCGGGTGCGATTAAAGCTGATCTTACGTGGCAAACGGTTGGGCTTTTCCTTGGCGGAAACTGGCCGCCTGTTTGATCTGTACGACGCCGACCGTTCCAGCCGCACGCAACTGCACACCATGTTGCAGCTGGTTGAAGAGAAGAAAGCCGATCTGCAACAGCAGATGGACGACATTCGCATCATCATGATGGAGCTTAACTCCGCCGAAACTCAGTGCTTGGAAGCGCTGAAACAGACGCCCTAACCCTAAGGACTGCCCCCAATGGAACTGTATCTCAACACCTTCAATTTTGGCCTGAGTGAAACCAGCAACATGCTTCGCGACGCCGTGCGCGAGTTTGCGCAAGCGGAGATCGCCCCGCTGGCCGCCAGCATTGATCATGACAACGCCTTCCCCAATGAACTGTGGCCGAAACTGGGGGCCATGGGCCTGCTGGGGATCACCGTAGAAGAACAGTACGGCGGCGCTGGCATGGGTTACATCGACCACGTTATCGCACTGGAAGAGATCTCTCGCGCCAGTGCCTCGGTGGGGTTGTCTTACGGCGCGCACTCCAACCTGTGTGTTAACCAAATTCACCGCAACGGCAGCCACGAACAAAAACTGAAATACCTGCCGAAGTTGGTGTCTGGCGAGCACGTAGGCGCCCTCGCCATGAGCGAGCCCAACGCCGGTTCTGATGTGATGTCGATGAAACTGACCGCCCGTCGCGATGGCAACGATTACATCTTGAACGGCAACAAGATGTGGATCACCAACGGCCCCGACGCCAACGTCTTCGTGATCTACGCCAAAACCGATTTGAACGGCGGCAGCCGCGGGGTCAGCGCCTTTATCGTTGAACGTGGCACCCCAGGATTCAGCCAAGCGCAGAAGCTGGATAAGCTGGGCATGCGGGGCTCCAACACCTGTGAGCTGGTGTTTGAAGACGCCCGCGTACCGGCAGCAAACCTGCTGGGCAACGAAGGCGACGGCGCCAAAGTGCTGATGAGCGGCCTCGACTACGAACGGGTGGTGCTGTCTGGCGGGCCGCTGGGGATCATGGCCGCCTGTGTCGATAACGTGATGCCGTACATCGCCCAGCGCCAGCAGTTTGGCAAAGCCATTGGCGAATTCCAGCTGGTGCAAGGAAAAATGGCCGACATGTACACCCGCGCTAACGCCGCCCGCGCTTATGTCTACGCGGTTGCGGCCGCCTGCGATCGCGGCGAAACCACCCGCAAAGAATCCGCGGGCGCCATCCTCTACAGCGCCGAACTGGCCACCCAACTGGCGCTGGATGCCATCCAACTGCTGGGCGGCAACGGCTACATCAACGAATACCACACCGGTCGCTTACTGCGTGACGCCAAGCTGTACGAAATTGGCGCAGGCACCAGCGAAATTCGCCGCTGGCTGATTGGCCGCGAACTGATGGCCGAGATGAAGTAGAGGCTGACATGACCATACTGCAATCAAGCATCAACCCAAGCGACAGCGAATTTCACGCCCGCCAGCACGCCATGAGCGACGTAGTGGCGGATCTGAAACAGAAACTGGAACAGATCCTGCCCGGCGGCAACGAAAAATCCCGCGAACGCCACACCAGTCGCGGCAAGCTGCTGCCCCGCCAGCGGGTAGAGCAACTGCTGGATCCCGGCGCGCCGTTTTTGGAGATCGGCCAGTTTGCCGGTTACGAATGTTACGACGACGTGGTGCCTGCCGCCGGCGTTATTGCGGGCATCGGCAAGATCAACGGCATCGACTGCATGGTTGTCGCCAACGACGCCACCGTCAAAGGCGGTACCTACTACCCGCTGACCGTGAAAAAACACCTGCGAGCGCAAGAGATCGCCCAGCGTTGTCACCTGCCGTGCGTCTACTTAGTGGACTCCGGCGGTGCCTTCTTGCCACGCCAAGATGAAGTGTTCCCGGATCGCGATCACTTCGGTCGCATCTTCTTCAACCAAGCGCAGATGTCGGCCGCGGGCATTCCGCAAATCGCCGTAGTGATGGGGTTGTGTACCGCTGGGGGCGCCTACGTGCCCGCCATGGCCGACGAATCGATCATCGTCAAAAACCAAGCCACCATCTTCTTGGCAGGGCCACCGTTGGTGAAAGCCGCCACCGGTGAGCAGATCAGCGCCGAAGAACTCGGCGGCGGTGCCGTGCACACCGAGATCTCCGGCGTGGCCGATCATCTGGCCGACAACGACAGCCACGCGCTGCAGCTGGCACGCCAAGCGGTATCGCGCCTGAATCATCAAAGCGCCGCACCACTGCCGCGAATTGACGTGAAGCCGCCCAAATTCAGCGCCGACGAGCTGTACGGCATTGTTGGCACCAACTTGAAGCAGCCATTTGATGTGCGCGAAGTGATCGCCCGCTTGGTGGATAACTCCGATTTCGACGAGTTTAAAGCCCGCTTTGGCGCCACCTTGGTGTGTGGCTTTGCCCACCTGCACGGCTACCCCGTTGGCATCATCGCCAACAACGGCATTCTGTTTTCGGAATCGTCGCAAAAAGGCGCGCACTTTATCGAACTGTGCTGCCAGCGCGGCATTCCGCTGCTGTTTTTGCAGAACATCACCGGCTTTATGGTGGGGCAGAAGTACGAACACGAAGGCATCGCCAAACACGGCGCCAAGCTGGTGATGGCCGTCTCCTGCGCCAAGGTGCCTAAGTTCACCGTGGTGATTGGCGGCAGTTACGGCGCCGGCAACTACGGCATGTGTGGCCGCGCCTACGATCCCACCATGATGTGGAGCTGGCCCAACGCGCGGATCTCAGTGATGGGCGGCGAACAAGCGGCGGCGGTACTGGCTCAGGTGAAAACCGATCAGCTAGAGAAACGCGGCGAAAGCTGGAGCGACGCCGAACAAGCGCAGTTTAAAGCGCCGATTGTTGATCAGTACGAACGCCAAGGGCACCCGTACTACGCCTCCGCCCGCTTGTGGGACGACGGCATCATCGATCCAGCGCAAACCCGCGACGTACTTGGGGTCGCACTGGAAGCGGCACTTAACGCCCCTATCGAGCCGACCTCGTTCGGCGTGTTCAGGATGTAACGCCATGGAATTTTCCACCATTAAGCTGCGTCGCCAGCACGGCATTGGCCGCATTACGTTAGCCCGTGCCGACAAACACAACGCCTTTAACGCGCAGATGATCGCCGAACTCATCCACGCCCTAACCCAGTGCCAGCAAGATCACAGCCTACGCATGTTGCTGCTCGACGCCGAAGGCAAGCACTTCTGCGCCGGTGCCGATCTGGGCTGGATGAAACAACAAGCGCAGATGGACGCCGCCGCCAATGTGGCCGACGCCAACCAACTGGCGCAGCTGTTTCATGCCCTTGATACGCTGCCGATCCCCGTGGTGATGCTGGTGCAAGGGGCCGCCTTTGGCGGCGCTCTGGGGCTGGTGGCTTGCGCCGACATTGTGCTGGCCAACCACCGCGCCAAGTTCTGCTTATCGGAAGTAAAACTGGGCTTGATCCCCGCCACCATCAGCCCCTACGTCGGCCGCGCCATTGGCCAACGGCAACTGCGCCGTTACGCCTTAAGCGCCGAGCTGATCAGCGCCGAACAAGCACTGCAACTGGGGTTAGTTCACCAACTGCACGACGATCTTAACGACGCCGGCGAACAGATGCTGAAGCAGCTGCAAGGCAACGGCCCCCAAGCCCTCCGCGCCTGTAAATCGCTGCTGGATCGGATTGAATGCGCGCCACTGGATGACGAGTTGCGCCGCGACACCGCCGAACGCATCGCCACCATTCGAGTCAGCGACGAAGGCCAACACGGCCTAAGCGCCTTTTTCAACAAACAACCACCACGCTGGCAGGGAGCCTAGCCATGAGCCAAATGCAAACGCACACCAAGGCACTGACCAAAGTGCTGGTGGCCAACCGTGGCGAAATTGCCTGTCGGGTAATGGCCACCTGTCGCCAATTAGGGATCGCCACCGTGGCGGTTTATTCCGATGCCGATCGCCACGCCCAGCATGTGCTGCAAGCGGATCAGGCGTTTCACATCGGCGCCGCCGAAGCCAAACACTCCTACTTGGATTTCGATAAAATTTTGGCCGTTGCCACACAAGCGGGCTGTGACGGCATCCACCCCGGTTACGGTTTTTTGTCGGAAAACCCTGATTTTGCCCGCGCCTGTGGTGAACACGGCATCGCCTTTATCGGCCCCAGCGCCCATGCCATCGAACAGATGGGCAGCAAAAGCGCCGCCAAGATCATCATGGCCGACGCCGCCGTACCGATGCTGCCGGGCTACCACGGCGACGATCAATCCGACGCGGTGCTGACCGCCGAAGCGGAAAAAATTGGTTACCCGCTGCTGGTGAAAGCCGCCTTTGGTGGCGGCGGCAAAGGGATGCGCATCGTTGAACACAAAGACGAACTGCAAAACGCCCTCGACAGCGCCCGCCGCGAAGCGCAATCGGCCTTTGGTAACCCGCAACTGCTGCTGGAACGCTACCTGATCCGCGCCCGCCACGTTGAAGTACAGGTGTTTGCCGATAACCACGGCAACGCCGTGTACCTGTCGGATCGCGATTGTTCGCTGCAACGTCGCCACCAAAAAGTGGTTGAAGAAGCGCCCGCACCTGGGGTTTCTGATGAACTGCGCGTGCAGATGGGCGAAGCCTCGGTGCGCGCTGCCCAAGCCATTAACTACAGCGGCGCCGGTACGGTGGAATACCTGTTGGATGAACAGGGTCGTTTCTACTTTATGGAGATGAACACCCGCCTGCAGGTGGAACACCCCGTCACCGAACTGGTGACCGGCCAAGACTTGGTGGCCTGGCAGCTGAGTGTCGCCGCCGGAAACCCACTGCCGCTGCGCCAACCGCAGATCCAGGTGCAGGGGCACGCCTTTGAAGTGCGGCTGTACGCCGAGGATCCCCAGCGGGAATTTATGCCGGCCACAGGCACCATTAAAAAGCTGCGCTGGCCAAACGGCGAAGGGATGCGGGTGGATACGGGCGTGGCCCAAGGTGACACCATTACCGCCTACTACGATCCGATGCTGGCCAAGCTGATCTGCTACGGCGACAACCGCAGCCAAGCTCTGGCACGCATGGGGCAGATGCTGGCCGACACCCAGTTACTGGGGTTAAGCCACAACCTGCCCTACTTGGCCAAGGTGATCCGCCACCCACAATTTGCCGCCGCCGAGCTGGATACCGGCTTCTTAGGCCGTTACCAAACCGAACTGCTGGCGGGCAGCGATCACAGCTTAGCCGCCAGCATCGCAGGGTTAATGCAGCTGCAACAGCAGCCCGGCGGGATCAACCCCGGCTGGCGCTTAAACGCTCCGGCCACGGTGCGGTTGGAGTTTAGCGACAACCACGGCGAGCATCATTTGGTTGAGCTTACCCATCAACAGGGCGAACGCTGGATGGATGGCCACGGCCGCGTGCTGCAACTGATGGTGGATCAACACCAACTGGAGCTCGAGCACAACGGTCAGATCAGCCGCTTTGGCTACCACGCCGACGAACACAGCATCAGCCTGCAACTGAGCGACGGCGCCTTAGAACTGAGCCGCTACCAGCATCAAGCGGAAGCCGACGGCAGCGCCGGAGCCAAAGCCCTGCAAGCGCCGATGAACGGCACCTTCATCTCCAATCTGGTGCAGGTGGGCGATCAAGTCAGCGCCGGCCAAGCGCTGGTGGTGATGGAAGCGATGAAGATGGAATACACCATCAAGGCGCCCAGCGACAGCGTGGTGATCAAGCTGCCGTTTGCCAGCGGCGACTTGATCAGCGACGGCACCGCGCTGATTGAACTGGAGGCCAGCGAATGAGACCGCAACGGGTACAAATTGTCGAGATGGGCCCCCGTGATGGCCTGCAAAACGAGCCCAAAGCCAGCCTTGAGGATCGCATCGCCTTGGTCAACGCCTTAGGCGACAGCGGCTTAAACCACATCGAAACCGGCAGCTTTGTCTCGCCCAAGTGGGTGCCGCAGATGGCCGATGCCGATCAACTGTTTGCACGGATCCAGCGCCACGATGGGGTGGTCTATTCCGCCCTAACCCCCAACCTGAAAGGCTTTGAAGCGGCCATTGCCGCCGGTGCCGATCAGGTGGCGGTGTTTGCCTCGGCCTCCGAGAGTTTCAGCCAGAAAAACATCAACTGTTCGATCATCGAATCGATTGAGCGGTTTGTGCCGATCATGACCGCCGCACGGGAGCGCGGCATCAAGGTGCGCGGCTACGTGTCTTGCACCTTGGGCTGCCCCTATGAAGGCGCGATTGCCCCCGCTAAAGTGGCCGAAGTGGCCAAGGTGTTGTTTGAGTCCGGCTGCTACGAGATCTCCTTAGGCGACACCATTGGCACCGGCACCCCAGACAAAGCGGTGGCGATGGTGGAAGCGGTGGCCGCGCAAGTGCCCATTGGCGCACTGGCGCTGCACTTTCACGACACCTACGGCCAAGCACTGGCCAACGTTGCCGCCTGTTTGGAGCTGGGCGTAGCAACGGTCGACAGCGCCGTGGCCGGTTTGGGCGGCTGCCCCTACGCCACTGGCGCCAGCGGCAACTTGGCCACCGAAGACTTGGTCTACATGCTCAACGGCATGGGCTTAAGCCACGGCGTGGATCTCGACAAATTGGTGCAGGTGGGCAACCACATCAGCCAGCGCCTTGGCCGCAGCAACGGCTCGAAAGTGGGCTTGGCCTTAGCCAACCGCAGCGGCCAATAGCGCGCGGACACACGTCGCTTCACCGCCGCGCGCCGCAGTAAGGCGGCACGCTAAAACGAACAACGGCAGCTTGGCTCAACGCAGTAAGAGCCAACAGCAAAATCAAAAGGAAAGGTACCAATGGCAGGATTTGACAAGGTAGTAACCAGTTACGCCGAAGCCTTGGCGGGATTGGAAGATAACATGACCATCATCGCCGGCGGCTTTGGCCTGTGCGGCATTCCCGAAGGGCTGATCGGCCACATTAAGCAGCTTGGCACCCGCGGCTTAACCGTGGTGTCGAACAACGCGGGGGTCGACGGTTTCGGCTTAGGGTTGCTGCTGGAAGACAAGCAGATCAAAAAGATGATCGCCTCTTACGTCGGCGAAAACGCCCTGTTTGAACAGCAGTTGCTCAGCGGCGAGCTCGAAGTAGAACTGACCCCCCAAGGCACCTTGGCCGAAAAAATGCGCGCCGGTGGGGCGGGCATTCCCGCCTTTTTCACCGCCACGGGCTACGGCACCCCGGTGGGCGATGGCAAAGAAGTACGCGAATTTAACGGTCGCCCCCACATTTTAGAGCCGTCCATCACTGGCGACTTCGCCATCGTTAAAGGCTGGAAAGCGGATCGCTACGGCAACGTGATCTACCGTCACACCGCCCGTAACTTCAACCCGCTGGCCGCCACCGCCGGTAAAATCACCGTGGTGGAAGTGGAAGAGATCGTCGAGCCCGGCGAACTGGATCCAGCCCAGATCCACACCCCAGGGATCTACGTCAATCGCCTGATCCAAGGCACCTTCGAAAAACGCATTGAACAGCGCACTGTGCGCTCTTAAGCCACAACGCATCAGGAGACAGGCATGGCACTAAATCGTGAACAACTGGCTAAGCGCGTGGCGCAAGAGCTGCAAGATGGCTACTACGTTAACTTAGGCATTGGCATCCCCACGCTGGTGGCAAACTACGTTCCAGCGGGAATGGAAGTGATGCTGCAATCGGAAAACGGCTTGCTGGGCATGGGCCCGTTCCCTACCGAAGCGGAAGTGGACGCCGACATGATCAACGCCGGTAAGCAAACCGTTACCGCCATCACCGGCGCGTCGATTTTTGATTCGGCGGAATCCTTCGCCATGATCCGTGGCGGCCACGTGGATTTGACCGTGCTGGGCGCGTTTGAAGTGGACGTGCAGGGCAACATCGCCTCGTGGATGATCCCCGGTAAATTGATCAAAGGCATGGGCGGCGCCATGGACTTGGTGGCCGGTGCCGACAACATCATCGTCACCATGACCCACGCCGACAAACGCGGAAATTCCAAGCTGCTGAGCAAGTGCACCCTGCCGCTGACCGGCGCCAACTGCATCAGCAAGGTGGTGACCGACTTGGCCTACATCGAGATCAAACAGGGCAAGTTCCACCTGATTGAACGCGCCCCTGGGGTTTCGGTGGAGGAGATCATCAGCAAAACCGGCGGCGAATTGGTGGTGCCGGAACACGTGCCAGAGATGAACGTGTAAGCCGCAGGGCTACTGCTGCAACTGCAACCGCAGCAACTGTTGTAACGGTCATCGCAATCGCAGCAACAACAACGCCGCGCCGTGGGTAACCACAGCGCGGCGTTTTTTATGTTGTCGCCGTTGAGCGTGGGATCGTGTTCGTCCCATGCCAACCAACGCCACTCTTTGTCGGTTAGGGCTACTCCAACACCAACCCGCACTTTACATCGGCTTGTCGGCATTGATGCCGCGTCGGTTGGGGCTTATCCCAACGGCAACGCGCTAACAATCAAACTTCCAGATGCAGCAACAGGTGCGGCAACAGCTTTTGCAGCTGCGCTTTACCGGCTTTGGAAGCGGGGTTGAGTTTATCCCAGCCATCGGTGCCCATGATGGCCAGCTCGTCCCATTCAAACTGCAACGCGCGGCCCGATAAATCGTAACGGCCACTGATGCGGTACACCCCTACTGGCGTGTCTAAACGGGAAATTTCAAATGGGGTCATCGCTACCTCTGTTTACAGACCACGGGTAATGGCCGCTACCATAAGGCAACGGCGGGGGCATTGCCAAGCGCACACCCAAACGGCCACGCCATTATTTGAACCTAACCTCAACCCGATGCAGGCCCACGTCGCGGTACTCGTTCAGCTGCCAGCCATATTGTGCCGCCAGCTTGCGGCTTAATTTCAGCCCCAAGCCAAAGCCAACGTCGTTGCTTTCGCCGTCGCTGATGGGGTTGCAGATCTGCAACCGTTGCTGCTGTTGAATAATGCTGACGTTGCCTTTGCTGCTGTGCTCAAAGGCGTTGCGGATCAAATTACTGATCACGATGCGACAGGGGGTTTTGGCCACTTGCCACAGGCTGTCATCCACATCCAGACGCAGCTCGATCTGCTGCTTCTGGCGCAGATAATCCAGCTCGGTTACCAGCTCTTGCACCAGCGCCCCAAGCTTGACGTTTTCAGCCACTTGCAGCTGTTGTTCGCGGCTCATCCACAGCAGGGTTTCCACCAATTCGGCCATGGTTTTGCCCGCCCGCTCGATGCGCTGCTGCACTCGGCTTTGCTTGGCGTTGGTGGCCTCGGTCAGTTTGGCCAGCACCGCACTGTTGGCGCGGATCACGGTGATGGGGGTACGCAGTTCATGGCTGGCGTAGCGCAAAAACTCCCGTTCCCGCTCCACGCTGTGCTGCACCTGCTCAAAGCTGCCATGAATGATCTGCGCCAGTTCATTCAGCTCGCGGTATTTAAAATCGGGCAACGGCTCCGTGGCACTTTCGGGCCCCAAAGCTTGCGCCCAACGCGTCAACCGCTGCGCCGGTTTGGTGATCTGCCAAGTGATGCCCCACAGCACCAACACAAACAGCAGCACACAGGCACAGGCGATCGCCACCACCGTTAACACCGGATACTCACCCAGCACAAACAGCTGTTGCTCTTCTGGGCTGTCATAAAACTCAGGCTGGATCAGCGTGGACACATAACGGCTGATCCCATCCTGCCCCTCCACCCGCAACACAAACGCCAGCTGCGACTGATCCGCATGGGGAAAATCGTTACTCATCCCCTTATACAGCCGATACGACTGTTGCGGCGCGGCGGTGATCAGCTGCCGCACCGCCTGCGGCACCTTGTGCCAGTCGCGGGTTACGTGGGCGTTCAACACGGTGGCGTCGTCAAGATCATTGGCTTCAGCGTAACGCGCCACGTTAAGCAGGGTTAGGCTCTGCTCGGTGTGGATCCCGCCAATGAAGTAGCTCAGGGTCACTAACGACAAGGTTGTAGAGACCACCACCGCCAGCAGCAACACCGCGCCGATAAGGTAACGTCGCAAGCTATTGGTCATTGGGGCTCTCTTGGCGAAGGGCAAAGCCAACATTGGCAATGGTCAGCAACAACGCGCCTTCCACATCCACTTGCTTCCGCAATTTATGCAGATGCACTTTAAGGCTGTTGCTGTCGGGCTGTTCGTCGCCCCACACCGTTTGCATCAGCGCGTCGCGGCTAATGGGGTGCGGCGCCGCGCGCATTAACGCTTGCAGTAGCTTGAATCCGGTTGGGGTGAGTTTCAGCGTGCGCTCACCACGGGTAACCTGCTTGCTGTTCAAGTCCATCTGCAGATCCGCTAGGGTCAGTTTGGTGGTTTGGCCGCTGCGACGCTTAGCCAACACCGATACCCGCGCGGTCAGCTCCTCCATCGCAAACGGCTTCACCAAATAGTCGTCGGTGCCGGAATCAAAGCCGCTGAGCTTGTCTTCTAAGCGATCTCGCGCGGTCAGCATCAACACCGGGGTGTCGTTGCCCGCCGCCCGCAGCCGTTCACACACTTGCAGCCCGTCTAACTTGGGCAGGTTCAGATCCAACACAATCACATCAAAGCGTTGTTGCTCGATGCGAGCCAAGGCGGCCAAGCCGTTATCGGCGTGGTCGCACTGCATGTGTTCCAGCTCCAGAAAGTCGATCAACGAGGCGGCCAGATCCAGATCGTCTTCCACCAACAACAGCGATATCACTTAAGCGCACTCCTGCTTAACACGACGGCTAACACGCTGCGGCAAGGCTTTGATGTCTTCGTGGATCAGCAGCAACGAAGGGATCAGCAGCAGCGTAATAAAGGTGGCAAACAGAATACCATAGCCCAGTGAGGCCGCAGCGGGGATCAAGAACTGCGCCTGCATCGAGGTTTCCCCCAGCAGCGGAGCCAAGCCAACAAAGGTGGTTAGCGAGGTCAGCAGTACCGCCCGAAAACGGCCGGTGCAGGCGGCGTGAATGGCGTCGCTTATCGACATTTTAACCCGCAGTTCGTTAAAGCGAGAGACCAGCAATAAGCTGTCGTTCACCACCACCCCGCTTAACGCCAAAATGCCATTAAGCGACAGGATGCTGATGGTCAGATCATTCGCCCAGTGCCCCAGCACCGCGCCCACCATGCCAAACGGAATGGCGGTCATGATCAGCAGCGGCTGAACGTAGGATCGCAGCGGAATGGCCAACAGCGCGTAGATCGCCAGCAGCGCCAGCACGAACATCTGCAACATCGAGCCGGTCGATTCCTGCTGCTCTTCGGCTTCGCCAGCAAAGTGCAGGCTTAAGCTGGGGTAATCGGCTAACAACAATGGCACCAGATCCCGTTGCAACTGCGCCACCAATTGATTTGGCGCTAACACCGTTTTATCAACCACTGCCGTCAGGTACACCGCACTTTGGCTGCTAATGCGGGTGCGCTCCGACAGCGCCAACTCTTGTTGTACCGTCGCCACATCCGATAACGCCACAATGCTGCCATCCGGCGCTCGCAGCTTGGCGGCCGTCACATCGGTAAGGGTTTGTCGCTGCGCGGCGGGGTAGCGAATACGCACCTTCACTTCGTCGCTGTCCAGCTGGTAGCGCTGCACAATTTCGCCGCCGAAGGTTTGCAGGATCTGCCGCGACAGATCGGCATTGGTGAAGCCCAGCGCCCGCCCCTGTTGGGTCAGTTCAAAGCGGTATTGTGGCTGCTTGGTGCTGAGGTTGTCGTCGATGCCACTGACTCCGTCGATCTGGCTCAAGGCATGACGAAAACGGCCACCGGCCAGCGCCAGAGTGTCCAGATCATTGGCTTTCAGTTCCACCTTAAAGCTGTCTGGCCCCTCAAACGAAGAGACAAATTTCAGCTTCTTCACCCCTTCTAAGTTGCCCGCCAGCTGCTGCCAGCGCTTGGCCAGTTCGGGGCTGCTGTAATTGGCGTTGTCGCTCAGTTCCAGCGTAACTTGGCCGCTGCTGTCGCTTTCCGCCAGCAGTTGCAGCGCGGCGATGCCACTGCCTTGGTTGTCGCTCAGTTGGCGATCGGCCTGCTGCGCTAACTGCTGCAGCTGTTCAAGGTGTTGTTGCAGCAAGCCGTAGCCAGCGTCGGTTTCCATGCTGACGTTGGCGCTGATGGTGTCGCCGGGAATGTCCGGAAAGAAGCCCACGTTCACCTTGCCACTTAACGGCATGCCAGCCACCAAGATCAGCAAGGTGATGAAGCTCAGCACCACCGCGTAGCGCAGTTTCAGCAACTGCCCAATCAGCGGTTGATAAACCCGTGAGATCAGCCATTGCAGCGCGGCATCGCAGCCTTGTTGCAGCCGCGCCCACCAACCAAACACCCCGGGGTTGCTGGTTTTGTGGGTATCCAGATGGGCTAAGTGGTTGGGTAATATCAGCTTTGATTCCACCAACGACAACAGCAAACAGATGGTGACCACGGTGGCGAACTGGGCGTAGATCTGCCCCAGCATCCCCTCGACTTGGGTCAGCGCCAAAAACGCCACCACGGTGGTGAGTACCCCAAACAGCGTTGGCGCGGCCACCCGCATGGTGCCGTTGATGGTGTTGGCCATGGTGTCGCCGTACTGGCGCCGTTCACTGTAGATGCTTTCCCCCACCACCACGGCGTCGTCAACGACGATCCCCAGCGCCATAATAAAGCCAAAGGTGGTCATCTCGTTCAGGGTCATGCCGGCGTAGCCATCCCCCAACAGATACAGGGTGCCGCAGAACACAAACGGCAGCCCCATCGCCACCCAAAAGGCCACCCGCAGGTTCAAAAACAGCGCCAGCACAATGAACACCATGGCGATGCCGCTGAGGGCGTTTTTCATCAGCAGCGACAGCCGATCGGTGATCAGTTCGCTTTGATCAGACCAGGTAACCAGCTCGACCTTGGCGGGCAGCAAGCCGCGATCGTGCCACTGCTGCACCACCTGATTGGCGCCAGCCACAATGTCGGTTACGTCGCTTTGTTCATCCATCAAGATTTCCACCGCGATGGCGGGCTGACCGCCAAAGCGCGACATCACAAAGGGATCGTCCTCATACTGCTGGGCAATGGTTGCCACTTCGCCTAAGCGCACCACGGCACCGTCGCGGCCACTGCGCAGCACGATGTCGGCAAAATCGCCCTCTCGGTAACGCTGCTCGGCGGCTTTCAGGCGCACGACTTTGTCGCCGTTACGCAAACTGGTGCCCATGGCACTGCCGGATTCGGCGTTTACCGCGGTGGCGATGTCAGACAGCGTTAAGCCGTGGGCCTGCAGCCGCAGCTCGTCCACTTCGATGGAGATCAACGGCTCGGCCTTGCCCTGAAACGCCACTTTGGTGATGGCGGTTTGCGCCAACAGATCGCTTTTAAGCTGCTCGGCCAGCGGCTGCAAAGTGCGGCGATCGGCATCGCCATACAGCTGCACGGTGATGGCGTGTTCCGAGTGTGAGGCTTTCTCTAGCACTGGGCTTTCCGCATCAACCGGCAGGTTAGACAGCGCATCCACTTTGGTTTTGATGTCGTCGAACAGGCGATCCAGCTGGTAGCTCGAGGTTTTCTCAACCGTTACCGTGGTGCCTGTGGCGGTAGAGGTTGAGGTGATCCGCTTGATCCCCGCCACCGATTCCAGCGCGTCTTCAATCTTAACCGCCAGCCCCTCTTCCGCTTGTTTGGCGTCGCCGCTGTCGTAGGCAACCGAGATGGTAACTCGGCTGGGCTCCAGCGGCGGGAACGCCTCTTTGCGGATGCTGTTCAGTGACAGCAGCCCCAACGCAATCACCCCTATCAGCAACAGGTTGGCGGCCACCGAGTGCCCAGCAAACCAAGCGATCAGGCCATTGGCTTTGGGCGCATCATTGACTGGATTCATGGTTATTGCTCCTGCACTGGATTCACCAGCATGCCGCTGAGGTAACTGTTTAAGGGGCGCAATACCACCTCAGCCGAGCCACTGGCGGCGCTGGGGTGCAGATAAACATAGTGCTGATCGCTGAACGCCTGCTGCGCCGCCACTGGGGCAATGGTGTTGTTGGCTTGCAGCAGCCACAGTTGGTTCGCTTGCGACACCGCCGTGGCCGGCAAACGCCATAACGCTTGGTCGTTATGGCCACGAATGGTGGCGCGCACGAACTCTCCGGCAAACAGCGGCTGCGGTTGTTCCAGCGGCTTATCCACCACCACCACCAGCGATCGCTGCCGATCGGTTTGGCTTAAGTGCTGTTCAATGCGTGCGGCATAGCCCTGCCACTGCTTGCTGCCATCGCTGCTAATCAGCGGCACGATGGCATCGGTGCCTAGAGCAACACCGCCTAAGGCTTGCCACTGCTGCTGCGACAGCGGCACTTTAATTTCGCTTTGATCGGTGCTGTATAACGTGGCCACGCTGCCGCCTTGTTGTAGGTAGCTGCCCAACTGAATGTCGCGGCTGACCACCAAACCATTAAATGGGGCGCGAATTTCGGTATTGGCCAGATCCACTTGGGCGCTGGCCAGTTGCTGCTGCGCCTGTGCCAACGCGGCTTTGGCCACCGTCAGCTGCGGCTGGCGCAGCACCAAGCTGGAATCGGGCTGGCCGGTTAGCCCAGAGCGCTGCCATTCCAGCAACGCTTGCTGGCCTTGGCGCTGCTCTTCTAACAGCGCCAATTGCGCGTCTGCCACCGCTTTGTTGGCATCGCTGACCGCTTGCCGATATTGGCTGTCTTCCAGCTTCGCCAACAGCTGCCCTTGGCTTACCAGATTGCCACTGGCAAAGGCGTCGGTAAGTTGCAGCACTTGGCCGCTGCTTTGCGCCGTTAACGCCAGCTGGTAGTGCGGCATCGCTTCGCCATAACCCTGCACCTGCGGCTGATAGAACGCGGCCTCCACCGGTTGCACTGCCACCGTGGGGTAGCTTGGCGCTTGCTTGGGGGCACTGCGTTGGGCTTGTTGCTGCATCTGGCTGCCGTTATACGCCACGGCGGCAAAGATCGAGGCGCCACACACTAAAGTGATGGCGATAGGGGTAAGTGTCAGTTTCATTGTGGTGCTCCCAGACCCAGCGCCAAGCCGAGATCAATGCGATTACTAAGGTGGTTGTGCTGTGCCTGAATTTGCTGGCTGGCAAGATCGAACGGCTGTTGCTGGACGCTCAGCAGTTCAACAATGTCCACCAGCCCTTGGCGGTATTTCTGTTGGTAGTTGGCGCTGCTGCGCTGGGCACTTTGCACGGCGGTGGTTAAGTGGCTTAACTGCTTGCTGAGGTTGCGTTCGTTGTCCAGCGCCGCGTCTACCTCTAAAACCGCCGCTAATAGGTTTTCGCGGTACTGCCAATAGCGTTGTGCCGATTGCAGCTCGGCAATTTCTGCCGCGGCTTTGAGTTTGCCGCCTTGGTACAGCGGTGCGGTTAACTGCCCCAGTAGGCTCCAAGCGGGGCTAACAAACAGCGCGTCAGACAGGTTTCGGCCGCTGTCGCTCAGTGCCGCTTGCAGGCTGATGCTCGGCAGCATCGATTTGTAGGCCACCTTGCTTTGGTAGTAGGCGGCTTGGGTATTGAGATAAGCGGCTTGCAGATCCGGACGACGGCTTAGATCCTGCTGTGGCAGGCTCAGTAACGGTTGCTTGATGGCGGGAAAGCCTGGCTTGGCCAGAGCGGCGACGGCAGGCTCAGCCTCAGCACCAAGAGAGAATTGGTTGCTGCCCAGCAGTTGTTGCAAGGCGCGGCCACTGTTGGCCAGTTGCTGCTGATACCGCGCCAGAGTCGCTTGGCTTGAAGCGGTGCTGGTTTTGGCGTTATCCAGCGCCTGCAGATCCCCAAGACCACTGCGATAACGGCTTAGGATCACCGCTTCGTTGCTTTGCAGCAGTTGCAGCCGCTGCTGTTCAACCTGCAGCAGTTGCGCCTGTTGTTGGTAATCAAGGTAACCACGGATCACATTGGCCACCAACAGATCCTGCGCCTGCTGCCAACTGGCTTCGCTGCTGGCCACACTGAGCTTGGCGGCGCTGTCGGCATCGGCCAACTTGCGCCATAAATCCAGCTCCCAGCTCACGTTCAGTTCGGCACTGGCGCCGCTGCCATTGTCTTCATGATCGCTGCGGCTTACCCCTAAAGACGCGCTCGGCAAACGATCGGCCACGCTTTGCTGTTGCTGGGCGTAACTGATCTGCAGCGTTAAGAGCGCCTGCTGTAAGCTGGGGTTTGCTTGCCGCGCCTGAGCGATTAAGGCATCCAACTGCGGATCGCTGAACAGATCCGTTAGCGTCATGGCGGCAACGGCTTGGTTGCTGTTGGCTTGGGGCTGCCAAGCGGGCAACTGCTGCTGGGCTTGAGCGACTGCCGCTTGATGATCATCAGCGCTAAGGCTTTGGCAGCCGCTAAGCAATAACAGGCTTAGTGCCAGCAGCGGTACAGGGTGGGTCATGGTGCGACTCTCGTGGTTGAACGATGAGCGCAAGGGTAACGACAGCAGGGTTAACGCAGGGTTAACCCTGCTGTCGGTTGCCACACTGAGCCCAGAAAACGCCCGCCGCGAGCTTGGCCGTTAACCGTGCTGTTGATGATGTTGATGTTGGTGCCAATGCCGCCGTGCCGACTCCGCGCGTAACTGCAGCCCATCCAAAAAATGTCGAGCGTTGGCATGGCTATGCGGTTAGTTCGAAGATTGGATTGGGCCGTGGTTGATCTGCGACAGCACCGGATTAACATCAAAAATCTGACCGTTGACCTGGTCGATCCCCATCTGCTGCAAGCGGGCGCTGTGCATATCAAGGTAAGCCTGAGCCGTAGCTTCATCTTCAAACAGATAGATGCCACCGCCCAATTTGTTCTTGGCGCTTTCGGTCCAGATCTTCCAGATTAAGCCCGGCTCCTGATTGATCGACTTGGCCAAATCCCCTAAGGCTGCGGCCATCTCATCCCCGAATGGGCCGTTAAACTCAAAATCCACTTGCAGTAACTTGTTCATGGTATTGCTCCTAATCGTTGTGAAAGAGCAAGGTCGGCGCCTTGCGATGACCACCATGATGCCAATATTATTTAGACATAAAAGTTCATAAATCCGCAGCCAACTGTAGAGTAAATAGACCAATGGCACTGAAAACCACCCTCAATCAGTGGCTCACCTTGGCGGAAATCGACAAGGCAGGCAGCATCCAAGGTGCCGCTACCGCGCTGAACAAAAGCCACACCACCTTGATCTACGCCATTAGGAAGTTAGAAAGCCAAATGGGGGTCGCGTTGGTGCAGGTGCAAGGCCGCCGTGCGGTGCTAACCGACCACGGTAAATCGTTGCTGCGGCGGGCGCAGGCGATGATCGAACAAGCCAATGCCCTAGAGGAAGCGGGCACTCAGCTAGCGCGGGGGATGGAGGCCGAGCTTACCGTGGCCATCGATCACCTCTGTGATCGCGATTGGCTGTACCAACCGCTGGCGCAATTTTTACAGCACAACAGCACCACCTCGGTGCAGATTGTCGAAACCTCGCTAACCAAAACCACCGCCATGGTTGAGCAACAACAGGCGGATCTGGCCATCATCAACATCCCCATTGCCAATCACAGTTGCGATGCCTTTGGCATCACCACCATGCGGCCGGTCGTTGCCCGTAGCCACCCTTTGGCACAGGTGCAGGGGCTGCGCATTGATGATTTGGCGGCGGCCACCCAAATTGTGGTGCGGGATCTGGGCAGCAATCAGCACAGCAATCGCAACGTTGGCTGGCTTAAATCAACCCAACGGATCACCGTGGATAACTTCGATCACGCTTGGAATACGGTCAAACTGGGGTTGGGTTACTGCCGGTTACCCCAGCATGTGATTAACGCCTACTCCGATGATTCGGTGGTGGTGTTGGCGGTTGCACAGGCCAGCAGCTATCAGATCCCGTTGCACCTTACCCTGCCTAAAGGGGTGAAAAGCGGCCCCGCCGCGCTGCAGTTACACCAACTGTTATTGGATTCAGTGAACCAACGCAGCAAAGGCTGACTCTAAGCCAAGCGTTTGCAGCCACAGTGGCCCGCAAACTGTTTAAAATAACCAGATAGAACAACATCTTGAACACGAATATTGGTATCCTTTACGGCTGCTTAAGCGATTCAATTTGTAACCATTAACAGCAATAGGGGCGATCATGTCTGCGTATACTGAATACAAAGTAATCCACATTATGGAAGGCGGCTGCGGCACCATCTTTTTAGGCGCCAGTGGCTTGCCCATTCAAAAGATGGAATCAGAGCTGAACAAATACGCCCAAGACGGTTGGCAGGTGGTGTTTCAGGCCATCGAGCAAAAACGATTTTTACTGTTTTGGAAGCGCGAAGCGGTATTGATCACCCTTGGTCGATAGCCTTGTTTAAAGCGTTATCGCTGCGGTTTATCCGCGCTTACCAAGCCAAAGGCGGCTCTAAACAGCTGCTGAATATCGAGTGTAATTTCGAGCCAACGTGCTCGGAATACACTCGGCAGAGCATCGTCAAATACGGTGCCTGCAAAGGCTGGCGGCTGGGGTTGGCGCGCATTCGCCGCTGTAACCAGCCCGATCTAATTGAAAAGATCCACGACGAGGTGCCTTAATGCGAATTCTTGAACCGATTGAAGAGTTGGAACAACAAGAAGAACAACTTAGAGCACAGGTGAATGCGCTCAGCTCTGAGCAAAAAAAAGCGTTCTATCAGCAGCAAGGCAAGGCGCTAAAAGATCCTGATACTTATGCCGCGCTAAACTGGCTGTTCTTAGGTGGCGTGCACCACTTCTACTTAGGCAAATACCGGCTGTTCTTTATCGAAATTATCATCCTGCTGTGCAGCGGCATCGCCATCTTGCAAGGCTATAACGAGGCGATCTACATGATCTTGGCCGTGGTGATCTACGAGCTGCCACAACTGTTCTTTTCGCAAAAAATAGCGCGGCAATACAACCTCGAACGCTCTACCGAAATCTACAATGACATTCGCCGCTGATAGCGGCGTTGTTTTTCTTAATCGCTAAACGGCACACCCTGATAAGCGTATTTTTAACTAGACACCCATTTTATGCTTCGTAAATGGAGCATCGTGCATCCGTAGCATTTGCTGATCTCGTCAG
>NZ_CANLCI010000035.1 GCF_947489035.1 uncultured Ferrimonas sp. | reverse complement strand
CGGTGATTAGCGCAGCCTGGTAGCGCATCTGGTTTGGGACCAGAGGGTCAGAGGTTCGAATCCTCTATCACCGACCACTTTTAAAGACCTCACTAGAGGCAAAACAATCGGTGATTAGCGCAGTTTGATAGCGCATCCTGATTGTGGATTAGCGGACCAGAGGGTCTCTACTCCAAAGACAGTTTTCGGTGATTAGCGCAGCCTGGTAGCGCATCTGGTTTGGGACCAGAGGGTCAGAGGTTCGAATCCTCTATCACCGACCACTTTTACAAAAAAGCCTGCATGAAAATGCAGGCTTTTTTGTGTCTGTTAGAAAAGTAAGATACATGGTGATTAGCGCAGCCTGGTAGCGCATCGCAGCTTTTGAAAGAGTGGGACCAGAGGGTCAGAGGTTCGGATCCTCACTAATACCCACCAGCCCAGCAACCACCTTTACCAACAAGCCTGCATTCATTTGCGGGCTTTTTTGTGTCTATAAGAAAAGTGAGATAAACGGTGATTAGCGCAGCCTGGTAGCGCATCGCAGCTTTTCGAGCAGCCGTATTCCTATTGACACTTTGCATAAACAGCACTGAGCATTCTAGGCAGCGAGAGCGGGTAAACTAACCGTTAGAACTTATCTGCAGCACAGGGGTCGTTGCCGGGGCCGCCCGGCGGCGGGCAAGGGACGAGTCCCTTTGCAATCCCGAGCGCCTCCGAGGCGACGACAACCCCTCATTTTCGCAGAATTACGTTGCAGCAACGGCCAGATGTGCCATCCATGGCTTAGCTGGCCTCTGCGGCATCCTGCCTTCGGCTTTACTTCATCACTGCTTCACTCGGTGTCGCCAAGTCGGCCTAAAACTCTCACCGTCAGGTGATCAAGTCACCATAAGATCTGCTCCGCGCCTGATTTTGGGACGCAGTGCAAGAAGCGAAAGTGAAGCCTTACTAAGGCGTTAGGCTCCCAAAACGGGAATCTCACCAGTCACTGGTGATCGAATTTGCCGCTGCTACTGCAAAGCGCCGAAGACGATGATCCTATCTCACAGCAGTCTCTCTCAATCTTACTCTTCCCACGCCTTTACTCTGCTCCGGTTCCTGCTGGTCATCAGCCGTTATCCCTCACCAAACCGCAGCGGACTGAGTTCACACAACCAGCAATTGTTTCTGCTCCATTGCCGCTCTGTCAGCAACAAAAAACGAGATCGCCATCACGTCAGTGGACGCATGCAGTGCAAAGCCATTACCAACCCTCGCCCCATTCAGCCGCAGTTAAGCATCGCTAATATCGCCATAAGAATTGGTCGATATCGCAACATAAGCAAACACTAATAAAGTTGCCATAACGGCACTGTCCCAGGGCGTTCAGCCCACGACCGTTATGGAGATGATGATGAAAAATAAAACCCTATTGGCGGTAGCTGCTCTTGCTGTTGCCAGCCTATCAATGCAGGCGATCGCCGCAGATGGCGGCAACCCGAAGCGCGGCAAGCACCTCTACAAAAAACACTGCAAATCCTGTCACGACGCTGGCACCACCGAGCTCACTCCGATGAGCAAAACCATGTCGCAGTGGGATCGATTCTTTAAACGCAATAAGCACGATCCCGCTCCCTTTGAAGCACTGAGTGAGCCGCAACTGCTGGACATCAATCAGTTCCTTTATGACCACGCCATGGATTCCGATCAACCCGCCACTTGCGGCTAATGATTGCTGACGGAGAGACAGATTATGCGTTGCACAACAATTGCCTTATTGGTGTCCCAAGCCCTACTGATCCCCGCCACCATGGCGGCAGATGACAGCGTTCAACTTGAACGCAAGATCGAAGCATTGAACCAGCAAGTGGCCGAGCTGACCGAATGGCTCGAAGAGAATGACAGCCGATTGGATGCCAGCGAGCGGCACAGCGCGCTGGATCGAGTTACCATCACTGGCGACTTTCGCACCCGCGGCCACAACCTAAGCTACAACAACGTCAGCGTTAACCCCGGTGCCTATGTCGACTTTGATGACTTTGGCCAGCGCGCCATGGCCGGTGAATTTGGCGATCCCAGCAGTACCAGTTCCGCCATCGGCCAGATGATGGCGGCTTACCCGCAGATGGCCGCAGCCTTTATGGCGGGACAACTGAACGGCGTTGGTGCCATGCCAGTGGGCACGCCACAAACCTACGACATCAACAACGACATGTTCTACACCACCCGCTTACGGCTAAACCTGAAAGCCAAGGTGTGGGACAACGTCAGCTTCTCTGGTCGCTTGGCGATGTTTAAGAACTGGGGCGACGATACCGGCGTGCAGGTGTTCGACTCGTGGCGTTCGTTCAATATGGATGGCACCAGCAGTGGCAACCCGTCCGGCGATGATCTGTTTGTGGAACGCGCCTTCTTTGATTGGAACCACATCGGCGGCACCGACGCTTACCTGTCGATTGGTCGTCGCCCCTCCAGCTATGGCGCCCCCAGTCACTTCCGTGAAAACGAGAAGCGCGGCGGCACCCCATCCGGTCACGTGGTTAACTTCAACTTTGATGGCCTCACCGCCGGTTACAAGCTGGATAAGATCACCGGCTGGGAAGGCCAAGTCGCACGTCTGTGTTTGGGCCAAGGGTTTGAATCGCAATACGGCAATGGCGAGCTGTACAACAACATCGTTACCGAAGACACCTACCTCGGTGGGTTCAACATCGATGTGTTAGCCGATGGCAGCAACTTCCTGCAGGTGATCCTGTTTGGCGCCAAAGACATCACCGACGGCTTTAAAGGCACCATCGCCGTGCCAGATGCGATGCTGCCACCAGAGCAGCAGATGCCGGGGATGAATCCGGTTATGCGGGTGCAGCCGAGCAACGTGATTGGCGACATGTTTTTGGGTGGGGTGACCTTCACTAAAGAGCAAGACAACGGCCTGAAATGGTTCGCCTCTTTAGGTTGGACCCGGACCATGCCCAACGGCAATGCTGGCATGTTTGGTGGCATGCATTCTGATGCGGTCTACCAGATCGACAACATCGGCGCCAACGGCGTACCAACCATGGTGATCGATCGCGCCAGCAGCACTGAAGATCGCGATGGTTACTCCGCCTACTTAGGCTTACAGCAGCCACTGGGCGATGGTGCTTTGGGTCTGGAGTACAACTACGGCTCCAAGTATTGGACCCCATTCACCCAAGCCCAAGACGATCCCGTTGGCAGCAAGCTGGCCACCCGTGGCCATGCAGTAGAGGCGTACTACCTGCATAACATCAATCCAAAGATGTTCTTCAAGATGGCAGCGCTCTACTACGACTACGACTACAGCGGCAGCGGCAGTCCGGTTGGCGCTCCAGTGGCGATTGACGACATTGAAGCGGGCAGCGCCTTAGCCAACATGCCGGTGATCGACACCGCGCTCGATCTCAACCTCGGCATCACCATCAAGTTCTAACCATCCCCAGCATGGGCGGCTCAGCCGAGCCGCCTAGGAGTTTACCCATGAAAACCACCGCCATGGGCGGCTCTGCTGAGTCGCCTAAACGTTTCCCCCTAAAACCAACGGCCATGGTCGGCTCTGCTGAGTCGCCTAAACGTTTCCCCCTAAAACCAACGGCCATGGGCGGCTCTGCTGAGTCGCCTAAACGTTTACCCCTAAGAACAACGGCCATGGCCGCCCTAATTGGCAGCTGTTTATCCCTCGCCCTGCCTGCCCACGCCAACGGCCCCCACGCCGAGGTGATCTGGGGGCCATTTGCCAGTGGCACCGAGGTTACCCAAACCTGCCTGATGTGCCATGACCAACAAGGGGAGGATTTTCTGCACAGCGCCCACTGGACCTGGAGCAGCAGCCAAACCGTCAACGGGAAAACAGTACAGCGCGGCAAAAAGGATGTGATCAACAACTACTGCATCTCGGCTGGGGCAGGCAACCAAGCCAGTTGCAGCCGCTGCCACGCTGGCTACGGCTGGACCGACAACCAATTTGATTTTGCCGACAGCGACCACATCGACTGCTTGGTGTGCCACGACACCACCGGCACCTACGTCAAAGCGGGCGATAACGGCGGCCAACCGTTAGCCAAAGTAAACTTGGAACGAGTAGCGCAACAGGTGGGGATGCCTAACCGCGATAACTGCGGCGCTTGCCACTTCTTTGGTGGCGGCGGCGATGGCGTTAAGCATGGGGATCTGGACTCATCAATGTCCTACCCCGACAAAGCCACCGACGTGCACATGGATGTGGATGGCAACGACATGAACTGCCAACAGTGCCACCGCACCGAGCAACATCAGATCGGCGGCCACTCGCTTGGGGTCAGCCCAATGGGCAGCAATCACATCAGCTGCACCGATTGCCACGACAGCGCCCCGCACCAAAAGAAGCAGCTTAACCAACACCTCGCCAGCGTGGCCTGCCAAACCTGCCACATCCCACAAGTGGCCAAAAACGAGCCCACCAAGATGAGCTGGGATTGGTCAACGGCGGGGCAAGATCGCACCGACGTCAGCAAACAGTTCGGCAAGAAGACCTTCCTGAAAAAGAAGGGCGACTTTGAGTGGGGCAAAAACATCACCCCAGAATACGCCTGGTATAACGGCCAAGCCGGTGCCTATCAAATTGGCGATAAAATCGATGCCAGCACCGTCACCAAGTTGACCTACCCGCTGGGTGACATCAGTGACAAACACGCCAAGATCTACCCGTTTAAGGTGCATCGCGGCAAACAGATCTACGACAGCAAGCAAAACATCTTACTGACCCCAAAAACCACCGGCGACGATGGCTACTGGCACACCTTTGATTGGGCCAGCGCGGCGCGGCTGGGGATGGAGCAAAACGCCTCAATGCAAGCGTTACAGCTGAGCTTCAGTGGCAGCTATGGCTTTGCCGAAACCGAAATGTGGTGGCGCCTTAATCACATGGTGTCGCCGAAAGAGCACGCCTTAGGCTGCATGGATTGTCACGGCAACAAGGGGCGGATGCCATGGCAGCAGCTGGGTTACCCAGCGGATCCCATGCGCAACAAAGCCGCCCAAGCGCTGCGCGACTGAGCCCAGAACCGCGGCCAATGCGCCCGCCGCCCTAAGGCAAATCGTCCCAAGATTGCCAGCGCGAAAAACGGCATCAATGATGCCGTTCTTTGCGGTGGCGCAAAATAAAATTAGACACTGCTTATATAATAAGAGCATCGATCCCAGCCACGGCAAGCAGATGCGAACCACTGATCTTGAAACCCTTATCATGGTGGCCGAGTACGGCAGTCTCTCCAAGGCAGCGCACGCCCAATGCCTAACCCAATCGGCGGTATCGCAGCGGATAAAAAACCTAGAGCGCCACTTTAACCAACCGCTGTTGCAACGCGGGCCGCCGCTGCGCTTAACCAGCAAAGGCGAGCAGGTGGTGCAATGTGGTCGGCAGATGCTGACGCTGCAACAACAGATGCAAAGCCTGCCCGCCACCAACAGCAACGAACTGCGGCTGTGGTGTACCCCCATTTTTGGCTTTGGCCAACTGCCCACCATCTTGCAGTGCTATCAACAGCAGCGGCAGCAACACGCCAACCTGTCGGTGCTGCAAGGGCTGCCGGAGGATGGAGTTAATGCCATCAATCGCGATCAGGTAGATATCGCGGTGCTGGATCACCACCACCCGCTGCCAGCGCATCAGGGGATGCAGCAGGCGCTGCCACCGCAACACATCTTGTTCGTCATTGCCGCTGGGCAACCGGTGCCGCAGTCGATATCGCAGCTGCAGCAGCATCGGCTGCACACCGCTCGCCCCGGCTGCAGTTCGCGCTTGCTGCTGGAAAGCAACCTAGCGACCCACCACAGTGATCTGCAGCAGTTTGCCTCGGTGGCGGTGATTGATGATCTGCATCTGGCGTTGCAAAGCCTGCAAACCGAAGGAGGAGTGGCGTTTATGGCGCATTCGTTGGTGCAAGCCCAGTTACAACGGGGCGAATTGGTTGGTTTTGAGATCCCCGGATTTAACCACTATCTGCATCGCAGTCTGCTGCTGCAGCCGTCGCTGAACGACGCCGCCCAGCAATTTATCGAACGGCTGCAACAGCAGTTGCTGCCGGCAGACTAATTCGCTCGCAATCAGCTAAAACCGATCTACGCTTACTCAGTTAAACGATCTGACCAGCAAGGAGCCCATGAATGCCGATCCGCAACCACGCCCTAACCAAAGAGTTTCCCGAGTACTTAGACAAGATCAAACACCTCCGCTTAAACGATCTGCCCTTCCGCGAAGCCTGCGATCAATACCACGAGCTGGACAAACAGATCCGCTTGCTGGAACAAAACGACATCCCCACCGAAGACCAAGTCTTTAGCCAGATGCGCTTTGAGCGTGCCCACTTAAAAGACAAACTCTACGATCAACTGCGCAGCAACGCCTAACCCCATGCCGCTTAACGGTGCCGATCTGCGATGCGCCGGAATTGATGTTGGGTTTGATGCTGATACTAACGTTGCTATTGATGTGGATACTGATGTGGCGATGAGGGTTGATGCTGATAACAACGAGCCCGCCGCGCAGCGGCAGCGAAGCCAAACGATGGGGCAGCGTTTGCTGCCCCATCGGTAAATGGCCTTTGAGCAAGGCTAAGCGCAACCAGACTGCGCTGAGCGGCAGCTAACCCGTTAAACCGAGCTGGCCGTAACCTCAATCCGCTGGCTGCCCACCGCACTGGCTTGGCCACCCAATTGCGCCAAGTTGTCGACAATGGCGTTCATCGCCAACCACTTATCGCCACACCAATCCGGCGCCAACAGCTCCGGTGGGCGCGCGTAGGCGCTCACTCGATGGAACACCACCTCGGCTGGGGTTTGGCGGATCAAATCACAGGCGGTCGCCACGTATTTCTCCAGTGTCCACAGCGGCAATCGATCCGCCCGCCACTGTTTCGCCATGGTGCTGTTTTCCACCACATGCAGTGGGTGCAGCTTAATGCCATCCACACCCGCGTCTAACACCAGTTGCAGGGTTTGCTCGGCGTGGGCTGGGGTTTCCCCCGGCAAGCCCAGAATCAAGTGAGTACACACCTTGATGCCCAGTGCCCGCGCTCGGGTAACCGTATCGCGGTAGGCTTCAAAATCATGGCCACGATTGATCTTTTTCAAGGTACTGGCGTGGGCAGTTTGCAGCCCCAGTTCAAGCCACACTTCCATGCCCTGTTGCTGATAGCTCACCAACAACGCCAGCACATCGTCTGGCACGCAATCTGGCCGCGTACCAACGCACAGCCCGACAATGTCAGACACGTCCATCGCCTGCTGGTACTTATCTTTCAGTACCGCGTATTCATCGTAGGTCGAGGTATAAGCTTGAAAGTACGCCATGTAGCGCTTTTCTTTGCCGCCACGGCGCTGTTTGCCCGCCGCCAGTTGCTCGGCAACGCTGGCTTTGCTGCCGTGCTCAGCACTGAATGAAGAGACATTACAAAAAGTACAACCACCGAGTCCCAAGCTGCCGTCGCGGTTTGGACAGGTGAAAGCGGCGTCGATGGTCAGCTTGTGGATCTTGCTGCCGTAACGCTGTTTCATGTAGGTGCCCAAGGTATGCACGTGCTTATCTAGACCCATTAACTCTCTCCGGCGGTTGAAAAACGCGCAACTCTACCAGAACCCCATAAAGAGCTCGCCGATCCAGATCACAGCGATGGATAATCAGAACTTATCAACCAATAATCATATCCGCAGAAAATGGCGCTAAACGGGGTGTTTCGACGGCATTCCAAGTCACCGTAACGCCCTGCCACTGTTGATAAAACAATCTAAAAAATGCCTTTTCTATGCATTTTTGTGATCTGGGTATCGCCCTATGCTGCCACGATAACGCTGTCAAGCTAACGCCATCTTACGGTTATAAAGCAGTAACCAGCACCCTTCCATCATGTTGACCGTACTAGAGCCGATCAGTAGTTTGAACAGGTTAACTGCATAAATATGTAGCCAGAATATGCCAGCATCGGCACCAGCAGGCGGAGGAATGTCATGAGCCTTTTACACCCACAGTTCGAAAAAGAAAATTGTGGATTCGGCTTAATTGCCCACATGGAAGGCGAAAGCAGCCACCGAGTGGTACGCACCGCCATCCTAGCGTTAGAGCGATTGCAGCACCGCGGAGCCATTGGCGCCGACGGTAAGACCGGCGATGGCTGCGGCCTGCTGATGGCCAAACCCCACGAATTCTTTGCCCACATCGCCGAAGAGAACAACTGGCGTTTATCCAGCAAATACGCGGTTGGCATGCTGATGCTGAGCCACGATCCGGTACGCCAAGCCCACGCCAAAAACGCCATTAAAGTGGAGCTAGAGCGGGAAACCCTTAGCGTGCTGGGCTGGCGCGAGATCCCCACCAACCAAGACGTGCTGGGCGAGATTGCCGCGGCCGATGCGCCGATGATGATGCAGGTGTTTGTGAATGCCCCGGTTGGCTGGCGCAACAAGGATCTGGAGCGACGCCTGTACATGGCCCGCCGCCGCATCGAAAAGACGCTGGAAGACGATCGTGATTTCTATGTCTCCAGTTTGTCCGCCAATAACGTGGTCTACAAAGGGTTAACCCTGCCCAAGGATCTGCCCAGCTTCTATCCGGATCTGGCCGATCTGCGGATGAAGAGCGCCATCTGTTTGTTCCACCAACGCTTCTCTACCAACACCCAACCTCGCTGGCAGCTGGCACAGCCGTTCCGTTACCTCGCCCACAACGGCGAGATCAACACCATTACCGGTAACCGCCAGTGGGCATTAGCGCGCCAATACAAGTTCGCCACACCGCTGATCCCAGATCTGCAAGACGCCGCGCCGTTTGTCAACCAATCGGGCTCCGACTCTTCCAGCCTCGATAACATGTTGGAACTGCTGCTGGCCGGCGGCATGGACATCAAGCGCGCCATGCGTTTGTTGATCCCGCCGGCGTGGCAATCCAACCCCGAAATGGACGACGATCTGAAGGCGTTCTACGACTTCAACTCGATGCACATGGAGCCGTGGGATGGCCCCGCTGGCGTGGTGCTGACCAACGGCCGCCACGCCGCCTGTGCGGTGGATCGCAACGGCCTGCGCCCTGCCCGCTACACCATTACCAAAGATCGGATCCTGACCCTGTCCTCGGAAGTGGGGATCTGGGATTACCAACCGGACGAGCTGGTGCAAAAAGGCCGCGTTGGCCCCGGCGAACTGCTGGTACTGGATACCTACAACGGCAAGCTCACCACCTCGTTTGAGATCGATCAGGATCTGAAAAACCGCCACCCCTACGCCGAATGGATGAAGGTGAACTCGCGCCGGATGGTGGACGGCAAAAACCTACCACTGGCCGCCGCAGGCATGCCAGAGATGCCACCAGAGCAGCTGACTCAATACCAAAAGCTGTTTAACATCAGCCGCGAAGAACTGCGCGAAATTCTATGGCCGCTGGCCGACGGCGGCGCCGAAGCCATTGGGTCCATGGGCGACGATACCCCGATTGCGGTGCTGTCGACCCAAACTCGCTCGCTGTACGACTATTTCCGCCAGCTGTTTGCTCAGGTCACCAACCCGCCGATCGATCCGTTGCGGGAAAAACACGTCATGAGCCTGACCACCTGCATCGGTAAAGAGCAAAACCCATTCAACGAAACCTTCGGTTTAACCAATCGGGTTTTGTTTGATTCGCCGATTTTGCTCTACAGCGACTTCCAACAGCTGCGAGGGCTTGATAACGAACACTTCAGCTCGGAAGTGATCGAACTGGGCTACCCGCCACAAGAGGGGCTGCGCAACGCCATTGAACGGATCTGCCGCCAAGCGCAGGTGGCCGCGCAAAACGGCGCCACCATGGTGGTGCTGTCGGATCGACACATCCACCCCGAACAGCTGCTGATCCCCGCGGCCATGGCCGTGGGCGCAGTACAACATAACTTGGTGTGCAACCAGTTACGCTGCGACACCAACATCGTGGTTGAAACCGGCACCACCCGCGATCCGCACCAATTTGCGGTGCTGCTGGGCTTCGGCGCCAGCGCCATCTACCCCTACTTGGCGTACGAATCGATCACCGCGTTGGCCCCCAAACGCGGCGAACAGCACCGCTGTCGGGAATTGCTGCTGACCTACCGCAATGGCATCGACAAAGGGCTGCAGAAGATCCTCTCGAAGATGGGGATCGCCACCATCTCCAGCTACCGCTGTTCGCGCCTGTTTGAAGCCATCGGCCTCAGCGAAGAGGTGGTCGAACTGTGCTTTAACGGCGTCACCAACCGCATCAGCGGCGCCAGCTTTGCAGACATCGAAGCGGATCAGGCGCAACTGCACCAACAGGCGTTCCGTCGTCACCAACCCTTGGCCCACGGCGGCCTGTTGAAGTTTGTTCACGGCGGCGAATACCACTGCTTTAACCCCGACGTCATTCAAAGCCTGCAGCAAGCGGTGAGCGCGCAAGACAGCAACGCATGGGCACGTTATCGCCAGCTGGTCGACACCCGCCCCGTGGCCACCCTGCGGGATCTGCTGGCACTCAACCCCGCTGACGACGCCAATGCCAATGTCACGGTCGAAGCCGCCGACAAGCTGTTCTGGCGCTTTGATACCGCCGCCATGAGCGTTGGTGCCTTGGGGCCAGAAGCGCACGAAGCCTTAGCCATCGCCATGAACCGCCTTGGCGGCCATTCCAACTCCGGCGAAGGCGGTGAAGATCCACGCCGCTTAAACGGCCCGGGTAATTCCCGCATCAAGCAGGTGGCTTCTGGCCGCTTTGGCGTTACCGCCGCGTACCTGATGAGCGCCGACGTCATTCAGATCAAAGTGGCGCAAGGGGCGAAGCCTGGCGAAGGTGGGCAGCTGCCCGGGCACAAGGTTTCCACCGAAATCGCCGCGCTGCGCTACAGCCGTCCGGGGGTGACGCTGATCTCGCCGCCGCCACACCACGACATCTACTCAATTGAAGATCTGGCGCAGCTGATCTTCGATCTGAAGCAGATCAACCCGAAAGCACGGGTGTCGGTGAAGCTGGTGTCGGAGCCCGGCATTGGCACCATCGCCTGCGGCGTGGCCAAAGCCAACGCCGACATGATCACCGTGTCTGGCTACGATGGCGGCACCGGTGCCAGCCCACAAAGCTCCATTCACTATGCGGGTTCGCCGTGGGAACTGGGCTTAGCGGAAGTGCACCAAGCCTTGGTGGCCAACAACCTGCGCCACAAGGTGCTGCTGCAAGTGGATGGCGGCATGAAGACCGGCCTTGATGTGATCAAAGGCGCGCTGCTGGGGGCGGAAAGCTTCGGCTTTGGCACCGCCCCAATGGTGGCGCTGGGCTGCAAATACCTGCGTATTTGTCACTTAAACAACTGCGCCACCGGCGTGGCCACTCAAGATCAGCGCCTGCGGAACAACCACTACCACGGCACCCCAGAAAAGGTGATGCAGTTCTTCCAGTTTATTGCTGCCGACGTGCGTGAGCTGCTGGCCCAGCTTGGGGTCAGCCAGTTCAACGACATCATTGGCCGCAGCGATTACCTGAAACAACTGCCAGGGCAAACCGAACGCCAAGGCCGGTTGGATCTGTCGCCAGTATTGGCGCGCGCCATCGCTTCGCCACAATCCGAGGTGTTCAACACCCAACGCAATCCGCCGCACGATCAGGGGTTAGCCAATCAGCAGATGCTGGCACTGGCGCAAGACGCGGTGCAGGCCAAGCGTGGCGGCGAGTTCAGCATGACCCTGAAAAACACCGATCGCTCCGTTGGCGCGGCGCTGGCTGGCCAGATTGCCCAGCAATGGGGCAATCAAGGCATGGCCGCGCAACCGCTGCACTTTCAGTTCAGCGGCACCGCTGGGCAAAGCTTTGGGGTGTTCAACGTCGGCGGCCTGAATCTGACCTTATCTGGGGATGCCAACGACTACGTCGGCAAAGGCATGACCGGGGGCGAGCTGGTGGTGAAAACCCCACCTGGGGTGGCCTACGACAGCCACGATTCGGTGATTATCGGCAACACCTGTTTGTACGGTGCCACCGGCGGCCGCCTGTTTGCTTCGGGCCAAGCGGGGGAACGCTTTGGAGTACGTAACTCCGGTGCCACCGCCGTGATTGAAGGCTGTGGCGACAACGGTTGTGAATACATGACCGGCGGCGTGGTGGTGATCCTCGGCAAAACCGGGGTCAACTTTGGTGCCGGCATGACCGGCGGCTTCGCCTTTGTGTTCGATCAGCACAACGATTTTCAGCAACGCTTGAACACCGAACTGGTCGAAACGCTGGCGGTGTCAGAGCCGATGATCCAGCACCACCTGAAGCAACTACTACAAGCCCACTACGACGCCACTGGCTCGGAACGGGCGGCGGACATTTTGCAAGATCTGACCAACTGGTTGCCACGCTTCAAATTGGTGAAACCGAAAACCAGCCAGATCCAAGAGCTGTTGGCGCTGCAACCGCAGTCCATCGCGGTGCAAGCGAGCTAAGAGGGCCTTATGAGCAACGTATTTCAATTTCTTGATCAGCAACGCCAAGATCCCACCAAGCTCGATGCCAGCAGTCGCGCCGCCGAATTTGTGGAGATCTACCAGCCCTTTGCCGAGCCAGAGCTCAGCCAGCAAGCGGATCGCTGCTTGGATTGCGGCAACCCTTACTGCGAGTGGAAGTGCCCCGTGCACAACTACATTCCAGATTGGCTGCGCTTGGCCAAGCAGGGACGCATCTTCGAAGCCGCCGAGATGGCGCACCAAACCAATTCGCTGCCAGAGATGTGCGGCCGAGTTTGCCCGCAAGATCGCTTGTGTGAAGGCGCCTGTACCCTCAACGATGAGTTTGGTGCGGTTACCATTGGTTCGGTAGAAAAATACATTACCGACGAAGCCATCAAGCAAGGTTGGCAACCGGATCTGTCCAACGTAGTGGCGCGCAACGAACATGTGGCGGTGATTGGCGCCGGACCGGCGGGCTTAGCCTGTGCCGATGTGCTAACCCGCAACGGCGTCAAGGTAACGGTATACGATCGCCATCCAGAGATCGGCGGCTTGCTGACCTTTGGCATCCCCTCGTTCAAGCTGGAAAAATCGGTGGTTCGTACCCGCCGTCAGCTGTTTGAAGGGATGGGCATTGAGTTTCGCTTGAACTGCGAGATAGGCAAAGACATCAGCTTCGAACAGATCGTCGACGGCCACGATGCGGTGTTCTTAGGTTTGGGCACCTACAAGGCGATGGCCGCTGGCCTGCCCGGCGAATCCGCCCAAGGGGTGCATCAGGCCTTGCCGTTCTTGATCGCCAACACCGCCGCCATCGAAGGCTACCAAGTGGATGATCCTTACATCGACTTGGCCGGCAAGCGCGTGGTGGTGCTGGGCGGTGGCGATACCGCCATGGATTGCGTTCGCACTTCCGTTCGCCAAGGCGCCAGCAGCGTGCAGTGTGCCTACCGCCGCGACGAAGCCAACATGCCGGGCTCGCGCCGCGAAGTCAGCAACGCCCGCGAAGAGGGGGTGGAGTTTCTGTTTAACCGCCAACCGCTGGCGATTAAAACCGACGCCAACGGCAAGGTGGTGGCACTGGAGTGCATCGAAACCAGCTTGGGCCAAGCGGATGAATGGGGCCGTCGCCGCCCAGAGCCGATCGCCGGTTCCGAGCACTTACTGGCTGCGGATGCGGTGATCATCGCCTTTGGTTTCCAGCCAAGCCCACCGGCGTGGCTGGCGAATCACGGCATCATCACCGACGAAAAAGGCCGGGTGCTGGCGCCAGAGCAAGGCAAGTACGGCTTGCAAACCAGCAACCCGAAAGTGTTTGCCGGTGGCGACATGGTGCGCGGCTCCGATCTCGTGGTTACCGCGGTAGACCAAGGCCGAAAAGCGGCGTTGGGGATCCTCGACATGATGGACGTGGCGTTAGCCAAGCGGGCGTAGGTTCCAGCTAAACTCACAGCACAACGCCCGCCGATGCGGGCGTTGTGCTGTGATGGGGATCCTTGTCAGCCTGCCGAGTTAAAGGCACTATCGCCCCAGCACTTCACTCAGGCCGTTTGCCATGCAACCACTGCGTCATCTTCGAATTCATTGCTGCGTATTGCGCGCTGCCTTACTACTGGCGTGCGGTTCCTTATTGGCCGCCTGCGCCGGTAACCCAAGCTACTTCCTGCCCGAAGCCCAAAGTTATCAGCAGCCCAAGATTGAAGTGATCACTGCCGCTGCGGTCGGTGATGCCGTGCTTGTGCAGGGGTTTCGGCGTCAGCAAGCCGCCTTCGATCTGTACCAACCGTTGTCGGTTTCCTATTTCAATGTCCGTCCCAACAGCTACCTGCGTGTTGGCCGCGTCAACGGCGATGACATCTATGAGGCGATCGATCGCCAATCCAGTTTTTACGAACACAACAACCTGTGGCTGTTACTGAATCGCGAACAGCGGCGGATCTGTGCCTACGAACTCACTAAAAACTACAGCAGCTGCGAGCCCTTCAATGCAGATGTGGCGCAGGGGCGTTTTTACACCCGCGAGGTCTACCCAGACAACCTGCCAGAGCAAGCGTTGCTGTACAGCGGCCGCGTTGGCACCACACTCCTGTTTGACTATCAAAATCGGTTAACGAACTCAGCCAAACCGCAAACCCATCGGGTGCAATACGATCTCAACAACGGCAATCTGATCCGTTATCACAACGCCGAAATCGAAGTGCTCGAAGCGGATAACCAACGACTGCTGTACCAGCTCAAATCGGCGTTTTAACCCTAGGGGTAAAACCGACCCTAATAAAAGGCTGTGTATTCGTTAACTGTTGGCGTTGCTGCGCGGTAGCTATTGTCGCCTGCGGCGAGCTTCGATGGCACTGCTTTCAAGTGGTTATGTCGCCGTGGCGACGGCACACTAGTTCGTAGAAAAAGGGGGGGATCCTCCCTTTGGGATCCCATTGCCTTAGCACAGCTCTACTTTCGCTCCTTGCACTGCGCCATTCGGCACGGCATCGATGCGCCATCCATGGCTTAGCGATGCACTCGTAACATCCTGTTGCTCAACCTCATTGTGCAGTACACCGCGCAACGCTGTGATGCGGCAGTAAAGCCGGTGCGGCGTATCTGTCACGGCTAAGTCATCATCTGGCGGTGATAACTTTCTGCCGACTTAGTGACGCCGAGTGCAGCAGTGATGGAGTAAAGCCGAAGGCAGGATGCCGTAGAGGCCAGTTAAGCCATGGATGGCGCATCTGGCCGTTGCTGTAACGTAATGCTGCGAGAGCGAGGGGCTGTCGTCACTCTGAGGCGCTCGGGATTGCAAAGGGACGAGTCCCTTGCCCGCCGCCGGGCGGTCCCGGCAATGATCTTTATGCCGCAGCGGGTCATGCACAATAAGTTCAACAGCTAATTGGTACACAGCCTAATAAAACGCCATAAAGTTGATCACCATGGCGTTCACCAAATCGATAAAGAAGCCGCACACCAACGGCACCACAATAAAGGCTTGGCGGGCGGCGCCGTATTGCTGGGTAACCGCTTGCATGTTGACGATGGCGGTGGCGGTAGAGCCTAAAGTCACCCCACCAAAACCGGCGCAGATCACCGCGGCGTTGTAATCTTTGCCCATCACTTTGAACACCACAAAGGTGGTAAACAGCGCCGACATTAAGATCTGCAAGCCCACCACGGTAACGATGTACCCAAAGCTGCCCTCCAGCTTCCACACCTGCAGGCTCATCAACGCCATGGTTAAGAACATCCCCAAGCAGATATCCGAGATCAGGCTCAGGCCGTGCTCGGCGTCTTGGGCGTAGTTTTGATGCAGTGGCTTGCGGCGCTTGCTCAGCAGCCAGCGACCCAGGTTACCCAACACAATCCCCGCCAGCAGGCAGGCAACAAACAGCGGCAGCTTTAGCCCCGCCGCTTGCAGGCTTTCGTTCAGCAGGTAGCCCAACACCATCGATACATTGAGCCACAGCCACGCTCGCAACACGCCAAAGTAGGTTACCGGCAAGCCATCGCCGCCGCCGTCGTGGCGGGTACCGACGGTCAGTTCGTCGCTGTTTTCGGTTTCCAGCTTGTGCTTGTTGATCAGGTAAGCGGCGATTGGCCCACCGATGCAGCAGGCGCCAATCAAGCCAAGGGTATTAGAGGCCACACCCAGCTCGGTGGCGTTGGCGATGCCAAGATCCTGCACAAAGGTGGGCGCCCACGCCATGGTGGTGCCCACCCCGCCGGTGAGCGCCACCGATCCCGACATCAAGCCGGTTTTCGGATCCAGCCCAAACAGCGATGCCACGCTGATCCCCAGCAGGTTTTGCACCACGATGTAGCCAGAGGCCAACAGCAGCAACAACAGCAGCGGCCGTCCCCCTTTAAGCAGGGTTTGAATGTCAGCCCGTAAGCCAATGCCGGTAAAGAAGTAGATCAGCAGCCACTCCATCACCTTCAGTTCAAACACCACCTGCAGATCAAACCCGTAATACAGCACGCCCACCACCATCGCGCAGGCAAAGCCGCCAACCACGGGTTCGGGGATGCTGTACTGGCGTAATAGCTGGTATTTAGAGGTCAGGTATTTGCCGTAAAACAGCACCATAATGGTGATGGTGAAGGCGATAAAGGCGGGAACGGTTACGGTTTCCATCCGTGCTGGCATCCTTGAGTTTGCTCACGATTCCCCCAAACTGCCACCGGCGAAGCGCGATCACAACGCTTTCCCATCATCGGCTACGCTTTGGGCGGCCATCTTAACGCTCGCTGAGGCGGATCGCTGCAATGGCGGGCGAACGCCCCCATGCCGACACCACAACCTTGGCCTTAATTGCGCTTAACGGCGCAACAATTTACCTCACTGCGACTGCCATCCTCGCGCCAGTTCCTGTTAGAATTAGCGCCATTATTTATCCCCCTATTTTGCGGAATCCCCATCATGAAAATCGGCATTATCGGCGCCATGGAGCAAGAAGTTTCCTTGCTGCGTAGCCAACTGGACAACCTGAGCATCGACACCATCGCCGGCATCGAGTTCTACCAAGGCCAACTCAATGGGGTTGAGGTGATCCTAACCCGCTCTGGCATCGGTAAAGTAACCGCCGCCGTGGCCACTGCCGTACTGATTGAACGCTTTGAGCCAAGCTACGTGATCAACACCGGCTCGGCCGGTGGCTTTGCCAAATCGCTGAACATTGGCGATGTGGTTATCTCCTCAGAAGTGCGCCACCACGACGCTGACGTGACCGCCTTTGGTTACGAGATGGGGCAACTGCCCGGCCAACCTGCGGCCTTCTTACCGGATCCCAAGCTGGTTGGCATCGCCAAGGCGGCGGTTGCTCAGGTGGGTGAAGTGAACGCCATTGAAGGGCTGATCTGCACCGGCGACTCCTTTATCGCCGATCCAAAACGCACCGCCACCATGCTGAGCCACTTCCCAGCCATGGCCGCCTGTGAAATGGAAGCGGCCGCCATTGCCCAAACCTGTCACCAGTTTGGCACCGCCTTCGTGGTGATCCGCGCCATCAGCGACAACGCCAACGACGACGGCGCCGTGGATTTCGATAGCTTCATCATCCAAGCCGGTGAGCACTCAGCCAAAGTGGTGATCGCCATGTTGGCCAGCCTCAAGGGGTGAACAGCGCCACCTTAGGGCTGTATGGGCTGGTATTGCTGCCGCCGCTGTTGCTGCTGCTTGCCACCCTACTGAGCTGGTTACTGCCCCAACGGCTGCACTTGCAGCCGTTGCTTGCCAATTGGGCCGAGCAACTGCAGCGCAAAACCCATCATCCGCGCCGCAGCAGTGGCCAGCGCACCGTTGCCGGTGGCTTAGGGCTACTGTTAATGGCAGCGCCGTTGCTGCTGCTCAGTGCGTTGGCGATCTGGCACCCGCTGCTGGAACTGGCGCTGCTGACCCTGTTGCTGCCGAGCCGCGAACTGCCCGGCAGCGCCTTAGCGCAGCAGCTGCAACAGGGGCAGAAAGAACAAGCGCGAGCCACTTTAAGCCAATGGGCGCTGCGAGATACGCAGCCACTGTCGAGCTTGGGCATCACCAAAGCCGCGATAGAGCTGCAACTGGAACGCCGTGCCAGCCAGTTTTTTGGGGTCAGTTTTTGGTACCTGCTTGGCGGCATGCCACTGGCGATGGCGTTGTGGATCAGCACCGAAGTGGCTCGCCACTGGCACATTGATAAACCGCAGCTGGCGCCATTTGGGGGCACCGCGCACTTTAGTGCGGCGCTGATGATGCTGCCGGTCAACGGGCTGCTGGGGCTGTTCCTCAGCCTGTATGGGGTGTTGGCGCGGCCATGGCAACTGCGGCCTCAGCTGCAAGGGCGCTGGGATCAGCGCAGCCAGCAATGGCTGCAGCTGTGTTTGGCCTGCAGCCTTGGGGTGCAACTGGGTGGGCCATGGCAACTGGCGGGCAAACGGCTGTTACGGCCACGGTTAGGGCCGCAACAGCAGTGCCAGCCCTTACACTTGCAACGGGCGCAGCGCATGCTAACCATGGCACAAACCCTGTGGCTGTTGCTGCCGCTGTTGGCTGCCATCGCGCTTGCGTGGTTTTGGCATCAAAGCCGTTAACTTTTGATTTTTACTGGCCCTTTAGGGCTTCAATGACACAACAACATGAACGACTTCATCTATCTGTCTGATCTGTTTGGGACCGTGGTCTTTGCCATCTCTGGCGCTTTAGCCGCCGGCCGATTACGCATGGATCCCTTTGGGGTGCTGGTATTGGCGGGGGTAACAGCCGTGGGTGGCGGCACCGTGCGCGACGCCATCTTAGGGGCCACGCCGGTGTTTTGGATCACCGACACCCTGTACGTGTGGCTGATCACCATTACCGCAGCGGTGGTGATGCTGCTGGTGCGCTGCCCGCGCAAACTCAGTGGCCGCTGGTTTCAGGTGGCGGATGCCTTTGGCCTCGCGGTGTTTACCGTGATTGGCGCGCAAAAAGCGCTGAGCTACGGCGCCGAGCCGATCATTGCGGTGATGATGGGCACCATGACCGGCGTGCTTGGCGGCTTGATCCGCGATGTGCTGTGCCGTGAAGTGCCGCTGGTGCTGCGTACCGAGATCTACGCCACCGCCTGCATTGTGGGCGGCATTGTGTATACCGGCGCGCTCAGCCTGAATCTCGCGCCTATCCCGGCGATGTGTTTAGCGATGGTGGGCACCTTGGTGCTGCGCTTAATTGGGATCTTCTTCCATCTGTCGCTGCCCGCCTTCGCCTTAGATAACAGCAGCAAGTGATGTTGATCTGCGCTCGCCTGTGCTTGCTTGCCCTCTTGCTGCTGCCGCGGCTTAGCCACGCGCAGGAGCAAGGCCCGCCGGCGCCTTCGGCCATTGCGCCGCAGCTGCAACTGGCCACCGATTACCTCGAAGCGTTAACCCAGCGCGACTTTCATCAGCTGGGGCGAATGCTGCACCGCGACACCAAATTTCATGATGTGATGGCGGGCAAGAAGCTCAATGGCACCCGCGATATCCTCACCTTTTTGCGCCAAGTGCATATCTACACCGAACGCTTCGCCTTTAACGTGGATCATCAGTTCTATAAAGGCTCCACCGTGGTGCTGATCGGCAGCTATTACTATCAAGCTCGGGGCAATTTATTTGGCATGCCCGATCGCTTAATCACCTTAACGTTGCCGGGGGTAACCACCTTAACCGTGGACGTAGAAACCCAGCGCATTGACGAACACACCGACATGCTCGATTACGAATCAATGAAGGCACAGCTGCGCACCTACCGCTACGAACCCGCCCCCTAATCGCGGCAATCGGCAATAAAGTACGTTAATCCCGCGGCCAACCAGCCCTGCTGCGACGCCGTTAAGCCCCCATGTTGCTGCAACCACATGACGCTGTCGGCGATGGTCAGCTGATGCAGATCCCGCCCGCTATCAAACAGCAACGCACGACACCGTTGTGGCACTTGGCTGGCCTGCCCTTGCTGCCAATCAATCTGCGGTTGATCCGCCGCATCCTGATGTTGCCAAAAACAACGTTGGTGCAGCAGCGTCAATTGCTGTTGGTATTGCGCTGGGGTTAGCGTCTGCTGCTCCCGTCGCAATGCCGCTAGGGTGATCCAGTTGTGAGCCAAAAAGCCCGGACGCTGCAACACCTGCTGTTGCAGCTGTGCCACGGTGGTGGGCGGCCGATAATCTGCCGCCAACGGCTTGGTTGCAACCGGCGCGTTAAAAGTCGTGGTCACAAACTCGGTAAAACGCTCAATCAAGCGAGGTTGCTGCGTCGGGCTCAGTTGCGGCCACAGCCGTCGCAACGCCAGCAGCACCGTTAAGTAGTGCCCCAACTCGCCGTTCATTTGGCAGGCACGATCCAGATAGTGCTGACACACCGCCATAAAGCCCTGCTCGGCAATCCAATCGCGCATCACAAAGTAACAGGCAGGATAGACGCTGTGCTGCAACAGCCACTGCCACCGACGCGGCGGAATGCGGGTGGCTAACGTCTGTTGCAAGGGCAGCAGCGGCAGCAGCGGCTCTTGCGCCAAAATCGGCAGCAGTTGGGTTACCTCGCTGTCGGTTAACGCCAAAGAGTGCTGCAGATCTTGCAATGCCAAAAAGCCTTTAATGCTGTGCTGCTGGTGCACCATCGCAACCCGCAGTAGCACCTCATCCAGTTGGTGTGATAGCTGTGATGATAGTTGCGGTGATAACTGTGGTGATAGTGGCGCCATCTTCATTCCTCCCTTAATCAACAATATATAAATAAATTAGTTTATATATTGTTCGTAGGCAAAAAAAACCGCCCAACATGGGCGGTCATTGGGACAAACGGTAGGGCTAACCGCTGCATATCCCAAAGCTGGGAAAGATCCGTTGTTGCATCACCAATAGGTGCAGCCGCAGCGCATCATGAAACTGTTTCCAATCACTGCTTAGAAACGCAGGTTGGTAATGAAACCGCTCATCGCCACTGTCGCAATGTGCCTCTTGCCCTAAGGCTTGGTGCTTCCACGAGCCAATGCCTTTGCCGATGTAGTTCAACTGAGCCGCCCCAAAAGAGAACCGCCCTTGGCCAATATCCCCCAGCCAGTGCTGATGCCGCAGTTGCTCATTATCAAATTGATACTGCGCGAGCATCAGCTTAATGGTGTGCAGATCTTTACTGGGAATGCCCGGCTGCGCGTCCAGATTGACGCTGACATCCCCCTGCCGATAGGCCTGCATCGCTTTGCACATGACGTTGGCGGCCTCGGTAAAGATCTGCACGTTGTCGCGTTCGATCAGTTCGCCAAAACCGTTTTGGTAGCGCCACGTTAAATAGGGCTTATCGGGATTATTCAACGCCGCAGCGTGACCTAAGGGGAACCCCTCGGCTAAGAAAAAACTGGATAACCTATCGGTAAAGGACTCGACCCAATTTTGATCCTCGGCTTCGACCTCTTCCACCACATTCACTTCGTGGCTCACCCCCGCAAACCCTTGATGGGAAAAGCTGTCGGCCAAGGCGTGCATGCTGATCCCCAAGCGATGCAAACCGCTGGGGGTATCTTGATTGGCAATGCAGTCTGCCAGCATCGCCCGCGCCACAGGGCTATCCGGTTGGCAAATCAGCTTTTGCACAAAGCCGCCGTCGGGATCGACGCCTGCCGGTTGGCCGCCGTTGCCGGGCAGATAATACAGCGGCAGCCAAGTGAGGTTCTCCGCCATGGCGCTGAGGCTGCGCCGATCCAGCATCTTATTGGCCGACGCCAACCGCGAGTAACTGGCGCCATTATCAAAGCGGATCAGGCCGCTGTTGGTGGCATCGCACACGTACTGCGAGGCATAGGCGATGGTGGCCGCTTGGCGATGATCAAACTGGGCAAAACGGGCTGCAACGTACGTTAGGGTGTGGTGACCATCTATCTGCATTTCGGCTCTCCTGGCTTCACCGAGCGACACTAATGCAGTAGTAAACGCGCCACTTATGGCGATCAGGTCAGCAATTTGAACTGCACTATTTTGCGGCTAACCAGCGTGTTTTAACCTTGTAATCTCCGGCAAAAAGCCACCAATTTGGTGGCTTTCACTGGGGTGAACCCGCCTCGACAACGCCGCCGCTAGATCTCGTAGTGCAAACCGCACTCGCGCTTTAAGCCAAAGAAGCGGGTCTGCTCTTCGCTTTCGCCCAACGCCATTGGCCGCGAGGTATGAACATCGCCCACCGAGCCATAACCTTGCTCCCACAGCGGGTGGTAGGGCAATTGATGGGCCGTTAAGTAGTCGTGCACCTGTTTGGCGTGCCAATCCAACACCGGCAGTAACTTAAAGCGGCCAGAGCGCACCGCCAGAAACGGCAAGTCGCTGCGGCTTTGGGATTGTTGTCGCCGCAGCCCCGCAAACCAGCTGCCCACGTGCAGCTGCTCTAACGCCTGCCGCATCGGCTCCACTTTATTCAGGCGGTTGTAGTGATCCAGCCCCGCCTCCCCCTGCTGCCACAACTGACCATAGCGCGCCTCTTGCCACGCGGGGCTGTGCTCGGCACGAAACACCTGCAGGTTCAGCTGCAACCGTTCGGTTAACTCATCAATAAACTGATAGGTCTCGGCAAACAGATAGCCGGTGTCGGTAAGCACCACCGGCATATCGGCTTGCTGCTGGGTAACCAAGTGCAGCATCAACGCCGCTTGGATCCCAAAGCTGGAGGTCAGCACATGGTTGCCAGGCAGGTTAAGCAGCCCCCATTCAATCCGTTGTTGCGCGCTCATGGCCGCTAATTCTTGGTTGAGCGCCGCCAACAGCGCCACACTGTCGGCGCTGTCTGGCTGTTGCAGCAGTTGCTCTAATGACCGATTTACCATGCCAAGCTCCTTAGGCGTAGAAATCCTGTTTCGGCACCAACACCGGCGCAACCACGCCAACGCGCACCACAAAGTCGCCAAAACGTTCGTCGCCACGGCGTTCTGTCACCCAGCGTTGCAGCAAGCCGTCCAGCTCTGCAAACAGGCTGTCTTCATCCAGATTCTCACGGTACAGCTTGGGGATCCGAGTGCCATTGACGTTGCCGCCAAGGTGCAGGTTGTAGCGGCCGGGGCCTTTGCCCACTAAGCCCACTTCCGCCAGCATGGCGCGGCCACAGCCATTGGGGCAGCCGGTAACGCGGAAGATGATCGCTTCGTCTGGGATCCCATGTTTGCTCAGTAACCCTTCCAACCGATCCACATGGGCAGGCAGCACCCGTTCTGCTTCCGCCATCGCCAATGGGCAGGTTGGCAACGACACGCAGGCCATGGCGCTTTTGCGCTGGTTCGAGTGACCATCGTCAATCAGGCCATGTTGCCGCGCCAAGGCGTCAATCGTGGCCTTATCGTCACTGGCCACCCCCGCGATGATCAGATTTTGGTTGGCGGTGAGGCGGAACTCACCGTGGTGGATCTTGGCGATCGCCGCCATGCCACTTTTTAAGGGCTTATCAATAAAATCAAACACCCGGCCATTTTCAATAAACAGGGTGAGGTTGTGTTTGCCATCAATCCCTGCCGTCCAGCCAAAGCTGTCGCCACGGCCAGTTAAAACGTATGGCCGCACCGCATCAAAATGCAGCCCAGCGCGGCGCTCCACTTCCGCTTTAAACTGCGGCAAGCCGATGCGATCGATGGTGTATTTGGTTTTGGCGTTTTTGCGGTTCACCCGATTGCCTAAGTCGCGCTGGGTGGACACCACCGCCGCCGCCACCGTTAGGGTGTCTGCCAGCGGCACAAAGCCCAGTTCATCGGCGGTGCGCGGGTAGGTGGCGTGATCGCCGTGGGTCATCGCTAAGCCGCCGCCCACCAACACGTTAAAGCCGATCAAGCTGTCGCCCTCCGCAATGGCCACGAAGTTGAGATCGTTGGCGTGCAGATCAACGTCATTGTGTGGCGGCACCACCACCGTGGTTTTGAATTTTCGCGGCAAGTAATTGCTGCCTAAGATCGGCTCTTCCTCGGCTTTACTGCTTTCGACCTTTTCCCCATCCAGCCACACTTCGGCGTAGGCGCGGGTGTGCGGCAGCAGGTGTTCGGAGATCTTCTTGGCCCACTCATAGGCTTGGCTGTGCAGCTGCGATTGCTCGGGGTTGGCGGTACACAACACGTTGCGGTTTACGTCGCCAGCGGTGGCGATGGAATCGATGCCGATGCGATTAAGCATCTGGTGCATCGATTTAATGTCGCGCTTCAACACCCCATGGAACTGAAAGGTTTGGCGGGTGGTTAAGCGGATGCTGCCAGCGTGGGTGCTGTCGCGGGCAAAGTCGTCGATGGCCAGCCACTGCTTGGGGCTGATCACCCCGCCGGGCAAGCGCGCCCGCAACATCACCGTGTGCAGCGGTTCCAGTTTTTGCTCTGTGCGTTCGGCGCGAATGTCGCGATCGTCTTGCTGATACATGCCGTGAAAACGGATCAACTGGAAGTTATCGGCGCTAAAGCCGCCGGTAAGATCGTCGCCCAGATCGGCGCTAATGGTGCCGCGCAGCCGTTCGCTGTCGCCTTTAATCCGTTCGTTGTCGGCCAGCTTGCCCGTTACCACCAGATGCTGCAGTTCGGCGGGCAAGCTGTTGCTGACCAAGGCACCGTCCTTGCGGTTACTGGCAGCGGCGGCGGTGGTTGCCGTAGCGGCGGTAGATGTGTCGGGGTTGCTCATCAGTAAACGTCCTTCTGATAGCGCTGACTCTGGCGCAGGTGGTCGAGGTATTCCATGGCTTGCTGTGGATCTTGCTGGCCGTGCTGTTGAATGATGCGCAGCAGCGTTGCTTCCACATCTTTGGCCATGTGGCTGGCGTTGCCACACAGGTACAGGTGGGCGCCCTGCTCTAACCACGAAAACACTTCAGCGCCGTGGGCTTGCAGTCGGTCCTGCACATAGATTTTCTCGGCTTGATCACGAGAAAACGCCAGATCGATGCGGCTCAGCAGCCCGCTTTTGCGGTAGTGCTGCCACTCCACTTGGTAGAGGAAATCGTCGGTGAAGGTGGGGTTGCCGAAAAACAGCCAGTTTTTGCCACTGGCACCACGGGCGTCGCGTTCTTGCATAAAGGCACGAAAAGGCGCGATGCCGGTGCCGGGGCCGATCATGATCGCGGCGGTGTCGTCATCACTGGGCAAGCGGAAGTGGGCATTAGGCTGCACAAACACCCGCAATGGATCGCCCCCCTGCAGCCGCCGTGCTAAGCCGCCACTGACGCTGCCGAGGCGGATTTCGCCGTTACGCTCACTGGCGACTTCCGCCACGGTCAGGTGCACTTCGTTATCCACTTCCGCTTGGGACGACGCGATCGAGTACAGCCGCGGGGTTAACTTCCGCAGCAAGCCGGTGAGTTGCGCGGCGCTGATGGCGGTGTCGGTGGCGGGAAAACGCTGCAGCACATCCAGCAGCTGGTGACTGGTGATGAACTGGCGCAGGGCACTGCTGTCGGCCAGCAGGGCATCGAGTTCCGGCTGAGCCACCAACTGAGCCCACCCTTGCAGCACCGCGGGGTTCAGCAGGGTCAGTTCGTACTCGCAGGTTAAGGCACGGCGCAACTCGGCATCGTCACTCAGTCCCAGTGTCGCTAGGATCTGGCTCACCAACTCCGGATCGTTATCCAGCCACACCCCAAGGGCATCCCCAGGGTGATAGCTGATGCCGCTGTCGCCCAGATCGATCTCCACATGGCGGATGTCTTTGGCCGAAGCGCGACCGCTGATCTTCTGGCTCACGATCAGCTCGGCTGCATAGGGGTTGGTTTTGCTGTACTGGCTGGCCACAGCGCTGGCCAGCGGCACCACTTGGCCACCACTGTTGGCGGCAACAGGCGCGGTTTCTGCCGTCGGCAATGCCGCCAGCACCGCCTGTTGCCACTGGCTGGCGTCTTGCTGAAAATCAACATCGCAGTCGATGCGCGGGCTTAACCGAGTCGCCCCCAGTTCCGCTAACCGCAGATCCAACTCTTTGCCGGTTTGGCAAAACTGCTCATAGCTGGAATCCCCCAGCGCCAATACGCTGTAACTGAGCGTATCCAGCTGCGGTGCACGCTGGCCCAGCAGGTATTTATGAAAGCCGATCGCCTCGTCCGGTGGATCGCCTTCGCCGTGGGTGCTCACCACCAGCAGCAACTGCTGCTCTTTGGCTAACTGCTTCGGCTTATATTCCTGCATCGACAACAACGCCACCTGCCGCCCCTGCGCTTGCGCCTGTTGCGCTAACGCCTGCGCCACGCTGCGGCCATTGCCGGTTTGGCTGCCGTATAAAATGGTTAAGGTGGCTTGGGGCGCCGCCGCTGGGGCCAACATCGGCGCGGCACTGCTGCCCTGATTGGCCACCGCCGCTAAATAACCGCTCAGCCACGCCGCTTGGGTGGGCGAAAGCTCGGCGGTTAGGGTGCGTAATGTTTGGATCTGCTCTGGGGCCAGCATGCCAGCGCCAGCTTCCAACTCTTTCAACAGCATGCTGCTACCTACTCCTGTAATTGATGTCACTAGGGTAGGGAGCGCAACTATTAACAAAAAATACTTATTTTGATGTTTTTATAACAAACAGGCATATAGGTTTAGAACGAGCGTTTAAACTTAACCCTTTTCCAAGTAAGTTATTTTTTCGATTGCTCTTATCGTCTGTCGATCCCAAGGTAACGCTTTGTTGCATCAAGGTTACGTGGGAAACTGGGCGCATCGTGAGCATTGCAGAGCAATCTCTGCCGCTACCCAACACTAACCAGAGGACCTGATTGTGAAGATCGCTGTGATTAAGGAGATCCAACCGGGAGAAACCCGAGTGGCATTGATCCCTGCTAACGTCACCAAGTTGACCAAAGCGGATCTAACGGTAACCGTGCAAACCGGTGCTGGCCTAAAGGCAGGCTTTACCGATGACGACTACGTTGCCGCCGGTGCCACCATTGCCACCGATCTGACGGCCACCGTTGCCGATGCCGAAGTGGTGTTGTCTCTGACCGGCCACGGCGATGCGCTGATCAAGCTGCTGCCGCAGCTGCATAAGGGGCAAACCTTTATCTCGATGATGGATCCGCTGGCCAACCCGGCCGTGGCGTCGATCTTAGCCGAGCACCAGATCAACGGCATCGCCCTTGAGCTGGTGCCACGGATCACCCGCGCACAATCAATGGACGTACTCTCAAGCAACGCCACCATCGCCGGGTACAAAGCCGTCTTGATGGGCGCGGCCAATGCGCCGCAGTTGTTCCCGATGATGATGACCGCCGCGGGCACCTTAAAACCCGCCCGCGTGTTTGTGATGGGCGTGGGTGTGGCTGGCTTACAAGCCTGTGCCACCGCCAAACGCTTAGGCGGTGTGGTGGAAGCCTACGACATTCGCCCGGCGGCTCGTGAGCAGATCCTGTCGGTTGGTGCCCGTCCGGTTGAACTCAACATCGAAGCGGAAAACACCGAAACCAAAGGCGGTTACGCCAAAGAACAAAGCGCCGAATTTATCGCCAAGCAGCAAGCGGCGATGGCCGACGTGTTGGCGCAGCAAGACGTGGTTATCACCACCGCGGCCATCCCTGGCCGCAAAGCGCCGGTGCTGATCACCGAAGCGCAGCTGAACAAGATGAAGCCCGGCGCCATCATTGTCGATTTGGCGGCGGAAACCGGCGGCAACTGCGAACTGACCGAATCCGGCAAAACCGTGCAACACCACGGGGTAACCATCATCGGCCCACAAAATGTGGCGGCGACCGTGCCCAACCACGCCAGCCAGATGTTTGGCACCAACCTAACCAACCTGCTTAGCCTGATGGCCACCCCTGAGGGACTGAACTGGGATTTTGACGACGAAATCGTGCGCGACACCACCATCAGCCATAACGGCGAAGTGGTCAATGCTCGCTTACGAGCGCTGCTCAACCTGCCGGCGTTAACGCCGGTTGAGACCGCAGAAACCGCCACCGAGGAGGCAAAATAATATGGATCTGTTACTGCTGATCACCATCTTCGTGGTCGCCCTGTTTTTAGGGGTTGAACTGATCACCAAGGTGCCGCCAACGCTGCACACGCCGCTGATGTCGGCATCGAACGCCATCTCTGGCATCACCTTAGTGGGTGCCCTGTTGGCGGCGGGTTCTGGCGCAGGCGCTTGGGTTAACTTCTTGGGGTTCTTGGCGGTGGTGTTGGCCACCATCAACGTGGTGGGTGGCTACATGGTTACCAACCGCATGCTGGCGATGTTTAAAAGGAAATAAGCGATAATGAGCACAACTCTGGTTTACATCGCCTATTTAGTGGCGGCGGTGCTGTTTATTCTCGGCATCAAAAATCTGACCAAACCGCGCACCGCGGTTAAAGGCAACCAACTGTCCTCCATCGGTATGCTGGTGGCCGTGGTGGTTACCCTGCTGGACCAACAGATCCTCAGCTACAGCTGGATCATTGTGGGCATGATCATCGGTGGCGGCATCGGCGCTTACTTAGCCCGCAAGGTGCAGATGACCTCGATGCCCGAAATGGTGGCGACGTTAAACGGCTTTGGTGGTGGCGCCTCTTTGTTTGTGGCGCTGGCCAACGTGGCGGATCCGTCCATGGACAGCAACACCGTTGCGCAGCTGTCGATCGCCATCACCGTACTGATTGGTGCGGTTACCCTATCGGGTTCTTTTGTTGCCTTTGGCAAACTCAAAGAGCTGAAAATTTTCAATGACGGCACCATCAAGATCCCCGGCGGCACCCTAGGCAATGGCGCGCTGCTGGCGGTTGGCCTGTTGCTGGTTATGCTGCACACCAACAGCCCAAGCGGCTTGCTGATTGTGTTGTTGATGCTGGTGGCCTTGGTGCTGGGCTTGGCCTTGGTCACCCCAATCGGCGGCGCCGACATGCCGGTGGTTATCGCCCTGCTGAACTCTTACTCTGGTATTGCGGCGGCCACCGCAGGTTTCATCAGCGGCAACACCGTCTTGATTGTTGCGGGTTCACTGGTTGGCGCATCGGGGCTGATCCTGACCCAGATCATGTGTAAAGCGATGAACCGCTCGCTCACCAATGTGTTGTTTGGGGTGATGGCGGAAGGCGGCGAGAAGATCGACGCCGACGAAGTGTACGCCGGTAAAGTGCGCTCCTCTTCGCCGGATGAAGTGGCGATGATGCTGGAAACCGCCGAGCGCGTTGTGATTGTTCCTGGTTACGGCTTAGCCATGGCGCAGGCTCAGCACGCGGTACGTGAACTGGCCAGCGTAATGGAAGCCCGTGGTACCGACGTGAAGTACGCCATTCACCCTGTTGCTGGGCGGATGCCGGGCCACATGAACGTGTTGCTGGCGGAAGCCGAAGTGCCGTACGAGCAGCTGGTTGAGATGGACGAGATCAACCCGCAGTTTGAGCAAACCGATGTGGCGATTGTGATTGGTGCCAACGACGTTACCAACCCAATGGCGCGGGAAGACAAAGGCAGCCCAATCTACGGCATGCCCATTCTGAACGTGGATAAGGCGCGCAACGTCATTATCGTTAAGCGTTCCCTCAGCCCAGGTTTTGCTGGCTTGCCAAACCCACTGTTCGCCAAAGACAACGCGCTGATGCTGTTTGGCGATGGCAAAAAAGCCATTGTGGAACTGACCGCCAGCTTGAAAGAGGCGGACGCTTAAACGCGATTGCCCGTCTTAAGCTGCCAGTAACAACAAGCCCCGCATCGATGATGCGGGGCTTTTTTATGGCGATCTTATCGCACCATTGTTCGATTACGCCTGCGGCTAATCAAACCTACGGGTGCTTTATGGCGACAACTCGATAGGCTCAGCTTTGTCGATCACGGTAGCCGCTCTTAGGCGGAACGTGACGATGCTGCGGTGGCGACACCCACGGTTGCTGCTGCACCGCCTCTCTTGTTCGATTACGCCTGTGGCTAATCAAACCTACTTGTCTACTTCTGCCTGCATCTACCTATCTTGTAGGTCACGTTAGCCGCTCTTGGGCGTAACGTGACCATGCCGAGATGGCGACACCCACGGTTGCTGCTGCACCGCCAGCCTTGTTCGATTACGCCTGCGGCGAATCAAACCTACAAGCGCTTACCGTTACGGTTTGCTCGTCAACCTGTCGCCAACGCGGATCACGCCGGTTTGCAAGACGATGGCGTTGCCGCCGAAGAAGGCGCCCTTTTTCTCCAGCGGGTTGATGCTCATCAAGGCGGGCAACGGCTGCTGCGGATGCTGACGCTCGCCGCTGAGCTGATCAATGCGGGTCACGGGGCAGCGTTCGCAGGGTTTGCGAATGCCTAAGATCACCGCCTCACCGTGCAGATCTTGCTGCGCCAATTCGGCGTTGGCACCGCCAAGATCATCCATCACCACGTTGGCACGAAAACGGCTCATCGGCACGGTGTGCTCACCCGCTTGCGCCAGGGTGTCGTTCAGCAGCGCCAAGGTTTGCTGGTTGGCCACCAACACCGGATAGCCATCGGCAAAGTGGGTGTGGCTGCGTTCTTGCTCGCCTAAGTACTTCGCCGATACCGGCCGTGCCGAGGTCGCCGCAAAACGCACCAAGTGCAGCGGTCGGCGGCTTTGCAGCGCTTGGGTTAACCACCCCCCTGCCGCGTCAATGCAGTCGGCTTCAACGCGGTCATCCCACACCCGTACCGCGGTTGACCGCGCGGCGGTTGACTCCGCCAGCGCCACTCGCAGTGGTTGCGCTTGGCTGGGGTGGCTTAAGATCAGCGCATCCGACGTCAAAGCGGTGTGTACTGTGGCCATCTGTGGCAGTTGCCGCTGGGTCACAAAGCGGCCGCGATCGTCCACCACCATCCAGTGTCGATCCCAGCGCAAGCCGGTCGCATCCAGCTGCGCTTCAGCCACCGAGATCCCCGCTAGCCCTTTCACTGGGTAGATCCACAATTCGGTTATTTGGCTCATACGGATCCCTTAACGTTGATGAATGGCATGACCAAAGGTCAAATAGAGGCTGGTTTGGTGGCGATCGTTATAGCCCAGCCCAAACGACAAATTACCCAAATCGGTTTCAGCGCCAACAAACACGCTGCCCGCGTAGATCAGATCGTCGCGGTCGATGTCGTCGCGGTTCAGCCACACGTTGCCCGCCTCCAACGACATGCCCACTTTCAGCGGCCATTCGCCGGTGATCGTCTGCTTGCCTAAATCAAAGTAGTAACCCGCTGCGGTCAGCACCTTGTGGTTGCCATAAAGCGCATCGCGATAGAAACCCGACAGATCTAAGAAGCCGCCAGCGGTAGTGAAGTGGGTGATTGAGGTGATGTCCTTGCTGGCCAGCACCAGATCGGCTTTGGCGAAGATCCCGTGGGGACCAAATTGATTGGCCCCTAACCAGCCGCCGCGATAGACCCAAAAATTAGCGCTGCCGTCTTCGCTGTCGCTGCCTTGATCGTCACTGCTGCCGTGGATCTGCAACGCTTGCAGCTGCCACGCGCTGCCAGAACTTGGAAACAGGGCGGTATCCAGTTGATCGTAACCAAACAGGATCTCCACCCCACGACGCCAGTAGCGCTGACGCTGATCAAAGGGTTCGCTGCCCAATTCGGGCTTAAAGGCACCGTCTTCGTAGTTGTACGCCAACTGCAGCTGGGCGGCATTGCCAAGGTTAACCCCAACCCCAAGCCGCAGCGCCAGCTTCTCTTGCTCAAGCTGCGCCAAGCGTTCGGCGCCATCACTGGAGAACGCATCCCACTCGCGCTGCTGAAACTCAATGCTGGCAATGGCAAAGCTGTAGCGCAGATCGTCCAACGGCTGGTAATACTCCGACACCAGACGGCGGTTGCTGCCGAGGTTCAAAGTGTTGCGCCACTGGCCATCCAACGGCCCCACGTTATTCGAGGTCAGCGCCAAACCGATTTCCCAGTTGATGGAATCATCGAAGTTATCTTCTAAGCGCAGCCCCAAATCGAACATGTTCGGGCCCCAATCTTTGCCCTTGGTGGTCAGCGTCAGCACCTGCCCCTGTTCGCCCTGTTGCAGCGCCGCGTCCACCCGCGCAAAGTCGTTAATGGCGTACACCCGCGCCACGGCCGCATCCACCGCATCGCTGCTGGGTTGGCTGCCCACGGGCAGCTCTAGCGCCTCAAGGATCACTTCATCTTTAACCCAAGATTGGTTATCCAGCTTCACTGCGGTCAGCACTTGGTTCTGCACCAGCAGCTGTTGGTGCGCCTGCTGCCGCTGCGCCAACAGTTGCTGATAAGCACTTGCCGACAAGGCATAACGGGCCAGTTGCTGCACTTGCGCCGCCATCGCCGTTTCCCCGCGGGGGATCATCTGCCCCATCAACTCGAAATCGGTGGTGCCCACGCCCTCAATGTTGGGCACCACCAACACGTCCTGTGGCTGCATCAGCGCCACCTGTTGATCCCGCGATAAAATCGTCAGGTAGCTGGAGAGCTGATCCAGCACATCAAACAGCGAATTAAGCTGATCTTCCGCTTTCAGCGGCGAGCCAATATCCACCGCGATCACCACATCGGCGCCCATGTCGCGCACCACCTGCACCGGCATGTTATTGGCAAGGCCGCCGTCCACCAGCAAACGGCCATTGCGCTCAACCGGCGCCAAGGCACCGGGCACCGCCATGCTGGCCTGCATCGCGCTAACAAAGTCGCCCGAGTCGATGATCACTTCCGAACGATCGCTCAGATCGGTGGCGATGGTACGCAGTGGGATCGGCAGCTGATCGAAGTGATCGACGCTGGGCACAGCACCGATTGAACGGCGCAGTAACGACGCCATCCGCTGCCCCTCTAATGCGCCTTTGGCGAACTTGAGCTTGCTCTGCTCAAAGCCGATTTTAAGCTCGACTGGATATTGGTCGCGGTGCAGTTTTTCACGCAGGCTTAAATCTTGGCGGGGAATGGTGTCGGAAAAACCTTGGCTGAAATCCAGCGTGATCAGCCGCTGCTCAATCTCGTCAACGGAATAGCCCAACGAGTACAACGTTGCCACGTAGGCCCCCATCGAGGTGCCTGCGATGTAATCCACCGGGATCTGATGCTGTTCCAGCACCCGCAACACCCCCACGTGTGCGGCGCCCTTAGCGCCGCCACCCGACAGCGCCACCCCAACCTTTAATCGCGGCTGTGCCTGCGCGCCACTAAAAAGCGCCGACAGCAACAGCGTCAGCGCTCCGAACATCCAACCTTTCAACATAGCGGTCCCACTTGATTCCCCACAAAAAAACGGCCAAGCGCTGGCCGTTTTCTATCACTACCTGACTGCTACGTTTGGTGCAACAATCGGCGCAAATCTTGTTCCGATAAACAGTCACCCTGCAACCACGCCGATTCTAACATCTGTTGCAGCGACGCCAATTTACGTTTTTGGCCATCAAGGGTGTCGAGCAGGTTATCCAGCTGCTCCTGTTTTTCTGCCAGTGCGCTCAGTAAGCGCTGGTGATCCACCCCAGGTTCGTTATCCAGCAGCGCTGGGATCTCATCCAAGCTGAAGCCAACCCCTTGGGCAAAGCGGATCAGCTGCAACCGCAGCAGCGCCGCGCCGTCGTAGCGGCGATAGCCGTTGCTGTCGCGCGTTACCGCCTCAAATAACCCCTTCGATTCGTAATAGCGCAAGGTGGATGGGGTGATCCCACTGCGCTGTGCTAATTCACCGATCTGCATTGTTACCCTCCGTGGTAAAACTTGACCTTCAAGCCCACTTTAACGTTATCGTGGCCGCCAACGACTTACCACTGGCATCACCATCGAAATCGGAATTTGATTATGTCGCTATTTACTTCGTTCACCCTGCCGGGCGGGCAAACCCTCACTAACCGCATCGCCAAAGCCGCCATGGAAGAGAACCTCGCCAATGGCCACAACTTGCCGGATCAGCCGTTGTATAACCTCTACCAACGCTGGGGCCACGGCGGCAGCGGCCTGATCATCACTGGTAATGTGATGATAGACCCTTCTGCCATGACTGGCCCCGGCGGGGTGGTGTTAACCGCCGCGTCAACGCTGGCGCCCTTCCAGCAATGGGCAACCCACGCCAAGGCCAACGGCAGCAAAGTATGGATGCAGTTAAACCACCCCGGCCGACAGGTTTACGCCAACATGGGCACCGACGTCGTGGCGCCATCGGCGGTGCCGCTGGATCTGGGCAAACATTCAAAACGCTTTGGACAGCCCCGAGCGTTGACCCATGCCGAGATTGAGCAAGTGATCGAGCGCTTTGTGAACAGCGCCAAACAGGCCCGTGCCGCCGGATTTGATGGCGTGCAGATCCACGCCGCCCATGGCTATCTGCTGTCGCAATTTCTGTCACCACGGGTGAACCAGCGCGACGACCAATGGGGCGGCAGCTTAGCCAACCGAGCCCGGCTGTTATTGCACGTGGTTAAGGCGGTGCGTGCAGCCGTGCCAGCGCCGTTTGCGCTGTCGGTTAAGCTCAATTCGGCGGATTTCCAGCGCGGCGGCTTTGATGTCGACGACGCCAAGCAGCTGCTGCAATGGCTCAACCCTTTGGGGCTGGATCTGATTGAGCTCTCTGGCGGCAGTTACGAAGCCCCAGCGATGCAGGGCCAAAGTGGCGATGAACGCACGTTGGCGCGGGAAGCCTATTTCTTAGAATTTGCCCAAACCCTGCTGCCGCTGGCGCAGGTGCCATTGATGGTAACGGGCGGCATTCGCCGAGCGGCCGTCGCGCAGCAAGTGCTGGACAACGGCATGGCGCTGGTGGGCATGGCCAGCGCGCTGGCGCAGCAGCCGCAACTGCCCAACTTATGGCAGCAACAGCAGCAACTGGAGATCGCCGTGCCGCAAGCCCGCTGGAAAGACAACACCCTGCGCGGCTTAGGCAACATGGCCATCATCAAGCGCCAACTCAGTCGCCACAGCCAACATAAAGGGGCGCTGAAGCAGCCCTCGGCGTTGTGGTCGTTGCTGTTAGCGCAGTGGCGTCAAAGCCAGTTGACCAAGCGTTACCGCCGCCATCAGCCTAAGGCCAAGTAAGCGCGCGGTAAGCACCGTGATCAGGAGGCAAGGCACAGACAGCAGCCCTTCAAACGGACTCAGCCACACAGCCCGAGTCACGTTCATCCCCAGCAAACGCAGCAGCCCGACACCAAATGATGTCGGGCTGCTTAGGTGAAAGGCTGAGCATGTGGCTTTAGCTCATCGCTTTGAGGTACTTAATCGGCGCAATCTTCATCAGGTGACGCAGATACGCCCACGGCCACGACGGCACAAAGGCGCTGGCTTTCTCTGCTTCGATGGCGCGGATCATGGTGGCCACCCCCACATCGGTATCCACCATAAACGGCACCTTCTCAACCTTCTCGTTGATCTCGCTGCGGATAAAGCCCGGATGGATGCAGCTGGCCTTGATGTTGGTGCCCAGCAGATCAACGCGGATCCCTTCGGTTAGGTTCGCCAACGCCGCTTTACTGGCGGCGTACACCGTTAACGCACGGCGAAAACCGCGCACCGAACTCATCGACGAGATGTTCACCAGGTGGCCATCGTTCTTGGCTCGAAAGATCTCCAGCGCCGCTTCGCACTGAGCGATCGCCGAGACAAAGTTGGTGATCGCCGTTTGCTTGTTGGCCTTGAAGTAACCGGTGCCCAGCGACGCCCCCTTGCCCATGCCGGCATTCACGATCACCCGATCGATGCCGCCATCCAGTTCGTCGTTAAATTGGTTAAACACCGCAAACACTTGATCGTGATCGTTCACATCCAGTGATTTGATCAACACCGTGATCTGCGGATGCTGTTGTTCCAACTGGGCTTTCAGCGCTTCTAAGCGTTCAACCCGCCGCGCACACAATGCCAAGTTGCGTCCTTTGGCGGCAAACTGCTTGGCCATCTCCATGCCCAGCCCCGACGACGCGCCGGTAATTAAGATGTTCTTTCTTTCCATGAGAGTCACCGATAAGTCACTAATTGGTTGTCTTTATCGAACAGGGCGTGATCGTTCAAACTGGACAATCGTAAGCCATCCTTGCTCGCCAAAATCTTACTGACACCGGCGTTAACCAGATGCCAGTTAAGCTGCAGCGCGCGGTCGTTATCCACCCCCAGCAGCTGTTGTGCCACGGCGCTGATGGCGCCACCGGAGCTGACCACCCACAGCTTTTGTTTGTCGTTGGCGATGTGTTGGGCGCGGCTGAGCGCGGCACTGACGCGCGCACAAAACGCACTCCAGCTTTCCGTATAATCGCCATCGTACTGCCCCGACTGCCAGCGCTGGAACGCTTGGTAGCTGGTGTCCAACATAAACCGCTTGGGGTTGTCTTGCTGTGCCAGCAGCGCCTTAAAGGCGGCGCGATCGGCAAATTCTGGGCAGTGCACTTGCAGCACCTGTTCGTGATCAAACTCGTTCCAGCCGGAATCCGTTTCCACTTCCAGCGGCAGCCCTGCGGCCGCTAACGCTAACTTGGCGGTGTCTTGCTGCCGCGCCATGGTGCCCGCAAATACGCGCACGGGCGCTAAGCCGCGATCGCGCAAATCCAACCCCAACAGCTCCGCTTGCTGGCGCCCAATGGGCGACAAACAATCGTAATTTTCCGCCCCAAACGACGCTTGGCCGTGGCGGATCAACGCGATTACGCTCATGCGGCCGCCTTACGGCCACTGGCCTTAATCAAACGCTGACAACGCCATAAGAGGTAGTTGGTGAACAGCCACAGGTTCTTAAAGGCGGGATTGCGGGTTTGCTTGTGGTGATAGCGGTGGTACAGCTGCTGCACAATGCCCGCTAAGCGGAACAGGCCGTACACTTCGTAGAAGGTAAAGTCGTCGCACTCGATCCCCGCTTGCTTACAGTAGTAATCGATCACCTGTTGGCGGGTCATCATTCCCGGCGCATTGGTGGGCTGGCGACGATTGGCGCGGATCACCGGATCGTCATCGGCCTGCACCCAATAGGCTAAGGAGTTGCCCAGATCCATCAGCGGATCGCCAATGGTGGCCAGTTCCCAATCCAATACCGCCAGCACCTTGTCGGGCTGATTGGGATCAAGCACCAAGTTATCTAAGCGAAAATCGTTGTGGATCAACGCCTGCCGTTCGGTTTTTGGCAGGTTGGCTTGCAGCCAGTGCATCACCGTTTTGCCGCTGCCGACGTTCCAAGTTTTGGCGTTGCGATAGCGTTTATTCCAACCCAAGATCTGCCGTTCGATGTAGCCTTCGCCCTTGCCGATGGCCGCTAAGCCCGTGGCGTGAATGTCCACCTGATGCAGCTGCACCAAGGTATCAATCGCACTTTGGCACAGCGCCCGAGTTTGGCCGCTGCTGAGCGCCAACGATTTGGGCAGATTGCGACGGGGGATAAACCCTTCAACCTTGTCCATCAAGTAGAAGTCGCTGTCCATCACCGCCGTGTCTTGGCCTAAGCCCAACATGGTTGGCACCAATGGAAAATGCGGCTGCAGCGCCTGTTGAATGTTGTGTTCGCGCGCCATGTCGTGGGCGCCCTTGGCCTTTTTGCCCGCCGGAGCGCGGCGCAGGATCACCTCTTGCTCGGCAAAGGCCAAGCAATAGGTCCAGTTCGACGCGCCGCCGCTGTATTGGGTGATCCGCGGCGTGCCCGTTAGCTGCGGGCAGTGCTGCGCCAACCACGGCAGCAGCGTCTCTAACGGCAGTGCTTCACCGGGGCGAACGCTGCCGCCGGGGTTAAGATCATTCATGCGGCTTCCTGCTGTTTGGGGCGTTTCTCGCCAAAGCGTCTCATCTTCTTAATCATCATCTTGATGTATTTTTGCTTGCTGAGCAGCCGCTTTAGCATCACCACCTGACGGGTGGATTTGTGGGTGACGATCTGGAACTGGCCTTTGGCCATGCCCGCCAAGATTTTCTTGGCGATGTCGTCGGCACTGACGCCGGATTTATTCAACAGCTTGCTGACAAAGGCTTTCATCTCTTCATCGCCGCTGCGAACGCTCTTATCTAAGTTGGTTTTAAAGAACTCCGGACACGCCACCGACACTTGAATGCCGCGAGGCGCCAATTCAATCGCCATGGTTTCCGCAAACGACACCACCGCCGCTTTACCGGCACAGTAACTGCCCATGCGTGGCATCGCTACCAAGCCCGCAGCCGAGGCGGTGCAGAGGATCTGGCCACCGGATTGCAGCATTGGCAGCAACACCTTACAGGTGCGGACCACCCCTAATACGTTGATCTGCGTTACCCAGTCCCAATCTGCCATCGATTCGTCTTCTATCGAACCGCCGGTGGCAACCCCGGCATTGGCCACCACCACATCCACGCCACCAAAGCGCTGCTTCACCTCTTCCGCCAGCCCCGCCATCGATTCATCGTTGGTCACATCGCACTGGTAATAGAAGGCTTCGCCGCCCGCGGCGTTGATCTGCTTAACCGCTTCGCTGCCATCTTGCCGATCCGCGACCGCAATTTTACCGCCTTGCTTGGCGTAGTTCAGTGCCAACGCTAAGCCTAAACCCGACGCGGCGCCGGTGATCACAATCCGTTTGCTCATGTTCGTTGATTCCTTTGTCTGCTCGCGCCTCTGCCGTACTTAGCCAGCGGGGCGATAACGGCGCCGTCGTGCGCCAATTCAGGCACCGTCCACAACGGCTGCCCAGAAGTAACCACTACTTGTATTTACGCAGTTCAAGGCGCGAGATCATGCCTTTGTGCACCTCATCTGGGCCATCGGCCAAGCGTAAGCTGCGGGCTTGGGCGTAAAAGCGCATCAAGCCGAAATCCGATCCGATCCCTGCGCCGCCGTGCAGCTGCATCACCATATCCACCACATCTTGCAGCACATTAGGGGCCGCCACCTTGATGGCGCTGATCTCGGTCATGGCGTGCTTAACGCCTACGTTATCAATCTTCCACGCCGCGAAATAAGTCAGCAGGCGAGCTTGGTCGATGGCCAAGCGGGCATCAGCAATGCGTTCGCGGTTGCCGCCTAATTCGATCAGCGGTTTGCCAAAGGCAACGCGGGATTGTGCCCGCTTAATGCCCATCTCCAACACGCGCTCGGCGGCGCCAATGCAGCGCATGCAGTGGTGGATGCGGCCAGGGCCCAAGCGTCCTTGGGCGATGGCAAACCCGTCGCCCAAGTTTTGGATCAGGTTGGCTTTCGGCACCCGCACATTGGTGAACGACACTTCGCCGTGGCCGTATGGGGCATCGCAATCCCCCGCCGCTTTCAGCATGCGTTCAATCTGCACGCCGTCGCGATCCAGCTCCACCAACACCATCGAGTGCTGTTGATGTTTGGGGTTTTCTGGGTTCGACAGCCCCATAAACACCCCAACCTTACAATCTGGGTGACCGACGCCAGAGCTCCACCATTTGCGGCCGTTGAGGATCAGCTCGTCACCATCTTCCACAATGCTGGCTTCCATGTTGGTGGCATCGGATGACGCCACCCCAGGCTCGGTCATAAAGAACACCGAGCGGATCTCGCCCGCCAGCAGCGGCGTTAGCCATTGTTGCTGCTGTTGCTGATTGCCAAAGTGATACAGCACTTCCATGTTGCCGGTGTCTGGGGCGTTGCAGTTAAACACCTCGGGGTAGAACAGCGAGCGCCCGGTCAGCTCCGCCAGCGGCGCGTATTCCAGTACCGATAACCCCGCGCCCAGTTCTGCGTCGGGCAGAAACAGATTCCACAGCCCCGCCGCCTTGGCCTTGGCTTTTAAGTCATTCAACCCCGCGGGCACCTGCCATTGGGTCCAGTCGTCGTGGCCGTTCACTTCGTCGTTGTGTTGGTAATACTGCTGCTCAACCGGATCCAGATGATCGGCAATAAACTGCTTCATCTTGGCTTGCAGTTCGAGGCTTTTGGCGCTGTGGGAGAAGTCCATATCATGATCACCTTGTTAACACTTTACAGACAAAACTAAGACAATTACCTTTGTGAATGAAACGAAAAGAATTCAAACAACAAAATGAGTGCAATTCACCATGGATCGGTTACCAGAACAGCTCGATTTCAACCTCTTGAAAGTGTTTGAAGCAATCTACACCGAGCAGAGCATCAGCCGCGCTGCCGAAGTGCTGCACGTCACCCCGTCGGCCGTCAGCCACGCCTTAAAGCGGTTGCGAGAACGGATGGGCGAACCGCTGTTTGAACGCCGTGGCCAGCAGATGGTGCCCACCTCCAGCTGCCAGCGCATGGCACCGCAGTTGCTCGCCACCTTGGCGCAGCTGCGGCAGCTGCTGCAAAGCTGGGGCAAGTTTGAACCGGCCAGCGCCGAACAGCACTTTCAGTTGGGGATCTCAGAAGCCTTGGAATCGCTGATGCTGCCGCAGATCTGCGCGGTGATGCAGCAACACGCGCCCTATTCGCGCCTCACCAGCCGCCGTTTCAGTCGCGAACAGATGGAGCGACTGTTGGCCCATCGGCAGTTGGATCTGATCATCGACATCCAATCGGTGCCGCCCAGTGGCATCGCTCACCAGCCGCTGGTGGACGATCAATTAGTGGTTGCCAGCAACAACGAGCGCCGCGATCTGACCCTAAAGCAATACCAAGCGGCCAAGCACATTGAGGTATCCAGCCGCCCATCGGGACGGGTGCTTGAAGAGTACGCGCTGGATAAGCGTGGCCTCAGCCGTAAGGTGGCGGTGCGCTGCCAAAGCTACCAAACCGGGTTGGCACTGGCGGCCCAGTCCGATCTGTTGGTGACGTTGCCCAGCAGCGTGGCGCTGGTGCAAGAGTGCAACGACGTGCAGATCTGGCCGTTGCCATTTAACGCCGGTCACATTGGGATCCACCTGTATTGGCACCAAAGCCGCGCAACGGATCCGGCACTGCAGTGGCTGATAGAGCAGTTAAATGACGTGTTTGCGGTCGAAACCAAAGCCGAAACGAAGGCCGATAACCGCGACGGCTAACTCAGCGCCCTTGCCCAACCGCCGCCCATAAAAGAGGCTGTGTACCAATTAGCTGTTGAACTTATTGTGCATGACCCGCTGCGGCATAAAGATCATTGCCGGAACCGCCCGGCGGCGGGCAAGGGAC
>NZ_CANLCI010000034.1 GCF_947489035.1 uncultured Ferrimonas sp. | reverse complement strand
CGAAAGTTCGGGGCTTTTTTGTATCTCGCCGACAACAAGAGCAGCAGCGGATTGACTGATTTTAAACATCGGCGCGTATCCCTGCCTCGATTCCGGGACGAGGCACCATATAACAGAAAGCCCTGAACGAAAGTTCGGGGCTTTTTTGTATCTCGCCGACAACAAGAGCAGCAGCGGATTGACTGATTTTAAACATCGGCGCGTATCCCTGCCTCGATTCCGGGACGAGGCGCCATGCAGCTACAAGCCCGAAATCAAGGTTCAGGCTTGTTAGGGTCGCTTTGGTTTAAATCGCCTTAACATCTGGCTATTCGGCAACCGGTACGTCAATCACTTGCCAGCGCCGTTGCCAATGGCACAACAGCTGCTCTACCGCCGCCGCAGGCACCACCCAAGTGTGCTGATTGTCCATGGGGTGACACTGCAACCCTTGACCATTCCATAACGCCCGATCAATCCACAGCTCAACGTCGGTTGCATGGGGATGCCCAAGGGCCAATAACGACACATGACCGGGCTGAACCCCTAAATATTTATCCAGCCGCTCGGCCGAAGCAAACCCCAGTCGCGACACCTGCATCTGCTTCGACAACCGCTTCAGATCCACACTGCATTCTGGGCTGGTCACCAACAGAAAGTGGCGCTTGCCATTATCGTTGCGTAAAAACAGGTTCTTAGTACGCAGCCCTGCACGGCTTAGCCCCAAGGCATCAGCCTCGCTGCAGGTGGCTAATGGTGGGTGTTGATATTGGCGGCAATGGATCGCCAATTGCTGAAACAGGGCAGTAAGTGCGGAGTGAGACATCATCGGTACAATAAAATCTGGTAATAAAAACAGCAGAACAACATAGTGGTTCAAGCAACAAGGAAAGGACGATAACACAGCCGATTAACCAATCGAATATGGAGCAACCGATGATCACACTGTATGGCTTTCCACAAACTCGTTCCTGGCGCGTATCTTGGGTACTCGAAGAGCTCGGGCTGGATTGGCACTACCAACTGGTGAACATTCGCCAAGCCGAACAACGAGGCCACGACTACAGCCAACTGAATCCACGGCGGCGCGTGCCCACCTTAGAGGTGGATGGCCAGCTGATCACTGAATCGATGGCCGCCTGTGTGTTTGTTGCCGAGAAGTTTGGTGATGGCGCTTTGCTGCCCGCCGCAGGCACTGCCGATTCAGCCAAGCACCAACAATGGTTAAGCCTGATCATCAGCGAAATCGAACAACCGCTGTGGAACATGGGCAAACATAAGTTCGCCTTGCCTGAAGAGCATCGCATTCCCGCGCTGCTGCCTACCGCCCAATGGGAGTTTGCCAAGATCATGGCCGAGCTCGAGTCGGCGCTGCCAGAACAAGGCTTTCTGTTAGGGGATAACCTGACCGTGGCCGACATCCTGCTGGCGCAAACCCTCAACTGGGCGAAGCGCTTTGAGCAGCCGCTCAGCGCCAAAGCCGAAGCCTTTCGTGCCCGCTTAACCGAGCGCCCAGCGGCTCAATCGGCCCTCGCAAAAGAGACCGCGTCACTGGGTTAACTCCCATTTACCACAACCCTTGCCACTGTGCGGATGAAGCCAGTTCATCCGCGTTAACATCTGTTCAGTTATTGGACAAAACACTTGTGTTTTAGTTTTTATCCTGTATAGTTCGCGCCCTCAAGTCCGGCGTCTTGCCTACACTTGACTACTCGGGGTGAGTAGCGCCAGAAGACAGCGTGTTTTTTTGGGACCGTCGCTGGGCTAGCACCTCTTTACAACTTTGCAGATCCCTTCTGCCTTTATACAGAGCATCTTAATGTCTAATAGCTGTGAATTTTCCAGCCTCGGTTTACCCGAAGCGCTGCTGACTGCCGTTTCCGATATGGGCTTCACTAGCCCTACCCCGATCCAGGCGCAATCCATTCCATTTATGCTGGAAGGTAACGACATCTTGGGCGAAGCTCAAACTGGTACCGGTAAAACCGCTGCCTTTGGTCTGCCTGCTCTAGCTGGAATCGATCCACGTCAGCGTGCTTCTCAAATGTTAGTACTGGCCCCTACTCGTGAACTGGCTATCCAGGTATCTACTGCCTTGGAAGAGTTCGCAGTAAACATGAAAGGCCTGCGCGTTACCACCCTGTACGGTGGTCAGCCATACGCACCACAGCTGCGTGACTTAGAGCGTGGCGCTCAAGTTGTTGTAGCAACCCCAGGTCGTCTGATGGATCACATCCGTCGCGGCAGCCTGCAGCTTGACTCTATCCAGTGCTGTGTACTGGATGAAGCCGATGAAATGCTGAACATGGGTTTCCTGGAAGACATCGAGTGGATCCTTGAGCACCTGCCTGAGCAAACTCAGATGGCGTTGTTCTCGGCCACCATGCCTAACCAGATCCGTCGTATCGCTGAGCGTTTCCTGAAGGATCCTAAGCACGTTAAGATCGCTGCTGATAAAGCGCAGAAAGCCAATATCACCCAGAAAGCTTGGAAGGTGTCCGGTCTGAACAAGCTGACCGCCCTTGAGCGTCTGGCTGAGACCTTAGATTACGATGCCATGATCGTGTTCGTACGTACTCGTAACGACACCATGGAACTGGCCAACCACCTGAACAACCTAGGCTTCAAAGCCGCGGCGTTGAACGGTGACATGAGCCAGCAGCAACGTGAGCACACGGTTTCTCAGTTGCACAAAGGTAAGATCTCCATCCTGATCGCAACCGACGTTGTCGCTCGTGGTTTGGATGTACCTCGTATTTCTCACGTATTGAACTACGACCTGCCAATGGACAGCGAGTCCTACGTACACCGTATTGGCCGTACTGGCCGTGCTGGTCGTAGCGGTACCGCCATCCTGTTTGCTCGTCCACGTGAACTGCGTCAGTTGCGTTTCTACGAGCGTCAGACTGCAAGCACCATCGAAATGATGGAGCTGCCTACCGCTGAAGAGCTGGGCAAGCACCGCACCGCGAAGCTGAGCGTTGAGCTGGCTGAATGTGTGTCTGGCACCAACCTGGACGAGATGCAAAAAGTTATCTCTACCATGGTTGAAGAAAACGAGATGACCGTTGAACAACTGGCTGCAGCCCTGCTGTTCCAACGTCAGCGCACCAAGCCTTTGGCACCACAGCCAGATCCTAAGCCACGTTTCGAACGTGACCGTGGTGATCGCAACGACCGTGGCGACCGCCCTGATCGTGGCGAGCGTCGTGAGCGCGGCCCACGTCGTGCCAACGTTGAATTCGACACCTTCCGTCTGGAAGTAGGTCGTGAGCACGGCACCCAGGTGAAAGACATCGTTGGCGCTATCGCCAATGAACTGTCTCTGGACAGCGGCCTGATCGGTCAAATCCGTCTGCAAGATGCCCACACGCTGGTGCAACTGCCGAAGGATATGCCTGCTGAAACCATGGCGAAACTGAAGAAAGTGAACGTACGTAACCGTCCACTGGAAGCAGAGCGCACCAGCGAAGTGATCCCACCTCGCCCACCACGTCGCGAAGGCGGTCGTGATGGCGGCGGTTTCCGTGGTCAACGCGAAGGCGGTCAACGTCGTGATGGCGGCGGTTTCCGTGGTCAACGCGAAGGCGGCCAACGTGATGGCGGTCAACGTCGTGAAGGCGGTTTCCGTGGCCAACGTGATGGCGGCGGTCAGCGCGATGGCGGTCAACGTCGTGAAGGCGGTTTCCGTGGCGAGCGTCGCGATAGCGCACCACGCGGCGATCGTCGTCCACGTCGTGACGACAACTTCGGTAACCAGTAAGCCTTACGTTAAGTAAGCGGGTAAACCAACAAAGCCGGCCCTAGGGTCGGCTTTTTGCTGGCTGCGATTTGAGTATTGGTGCCGGTTGCTCGCGTTAACGACTAACGCTGAGTGCTGATCCCTAAGCGCTGAGCCTCAATGCTGTGCCCCGATGCGCTGGCTGTGTCTTGGTTAACTGTTGGTGTTGCTGTGATGAAGGCATTGGCACCTGCGGTGCGATGTCGCAACGTTGCTTTCAAGTGGTTATGTCGCGGTGGCGACAGCTCCCAAAGGGGATCCCCCTTTGCCTTAGGCCGGTGCCCAAAACGCTACGCTGGGCACCTCCTATGCGGCAAAAGAGCATCAGCGGCATCGCTGGTTGCCTGATCCACAGCACAGCGATGCTCAGTGCTGCTGATGCCAAAGCGATTCAACCGTTAACGGGTAAACAGCCTATGCGCTGCGTTGCAACTGCACCTGATAGCGCACCGCTATGTTGCCCAGCAGCGCCTTGGCTTGATACAGCGCCACATCCGCCAGCTGCAAACACTGCTGTGGCGTAGTGTGTGCATCGGGTATGGCACTGTAATAACCCACACTGATCGAAACGTAACTGTGGTTGGCTTTGCTGCTGGGGGTTAATTGCTGCGCGGCAACCGCCGCCAAAATTTTATTGGCCACCACCTGCGCTTGGGCGCCATCGGTAAATGGCAGCACCACACAAAACTCCTCGCCGCCATAGCGCGCCACAATGTCGGTGGAACGTGGCACCGCCAGCTTAATCGCCGTGGCGATCTGTTTCAGCGCCACATCCCCTTGCGGGTGGCCAAACTCATCGTTGTAGGGCTTAAACTTATCGATATCCAACATCATTACCGTGGCCGGCAATTGATTGCGTTTGCCTTCGTTTAAGATCCGCCCTAATTCCGTTTCCAAATACTTGCGATTGCCGATCTCGGTTAATGGATCAATCAAGGTAAACCGCCGGATCTGCTCCTGTCGCCGCAGATTCAACAAGGTAGTAAACAGCAACAGCACGTTGGTGAGCACTTGGCTGGCCGCCAGCGCAATCTTGGTTTCGTTTAGATTGAAGAAGGCTTCGCCACTGTCAATTTCCGTCACCAAGCCCAATTGCAGCGCCTCTAACCATTGCCACGCCCCAACCACATCAATGTTGCGATAATCCAAATAGCCTTCGGTATCGATCCCGTGCCAACGGCCTTGATGGATGGCAGCCAACGGCTTGGTTTTTACCACCACATTGTCGCTGCGAGTCCGAGCCATGCTTAACCGCACGGGCAATACGCCGTGATCGCCACGGTTTGACGACACAAAACGACTGTCAGACAGCAACCGTCCCTGTTGATCAAACGCGTAGGTTTCCCCCGTGCTGCCAAAGCGGCCAAGGTGCAGCATCTTGCTAAATTGCAGCGCCGGATTCAGCTCAAACAAAAAGTAGCCGAGCACCTGCTTATCGCTGTCCAGCAAGGCTTGAACAATATACAACTGCGAACGGCGATCGCTGCCATCCTGCAGCAGGTGGTTCACAAACAGCGCCTGCCCCTGCTGCAGTTGCGTCAGCAGCTTGGGCTGTTGCAGCACCGCCGCTAAGCGCTTGCGGCCTAATTCAGAATCCACATGGGCAGCTAAGGTAGTGAAGTCGGCACTGAGCAAATAGAAGCTCAAATAGCCCTTGTTGGTGAGCAGCAACGACAGATCTTGACGCAAGCGCGCCTGTGCGGGCGCCGCCATCAACTGGATAAAATCATCTTTCATCGGGGTTAATTGCTGCACCATGCTCGCCCAAGCTGGGTAGTAACCAACGAAATTGCGTAAGGTGGTGATCTCGTTATCCACCCAGATCAACAACGCTTCTTCTGTGGTTTTCAGCAGGGTTTCAATGGTGCTGCTGACATTCATGCTGGTGCGCTGCTCTAAATCCACCTTGGTGGCGTAGATGCTGGTATTGAAAATCAGTGCAAATCCCAATGCTGCCCAAATGGTTCGATTCGACGAGGAAAAGAATGAATTCACAGGCGATATCCTTTACTACAACCATCAATCACTAAATATCGACCAGCAACCACAGCCACTACAGACGATCCCACCGCGGATGCAAATTAGCACACTGTTTAGGCCAATTTGTTGATCAAGCCCTTAACATCACCAGCTGCCACTAACATTTTTTACTTTCATTCATTTTTGTACCAGCCATCAATGGCTTAACCCATCATCGCGGCCACCGGCTCGTTGGCAGATTACGCTGCAAAATCAAACCAGTATGGCCATCAAGGGCTACACTTTGTGTTTCTGTCGCCCAACCATAGGTGCCGTCAGTGCCATATCGTTCTCCCCCGCAAACCTTGGCGCAACGCATGTTACTGCAGCTACTGCTGCCGGTAGCGCTGCTGTTGTTACTGGGGATCTGGCTTAACATCCAACAGCAACGGCAACGCTTTGCGGAACAAGCAGAGCACCTGTTTGCTGCGGAAACCACCCTCGCTGCCGAGCGTCTGCAACATATTTTGGCCACGGTAAGCCAAAGCGTGAATGCCCTGACCGCCCGCTTAGATGAAACCCCCACCCTGCCGGATCAGCAGCTGTTTTCTCTTACCCAGCAGATGCTGACCGATAACCCCATCCTCTATGGCAGCGCCATCGCCCTTGATCCCGAAGTCTTTGAGCGCCGCTTTGCCCCCTACAGCTGGCGCGATCAGGGGCGGTTAAGCAGCATGGACATCGCCGCCAATGCATACGATTACAGCGACGGCAACTGGCCATGGTGGCAACAAGCCAAGCAAAGCAACGCAGCGGGATGGACACCGGTCTACTTTGATCACAGCGCAGGCAACGTAATGATGACCACCTTCAGTGCGCCCTTTTTCTACCAAGGGGTGTTTCATGGGGTGGTGACCGCCGACATCGAAATTGCCACCATCGCGCAGCGACTCAAACTCAACCCGAACGAACTGATCATCGCCGATGCCCAAGGTCGACTGTTAGTCCACCACCAATCCGAGCTGCTGCTTACTGGCACCTTAGAACAGCTGTTCGCGCAATTTGACCAACCACAACAGCTGCTGCAGCAGCTCAATCAGAACAACGGCATCGCTTTTACCAGCCAACAGCAGCAGCCTTACCTTCTGAGCCTGCAACCGATCCCGTCCAGTGGCTGGCAGCTGTTGTTGCTGCGTTCCGAGCAAGAGATGTTGGCGCCCTTACAACAACAGATCCGAGGTCACTGGATCCGCTTAGGCGGCGTGTTAGTGATGCTGCTGTTGATCGGCGCCTTCCAACTGCGGCGCTTGCTGCGGCCCCTATTTTTGTTGCGCCAACGCATGGCCAGCTTAAAAGCGGGCCACACCGAGCTCGCCCCATTAGCCGATCCCGGCAGCCGCGAACTGCAAGAGTTGGATCAGGGCTTGCTGGATATGGCGGCGGCGCTGCAACAGCGGGAAGAGTGGCTGGCGCAGCAGCATGATCAACGCTTGGCATCGCTACTGAGTAACATCGACGACCAAGCGTTTTATCTGCTGTTAGATGCCCATGGTAAGGTGCTGCAAGTCAGCGACAGCGTTGAAGCGCAATTGGGCTACCCCAGCAACGAGTTTCAACACAAATTCCACCGCCTGATCAGCGACAACAGCATCAACGAACACAACTGGCAGTTGCAGCAAGCGGCCTTAGCCGGTGAAGCGGTGCCGCCGCACAAATTAGAGCTAAAACACGCCGACGGCAGCCTGCGTCAATTCAGTGTGTACCTGCAAGCCACCCGTGATCGGCACCAGCAAATTACTGGGCTAGAGGCGCTGCTTACCGACATCAGTGAAGAGTTCGCCCGCGATCGTTGGTATCAATCCATTGTGGAATCCGCCCCCGATGCCATTTTGCTGATCGAGCCCGACGGCCGCATTGTATACATCAACCAGCAAGCCGAACGCTTAACCGGTTATCAGCGCCATCAGCTGCAGGGGCAACAGGTGGAGGTGTTGCTGCCAGAACGGATCCGCCAGTCGCACCCTGCCATGCGCCAAAACTTCCTGCGTAACCCCAAGCCACGGCCGATGGGCTTAGGCCGCAACTTGACCCTGCTTAATCGCGATAACAATGAAGTGCCGGTGGAGATCAGCCTCAGTCAGCTGCCCGCCATCGCCGGCGAGCCACCGCGGATCGCCACGGTGATCCGCGACATCAGCGATCGCTTCGCCATGGATCAGCGCCTGCAGGCCTCAGAGCATCGCTTCCGCTCCTTGGTCAGTAACATTCCTGGGGTGGTGTATCGCACCAGCTTAAATAACAGCCACAGCGAAGAGTACGTCAGCGATCACATCATCGAACTCACCGGCCACAGCGCCGACGAATTTGGTGCCGACGGCAACCGCCGCATCGAACAATTTATCCTGCCCGAATATTTGCCACTGGTGCAGGCCGAGCTGGAACGCGCCCGCAAAGGCGATGGCCGGTTTGAGCTGGAATACCAACTGCGGGATCGCAAAGGCAACCGCGCTTGGGTGTCGGATCAGGGCCAGCTGTACTTTGATGAGCAGCACCAGCCCTGCTGGATCGATGGGGTGCTGTACGACATTACCAGCACCAAACAGAGCGCCGAACACATCGAGCGGGCCAAACAGCAACTCGAAAACATTACCGAATCGGTGCCTGGGGCGGTTTTTCAGCTTTTGGTTACGGGCAAATCGGTTCAGTGCAGTTTTGTGAGCGGCGGGATCAGCGCCGCCTTGGGCCTAAGCCAGCAGCAGCTGCAAAGCGATTTAGGCCAATTTGTGCACCTGTTTGCAGAAGATCAGCGAACCGCGCTCACGCAGCGTTTTGCCCGCAAACTGTTTAGGCGCAAAGACTGGCAGATGGAGTTACCCCTGCCCAGCCAACACGGCCAGATCCGCTGGATCAACATCGAAGCCCGTTACGATCGCGACAACCCGCAACTGTGCTGGAATGGCTTCTTGCTGGAAACCACCGCCCAGCGGCAGATGGCGCAAAAACTGGAAGCCTCAGAAGCGCATTTTCGTGCCCTGTTTGATAACGCCGGGATCGCCATCGCCACCTTAAGCCCGCAAGGGGTGATTGAACAAAGCAACGATCGACTGGGTGAGTTCACCAACCGCGACAATCAGGCGTTGCAAGGGCAACACTTTAGCCAGCTGCTGCCGGTGGAAGATCGCGACGAATTCAACCTGCAGTTGCAGCGTTTTTGCCGCAATAACGAACCCCAAGCCAACCACGAACTGCGCTACCTCAACCAACGGGAAGAACGCTGGGCCGATCTGCGGATGGTGAAGTTGCACGATCGCATGCAGCAGCTGCACACCATCGTGCTGACCATGAGCGACATCACCGAGCGGCGCCAAATCAACAAAGCACTGCAACAGGCCAAAGACGCCGCCGATCAAGCCAACCAAGCCAAAAGCCACTTCCTCGCCAACATGAGCCACGAGATCCGCACCCCGATGAACGCCATCATCGGCATGACTCAGCTGTGCTTACAAACCGATTTGAAAGGCCGCCAAGCGGATTACCTCAGCAAAATAGATTCCGCCAGCCAATCGCTGCTAACCCTGATCAACGACGTGCTCGACTTCTCTAAAATTGAGGCGGGCAAGCTGGATTTAGAGCACACCGAATTTGCCTTAGACGAAGTGCTCGAACGGATCTCCGATCTGTTCGCCGCCCGCGCCAACAGCAAAGAGATTGAACTGCTGTTCTCCATTGATCCGAAATGCCCAACTCGGCTGTATGGCGATCCCTTACGCATCGGCCAGGTGCTCACCAACCTGCTCTCCAACGCCATCAAGTTCACAGAGCACGGCGAGATCATCCTCACCATCGGCATCGAGGGGATCCGCGACGATCAAGCCCTGCTGAGCTTTGAGGTGCGCGACACGGGCATTGGCATGGATCAACAGCAACAGCAACGGCTGTTTAAAGCCTTTAGTCAGGCCGACAGCTCCACCACCCGTCGCTACGGCGGCACCGGCTTAGGGCTGGCGATCAGCCAACACTTAGTTAACCTGATGGGGGGCGAGATCCGCGTGGAATCCGCCCAAGGGATCGGCACCAGCTTCACCTTCACCATGCCACTGCAAGTGGCCTCGCAACGTACCCGTCAAAAGGTGATAGAGCTCGAAGGCAGACCGCTGCTGGTGGTGGACGACAACGACACCTCGCTGGAGGTGTTAGAGCGCACCCTGTCAGGCTTTGGCTTTGAAGTATATCCGGCTCGCAGCGGCGCTCAGGCGCTCAGCAAACTGCAGCAGATCCCCACACCAGAGTTGGTGATCACCGATTACCGCATGCCACAAATGGATGGGTTGGCGCTCTCCAAACACTTAATTGAACAAGGGATCGCCGCCAATCGCATTTTGCTGCTGACCGCCCACAACGACGAACAATTACTGCAGCAAAGCCGCGCCATTGGCGTTGCCGGCTTCTTAAGTAAACCCGCCAACCCCAGCCGCTTACTGGAAGCGATCCTCTCCGCCTTGGGCCATCGCCACGGCAACAACATCGTGCGTCGGCACGCGTCGCCGTCGTTAACGGCCAGTCAACTGGCCAGCCTCAGTAACAAGCGCATTCTGTTGGTGGAAGACAACCAGATAAACCAAGAGGTGGCTTGCGAACTGTTAGAGCAACTGGGGCTGGTGGTGCACGTGGCGGAGCACGGCAAGCTGGCGCTGCAAAAGCTTGAACACTACCGCTACGACATGATCCTAATGGATTGCCAAATGCCGATCATGGATGGCTATCAAACCACCGAGATCATCCGCCAGCAGCTAAACATGACCCTGCCTATCGTGGCCATGACCGCCAACGCCATGCAGGGCGACAAAGAGAAATGCTTAGCAATCGGCATGGACGATCACATCGCCAAACCCATCGACATCGCCGCCTTGCATCAAACCATTTGGCACTACTTAGGGGTAGGCGCAGAGCCTGCCACCGACAGCACCGATGGCGATAACCCCGATCCCAGCGCGACGGCGCTTGAGCCAAACGCCGAGGTGATTGCCGAAACCCCACGGCCCTGGCCCGAGCACCCGTTGCTGGATGTCGATCGCGGCCTGCAGCTGGTTGGCGGCAGCAGCAAACTCTACCGCCGCTTATTAATGCGCTTTAGTGAGACCCAAGGCGAGCAAATGGGGCGCTTGGCCGAGCTTGAAGGCGCCGATCTAAAAATGCAGGCGCATGCGCTCAAAGGGCTGTGTGGCAGCTTAGCCAGCCCGCACTTGATGGCTGAAATGGCGTGGTTAGAGCAACAGGCCGACAGCGGCGACATTGATGCCGACAGGCTCGAACATTTGATCAGCCAAGGGCAGCAATTGGTGCTGTGCCTGCAACACTGGATGGGCGATAAAGCCCAACCAAAACCGAGCAAAGCCACCGAAGCGGTGCCACGCTTATCGTTACAAGAGCTGCAACAGCTGCTGCTCGACAGCGATCCGGCCGCCGCCGATTTAGCCCAGCAACTTAACCGCGAATATGGCGGCCTCAGTAAGCTCACCACCATGATCTCTCGCTACCAATTTGATGAAGCCTTAGAGGCACTAACCCAACAGCTTGATGCCCATGACGACAACCAATCATAACGCGACCCTGCTGCTGGTGGACGACAACGCCACCAATATCGACATTCTCGTTGGGGTATTACGGGATGACTATCAACTCAAAGTCGCGCTGAACGGCGAAACCGCGCTGAAGATCGTGGCCGACACGCCACCGGATCTGATCCTACTGGATGTGATGATGCCAGGCATGAACGGCTTCGAAGTGTGCCAGCGCCTCAAAAGCAACCCATTGACCGCCGCCATCCCCATCATCTTCGTTACCGCCCTCGGCGAAGCCACCGATGAAACCGAAGGGCTCCGGTTGGGCGCGGCGGATTACATCACCAAGCCCATCAACGCCGCCGTGGTGCAGGCCCGAGTTGCCTGCCAGCTCAAGCTATACAACCAAGCACAGCACTTAGAATCACTGGTGCAACAGCGCACCAGTGAACTGCAACATACTCGCTTACACGTGATCCAATGTCTGGGGCGGGCGGCCGAATACAAAGACAACGAAACCGGCTTGCACGTTATCCGCATGAGCCGCTACAGCGAACTGCTGGCCCGTGCGGCGGGATTAAACCAGCCGTTTTGCGATCTGCTGCTGCACGCTGCGCCCATGCACGACATCGGCAAAATCGGCATTCCCGATAACATTTTGAAAAAAAACGCTGGGCTGGATGACGCCGAATGGTTGGTGATGCGCCAACACCCGCAACTGGGCGCCAACATTTTAGGCAGTTTAGATTCTGAATTGATGCAGATGGCGTCGCGCATTGCCCTTACCCACCACGAACGCTGGGATGGCAGCGGCTACCCCAACGGCATCAAAGCCGAACAGATCCCATTAGAGGGGCGCATTGTGGCCATCAGTGACGTCTTCGATGCCCTTACCTCCGATCGCCCCTATAAATCGGCCTGGAGCGTGGATGAAACCATGGCGCAAATTCAAGCGGGACGAGGCAGCCATTTCGATCCCAATTTGGTCGATATCTTCCTCTCACTGCAGCCGCAATTAGAGGAAATTCGACAGTGTTATCTGGATAACGCCCCCTCGATCGGTTAGCGTGAAGGGCAGTACTCCACCCTAAACTGCCAACCTAACTGACTGAGCCAACACTATGTTTGAATTAAATCCGACCCTAGGCGCAGACAGCGTACTGCTTGGTACTCTCCCGCTGTGTCAGGTACGCCTAAGCCGTGACAGCCAATTCCCATGGCTTATTTTGGTGCCAATGCGCGCCGACATCACCGAAATCCATCAATTAAGCCACAACGATCAGCAGCAGTTGATGCACGAATCCTGCACCGTGGCCGCGCTGATGGAGCAACACGTGCATGCCGATAAGATGAATGTGGCCGCGTTAGGCAATGTGGTATCGCAACTGCACGTGCACCATGTGGCACGTTACCAAAATGACCCTTGCTGGCCTAAACCGATGTGGGGGCAACTGCCTGCCCAACCGTACGCCAGTGAAGATCTCACCGAAGTCACCAAAGTGTGGCAGCAGCGTTTAGCGCAATTGGTGGAGTTTGAGCGCAGCTAAGTCGCCTTGAATGACAGAAGCGGGCGATCCCGAAAATGAATAACGCCGCAACGTTACCGTTGCGGCGTTATGCCATCTGGGCGATCAAGATCAGCAGCCTCGATCGTCGGCGCAAGCCGCGCGTCAACCCAAGGGCATGGCGCACGCTGGCATTGTTGATCGCAACTCAGTTATCGAAACGCTGCAGCCAGATAGGATCAATCATCACATAGCCATTGTCGTTGCTCACACTGACTTGGCCATCGCTGATGGTTACCGCCAAATCCATCGTACGGGCGGTCATTTCGGTCAGTTCGGCGGTGCTGGCATCGTCAATCTGCACCACGGTCAGGTTACGCAGCTTGCTGAACTTACCTTGGTTCTTCTGCCACCATACCGCCACGGAGTTGTCGCCGTAGGCGAACAATACCACCTGCTGCGCCTTGCCACAGGCTTTACGCAGCCGGGTTTCATCCGGCGTGCCCAGCTCAATCCATAGCTCAATCTCGTCGGCGTAGCTCTTCTGCCATAACTCCGGCTCGTCTTCTTCACACAACCCTTTAGAAAAATCCAAACGTTCGTTGGCGTACATGCTCCAAGCCAGCACTCGCAGCATCAACCGCACGTCGGTTTCCGAGGGATGGCGCGCCATCGTTAGCGGCTGCTCTAGGTAAACATGACGATCCATGTCAGACAGTTGAATTCGGGCCTTAAACACAGTGGCTTTTAACGCCATCTTCGACTCACTTAATTGGGCTGATAAAGCACGGCAGGGTAAAGGGTATAGCGGCGAACTACAAGTGACGCTCAACACCGCAAAAAGCCATGGCCACGGGAACTTTCAGCAAGCGCTTCGGTCTTAACGCCAGTTGGCCACAACACAGAACAATAAGGGCTTGCAATCAAGCAGTTGCACCCCAATAGTATTGATACCAATTTTTAGGGAATGACCGATGAAAACGATTTTTAAAGTCAGCATGTTAACTGCTGCGATTGCATTAACAGGTTGTGTTGAAGGCAAAACCGAAACTGAAACCACTGCAGCGCCTGCCGCAGCCACCATCAGCTTTGAAACCGAACAGCAAAAGGTGGCTTACGCCATCGGTACCTCTATCGGTCAGAGCGTGGTATCGAACATCGATACCATCATCAAGCAGCAGTCTGAAATGGATAAGCCGCTGGACGCAGAGCTGATCCGCACCGGCATCAACGATGCGCTGACGGCCAACAGCCAGATGAGTGACGAAGAGATCACCACCGTACTGAAGCAGTTCCAGCAAGAGATGCAAACGGCGATGCAAGCGAAGCAAGAGCAGATGGCGAAAGACGCCGCCGCCAACGCCGAGCTGGAAAAAACCGAAGGCGCAAAATGGCTGGCCGAGATGGCTAAGCTGGACGGCGCCAGCGTGACCGAATCTGGCCTGATCTTGGTGCAACAGCGTGCCGCTGATGGCGCTAAGCCAACCGCCGCCGATACCGTTGAAGTGCACTACCGTGGCACCTTACGTGACGGTAAGCAGTTTGACTCTTCTTACGATCGCAACAAAACCATCGAGTTCCCATTAAGCGGCGTGATCAAAGGTTGGACCGAAGGTCTGCAGCTGATGGAAGTGGGTTCTAAGTACGATCTGTACATCCCTGCAGAGCTGGCTTACGGCGAACGTGGTGCTGGTGCTGACATTCCAGGCAATGCGGCACTGAAGTTCGAAATTGAACTGGTGAGCATTCCATCGCAAAAAGCAGCAGAAGCGGCGGAATAATTCGCGCCCCCATGTGCAGCTAACAGACCCAAAAGGGACGCTTCGGCGTCCCTTTTTGTTTTCCTTTTCGTGCCCGTTTTTGTCTTGGTGTCACGGCGGCTCAGCGCTATTGCTGCTGCTGTTGCTGCACCCGTTGGTCACACAGCGGGATCGGCTCAATCTCGCAGTTGTCGCAATCCGGCTCCAGAATGTCCACGTTGTTCAAAAACACAAAAAAGCCATCGGCGCGTTCAGTCTGCATAAACATATCGGCCAACACCGGCTCCGTCGGCGCTTGCTTAAAGCAAAACTCATCCAGATTGATGCTCAGCCCACCGCTGCCTTCAACCCCGTTCTCCTGATGTTTCGCCACCTTTTGCTGGAAACGGCGCATCGATTGGGCATCCCTCGGGCTTAAACTAAAGATCACCACTTGCTCGCCCGGCTCTTGCCCCTGCAACAGCACACCGCTGGGGCGCATATCGTGATTCACCCTGACGCTGTACTCTTCATCCAATTGCACTTGGCCATCTTCGCTGTGGTAGCTCAATCCCATCACTACCCCCTTTTCGCCAATCACCGCATTGCGATCGGTACGCACCGCAAACTTCACCTGTTGCGGATCGATCTCAAGCGGTTCTAGGGTCACCATTTTGTACATGGTCGAGATCGGCATCGAACTGCACGCCCCCAACAGGGGCAGTGCAGCCACCGCAGCCCATCGCCATAACGTCAGCATCGCAGTCATCCTTAATTGCGCCGAAAAGGCTCAAACTCGCATAAGCATCTGATGATGTCTAACCCAGTAAAGAGTAAATAAACCCTATCAGGCCAGTGCGTTGCCGCACACAGACAGCAAAACGCCCCGCAATTGCAGGGCGTTATCAAATGCAGCCGAACCAGCTTGCCGGCTGGAGTTTTCGCTTAACGTTTAGACAGGAACTCCATCAATTCAACCAGCTGCGCAACGGTTTCAATCTTATTGATGTTGATCAGGTAACGGTTATTGACCACAAACGCCGGAATGGAATAGATCTCATACAGCTGCTGCTGTTGCGCCCACTGCTTAATGGCCGCTTCAACTGCAGGGCTGCTGGCCGCTTGATCAAAGGCCTCACCTTCATAACCAAATTCAATAAACTGCGTACGAATGTCGGTTAAGTTTTTCAGCGCTTTTTCTGGCTCGCCAGTGTCAGCGTGAGCACTGTGATCGTGGTTCTTCGCGCCGTTAAGCTCAAACAGCTTATCCAACAACTGCGCGTTTTCATCACCCAGCTGCATCATGGTGGCGTAACCGCGCACCATGTCTTCCCCAATTTGATCGCCAGAGAAGTTAACGTGCTTCTTTTCAAACTCAATGCCCAGCTTTTCCAGCTCTGGCGTGATCAGCGGCAAGAAGCGATGTTCCATGTTGTAGCAGTTGCCACAATAGGTAGAGAAGAACTCAGTAACGGTCGGTTGTGCCGCCGATCCTACCGGGTTCACGGTGCGGTAATGCACCCCCTCTTGAAAGTCTGCTGCCCAAGCCATGTTGGCTACCAATCCAAACCACAATGCCACAATCAGTTTTTTCACGGGATATCCTGTCAAAACACGTTAATATTCAAAACTAAGTCTATGACCAAGGGTAGAGCTTGGAGTTGCTCTAAGGTCAAAAAGTTCTTGGATTAAAACCAAATTTTGCGATCCAGAGCCTATTTTATCTTGCGTTGGTCCCCTTAGCCGACGCCAACACGGGATCTCTATGCGTTTGACTCTTTTTCTTCGCCTTAGCTTGCTGGGCACCGTTATGGCGCTCACCGGCTGCAGCAGCCAACCAGAGCCGCCCCCAAGCCTAGAGTACGCCTTTTGGCTTGATTCTGATGCCGTGCTGCAAAACCAATTTCGCATCACCTTCTTCAAGCCTGATAGCAGCTGGTACAAAAGCAGCAAACGCCGCACCAACCCGCTTCTTGATGATCACAACTTATTCCTGCACCTAGAAAAAGAGCTGGACCAACGCCAGCTCTGTTTACAGGGGTATCAAATCATGGAACGCCGCCCCACCGCCAAAGGGATCACCCTTGCCGGTCGCTGCAGCGCCATCCATTAGCTTTGCAGTGACTGTTTCACCAGCGCGTAACCACGGCGGCGGCTAAACAGCAGCCACCACAGTGCAGGCAGCACCATGGTGAACGCCAAGCACGCTTGTGGGCTCATCGGCAGCAAGCTGATCAGCCCCAGTAAGATCGCGGCGCCACTCATCTGCAGCATTCCCAGCAGTGCCGATGCGGTGCCCGCGCGCTCACCAAAGGGCGCCATGGCAGAGCCAGAACTGATGGCTAAGATGATGCAAAACCCCAAGCTGGCCAGATAAACCGGTGCCATAAAGGCCAATGGGTGGCTCAGGTTCAAGCCCGCCAATACCGCAACCGCAGCCAGCGCACACTGGCTGACGCCAATCAACAAACTGCGACGATTGCCCAGGTGCTTCACAACTGTTGGCGCTAAAAAGGCACCGGCAATGTTAATGGCGGCGTTGGAACCAAACCACATTGAGAACGCCAGTGGCGACTGCTGCATCTGTACCATCAAGACGTCCGGCGAATAAGACACGTACGCCAAGATAATGGTGAAGGTCAGCGTCATTTGCGCCACGTAAAACTGAAACTGCGGGTGCGCCAAAATGGGGCGATACTGGCTGATGCTCAGTAACCGCTTGCCCACAACCGTGTTGTCGGGGCGCGTTTCAGGCAAACCGCGCCATAAGATAATGCCAACCACTAAGGCGTACAGTGCCATCAGTTCGAAGTTGGCGCGCCAGCCTAAGGTTTCAGTGATCACGCCACCCAGCATGGGTGCCAGTGCGGGGATCACGCAGATCACCCCATTTAAGTAACTGTAAATCGCCGCCAGCTTAGGCCCTTGGTACCGATCGCGCACCCCCGAGTAAGCGGCAACGGCGATGGCGCAGGTGCCAAAGCCTTGCAGCACTCGCATCGCCCAGAGCATCTCCACGTTCACCGCCCAAGCGCAGCCCAACGCGGCAATGAAGTAGATCACCACCCCCGTCATCGCTAAGGGTTTGCGCCCATACCGATCCGACAATGGCCCAGCCAGTAACTGACCAAAGCCCATACTCAGAATAAAAATAGCCACAATCGCCTGCACCGATCCGGTTGGCGTTGCCAACTCGGTTGCCATCTGCGGCACCGCAGGCAAAAACACATCGATCGCCAATGGGCTGAACACCACCATCAACATAAACAAACAAAAGGTAGGGATCCGCTTCATTACTGCTGCCACCGACTGAACTAAAAAGTGGCGCCATTGTAGGGATCAGCAGTTATGATGAAAAATGATTTATCAGAAAGAAAGATATTCCAAAAAGGAAACAATATGGAGCGGATCGATCTTAACCTACTGCAACTGATGCTGATCCTACTCGAGGAGCGCAGTGTCAGTGCCGCCGCGGCTCGGTTGCACCTAAGCCAATCGGCGGTCAGCAAGCAGCTGAGCAAGCTACGACAACAGTTATCGCCGCGGCTGGATGATCCACTGTTTGTGCGTTCCGGCCAAGGCTTGGTGCCAACACCGAAAGCTCAAGCGCTGGAAGCCCCGTTGCGACAGTGGCTGCAGCTGTCGTGCTCGATGTTGCAGCCCGCGCAGTTCGATCCCTTAGTGGATCAGCGCAGCTTTACTGTCACCATGGCGGAAACCGCGTTCCACACCTTGTTGCCCTTGCTGCCGAAGCTCAACGCCCTAGCGCCACAAATGCGGCTGAAGTTGGTGCCGCAAACCTTAGAGCAGTTTGAGCGCTTGCACCGGGGTCAGTTGGATCTGCTGGTGATCCCGCGCGACACCGATAATCGCGCCCCCTATCCGTGGCATCTTGATCACCTGCCCAACAACCTTTCAACAGCACAGCTGTTTATGGATGGCCACCGCGTGCTGTTGCGCCGAGATCACCCGTTATTGTCGCAGCCGTGGACCATGGAAGCGTTTTTGTCTGCCCAGCACATCACCATCTGGGTCGAGGGCAGTGAACGCTGGTTAATGGATAATGTGTTGGCGGGCGTAGGCAGCCCTCGTGTGATTGGCGCTCAGGTGCCGGACTTCCACAGTGCCGCCTTGATGGCTCAGCACTCGGATATGTTGTTTGTGTGTGCGGCACAATTTGCCAACCACCTGATGCCACGCTTTGGCCTAACCACCTTGCCGATGCCGTTAGAACTCGCGCCCATCAGCTTCAATATGCTGTGGCCGCCGAGCTTGGATAACGATCCGGCGCACCAATGGCTGCGCCGGTTTTTTGCAACTTACACTCCGGCGCTGTTGCAGCCAGACACAGCGACTTAGACGCTGCTTCAGCAAATTGCAGCTGCAATTGTTCATGAATGGGATCATCCAACCACAGTACGGGCGCGGCCTTTCCCGCCTGCAATTGGGTTAATATTTCGATCAGTTGGCGGCCATTGGGTGGAGTTTGATATTGCCACTGCAAGCGACAGATCTGTTGTTCACACCAGCAGCGTTGCTGCCGCAGCTCTGGCCAACTTAACTGCATTTGTGGGCACGCCGCCGAAGCCACGGCGCTGAAAAAGACCGAACTGATTGCTGCTGTTTTCACTGCCACGACTACTCCAGTGGGTTGCTGTCACTGTCTGCCGACCACAGGCGCCATCCACCTACCCCCGGCTGTTTGCACTGATATAACGCATTGTTGGCCTGTTCCAGCCAATCCGATTGCGTTAACCCCTGCTTCGTGATGTCGTGTCCAGCGGGGATCAATGCAGCGCCAATGGCAATTTGTAGCGATGCGGGGCAGCGATCAAAGGGGCTTAACTCGGCACTGCGCTGCCATAATCGCTCTAATAAGGCTTCCAGTTGCGGCTGATCAACCTCGGCCAACACCAGTGAAAACAAGCCGTTGCTGTCGCGCCCAGCCAGCTCACCACCGCGGCGGCTGAACGAACGCAGCACCCGCGCCATCACCACGGCGGCTTCATCCGAATTGGCCGCTTCCGAGCAGCACGTCAGCGGTTTTATCTCCACCAAGATCTGCGCTAATCCCCGCCGATAGCGGCAACTGCGCCGCCACTCTTGTGCGATAAACAGCTGCATCGCTTGGGCATTCATCAACCCGGTTAATGGATCCCGGCGCGATAACGCTGTCAGCTTCTCTTGCTGCTGGCTTAATCGCCGCAGCAAGCCGTTAAAGATTCGCGCCAGTTGGCGAAACTCCTGCAACACGCTGGGGCTGGCCACCGCTCGGTGTTGCTGTTGCCGCTCCATCGCCCGCAAGCTGCGTACGCCGCGGCTAAGCGGCTGAGCCACCAAACGCATCAACAACAAATAGATCACCAACGCCGGCAACAGCGACACCAACAACACCAGCCACTGCACTCGGCTATAGCGATCCGGTGGTTGGGCTTGATGCTGCAATTGCAGCACCCGCAACGGCATGCCGCCGTCATCCGCCAGCACCAACTGCCGCAGTCGTTCCACATGAGTCGCTTCATAAGGTAAACGGGGCAATTGGCTGTCGGCGTGGGTGGGTGGGCGCAAAGCGAGGCTCAGGTTGCTGTTGGCCATCAAGCCATCAAGGCTGGCTTGGGTAAATTGGCGCAAGAGCAGCAAGAAACCCGAATCACAGCGTTCTAACTGACTGCGACATAAGGTGCCACTGCTGTAGCCATAAAGCTGACCATGCAGGTTGAGCCAGCCGTGGCGCCAGCGGGGTTGCTGGGCATGGCGCACTGGCATTAACCGCGCTCGAGCATAGCCCTCATCTTGATCCAGCAGCGTATCGGCTAACCCTGGCTGGGCGCTGTGCCATTGCAGCACCAAAGAGTTGTCGTATTGGTAGATAGCATCCACCACCGGCGAGCGCAATAAGCGCCGTTGCCCCTGTGCATCCGCTAACACCGACGCACTGAGCACCCAATCGCGATTTTGCTGTTCTAACTCGCGCTGCCACAAACTGAGGTTATCGTGCAGCCGCGACAGTTCCTGATTTTGGGTCAGCAGCACTTGCCGTTCCGCGTAAGGCAGAAACACCCCAAAACGCAGCAACAGGTAAGCCACCAACAGCGACAGCATGGTGCCAATGGCGGCGGCAATAGACAGAGAACGTAGGGTCAAACTGAGGCTCCCATGACAGCAACCATCGCCCTGCCACGACTGGCTGGGCTCCGATTAAGCATGGCAGCAAAAATCGACATCGGGGCAAAAAAACTTGCCCCGATTTAAGGGAAATCAGTGCAAAATCAAACTCGAAGCTGTAACGCTGCGCCACCAAACTGAGCCTGATTAACCCCACTAAAGCGGTTACTCACCAGTTCGTTACGGGCGGTGTCATCGCCTTCAAGTAAAGTCAGTGCTTGGCTGGCTTCTAAATTGCGGAAGTGACTAACGGGTTTGTTATCGCTGTGGCTGCCTAAGGGTTTGCAGTCGGCGATCAGCAGTGGCGACAGGGTATCGTTACTGCGTAAATAGGCTTTGATTTGACTGCCGTAGCGCGCCATTGAGACTCGGCGGCTGCGCTGCTCTAACACCACATACACAATCTCAATGGCGCAGTTCAGGCCCGACTTCACCAACTGCTCGTTGAGGTAGCCCAGCATGGCATAGGGTTCAATAATGGCGCTGCTGCCACCTTGACGATAACGTTTTAGCTTTTGATTAAAGAAGCTGCGAATTAACACACTGACAAAGGCATTGGCGGTACTTTGCGGGCTAATTTTGGCCAGATAAACGCAAAAGTGCTCGGCGTCGGCTTCAAAGCCATCGCACAATCGATCGCTGACCGGCTCGGTTTTATAGAGGCTATACCCGAAGTGACAGCGTGCACCGTGCAATTCTGGCACCGGAAACAGCTGTGCCTGCACCAATTGAGCGGTATGGGGATCGTTCCGCAGCGCGTCGTAGTTGTCGTTGAGAGACAGCGAGTCGTTTGCTTTTAAGGCTGGCTGCGGAATGCTGGTATTGGGTTCAATGCCGCCGGATTCGCGCAGGCAATCGCTCATGGCGTTGTGCAGGATCCGTAAATCCGTCAGCGGTTTCATCAGGTAGTCCCAAGCGCCATGACGCAGGGCATCCACCACATCCGACATCGCCTTATTGGCGGTGATCACAATGCTGGGCACTTCCGGCCCAAGCTTGCTGATCTCCCCCAACAACTCTTGCCCCCCCATCCGTGGCATGCACAGATCAACCAGCATCAGATCCGGCCGTTGCAGCTCAAATCGTTCCAGCCCAACTTGGCCATCTTCTGCTTCGTCTACGCTCATCCCTTGCTGTCGACAATAATCCCCTACCAATTGGCGAAACACCGGATCATCCTCAACGATTAGGACCTTGATTCCTTCCAACCCCATAAACACTCCAACGAGCTATTTATCACTATTATTGGTCGATCTCGTCTAGATATTCGTCTAACCACTCTTCATCCTCAGGCTCGGGTTGCGGCGGCTGACCATCGTACAAATCGTACTCTAATAATTGGAAATATGCTTCTTTTGCAAATACATAGGGATCAAGGGCGTTATCAAGCAGCGCTTCTTGTTCCCTCAAGTTGGCGCGTGAATTTAAGCCATCCACCGCCCAGCGGCCAAAGTTCTGCCACGGATTGAGCAAAGTATAGGGGAAATAGAGGCGGTCAACGTAATCACCGGCTTCGTCGCGCACCGTGGTAGGGCCAAGGATCGGCAGCATCAAATAGGGGCCATTAGGCACGCCCACTTGGTGCAGCACCTCGCCAAACTCCTCGTGGTGGTGGCTTGGTAAGCCCATCTCGCCTGCTACGTCAAACAGGCCAAAAATGCCAACGGTGGTGTTAATGGTAAAGCGCAGCACTTCCAGCCCAGCGGTTTTAGGCTTCCACTGCAACAGGTGGTTAACCGCACTAAAAGGGGTATCGAGGTTATCAACAAAGCTGCCGACCGAGTTTTTTACCGGTTTGGGCACGTAATCGTCGTACAGGTGCACCGCAGGGCGAACCACCGGATCCAGCACTTGATAATTGAATTGCCACATCACGCGGTTAAAGGATTCGAACGGGTCACGCGGATCGCGTTCAGCTTCAATCTCTGGCTCAATGGTTACCTCGGCTGGCGTTTGCTCTTGGCCTACGCTTGGCAGCGCCACGGCTCCCAGCAACCACAATCCTAGAAATACTCTGCTCACCCAACATCCTCCTAAACTCCCTGCACCAGAGTGCCGATACAGGGTTACCACATTTTAGTTAATCGCCAATACAGCGCAGAAAAGTCGATAAGTTTAGCAATTGGCCGATGTAAAGGCTGTGTCTGCGTTAGAACAAATGTAAGCTTTTATTATGGAAATAACCCCAATTACCCTAGCGAACAGCGTTCAAGCCAGCAGCATCAAACTGACCTTGGCAAATTTACAGCTAAGTCACGGCCAGATGCAGCTGGGCAGTGGCTCGCAGCGCTTTCAGATCCCAGCCCAAGCGGGGCCATTTCTCGCCGCTGGAACCGGCCAGCTGGTGCCATTACAGCTGGGCGCTCAGCTGCCGTTGTCGGCTTTACCCGCCCCGCAGCAACAGTTGCTCAGCCAGCAATTAAACAACAACCAAAGTCTGTTAACTTTAACGGCGCAGGCCAATCAGCCGGTGCAATTGAATCTGGCTGGGCAAGCCATTGCCTTGGCCATCACCTTGCCTGCGGGGCAATGGCTGTTACAACGCGTTGGCCAGCAACTGAAACTGTATCGGGCGCAAGCACCCATTACGCTAACGCCGGTCAGTGCCGATCGCCCTGACGCCCCAACCACCAACGCCAAGGCACCGCTGACCGCCTTGCCGAGTTTGGCACAGCTGGCCGACATTAAGCTGCTGCCGCAGCTGCTGGGGCAGATTGGCCGCTTCCCTTTCGCCCCCGCGATGGAAGGCCCCCTTGGCACCCTAACTCGCCATTGGTTGGCGCAGTTTGATCCCCACAGCAGTCTGACGGAGCTGGTAAAGGGCCTGCATCAATATCAGCAACAGAGCCAAGCCGAGCCGGATCGCGCCGTGCTGTTTTTGGCGTTGCCCTACGAACAGCAGCAACAACAACGACAGCTGCAATTGAGCCTAAAACAGTACGCTGGGCAAGAGGGTGGCAGCAGCAACAATTGGCTGCTGCAGGTGCGGTTTGAATTGGAATTGGGGGTGCTGCAAGGCAACATCCGGTGGCAGGATGAACAGGCCTCGTTGGAGCTGTTGTGTTCCAGTGTGTCGTTAACCCACGCCGCTGATGAGCACTTAGCCGAGTTACGCCAGCGCCTGCACCACAGCGGGATCCCCCTTAAAGAGCTGCACTGTCGCCGTGCCGAAATCAGCGCCGATCTGCGCCACCAGGAGAGCCACTATGGCCGCTAATCACCCAACGGATCAGCCTCAGGATCCGGCCACCACTAAGCAAGCGGTGGCGCTGCAATACGATGGCCACAATGCCCCCACCATCACCGCCAGCGGCGATGGCATGGTGGCGGCTCAAATTGAGCAGTTAGCGCAAGAAAGTGGCGTGCTGGTGCACCACAATCCGCAACTGGCGCAACTGCTGGCCAAGCTTGAACTGGGCCAACAGATCCCGCCGCAGCTGTACCACATCATTGCCGAGCTTATCGCTTACGCCTATCTGATAGACGGTCGCTTCCCTAAGCAGTGGCAGCAGCTGCACGACAAGATAGACACTCAGGCCTAGCGCCAAGCCACACTAGGCTCGCGCGGCATTGGCTAATCGTAGTGCTGCTCAATGCCGGTTAAGTGCAACCAGGGCTGCTGCCGAGCTTCATACACCGAGATCGACGGTGCCAACGCCCGATTGGTGATGGCACCAAGCGGCACCATCATCGCCCCAGCCAACGCGCTGTTGCTGAAATACACCGTGGCGCCACACTGCGGGCAAAACCCAAAGGCCAACTGCGCCCCAGACTCCGCCTGCCGTTGATAACAACGGGCCTCGCCGCGGATCACCACATCGGCCTGATGCAACCGCACTTGGCTTGCAAAGGCACTGCCACTGCGGCGTTGGCAATCCTCGCAATGACACACCGACACCCGCAGCGGTTCGCTGCTGCAACTCAGCTGTAATTGGCCACAACTGCACTGGGCTTGTACGCTCATGGGATCACCTCGCGCGGGGGCTGTTTGCTCCAACTCATCACCTCACATCCTTAGTTATGGTCAATAACGTCTGCGCTGATCACGGGAAGACGCCAGCGAGTGCGCCGTAATCCCAGCGTTCAAGCGAGTTACATTCGTAACAATTACTTAAGTATGACAGTAATTTCTGTTACATCTAAGCCTAAGCAAAGTCACCGCCAATGGAGTAGTAGGTGCAAAAACGAGTACTGATCATCGAAGACAGCCGTACTGTCAGTAAAGTGATGCAACACTTGGTTAAAAATGAGCCGGAAATCGACGCCATTTTTTGTACCACCTTAGCGGAAGCCGAAGCGGTACTGGATAAGGTCGGCCCCCATTTATTTGCTGCCATTGTCGATCTGAATCTGCCCGATGCCCCTAATGGCGAAGCGGTAGAACTGACCCTGGCTCGCCAGCTGCCCACCATTGTGCTGACCGGCAGCTTCGACAACGAACGCCGTGAACGATTGCAAGCCCAAGGGATCGTGGATTACATCACCAAAGAGGGACGCCACTCGTACCAGCTGGCACTGAAGCTGATCCTGCGGTTGGATAAAAACACCCAGCAAACCGTATTAGTGGTGGACGATTCTGCCACCGTTCGCAGCATGATCACCACGCTACTGCAGCGCCACCTGTTTCATGTGGTGGAAGCCGCCAATGGGCGCCAAGCACTGCAGTGCCTAACCGAGCACCCACACATTCGGTTGGTGCTTACCGATTACCAGATGCCCGAACTCGACGGCTTTGCCTTAATTCAGCACCTGCGGCGCCAGCACGATTACGACGATCTGTGCATCATCGGCCTCTCCAGCGCCAATGAAACCAGCCTATCGGCTAAATTCATCAAATTTGGCGCCAATGACTTTCTCCACAAACCGTTCTGCCACGAAGAGTTTTACTGCCGAGTAAACAGCAACATGGAGTCGATAGAGCGGATCCAATTGATGCGCGACAACGCCAACCAAGATGCCCTGACCGGCCTATACAATCGCCGTTACTTCTTTGAAACCGGCCCGAAGTTGATGCAGCAAAGCCGTGAACAAAAGCTGCCGTTGTCCGTGGCCGTGATCGACATCGATCACTTCAAGCTGATCAACGACACCCACGGCCACCAAACCGGTGACATGGTGTTAAAAGGCTTAGCCCGTACCCTAAAACAAGGGATGAGCCGTTTCTTAATTGCCCGCGCCGGTGGCGAAGAGTTCTTTGTGGTGATGCCGGGGATCGATTCCGAACGCGCCCACCTGTTGCTGGATACCCTGCGCCAAGTGTTAGCAGACAAACCGATCAAAACCCCCGCGGGGCCGATTGTGGTGAAGTTCAGCGCAGGGGTAACCGACGAATGGGAGTTCAGCCTTGATCAGCAACTGCAGCGGGCTGATGAGTTCCTTTATCAAGCCAAAAGCAGTGGCCGCGATCAGGTCATCAGCGACCGCAGTGGCCACACATCCTAGCGATTCGGCGCAGCAACCGTTGTTCACGGCCTAAACAAAACCCCTAGTGGCGGCTGCCACTAGGGGTTTCTTATTGTGCGTCAAGCAGCGCTTAGGCGCCGTTACTCCCAGCCAGGCCACTTGCCTTTCACTTGCTCATCAAGGAAACGCTGCTTTTGCTGTTGCAACGCGGCCTCATCCAGCCCCATCGCCTGCTGCGCGGCCAGCTTGTTGCTGATGTCGGGGTAGCTCACCTCAATCTCTGGGTTTTGCGACAGCATCACCGCTAAGGTGGCACGGGCTTGCTGCGCTTGACGCTTCGCCGTGGCCAGCAGCGCCAACCCTTCGCTTGGGTTGTGGGCATGCACCCCGTGGGAAGACACCGCAAAATCCCAGCGCCACTGCGCGTGACGGATGTCCATCAAGGCGGGGCTGAGGCTGGTTTGATTCACACCACCACGCCATAGGGCACCGGCTTCTGCGTGCGCTTTCACCAACAGTTTTTCCACTTCGGTACGGGCGTCGTCGATCTGTTGCTTGCGTTTGCTCAGCTTCGCTTGCAGCGACTTCTTACTGGCGTGGCAACTGGCGCAGGTGCTGTCAAAGTTATCCATCACTTTGCCAGTGTTGTGGCTGTGGTATTCCCGCCCCTCGTCATCCACCTGGGTTGGCATGTGACAGCTCACGCAGGTTACGTCCATCTTGGCGTGTTCGCTGCGGCTCCAGTGCTCATATTCTGGGTGGCGCGCTTTCACCATTGGCGCCCCAGAAAGTGGGTGGATCCAATCGTAAAAACGGCGAGTGTCGTAGTACTTTTCAATGGCATCGGCGTCGTTACCGAAGATCCACGGAATGTTCACTCGATTGTCTTGTTCGGGCTGGAAGTAGTAAGTGACGTGACACTGCCCACAGGTTTGCGCCCCTTGCCAGGCGGGCGACATGGTGTCGAAATCTTGCTGCACCTTCGCCATCGCCTTTTGGGCAAACGGGCGCGCCAATTTCAGCGCTTTGCGATCGGGGCTGTGGCAATCATCACACCCCACCGACACATCCATCCGATGACCAACCTCGCCAAAGGTTTTGCCACCAAAGCCGTTTTCGCCAAATTCCGCCATCATCGCCGGTGCCGCAGGGCCTTTACAGCTCCAGCAACTGGCTGACTTTTCGCCATCGCCGGTACGCAGCACGTTGGTGACGTCTTTAATGGCAAACTGGTGACCCCGGGGGGTGCTGAACTGCTTGTCGTAGCCCGAGCCCGACCACAGCACAATCAGTTGCGGTCGCGCTGCCAGCATATCGCTGCGTTCATCGTTGTTGCTGGTGGACTGCCAACTGATGGTCGGTTGGGTGTCTGCCGGTTGGGTTAAATCAGCCGACGGCACAGACTCTGCCGGGCTACAGCCACTCAGCAATGCCAAAAACGCGATGGGGAACAAAGATTTCATTAGGCTAAAAAGATTCATTTTATATGTTCCTTATCTTCGCACGAGCACAAGGCTTACAGCGAGCATAGCGTAACCACAGTGTGAGCTTGGCAACAGATCCGCTCGCCAAATCCGCGCAACACAACAGCCGCCGCAACCGTCTTACCCCAAAGTCATTTATCCTGTATGATACGCCACCCCGTTTTTTAGGCTTTCTATCCGCTTATGAGTTTTGCATCACAAGGTTTTTGCCCCGAAATTGTCCGCGCTGTTGCCGAATGCGGCTACCAAAAAATGACACCGGTACAACGCCGAGCGATCCCTGCTGCGCGCAAAGGTCGTGACATTCTGGCGAACGCGCAAACCGGCACCGGTAAAACCGCCGCCTTCGCGCTGCCCATTTTGCAGCAACTCGCGGATAGCCCCAAAGCCACGCGTAAGTACAACTGCCGCGCCTTGGTTTTGGCGCCAACCCGCGAATTGGCGGCGCAGATCGGCGCCAACGCGGCGGCGTACGCTAAGTATCTGGATCTGTCCATCGCCACCATTTATGGCGGCGTTAAGATGGCCAGCCAAACCAAAGCGTTGCAGCAAGGGGTTGATCTGTTGATCGCCACCCCTGGCCGTTTGTTAGAACACATTTCCGAAGGCAACATCGCCATGGGCAGTGTCGAGCACGTGGTGCTGGATGAAGCCGATCGCATGCTCGACATGGGCTTTGCGGGCGAACTGAAGCGCCTGTTCAGCTTGGTGCCAGCCAAACGCCAAACCATGCTGTTCTCGGCCACCTACCCGCCGGCGATGAAGCAGCTGTGCAAACAAAGTCTATCCAATCCCGTTGAAGTGGCCGTCGCCGAGCATAACTCCACCGCCGAAACCGTTTCGCACGTGCTCTACCCGGTCGAAGACAACCGTAAGCTCGAGCTGCTGTCTGAACTGATTGGCCGCAAGAACTGGCGTCAGGTAATGGTGTTCTGTAACTACAAAGAGACCGCCGATAACGTAGTGAAAGAACTTAACTTGAACGGTTTACCAACGGTGGTGTGCCACGGCGACAAGAGCCAAAGTGGCCGTCGCCGCGCCTTGGCCGAATTTAAAGAGGGCAAAGCCCGCATCTTAGTGGCCACCGACGTGGCCGCCCGTGGCCTCGACATCATTGGCCTGCCTTACGTGGTGAACTTTGATGTGCCGTTCTTGGCGGAAGATTACGTTCACCGCATTGGCCGTACTGGCCGTGCTGGCCAACGTGGTCATGCGGTCTCGTTGGTGGGCCGTGACGAAGAGCTGTCGATCGCACAGATTGAACAGCTGATCGGCCAACACATCCACCGCATTACCCAAACCGGGTACGAGGTTGCCGATCGCAACAACTTGCTGCACGACGTGCGCAACAAGAAGCGCTACGTCAATAAAACCGGCCGCCGTAACAACGCCAGCGAAGATCGCAGCAACGCTCAATCTGCCGCCGAAAAAAGCCTGCGTGCCCGCAAAAAGCGCTAACCCGCGCCCTTAACGCCCCGCGCTCGCCTAAAGCCGATCCTTGTGATCGGCTTTTTTGTCGCAGAAGAAGCCCGATCTTAAATCAACTGGCAACATGCCTGCAGCGGCGCTTTTTCAGCGTAAGAACTGGCAAATAGCACGTTGCTGAACTAGACCGAAAGGGAGTCACTCGCGCTTAAATTGGGGGTCACCATGTCTACGCAACCGCTCTGCAAACAGTGTCAGCATCAAATCAGCGAACAGCCCAGCGCACCTCACGACCAGCTGCGTGAGTTTGCGAATCACGAAGCCAGTACCGTGGATGGGGGCTTCTCGGAACATGAGTACCACTGCGATGCCTGTGGCCATGAACTGCGCCACATCAATGGCATTATTATGGACGGCGGCTGGAGCGAAATGCCGTAAACCATGGCCATAAAAAAACGCGCCTAAGGCGCGTTTTTTTATGCCGAGTCAGCGCAAACTATCACAGGGTAAAGCTTTCGCTTTGCGCTAAGAAACTGTCGGCTTGCTGGCGTAAGCCACGGCTGGCGGCGGTTAAGTTTTCCAGCTCACGTTCCGAGCTTTCCACCAACAGTTGGATCTGCTGCAGGTTGCTCGATGCTTCATTCGACGCGCTGGATTGCTCTTCCGTTGCCCGTGCCACCAATTGGCCATTATCGCTTTGGCTCATCACGCTTTGGGCGATGTCGTTAAAGATCTGAGTGGCGTTAAGCACCAACTGCTGCCCTTGGGCGGTGCTGGCCACACAACGCTGCAAGACCGCTAAGGCTTCGCTGCTGTTGCCTTGCAAACGGGTGATCATCTGTGCAATTTCACCGGTGGCTAACTGGGTGCGAGAAGCCAACTCACGCACTTCCGATGCCACCACGGCAAAGCCACGGCCTTGTTCACCAGCACGGGCCGCTTCAATGGCGGCGTTCAATGCCAACAGGTTAGTTTGTTCTGAAATGGCGTTGATGGTGTCGATGATAGAGCCGATGTCCCCCACGTTGGTGTCCACCTGCGACATGCTGCGCTCACCCAGATGCAGCTGCTGCGCCAACTCTTCAATGGTATCGACGTTTTGCTGCTGATGCGCTAAGCCATCGTTGGTGCGGTTGCGGTTGAGCTCTTGTTCTTCCGCACTGGCGGCCGACATGTTCGCCACCTCGGTAATGGCGCTCGACATCTGCTCCATCGCGGCCGCCAAGTTATTCACTCGGTTCAGTTCGTCGCTGTTGTCTTCCACCGATTTTTCCACCAGCTGATCCAGCTGATTTGCTGCCGCCACCAAGGTTGCCGCGCCGCTGCGCTGTTCGCTCACCAAGTCAATCAGGGTTTGCTGGGTCACCAACAGCTGCCGCTCAACTTGGCTAAAGCGCGTGTTGCCCATCGGTTGGATCGGCTGGCTGAGGTTTTTGTCCACCACCTGCTGCAGGCCATCAATCAAGCGGCCAATGCGAAAATGCACCAAGCGGTTGGTGCTGCCGACTAAACCAAACATCAGCACACAACAGATCCCGCCAATCAGCGCCATCTCTGCCAGCATGGTCCAAAACACCGTGCTGGTTTCATCCAAATAACTGCCCACGGCAACCACTAAGCTGCTGCCCGTGACCGGCGCCAGTACCGTTATTTTTTCTCTCGATTCACGCTGCCCTGGCTTTTGGAAATGGTAAGTCACCGTCAGCATCTGTTGCTGCCGCGCCACCTTGGCGGCAACATCAACAAGGGTGCGGCCATCGTCCATGCGTATGGTGCCAATCCGGCTGCCCACTTTGCTCGGCTCAGGCGGGTTAACCACATAGTTGCCGTTGCTGCCATCCAGTACAAACACGTAATCGCTGCCGTGCTCGCCATAGAGGATCTTATTTAAGTTGGCTTGGATCCGCTCGGGCTGCTGTGCTTCGTTCGCCAACACTTGGGCGGCAAACTGCGCCTGCTGCTGCAAGCCGCGCTCAACCAATGAATTCATATCAGTACGAATGCTGTTCGAGAGCGTCAACCCGCTGATCCCACAAAAGAGCAAGATCAGGCCGAACCAGAAAAAAGTAATTTGATTTAAGGATATGCGCCCTAGAAGAGGCGTCTTAGAAGTATCTTCCATGGAAGTAGTACCAACCGTTTTTTATGCGAGGGTTCATGGTGGTGAGTATCGGCATTGAAACAAGATCCATAAGCTTTCTCCTAGTCCAACCCCGAAAAACGTGACCGTCATCACGGGATTTCATCTATTGGAAAGCTTTGATTTTTTTAGATATTTAAAAAAATCTACGTTTTTATCGCCCTGCCCCTTTAAATCCCAAGATGCCAGCCTCAAATAGTCTTTGTGGATGCTCAATGGAGGTCCATACCATTCACTCTGTTGCTCAATTGAGGACTCGAACTATGCGTACTTTTGATCTTTCCCCGCTGTACAAATCCGCCATTGGTTTTGATCGTTTTGCCCAAGTTATGGACGAAGCGATGCGTGCCGAACAAAACGGCTTCCCGCCATACAACATCGAACTGGTTAAAGAAGATCGCTACCGCATTACCATGGCCATTGCCGGTTTTGCTGAAGCGGATCTGGACATCGAAGTGGAAGGCGATACCCTCCGGGTTGAAGGCCGCCGCGATAAAGGCGAACAAGAGCGTAAATTCCTGCACCAAGGCATTGCCGAGCGCAACTTTAAGCGCCGCTTCCGCCTTGCGGATCACGTTAAAGTGATGGACGCACAGCTGGAAAATGGCCTGCTGAATATCGACCTAGTTCGCGAGCTGCCAGAAGCGATGAAACCACGGAAAATCACCATCGGTCAGCGTGTGGTTGACGCCCAAGTCAACTAACTGAAACGCACACCGATGCAGGGGCCCCCAAGGCCCCTTTTTTGGGTCCAACGCCCAGCCCGCCTGCGGTTCACACTGGGATTGCAATACTATTCAATTGCCGCGCCTGCGCCTTAGAGGCAACTTAAGCAGATCATTGCTTAAAGCTAAGGACAGTCTCTATGCCTACCACCCATTACCGCGCCTGCCATCTATGCGAAGCGATCTGTGGCCTCAAAATTGTGACCGAAGGCGAGCAGATCATTTCGATCACTGGCGACATGGACGATCCGTTGTCGAAAGGCCATATCTGCCCCAAAGGCGTTGCCTTAAAAGATCTGCATCGCGATCCCGATAGACTGAAAACCCCACTGCATAAAGTGGATGGCCAATGGCAGCCGATCAGCTGGGACGATGCCTACCAGCTGGTCGCCGAACAACTGCACCGCATCAGCACTCAACACGGCGCCGACGCCATTGGCTTCTACGCGGGCAACCCGAATGTGCACAACTATGGCCACCTAACCCACGGCCCTCATTTCAGCCGCCTGCTGAAAACCAAAAACCGCTTTAGCGCGACCTCGGTGGATCAGCTGCCACACCATTTGGTGTCGTATTGGATGTATGGCCACCAATTTTTGCTGCCGATTGCCGACCTCGATCACACCGACTTCTTATTGGTGTTGGGCGCGAACCCGATGGCCTCGAACGGCTCTTTAATGACCGCCCCAGACATTCGCAATCGCTTAAAGGCGATCCGCAATCGCGGTGGCGAGCTCGTGGTGATCGATCCGCGCCGCACCGAAACCGCCAAATTAGGCGAGCACCACTTTATTCGCCCCGGCACCGATGCCGCGCTGTTACTGGCGTTAATCAACCACCTGTTCAGCAGCAACCAAGTGTCGCTTAATCACTTAGGCAGCCTGTGCGATGATCTGGATGCCATCGCAACCGCCGTCAGCGCTTTTAGCCCAGAGTGGGCCAGCGCTTACTGCGGCATCAGCGCCGACGACATCATCAGTTTGGGCAACCGCTTAGCCACCGCCAACAGTGCTGCGGTGTATGGCCGCATGGGGGTCTCAACCCACGGGTTTGGCACCCTGTGTCAATGGGCGATTCAAGTTCTGAACCTTATTACCGGCAATCTGGATGCCCGTGGTGGCACCTTGTTAACCCACCCAGCAGTGAACCCTGCCGGGCCAACGGATCACGCCAAAGGCGGTTTTGGCCGCTGGCACAGCCGCGTGCGTCAACTGCCCGAATTTGCCAAAGAACTGCCCTGCTCAGCCATGCTGGAAGAGATCACCACCGCTGGTACCGGCCAGATCAAAGCGATGATCACCGTGGCCGGGAATCCGGTGCTGTCCACCCCCTCCGGCCACAAGCTGGATCACGCCTTAGGCCAGCTCGACTTTATGGTGAGTGTCGATCCCTACTTAAATGAAACCACCCGCCATGCGGATCTGATTCTGCCCCCCGCCAGCCCGTTGGCGCACAGCCATTACGACTTAGCCTTTGCCCGTTTAGCGGTACACAACAGCGCGAAGTTCAGCCCAGCCATTTTTGCCAAAGCGGAACAGGAACGCTTTGATCATCAGATCTTCAACGGCTTAGCATTGGCGCTGGCTAAGTTGCAGCAGGTTGAACTGAAGCCGCTGCCCGAGCCGGAAAAACTGCTGGCACACTGGCTCTCACAGGGGCCGTACAGCAAAGCCCGTGGCGACATACCTGCCATCAGTTTGGATACCCTAAAAGCCAACCTCAGCGGCATCGATTTAGGCCCACTGCGCCCCTCGTTAACCAAGCGCTTGTGCACCAGCGATGGCCGCATTCACACTTTCCCAGCCGCCATTGCCCCCGACATTGAACGACTAAAACAGGCGATGGACAGCGCCCCTAGTCGTGGGTTGTCGTTAATTGGTAAGCGCGACTTACGCAGCAACAATTCGTGGATGCACAACTTGCCTTATTTACTCAAAGGCAAACCGCGCTGCGTGCTATTGATGCACCCCGACGACATGACACAACGCCACATCAATGAGGGCCAACAGGTCACCGTTAGTAACGGGGTTGGCCAGATCAGCCTGCCGGCCTGCGCCAGCCGCGAGATGATGCCGCAGGTGGTGTGCATGCCCCACGGTTGGGGGCACACCTTCAGTGATACCCGCCAACAGGTGGCCAACGAACACCCCGGCGCCAACATGAACGCCCTGACCGACGTTAATGGTTTGGATCCGCTGTGCGGCAACGCCATCTTAAGCGGCATAGAGGTAGAGGTATCAATAACCTAGTCAGATGTGATTCGGATCTAGTTTGGCTCTAATCAAACCGCGACAGCATCGCAACGGCGCTCTATAATCGCCCCCATTAACCTATGGAGAACTTGTCATGTCGCAAGATGCACAGAAAAAAGCCGCCGGTTGGGCAGCCCTTGATTACGTTGAAAAAGACACCATCGTTGGGGTGGGTACCGGTTCAACCGTAAACCACTTTATTGATGCCTTGGGCAGCATGGCGGATCAAATTAAAGGGGCGGTATCCAGCTCTGAAGCCTCCACCGAGCGCTTAAAAGCGCTGGGCATTGAAGTGTTCGACATGAACAGCGTCAGCGAACTCAGCATCTACGTAGATGGTGCCGACGAAGTAAACCACGATATGGACATGATCAAAGGCGGCGGCGCTGCCCTAACCCGTGAAAAAATCGTGGCTTCCATCGCCAAGCAGTTCATATGCATTGCCGACGGCAGCAAGCTGGTAGAGGTGATGGGCACCTTCCCACTGCCCGTGGAAGTGATCCCAATGTCACGCGCCGCTGTAGCCCGTGAAATCGTTAAGCTGGGCGGCGATCCAATCTACCGCGAAGGCTGCATTACCGATAACGGCTGCCACATCTTAGATGTGCACGGCCTAAGCATCACCGATGCCAAAGCGCTAGAGCAGCAACTGAACAACGTGGTTGGTGTGGTAACCAACGGCTTGTTTGCTCGTCGCGGCGCTGACGTGCTGCTGCTGGGCGGCCCAGACGGCGTTAAAACCATTAAGTAACGTCTCTTTACGGCAACGTGTATGCTTAGTGCATGCCGTTGCCGTTGCTTTATCGCTTCGCCCTCTTACATAGGATCCCCCATGAAACGGATTTTGCCGCTGTTGGCACTGCTGATTGCAGGCCCCGCGCTAGCACAATGCCCAGCTTGGTTAGACGTAGAAAAACGCCAGTTGCACAGCAAAGACAAGGTCGATCTGTGTCAGCTTACCGCCGACAAACCGGTGCTGATTGTTAACACTGCCAGCCACTGTGGCTTCACTCCACAGTTTGAACAGCTGGAAGCCTTGCATAAACAATACGGCCCACAAGGGCTGGTGATCATTGGCTTCCCCTCCAATAACTTCTTCCAAGCGGCAGACGACGAAGAGGAAGCGGCCGAGGTGTGTTACAAAAACTACGGCGTGTCCTTCACGATGCTGACCGAAACCGAAGTGCGCGGCTCCGATGCCGATCCAATCTTCGTCGAGCTTGCTCGCCAAGGCGGATCGCCAAAGTGGAACTTCTACAAATACTTGGTGGATAAACAAGGCAACTTGGTGGATTACTGGTCGCCCAAAACCAGCCCCGATGACAGCGACATCACCAACGCCATCGAAGCCGCATTGCGATAACGGCCCACGGCTTTCATCAATCGATCCTTGCAGGGTCGATTTTTTTTGGCTAACTTTAGACCGACTAATCAGTCGGGCAAAGAATCAACGCTGTATTGTCCGTCCCATCAACAACGGACCGTTGAGGAGCCACCATGAACCTAGCCCTAGCCGATGCCGAACCGCAACAGGCGATCGATTCCATGCAGCAGCTGTTGTCCCTGCAACAGCAGCATTTCCGGGCCAATCCTTACCCAAGTGCGGCGCAACGAGATCAAGACTTAGCCAAATTGGCGGCGCTGCTGCAAAACCACAAACAGCAAATTATTACCGCGCTCTCAACGGATTTTGGCCAGCGCGCCGAATACGACACCCTGTTCAGCGACATTGTGCCTTGCCTGAACTTGATCCATTACAGCCGTAAAAAGCTCAAAAAATGGATGAAATCATCGCGCCGCAGCCCCGGCTTAATGTTGGCGCCCTCGAAGGTCGAGGTGCGTTATCAGCCGCTGGGGATCATTGGCATCATGGTGCCGTGGAACTTCCCAATGTACCTATCTTTAGGGCCGCTGATCACCGCCCTTGCCGCCGGTAACTGCGCCATGATCAAGATGTCGGAATTCACGCCCGCCACCAACAAGGTGCTGCGCGACATGCTGGCGCAGCAGTTCCCAGAACAGCAAGTGGCCATCATTGAAGGCAAAGCGGAAGCCTCGGCCGCCTTTAGTGCCCTGCCGTTTGATCATCTGCTGTTCACCGGTTCCACCACCGTGGGCAAGCACGTTATGCGTGCCGCCGCCGCCAACCTCACCCCAGTCACTCTAGAATTGGGCGGCAAATCCCCCACCGTGATCGCCCCGGATTTTGACGTTAGCGAAGCGGTCGCGCGCTTGATTTACGGCAAGTGCCTTAACGCTGGGCAAATTTGTACCGCACCGGATTACATCTTGTTGCCCCGCGCCAAAGTGGATGATTTTATCAGCGCCTATAAGGCCCACTTCAATCGATGCTTCCCGGATGGCTTAGCCAGCAAAGATCTGACCTCCGTTGTCAATGCTCGCCAATACCAGCGGTTAAGCGATACCCTGCAAGACGCCAGCGACAAGGGCGCCACCGTCCACACCGTGGTTGAACACCCACGCGATGACGCCAACCACCGCATGACCACCCACCTGCTAACCAACGTGAACGACGACATGACCGTCATGCAGGATGAGATCTTTGGGCCGCTGCTGCCATTGGTTCCCTACGACTGCATCGAAGAAGCCAAGCAGTACATCTTGGATAGACCACGGCCATTGGCGCTGTACCTAATGAGCTTTGACCCGACCTTACAACAACAGTTTTTAGAGCAAACCCACGCCGGCGGAGTGAGCTTAAACGACACCGTTGTGCACGTTGCCGCAGACGACGCCCCCTTTGGCGGCGTTGGCCCATCCGGCATGGGGCACTACCACGGCGTAGAAGGATTCAGAACCTTCAGCCACGCCAAAACCGTGCTGCACCGAGGCAAGATCAACTACACCAAATTGATGCACCCGCCTTACGGCAACTGGTTGCAACGCATGATGGTTAAAATGTTCGCCAAATGAGTTCGAGCCAGATCACCTCGAAGAAGCAGCTGCTGCTCGATACCGCCTTAACGCTGTTTGTTGAACAGGGCATTGAAGCCACCGCCACCGCGCAAATCGCCCGTTCGGCGGGGGTGGCAAATGGCACCCTATTCCACCATTTCAGCAGTAAATCGGTGTTGGTGAACGCGCTCTTTACCGAAGTAAAAACCGAGCTGGCGCAGCAGATGCGCGCCAGCATTGGCCAGCTGGATCAGCCCGCGCCGTTGCAGCAGCAAGCCCTGCAGATCTGGCGCAGCGGCTTAAACTGGGCCTTGACTCATCCACGGCAATTGCGGTTTTTACAGCAGATCCACTTTCACCCAACCGATGCACTGCGCCAACACACGGTTGATCAACTGTTCGCCTTCGTTGATTGCATCTTGCAACAGGGGCAGCAGCAAGAAGGCTTACCGCCCTTACCGCCAGAGCTGATCAATCGGCTGGCGCACGCGCAGTTTCTTACCTGTGCCGCGTGGTTAATCGAACAAGGCAGCAACCAGCCACACGCCCAGCATATTGACGCCAGCTTTGCCATGCTATGGCGTGCCTTGGGAGCCAGTTCGCCGCACATGGCGCCATCAATGGTGTGATTTACAACCGCTATCGGTCGCGCATTTACCGACCTAATGTGCACGGCTTTTCGATATGCTAAAACGCTTACCGCGTTAGCGTTACGTCATCAGGGAGTTGCCGTTACATGGATCATTATTCACTCAATAAAAATAAGATAAAAATCCTGCTGCTCGAGGGCGTACACCCACGAGCACTGGAAGTGTTCCATCAAGCCGGCTACCACAATATCGAACAACTGAGCGGCGCTATGTCGTCACAACAGTTGATTGAAAAAGTAAAAGACGTCCACTTTATCGGCATTCGATCTCGCACCCAACTCAGCCAAGACGTCATCGCTTCAGCCAGCAAACTGGCCGCCATTGGCTGTTTTTGCATCGGCACCAACCAAGTGGACCTGACCAGCGCCGAACTGCACGGCATTCCCGTATTCAACGCCCCGTTTTCCAACACCCGCTCGGTGGCAGAGCTGGTACTGGGGCAGATCTTGCTGCTGCTGCGCGGCATCCCAGAAAAAAACGCGCTGGCACACCGCGGGATCTGGCAAAAATCGGCCAGCAACAGCTACGAAGCACGAGGCAAGGTGTTGGGGATCATCGGCTATGGCCACATCGGTACCCAGCTTGGGGTGCTGGCCGAGGGCTTAGGCATGCAGGTGCGCTTTTACGACATCGAAAATAAACTGCCACTGGGCAACGCCAGCCAAGTGGCCAGCTTGTCAGAGCTGCTGGGGCAAGCGGATGTGATCTCACTGCATGTGCCAGAAACCCCAGCCACCAAAGAGATGATTGCCGCCAGCCAACTGCAACAGATGCGCCAAGGGGCGATTTTAATCAACGCCTCACGCGGTACCGTTGTGGCCATTGATGCCCTGTGCCAAGCGCTGCAAAGCAAGCACTTAGCTGGGGCGGCGGTGGATGTCTTTCCTACCGAACCCAAATCCAACCAAGATCCCTTTATCAGCCCGCTGTGCGAATTTGATAACGTGATCCTAACTCCCCATGTCGGGGGTTCAACCCAAGAGGCGCAAGAAAACATCGGCCTAGAGGTTGCCCAAAAGCTGGTGAAATACTCAGATAACGGCTCTACCCTATCGGCGGTTAATTTTCCGCAAGTATCGCTGCCAGGGCACGTGGGCAGTTCACGCTTGCTGCACATCCACCGCAATCAGCCAGGGGTGTTGAATCAGATAAACCAAGCCTTTGCCGCCAAAGGGATCAACATCAGTGGCCAGTATCTGCAAACCACCGCCGAGATCGGTTACGTTGTGATGGACGTAGACACCGAACACGCCGACGATGCGCTGGTTGAACTAAAGCAGATTGACGGCACCATTCGCGCCCGCGCCCTGCACTGAGCACTAAGCGACAAACGAAAACGGGGGCTCACATGAGCCCCCGTTTTTGCTTGGTGTTACCAACTTAAAATACGTACCCCACTGACACCATGTAAACCCAAGGGTCAATATCGGTATCAATGCTCAGATCGGTGCCGCCCAGCTTAAAATTAACGTCTGTGCCAATATCGGCGTACCACACCGACGCATTCAGCAGCCAATGTTGATTAAGCTGATAATCCACCCCAACCTGCGCCGCAAGCCCAAAGCTGGTATCCACATCCAGATCCGTTAAGGCGCCATCCAGATCGTTACTGAATTGTTCATCGAAGAACACGGTCATGTTGATCCCAGCACCAACGTATGGCCGTAGCTTGCCATCACCAAAATAATATTGCCCAACCAAGGTTGGCGGCAGGTGTTTTAGTTTGGCGATATCACCCACCCCCGGCAACGACACATTGTGGCTAAAGGGAGTCGCGGCTAACAGCTCTACCGCCCAATGGTCCGTCACCATATAAGTAACGTTCAAGCCCAGCTGTGTGTTGTCGTCTACCCCAAATTCACCAATGCCAACCACATCATCCGAACTGTCATTCGGGGCCACCATCGCAGCACCCGCTCGAACAATAATGTCGCCCGCATCGTGGGCAAAAGCCGGAACAGCCAATAGGGCAATTAGGGTGGCGGAAAGTAGGTTGTTTTTCATCTTATCACTCCTTTTGAACGGCGATGGCCGAAATCTCTTGCCGCAAAGGCTACCCTTGTGGCAGGGCGCAGTTCTTGATCCAGAACAAAATGTGACCAGAACACTACCCCTTAAGTAATAAAGTCGACCGTGATCACACTTTGCGCCCAACGAGCAATGCATACGTATGCCTAAGACCAGCCCATAGCAATTGCTAATTTGGCACTATATCCTTCGGCATCAAGCCGTTAGCGCAAAGGAGCTGTTCATGGAAAGACTGCCACTGCAGGGACTCGAACTGTCCCGCTACATCGCCGGTTATTGGCGCACATTGGATTGGAATAAAACCCCAACGGAGCTGCTGAGCTACCTTGAAGCACACCTAGATATGGGGATCACCAGTGTTGATCACGCCGACATCTACGGTGATTATCAATGTGAGCAAGCCTTTGGGGCGGCACTAAAGCGAAAACCGGCTTTGCGAGACGACATCGAGCTGATCAGCAAAACCGGGATCTGTCTGCCCGGCAACAAAGGCTATGATCTGCCTCACTACAACACCAGCGCCGGCCACATCGTTAAGCAGGTAGAACAATCACTGGCCAATTTCGGCACTGATCGCCTTGATCTGCTGCTGATCCATCGCCCTGATCCCTTAATGAACGCCGACGAAGTGGCGTATGCTTTTGAGCAACTCAAACAAGCCGGTAAAGTGCTGCACTTTGGTGTTTCCAATTTCAGCCCATCCCAGTTTGAACTGCTGCAGTCGCGGCTCAATGTGCCGCTGATCACCAATCAACTCGAGATCTCACCGCTGCAACTCAATCCGTTACACGATGGCACCTTAGATCACCTGCAAATGCAGAACATTGCCCCAATGGCCTGGTCTTGCCTTGGTGGTGGCCGTTTATTTAGCCCAGAAGATCCACAAGCTCGCCGGATTAGAGCAGAACTGCAAACCATTGCCAGTGAAGTCAACGTCAACAGCATCGATCAAGTACTTTACGCGTGGGTGCTGGCGCTACCAAGCAAACCACTGCCCATCTTAGGTACAGGAAAAATTGAGCGGATCCAAAGCGCGCTCGGTGCCTTCGACATCGAATTAACACGCGAGCAATGGTTCCGTATCTGGGTTGCCGCCACCGGTCACAACGTGCCTTAACCACCGCATGGAATTCCCGTTACCACAACAAAAAGCCGAGCAAACGCTCGGCTTTTTCATTCCAATTCGAACTCGGGTATATTTCTTACACAATTAAACTCTAACATCCTAAATCTATTAGATTTTATCTGTGTCAAAAATAGCCGATTGGATTTAGGGTGAAAACACTTAGGCGGAGCCATAGCGCGAATTTATTGCCGCCATGAAACCAACAGCAGCAATGGCTGTGTTCACAGTTAGCGAACACTTACCTAAGCAACGATGACAACGGGCTTAGTACCCCATCCGCCCCTTGCTCTAGCACATGAGTGTAGATCTGAGTAGTGCGTACATCACTGTGCCCAAGCTGACTTTGGATCGTGCGTATGTCGGCACCAGCTTGCAGCAGATGTGTGGCAAATGAATGCCGTAAACAGTGGCTCGTTACACGTTTACCAATACCAGCACTGGCAGCGGCTTTGAGCAACTGCTTTTGCAAAGCCGTGGCATGCACATGATGACGTCGTAATCCCCCACCGGCAGGATCTTGGCTTAGGCTCCGGCAGGGAAACAGAAACTGCCAACCCAGTTGCTTTGGTGCTTGTGGGTACTTTTTGGCCAAGCCAAAAGGCATTGATGCGCCAAGATAATTAGGCTGAATAATGTCTTGTTGATGCAGCCTACGAACCAATTCAATCTGCTGGCATAGAGCGGGCAATAGTTCTTTCGCTAACGTAGTTTGTCTATGTTTACCGCCTTTGCCATCCCAAACACGAAGTGCCAAAAAATCAAAATCGATATCATTTATCCGTAACCGCAATGCTTCTGACTTACGTAAACCAGAGCCATACATCAGCTGGGCAATCAGTAAGTGCGGTGGGATCAAGTAGCGAAATAACGATCGAATTTCATCTTTAGTAAGCACCACCGGTAAAGCCCGAGTGCGATTAGCATGATTAAAATTCAGTGTGGTAGAGAGTGGCGCAGCAATAATTTCTTTGTATAAAAATACTAACGCGTTAAGAGCAATTGCTTGTGTAGCAGCAGAAACGTTACGTTGATTGCTTAAATAACATAAAAACTGTTCAACCTCGGTCGCGCCCATTCCTTTAGGGTGACGTTTACCATGGAATAAAATAAATCTTTTAATCCAGTGTACGTAGGTCTTCACCGTAGCTAAACGATAACGACGTAGATGCATCTGTTCTGCGATCCACTCAAGATAAGGAGAAGCCATCAACACCACCAAAAGACTGTATGTAAACACAGTTAAGTGGTTTGGCATCTTGTTTACAAGCCAAGTCTTCCTATCACACCGGAATTCTGTTTTCCTAAAAGATAAATTACGTGTAAAGTATTGAAAAGTTTAACTTTAAAAAATTGTTAGTAAACTGCAACAGTGGACATAAGATGCCTACCAATGTTGTAAACAAAGTGCCAGTTGGCATCATAATAAGCTGTTAACTGCCAAGGAGTATTCAGTGCGTACTGAGATATTGGAAAATCTTAAAACTCTAGAAATTAAAGAGAACATTAAAATACTGTATGCATGTGAATCAGGCAGTCGAGCATGGGGGTTCCCATCAGCTGACAGTGACTATGATGTTCGTTTTGTATATGTTCGAAATAAGGATTGGTACCTTAGAGTTGATCATGAATATTGTAGAGATGTAGTTGAAAAACCTATTAATGACTTATTAGATATTAGTGGTTGGGACTTGAAAAAAGCACTTAAGCTTCTTAGAAAATCAAACCCAGCTTTAATTGAATGGTTCAATTCTCCAATTGTTTATCAGCAAAATGAAAAATTTACAGAGGCTTTTAAAGAGTTAATACCAATTCTCTATTCGCCGCGCTCTTGCTTTTACCACTACTCACATATGGCGAGTGGAAATTTTCGAGAATACCTTCAGGGTGAAACAGTAAGAATTAAGAAGTACTTCTATGTCCTTAGACCAATTCTAGCGATGCAATGGATCGAACAAGATCGTGGTGTTGTACCAATGGAATTTGAAGTGCTAGTAAATGAATTGGTGCATGATGAAACCCTAAAGTCTGCAATTCAGAAATTACTCGAAGATAAGCGTAAAGGTTTTGAAAGTGCATACCTTCCTCGAATTGATGTAATTAGTGACTTTATTAGCTCAGAGTTAGAAAGGTTTAAGGACAAAGCCCAAGAGCAACAAAAATCTGAAACAGATTTTAGTAAATTAAACCCATTCTTCATTGATGTTCTAAATGGCGAATATGGCAGTTAACAAGTTGCTTAAACGGACGAAAAACAGTTGGCTTTCGCTCGTTCCTCGCAAATTATAGCCAACTATTTTGCGCCGCTTAGCAAGGCGTTATATGTAAAGGAGAGTATGGTGGAGTTTTGGAGTGCATTTGGTGTTTTCTTTTTCTTTTTGATTATGGAAA
>NZ_CANLCI010000033.1 GCF_947489035.1 uncultured Ferrimonas sp. | reverse complement strand
ACAGCCACAGCCACAGCCACAGCCACAGCCACAGCCACAGCCACAGCCACAGCCACAGCCACAGCCACAGCCACAGCCACAGCGATTCATGGGGAAATAGAGCCCAATATAAAAATGGGCCGAGGAATGACGGATTTGCTGTTATGGGGGAGTGCCCCCCGATGAATAATGGTGATGCTGAGCATGGCGCGGCGGCTATTGCGCAAGGGTCGTTAATGGGGGGACTACCCAAGCAGCAAGGATTGGATGCAAAGTGAAGAAACGGGGGAAGCAAGGCGGTGAGGCGAGAGGGAACCGTGGGTTTAACAGCGGCGAGTTTTGCGAGCAGGCATAAAAAATCCGGCCTCATGCGAGGCCGGATCAATCAGTGCTTAGGTCGGCTTATTTCTTTGCCTGTTCCTGCCAGTAGAGCACGTTGGCCCAAGCAAGGTATGGGCGGTACCAAGTTAGCTGGCCGTATTGACGCAGTACGTGCTTGTTCATCTCAAGTACACGACCGTCATACTGTTGCAGCTGATCCCAGTCATAGCCGGTGGCAATCTGGTCCCAGCGATCGCTGATCCCGTTACCGGCTACGTCGTAGTGGATCATGCCCGGTGCCATGAACACTTTGTCGGTCAACGTTTTGGTCAGACATTTCACATCACGGGTGCTGGCGCTGTAGCCTTCATCGTGTGCGGTAACCATAAAGCCAACGTCTAAGTGGGCGTGGTTGTTGTCTTCCAGCTTGTTGTTGCCATTTTTATCAAAGGCGTAGTTCCAAGTACAGGTACCGTCACTGTTGTAAATCAGGTTATCAGTGAAGAAACCGTAGATGTCACGTACCCGCTGCGCCATGGTGTTGTCGCCAACCCACTTGTTCACGTAGATCATGGCGATGCCCATGGTCATGTCGTGGTTAAACGGCATTGGGTTAGAGAACAAACCGGCATCACCAAACTCGCTGTTTTTATAGTTCACGTAGAAGTATGAACCCTGAATCGCTGCATTTTTGGTGGTGCTGTAAGAGCTATCGTGGCTACGAATGATCTTAACTGCATTGGCAAAGTACTGATCCGCTTTGGCGGTGTACTTGGTTTTGTTCTCTGACTTGATGTAATCCGCAACTCGGGTAATGGCGTTTAAGATCTGGCCATCACTGAGCACTTCAATACGCCAGCCGTTGTATGGACGACGCCAGCCTGGAGCCGGGGTACCACGTTCGTTCAGGTATTTCTTTGGTGCTAAGTCGTACTGTTCTTTACCAAGGTTAAGCTCGCCACGTTGTACGCGCTTTTCATCGGTGTAGTTAAACATGTGGTCGATCAGTTCAACGGCATAATCCAAGTACTTGTCGTCGTTGTAAGTCTTAGCCATGGTCAGGTATGAACGCAACCAGTAGTGACCTTCCCACGCGAACTTCTTCTGGTCGTTACCGTTAGTGGTATTGAGCAGTGGGCGACCGTTCTTGTAGATCTTGTTGAACTGAGCGTCCCATTCCGCTTGGCTATTCAGCAGTGGTTTAGGCGCAACCACGTTGCTGCTGATGTTGATCCAGTCGCTGCTCTCGGTGCCGCGCAAGTAGTTGCGGTCACTTGGGTTAGCGCCAGTCTCCATCACCTTATGCTGGTCGTTGAAGTAGTAACCACGCACCTGATCGGTGTTGCTGTAGTCAATCAATGCCAGCGACTGCAGGGCACCTTTACTGTAATTGTTACCAGAGCGGAACACGCTGTTAAAGCTGGTACCGGTGGCATTGACTGCGCCGTTGCGAGTGCTGCTGGTGGTTTGGCCATCAGAAGCAAACAGCTCGCCATTTTTTACCGAAATTTCAACGTAACGGGTGTTATCAAAGGCAAACTCGTTGTCGATGCGTACGGTGCTGCCACCCCACTTACCTTCGACACTGCCGTGGCTAAAGGCCAAGTAGTTGCCGTTGCTGGCACCTAATAAGTAGGTCTTAGCGTTGGCATCTGGGTTGATTTCAGACAACCAAGCAACCACACGGAAATCACCGTTTGGCTTCCAGTCACTGATCTCTAAGTAACCATCTTTACCATCAAATCGTACCGCTTTAGCGTCATCACCGGCCAGTAAAGGCAGATCAGGCTGTGCCGGCGGATCGACCGGAGTCGGCTCTGGATCAACAGGTTCAGGTGTTGGTTCCGGCGTTGGTTCAGGATCAACCGGCTCAGGCGTTGGCTCAACAGGTTCTGGTGTTGGCTCCGGATCAACCGGTGTTGGGTCAACTGGGCTTGGGTCTACCGGTGTACCATCACCAGGGCCGTACACGGTGTCCCACTTATCTTCTGGGAAAATCGACTCATCAGGGTTAGTGATGCTATGAGTCCCAGTAGACCAGTCGCCACTTTCAACGTTATGCAACTTGTTGCTGTCGCTGTTGCCGTTCACTTCAACCATGCCATCGCTTTTGCTAAAGGCATAAGAGCGTGAGTTGGCCGGATCGGCGTAATCGATCAAGGTTAATGCTTGCAGCTCGCCTTTCGAGTAATCACCGTAGCCACGACGGAACAGCCAATCGTAGCTCATGCCAGTGGGATCGATACTGGCGTCGTTGATGGTTGCGGTAGCCTTACCATCGCTGGCTGTCAGGCTGCCGTTGTCGACGGTCAGTTCAATGTAGTGGCTGGCGTTAAAATCAAACTTGCCCCAAATCCCAGGGTACTTGTTGTCCCAACGGCCTTGTACGTTGTTGTGGCTAAAGCCCAAGAATTCACTGCTTTCTGACGAGCTTAACAAGATGGTTCGGGCACCGGCATCGGTGTCTAAGTCGCCCAACCAAGCGATCACTTTAAAGCGACCCTTTGGCGTCCATGGGGCGATCTCGCCATAGTTATTGTTGCCATCAAAGTAGACCATATCGGTGGCTGGCTGAGTCGGTTCTGTCGGCTCAGGCAAAACCGGATCCGTTGGTTCTGGGTCAACGGGGTCAATTGGATCTGTTGGTTCAGGCACAACCGGATCCGTCGGCTCTGGTTGGCTTTCACCGCCATAGACCTTGTCCCAGTTGCTTTGAGAAAAGTGCTCTGGCGCAGGGTTGCTGATCTGATGGCTGCCATCAATCCAGTTGTCGCCTTCCACACCGTGCACTTGGCCGTGCTGGCCATTCACTTCAACCATGCCCAGTTCGGCATCAAAAGCGTATGAACGCGAGTTGCTTGGGTTGTTGTAGTCGATCAGCGTTATTGATTGCAGTGCGCCGTCATTGAAGCTGTTGTTGCGGCGGAATGCCCAGTCGTAACCCACCAAGGTTGGATCGATGCTGCCGGAGTTGACGCTGTGTTCAACCTTACCGTCGCTGGCCGTCATCTTGCCGTGATCAACAGTAATGTCGATGTACTTGGTCTCATCGAAGTTGAATTTGCCCCAGATCCCCGGGTAATCGCGACCCCATTGGCCTTGTAGGTTGTTGTGGCTGAAGCCCAAGAACTCAGAACTGTTGCTGCTGCTTAACAGCACGGTACGTTGGCCGCTGTCTTCGCTTACTTCCGCTAAGTGGGCAATCACGCGGAACTTGCCGCTGGGTACCCAAGTAGAGAAGGCGGCATAGGCTTGCTTACCATCAAAGCGAGCAGCCGCTTGGTTGGTTGGGGTCGGCGTTGGCTCCGGTGTGGGTTCTGGAGTCACGTTGTCTTGTGGGTAGAAGGCCGACTGCCAGTCTGCGGCAGTAAAGTGGCTTGGTTCTGGGTTGACGATGGTGTGACTGGCCGGCTGCCAATCGTTAGCATCAACGTTTACCAGCGCGTCCATTGACGCAGTGCCGCCGACTTCAACCATGCCACGCGTTTTATCAAAGGCGTAGGCGCGGGAGTTGGCTGGATTGTTCATGTCGATTAAGGCTAAGCCTTCAATGCTGCCTTGAGCGTAGCTGCCATTTCGACGGAACAACCAATCAAACTGGGTGTCGCTTGGATCAATGGCGCCATTGCTAATTTGAGCGCTGCGCTTACCGTCCGACGCGGTCATAACACCGTTGCGGATCTCATATTCAAGGTACTTGGTTTCAGCAAAGTTAAATTTGTTCCAGATCCCTGGGTACTCTTTATCCCACTGGCCCATCACGCTGGTGTGATAGAAGGACAAGTATTCTGAGTTTTGGCTGTTGCTAAGCAAAATCGACTTAGCACCTGCGTCGGGGTTGAGATCGCCAAGCCAAGCAATGACTTTAAAATCGCCTTGGGGTTGCCAAGGTTGAATTTTGGCGTAGGCGTTGTTGCCATCAAAAGTAACGGCATCGGCGGCGGTGGCTGGGGATTGAATGGCGGCCAAAGAAATAGATGCGACTGCAAAAGCAATTGGTCGAAGTTTGGATTGGCCAATATAGCGCTGAAGATTCATTATCTGCCTCTATACATCAGGCAGCATGCCGCATGCTCGATGTGATAGAAGCAGATGCAAACATTCTTTAGGGGAATAAGAATGTGCAGCTAATTCATCGTCGACATGAGGTAGTTCCGCTGCCTTGGGCACAATGCCTGTAGGCCGGTAACTTTGCGTCCCCAACTTTCATTGGGTATGCCTTTATCTGCTGTCAAAATTAAAAACTAGCACTGGAAGCTTAGGGGAAAATCCAGTGAATGTGCCTCGAAGGCGAGCTCAGACTGCCCCAGTTGCTAGGTGCTCTCAATTGAATAAATTAGAATGTTCACCGGTTTTTGAACGAATCTGGGCTGTTTTTTAATCAAAAACAGTCACTTCTGCAATCATTGCTGAGTGTGTGTTTTGTGACCAAGATCGGTTCAAGTGTTCGTTTTCTGTTCGCTTTGGTGTGTTCTGCTGCCCATTTGCACAGGTGTTGAGGGGCTGGAGTCGGGGGAAGCACTGTAAATATCTGCCACTTAGCGGAGCCGGCACACAAACAATGGTTTTGCTTAGTGCAACGACGCAACGAACGAGTGCGCCAAGGAAAGGGGATTGGCTGGATTAAGGGGGCGTGCCGATCTTTGGCAGTAAATCGAAACTTTGGTTGTACTCATCAATGTAGTGTTGCCGCTCAAAACGCTGCAACACCAGTGACTGATTGGCCGCCAGCCAGTGGCGCCACTGTTGTTGATGTTGCAGTAGCGTGGTGATGGCCGTCGCGATGGATTCGCTGCTGTTTGGCTCGGCGCCGACACAAGCTTCTATCCCCTCTAAAAAGCCATCGATGCCGGTATTGCGGGAATACATTACTGGCACGCCGCTGAGTAATGCTTCGACATACGCCATGCCAAAGGTCTCATTGCGACTGGGTAAGACCATCGCGGCATAGTTTGGCAGCGCGTGCAGCAGTTCGGCGTTATTCATGGCGCCCAGCAGGTGCACGCAATCGCCTAGCTTGTGTTGCTGGATCAACTGTTGGGCGCGATGGTTTGCTGTAGTAAAGCCGCCACCAACAATATCTAACTGCAGGTTGGGCTGCGTGGATCGCAGTGCAGCAATGGCCTGCAGCAGCTGCGGCAAGCCTTTCTTATCGAGCACATTCAGATCCATGATGCTGATAAGCCGGTTTGATTCAAAGGCGGTTTGTTGTGGCCACTCTCGTTGGGCAACGAAGTTGGGGAGCAACTTTTGCTTGGGTTCGGCCAACTTGAAGTGCTGCTGAATGATCGGCTTAAACCACGCAGAGACATAATAAAGCCGCTGACAATCGCGCAGTTGTCGCTGAAAGAAGCGGCGATAATGGGGTTTGTAGCGCAAGGTTTTTTGTTCCGCTTCGCCGCGAACGGAAAGGGCTAAAGGCACCTTTAGCCAGCGCGCCAGCCACCAGCCCGCGATCCCTTCAAAACTGAACTTATGGGCGTGCACCATGGCGATCTGCCGTTGCTCTTTCTTCACCGTGCGCCAAATGCGCCAAGCGACCAAAGTCATGCTCAGAAACAGCAAGATCCCATAGGGTAAGCCCCAGTATTTCATAGAGGTAACGTGGTTATCCCCCTCGTCATCGCCAGCGAGAGCATTGCAGCTCAGTGGGTTGGCGGTGCGGCGTAGGGCAAAGACTCGATAGTCCACCAGTGGGTTAGAGCGGATGAAGTTGCGTACCGCCGGGGTATTGGTGCTGCGATTCAGTGAAGGGTACTCAACGGCAATATGCAGCACACAGCGCCGCTGCGGTGGCTGCTGGGTCATGTGTTATCCCCCCAGCTGTTATAGAGGAAGGTGAGGTTGCCAAGCAGGTAACGGCGCCACATCCGTTTGGGTTCTTGCACTAAGCGGTACAGCCATTCGGCATTGATACGGCGGATCCAGTTAGGGGCACGGCGCACGTTACCGGCGGTAAAGTCAAACAGGGCCCCAACGCCGATCCCTAAAGTGGCACCAGTGTCGGCAAGGTGGCTATCCAGCCACTGTTCTTGCAAGGGGTTGCCCATGGCCACAATCACCAGGTTGGCGTCGCTGGCTTTGATCTGCTCGCAGATGGCTTGATTGCTGTCGAAGTAGCCATGGTGGTAGCCAACAAACTGGTGTTGTGGAAATTGCTGCTGCCACACATCAAAACAGCGTTGCACACTGTCTGGCTTGGCGCCGAGTAAAAATATCCGCAGCGGCTGTTGGCTTTCGGCAAGGTAGCGCGGCGTAAAGTCGGTGCCATTTAAGTTTTCACAGAAACCTTGGCCGTACTTCCATTTGCTGGCCAAGGTCACGCCCAAGCCGTCATTCACCACCAAACAGCGATTAAGCAGTTGCCGGAAATCATGGTTGTGGCGGGCCAGGTTGATGGTGTGAGCATTGGCGTAAGCCATGATCAACGGTTGTCGGTTGGCGATGGTGCTATCCAGTGCTTCAACAATGGCGGCGCCATGGCGGCTGTCCATGGTTACCCCTTGTAAAGTGCGGGGGCGCTGTTCCAGCTGCTGATACGCTTGGCTGAACTTTTGTGCCACGCTTGGCCAAGCGTATACCGCTGCGCGTTGCATCGCCTGTTGGCGCAATGCCGGGTAGCTTTCTTGTGCCTGCTGCATATAGCCATTGATCTGTTTGGCGGCGGTTTCAGGATCATCAAAGTTAACCACTTGCCCCAGTTTGGCTTCGCTGATGATGCGTTCAAAGCTGGGGATCGAAGAAGCTAAGGGCAGCAGGCCACCGGCCATGCCTTCTATTAAGGTTAAGCCAAAGCCTTCATATTCTGAGGCGCTAATGATGTAGCTGGCGCTGGCGACTTGCGCCTTCACTTGCTCATCGGCCAGCCCAGTGAGGATCTCGACTTGGTTAGCCAGCTGCAGCTGGTCGATTTGTTGTGTTAACCGCTGCTGATTGCCATCCCAATCCTTGCCAATCACTTTGAGTTTGGCTTTGGGGTTGTGTTGTCGCAGTGCGGCCATGGTGGCCACTAATTTATCAACGCGCTTGTTGTCAGAGAAGCGGCCAATAAACACCATAGTGGCTTGATGTTCGGGGCTGCCGGCATCGGCAAACTTGGCGGTATCGACCCCATTCTCAATTAAACTTAAGCGGCTGGCGCAAATGGGCTGGAAGCGTTGGTAATCATTATTGCTGCAGGCGAATACCTGCAGATAGGCCTTGAGGGACAGCCGCGTGATGCTGTGGAAGTACAGCTGCTTTAACTTACTGGCATAAGGGGTATGGAAGAAACCGCCGTGGGTCGACAGCACCATTTTGCGTTGATGCTTTATCGCGGTAAGGGCCAGAAAATCGGCAAAGAAATCGACCCCGTGCACATGCACTAAATCCACGTTGCTTAAGTGCTTCAGTACCGTTGGGGCAATCGGGTATTTGTAACTGCCTCGGTAAGGGATGCGATGCACTGGGATCCCATCAATGGTGTCTTGATGGGGCAGGGCGGGATCGTTTTGGTGAAAGATCCGATCAAGGGTTAACACTTGAGCATCTAACCCTTGTTGGCGTTGCTCCAACACTAATGATTTGACGAAATTCTCTAAGCCGCCCATGGCTGGGGAAAATTGGCGGACAACGTGCAAAACCCGCATGGTCAGTTCCTATTTATAGATTTCAACGGGAGGGGTGTTCATAAAGAAACGGACTTTGCCCCAATTGGATCGCATTACCATTTCATATTTGAAGCTGCGCTTACTGCCAAAGGGGGTAAGCAGTAGAGCGAACAGCCCAGCAACCCCAGCTTGAACTCCAGCCCGGCTGAACTGCAGTGCTTTGGCTAAGGGGGAGAGCTTGCAGAAGAAGATCATGGCGTAGGTTTCGCCAATGCGGGTGGCTTTGCGGATCAGGTAATCGCGGTTAAGGCGATCATCCTCAACGGTTTCGGACACCACCGCTTCACGGCACGTGACGATGCGGCCACCACTGCGGTGGATGCGACTGAAAAAATGGGTATCGCCACCGCCAGTAATGCCGTAATTCAGATCAAAGGGCGCTTGTGGATCGGGCAGGCAGCTGGCACGAACCAAGGCGTTACAGGTTGAGCCGACTGTCACGACGGTGCCGGTTACTGGGGTGTGCTTATGAAAGTAGTCGCCGTCGAGGATCCACTGCGGCGTGTGCTTAGGGTAGTGGATCACCACTTTGCCTAGCACCACGTCCGCTTGATGCTGTTCGGCACACTCAAGCAGCTTGGCTATCCAATCGGGTTCGGCAAATTCATCGTCATCCACAAACACCAACCAGTCTCCTTGGGCATTTTTAACGGTGGTGTTGCGCGCGCAAGAGATGTTCTTTTCCGGCTGGATCTCGTAGTGCACTTCCATGTCACTTTGTTGTCGGAACTGCTCCACAATGGCACGGCCCGATCCCGCCGCATCGTTATCGGCAATGGATAGCGTCAGCGTTACGTTTTCAGGCAGCTGTTGTGCGTCAATGCTGTTGAGAGTGTCGATCAATTGCGGCCGTTTGAAGGTGCATAAGCAGACACAAACCCGAGTGGTCATCGTGTTTTCTCCTTGTCCATATATAGGCGGGCAATAAGTGCCAGCATCAGCAGTTGGATCACCCACAGCGAATGGCTGCCGCGCATGAGGCTGCTTTCCGTAATGTTGTGCAGTAGCGTCAGTAATAATAGAACCCAGCTGAGAGAAAATAAGCCGGGGTGCAAGCGTTGTATGGCGCCGGACTGGCGGGCGAACTGCACAAGAGCGAGCAAGTACACCCCTAAGCCAACCACCCCCAGTTTGGCCATCAGATCCATGTAGCCGTTGTGGCCTTGATTCAGCAGGGTTAGAAAGCCTTGGCCAAAAACAATGTTGGGCGAGTGCAAGCCAATGCCCCAGAAGGAGCCATAGCCATGGCCCAGCAACCAGCGTTTATCTATCTGCTCGAGCACAAAGGCCCAGATGTAATCGCGGCCAGTAAAACCAGGGTCCGACATAAATTGCGCTAAGAACTGCTTGATGTGCCAATCCGACCATTGCAACGCCATGAATACCGCCAGTACCAGTAAGGCGCTGATAGACAACAGCAGTAACCCCAGATTTACTTTGAAGTAGTTCGCGACTAAGTGGGCACTAAACACCAGGATCGGCACGATAAAGAACAGCCCAATCGACGTTTTTGAAACCGAGATAATCAACAGCCCAAACCACGCCAATAAATACAGGGTGTTATAGAGCAGGTTTATTTTGCTCTTTAATAACAGCCGCACCGCGATCCCAAAAAACAGCGCCTTCAAGGCCACGGCACCCATCACATTTTTGTGGCCGTGGATCCCATAGAAATAGCCCTCAATATCAAAGCTGCCTAAACCAATGGCGATGAAGTCGAGCCCAAGGGCGATGGTGCCAACGCGATAGACAATCAGAGGCAGCTGATAGGGATCGCGCAAGTAGCAGGCGCCAACAAGGATGGAGGTCATCACAAAGGTCAGCAATACCGAGCGGCGAATGGTGATCCCCGGTGCCAGCGCCCACAAGAAGCTGCTGAGTGCTAACAGAATCAAAATCATTAGTGGCCATTGGGTGAGAATAATCTGCCGGAATCGTTGTGGATCCCGCAGTATCGAGATCCCCGAAAGGCCCATCAGGCCGATCCAGAAGATCTGATTAAACTTGTTACCGGATGAGGTATTGCTGGCGTGATCGCCGACATCGAGATCTTCAAGTTCGGTAGCGGCTTCCAGTTGCGGAGTTAGTGCATCAAAGGAGCTGGCGCTCACCAACGCAATGATGATGATCGCCAAGCGGTTGTTGAGGGTAAATCCCCAGGCATTGGTTGCGACAAACCAGCTGAAAAAACGGTTAGCCATGCTTTGCCTCCGGCTTGGCGAAGGCCGTTGGGATTGGCCACAACAGCTTAAACACCAATAGCAGCGCGACCGCTTCGCCTAAAATCACCGACAACACCACCCATTCAGATTGCCCCAGCCAGCCGATGATCAGCAAAGCGAGTGTGGCAAAACCCGCCCCCCAAAGGGTGGTTAAAGCTAAAGGCTTAAAGCGATTTTGTGCTTGTACGGCGGCGCTGGCGGTGGCGCGCAGATGGAACACCAACGTCGCCAATGCCCATTGTGCGGTAACCCAGCCAACCCCAGCGTAGTTATCGGCCATCAGGTATTGATTAACCCAAGGCCACATCAGCCATAACAGCCCACTGAATAGCAGGTTGAATAAGATAAAGGCCATGAGCCCTTGATTGAGGATCCGATAAAAGCGGTTGGTGTCGTTATCGCCGAATAAGCGAGCCAGAGTGGGTTTCGCCACCCGAGTCCAAGCAGAGGTAACAATGTTTAATGGGCCAAAAAACACCCGGCCAGCATTGATAAAGCCAACGACTGTGGCACCAAACAACACTCCCACCACAAAGATGTAGCCACGGTTCTGCAGTTCGGTGGTGGTTACGCCCACCAGTGACCAACGAGATTGCCGCCAAATCGGTGCGTACTGACTGAAGAGGTTGCGCCATTGCGCTTGGCGCAGTAAGTGCCATTCAAGCCACAGTAAGTGCGCGGACCCCAGTATTTGGCACAGGCTCATTAGCCATAATAGGGTGCTGAGGCGCAGGGTTTGCCAGTCATAAAGGATTGCCCAGCCAGCGCAGGCTAAACCAAACAGCAGCACAAATAGGGCATCAACAATAAGCACGTGACCCAGTTTGAGTTCCGCCGCCCAGCGGCAACGTAGGTACTCCCGCAGTAACCGAGTAACGAAAAACACCGTAATGGCAGTAGCGCCGCTGTGGCTTTGCTGTAACAGCGGCAGTTGTTGCAGTAACTGGCAGGCCAATGCGATCAGCACTAAAAAAAGCAGGTTGCTGATGGTTAGGGTATGGCGCAGTGCTTGTGGTTGCTTGCTGGCGGGCACTAAAACGGCATAAGGGGTGTTGATCAGCGCGTTTTGAAAACTGATTAAGGCAAAGCTAAGAGTGAAGACAATGGAGTAAACCCCAAAGGCTTCAGGGCTCCACCATTTGATCAAAGCCAAATTGATGGCGAAGTTAAAGGCGCTGATAAGCCCTTGGTCGATCATGGAGATCGTCACGCTTCCCTTCAACTGCACTTCCCCCTGCGCTCTATGGCACATGCTCTTAGTATCAAGTGTAGACCTAAGCCCCAGAATTAAGGCTAAAAAAATGGCCCACCAAAAGGAGCGGAGCCGTCTATGGTTTAGATAACGCGCCCGGCCCTGAAAAGGGGTAATAGATGGAGAATAAAAATAATGACGATGGTGGTTCCGGTAGTGTTGGCTGGCGGCAGTGGTACTAGGCTGTGGCCATTATCGCGCACTCAATTCCCTAAGCAGTTCCTGCCATTAGTAGGGGAACACACCATGTTGCAGCAAACGTTGTTGCGGCTGTCGGCATTGGTTACGGCCCCTCCTATGGTGATCTGCAATGAGGAACACCGTTTTATTGCGGCCGAGCAGTTGCGTGCATTAGGTGGCGAGATGGGATCGATTATTCTCGAACCCTGTGGCCGTAATACCGCTCCGGCATTGGCTCTGGCGTCGTTGCTCAGCGACAGCGAGCAAGATCCACTGCTTTTGGTGCTGGCTGCGGATCACGTTATCGGCGATGCCGACACCTTTACCCACACCGTGAGTGCCGCCATCCCGCTGGCAAAATCGGGCAAGTTAGTGACCTTCGGTGTAGTGCCTGATAGCGCACACACCGGTTACGGTTACATACGCCGTGGGGCCGCGCTAGCCCCAGGGTTTCAAGTCAGCGAATTTGTTGAAAAGCCAAATCAAGACACCGCCCAGCAATATGTTGATAGCGGTGAGTACCTATGGAACAGCGGCATGTTTCTGTTTCGGGCTAGCCGTTATTTAGCGGAATTACGCCGACATCGCCCCGACATTGCCAGTGCGTGCATGCAGGCGGTGGCAAACACGGAGCATGATCTGGATTTCATTCGCCTTGATGCCAAAGCCTTTGCCCGCTGCCCATCGGATTCCATTGATTACGCGGTGATGGAGCGCACCACCGATGCAGTAGTGGTGCCACTGGACGCGCATTGGAACGACATTGGGGCGTGGTCAGCATTATGGGATGTGGCCCCTAAGAATGAACAGGGCAATGCGATCCGTGCAGATACGCTGTTGCACGACGTACAAGGTTGCTTGATCCACAGCGATGAGCGCTTAGTTGCGGCCGTTGGGCTGGATGGGCTCGTGGTGGTGGATACCCCAGACGTATTACTGGTGGCTGATCGAAGCCGCACCCAAGAGGTAAAGCATCTGGTTGAGCAATTAAAAGGACAAAACCGGCACGAACTGGAGTGCCATCGCAAAGTGTTCCGGCCGTGGGGTTGTTACGACTCCATCGATAATGGCCAGCGTTATCAGGTTAAACACATCACCGTTAAGCCCGGAGCTAAGCTCAGTGTGCAGATGCACCACCACCGTGCTGAGCACTGGGTGGTCGTTTCTGGCACAGCCAAGGTCACCAACGGTGACGAAACATTTTTAGTGACCGAGAACGAATCCACCTTCATCCCCGTTGGGGTTGTCCACGCGCTAGAAAATCCCGGCAAAGTGCCACTGGAGTTGATCGAAGTGCAATCGGGTTCTTACTTGGGTGAAGACGACATCATCCGTTTTGAAGATAACTACGGCAGAGTGTAACGATGGCGGGGTGTAAGGGATGACACGGCTTACGTGCTTTAAGGCCTACGACATTCGAGGCCGATTAGGTGACGAATTAAACGAAGCGATCGCCTACCGAATTGGCCGAGCGTTCGCACAATACCTGCAAGCGAAGCAGGTTGTGATTGGCGGTGACATTCGCTTATCCAGTGAATCATTAAAGCGGGCGCTGGCGGAAGGGCTGATGGCCAGCGGCTGTAATGTCATCGACATTGGTATGGTGGGTACTGAGGAGATCTATTTTGCCACCCGCCACCTTGGTGTGGATGGTGGCATTGTCGTTACGGCTTCGCATAACCCAATGGATTACAACGGCATGAAGTTGGTGAGGGAGCACAGCAAACCGATCTCTGGCGATACCGGCTTAAAAGCGATTCAAGCCTTAGCGGAAGGCAACGACTTTATTGATACCACTGCTGGTAGTTACCAGCAGCAAGATACTCTAGCAGCCTACATTAAGCACCTATGCAGTTACATTGAACCAGCGCAGTTGCAACCATTACGGTTAGTGGTCAACAGCGGCAATGGTGCGGCAGGCCATGTGATTGATGCTCTAGAGCAACGTTTTGCCGATTTGAAGGTGCCGTTGCAGTTTATCAAGGTGCACCACCAACCCGATGGCAACTTCCCAAACGGGATCCCTAATCCATTATTACCTGAACGGCGCCAAGCAACCGCAGCTGCTGTATTGGCGCATCAAGCGGACATCGGCATTGCTTGGGATGGGGATTTTGACCGCTGCTTTTTATTTGATCATCGCGGCCAATTTATCGAAGGCTATTACATCGTTGGCCTGCTGGCGGAAGCGTTTGTACGCAAGCATCCGGGCAGCAAGGTGATCCACGATCCCCGCTTAACTTGGAATACGGTAGAGATCGTTGCAGCCTGTGGCGGCCAAGCGGTGATGTCCAAAACAGGTCATGCCTTTATTAAAGAGCGGATGCGCCAAGAAGATGCCATCTACGGGGGCGAGATGAGTGCCCACCACTATTTTCGTGAATTTGGGTATTGCGACAGCGGCATGATCCCGTGGTTGCTGATCTGTGAGTTGCTCAGTCGCAAAGGGCAAACCCTAGCGGCGTTGGTGGCAGACAGAATTACCGCCTTCCCCTCCTCTGGTGAGCTTAACTTTACTCTTGGCGATCCCAGTGCTGCGCTTGCCGCTGTTGAACGGTGTTTTGCTGAGCAAGCGAATGAGATCGATCGTACTGACGGGCTGAGCATGAGCTTCAGCAATGACGACGGCCAATGGCGCTTTAATTTGCGTCGTTCTAATACAGAACCGGTGGTCCGATTAAACGTGGAGGCGCGTCAGGATGCGTCACTCATGCAGCAACAAACCGCCACAATTATTGAGCTACTTCAACGGCATTAAACGTAGTGACAGCCGCAGTTTGGCGGTGGCTGAAGGGCAAAAATGATGAATGACCGAACAACGATAACGAATACAAATTTGGTCGGGATAAAGATGGACTACTGGCCATGGGAAAGGCGTTCTAAGACGCGTGCGGTTGACTTGGGTTTAACAAGAAAAAAGATCAACCAGCGAATTCTCGATGTGTGGACGGTAATTTATGGTGCATAACCCGAAAGAACATAGAGGGCTCACGTTCTCGCGCTTTCATGGCTTTGCGATTCTATTTCGACTGTTAGATATCGCCGTGGTGCAGTGGTCACTGCAGTTGGCGCTATGGGTTAAGGGTGTGCCGCTGGGTGACGAACAGTTACTGACAGCGATTTTGGCGTCATTGGGCTACGCCTTTTTTGCGGAATCCTTGGATCTCTACCGTTCATGGCGCTCAACCCGCCAAAATGAAATGTTGATGACCAACTGGGCAAGTTGGATCTTGGCCTGTTGTTTTGTCGAAGGCTGCACCTTCTTATTCCCAGAACGGATCACCATCGATCGATTCACCATGTTGTGGTGGGGCGGAGCGGGCTTACTGATGTTCAGCCTTTTACGGATCACCGCCAGACAGGTGATCTTCTCGTTGCGTCGTCGCGGCTTTAACACCCAACGGGCTGCAATATTAGGAGTGACGGATTCCGGTAAAGCGATGGCACGTAGTCTGGAGGAGAACCCTCAGTTGGGGATCCACTTCATCGGTTTTTTTGATGATCGCTCCCCAGAACGCATTGAACAAATGGAAGGTAAGGGGCCAGCTCCGCTAGGCAATATGGATCAAGCGCTGCAATTGGCAAAGAACAACGCCATTGATGTGCTCTATATCGCGATGCCAATGCGCGCCGAAAAACGGATCACCGAGATCTTGATGTTGTGTGGTGATAGTACTGCCGCGGTACACATCATTCCTGACTTCTTCGTCTATAACTTATTGCATGCACGTTGGCATGAAGTTGGCGAGGTTCAGTCACTTAGCGTGTACGACAGTCCGCTGGATGATTTAGCCAGTTGGTCTAAGCGCGTGGAAGACATCGTCTTGGCCAGTGGGATCTTAGCGATAGTGGCAGTGCCGATGTTGATGATCGCAGCGGCGATCAAGTTAACCTCGGCGGGGCCGATCATTTTTAAGCAGTATCGATATGGCATTGACGGCCGCAAAATCAAAGTGTGGAAATTTCGCACTATGCGTACCCAAGACAATGGCTCGGTCGTTAAGCAAGCGACGAAAGGCGATCCGCGCGTAACGCCATTAGGTGCTTTCTTACGGCGTACATCTTTGGACGAGCTGCCGCAATTCTTCAATGTGTTGCAAGGGCAAATGTCGGTGGTAGGGCCTCGGCCTCATGCTGTGGCACACAACGAGCAATACCGAGAGCTTATCGGCGGATACATGTTACGACACCATATGAAACCGGGGATCACAGGTTGGGCTCAGATCAACGGTTGGCGTGGTGAAACCGATACCTTGGAAAAAATGGAAAAGCGATTGGAGTTTGATTTGGCGTACATCCGCAACTGGTCGTTGTGGTTCGACATCAAAATCGTCTTTAAAACCGTATTTAAAGGGTTCAACGACTCAAACGCGTACTAGGGATAGGGGACACATAACAATGAAACAACTATTACCTGCTCTGTTAGTGGTTTCGGTAGCACCTGCTGGGGCAGCGGTGCTTGTAGATGCATATCAGCCAGCTTCAGTGAACCTGAGTGAAAGCTGGAAAATGACGCCGCAAGTGGATGTGGGTGTCGGCTTTGACGATAACACCGCACACTCTAGTGCGAATGAAGTTGATAGTTGGTTTTGGCGTATTGCTCCTGAATTGCTGTTCCATGCCGGTAATGACACCAGCCGTTACGAAATTGATTACCGCTTAGTGGATGGTCATTACTTCTCGAGCGATGAAGATGACTACACTGATCATGCCCTGAAACTGGGGTTGGAACATCACTTTACTCGACGTCATCGCATTGAAGCCTTCTATAACTATCGGCGTGAACATGAGGCGCGAGGTGAAGGGATCACTGAAACTCGTGGCCTAGCGGTGGACACCGTAGCCAAATTAGATGTGCAAGATGCGGCCATTATTTATGGCTTTGGCGTACCAAGTGCTCGCATCAATCTCGATTTTGAGTTGGGTTACTACGATAAGGAGTACACCAACCTACGAGCTATCTCGCAATTTCGAGATTACGACACTACTCGGGCTAGGGTCACCATGTATTGGCGCTTAGGCGCTAAAACCAAGCTGATTGGTGAATGGAACGGTTACAACACCGAATTTGCGCGAGATGATGCCGATGGCTTGAATCGCGACAGCTTTGATCAGCAAATTTTTACCGGGATCCGTTGGGAAGCGACCAGTAAGACCTCTGGCACCATCAAGTTGGGTTATGAGACCCGTGATTTCGATTCCAGTGGTCGTACTGATTTTGATGGCTTTGCTTGGAAGATCGGCATGGATTGGAAGCCTCGCAGCTATTCCGTGTTTTCCCTTGAAAGTGGCAGTCGCACTAAAGATCCCGACACACTCGGGGACTTTGTTGAAGAGGACAGTTACCGGGTGATGTGGAATCACAAGTGGCGTGAACGCTTATCCACCAGCGCCTCGATTAGCTACACAGACGAGACCTTTACCGGTTTTGATCGTGAAGACGAATTACTGCAAGCGTCTGTAGGGATAACGCTGGCGTGGAAACGTTGGTTAGCCAGTGACTTCACCTATCAAATTGCAGATCAAGACTCGACTCGAGAGGCGGCAAAGTATGACAAGAACCTGTTTTTGGCCACAGTTCGGATCTCTTTGTAAGCGTCTCTTGGTCACGCTGGTGCTGCTTTGCTCGGCACCCGCGTTGAGCAATGTTAACTACCAGCTTAGTGCCGGTGACATGATCTCTATCCATGTGTACGGCGAAGACGACTTAACGCTGCAAACTCGCCTTGGTGAGTCAGGGATGATCAATTATCCCTACTTGGGCCTCTTAACTGCGAAAGGCATGACCGTTTCGGGGCTAGAGCAGCGCATCAGCGATGGCTTGAGAGGGGATTACCTGATTAACCCTAGCGTTCATGTGAGCGTGACCGAATATCGACCTTTCTACATCTATGGGGAAGTGAATAAGCCGGGTGGTTATCCATACCAACCCGGTTTAACCATCGAACGCGCCGTCGCGCTGGCTGGCGGACTGACTGAGCGTGCTTCGACCAATGGCATTGTGGTTAATCGCTTGGTTAGCGGCAAGAAAACCACTTTAACTGTACGCCTGTCAGCCTCCGTCTACCCAGACGACTCTATCGTTATTAAAGAAAGCTTTTTCTGAGGCTCAGGTATGTCAAATATGGCCATTAAAGTGGACAAGGATCTTTTTGCTCAGGAAAAAGACATCGATCTGGGTCAGTACTTTAAAGTGTTGTGGCGCTATAAATGGCCCATCATTTTATTTGTTACCTTGGTGACCGGTGCCGTGACCTTCTTTTTGATGAACACGGATCCATATTACCGTTCATCTGGGCGGCTGCTCATTGAATCGGAGCAAGCGAAAGCAGTCTCTATCGACGATGTTTACGGGCTGGACTCGTCACGTAAAGAGTACTTACAAACCCAGTTTGAGATCATTAAAAGTCGTCGTCTTGCTGAACGCGTGATCGAGCGACTCAATCTGATCGTCCACCCAGAGTTTGTCCTGCCTAAGTACCCTAAATGGCAACAGTGGTTGCTTGATAAGGTGGAAACGGCCCCGAACCAAGATCCAATGGAAGTGGTGCGAGCACAACTGCAGCAATACCTTTATTGGTTACCTGTTGATTGGAATCCACCGCCGCCGGATCCCGTTAAGCAGCTAGAACAGCGGCGGGTACTGCTGCTTAATGAATTCTCCAGTCGTCTGTCGATCTCTCCAGTGCCAAATACCCAATTGGTGGATATCAGCTTTTACGCTAAAAATCCTCGATTGGCGGCATTGGTCGCGAACACCATGGGGGACATCTACATTGAGAATCACCTTGATGCAAAGTTGAACGTAACCCGCAAGGCATCACAATGGCTGAGCGCCAGACTGGATGAGTTGCTGGTGGGGTTGCGCCAATCGGAAGAGCGTTTACAGCGATTTAGAGAAACCGAAGGCTTACTGGAAATTGATGGCACCGTTGGGTTGGTGAGCCGTGAAATGAGTGAATTGACGGCCCAGTTAGCCATGGCGAGACAACGCCGTGATGATGCCCGTTCGCTGCTTAATTTAGTGCGCCGCAAAGGCGCCGATAGCATTGAAGACCTTGATGGTTTGACCGAGATCAGCGGTCACCGCCTGATCCAGGAGATGCAAAAGTCGGAAGTTGCCGCATCATCTAATGTGGCTGAACTGTCTAAGCGCTATGGCCCTAAGCACAATAAAATGATTGCCGCGAAAGCACAATTAACGGAAGTGCGTGCAAACATGCGTAGCCAAGTACGTAAATTGGTGCAGGGGATCGAGCAAGAGTACACCACGCTTAATGCATCCGCTCAGGCTTTAGAGCGTCAATTAGAGCGAGCGAAAACTCAGTACCAAGAGCAAAGCAGGGTAGAGGTGCAGTATCGCGAATTACAGCGAGAGGTGGAATCTAACCGCCGCATCTATGAAACCTTCCTGAATCGAATGAAGGAAACTGGCGCGGTGGCTGACTTTAATGCCGCCCATGCACGATTTACTGATCTAGCCGAGCCTGCACTTTATCCGGCGAAGCCGAAGAAGAAGATGTTATTGATCATTGCGGTTATGGCCTCAACGATCTTTGGTTGCGTGGTCGCGCTGGCACACAATGCCTTAACCGACACCATCACTGCGGGAGAGCAGGTTGAGACGAAATTAGCGGCCAAAATGCTTGGGATCATCCCATTGCAGAAAACCAAGGGAAGATTGGATGCGAGTCATTTCTTCTCTAATGACGCCAATAGTTTTGCTGAAGCATGGCGAACAGTGCGGACGGGTTACTTACTTGCGCACCTCGATGATGGGGCTAAGTTAATCTGCATTACCTCAACGGTGCCGGGAGAGGGTAAGAGTACCTCTTCCTATAATTTCTCATTGGCGTTGTCACAGTTGGAAAAAGTGCTATTGATTGAGGCGGATCTGCGTAAGCCTGTATTAGCCGGTTCGTTGCAACTGCCAAGTTACCAGCCAGGGCTGTCGAACCTGATTGCGGCCACGCACAGCAGTAACGATTGCGTTTATAGTGTGCCAGACACCAATCTGGATGTGATGGTGGCCGGTACACCGGTATCCAACCCACTGGAAGTACTGGCATCACCACAGTTTAAAAGTCAGTTAGAGCTGTTATCGCAGAAGTACGATCGCATCATTATTGATACCGCTCCAGTCGATGTTGTGAGCGATGCACTTGTGGTGTCTCGCTTGGTGCAAAGCACTATTTACGTAGTGAAATTTGGCAAAGCACGACGCGAATTGATCCGGCGTTCATTAACAAGGCTATTTGCTGTGCACGCCAAAATTGACGGCATTGTGCTCAATGCCGTACCAAAAGATCAGGCGACCTATAAGCGCTATAAGAGCTATTACGGAACCGGCAAGTCGTAAGCAAATAAAGCAGCAGCCACTGCGATTCAATGACAGCAGCGTCTCAGAAGAAAAAACTTCCGTTAAGTGAATCGGCTAGGTATAATCCGCGCCGAATTTAAGACGGTAGTAGCAAAATAGTGCCGAGCTTGGCGATAAAATAATCATCAATCAGGCTTGCTTCTACTCAGCATAGGCGTATAATTCGTCTCGCTGTCGCGATAAGCGCAGTGACTGCTTCGGCAGTGTGAACAGCAACACAATTAGTGTTGTATATACAGCGACTCCGATTTGGAGTCGAATGGCTGGTGAATCATCGTTCTCCCTCTGAATAGTTAGAGTGGTGGAATGATTGGTTTGTGTGTTTCTTAGAGTTGGAGCTCTGGTCAATGCAGAACCAAAGAATCCGTATCCGTTTGAAGGCGTTCGATCATCGTCTGATCGATCAGTCAACAGCGGAAATCGTTGAGACTGCTAAGCGTACAGGTGCTCAAGTTCGCGGTCCTATCCCGCTGCCCACCCGTAAAGAACGCTACACCGTACTGATTTCTCCGCACGTTAACAAAGACGCGCGTGACCAATATGAAATCCGTACTCACAAGCGTTTGGTGGACATTGTTGAGCCTACCGACAAGACTGTTGACGCGCTGATGCGTCTGGATCTAGCTGCAGGCGTAGACGTGCAGATCAGTCTGGGTTAAGTCCCCGGACTTGGAATAGAGGTTTTTTAGAATGGCTATCGGTCTTGTAGGTCGCAAAGTTGGTATGACTCGCATCTTCACTGAAGAAGGCGTTTCTATCCCTGTGACCGTTATCGAAGTAGAACCGAACCGTGTAACCCAAGTTAAAGGTTTGGACAGCGACGGTTACCGCGCTATCCAAGTTACCGTAGGTGCTAAAAAAGCATCTCACGTTAACAAACCTGCAGCGGGCCACTACGCCAAAGCTGGCGTAGAAGCTGGTCGCGGTCTGTGGGAACACCGTCTGGGTGAAGGTGAAGGTGAAGGCATCGAGTTAGGTGCTGAGCTGAAAGTCGGCGTCTTTGCTGACGTTGCAAAAGTAGACGTTACCGGTCAATCAAAAGGTAAAGGTTTCCAGGGCGCGATTAAGCGTTGGAACTTTAGCACCCAAGATATGACCCACGGTAACTCCCTGAGCCACCGTGCTCCTGGTTCGATTGGTCAAAACCAATCCCCAGGCAAGGTATTCAAGGGCAAGAAAATGGCTGGCCACATGGGCGCTGAGCAGGTAACTACTCAGAACCTAGAGTTGGTACGTGTAGATGCTGAACGTAACTTATTGCTGATCAAAGGTGCCGTACCTGGCGCTAATGGTGGCGATGTTATCGTTAAGCCTGCCGTTAAAGCGTAACGTCTGAGGAGATAGTAATGGAATTGGTTATGAAGGACGCCCAGAGCGCTCTTGAAGTTTCCGAAACTACCTTCGGACGTGAGTTTAATGAAGCTCTGGTACATCAGGTAGTAGTAGCGTTTGCTGCTAATGCCCGTCAAGGTACCCGTGCTCAGAAAACCCGCGCTGAAGTAACTGGCACTGGCAAAAAGCCATGGGCCCAGAAAGGCACCGGCCGCGCTCGCGCTGGTACCGTTAAGAGCCCAATCTGGCGTTCTGGTGGCGTAACATTCGCTGCTAAGCCGCAAGATCACGGCCAAAAAGTTAACAAGAAGATGTACCGCGCCGCTCTGCGCAGCATTCTGTCTGAGCTGGTACGTCAAGATCGTCTGATCGTTGTTGAGAACTTCTCTGTAGAAGCTCCTAAGACCAAAGAATTGGCTGCAAAGCTGAAAGAAATGGACTTAAACGACGTTCTGATCGTGACCGCTGAAGTAGACGAGAACTTGTTCTTGGCTTCTCGCAACCTGTACAAGGTTGACGCTCGCGATGTAGACGGTATCGATCCGGTTAGCCTGATCGCGTTTGACAAGGTGCTGATGACTGCTGATGCAGTTAAGCAGATTGAGGAGAAGCTGGCATGATCCGTGAAGAACGTTTGCTGAAAGTGCTGCTGGCTCCACACATCTCTGAAAAAAGCACCATGGCTGCTGAGCTGAACAACACTGTTGTTTTCAAAGTAGCACTGGACGCGACTAAAGCTGAGATCAAAGCAGCGGTTCAAAAGCTGTTCGAAGTTGAAGTAGTTGGTGTTCGCACCTCTGTACTGAAAGGCAAGACTAAGCGTACTGGCGCTCGTTTCGGACGTCGTTCCGATGTGAAGAAAGCTTACGTTACCTTGGCTGAAGGCGCAGAAATCGACTTCGTTGATGGCGGCGCTGAATAAGCAGTAGGAGTTTAGAAATGGCTATTGTTAAGTGTAAGCCTACCTCTGCAGGTCGTCGTCACGTAACCAAAGTGGTTAACGCTGAACTGCACAAAGGTAAGCCTCACGCCGCTCTGCTGGACAAAAAGTCCAAGTCTGGCGGTCGTAACAACGCTGGTCGTATTACCACTCGCCACATCGGCGGTGGTCACAAGCAGCACTACCGTATTGTTGACTTTAAGCGCAACAAAGATGGCGTTCCTGCCAAGGTAGAGCGGATTGAATACGATCCAAACCGCAGCGCGAACATCGCGTTGGTTCTGTACGCAGACGGTGAGCGTCGTTACATCCTGGCTCCTAAAGGCCTGCATGCTGGTGATTCCATCATGTCTGGTCAAGAAGCTGAGATTAAAGCGGGTAACGCCCTTCCAATGCGTAACATCCCGGTTGGTTCTACCGTTCATAACGTAGAACTGCAACCAGGTAAAGGTGGTCAGTTGGCTCGTTCCGCTGGTGCCTACGCACAGATCGTTGCTCGTGACGGTGTTTACGTAACTCTGCGTCTTCGCTCCGGCGAGATGCGCAAAGTACAGGCCGAAGGCCGTGCTACTTTGGGTGAAGTAGGTAACTCCGAACACATGCTGCGTCAGCTTGGTAAAGCTGGTGCTAACCGCTGGCGCGGTATCCGCCCTACAGTTCGTGGTGTAGCCATGAACCCGGTGGATCACCCGCACGGTGGTGGTGAGGGTAAAACCTCTGGTGGTCGTCACCCGGTATCCCCATGGGGCGTACCAACTAAGGGTAAGAAGACTCGCAGCAACAAGCGTACTGATAAGTTCATCGTACGCCGTCGTACCAAGTAATTTAGAGGATTCACCATGCCACGTTCTCTCAAGAAAGGTCCATTTATCGACCTGCACTTGCTGAAGAAGGTAGAGAAAGCGGTGGAAAACGGAGACAAAAAGCCTGTTAAGACTTGGTCCCGTCGTTCGATGATCATTCCTGATATGATTGGTCTCACCATCGCTGTCCATAATGGTCGCCAGCACGTTCCAGTTTTCGTAACTGAAGACATGATTGGCCACAAACTGGGCGAATTCGCGCCGACTCGCACTTACCGCGGCCATGCTGCGGATAAGAAAGCGAAGAAACGCTAAGGGGTAGAAGATGGAAGTTTTAGCTAAACACCGTTTCGCCCGTACCTCTCCTCAGAAGGCACGTCTGGTTGCTGACCAAATTCGTGGTCTGCCAGTTGATCGCGCTCTGGATATCTTAACCTTCAGCAATAAAAAAGCTGGTTCTTTGGTTAAGAAGGTTCTGGAGTCAGCTATCGCTAACGCGGAGCACAACGAAGGTCTGGATATCGACAACTTGAAGGTTTCTAAAATCTTCGTTGACGAAGGTCCAACCATGAAGCGCATCATGCCGCGTGCCAAAGGCCGTGCTGACCGCATCCTGAAGCGCTCTAGCCACATCACTGTGGTTGTGGCCGATAAGTAAGGGGAGTCGCTATGGGACAGAAAGTACATCCTAATGGTATCCGCCTTGGTATTACCAAGCCTTGGTCTTCGACCTGGTACGCGGAGAAGAAAGATTACGCTGACAACTTGTTCAGCGACCACGAAGTACGTGAGTTCCTGAAAAAGGAACTGAAAAACGCGTCTTTGTCTCGCATTACCATTGAACGTCCTGCGAAGAGCGTACGTGTGACTATTCACACTGCTCGCCCAGGTGTTGTAATTGGTAAGAAAGGCGAAGATGTTGAAAAACTGCGCAAGAAGGTAGCCAAGCTGGCTGGCGTTCCTGCTCAGATCAACATCTCCGAAGTTCGTAAGCCGGAACTGGATGCTCAACTGGTTGGTGATTCTATCGCTTCCCAGCTGGAGCGCCGTGTAATGTTCCGTCGCGCTATGAAGCGCGCGGTACAGAACGCCATGCGTCTGGGTGCCAAGGGCATCAAGATCGAGGTTTCTGGTCGTCTGGGTGGCGCTGAGATCGCACGTACCGAATGGTATCGTGAAGGTCGTGTGCCACTGCACACCCTGCGCGCTGATATCGACTACGCTACTTCTTCTGCTCACACCACTTATGGTGTAATTGGTATTAAAGTTTGGATCTTCAAAGGTGAAGTTCTGGGCGGCATGCCAGTTGTTGAAGAGCAGCCGAAGCCGCAGCCGAAGCGCAAAGGTCGTGGTAAGTAAGGGGAACCGAGATGCTGCAACCTAAACGTATGAAGTTCCGTAAGATGCACAAAGGCCGTAACCGTGGTGTAGCCACCACTGGTGACAAGGTTTCCTTTGGCTCTTTCGGCTTAAAAGCGACCACCCGTGGCCGTATGACCGCTCGTCAAATCGAAGCGGCTCGTCGTGCCATGACCCGTCACATCAAGCGTCAGGGCAAAATCTGGATCCGTGTGTTCCCAGACAAGCCAATTACTGCTAAACCGCTTGAAGTTCGTCAGGGTAAAGGTAAGGGTAACGTTGAGTACTGGGTAGCACAGATCCAACCGGGTCGTGTCCTGTACGAAATGGAAGGCGTATCTGAAGAGTTGGCTCGTGAAGCTTTCTCTCTGGCTGCTGCCAAATTGCCTATCCAGACCACCTTTGTAACTCGTAAGGTGATGTGATGAAAGCACAAGATCTGCGTGAAAAAAGCGTTGAAGAGCTGAATGCGGAGCTGTTAAACCTGCTGCGTGAACAGTTCAACCTGCGTATGCAGAACGCGACTGGTCAGCTGAAAGCGACTCACGAAATGAAGAATGTACGCCGTAATATCGCGCGTGTTAAGACCATTCTTACTCAGAAGGCAGGTGCGTAATGTCTGATACTAAACGTACTCTTCAGGGTCGTGTAATCAGCGACAAGATGGACAAGTCCATCACCGTATCAATCGAGCGCAAAGTAAAGCACCCGATTTACGGTAAGTTCATGAACCGTACCACTAAGGTACACGCTCATGATGAAACCAACCAATGTGGTATCGGTGATCTCGTGGAAATCCGCGAATGCCGTCCACTGTCTAAGACCAAGTCTTGGATGTTGGTAAGCGTTGTAGAAAAAGCTTAATTTTCTAAGCTTTAGGCTACAACAAGAAGAAACCGGCCCAAGGTCACTTGGGCCGGTTAATTTTTATCTACCCTTTTCAGATTATCGTGGTTATAATGGCGCGCCTTTTCGAAGGGCAGCCAACTTAGCCCGTAAGGGTATTTGAAGAAAAAGTAAGCGGAGCATTGAAATGATCCAAATGCAATCTGTGCTGGACGTTGCCGATAATTCCGGCGCGCGCAGCGTGCAGTGTATTAAGGTCTTGGGTGGCTCTCACCGTCGTTACGCCCATATTGGCGATATCATCAAGGTTTCCGTTAAGGAATCCATTCCTCGCGGTAAAGCGAAGAAAGGTGATGTATTTAACGCGGTGGTAGTACGCACCAAGAAAGGCGTACGCCGTCCTGACGGTTCTGTTATTCGCTTTGACCGTAACGCTGCTGTTTTGCTGAACGCAAGCAACCAGCCTATCGGCACTCGTATCTTTGGCCCGGTGACCCGCGAGCTGCGCAATGAGCAGTTCATGAAGATCGTGTCCCTGGCGCCAGAAGTACTGTAAGGAGCGAACCATGGCAGCAAAAATCCGTCGCAACGACGAAGTAATCGTACTAGCAGGTAAAAACAAGGGTAAACGCGGTAAAGTTTCCCAAGTTCTGGCTACTGGTAAGGTGCTTGTTGAAGGCGTCAACTTGGTAAAGAAGCACCAGAAACCTAACCCTCAGTTAGGCGTTCAAGGTGGTATTGTTGAGAAAGAAGCCCCTATCCACGCCTCCAACGTGGCGCTGGTTAACCCTGCCACTGGCAAGGCTGATCGCGTAGGCTTCCGTTTTGAAGATGGCGTTAAAGTTCGCTTCTTCAAATCCAATGACGAAATTGTTAAGTAATTGGAGTTAACGATGGCGAAACTGCATGATTACTACAAAGAAGCTGTAGTAAAAGAACTGATGCAGCAGTTCGGCTACAAAAGCATCATGCAAGTCCCACGGATCGAAAAGATTACCCTGAATATGGGTGTCGGTGAAGCCGTTGCGGACAAGAAGGTGCTGGAAAATGCTGTAGCTGATATGGCTGCTGTTTCCGGTCAGAAACCTCTGATCACAAAAGCTCGCAAGTCTGTTGCTGGCTTTAAGATCCGTGAAGGTTACCCGATTGGTTGTAAAGTAACCCTACGCGGCGAGCGTATGTGGGAGTTTTTCGAACGTCTGGTATGTATCGCGGTTCCACGTATCCGTGATTTCCGTGGCCTGAACCCGAAAGCGTTCGATGGTCGTGGTAACTACTCCATGGGCGTTCGTGAGCAGATCATCTTCCCAGAAATCGATTACGATAAAATCGATAAAATCCGCGGTATGGATATCACCATTACCACTTCTGCGGGTTCTGATGAAGAAGGTCATGCTCTGCTGGCTGCCTTTAACTTCCCGTTCCGTAAGTAAGGTGTAGGGTTATGGCTAAACTATCAATGAAGGCGCGCGATGCAAAGCGCACCAAGCTGGTAGCACAGTTCGCTGAAAAGCGTGCGGCGCTTAAAGCTATCATTAAAGATGTTAACGCATCTGAAGAAGATCGTTGGAATGCAGTGCTCAAACTGCAGCAACTCCCGCGTGACTCCAGTGCATCTCGTCAGCGTAACCGCTGCAACATCACTGGTCGCCCACATGGCTACTTGCGTAAATTCGGCCTGAGCCGTATCAAATTACGTGAAGCAGCAATGCGTGGTGAAGTTCCTGGTCTTAAAAAGGCCTCTTGGTAAGCATTCGGGAGTAAGCGAATATGAGCATGCAAGATCCGATCGCGGATATGCTGACGCGCATCCGCAACGGCCAGGCTGCCAACAAAGTTGCAGTGACCATGCCGTCCTCTAAGCTGAAGAAAGCGATCGCTTCTGTATTAAAAGCAGAAGGTTTTATCGCTGACTTCGCCGTCTCTGGTGACGTTAAACCAACTTTGGAAGTTACTTTGAAGTACTTCCAAGGTAAGCCAGTAGTTGAATCTATTGAGCGAGCCAGCCGCCCAGGCCTGCGTATCTACAAAAAGAAAGATGCGTTGCCTAAAGTAATGGGTGGTCTGGGTATTGCTATCGTATCCACCTCACAAGGTGTGATGACCGACCGCGCAGCCCGAAATTTGGGTATGGGCGGCGAGATCATCTGCTACGTAGCGTAAGGGAGGAGCACTAATGTCTCGTGTAGCTAAGGCACCTGTTGCTATCCCTTCAGGCGTAGAAGTGACCGTTAACGGTCAAGAAATCACCATTAAAGGTGGTAAGGGTTCTTTGACTCGCGTTTTCAATAACGCAGTTGAAGTGGTTAAAGGCGATAACGAACTGACTTTCGCTCCACGTGCTGGCTTTGCCAACGCATGGGCTCAAGCAGGTACCGTTCGCGCTTTGGTTAATAACATGGTTACCGGCGTTACTGTTGGCTTCACTAAGAAGCTGCAGTTAAACGGCGTAGGTTACCGTGCTGCTGTTAAAGGTAGCGTTGTTAACTTGACTCTTGGTTTCTCTCACCCTGTCAACTACGAGTTGCCAGAAGGTGTGAAGGCTGAGTGCCCAAGCCAAACTGAAATCGTCCTCACAGGCGCCGACAAGCAGGTTGTAGGTCAAGCTGCTGCGAACATTCGCGCATACCGTAAACCAGAGCCTTACAAAGGCAAAGGTGTACGTTACGCGGATGAAAACGTGCGTCGTAAAGAGGCCAAGAAGAAGTAAGGTAATACGATGGACAAGAAAGCAGCTCGTACGCGTCGCGCTACTCGCGCGCGCAAGCAAATTCAGGAAATGGGTGCGACTCGTCTGGTCGTATTCCGTACTCCGCGCCACATCTACGCTCAGGTTATCACTGCTGACGCAAACGTAGTGGCTGCTGCCTCTACCGTTGAGAAAGCAATTTCTGAGCAACTGAAAGGCACCGGCAACACCGACGCCGCAGCGGCAGTTGGTAAAGCGGTAGCTGAGCGCGCTCAGGAAAAAGGTATCACTACCTTGGCCTTCGATCGCAGTGGCTTTAAGTATCACGGTCGCGTTAAAGCTTTGGCTGACGCAGCTCGTGAAGCTGGCCTCCAGTTCTAAGTTGGGAGTGGACAATGGCGAATCATGATAATCAAGCCGGTGATCTGCAAGAGAAATTGATTGCAGTAAACCGCGTTTCTAAAGTTGTTAAAGGTGGTCGCATCTTTAGCTTCACCGCACTGACTGTTGTTGGTGACGGTAACGGTAAAGTAGGCTTCGGCTACGGCAAAGCACGTGAAGTTCCAGCAGCTATTCAAAAAGCTATGGAAAAAGCACGTCGCAACATGCTGACTGTAGACCTGAACAAAGGCACTTTGCACCACCCGGTGAAAGGTCGTCACTCTGGTTCTAAGGTATACATGCAGCCTGCTTCTGACGGTACTGGTATTATTGCCGGTGGTGCAATGCGCGCCGTACTGGAAGTTGCTGGCGTACATAACGTACTGGCCAAAGCTTACGGTTCTACCAACCCGATCAACATCGTACGCTCTACCGTTGACGCACTGACTTCCATGAACTCTCCGGAGCAAGTGGCAGCTAAGCGTGGCCTGAGCGTTCAAGAATTGCGAGGGTAATCAAGATGGCTAAAACTATTAAGGTTACCCAGATCAAATCCAGCATCGGTCGTTTGCCTAAACACAAGGCAACACTGACTGGCTTAGGTCTTCGCAAAATTAACCACACTGTAGAGCTGGAAGATACTCCTGCTGTACGCGGTATGGTTAATAAGGTTTACTACATGGTTAAGGTGGAGGACTAAGCTATGCGTTTAAATACTTTGTCTCCAGCTCCAGGTGCCAAAACTGCTGCTAAGCGCGTAGGTCGCGGTATCGGTTCTGGCCTGGGTAAAACCGGTGGTCGCGGCCACAAAGGTCAGAAGTCCCGCTCCGGCGGCGGCATCCGTCCTGGCTTTGAAGGCGGTCAAATGCCTTTGAAACAGCGTCTGCCTAAGTTTGGTTTTACTTCCCGTAAGTCTTTGGTTTCCTCTGAAGTGCGTCTGCACGAAGTAGCGAAAGTAGAAGGCGACGTAGTTTCTCTGGCATCCCTGAAAGAAGCTGGCATCCTTTCTGCAAACATTCAGTTTGCGAAAGTTGTCCTTTCAGGTAAAATCGAGCGCCCAGTAACCATCTCTGGTCTGAAAGTGACCAAGGGTGCTCGTGAAGCCATTGAGGCCGCGGGCGGCAAGATCGAAGAGTAACGGGAAAGAGTAAGCAATGGCAAAGCCAGGACTTGAGTTAAAAAGTGCGAAAGGGGGCCTTTCTGAATTGAAAGCGCGCCTGTTGTTTGTCCTTGGAGCCATTATTGTGTTCCGAGCCGGGTCTTTCGTACCAATTCCTGGTATTGACGCTGCTGTTCTTGCCGAGCTGTTCAATCAGCAACAAGGCACCATCGTTGAAATGTTTAACATGTTCTCCGGTGGCGCCTTGGAACGTGCTTCTGTGTTTGCGTTGGGTATCATGCCGTACATCTCTGCATCTATTATTATGCAGCTGATGACGGTGGTGCACCCAACCTTGGCAGAATGGAAGAAGGAAGGGGAGACTGGTCGTCGTAAGATTAACCAGTGGACTCGCTACGGCACTTTAGGCCTAGCCTTCTTTCAATCTATCGGTGTAGCGACGGGCCTGCCTTCTATGGTTCCTGGTCTGGTGGCTAACCCTGGGTTCGGTTTCTACTTTGTAGCTATCGTATCTTTGGTTACCGGTACTATGTTCCTGATGTGGCTGGGTGAGCAAATTACCGAACGCGGTATTGGTAACGGTATCTCAATCCTGATTTTTACAGGTATTGTTGCCGGCTTACCTTCTGCGATCGGTCAAACGGCTGAACAAGCACGTCAAGGTGAACTGCACTTGCTCTTGTTGCTCGGTATCGTGGTTCTTGTCGGTCTGGTTACTGCATTTGTGGTATTTATGGAGCGCGGTCAACGCCGCATCGTGGTAAACTACGCCAAGCGTCAGCAAGGCCGTAAAGTGTTTGCCGCACAAAGCACCCATTTGCCATTGAAAGTAAACATGGCCGGTGTGATTCCACCAATCTTCGCGTCCAGTATCATTCTGTTTCCAGGTACCCTGGCACAGTGGTTTGATCAAAGCTCAGGCGGTATTTTGTCAGATGTTTCTCTGGCACTGTCCCCTGGCCAACCGCTGTACGTGTTGATTTATGCCGTGGCAATCGTGTTCTTCTGTTTCTTTTACACGGCGTTGGTTTTCAACCCGCGTGAAACAGCTGACAACTTAAAGAAGAGTGGTGCGTTTATCCCTGGAATTCGTCCAGGCGAGCAAACTGCCCGCTATATTGATAAGGTGATGACTCGTCTGACTTTAGTCGGCGCAGCCTATATCACGTTTATCTGTCTGGTTCCGGAGTTCTTGATGATCACCACTAACGTGCCGTTCTACTTAGGTGGGACCTCACTGTTAATTATGGTGGTTGTAATCATGGACTTCATGGCCCAGGTCCAAACTCATCTGATGTCATCTCAGTATGAGTCCGTCCTGAAAAAGGCCAACCTTAAAGGCTACGGCCGTTAAGCGCGCCATCCACGGAGTATCAAAATGAAAGTTCGTGCATCAGTTAAGGCAATGTGCCGCAACTGTAAGGTGATCAAACGTAATGGCGTTGTTCGTGTTATCTGCTCTGAGCCGAAGCACAAACAGCGTCAAGGTTAATCGACCTTTAGTCGATAAACCGACAAAAGTGCACAGGGCTGACCAACAGGTCAGCCCCTGTGTTGTTGCAAACGAGTTGGCTGTCGAGTATCCTACCGGGCTTTTCACGGTCAACCATAATAATGTAGGAGTGCTATAGTGGCCCGTATCGCTGGCATTAACATTCCAGAGCATAAACACGCGGTGATCGCTCTAACCGCCATTTTCGGCATCGGCCGTACTCGCGCAATCGAAGTTTGCGCGGCTGCTGGCATCGCTGAAGATGTAAAGTTTAAAGATCTGGACGAGTCCACCATTGATAAAGTGCGTGAAGTCGTTGGCCAGTTCACTGTTGAAGGTGATCTGCGTCGTGAGATCTCCATGAACATCAAGCGTCTGATGGACCTAGGTTGCTACCGCGGCCTGCGTCACCGTCGCAGCTTGCCGCTTCGTGGTCAACGTACCAAGACTAACGCGCGTACCCGTAAGGGTCCACGTAAGCCGATTAAGAAGTAAGGGGAATTTAACCAATGGCTAAAGCTCCTTCTCGTACTCGTAAGAAGGTACGTAAGCAGGTCGCAGACGGTATTGCACACGTTCATGCTTCCTTCAACAACACCATTGTGACTATCACTGATCGTCAGGGCAACGCTCTGGCATGGGCCACCGCAGGTGGTTCAGGTTTCCGTGGTTCTCGTAAGTCTACTCCGTTTGCCGCACAGGTTGCTGCTGAACGTTGCGCTGAAATCGCAAAAGAGTATGGCCTGAAGAACCTGGAAGTTGAGGTGAAAGGTCCTGGTCCTGGTCGTGAATCATCCATTCGTGCGTTGAATGCTGCGGGTTTCCGCATCACCAACATCACTGATGTGACTCCGATCCCACACAACGGTTGTCGCCCGCCTAAAAAGCGTCGCGTTTAACCTTTAGGACAGTTGGAGAAGAAACATGGCAAGATATTTGGGTCCTAAGCTCAAACTAAGCCGTCGCGAAGGAACAGATCTGTTCCTGAAAAGCGGCGTTCGAGCGATCGATTCTAAGTGCAAGATCGACACTGTTCCAGGTCAACACGGCGCTCGTCGCTCGCGTTTGTCCGACTACGGTGTTCAGCTGCGCGAAAAACAAAAAGTTCGTCGTATTTACGGCATTCTGGAAAAGCAATTCCGGAACTACTACAAGGACGCGGCTCGTCAGAAAGGCAACACCGGTGAGAACCTGTTGGTTCTGCTGGAGTCTCGTCTGGACAACGTAGTTTACCGCATGGGTTTTGGTGCTACTCGCGCTGAAGCGCGTCAGTTGGTAAGCCACAAAGCCATCAAGGTTAACGGTCGTGTTGTAAACATCCCGTCCTTCCGTGTATCTCCGAATGACGTAGTGTCTATTCGTGAGAAGTCTCAGAAGCAAGCCCGCATCAAAGGTGCGTTGGAAGTTGCTGAGCAGCGCGAGAAGCCGACTTGGGTTGAAGTAGACTCTGCGAAAATGGAAGGCACTTTCAAGCGCTTCCCAGAACGTAGTGACTTGTCTGCTGACATCAACGAACAGCTGATCGTAGAGCTTTACTCCAAGTAAAGCTTAACCGTTAAGAGAGGACAAAATGCAGGGTTCTGTTACCGAATTTCTAAAGCCACGACTTGTCGATATTGATCAGGTTAGCTCTAACCGAGCTAAGGTGACTCTGGAGCCTCTGGAGCGTGGTTTCGGCCATACTCTGGGCAACGCTCTTCGTCGCATCCTGCTCTCTTCCATGCCTGGTTGTGCGGTTACCGAAGTTGAAATCGACGGTGTTCTGCACGAGTACAGCAGCAAAGAGGGTGTCCAAGAGGATGTTCTTGAGATCTTGCTGAACCTGAAAGGTTTGGCAGTGAAGCTCGAAGGCAAAGAGGAAGCCACTCTGACCCTGAGCAAGTCCGGTGCGGGCCCTGTCACTGCAGCAGACATCACCCATGACGGTGATGTGGAGATCGTTAATCCCGATCACCTGATCTGTACTCTGACTGGTGCCGATGCTGAAATCAGCATGCGCATCAAGGTTGAGATCGGTCGCGGCTACATGCCTGCGTCCGCTCGTGCCCAGGCAGAAGAAGACGAACGTCCAATTGGTCGTTTGTTGGTTGATGCATCTTTCAGCCCAGTAGTTCGCATTGCTTATAATGTTGAAGCTGCTCGTGTTGAACAACGCACCGACCTCGACAAGCTCATCATCGATATGCACACCGATGGTACTCTGGATCCTGAAGAAGCGATCCGTCGTTCAGCTACTATTTTGGCTGAGCAGTTAGAGGCCTTCGTTGACTTGCGTGATGTGAGTGAGCCTGAAGAGAAAGAAGAGAAGCCGGAATTCGATCCGATTCTGCTGCGTCCTGTCGACGATCTGGAACTGACTGTTCGTTCGGCTAACTGTCTGAAAGCGGAAGCCATTCACTACATCGGCGATCTGGTACAGCGTACCGAGGTTGAGCTACTGAAGACCCCTAACTTGGGTAAGAAGTCTCTCACCGAGATCAAAGACGTACTGGCTTCCCGTGGTCTGTCTCTGGGCATGCGCCTAGAAAACTGGCCACCAGCCTCTCTAGTCGACAACATGTAACCAGATCGTAAGAGATTTAGGTTAGAAGGATAAGGTCATGCGCCATCGTAAGAGCGGTCGTCAACTGAATCGTAATAGCAGCCATCGTCAAGCTATGTTCCGTAACATGGCAGTTTCGCTGGTTAGCCACGAAGTTATTAAGACGACTCTGCCTAAGGCAAAAGAGCTGCGCCGTGTAGTAGAGCCACTGATCACTTTGGCTAAAACTGACAGCGTTGCTAATCGCCGCCTGGCATTCGCCCGTACCCGCGATAAAGCGGTTGTAGGCAAACTGTTTAATGAACTGGGTCCACGTTACTTAGAGCGCGCTGGTGGTTACACCCGCATTCTGAAGTGTGGTTTCCGTACCGGTGATAACGCGCCTATGGCGTTTATCGAACTGGTTGGTCGCCCAGAAGTTGAAGAAGTTGTAGAAGCAGACGCTGAATAACTTTCTTTGACCCTAAAAAAAGCGAGCTTCGGCTCGCTTTTTTTATACCTGAAATTTGGCTCATCGTGATTGCTCTGGCATTGTGTTCTGCAGCACCAGCACCAGCACCAGCACCAGCACCAGCACCAGCACCAGCACCAGCACCAGCACCAGCACCAGCACCAGCACCAGCACCAGCACCAGCACCAGCACCAGCACCAGCACCAGCACCAGCACCAGCACCAGCACCAGCAGGGGTTCCACTAATGCTCGGCTAGAGATATATGGTTTGTTCGTTGGAGGCTAATAGCAAAGTGAAACCGAGTGCTAGGGGAAACCTAGGAGAACTGCTCAGTTTTATTGGGAAGGAAGAACAATCGGGGTGACTGGCTGTGAAAGAGATAAAAAAAATCCGAGTTCAGTATTCTGAACTCGGATTTTTTTAAGACCGAATGCTATTAGTAACTGCCGTTGGTCTGGCTGTCGCTATAGTTCATCTTGTTGTGCTTTTCACCCATCGCTTCAGCGACTTCGGGTGGCATGTAGTTCTCATCGTGCTTAGCCAGCACCTCCGAGGCTTCTAATACGCCAGGTTTAACCAAGGTACCTTGAGCTACGATCCCTTGGCCTTCACGGAATAGATCCGGCAGCATGCCATCGTACAGCACGGTAATCGATGGGCCAGTATCAGCCACTTTGAAGGCAATCTTTAAGCTGCTTGGGTCACGCTCAACAGAGCCTGCAACAACCATCCCACCAACACGGATCCGCTGGCCAACTTCTGGCATTAAGCCACTGTCTTTGCGTCCTTGAACCACTTCAGATGGGGTGTAGAACAAATCTAAGTTTGAGTTCAGTGCATACAGTAGCAGACTGGCAATGGCCGCAACGCCACCAATTAATGCGGTGGCAAAGACTAGGCGTTTCTTACGGCGTGGGTTCATGAGTTCTGACTCCTGTGTTGACGTAAGCGGGCTTCACGAGCCTGCTTATTGGCAATTTGTTTTAGTACAGCTTTACGCTTACGGATAGAGGCAACAGTAACACTGCCGAGGCCGATCAGAGCAATGCCGTAGGACAGCCATACGTATTTGGCATAGCCACCCATAGCGAAAAACTCACTGACTGAGGCGAACTGAAAACTGAGTTCCATTATTTGCACTCCTTAGCTACCAATTCGCGCACCCAAGGGCGCATGCTGTTACGAGCTAATACCTCGGCTCGAAAGCGTAATGTACTTAATGCGGCAATCAACATGGCAAAGCCAAAGATGTTACACAGCAAGGGAATGAGCATTTCCGGTGGCATGTTGTTGCTCTTGCCAACGGTGATGGCGTTCGGCTGATGGAGCGTGTTCCACCATTCAACCGAGTATTTAATGATGGGTAAGTTTATCACACCAACAATGGCCAAAATACCTGCAGCTTTTGCGGCCATTACTTTGTCTTCAAATGATGCATAAAGCGCGATAACGCCTAAGTAGAGGAACAGGAGAACCAATTCAGAGGTGAGTCGTGCATCCCATACCCACCAAGCGCCCCACATCGGTTTACCCCATGCTGCGCCTGTTACCAGAGCGATAACCGTTAATACCGCGCCAACCGGTGCGATAGCGGCTGCGGCGATGTCAGCTAATTTGATCTGCCAAACCAAGCCAACAAAGGCGGCAACAGCCATGCCCATGTAGGCCGACATCGACATGGATGCAGCAGGTACGTGGACGAAAATGATGCGGTAGGAATCACCTTGTTGGTAATCGACTGGGGCAAAACCTAAGCCCCAAACGGTACCAGTGGTGATCAGTAAAGTTGCTAATACCGCAAACCACGGTAGCAGGGTGCCGGCGAGTTGATAGGCTCGCTCTGGATTGGCGTAAGGGTGTAACCACTTCCACATATCAGTTTGTACTCACTCGTAATGAAGCGCTAATGGCAACAGGGGCTAAAACTAAAGAGCCGACTAAGAGTGCACCAAGAATGGCAAGGTGCCCTAAAAACGGCAAATTCATAGAGGCTGCATCGATGGCGCTGGTGGCGAAGATCAATACAGGGATATACAGCGGTAGAATCAGTAAGCTTAGTAAAACCCCGCCTTTAGGCAGGCCAACGGTTAAGGCAACGCCAATGGCGCCGAGCAACGATAAGATGGGGGTACCTACCGTTAGAGTAGCGATGAGTGCTCCGTAGGCGTTGTCATCCAGATGCAGTAAGACGGCCAGCAACGGCGAGATCAGGATCAGCGGCACACCCGTTACAAGCCAATGAGCAAGTACTTTAGCCAACACCATTAATGACAGTGGCTGTGGGCTTAGCATCATTTGCTCTAGCGAGCCGTCAGAGTAATCGGACTTAAATAACCGCTCTAGAGACAGCATTGAGGATAGCAGGGCGGCGACCCATATGATCCCAGGCGCGATGGTGGTTAGTGTGTTTGGCTCAGGCCCGATCCCCAGTGGGAATAAGGTCACCACCATGACAAAGAACATCAATGGATTAAAGATGTCGCCGCGATGGCGGAAGGCGATCTGCAGATCCCGTTTAAGTACGGTGCTGAACGCTTGGTAGTAATTGATTTGACGCATGCTTACTGCTCCGCCGCAAATTGGTATTCCAGCCGCAGTTTCTGCAGTCGATCTGGTCCCACAAGCTGTAAGTCTTGGTGTGTAGTAAGGATCACGCAACCGCCGTTATCGGCATGGTGCAGGAACAGTTGTTCGAGTTCAGCTACGCCACGCTTATCAATCGCCGTTAATGGCTCATCCACAATCCAGATTTTGGCATCACTGTGCCATAAGCGGGCGAGAGCGATGCGACGGTGTTGGCCAGCTGAAAGGTGGCCAGCAGGGTGATCTTCAAAACCGGTTAAGTTTACCTTGGCCAACACGTCCGTTAAGGGAGCGTCGTTGTAGCCAGCCATTTTCAAGTTGAAGCTCAGGTTCTCTTCAGCCGTTAATTCGCTTTTTACCCCAGGCAGATGGCCAAGGTATAACAATTGCTGATGAAACTCGTCGCGGTTATTGGCGATGGGCTGATCATTGAAATAGACATCGCCATTGTAGGGGCGAGACAGACCAGCAAGGATCCGTAATAGGCTGGTTTTTCCGGCGCCGTTAGGGCCTTCGATCTGGATGATGTCGCCAGGAAAGATGTCGAAGCTCAACTCATCAAATAAGATCCGCTCTTCGCGAATGCAGGTCAATTGCTTGGCTTGCAGCAGTGGTTGTCGGCTGGTTTGTGTCACCGGATCCTCTTGACTCATTATGCGTCGTTACACTAGGGCAAATCTTATCACAGCGGCTGGCTTGGTCACTGAAGCAACTCGCAAAAGTGGTGTGAAATGCATGGATAAAGTGAAAAAAAATTCGAGTTGTGAGCTGATTAACACAACCCTTACACCGAAATCGTAACTGGTTGACCTTAAAAGACGATCAAGGTTTCCGTTGGTGACTACGATTGTGACAGGGGTCAAAAAACGTGGCAGAATTGAGGTTGAGTGGTAGGGTGCGGGCGCAACAACGCGGTTTGTGAGTAAATTGTGCCCTGCGTGTGTGAATGGATTGGAATAAAATGATGAAAAAAATTGTAATGCTTGCGGCAGTGGCCGGTTTCGCTCTAAGCACTAACGTGATGGCTCAAGATGGTAAAGCGGTGTATGAAAAGTCTTGCGTAACCTGTCACTCAATTGGCTTAGCGGGAGCACCCAAATTCCAAAATAAAGCGGAATGGGCGCCACGTTTGGCCAAGGGGATGGATGCTTTAGTGGCAAGCGTAAATAATGGCTTGAACGCCATGCCGGCGAAGGGCGCTTGCATCGATTGTAACGACGAAGATTACAAGGCTGCCATTCAGTACATGTCTGGTCAGTAAGCTTATTGCTGCAATAAAAAAGCCGCTTCATTGGAAGCGGCTTTTTTGATCCTTTACGCTGGCGTTATTCAACCACAGTGTCGATTGTTACGGTAACGCTGGCGCCGATTTCTACTTGCTGCAACTCACCCTGCATGTCGCCAGGGGTAGGCTTTTTGCTGTTATTCAGGTTAATCGCAGCGATTAAATCAACTTGCTCTGCGCCGCTGATCACCATTTGTGGGGTCATGGCAAAGCTGTCATCCAGCACAATGGTGTTAGGCAGATCCGCCACGGCGATGCGGGCGACGGCTAGCGGCATGTCACCATTAACAGCACGGGCAAACAGGAATACGGTATCGGTTGGCTTCGCATTGGCGGCCAATTCTGGTGCGATCTCAACAGTGACGGTAACACCACTGTTGTTAGCGGCGATGTTTTCGTCGCTTTTCGCTTGGTTGGCGCTGCCGGCTTCAAGGAACATCTTCGCTTGCGATATCGCATTCAAGATCCCTTCACGGTCAACGTCTTGGCGTGGATTGGTTAAGATCATTTCCCAATGGCCAATGGCATCTTCGTAGTTCGCGCTAAAGAAAGCATCCATACCCAGCAATAAACGGGTGGAAGGATCTTTGTTGTCGCTGGCTAGCGATTTGGCAATCACCGCTTCAATGGCCGGAGTCATGTTTTGATCGGCTTGGTAGTACATGGCCGTCGCTTTGGGACCCAGCAATTCGGCGTGCTCACCGACCAGCTCCATGGTTTTATCAAATGCGGCGATGGCTTTGCCATATTGGCTCGCATTGATGTAAGCATGACCAAGGCTGAACCAACCTTGACTGTTCTCTGGATCCGCCATCAAGGCGGTTTCCATCTGTTCGATGCGAGACGATGCCATCTGCTCTGGGGTCATGCCAGCATGTGGGTTGTCGTTTTGAACGGTTTGTACGTTCCAATCTTGGCCACGGCCCAGATCGTTATAGACGTAGCCACTGATAGCAACCAACACCACACTCATGGCAATTGGCCAAACAATGCTGCCGGATGAGGCCGCTAAGTTGTCTTCTTCTTGTTCAACGTTCTGCAATAGGTTGATCTGCAGCTCTTGCTGTAAGGCACTATGTTCCTGCTCGTTAATGCGACCTTCGCTCAATTCCGCATTGAGTTCATCTAAGCGCTCGTTGTAGAGGCTTAAGTTGGTTTGCTTGCGCGTTTCCGCATCGGTGGCTTTGCTCGCATTGGCGTGGCGGCGGACAAAGGGTAACCAAATCAAACACAGTGCAAGTACTGTCAGGGCAGCGATAGCAATCCAAAAGTTCGTCATAGCAGTCTCATGGTGGTAGTACGCCCGGCGTGTGAGCCTAATGCGCGACGCTCAGCCAAATGCTGAGCACAAAAATCCAATTAGCGTTGGATTATACGGCAAGCCGAAAGCTTGAACAGGCTTTCCGTTTGTCTGTTTTTCAGTAAGCGGGGGTTATGAGCGGACAGTCACAATTCGGTCATTAACCTCTCAATTCTATGAAACTTTGTTGAACTTTCATCGTCATAACGACAATCCATTACCAGTGCGATTATTCCGCGTGATTTTTGCACGAAAAAAATGATGCTGTGAACTGGGTTAGCAAATCTTAAACCCGTGGCAGACATTGGGATGAATACTGCCTAAAATGGCGACAATGACCCCAATTCAGTTCAGTTGAGTACAATGAATTGGATCCTTTTCCTCTGAGGTAAACTAATGATTCCGGAACTTGGACATTATTCTCTCATTATCGGTTTGGCTTTTGCGGCATTAGTATCAGTGATCCCACTGATCGGTGTGGCACGCAAGGATGCCTACTTAGTGAGTTTCGCCCGTCCACTCAGCTACGGCATGTTCGCGTTTATGACGCTGGCTGTGGTGTGTTTAGGCTACGCTTTTGCAACGGATGACTTCTCTGTCATGTACGTTGCCTCTAACTCGAACAGCCAGTTGCCTGTTTACTTTAAGATTGCTGCAATTTGGGGTGGTCACGAAGGATCGTTGCTGTTCTGGGTCTTCTCTATCTCAGTATGGGCTGCCGCAGTTGCGCTGTTCAGCAAAGGGTTAGAAGACGCCTTTACCGCTCGCGTGTTAGCGGTATTGGGCATGATCACCGTTGGCTTCTCACTGTTTATGTTGTTTACCTCTAGCCCATTTGAGCGCTTACTGCCAAATGTGCCGATGGAAGGTCGCGACTTAAACCCAATGCTGCAAGACGTTGGTTTGATCTTCCACCCACCGTTGTTGTACCTCGGTTACGTTGGCTTCTCCGTTGCCTTTGCCTTTGCCATTGCGGCGCTCATGTCTGGTCGCCTTGATTCTGCCTGGGCGCGATGGTCACGACCATGGGCGTTAGCAGCTTGGGCCTTACTGACTGCCGGTGTTGCGCTGGGCTCTTGGTGGGCTTATTACGAACTGGGCTGGGGCGGCTGGTGGTTCTGGGATCCAGTAGAGAACGCTTCCTTTATGCCTTGGTTGGTGGGTACAGCATTAGTTCACTCGCTTATCGTTACGGAAAAACGCGGCACCTTCCGCAACTGGACCATCCTGCTGGCCATCTTTACCTTTAGCTTAAGCTTACTGGGTACCTTCTTGGTTCGTTCGGGGGTTCTGACCTCAGTGCACTCGTTTGCGGCTGATCCTTCCCGTGGTTTGTTTATTTTGCTGTTGCTGGGCTTAGCCATTGGTGGCTCGCTCACACTGTTTGCCTTCCGTGCAACGGAGCTGAAATCGCCTGCACGCTTCGAGTTACTGTCAAAAGAAACCATGATGTTGTTGTGTAACGTCTTACTGGTTGTGGCGACAGGCTCTGTACTGCTGGGCACACTGTACCCATTGCTGGGTGACGCCTTAGGCTTAGGGCAGATCTCTGTAGGGCCTCCATACTTCAACACCGTATTTAATCCAATTGTGCTGGTGCTGTTTGTCTTTATGGGGATTGGTCCATTCATCCGTTGGAAGAAATCCAAAGAAGGCGAGCTTAAGAAGCTGCTGCCGTCGGCGATCATTGCCGCTGCCGTAGCGCTGATCTTGCCGTACGTTATTGGTGGCAAAACGAACGGTTGGGTTATTGCTGGTGTATTCACGGCCACATGGGTTGCCTGCACCTTAGTGCAAGACATCCTGCGGAACTTGCGTGATACCGATGGCAGCTTCACTGGTCGTCGGATGACCCGCAGCTACATCGGTATGGTGTTGGCGCATTCGGGGATCGTGATGGCGATTCTGGGTGGCACCGTGGTTTCCAACTACGACATCGAGCAATCGGTGCGGATGGGGCCAGGGATCTCTGCTGAACTGGCGGGTTACAAGTACACCTACGAAAAAACCCAAATGGTACAAGGCCCTAACTACACCGCAGAACAGGGTGTTATTAAGGTTGAGAAGGACGGTGATTACGTCACTACCCTGTACCCAGATCGCCGTAAGTACAACGTTCGCACCATGAACATGACTGAAGCCGGGATTGATTGGGGTTTTGCCCGCGACTTGTACGTCACCATGGGCGATCCACTCGATGCTACTCACTATGCGGTGCGTTTGAACTACAAACCAATGGTGCGCTGGATCTGGATTGGCGGGATCTTCATGATGCTCGGTGGTGTGGTTGCAGCAACAGATAAACGCAGCCGCGGTCGTCGCAAAGCGAAAGCCGGCGCCACTAAGTTAGCTAACGCCTAATCACGAGGAGCAATAATGAAACGTTTAGTATTATTTGTGCCCCTGTTGATCTTTATTGGGGTAGCAGCGTTTCTGTTTCAGGGGTTGTATCTCAACCCCAAAGAGCTGGATTCCGCATTAGTCGGTAAGCCTGTGCCGCAGTTTCAATTGCAGCAACTGGAAGATCCTGCAGTGATGCTCAGCAACGCGGATCTGAAAGGCGACGTGTACCTGCTTAACGTCTGGGCAACGTGGTGTCCATCGTGTAAATACGAACACCCGTTCTTGAATAAGCTGAAGCGTCGTGGCGAATTGCCTATTTACGGGGTTAACTACCGTGATGAACGTGCACCGGCAATCAACTACCTTGCGCGCAGCGGTGATCCCTACAGCACAAACCTATTCGATCCCGAAGGTAAGTTAGCCTTTGATTTGGGTGTTTATGGCGCGCCAGAAACGTTCGTGGTCGACCATAACGGCGTAGTGCGCTATCGCTTTGCGGGTGTGTTAGAGCCACAAGTGTGGGCGAGTGACTTTATGCCATTGATCGAAACGATCCGCGCTGAAGCCAAAGCAGAAGGAAACTCTTAATGAAACGCTTGCTTACCTTTATGGCAGCAGTGTTGATGGCTGCGGCAGTCAATGCCGCACCAATCGATACCTACGAGTTTAAAAACGAAGAGCATCGCGAGCGCGGACAAAGCTTAGCGGCCGAATTACGCTGCCCACAGTGTCAAAACCAGAACTTGCACGACTCCAACTCTCCCATTGCGATGGACATGCGCCTACAGGTGTATGAAATGGTCGGTGAAGGCAAAAGCAATGAAGAGATCATTGGTTACTTCACTGCGCGTTATGGCGATTTTGTTCGTTACCGTCCAGCGTTTGACTCCCGTACCGTCGTCTTGTGGTTAGGCCCAATTGTGTTCCTATTTATGGGTGCGATCGGTGGCTTCCTGTTTATTCGCCGTCAGCGTGGGCAGATCTCAGACAGCATCGAAGTTACCGCAGCCGATAAAGCCAAGTTGGAGCAGCTGCTGAAGGATCAACAACAATAATGCGCCTGTTTCTGTGTGTGATCGCGTTGTTTACAGCGAGCGTCAGTGCCTATCCCGGTGCTGGTGCTGCGAGTAATGATCCAGCAGTAGCGCGTTTTATTCAGTTGTCTCGCCCGCAGCCATTGGAAAACGCGGCTTTTGTCGGCCCCAATGGTCAGGCAGTCGATCTGCAGCAATTTCGTGGTCAGATCGTAATGATCAACCTGTGGGCCACTTGGTGTCCGCCTTGCGTACGAGAGTTACCATCGTTACAACACTTCCGCGCGGATTACGCTAATAAAGGCGTTGTGGTCGTTCCTGTCGCTGTCGACAGTGATCCCGCCGTTGTCATGCCATTTTTGCAGGAGTTAGGTTTGCCATCCATGCAAACCTACTTTGATAATCAAAACAGCATTGGTGAAGTCTTGCCGGCGGATCTGATCCCTGCGACCTACATACTCGATCAAAATGGCCAGTTGGTGGCCTTTGTTCGCAGCTTTGTCGATTGGGATCACCCCGCAGTACGCAAGTTGGTTGATGGCTACTTAGTCGCAACCCCGTAAATCAGCGGATAAAAACCACAAAAAAAGCAGATCAGGTGAAACTATCACCATACGATCTGCTTTTTCCATTTTTGACTTGTAGTTCGCTAGTTCCAACCTATAATGCGCTTCCTATCGACGAGGCAGCACAGCAAACGCTGATGCAGCAACGGTTGATACGGCGTCAGCCACTCAGTTAACTTCTCGGATAACTCCTTG
>NZ_CANLCI010000032.1 GCF_947489035.1 uncultured Ferrimonas sp. | reverse complement strand
CAAGACGGCCAGTCCCAACAAGACGGCCAGTCCCAACAAGACGGCCAGTCCCAACAAGACGGCCAGTCCCAACAAGACGGCCAGTCCCAACAAGACGGCCAGTCCCAACAAGAGGGCCAGTCCCAGCAAGCGGGCCAGTCCCAACAAGAGGACCAGTCCCAACAAGACAGCCAGTCCCAACAAGACGGCCAGTCCCAACAAGACGGCCAGTCCCAACAAGACGGCCAGTCCCAACAAGACGATCAGGCCCAGCAAGCGGGTCAGTCTCAGTCTCAGCAAGCGGATCAGCCCCAGTCAGACGACCAGCAGGAGCAGGCCGCCCAACTCGGTGAGCCGAGTGCCGCCGATGCGAGCGACAACGAGCCAAGCGAACAAGCAACTGCAGCGGCTCAAACCGGCGCCAATGCCCTAACCGATGAGCAGCAACAACAGCTGCAGCAACTGCTGAATCAAGTGCACGACGATCCCAGCTTGCTGCTGCGGAACAAAATGAAATTGGAATACCAACGTCGCCAGCTCAATGGCAACGTACAACCGGAGCGAACCCAGTGGTAACCGCAAACTCTTGGCGCACCTTGCTGCCACTTCTTTTACTCATGATCAGCGCCCCAAGCTGGGCCATTACTCAGCTGCAAGCCAGTGTGGATCAAAATCCGGTGATCATGGGGCAATCGTTCGAGCTGCAACTGGTGGCCGATGACATCGTCAACGACAGCTTGGATCTCAGCCCGCTTGAGCAAGACTTCAGTGTCTATCGCTCTGATGTCAGCCAAAACACGCAGATCATCAATTTCGACATGAAGCGCCTAACCCAATGGCGGGTGGTGCTATTGCCGAAACGGCTTGGCCAAGTCACCTTGCCCGCGTTGAACATCGATGGCGTCAGCAGTAACCCGATCACCATGACCGTGGTTGCCGCGAAGAACAGCAACGCGCCGCAAGCGCAGCCGGTGCGGATAGAGGTCAGCCTTGATGAAGAGGAGATTTGGCTGGGGCAAGCCACCACCGCCACCGTGCGGCTGATCTTGGCGGCGGATCTGCAACGGGGCAACTTAAACGCCCCTGAGCACCCCGATGTGCAGATCCGCCAACAAGGGCAGGATCAAAACAACACCGAGATCGTCGATGGTCGTCGTCTGCAGGTGATCACCCGCCAATATGTGTTGATCCCCCAGCGCAGCGGCACCATTGAGCTTGGCAGCATCAATTTTAGTGGCGACTTAATGTTGCTCAACAGTCGCAATAATTTCTTCAACAGCGGCCGCACCAAAGCCTTTAGCACCAACAGCGATCCCATCACCTTGAACGTTAAAGGCCAACCCGCCAGCTATCAAGGGCAGTGGCTGGTGGCCGATCTGGTTACCCTCAGTGCCGATCCGCTCAGCCAAGAACAGTTTGAAGTGGGCCAACCCATCACCCTGACCCTGCGACTTGCCGCCGCCGGAACCGTGGCCGAAGCCCTGCCCGAGATCAGCATTCCCGCCACCACCGGGCTGCGCGCCTACCCCGATAAACCCGAACGGGAAGGCGGCAGCCAAAATGGGCAGTTGCTGGCTCGCCTGAACCAAACCATCGCCTTGGTGCCCCAACAGCCCGGCGACTACACTGTGCCAGAGATTAAGGTGCCGTGGTGGAACGCCAAAACCAACCAACAGCAATGGGCAACCCTTGCTGCGCAAACCATCACCGTACTGCCAAGCAGCACCGCGGCACCAACCGTGGTTGCCCCTGCCCTGCCTAGCCCCACCGTAACAGCACCTGCACCGCGGCTGTGGCTGTGGCTGTGGCAAGGGTTAACCGCGCTGTTTGCCCTGTTGTGGTTATTAACGGCATGGTGGGGCTGGCGCCGTGGTCAAGGCCACAGCGCGGCAACACCAGCAGCGGCAAGCCATGCTCGCCCCATCAAAAGTTTGCCAACCTTGTTGCAAGCGTGCCGCGCCAACCAAGGCGCAACGGTGTTGAACCTGCTGCCGCGTTGGGGCAGCGAACACCTAGGCTATAGCGTGACCTTGGTGGAATTGGGGCAACAACGGCCAACACTGGCCGCGCACATCCAGCAGTTGCAGCACAGCTGTTACTCACCACAACCGGAGCAATGGCAAGGCCAAGCACTGGCGCAAGCGATTGAACAGTGTCAACAAGACAGCGTAAATACCCCGCCAGAGGGGTTACCGGCATTAAATCCGGCGTCCCACTGATCTGAGCACGGATTTATGCTGTTACAGTCTCGCAACTGCCTTAAAACATGGGTAAAGTTGCCAAAAACGCGGCTCATTAACGAGCGGCTTACTAATGTAAGAGCGAGCGGATAAAGGAAATGTTCGGCGGATTCGGAAAGAAAAAAACGGCAACGGCGGTCTCCTCAGACATGATAAGTAAACAACGCCGTTACGAAGCTTTAGTTCGCGCTCTGCATACGGATCTATACCGTTATGCCTACTGGCTGGTGCACGACCGAGCTGTCGCAGAAGATCTGGTGCAGGAAACCTTCCTACGCGCTTGGAAGTCATTGGATTCATTGAAAGATGAAAACGCGGCTAAGGCGTGGCTTATCACCATATTGCGCCGTGAAAACGCCCGTCGTTTTGAACGGAAGCAATTCGATCTCACCGATATTGACGACTATCAACTGGCAGACACCGCGACTCCTGGCCCAGATCAAGACGCCGAACATCATCTGCTGCGGCAGAAAATGGCGCAATTGGAGCCGGAGTACCGCGAGCCGTTAGTGTTGCAAGTGCTGTACGGCTTCAGTGGCGAAGAGATCGCCACCATCTTAGAGCTGAATCGCAACACCGTAATGACTCGACTATTTCGCGCTCGCAATCAATTGCGCGACGCGTTAGAAGGCAGCCAGCCAAACATTGGACACCGCAATGGATGATTTAGAATTCCGCCGGCGTTTATTCGCCGAGCCCAACAGCCAAGATCAAGAGCTACTAAGTGCCACCGAACACAACGCCGGCCGCGAACAGCTGCGCCAAGAGATGCGCCAGATGGAGCACAAGCTCGCGCAAACGGTGAATGTTGACGTACCCGATGATCTGGCCGAACGACTGCTGTTACGCCAAAACATGGCGGTACACCGCAGTAGCCAACGCCGTCATCGCTGGCAATTAGCCGCAGCGGCTTCGGTTGCCTTTGCTGTGGGGATCACCTTTACCCTTTTAGGGCAAACGCCAAATAACTTAGGCAACCACGCGTTAGCCCATGTGGATCATGAAGCGCGCTTTGTCGCCAACATCAATGAACACGTCACCTTGGCGGCTCTGAACACCAAGATGGCGCCGTTAGGCGGCCAGTTAAGCAGCGTGCCTGGGGAAGTGGTGTACGCCAACTACTGTGATTTTGAAGGCATTCGCAGCCTGCACGTCGTGATGAACACCGACCAAGGCCGAGTCACCCTGTTCCTGATCCCAGAAGAGGACGGCGCCTCGTTACCAAGCCAGTTCACCAACGACCGTTACAACGGCGTGGGAATGAACACCAATCAACTGCATCTGGCGGTAGTGGGTAATAAGCAGCAAAAGCTGGAGCCGGTGCTTGACGAGCTCGCCCGTAACATGAACGCCATCTAACCCTGTTGTTGTCGGGTCGCATCGCACTAACGACAATAAAAAAGGCCTCTTATCGAGGCCTTTTTTGATCCGCTTAACGCGGCAAACTCAACTGCATATCTTGGTGCATCACCCCACCGTCATCGTAGGCGGCCGAGATCACCTCAAAGCCAAAGCTTTGGTAGTAGCCTTGCAGGGTGACCTGCGCCGAGATTTTGATCATCCCTTGTGGGCACAACTGCTGCGCTTTCTCAATTCCCGCTTCAATCATTTTGCGCCCTAATTTCAGCCCGCGCCCCGACGGCGCCACCACAATCCGCCCCAATTTGATCAGCTGCGGCTGCGGCTGCAACACCCGCAAATACCCCAGCAACTGCCCCGATTGTTCAACTAACAGATGCTGTGCCTGTTGATCGGCCCCATCAATGTCCACATACAGGCTGTTTTGCTCAATCTGGAACACCTGCTCTCGCAACTGCAGTAAGCCGTACAACCGGTTGATATCTAACTGTTCAAATGACAGCCAATTCCAACTTAAAGAGTCATGTATACTGGTCACAATTTTGCCTTCAATGTGAGTTATTTCGCGAGTTAAATTCGTGCATTTAACGGCACCGGTAGGCGTCCTATCATCAACCAGAAGAGTCGCAGATGCCAGTCCCCACTACCATCACCTTCTTTGCTTATCTGATCATGTTATTAGTGATCGGTACCGTGGCCTATAAAGCCACCACCACCACCTCGGATTACATCTTAGGCGGCCGCAAAATGGGCCCCGCCGTTACCGCCTTATCCGTTGGTGCGTCCGACATGTCTGGTTGGCTGCTGCTGGGCTTACCCGGCGCCATCTACCTGTCTGGCCTGAGCGAGATCTGGATCGGCATCGGCTTGGTGATCGGCGCTTGGTGCAACTGGTTACTGGTAGCCAAACGACTGCGGATCTACACCGAATTCACCAGCGACTCCTTAACCTTGCCGGATTTCCTGGAGCGTCGCTTTGCCGATAATGGCGTATTGCGCTTAGTCGCAGCCACCACCACCTTGCTGTTCTTCACCTTCTACACCTCTTCCGGCATGGTCGGCGGCGCCATCTTGTTCGAGCAAGTGTTCGAACTGGATTACACCACCGCCTTATTGATCGGCTCAGCGATTATCGTGTCCTACACCTTTGTTGGTGGCTTCTTCGCGGTAAGCTGGACCGACTTCTTCCAAGGGATCTTAATGTTATTGGCGCTGTTGTTGGTGCCCGCGGTGGTGTTCTTCGGTGACAGCCATGGCAGCACCGCCAACTTAGATCCGGCCATGTTGGACGTACTGCCGGATTCATTAACCGCCCTGTCGATCGCTTCGTTGATGGCGTGGGGGCTGGGTTACTTTGGCCAGCCACACATTCTGTCGCGCTTTATGGCCATCGGCAGCATCGACGATCTGCCCACCTCTCGTCGCATCGCCATGAGCTGGATGCTGCTGTCACTGATCGGGGCGCTGGCCACCGGATTGGCGGGCGCCATTGTGTTTGCAGACGCGCCACTGCCAAACAAAGAAACCGTGTTTATCGAGCTGTCTAAGGTGCTGTTTAACCCTTGGATCGCCGGCATTCTGATCGCCGCCATTTTGTCTGCCATCATGAGCACCATCGATTCGCAGCTGCTGGTGTGCTCCTCCGTGGTGACCGAAGATTTCTACCGTAAGTGGATCAACCCAAATGCCAGCGAACGCGAGCGCATTATGGTTGGCCGCTTAACCGTATTGGCGGTGGCGGTACTGGCCACGGTTATCGCCCTAAATCCAGAATCCAGCGTATTGGCGCTGGTGAGTTACGCCTGGGCCGGTTTTGGTGCCGCCTTTGGGCCGGTGATCATCCTGGCACTGTACTGGAGTAAATTCAGCCGCTTTGGTGCCATCGCCACCATCTTGGTTGGTGCCGCCACCGTGGTGATCTGGAAGCCATTGCAAGGCGGTCTGTTCGATCTGTACGAATTGCTGCCAGGGTTCCTCTTCGCCTTAATCAGCGGCATCCTCGTCAGCCTGCTGTTCCCAGCCAGCAGCGCCGTTAAGCAGCAACACCGCGAATTTGAGCAACAGCTCTAAAGATCGCCGCAACAAAAAAGGAGGCTTTGCGCCTCCTTTTTTGATCCGGTTAGACACCTCAATTTAACCGCAAATTTACACCCCCAAGCAAAAGCTTGAACTGGCTCACATTTGCATCTAACCAGCCTACTGGTCGGATATGTGCACACCTGTACGCTTACTAACATCCGGCCCAAACGATGACAACCGACCCTAGATTGCCGGTAGAGATAAATAATGAAAAAGATGAACAAAACCGCCATTGCTTGCGCCTTGGCTTTACTTAGCAGCCAATCCTTCGCTGCAGGTTTTCAACTTAGCGAAACCTCTGTTTCTGGTTTAGGCCGTGCCTTTGCCGGTGAAGGCGCTGCGGCTGAAGACGCCGCCGTACTGGCCCGTAACCCTGCCGCCATGGCACTGTTTGATAAAACCTCTTTGTCGGTTGCTGGCACCTACATTGATCCCGGCGTGGATCTGAAGGGCACCAATAACCCATACGGCGATGCCAGCGCGCTGGACTTCGACGGGGCAGCACCGCAGGCGTTTATCCCGGCTTCGTACTTCATCAAGCCACTGAACGACAAAGTTGCTATCGGCTTTGCTGGCTTCTCTAACTTTGGTTTGGGTACCGATTACGGTAAAGATTACAGCGCCGGTTCTATCGCTGGTGAAACCGAACTGCAAACCATGAACTTCAACGCCAGCGTGTCTTACCGCATCAACGAACAGTTGAGCTTAGGTTTGGGCGCCAACGTCATTTATGGCACCGCAAAATTCACCCGTTATGCCGGTGGCTCTCCTTTGGCGCCACTGCTGCCTAACGCAGGTCAAACCGTTATTTCCGACATGGAAGGCGACGGTTTTGGCTACGGCTATAACTTGGGTTTGATGTACGAACTGGATCAAAACAACCGTTTGGCTCTGACCTACCGCTCTGACGTCACCGTAGAGCTGGAAGGCGAGTACTACGATGACCTGCCCGGTTTCGTTGGCGGCAACGGCGGCGTAAAAGTAGACGGTTCATTGGATCTAGATTTGCCAGGCATCGTTGAATTCTCTGGCTTCCACCAGCTCAACGACAAGCTGGCACTGCACACCACCGTCATGTGGACCAACTGGTCTGAGTTTGCAGAGATCCGCGGTGTGGCAGACGAAACCGTCACCATCGGCAATAAGGTCATCAACGAAGGTGACACCCTGCTGGAAAAAGCAGAGAACTTTGAAGATTCATGGCGTTTCGGTTTGGGTGCCACCTACACCGTTAACCCGAAAATGAAGCTGCGTACCGGTATCGCATTTGATGAAGCGCCAGTGCCAGAAAGCCACCGTTCTATCTCTATCCCAGATTCTGACCGCATCTGGTACAGCATCGGTGCCAACTATATTCTGAGCGACAACGGCAGCTTGGATCTGGCCTTCACCTTCATCGACGGCGAAAGCGTTACCGTTCGTGAAGAAGCCAGCCCAGGCAGCACCAATGTCTTTGAACTGGAATCCGAAGGTAACGCCTTCTTAGTTGGTGTGCAGTACAACCACAGTTTCTAAGCGATAGCGTCAATCGCAGCGAACGAAGGAGGCCTTGGCCTCCTTTTTTTATGCCGATAAAACCCACCGCTGTCGCGTCATTCTCTGCGCTTACCCCGCCAATGTCATTGGTTCCCTTTGTCGCCCTTGAATATTAGATTTAACTAATTTAAAGTTCTTCAACATAAGTAAACTCTAATGTTGAGGTTGTCATGGCCCCCCGCCTGATCCAGTTCGCGCTCAATTTCCCTACCCGCGTTTACCTGCTGGTGTGGCTGCTGGTGATCAGTGCCGCAGCGATGATCCCGGCCATGGTGATCGACACCGATCCTGAGAACATGCTGCCGCAGGATGACCCCGCACGGCAGTTTCATCAGGCCACCAAAGCGCAATTTAATCTGTACGACAGCATTGTGGTGGGGGCGGTGGCTGAGCAAGGCTTTGCCAACATCGATTCGCTGCAGCAGATGAAATGGCTTACCGACGCCATCATGCAGCTGCCGGGCGTGATCAGCAGCGAAGTGATGGCGCTGTCCACCATGGACAACATCAGCCAACAGCAACCGGGCGTTATCCGCTTTGATTACTTGATGGCCAAAGCACCACAGCAGCCCGCCCAAGCCCAGCAGATCGCCGCCGCGGTACAACGTTTGCCCCTGCTGCACAACACCGTGCTGTCGGCGGATGGCCAAGCGGCCGCCATCTATGTGCCGCTGACCGATAAATCCTTAAGCTACCCAGTGGCCGAGCAGATCCGCGCCTTAATCGCGCAGCTGCCACAGCAGTTTTCGGCCAATGGCGATCGCTACCACCTAACCGGGCTGCCAGTGGCTGAAAACCAATTTGGCCACGAGATGTTTGTGCAGATGGCGGTGGCCGCGCCGCTGGCGGGGCTGACCATTTTTGCGTTGATGTGGTGGTTCTTCCGCAGTGTGCCGCTGGTGATGGCCCCCATGCTGGTGGCGATGGCCACGGTGGTGATCACCAGCGGCACTCTGATCGGCATGGGCTTTACCGTGCACATTATGTCGTCGATGATCGCCATCTTCTTGATGCCGATTGCGGTGGTCGACAGCGTGCACATCATGAGTGATTTCACCCTGCGCTATCGCCAAGGGGCGGATCTGCGCCACACCATTGAACAGGTGATGGCGGATCTGTTTCAGCCGATGCTGTTCACCTCGCTAACGTCGGCCTTGGGTTTCTATTCGCTGCTGTTAACTCCGATCCCGCCAGTGCAGGTGTTTGGCGCCTTTGTTGGCAGCGGCATCTTGCTGGCGTTTGCGCTGTCGATGCTGCTGTTGCCCGCCTACCTGATCCGGCTCTCACCCCACGCTTTAACTACGATGCGCCAACGGTTGCAGCGGCGGCCACAGCACAATTGGTCGTTGCTCGGCCAGTTTAGCCAACGCCAAGCCAAGCCGTTGTTGGCGCTGGCCCTGCTGCTGCTTGGGGTGAGCGCGGTTGGGATCAGCAAAATCGAGATCAACGACAATCCGCTGCGCTGGTTTAAATCCGATCACTCACTGCGGGTGGCGGATCGCACCTTAAACCACCACTTCGCTGGCACCTACAACGCCTATCTGGTGGTGCAAAGCACCCCGACTGCCCAACTTGATCCCGCGCTGCTGCCGCCGCTGCAGCGGTTGCTGCCACAGCACAACAGCGACATTGCACTGGCCGCTAAGGGAGATCCTCAAGCCTTACAACAGCTGCTGTTGCTGCTGGACGATCTGCACTTTAACCGCAGCGACGCGGCAATCACCAAGCAGATAGAAACGCTGCTGCCCGCGCTCGAACAGCTGCAACAGCAACAACAGCGGTTATTGCAGCCCCAGCTACTGGGTTACCTCGCCCAGTTGCAACAGCATTTGCTCGAAACCGGATTGGTGGGGAAATCGAACGGCTTGCCGGATCTGGTTAAAACCGTGTATCGCGAGCTGAGCTCTGGCGATGATCGTGATTATCGTCTGCCAGACAGCGCCGCCGCCGTGGCGCAAACCCTGCTGCAATATCAATCCTCCCATCGCCCCAAGGATCTGTGGCACTTCGTCAGTCCCGATTACCGCAGCGGCCTGCTGTGGTTGCAGTTAACCTCTGGCGACAACCAGCACATGACCGCAGTGATGCAGCAGCTGGATAACTTTGTTGCTGCCAATCCGCTGCCCGCGGGGATCAGCCTGCGCTGGGCTGGCAAAGCCTACATCAACGTGGTGTGGCAGCAAGCGATGGTGGCAGGCATGGCCAACAGCTTGATGTCGGCCTTTGTGGTGATCCTGCTGATGATGACCCTGCTGTTTCGCTCGCCGCTGTATGGGGTGCTGGCGATGCTGCCGCTCACGCTCACCATCGCCATCATCTATGGGCTGGTGGGCTGGCTCGGCAAAGATTACGACATGCCCATTGCGGTGCTTTCGGCGCTGGCGTTGGGGCTGTCGGTGGATTTTGCCATCCACTTTTTAGAACGCGCCCGCGCGCTGCATCGCCGCTGTGGCCATTGGCAGGGCACGCTAACGGCGCTATTTCAAGAACCGGCCACCGCCATCAGCCGCAACGCCATTGTGATTGCCTTAGGCTTTACCCCGCTGTTGTTATCGCCACTGGTGCCCTACGTCACCGTGGGGGTGCTCATGGCCGCCATCATGCTGATTTCGGCTTTGGTTACCCTGCTGTTGTTGCCCGCCGCGCTGGGGCTGTTGCAGCGCCGCGCCTTTCCTCAAGGAGATCACCATGACGCCTCGTAATGCACTGGCCCTACTGCTGCTGAGTGTTACCGCCTTCAGCACCGCTGCGGCCACCGAGCCAACCCTAACGGCGACGCAGATCATCGCGCAAGCCAACTTAGCCGCGTTTTACCCCGGCAAGGATGGCCGCAGCCAAGCACGGATGAAGATTGTGGATGCCAACGGCAACCGCCAACTGCGCCAATTTTCCATTTTACGGCGCAACGTCAGCCGAGGCGGCGATCAGCAACTGCTGGTGTTGTTCTCGCGCCCAGCGGATGTGCGCGGCACGGTTTTCAGGGTAGAGAAACACATTGATGGTAACGACGACCGCTGGCTGTACCTGCCCAGCTTGGATCTGCTGCGGCGGATCAGCGCTGGCGACAAGCGCAGCTCCTTTGTCGGCAGCGATTTTTTCTACGAGGACGTTTCTGGCCGCAGCCCCAGCGCCGATAACTTCACCCTGGATAAGAGCGATCCCGACTCTTACTGGTTAACCGCGGTGCCCAAGGATCCCAACGACGTGGAGTTTGGCCATTACCAAGTGCAGATAGACAAAGCCACCATGCTGCCGCTGCAAACCGATTACTTTGATGACCATGGCCAACACTACCGCCGCATCCGCGCGGTTAAGATCGGCACCATTAACGGCCACCCCACCGTGCTTCGCAGCAAGGTTGAGGATCTGCGCCGAGGCGGTTACACCCTGCTGGAATTTCGCGGGGTCGAATACGACTTAGGCTTAGAGCCAGCCCTGTTCAGCGAACGCACCATGCGCCATGTACCTAAGGCGTATCAGCGCTAATGCCAACTTTCAGCCTGCGCCACGGCGCCAGCCTCTGCCTGTGGCTGCTGTTTAGCGCCAGCACCACGGCCAGCATTAACGACGGCGCAGAGTGGGACGACTGGGGCGATGAAGCCAGCAGCGACAGTCCGTGGTTGCCACTGAGCGTTCGCGCCAGCGCCAGTTACGGCCAGCGCTTGCACCGCGCGCCAACCAACCCCACCCAAGGCCAGCAACGCAGCTTAGCCGAACTTCGCAGCCAGTTTGACAGTGGCTATCGCGGCCAGCAGTTCAATGCCGATCTGCGTCTGGATCTGGCTTACGACGACATCCGCAATCGCTGGGATCTGGATTGGCGTCAGGCCAGCGTCAGCCTGAGCCCTGCCGCGGGATTAGAGCTGAAACTGGGGCGACAGATCCTCACTTGGGGCACCGCGGATCTGCTGTTTGTGAACGATCTGTTTCGCAAAGATTGGCAGGCGTTTTTTAACGGCCAGCCCCAAGACTATCTGAAAGCCGCCAGCAACGCGGTGAAGCTCAGTTGGTTTGGGCAGCGGCTGAACGCCGATCTGATCTACCAGCCTCGGTTTGAGGCCGACAACGCCCTGCTCAGCCTCGATGCCACTGGCGCACCGCCCACGGCTGCCGAGCCCAACCAAGAGGTGCTGGCCACGCGCCTGTTTGGCCAATGGCAACGATTAGAATGGGCGCTGTATCAGCATCACGGCTACAGCGGCAGCGCCAGCCTAACCGCCACCGGCCACAGCGAATTTGCCCCGGTGGACGCCATCGGCGCCAGCGTGACCGCCCCCATCGGCGGCGGGATCGGCAACATCGAATGGGGTAAACAGTGGTATCAAGGCAACGGCCAATCGGATCAATCGTTACTGCTGCTGGGCTATCAACGGTCGCTGCCGCAGCAGCTTACCCTTGGGCTGCAGTATCAATGGCAGCGCTGGCATCAGCCCTACCGCAGCGGCGATCAATGGCGCCACTATCGGCAGCTGGCCACGGTGCGCTTAGACAAACACAGCCTGCAGCAAAAACTCACTCTGTCGCTGTTTGCCTTTTACAGCCCCAGCGACGCCGACTATTACCTGCGGCCACAGCTGCGTTATCGCCATAGCGACCAATGGCAATTCAGCTTTGGCGTCAACCTATTGGATGGCCGTCATCCCAACACCTTCTTTAGCCAGCTGCACCAGCACAGCAACGGCTGGCTGCGTCTGCAATACTTCTATTGATAAGGAGATCCACCATGATCACAGTTCCCAACAGCACCGAACGCGCCTTACCGCTCTTTGCCGGTATAATGCTGCTGCTTTCGATGGCGTTAACCCATTGGGTACACGCTGATTTTATTTGGTTGACTGGATTTATTGGGGTCAACTTGATTCAAGCTGCCTTTACCGGCTTTTGCCCCGCCACTTGGCTAATGCACAAGTTGGGGCTGCCAAACGAACGGCAGTTAGCCCAAGGAAAATAGCATGAAGAAATGGTTAATCGCTCTGATCACTGTGGTGCTGTGGCTACCCGCCGCCGCCAGCGAACGCGCCGAGCTGGCGTGGCAACAGCTGCAACAAGGCGCCACCTTAATTGATGTGCGTACCTCGGCAGAGTTTGCCGCCAAGCACCTCGAAGGTGCCCACAATTTGCCGTTTGATCAGATCGGCGCCACCATCGCCAGCCTCAAGCTGGATCAAGCTAAGCCGATTGTGGTGTATTGCCGCAGCGGTCGCCGCAGTGGCATCGCCGAGCAAACCTTAGCCCAACAGGGCTACCTCGTTTACAACGGCGGCGGCTTAGCCGAGATGTTGGCATCGAAGCCCGATTAACCTTGATGTTTAGCCTGCCGCAACCGTTCCAATTCGGCTTCAAGCAGGTGGGCCACTTTCTCTACGGCCGCTTCCCCTGCGGCAATGGCTTCATCGGCGCGTTGAAACTCCATCGTAACGATGTCGCCAACCCGCGGCAGGATCACCGCTTCCGGTGGATCGCCCATCATCCGCGCCCGCTTGTGGCGCTGCTCTAAAATCTCCATCGATTGGTGCATCACCGCTAACGCATTGGGCTGCTCAGCCCCGTCGTTATTGAAACTGTCGGTGATCTTATCCACCCACTGTTTGCCCGAAAGCAGCAGATCGCTGAAGCTGTTGTTGGCCTCGGCGGCATCAGCAGCAGGGCTGAACAGCGCCCCATTGCCCTGATCGCCACCGGCGGATGCGCTCACCGCGCTGGCATCCAACCGCACCGGCGCAGCCCCGTGTTGCCGCACATCGCCGTGCAGGTCGACCGCGATCACCAGATCAGCGCCTAGGGCACGACAGGCCGACACCGGCACTGGGTTTACCACCGCGCCATCCACCAACCAGCGGTTGCCGATGCGCTTTGGCAAGATCAAGCCGGGAATGGCGCAAGACGCCCCCACCACATCCTCTAACCGTCCCTGCTCTAGCCACACCTCTTGGCCGCTATACAGATCCGTGGCCACCGCCACAAACGGCAGTTGCAGCTCGGCAACGCGTTCGATGCCAATCGCCGCGCTGGCGGCGGCGAACACCTTTTCACCGCCAATAATGCCGCCACGGCGCCACGAAAGATCCATCAGCCCGACCACGTCCCAGCTGGAAAAGTGGCTCACCCACTGCTGCAGTTCGTCCAACTTGCCCGCCGCATAGGCCGCGCCAACAAAGGCACCAATGGAACAGCCCGCCACCACGTTGGGCGCCATGCCCAACCGTTGCAAGCCACGCAGCACCCCAATGTGGGCCCAGCCCTTGGCGGCACCACTGCCTAAAGCGATGCCGATGCGGATCTCGTCAGCCATAAAATTTTCCTTTTATTTTCATTATGATATTCAAACACCGACCGTTATTATCGCGCCAGCATATGACTGTTATTTATTCAGGCAGTGACTATCCTAATCTGAACGCAATCAGGCTTTGACACGCTTGGGTGCAGGTGGTACTTTCGCGCGCTTATTTTTAACCAATTTTCGGGCTCATCCTATCAATGTTTGAACTTCGCAGTAATCCTGATGCCTCCGCCAAAGCGGATCTGCTCTCCGGTTTAACCGTAGCGCTGGCACTGGTGCCAGAAGCGGTGGCCTTTGCCTTCGTTGCTGGTGTCGAGCCAATGGTCGGCCTGTACGCCGCCTTTATCGTCGGCATCATCACCGCCATCTTTGGCGGTCGTCCGGGAATGATCTCCGGCGCAACCGGCGCCATGGCCGTTGTTATGGTCGCGCTGGTTGCCGAACATGGGGTGCAATATCTGTTTGCCGCCGTGGTGCTTACCGGCCTTATTCAAATCTCCGCCGGCTTGCTGCGCTTAGGTAAGTTCATTCGTTTGGTGCCCCACCCAGTGATGCTGGGCTTTGTGAACGGCTTGGCCATTGTCATCTTCTTGGCCCAGCTCGGCCAGTTTAAGGTACTGGATGGCGACGGCAACATGGTGTGGATGCAGGGCGAAATGCTGTTCACCATGCTGGGGCTGATTGCCTTAACCATGGCGATCATTCAATTCCTGCCCAAGCTGACCAAGGCGATCCCATCGTCGCTGGCCGCGATCTTGGTGGTGGCGGGTTTGGTTACCGGCTTAGGTTTGGATACCCCAACCGTGGTGGATTTTGTCCGGAACATGGCTGGCGACGCCAACGCCACCTTGGAAGGCACCCTGCCAACCTTCGCCATTCCACAGGTGCCGTTTACGCTGGAAACCCTATGGATTGTGCTGCCATACGCCTTGATCTTGGCGTCTGTTGGTTTGATTGAATCGCTGCTAACGCTGACCTTGGTGGACGAACTGACCCAAACCCGTGGTAAAGGTAACCGCGAGTGTGTGGCTCAGGGCAGCGCCAACTTGGTGTCGGGCTTCTTCGGTGCCATGGGCGGTTGTGCCATGATTGGCCAGTCGATGATCAACATCAACTCCGGCGGTCGCTCGCGTTTGTCTGGCGCCTCTGCAGCCATGTTCCTGCTGGCGTTCATTCTGTTTGGTGCCGCGCTGATTGAGATGATCCCTATCGCCGCCTTGGTTGGGGTGATGTTTATGGTGGTGTTGGGCACCTTCGAATGGTCCAGCTTCCGCATCATGAACAAGATCCCGAAATCCGATGCCTTCGTGATTATTCTGGTGTCGGCCGTTACCGTAATGACCGATTTGGCCATTGCCGTACTGGTTGGTGTGATTGTGTCGGCACTGCGCTTTGCGTGGGAACACGCCACCCACATGATGGCGCCGCACCACATCGATCAGCATGGTCGTAAGATCTATCAAGTGCAGGGGCCATTGTTCTTTGCTTCAACCACCTCGTTCTTAGAGCTGTTTGACGCCACCAATGATCCAAAAGAAGTGATTGTGGATTTCGCTCAATCCCGCGTGGCGGATCACTCCGCTTTGGAAGCGATCGATACCTTGGCTGAACGCTACCTGCGTGAAGGCAAGCACCTGCACCTGCGCCACCTAAGCCCAGAGTGCCGCAGATTGCTGCACAAAGCCGGTAACTTAGTAGAGGTTAACCTGATGGAAGATCCTAACTACAAAGTGGCCGTGGACGAGCTGGCTGGCTAACCAGACGCCAATCCAAGCATGAAAAAGGCTACCTTCGGGTAGCCTTTTTTGGGCTGTGTATTAGTTAACTGTTGGCGTTGCTGCGCGGTAGCTATTGTCGCCTGCGGCGAGCTTCGATGGCACTGCTTTCAAATGGTTATGTCGCCGTGGCGACGGCACCCAAAGGGATTCTCCCTTTGAGATCCCATTGCCTTAGCACAGCTCAACTTTCGCTCCTTGCACTGCGCCATTCGGCACGGCATCGATGCGCCATCCATGGCTTAGCGATGCACTCGCAACATCCTGTTGCTCAACCTCATTTTGCAGTACACCGCTCAACGCTGTGATGCGGCAGTAAAGCCAGTGCGGCGTATCTGTCACGACTAAGTCATCATCTGGCGGTGATAACTTTCTGCCGACTTGGTGACGCCGAGTGCAGCCGTGATGGAGTAAAGCCGAAGGCAGGATGCCGTAGAGGCCAGGTAAGCCATGGATGGCGCATCTGGCCGTTGCTGCAACGCAATGCGGCGAAAACGAGGGGTTGTCGTCACCTCGGAGGCGCTCGGGATTGCAAAGGGACGAGTCCCTTGCCCGCCGCCGGGCGGTCCCGGCAATGACCTTTATGCCGCAGCTCGTCATGCACAATAAGTTCAACAGCTAATTGGTACACAGCCCTTTTTTGTGGCGCGAAACACGCGAATACCCCCACTGGGTAACGGCATAAGAGAAGCCCTTAACGCGCTTCCCTCATGTCAGCCGTTAACCGTTACGGGCGTTAATGGCACGCGCCAGCACCGCCATGGTGGTGCCGTTGTGCAGCAAAGAACTGGTGCCTGGGCTGAGCCAACCCAACGCGGCGGCCAGCATAATGCCGCTGTTCACCACTTCCGCTAAGCGGATGTTGCTTTGGATCAAGGCCATCGCTTGCTGCGCCAATTCCCGTGCCTGCACTACCCCCAGCAAGTTATCTTGCATCAAGGTAACGTCTGCGGCCATGTGCGCCAGATCGGTGCCGGTGGCCATCGCTAAGCCGACATCGGCGGCGCTGAGCGCCGGCGCATCGTTCACGCCATCGCCCACAAACAACACCCGATGCCCCTGCTGCTGCAACTGCTCGACAATCTGCGCCTTGCTCTCTGGCGTGGCTTCAGCGTAGTAACGCTCGAACCCCAGTTGTTCGGTCAATTGCTTGGCTTTGGCTTCGGTATCGCCGGTCAGCAGCACGTGCTGATTGATCCCCGCCGCCCGCAAGGCCGCTAAGGTATCAAACACTTCATCGCGCAGGGTATCCCGCAAACCAATCACCCCGATGGGCTGATGATCGCTGGCCATAAACAACATGTGTTTGCCTGCGCCTTCAAGCTCGGCAATGGTGTCTTCCAAACCGCTGAAATCCACCCCTTCATGGGCTTCCAAGAAGTGGCGACTGCCGATCACCAAGGTGATGTTGTTGATGCTGCTTTTAAGGCCATGGGCGATGATGTAATCCACCTCGCCATGTTCAATGTGCGGCAAATCGGTTTGCTTGGCCGCGTTCACCACCGCCTGTGCCAGCGGGTGATTGCAGTGTTCTTCCACCGAGGCCGCCATCGCTAAGAGCTCTTTGGCGCACTGCTGCTCGCTCATGCAGACCACATCGGTGACTTCCAGATCACCGTAAGTCAGGGTGCCGGTTTTATCAAACACCACGGTATCAACGCTGGCTAAGTTTTCGATGGCGCGGCCGCCTTTCAGCAGCAGCCCCTGCTTCGCCGCCCGATACATCATCGACTTAAAGGTGACCGGCGTGGACAGCTTCAAGGCGCAGGAGTAATCCACCAAGAACACCGACGCCAGCCGTTCAAGATCGCCGGTCATGGCGAACACCGCCGCGCCAATGCCAAAGGTAATTTTGACCCGTCGCTCTGCCATCGCTTGGGTGGCCAGCTGAGTTTGGCTTTTCTCCCCCAGTGATTGGGCAATCACTTGGGCGATTTGAGCGGTCGTGGTTTCGCTGCCCACTTTGTCGACCACCAGGGTGACGTTGCCGTCGTAGATGGCGGTGCCAGAGTAAAGGTAAGCGTCTTGCTCGCGCCGCACCGGCACCGACTCGCCGGTTAACGAGGCTTGGTTAACCAGCGCGAAGCCCCGTTCGATGCTGCCATCGGCAGGCACCAGATCGCCAGGACCGAGCTTAACCCGATCGCCCACCAGCAGCTTAGCCGAGCTCATCTGCTGCTCAACGCCGTCGCGCAGCACCCACACTTGGCTGTGCTTGGGCTGCATCAGATCCGCCAGCAGTTCATCGCTGTTGCGGCTGGTTTGCTGCTCCATGTACTCGCCCATCGACAGCAAGCTTTGGGTCAGCATCGCGGTTTTGTGATCGCCACGGTACGCCGACAAGCCAATGGCGAAGGCATCCAGTACTTCAACCCCCAGCTTGCGCTCTTGCAGCTGCGCCACCCCTTCGGTCAGGGTGGGCGCAATCAAACCTGCGGTCGTCAAACTGGTGAGCTTGCCGGGGAAGAAGCTGGCCGCCAGCAACCCCATCAAGTTCAGGGCGATGTCGCCACGGGTGTACTGGTGTTCGTCATCGTCGTCGGCCCTGGGTTGGGCCTCTTGCCACGCCAGTTGCGTAAGCCGCTGCTCCAACTCATCGCGCGACAGCAGCTGCTCGTCGTAATTCACGACGATCGATTGCGCCGCTTCGTTGATGCGCACCCCTCGCACCCCTTGCAGTGCCAACAGGCCGTTACGCAGCCATTGTGACAATCCCGCCAGCGGTTGGCTCGACGCCACTTTCAGTCGCACTCGACCGGCAAAGTGGTGTTTAACCGTAATTAGGGTCATTGCTGATCCTTATGCAAGTTGCGGTAGTATTCCAGCTCCGCTTGGGTATCCTCCAAGCGCTCTTTCAACTCTTCCACTTCGCCGCGCACGGTCGACCACACTTTGGTGCCCGTGGACGCCACGCCCTGCTGCACTTTCTTGTTGTTCACCAAGTACGCCACTGCGGCACCGGCGATCAGCCCAGAAATAAAGTGCGTGCGCTGGTTTTGCTGCTGGTACGGCTGCGGCGCTGCGGCGGTTGGGTGTTGCCCCGCGTAGGGGGAGCCGCCTTGAGGGTAGCCATAGTAGGGATCAGTCTTGTTGGTCATGTTGCGTATCCTTCATTTCATCCATCAGGTACAGGGCGGCCGCGCCGCCAAGCAGTACCGTTGCCAGCGATAACACCGGACGCCCCGCCATTTGGGTGCCAATGGCGGTGGCTGCGCCGCCAGCCAGACCCGCTTTGGCGGCGTCGCGCAGGGTGTTGTGGGTCAGTTGATTGATGTCCACTTCCCCCCGCTGATAAGCCCGCCACTGGCTGGCCACCGATGCGGTGCCCCCCAGTAGCGCGCTGGCGATCAGCGTCCGCTGGGCGGCGCTCAGGCTTGAGTTACTGTTACTCATTGCCCTTTTCCGCTGCTGCAGCGGCTTCGGCTACCGCAGCTTCGGCAACCGCCAGAGCCTGGGCCAGCTGCTCCGCATCCAACTCCTCTTCTGGCTGACGATGGCGGGCTACCGATTCTTTAAAGCCAGCCGTGCCGGCGGCAACGGTGTCGCGCAATACGTCTTTGCTCATGTTGACGTTGCCACTGACATTCGAGGCGGTGCTGGTGGCGGCGCTTTTGACTTTGTCGCCACCGCTTTTCAGCAGATCGCCGGCGTTGCCCAACATGCTCAGCAGGTTGCCACGAATGTTGTCGTTGCTCAGCACCAGTGCCGCGGCAGCGCCGATCATGGCGCCTTTCCAAAACTCTTTATCGTCCACGCCCAACTTGTGCAGCAGATCTTTAAACAGCCCCGCTTGGTCGCCCATCAGCCCTTCCAGCATCGCTTGCGACTGAGCCAGCATCGGATCCGCTTGCTGCGGCTCGTGATGGTGGTGATGGCCATGGGCCGGTGCTTGCATCGCGGCAGGCTGAGCGTAGTAACCCTGTGGCGGATGCTGTGGGTGCTGCGGCGGGTGGCCGTAGTAACCCGGTGGCATCATCTGTGGGTGCATGTGTGGCTGTTGGTACATGTGTGGGTGCATATGTGGAGGGTATGGGTAGCCGTGGGGTGGGTAAGGCATACCTTGTTCTTCCTTGTTCGCCATGATTAGGCTCCTGCGTGATAGATGGGGGAAAGGGTGGCGATCAAACTGGCGCAGGCTTGCAGCGCCTGAGCTTGATCGGTGTCGAACAGCTGATCCAACAGGGCCGGTTTGATCACGCTCGGATCGTATTCCAGCAGCAAACTGTTGGTGTCGCTGTTCAGTTGATAGCGTTTGAGTGGCGCAAACTGGATGGCTTGCTCCAAGGTGTGCTCGGTTTTATAACGCGCTAATTTCGCCACGATGGCCGAGTTGAACTTAAGGCGAATGCGGCCGGGAATGTGGTGACCAATGTGAACCCACTGCCGTAAAGCGAGGATCTCCGTTGCCAGATCTGACATCGTATAAATCTATGCAAGTTGCTGATTTTGCGATTATCACACAGCCGTTCAGATTGAAATTATGCCCAGATCACAGATTTAATTTCCCCGACTGGTATAAGGGTGATAAAGTAAATGCAAATCAATCTCATTGGAGAGCTGTATGTCCACTTACATTCACAAAACCGAGCGGCGCTTGCGGATCCGATCCGAGTACATCCTGCAGCACCCGCAACAAGTGGCGGAATTTATCCAGCAGCTGAACGAGATTGAAGCCATTACCACCATCCGCCATAAGAAGTTTGCCGGTTCGGTCGCAATCCAATTTAACAGCGACGAACTGAGCGCCGACGATCTGCTGGAAACCGTAGAAAGCCACGGCTGGTTACGCACCGAACAGCGCAGTGCCTTGGTCGAAAACGCGGTTAAAAGCGGCTCTCGCACCTTGGTCAAAGGGGTGGCGATGCTGGCACTGAAACAGGTCATGGGGCCCACTTTAGTGAGAGCGATGCCGTTCGCCTAACGCGGCAACGCCCAACCGGAACCACAAGGCCGCGCTATTGCGCGGCCTTGTAGTTTGGCACGATAGGAACAGCGCGGATCTGCTTAGCTCAGGTGTATTCACCCAGATGGCGCTGGGCGCTCACTTAGCCAAAGCGTTTTTGGGCGCACTTGCATAAGCCGCCCATCTTGGCAGGACAACGCTTACAAGGTGGGGACTTCAGGGGCAGACGGGCAATATTGGATTGCGCCGCGGGGGCGGCCATTGTTGCCGCAGCTCGCGGCTCTAACGCGGTTTCATTGGCGGCCACAAAGCGCAGGTTGGCGCCCTCTTCAAACCAGCTCAATAATGGGTTTAACGGCGTCGCCAGTTCGCGCACTACATCCAGCCCCGCCTGACGCGAGATCTGCTTCAGCTCGGCGCTGACCGCCGAACCACCAGCCCGAGTTGCCCCCGCCGAGCCAAGGCTGGCGTGTGCCATCGCCGCCAAGGGGTTGGCAACAGGCTGAGCAATCTTCTTTAGCTTTTTCAGTTTCTTTAATGACGACGACATGGCTAACCGCGAATAATTCCCACTTGCATTATATTGTGAAGGATCCGCAGCCAAAGCACCATAGCCGCGCTGAAAATGTAAAATCACGCCCCGTATAAAAACAAAAACGGCACCATTAAGGTGCCGTGTTCGGGTAAGCCGTTACTGCCACCGCAACGGCGAAGGCCGCGCGCTGGCGCGGACTAATGCGCCTTACTTGTGCAGTTTCACAATCAGCTTACGGCCTTTGATTTTATCGCGCTGCAGAATTTTCAACGCGGTATTGGCGTGGGCGCGTTCAATCGCCACGTAGCTAAGGCGATCGCCAACGTTGATGTTGCCCACCATTTTGCCCGACAAGGTCTTGTCGGCGGTCAGGGCCCCCAAGATGTCGCCAGGGCGCATCTTGCTTTTGCGGCCTGCGCCAATGGAGATGGTCATCATTGGTGGCTCCATCGCGACGTGGCTGGCCAGCTTCAGCTCCGAGAAATCGATTTTCGGGATCTCGGTGCCGCTCAGCTCTTCAATCGCCAACAAACGGCGGGCTTCGTTGCCGCTGCACAGGCTCATGGCAACACCTTGCTCGCCGGCACGGCCAGTACGGCCAACACGGTGCACGTGCACTTCGGGTTCAAAGGCGATGTCGTAGTTCACCACCATCGCCAATGATTTAATGTCCAATCCCCGGGCGGCAACGTCGGTGGCAACCAGTACCGACGCACTCTTGTTGCTAAAACGCACCAAGGTGCGATCGCGATCGAACTGATCTAAGTCGCCGTGCAGTTCCAGTACCGACACGCCTGCCGCGTGCAGATCGTCGGCCACATCCTGACACGCCAAACGGGTGTTACAGAACACCACGGTGGATTCCGGCTGATGCTTCGCCAGCAAGGCCAGCAGGGCCGCTGGCTTCTGCGCTGGGGTTAATTCAACCGCGCTTTGCTCGATGTGAGTGCTGGTTTCATCCGCCACTTTCACCATTTGCGGCTGCGACAACACTCGGCGGGTTAACGCTTCGATTTCGGTTGGGTAGGTGGCCGAGAACAGCAGCGTTTGGCGCTGATGTGGCACCTCGGTCATGATGGCGTTGATCTCTTTTTCAAAGCCCATGTCCAGCATCCGATCCGCTTCATCAAACACTAAGGTGTTTAACCGATCCAGATTAAGGTTGCCGTTTTCGATGTGCTGACGAATGCGCCCTGGGGTGCCCACCGCAATGTGGCAGCCGTGCTCTAACGAACCGGTTTGCGCCCGCATTGGCATGCCGCCACACAGGGCTAAAATTTTCACGTTGGGCCAAGCGCGCGCCAGTTGACGCAATACCTTCGTGACCTGATCCGCCAGTTCGCGGGTTGGGCACAGCACCATCGCTTGGGTGTCTAACCGTTTTGGATCCAACTGGCTCAGTACCCCTAAGCCGAATGCCACGGTTTTGCCACTGCCGGTTTTGGCCTGCCCAATGACATCGTCACCGCGCAAAATCAGCGGCAATGCTTGCTCTTGAATGGGGGTCATGCGGGTGAAACCCAGCTGGGTTAAGTTATCCACACATGGCTTGGACAAAGGTAATGCGCTAAAGGCAGTGGTCACGTTGGCGTCTCACTAGGGTTAGAAAAGGGGTGTCGCTGCCTGCGGCAGCGGATCAGGGCGGCGATAATAACAAAAAAAGCCCAGAGTGTTGTGGCTCTGGGCTGGTTAATTACTGAACGCGCCCTATCAAATGTAGTTAAACAGGCTGACGTCTTGCACCTTGGCGAAGGTTTGGGTTACCGCATTGAGCGCCAACGACTGTTTTTCAAACTCGCTGATCGCTTCGGCGTAATCCAGATCTTGCAGGGTCGACTTGGCGCTGGCGTTCACCAACTCCATGCTTTCGTGCTGATTTTGGAAGGTATCGAGCGAGCGTAAGTAGTTACCGCTTTCCGCTCGCACCACACTGGCGCTGTCTTGGGCGCCGCGAAAATCGTGCAGCACCTGCGCAAACTGGGCCTGCACGTTGGTGCCGCTCATGCCCGCGGGGTTACGCAGCAACGCCACGGTGTTCTGTAAGGTGGTAAACACATCGGCGGTGGGCTGATTGGACATATCAACGCTATCGCCGGGCTGAGGCGCACCGCTGATGGTCATCTCCATGCCGTTAAACAGGATCGGCTGGCTGGCATCAAACAGTTGGGTTGGCAGCAACACCGCCCCGCCGCTATCGGTGGCGGTAATGGTGGTGTTGCCCATGCCGTCATCGCCAAAGGCTAGGCTGTAGTCGCCGGCCGTATGCACCGCTGGGTTAACGATGTTGGCGGTTTCAATAAAGTATTCGCCGCCCATGGTGGCACCGGCATAATCGGCGCGGTAATCGCCGCTGCCGTTGCTGGCGTCCATAAAGATCCGCTGGCCGCTTTCGCTGACCGGCACCGACACCCCTTCCGCCACGGGCATATTACGGCGCCCTTGATCCCCCAAGAACCCGACCGCACCGCTGGCTCCGCCCACAAAGGGTTTCAGATCCGCTTGGTGGCCAGCAAACACGTAGTTGCCGTTCTCGTCCTGGGTGTTCCCCAGTGCCACCACCGCTTTTAAGCCTTCTTCTAAGTCCAGCGCCAAAGCTTCCCGCGCTTCGGCTGGCAAGGCACCGTCGTTACCCTGCAACATCTTGTCGCGCATGTTCATCAGCAGGTTTTCGTATTCGCCCAAGCGCGACTCTTGCTGGGATAAGCGGTTGTAGGCCAAGTTGATGTTGCTTTTGTACTGACCCAAACGCTGATCTTGTTGATTCAGGTTTTCGATGGCGATGGCCGCCACGGGATCGTCCGCGGCGGTGTTCACCTTTTTGCCGGTGGCCAGCTGCGACAACGACTTGTTGGTGTCGGATTGCAGCTTGGTCATGTTATGGCTGTTGAGGTTGTAAAAATGGTTAGTGGATACGCGCATGATTTACTCCCTTAACGAACCGAATTAAACAGGGTGTCGAAGGTTTCTTTGGCCACCGTCATCACCCGAGCCGACGCTTGGTATGCCTGCTGAAAACGCATCAGATCCGACGCCTCTTCATCCAAGTTCACCCCAGATTCTTGCTCTACCCGCAGCTCGGCTTGTTGCTTCATGATCAACGCCGATTCCGTGGCCACGGCGGCGGCATTGGCGCGACCGCCATTGGTGGTCATCATCCCTTCGTATACGTCGTGCAAGGTGCGGCTGCCCCCTTCCATCAACTTGCTGCCCGCCAAGCCCGCCATGGCCACGGCGTTGTTGTTGTCGGCGGGGCCAAAGGCGAGATCCAAGCTAAAGCGATCGCCGCTGCCACTGCTGGGATCTATCCCCAAGGTGATGCCGTTAACGGTGAGTTTGTCGTTCACGATGGCGCCGGAGGCGGTGCTGCCATCGGCATTGAATAGGGTGAAACTGTTGGCCAGCATGTTGACCTCAACGGTCACGCTGTCGCCGTTGGCCGGAAAGCCGGTGGCGTTGCGATCCACCGCCAACAAGGTAGCACTGCCGTTACCGGCGGTGGTTTCCAAGCCGTAGCCGGCTGCCGCCAGCTCTTCCGGTTCTTGCAGCAGCATCGACAAATTGGTGGCGGCACCCCGGTTGGGTTGCAGTTCCCACTTGTCTCCCGCTTGGGCGATGCCGCCGCCGTCGATCCGCAGGCTGAAGCCTTCTGGGGTCATGATGCGGCCGGGATCGTGGGGATCCACCGTTAAGCTTTGGGCGCGGCCTTTGCTGTCGTTGAGGCTGTAGTTGGCGCCGTCAAATTTAAGGGTGTAGGTGTCGCTGGTTAGCTTATTAACGTCGTCTATCGCCACCGCCAGTTGCTTATCGCCGGTGTTGCTGCCGTAAATCGCCACGCGCCCCGCCATCTGGCTTTTATCGTTGATGTCGGTGAACATGTTCTGCCCCACCTTGCCATCCAGATCAAAGCCCGCCGCTTGCTGCTGGTTAAAGGCATCTGCGGTGCCCAGCGCCATGGTGTCCAATTGACGCCGCGCACTGGCTAAATCGTTGTCGCGGTAATCAAACAGCGCTTGCAACTGCCCGCCCACATCGTTGTTGGGCATGATCGAGGTTTGGTTGCCGATGGTGGCGGTCATGCGGGTTTCGTAATGCACCGGATCGCCATCGGCAACGCCAATGTTCATCGGCTGCGAACCGGCCACCAGCATCATCGAGCCGCCAGCCATCACGCTTTTCACGCCCATCTCTTGGGGGATCACGTTCACCTGCACAAAGTCCGACAGCTCGGTGATCAGCCGATCTTGCTGATCCAGCAAGTTCATGTCTTTGCCGCCAATCTTGGCCAACTGGGTGTTGATGTCTGCCAGTTCAACGGTGATGGCGTTAACCCGTTCCACGGTGCCGCCAATCTGTTCGTTCAGCTGGGTCACTTGGCTGTCCAGCTCGCGGCTCAGCGAGTTAAACGACGCCGCCATCTGCTCCGCCGAGGTCAGGGTGTTTTCCCGCACCGCGATGTCCATTGGCGTATCAACCACGTTGTTGATGTTGCTGAACAGATCGTTCAACGACTTTGGCACCGCAACCCCAGCTTGCGACAGGATCTGATCCAACTCAGACAGTTTTTCATGGCTGGTGGCCGATTGGCTGTAAGTGGAGGTGGAGAGGGTCATCTCGCGCTGGGCGTAGTTGTTGTAAACCCGGCCGATGTCCGACACATAGGTGCCGGCGCCCACGAAGTAGTTGCCGTTGCGATCGGAATCGAGGGTACGCTGCTCCACCGTTTGGCGGTTGTAGCCTTCGGTACCGGCATTAGCAATGTTGTTCGACGCCACATTCAGGCGTTGCTGTGCTGCTAATACGCCACTGCGGGCGATACTCATTAAATCGGCCATTATCTACGTCCTTATGGGTTCAAGCGTTGCTGCAGCAAACGCTGGAACACATCTAATACTTTGCTGGCGTACTGCGGATCCGTGGCATAGCCGCCGCGTTGCAGGCCCGTGGCAAAACCACTGGCGTCGCTGGCATTCAGTGCCTCGCGGTAGCGGGGCTGCTGTAAAAATTCAACGTAATCGTCGAAGCTGGCTTTCAGATCGTCATACACCCGAAACGACGACCGTTTCATGGTGGGCATATTGTCTTCAAATTCCAGCGCGCTCACACTGGTTTTTTCGCCACCCCAACGGTTATCGGCCTTAATATTGAAAAGGTTATGAGAACTTTGCCCCTGATTGCCCGGCAGGATCTTCCGGCCCCAACCGGTTTCCAATGCCGCTTGGGCGATCAGCAGGTGCGGATCTTGATTCAGCTTGTTCGCGGCGTCGGTGGCGGCGGGCAATAACGCCTGCACAAACTCGTCCGGTTGGGTAAACACCAACGGCTTGGTTTCTATCGCCACCTCGGCGCTCAGTGGCATCGGCGCGACTAGGGTTTCCTGCTGGCGCGGGCTTGGTTGCGTACGAGCGCTGGGCTGTTCGTCACTGGCGCGCGCTGCCAATAGCGCGCGGTTATCGGCAGCGGCGCTGGCCATCGGCGTTGGGGTGATGGTGTGGTTCTCGGCGGCATTGGCCGCCATCGGGGCAACGCCTTCGCCGCTGGCCAGCGGCACAAACTGACGATCGCCCGATAACAGCGATGCTGGGGTTAGCCCGTCGCCGCCACCCAGCTGCGCCACAATCAGATCCGCCAACCCTAATGACCCTTGGCTCGACAGTTCGTTGCTCATCTGGCTGTCGTGCATCTGTTGGTAAAACTGGGTGTTTTGCGAATTAAACGGGCTGTCTTGATCTTTAAAGCCTTCGTTGGCGTCGCGCATGCTTTGCAGCATCATCCCCATGAAGATCCCCTCAAACTGCTGCGCCACTTGCTTCAAGCTGGCGTTGGGATCGGTTTGCGCTTGCTGGCGCAGGTTATCCAAACTGGCCAGATCGAAGTAGTGGCTGCTTTGCTTGAGTTGGTCCATCAGATGATCACCAGTTCGCCGCGCAGGGCGCCAGCTTGCGACAGCGCCTCTAAAATCGCCATCAGATCCGACGGCGCCGCGCCCACTTCGTTCACCGCCCGCACCAGTTCATCCAAACTGGTGCCCGCGTCCAGTTTAAACATGCGCGAGTTGTCCTCTTGCACGCCCAGATCGCTGTTGGCGGTTGTGACGGTACGGCCACCACCAAAGGGGTTCGGCTGCGACACCCCTTGGCTTTCGGCAATGGTGACCGTTAAGCCGCCGTGGGTAATGGCGGTTGGCATGAGCCGCACATCGCGGCCAACCACAATGGTGCCGGTACGGCTGTTTACAATCACCTTGGCGGATTCATCGGCGGGCTCGACCCGCAGGTTTTCCAAGGTGGCTAAGTAGGCCACCCGCTGGGATGGATCCCGCGGTGCCGACACTTGAATCGAGGTGGCATCCAAGGCGCGGGCAACGCCGGGGCCAAGCAGGCCATTCACTTTATCGACCACGCGCTTGGCGGTGGAAAAATCGGGACGGTGCAGGTTAAAGGTCAGAAAATCGCCGTTGGCAAACGGGCTGGGCACGCTGCGTTCCACCATCGCGCCAGCGGGAATGCGCCCCACGGTTGGGGTGTTCTGGATCACCTTAGAGCCATCGGCGCCTTCGGCCGAGAAGCCCGACACGATCAATGACCCCTGAGCAATCGCATACACCTGACCGTCCGCGCCCTTTAAGAAGGTTTGCAGCAAGGTGCCACCACGCAGGCTTTTGGCGCTGCCCACCGACGACACGGTGATGTCGATCTGCTGGCCGGGCTTAATGAACGGGGGCAGCTCGGCGTGTACCGCCACGGCCGCCACGTTCTTTAATTTCGGGCGCACGTTGCTGGGCATGTTGATGCCAAAGTTAGACAACATGGTGGTGAAACTTTGCTGGGTGTAGCGGCTTTGCTCGCCCGTGCCCGGCAACCCCACCACCAAGCCGTAGCCCACCAGTTGGTTACTGCGTACCCCTTGCAGATCCGACAGATCTTTCAAGCGCATGGCGTTGGCGTTACTGAGGGTAAGCAGCAACAGCGAGACAGAGATCAGAAGACGGCGCATAAGGATGATCCCGTTAGAATGGCCACAATGGGCCAGAGAAGAACTGGCTTAACCAGCCGGACTTTTGGCTGGTGGCAAAGGTGCCGGTGCCACTGTATTTGATCCGCGCGTTCGCCACGCGGTGGCTGTTGACGGTGTTATCGGGGCTGATGTCCCGTGGCCGAATAATGCCGGTAATGCGGATAAATTCGTCGCCGTCGTTGATGGTTAGCCATTTCTCGCCACGGATCACCAAGTTGCCGTTGGACAGCACCTGCAATACGTTCACCGAAATCGAGCCCGATAAGCTGTTGGACTGATCCGCATCGGACGCCCGCGACATATCAAACTCTTCGTTGTACTTCAGATCGATGGTTTTGCCGTTAACGGTAACGGGGGCGCCACCGGCTGAGATCGGATCCAGCTGCATGCTGCTGTCTTTGGTGATCTCTTTACTGGCGGACTTTTTCGCTTTGGTTTTCTCTTCCAGCATCACCGTGATCACATCGCCCACGCGGTGGGCTTTGATGTCGGAATACAGTTCGCTTTGAAAGCTGCTGTTGTAGATGGAACCGGTGGTCACCACTTGCGAGGTCGGCATCTCTGGGTACACCGGCGCAAAGAACGGATCATCCGGCTGCGGTGAATTGGGGTGAGCACAGCCCGCCAGCTGCCAAACCACCAAGAACATCAAACCAAGGCGAATCATCATCGCTCCCCTATTACAGCTGCTGGTTCAAGTTGGCGAGCATCTGATCCACGGTGGAGATCACCTTGGAGTTCATCTCGTAGATGCGCTGGCTTTCAATCATGTTCACCAGCTCTTCGGTCACGTTCACGTTGGACGTTTCCAGTGCGCCCTGTCGCAAGGAACCCAAGCCATCCAAGCCCGGTACGCCGGTAATTGGGGCACCCGATGCGCCGGTTTCGAGGTAGAGGTTTTGCCCAATCGGCTCAAGCCCGGTTGGGTTGATGAAGTTGCTGATCTCAATCTGCCCCACCACCTGATTGGCGGCCTGACCGTTCAAGCGCACCGACACTTCGCCTTCGGCTGACACGGTGATCGACTGGGCGTCTTCAGGAATGGCGATGCCCGGATCAAGCAGGTAGCCCGCGCCTGGGGTAACCAACTGGCCTTCGTCATCCAGCGCAAACTGGCCATTACGGCTGTAGCCGATGTTGCCATCGGGCAACTGAATCTGGAAAAAGCCCGGGCCATCCACCATCAGATCCAAGCTGTTGTCGGTGGTTTGCATGTTGCCTTGGGTGAACAAACGCTGGGTGGCGGCCACCTTGGTGCCCGAGCCCAACGTTAAGCCCGCTGGCAGCTCGCTGTTTTGCGAGCTGATGCCACCGGCTTGGTTGATGGTTTGGTACAACAAATCTTCAAACACGGCGCGGCTTTTCTTGTAGCCGACGGTGCTGGCGTTGGCCAAGTTGTTGGAGATGTTGGCAATGTCCGTTTGCTGGGCGTCTAGGCCGGTTTTGCTGATCCACAGTGCTGGTTGCATCTAATTATTCCCCTTAAACCCGCATCATCTGCGCGCCGGCGCGGTCGTTTTCTTCCGCGGTGCTCATCAATTTCACTTGCATGTCGAACTGGCGCTGCGCCGCCAACATGCCCACCATCTCTTCAATTGGATTGACGTTACTGCCTTCCAGCGCGCCCGTTTGCAGCTGCACCGTTACGTCGCTGACGTAATCTGGGTTCTGCAATTGGCGGTACAGCCCATCTTCCGATTTGGTGAGGGTGTTCAGTGCTGGGTTGGTTAATCGTAACTGGCCGATCTCTTCCATCGCATTGGCTGGGGCGCCTTGGGGGCGCACCGTGATCATGCCGTTGCCGGAGATCTCCACTTTTTCGATTGGCAGCGGCGCAAAAATCGGCCCCGCTTCGCCTAACACTGGCCGACCTTGGCTGTTCAACAACATGCCGGTTTCATCAAAGCGCAGGCTGCCAGAGCGGGTTAACGCTTCGCCGCCTTTGGCGTCTTGCACCACCAACCACCCTTCGTTTTTTATCGCCACATCTAAGGCGCGGCCGGTGGTTTGGATGCTACCGGAATCGAAGTTGGTGGCTGGGCGTTCGGTCATGGCGAACACGCGCGTAGGTAACCCCTCACCAAAGGCCTGCATGCTGCGTGCCTGCGCCATATCGGCTTTAAACCCATCGGTTTTGGCGTTGGCCAAGTTGTTGGCACGAACGGCTAGGTCGTTCATGTTTTGCTTAGCGCCGCTGGCTGCAAGATAGAGGAAGTTATCCACCGTCAGTTTCCGTCAAAAGAGTATCTGCGTGGATTAAAGCAAAAGATGTGCCAAGTGCCAATCGCCTGTCTAGTGGCGACTTAGGAGAGAAAATGAACGATTTGGATGCGGCGGGGAGGAAATGGGTTGCCGCCCCAGCGTTGGGGGCGGCAACCAGTCAAGAATGCGACACTTAGCGGATCTGCAGGATGTTCTGCGACAGCTGGTTCGACACATCCAAGGCGCGGGAGTTAGCTTGGAAGTTACGCTGGGCTGAGATCAAGTCCACCAGCTCCGAGGTAAGATCAACGTTGGATTGCTCCAGTGCGGCACTGCGAATGGTACCAAACGAGCCCACATCCGGTTCCCCCACCAGCGGATCCCCCGAGGATTGGCTGGCTTTCCACGAGGTGTTGCCCACCTGCGTTAACCCCTGCTCGTTAGAAAAGCGCGCCAGCGCCACCTTGCCCAGTGCTTGTTGGGTGCCGTTGGAGTAAGTGGCGTTGATCAGGCCATCGGCAGACACTTCCACGTTGGTCAAACGGCCAACGGTAGAACCATCTTGCGCCAACGAGGTTACTTCAAACGGCGCCGCGTACTGGGTTGGGTTAACAAAGTTCAAGCGCAGACGCTGGGTGCCATCGGCGCCCGGTGCCACAATGCCCGCGCCATCGCCCGGTGCCAGCGAGGTTGGATCGTCCAGCCCCAAGGATTGGGTTTCAATCAAGCCCGGATCCGAGCCAGAAAAGCTGCCCAAATCGTCAAAGCTGAGCACGAAACCGGTTTGGCCATTGGCGCCAACGGCGTTTTGGGTGACATCCGCCACTCCATCACCGGTGGTGTCTTGCCCCCACTGGCCAGAATCCGGCACACCCAACGCGGTATCCCACACGTTCACCGGCTGGTTATCCACGGTGGTAAAGCCAACCCATTGGTTGTTGTTGTTCAGCGAGCCACCGGTCGGCTTAACAAAGTAAGTGGTTTGGATGTGCGCTTCACCTAAGGAATCAAACACCGTCACCGAGGTTGAGGTACTGTAGGTGGACGGATCGGTTGGATCGAAGTTGGCCGGATCCAGCGCCGGTTCATTGGCGGGCAGGTTCATCGACAGATCGATCGAGGTTGAGGCTTTAGGTTGGCCTGCCACCTGCGGGATCTGCACCGGGGTGCTGGTTGACAGCGCCACCGATTGCACCGTGCCATCGGGGTTTACCGGCAACGCCATCAGGTAGTTACCTTGGGAGTCCACCATGAAGTTGCTGTCGTTAAGCTTAAACGCGCCAGCACGGGTGTAGGAGAAATCCTGACCACCAAACTCTTGGTTGGTTACAAAGAAGCCGCTGCCATTAACCGCCAGATCCAAGGCGTTGTTGGTGAAGTTCATCGAACCTTGGTGGAATTGCTGGGCGATAGACGCCGTAGCAACACCGCTACCAACACTGGTGGCTGCGTTAGAAAACAGTGAGTTACTGTACACATCCGCAAATTCAGCGCGGGACTCCTTAAAGCCAACGGTGTTGACGTTGGCGATGTTGTTGGAGGTGGTGTCCAGATCTTTCTGGGCGGCGTTCAGGCCGCTTAGGGAGACATTAAAAGACATACGTTGCTTCCTTTATCCTTCAGCGACGGCCAGGATCTCACCTAATGAGATGCCGCCCAGACCTTTCAGGTTCAATACGGTTTGGTTATCAGCGCCACCTAAGGTAACGCTAGAGACATGGGCGTAGGCGTAGCTTGGCAGCGCTTCTGCGGTGCCATTCACCAGCCCTGTGGCCGTAAAGCTGTAACTGCCCGCTGGCATGGCCGCGCCAGTGGCTGCTTTGCCGTCCCACTTAAAATCAACATTGCCGGTGGCGCCATCGGTCAGCGGCAGGGTTTTCACTACCTGACCGGTGCTGTCCATGATCTGCACGCGGGTGTTTTGCGAGCCCGGCGGCACATTAACCACCCCAGACAAGCCTTCAGCGCCGTCGTTCAAGAACGCCGTATCCGATGGGATCAATACCTTTTGCCCCACTAAGCCTGACGCCTCCAACGCTTGGTTGCTGGTCATCACGCTGTTGAGGGTATCGATGCCGCCATTGAGCGAGCTGATCCCATCCACGGTGGCAAACGACGACATCTGCGAGATCATCTGATCGTTGTCCACCGGCTTAAACGGATCTTGCATCGCCAGCTGTTGCGACAGCAGCGAGAAGAAATCTTCTTGGGTTAACGATTCATTGCCGCCACCCTCTTTCACTGACTCTTGTTGCCACTTAAGGCTGTCGAGCGGATTTTGATTGGTGATTCCGGTCATCTAATGCCCCTTACCCTTCGCCCATGCGTAGGGTGGCTTTGGCCAAATCTTTGGCGGCGGTGGCCACCTGCACGTTCGCTTGGTAACTGCGCGAGGCGGAGATCATGTTGGCCATCTCCTCAACCACGTTAACGTTAGGCTTGTAGATGTAACCGTTGCCGTCGGCCAATGGGTGATTGGGGTTGAACTCTTGCACCAGCGGCTTATCGCTTTCCACGATGCCGGCAATTTTTACCGGGCTGCCCGCTTGGTGGGCGCTGGCGCGTTCCATGGCCGCTTCAAACACCGGCTGCCGTGCCTTATAGGTGGTGTCGGCACTGGAGGTAACCGCATCGGCGTTGGCAATGTTAGAGGCGGTGGTGTTGAGCCGCACCGATTGGGCGCTCATGCCACTGCCTGCCACATCAAAGATATTGAATAGACTCATGATTAATCTCCGCGAATCGCTTTTTTCAGGCCACCGAACTTACTGCTCAGAAACTCTAAGCTGGCCTGATATTCCAGCGAGTTCTGCATAAACTGATTTCGTTCTTGCTGCAGATCCACGGTGTTGCCATCGCCACTGTCTGGCTGTAACGGCACCCGATACAGCGCGTCTTCCGCGAGGCTAGATTGGGCGGCAAAGTGGTTCTCGTGACTGCGCGAGAGACTCATCGACTGGCTGCTTTTGGCGTTTTTAAGTGCCGTTTCAAAGTCGATGTCGCGGGCCTTATAGCCGGGGGTATCGGCGTTGGCGATGTTGCCAGACAACACTTCCGCCCGTTCGGCGCGAACGCCTAACGAGTGCTGGTGAATGCCTAAGGCTTTGTCAAAAGAGATGGCCATGAATTGCCTCCTATGGATCGATACCTCATAAAAAGCAAAAGGCGTGCCAATTGGCACGCCTTTTAAGAGAAGTAGCTGTTATCGCTTGCGATATACGATTCCATTGGGGAATCGCTTCATCTCGAACTCGTCCGACAGCTGCGCCATCGATTCGGAAGCCCCTAACATCAGGTAACCGCCGGGGTTCAAGGCGGCAGCGAATTGCCGCAGGATCTTACGCTTGCTTTCGGCTGAGAAGTAGATCAGCACATTGCGGCAGAAGATCACATCAAACTTGCCCATCAACAGGTAGCTGTCGAGCAGATTAAGACGGCGAAATGACACCAACGAGCGCGTGGCTTGGTTGACCTTGTGCTTACCATCGGCCTGCGGTTCAAAAAACTGACGGGTGCGTTCAGCACTTAAGCCGCGCGCCATCGCCAATGAATCGTAACAGGCGTTTTGCGCCGAACTCAGCATGTTGCTGTCGATGTCGGTTGCCACAATGTCCAACGAATGGCTGAGCTTACCCGGATTACGCTGACGGAACTCTTGCACCGCCATCGACAACGAATAAGGCTCTTGCCCTGAGGAACAAGCGGCCGACCAAACGCGGGTACGTTTGTTCAGTTGCGCCAGTTCGGGTAGCAGCTGTTCTTTAAACAGTTCAAACGGGTACACATCGCGAAACCAGAAGGTTTCGTTGGTGGTCATCGCTTCGATCACCTCATTACGCAGCGTGTGCTGGCTTGGGCTCATCGACAACTTCACAAGATCAGTAATGTTGTTCTGCTGGTGCTTGCTGATCAGCGGCGTTAAGCGGCTACGCACCAGATACTGTTTATTGTCACCTAAGACAATGCCGCTTTGTTTCTGCAAAAACTCAGCAAAGGCCCGGTATTCATTAGGACCCAGCGTTTTATTCGGCAAACCTTACCCCTCGGAAGTTTCGGCTAAATAACGGTTAACTGTCGCAGCCAATTCATCCGGGTTGAACTTAGCAATAAATTCGTCAGCGCCGACTTTGTTCACCATCGCTTGGTTGAACACGCCGGACAAAGAAGTATGCAGAACGATTTTCAGGTCCTGCAGTTTGGCGTTGGTGCGGATCTCCGCCGCCAAGGTGTAGCCGTCCATCTCTGGCATTTCGATGTCCGAGATGATCAGGCTCATTTTTTCAGTAATGCTGTGGCAGTCCGACGCCATCTGCTCTAACTGCTTCAGTGCGTCCAAGCCATCTTTGGCTAACACAATGTCCAGCCCCAGCGGCTCTAACGCCCGTTGGATCTGCTTGCGAGCGACACTGGAGTCGTCGGCAACCATCACCATGCGCTTGCTTGGTGCGGTTGGCTTTAAGGTGGCGGCCACTTCATCAGAGATGTCCATTTTGGTCGGAACGATCTCGTGCAAGATCTTCTCAACGTCCAAAATTTCAATCAGCTTTTCGTCCAGCTCGGTAACCGCAGTCAGGTAGTTGCTGCGACCGCTGCCGGATGGTGGCGGCAGGACGTTTTCCCAATTAAGGTTGACGATGCGATCAACCCCACCCACCAAGAACCCTTGCACGGTGCGGTTGTACTCGGTGATGATGATGAAGCTGTTTTCGGTGTTCTCAACCGGACGGCCACCAATGGCCGCAGACAGGTCGATCACCGAAATGGTTTGGCCACGAATGTGGGCAACCCCGCGGATCACCCCTTTTTGGTGGGGCAGCGCGGTTAACTTAGGGCATTGCAGCACTTCGCGGACTTTAAATACGTTGATGCCATAGGTTTGGCGTCCATTGAGGCGGAACATCAACAGTTCCAAACGGTTCTGGCCAACCAATTGCGTACGTTGGTTTACCGTATCTAAGATACTTGCCATGGTGAAAGTGCCCCTGTGCGAATGCAATTCGAAAACAGTGTGATTCAGTACTGAGAGTCAGTACCAAAATATCGTTATAATGCTGCGGCGTTGTAACAGTTTCCCCTATTGGGTACAAGTTGAGGCAGTAAAAATCTCGTCTATGAAACGTTTTACCGGTGTTGCCCTCGGGTTGTTTCTGCTCAGCTTAGCTGCGCCTATTATAGCGGCAGATCCTGTCACTTCTTTAGTTGAAATTCAGTCTGTAGCGGAAGATTACGTGTCCGCCTTCACAGAATTCCCCAAAGATGCTGAAGTTGTGATCAAAGCCAAGCCATTGGATAAGCGCTTGCGTTTTCCCCAATGCCAATTACCGCTGTCGGCCAGTGCCCCAACCAACCGTGGCGCAGCGCGGATCATCACCGTTAAAGTCAGTTGTTCGGATGCCGACGGCTGGTCGCTGTATGTGCCCGTGCAAGCGAAAATATACTATCAAGTGGTGGTAACTTCGGTCGCAATGGAAGCGGATACTCAGTTGGATTACAGCAACTTACGCATGGCATCGGTGGAAGCAAAAAACTTACGCGGCAATCACTTCAACAGCCTTAACCAGCTTGTGGGAGCCAAACTGGTGCGCCGCGCTAACGCGGGCCAAGCGCTGAAACGCAGCGCCGTGTGCCAAATCTGCCGTGGCGACAGCGTGACCATTTTTGCCCGCACCGACAGCTTTGAACTGAAAACCTCTGGCGAGGCGATCAGCAGCGGCAACGTTGGCGACACAATCCGAGTGAAAAACAATCGCAGCGCGCGTATCATCAACGCCAAGATCATCGCCGTTGGCGAAGTTGAAGTGCAGCTATAATTAATCGCAAATAAACCCTAAAGCTTCGCCAACCGATGCCGATAGGGTATGTATCAATCGCTAATTTATGACGACGGAGCCACAACATGGATCTGATCAAAATGTTTGGCGGCAACCCGCGTCCGGTAAACCAAACCACTACCGGCAACGCGCCGAAGCCGCAAGCAGGTGCCCAAGCCGCACCAGCCAAAACCGCGGACGAAGTGGTATTAACAGAGCAAGCCCAGCAGCTGAAAAAAGCGGAAGGTGCCTTGGACTCAGCCACTGGCATCGACATGGATAAAGTTGCCGCAGTCAAAGCCGCCATCGCCGAAGGGCGTTACCATGTTGACCCAGAGAAACTGGCCGACAACATCGCTCGCTTTGAAACCGAGCTGGATGGCTTAAATGGCTAGTCCAGATCTGGATAACCTACTGACACAACAGCTGTCCCGTTTGGGTCAGCTGTTTGCGCTTTTAGAGCAAGAAACCGACGCGCTGGTAAAACGCGAAGTCGAGCAGATTGAACAACTGTTGAAGCGCAAAGTGGCGTTACTCGATGAGATTAAAATGGCCGACGTTGGCATCAGCCGCCATCCGGCCCTGCCCGCGCTGAATGACACCCCAGAATTGGTGGTGTTAATGGATCAGTGCCAAGGGATGCTGCAGCAATGCCAGCAGCGTAACCAGCACAACCATGAACAAGCGGAATTGGTGGCAGGCAGTCTCACCCGCCTGCAGCAAGTGTTGCAACGCACCAGCCACAACAGCGCCATGACCTACACCGGCGAAGGCAACACCCACGTTGGCCAACGCCTCGGTAAAGCGATCAAAGCCTAAGCCGCAGCGCCTCCCCGCAACGGTAACCCTTGCCGTTGTCACGTTACGCCAAACAGCGGCTAACGTGACCTACGATCTCGGCATCCATTCTGACCCCCGTAGGTGCGACCCGTAGGTGCGTTCAACCGCAGGCGTAATCGAACCACCACACCCACGGCAGTAACCCTTGCCACCGTCACGTTACGCCAAACAGCGGCTAACCTGACCTACGATCTCCGTATTCATTCTGCCCCCGTAGGTGCGACCCGTAGGTGCGGCCTGTAGGTGCGATCAACCGCAGGCGTAATCGAACCACCACGCCCACGGCGGTAACCCTTGCCGCCGTCACGTTACGCCAAACAGCGGCTAACGTGACCTACAATCTCCGTATTCATTCTGCCCTCGTAGGTGCGACCTGTAGGTGCGATCAACCGCAGGCGTAATCGAACCACCACACCCGTAACGGTAACCCTTGCCGCCGTCACGTTACGCCAAACAGCGGCTAACGTGACCTAGGATCTCGGTATCCATTCTGCCCCCGTAGGTGCGACCCGTTGGTGCGATCAACCGCAGGCGTAATCGAACCACCACACCCACGGCGGTAATCCTTGCCGTTGTCACGTTACGCCAAACAGCGACTAACGTGACCTACAATCTCCGTATACATTCTGCCCCCCGTAGGTGCGATTAGCCGCAGGCGTAATCGAACATCCCCCCGTAGGTGCGATCAACCGCAGGCGTAATCGAACAACCAAACACCATCCACGCCCAAAAGCAGCAGATACAACAACGCCGCCCTGGCCGGCGGCGTTGTGTTCGGCTCATACCTCAGCCACGCTTTCAGTAATAAGTTACTTCTTTAATTCGCTGCTGCGGCTGCTGCTGGTACAGCTGCCACACACGGCGGTAATCCAGTTCCACTTCAGCCACATAGGTATCGTCTACCGGATAGGCGCGGATCACCTTGGCGCCTCGGATCACCCCATCAACCTGCACTTTAAAGTGATCGTTTTTCAGCACCAGTTCGCTGACTTCGCTGTTGCCGTTAATGCGTTGGCCATACACCTGCTCGGCCAATTCACGGTAGGCGTCTAATTTGGCGGCCCGCATCGCGCGGCGCATCTTCTCTTGTTCGGTGCTGCCTTGTTGCAGCGACAACGGCGCCATGCCCGTGGCGGTTAAGATGGGGAAACTGGCCGGCGTAAGGGTTTCGTACTCAACGTGCGTTGTTAGGCCGCTGCAACCGCTAAGACCAAGGGCAATCGTAACCGCCAACAGCCAAGCCGTTAATGGCGCGATGGTGATTGTTTTCATTGGTTCCACTCCACCACTTGGCCCTTGCCGCTTTCGGCGTGTCGAAACAGTTTGCCCCGTTCCAAGCTGACTTGGCGGCTGGGCTTAAAATGGTTTGGCAACTGCTGCCACGCCACCGATGTTTGGCTGGTGCTGACCACCCGGTTATTGCTGAGGGTTAACATGCGGGTGTAAATCTGTACGCCATCGGTGGTGTGGCCAATGGTCGCCACCAACACCTGATCCGCCTGAATGCTGTTTGACAGCTGCTGCACATCTCGGCTTAACAACAAGTTACCCTGGCGGCTTACCCGCACCACATCCGATCCGTTCAGATCCACCAGGTTGAAACCGCGCTGATGCAAAGAGCTCATTAGCGCATCCCCCAACTGCAACCCAAATTCGCTGCTGTTGCTGAAATCGGTCAGTGGCACCGGCGTTGTTACCGCCAGCACTTGGCGGCCAATCGGCATGTTGTGGTGGATCACCAGATCATCGGCTATCTGATTGGCAAGGTGATTCAATGGCCCCTGTGGCGGCAAACTCTTGCCACGCTCAGCGTCATCAAAGTAATACACATTCACCTTATCTTGCTGTGCACAACCAGCAAGCATTGCCAGCAACACCCATATCGCCCAACGCATCCGCATTCCTCTTACGCCAACTTAAGCAACCACTCGATATCAGGCTATCGGCGGCAATGTTTTTATCTTTAGCTGCGCTTACCGCACCTTTAGGCATGTGTCTTGCTTAAACTATGCCAATTGTTATTTCGGAACCTAAGTTGCCATGATCCTGCGCGCCGCTCTTGCTGCCCTTACGCTGTTACTGTCTTGCGTCTCTGTTGCCATGCCGATGGAAGTGATCGGCACCGCCGAGATCTTTAACGACGACATTGCCGATGCCCGTCAGCGCGCCATCGACAACGCCCTATCGCAAGCGATCATGAGCCAAGGCGGCACCGTGAGCGTTAACCAAAGCAGCAACAACGGCGTGCTTGCGGATGAGCAGGTAAACTGGAACAGCCAAAGCCGAGTTCGCAGCATGGAGCTGCTGTCTGAAGATCGCCAAGGGCGGCAGATCTCGGTGGCACTGCGAGTGGATGTAGAACCGCTGGGGGCGCAGCGGTGCGATGTGGTGGGCGGCAAAGCGAAGATTGTGATCCCACGACCGCAGGTGCGCTACCGCCAACAGTTAGTGATTGGCGGCATCTATCAGATCGACAGCGCCATTGCCCGCGTGCTCACCAACACCCTCAATGGCGAAGCCAACGCCGCCTTCGCCGCCGATTTAAGCCACCTCAATGTCCACTTTGCTCAAGCCGGTAAACAATGGGTAACGGAACTGAGCCGCAAGCAACAAAGCCAATACGTTTTAGCCATCACCATCGACGACGTAGCCGCTAAGCTGAAATCGAAAATGCTGGGCTATTGGGATCGCGGCGGCGAGCGCACCGTGGCACTTAACGCCACCTTATACGATGGTTTTAGCGGCCAAGTCGTTTGGAGCCAACGCTATCGCGGCAAAGGCAACTGGCCCTACAAACGCCAAGAGATCGCCGACACCGCCACCGAGCGATTCTGGAACAGCGGCTTTGGCGAAGAGGTTCGCCGCGTGGTAACCCAAATCAGCCACGACATCGACGCCGCCCTAACCTGCAAGCCGCTGCGTGGGCGGATCACCAGCATTCGCGGCGAACAAGTTAAGTTAGACATCGGCAGCAACAACGGCCTGCGCGCCGGTGACATGCTGGTGTTTATGCCGCAGCAACAGCAATGGGGGCAATCCAGCGAAATAATGTTGCAGCTAGAACAGGTGCGACCGCAGCAGGCGCTGGCGCGGATCTTAGATTTTGGCGACAGCATGGGTGTGCAAGTAGGCGACTGGGTGGAACGCAAAGGCAACTAAGCTCGTTTTTGCTTTAGTTTACGCCTGCAGCCAAGTGGCTGATTAATTTAGCGGCAATCACATCACTGCCCTTTTGCAATCAGCCACAACCCCGCTAGAATGGCTCTGCTTCCGCCTCCCTATAGCTCAACAGGATAGAGCAGCCGCCTCCTAAGCGGCCGATTGGGGTTCGAGTCCCTATGGGGAGGCCAGATCTTCACTTTTAAAATTAAAAATCAATCTCTTACAAAATCACCAAGATTTTGTGCCAACTATGTGCCGACCTCCGCACAAACCATCACTTTCTCTAATCTAAAGCTAACCTTCAGCCCAAAGCGCCATTTTTATACATTAGCCTTTGCATTGGTCAGGCTAAAAATGGTCAGATAAACGGCAATTTGTTCGCCGCAGATCTGCTGACAACGGCCAGTAGTGCCAATACCTAAAGGTAATTCGTGGCGAGTGTCATACAGCTGACAATTCAGCTTCAGGTGATTCACCATCTTTCGGCACTCGCTTACCTATATCACCGCTTTACCAGACGGTTTTCGATACCAATACAGGTGAGCTTAAAGCCTGCCGCTACGATGGCAGCTTTCGCTATGCGTTGAAGGGTTTGAAATGCGAAGGGCTGCTGTTAATTACCCGCCTCCACCAATGGCGACAGGCTAGTGCTTCTGAGCTTGGCTTCGCTTAACTTGGAACTCTGTGAATAACTGTACTACGAGAATTTTTCGAGTAAAACAGAGATGAATTAACGACAGCTAAGTGCCCAAAGGAGACGTTTCTTGACTGGTGATGAATGGCTGCTTTGGAGCTTAGCGACTGTACTGTATGTATAGGAGTATCAGAACTGTTAGCGCGGATCAGCCACCGAAAACCACTAGCAACGAGTACTCGATGTTACATTTAGGCAAGATGTGTTTCGCATTGGCGACCGTGAAAATGCAAAGAAGATGGCTTTGTTTCGCCGCATTGTGCTCAACCTTCTGCAGCAACACCCGTTGAAAGCGAGCAAGCCTACTAAGATGCGAAAAACTTCGTGGAATGATGAATTCAGAAGCGAGATTTTCTTTGGTTAATGGGATTTAACAAAGCTCAATTCCGCCCTGGACCAATGGATGGCTCATGCGTGTTGCTGCACTCTAAATTTTTGGACATAAGCCACCCTTAAAGACAATAAAACAAATAGCACAACAGATATAATTAAGGTTGAAAACTCTCCCTCAATACCGTAAGCGGATTGATGCACCTTGTCGGTTTTCAGAATAGGCTCGACACCAACCTTGCCTAATAAATCAAAACCGCTCACTTTCTGTCCAAACAAAACGGCTATCTGAAAGTTCCAAAAGAAATGTGCGATAACTGAAAATGAAAAGCCGATATTGAACCTTATCCAAAATAAAATTAATGAAGCAACGAAAGTCACAATAAATGAGGTAATGGAAGATCCGTCGTTAAACAAATGGCAAGTTGCAAACAGTATTGATGACAACAAAACCAATTTCAAACTCTCACCAAAAATTTTTGGTAGTAAAAATCTAAAAACTACCTCTTCAAATAAAGCCAGAACAAGTAAGAACAACCCCACAGCGACATGTATGCCATTCACTTGAAACGATTCTATGTGATCAGCGGACATATAGTAAAAGGACGGAAGCAAAAAGAATGATAAAAAAATGATTGAGCTAAACTTCATATTTTCAATGTTCATAAATATCAAAAACCATTCAAGAATATAGGGCGCAGAATTTTTAGCTACTGCGCCCCAATTTTATTTAGGGCTTAGCTCCTGTAACTGGCCATTCCATACCGCCGGTATCTTCGGGAATAAATAGGAACATCAGCAATAAGAAGCCACCACTTACCTGTTCGATTTCATTCAAGCTTAATTCTTTCATATGACATTTTTGATTCGCCAAGATATTTATCGAGGCACTCTCTTAGAACGCAATCAAAACAATCGCGCCCTTCTTAGTATAGCCATCAACTAAATGCGTGACACCTCTACTAAAAAGCTGAATTTAATTTTCAGTTACCTTCCGTTTTTTCATTTCTATAAATGTGCCTGAGGTCTGTTTCAATTCCATAGTTAACACTCTGTCCACCAGTTTTGTCGTTTCAATCCGATGAGTGATAATTAAACGAGTCATTGACAATTTACCAATTAACAGAATATGGGTTAGTTTCTTGCGCTCTGTTATCTGCCTTTAAGGCCTCCGCCAACTCACGTCGTCCAAAAGCGTGCCACGCGCCAATGAGAATTTTGGTGTGCCACAGGTGACGGTGAGCCAACTTTTTGCCACTCGCACCAACGCTCAACTCATAGTAAAGTATCGCGACGAAGGGGGCATGCACTGTCCTTATCACCAGATAAAAAAGCGGAAGTGAGTACCGCCGCTGTTTTACTGACTGTCAGGCAACACCGCAAGTCTTATTAGCCCAAGAGAATCGGATTGCTTTAGAGCTACCCCCCTTCCTGAGGCACCTTAACGATCGCGAATGATCTCCACCACTTTACCCTTTTTGATTTGAATCACTGTGGCGGGTGAAGACTTGCTAAATTGGTAGTGGTAGTTGGTGGCAACGACTCCGCCTTCAGCACTTTCCAGTGCTTCGGATAACACAGGTTGGCCGCAAGTCTTCAGCATCTTGCTGGTGCTATCGCCTAGTTTCAAAAGATCGGTTCCACAGCGCAAGCTTGGCACCGAAAACTCTTCTGCGTTAGCTGTCGTAGCGCTTAGTGCGACCACAGAGGCCGCCATCAAAATCCATTTTTTCATCATATCTTCCTTGTAATGATGGCCTGAGCCGTTACTCAAGCTCATTGATAAACTAACTGACCATCAAAGACAGAGAAACACCAATAGGACATAAAACCTAAGTTATTAATAAAGTTAACTGCCATCCTCTAATCATACTAGCCTCCAAATTTTGGATGCTACATGCCATGTATTCCGTCGATTCGCATCAGCGTTAACCCAAGAAAAGTCGCTGTTCATCAGCCTAAAAATTGCGCTAGGTTAGTGACACACAATACGCAGGAGAGGCCATATGGGACTGTTAGATGGATTGATGGGCAACGCCAGTGAACTGGACGTGAATGACGTACAAGAAGAGTTAGCGCCAATATTGGCCGACAGCGAACAGGTTGATATGGCCTACAAGCTGGTGCGGGACATGTTTGTATTTACCAACAAACGGCTGATCCTAATTGATAAGCAAGGGCTGACCGGCAGCAAGGTGAGCTACCACTCGATGCCGTATAAGGCGATCACCCAGTTTTCGGTGGAAAGCGCGGGCCACTTTGATATGGATTCAGAACTGCGGATCTGGATCTCTGGCCAAAGCGAACCGTTTAAGCAGGAATTAAAGAAAGGCAGCGATGTGGTTGCCATCCAAAAAGCGTTGGCAACGCGCGTGCTGTTTGGTTAACTCAATTAATCTTGATTGCATTTAAATCACATCAGTTGGATCGGCGGCACGCTATAATGTCGCCGTTTTTTATGGGTAGCCCCCACGCATTAAATGAGAACCAAGATGATTGAACGCAGAGAAACCAAACAACGCATGAGCCGCGCCGTGATCCACAACGGTACCGTGTACCTGTGTGGCCAAGTGGCCAAAGACGCCAGCCAAGACATCACCGGCCAAACCACCACCATGCTGGAAAAAGTAGACGAACTGCTGTTAAGCGTTGGCTCTAGCCGCGAGAAAATTTTAAGCGCCACCATCTACGTAAAAACCATGGACGATTTTGCTGGCATGAACGCCGTATGGGACGCTTGGGTACCAGCAGGCCACGCCCCTGCCCGCGCTTGCGTTGAAGCCAAGATGGCGCGCGATGTGCTGTTGGTTGAGATCTCGGTAGTGGCGGCGGTTTAATCATGACCCAAAGCAACGATGCCCCTATCGACATCAATGATCTTACCCCTGCGCTGCAGCAGCTGATCGCCTTTGAAGAGCTCGGCCAGCCAACCATTGAAGCGTTAATGGCGATGTACCAAAGCAGCGCCGACGAGATCAGCCATGCGTGGCAAGAACTGCCCGCCAGCGCGCAAAAGATCCTCGCCGATTTCGAGCAGTTTCACGCCTTGGCGGCATTTTGTCAGTGCATGGTGGGCATCACCTGCGTGGCTGAATTCAACAAAGCCAAACTGCCCGACGACATGACCGACGAGCAAGTGCAGCAATACAAAACCGAGCTGATGAGCGATCTGACCGCGAACGCCATTAAAGATCTGTGCAAACAGATGAAACAAGCTCGCCGTAACCCATCACTGGCGCGCGAACTGCAAGAAGCCTTCGCCTAACGCCTTGGATGACGGCAATGGGCACAGGGATGCGCCCGTTTTCGCCGCCGGATTATCCGTTGCCAGCAATTCCCGTTATGCTGTGCGCCAACACTGGATAAGCCGTACAGGGAAAAAGATGAGCCGCGACTACTCGCCAACCGCACAAACCAAGCAATGGCTGGATGAAATTGTTATCCAACTCAACTTTTGCCCATTTGCCAAAAAAGAGTTTGTGAACAACACCATCGCCTACGTGGAATGCGACGCCAGCAAACTCGAGCCCGCCCTAGCGGCCTTGGCGCACGAACTGCAACAGCTTGAGCAGCAGCCTCAAACTGAAACCACCTTGCTGATTTTCACCCATGGGTTTGCCCAATTTGAGCGCTTTTTAGAGCTGGTCGATTACGCCAACGAGTTACTGCTCGACATTGGCTACGATGGCACCTTTCAGCTGGCAAACTTCCATCCCGATTATTTCTTCGAAGATGAACCGATGGATTCACCGGGGCATTACACCAACCGTTCGCCCTACCCCACCCTGCACCTGATCCGCGAACAAAGCATGGAAAAGGTGTTGCGGGTTTACCCCAACCCCGAGCAGATCCCAGAGAACAATATCCGCGTGACTGAGCAAAAAGGGGTGGATTACTTCGAGCAGGTGTTGCGCCGCATCCGCCAGTAAGCCCGCGGTCGAGTCGGCGCCATTGGCGGCGACCGCCTAAAGCGGCATCCCATGCCGTGCCTCGTAGGTCGTCATTGATGGCAACCTGCTCTCGAACAAAAACCAAGCCCATCGGCCTCAGCTAAGGCTAACCGGCTGTCGGGTTTAACCCTAATCGACGAGGCGAGTTTTCGAGGTTTATCTGACGTCAGATGATCGGGCTAAACCCGATTATCCCCCACCGAGCACGACACCACCTTCGAGATCTGCGCCAACGGCAGGCCGCTTTCGTCTTGCCATTGGTTGAAAATATCCTGCGCCTGCTGCATCCCCTTTTTCGAGGTAGGCGCGGCGTCTAAGAGATCGTGGGCTTTCAGGTAACCAACAATGTCGTTGGTTAACAGGAAGGTGTCTTTGCCGATGCTGCGTAAAAAGTAGGGGCCGGTGTTGCCGCCCAAGCGATTGCCCTGCTTCTTTAACTCTTGCCACAGGCCAATGATGTTGCGGCTGTCATACTGCGCCAGCCACTGCACAAAGCTGCCGTGATCGTAGCCAATGTTCAAAATCATCTGGGCGTTATCAAAAATCGATTGGATCTTCTTGCCGTGGCGGATCAAGGCGGTATCGCTGCCCCGTTGCTCTATCTGCTCCGGCGACATCATCAACAGCTTAGTGGGTTCGAAACCCCAAAACGCCTGTTCAAACGCGGGCCACTTGTTATCCACTACCCGCCACACAAAGCCGGATTTAAAGATCTGGCTGCTCATGGCCGACAGCATCTGCGCGTCGGTCATCTCGGCTAGGTTAGGGTTGGCTTGCGGTAACAACGCTTGTAGGGCGGCATCGCCCCCTTTACGCTCGGCGGCGCGCTGCCAAATGGCGGCAAAAGATTCCATTTCAACTTGGTCTTGGCTAAAGAATAGAGGGCTAATCATGCCCAAACTCAGCCGAAGAAGAAACGGTTAAGCGGGGATCGCCTGCGGAAGATCTTGCTGCAGCCACTGGCTGATCTGGGCTTGGCTTGGCAGCCGCAGCTCGGAATGCCCCAACAGTTGCAGCAGGGCGTAACAAAACTGCTGGTAAGTGGCCAACACCGAGGTTGCCGGTGGCGTGTCAGACACGTTAATTAAGGTGCCGCGAATAAAGTTATTGGCTAAGGCGTAGCGATCGTACCCCGCCACTTCGCCCTGCAGCTTAATCTGTTCGATGTTCCACTGGTTATAGCGCTCGCTGATCTCGATAAACTGCTGTTGCAGCTCTGGCCGAGCTTGCGCTAACAGATCGGGATTGGGCATCACTCGGCAGATCACAAACCGTTGCAGTTCCAACACTTGATGTAAGCGCATGCAGTGGTGCGCCAAAAAGCGTTCGATGGGATCGGCATAGCGCTGCTCTAGCGTGCAGGCGTGCTGCCAAAATTCCTGCAGATCCGCGCTGGCGACCGACACAATCAGATCCGCTTCGCTGGTGAAGTGATTGTAAATCGTGCCTTTTGAGATCAAGCTGCTGGCCACTAGGTGGGAACGACACAGATCAAACGACTTACGGCCACGCAAACTGCGCTGGGCCACTTCCACCAAAAAGTTGTGACGTTGCTGCTTTGTACTCATTTCCAATCCTCGATACTACTCACGTTTGCACGGTAGCAAGCTTGGGCAAAAGCGGAAAGTGAGTAAAACTTGCAGCATGATGACGAAAACCAATAGCCAATGCTGAAAATCGAATTACTGGAAAGCTTCATTGCGGTGGCAGAAACCGGCAACCTATCGAAAGCGGCGGATCGCGTATGCCGCACCCAGTCGGCGTTGAGCTTGCAGATCAAAAAGCTGGAGCAAAGCACCGGCCAAACCTTGCTGCATCGCGACAACCGCGGCGTAACCCTAACCGAGGCCGGCAACAAGCTGCTGAACTACGCCTATCAATTGGTGCGCTTAAACCTGCAAGCCCTTGATGACGTGAAATTCAGTAACGAACGCCAGCTGATCCGCTTAGGGGTGCCAACGGATTACGTGCGTTGGTATCTGCAATCGGGGCTGATCGAGTTCATTCGGGAATTCACCCACTACCAGCTCACCATTGATACCGACGTCTCGGGCAACTTGTTTAAGCGGCTCGAAGCCGGTGAGTTTGATGCCATCATTGCAACCCACTGGCAGCACCCAGAAAACGGCGATCTGTTGTTTGAACGGCAGTTCAAATGGGTGGGGGCGCTTAACGGTCAGGTGCTCACCAAAGACGTACTGCAGATGGCACTGTACCCAGAAAACTGCCCGATTCGGGCGCAGGTATTTGCCAATCATCAGCTGTCGATGCGGCCAATCCGAGTGATGCTGTCCACCCCTTCGCCGCAAGCGTTGTGCATGGCGGTAGAGGAAGATCTGGCCATCGCCCCAGTGGCGGAATTTCGCATCAGCGAGCGCATGCAGGTGCTCGATCCCGCCGAGCACGGCTTGCCGCCCCTGCCCGCCTTCAATGAATCGCTGTACACCAACCCCAGCGCCGATCCCCAAGCGATGACGCACCTGCGTTCGCTGTTGTCCGCCAACTTAAACGCCTTGGTGTTAGAGCAGTAACCGTAAGGTTTGGCGCATTAGTGGCTGCGATTCGCCGCAGGCGTAATCGAACAATTGCGGTAATGGCGGGGATCATCTCGGCTTGGCTGTCACGTTACGCCAAACCGCGGCTAACGGGACCTACTATTCTGAACACCGTATTTGTAGCTGCGATTAGCCGCAGCCGTAATCGAACAATCCTGCGGTAATGGCGGGGATCATCTCGGCTTGGCTGTCACGTTACGCCAAACAGCGGCTAACGGGACCTACTATTCTGAACACCGCCTTGGTAGGTGCGATTCGCCACAGG
>NZ_CANLCI010000031.1 GCF_947489035.1 uncultured Ferrimonas sp. | reverse complement strand
CACAGGCGTAATCGAACAATCGTGCGCTAATCGCAGGGATCATCTCGGCTTGGCATGGCTTGTCACGTTACGCCAAACAGCGGCTAACGGGACCTACTATTCTGAACACCGCCTTGGTAGGTGCGATTCGCCACAGGCGTAATCGAACAATCGTGCGCTAATCGCAGGGATCATCTCGGCTTGGCATGGCTTGTCACGTTACGCCAAAAAGCGGCTAACGGGACCTACTATTCTGAACACCGCCTTGGTAGGTGCGATTCGCCGCAGCCGTAATCGAACAATTGCGGTAATGGCGGGGATCATCTCGGCATGGCTTGGCTTGTCACGTTACGCCAAAGAACGGCTAACGGGACCTACTATTCTGAACACCGCCTTGGTAGGTGCGATTAGCCGCAGGCGTAATCGAACAACGATGCGCCAATCACGGGGATCATCTCGGCTTGGCTGTCACGTTATGCTAAACCGCGGCTAACGTAACCGACCACTCGGCGCTGTGATTTCCCCCGTAGATCGCCATTTATGGCGACAAGCTCACAACCGTTCACCACCCCCCATCAATCCCCCCAAACAGCGTTAAAAACTGCTTTTGAAGTGCTCCAGCAGCAGGCGAATTTTGGGCGATAAATGCCGATTGTGAGGGTACACCGCCCAGATCCCATCGTCAGGCTGGCGAAACGGCGCAAGCACCTCGACCAACTGCCCGGAGTTAAGGTGATCGGCCACGTAATAATCCGGCAGCTGCACCAACCCTAACCCCAACAACCCCGCATCCAGCAGCGCCTTACCGCTGTTGCAACGCAAGCTGCCGCTGACCTTAATGCTGCGCGAACGCTCCCCTTGGGCAAAACGCCAATGCTCAATGTTGCCCACCAAGCAGTTGTGCTGGCTAAGCTCCGATAAGCTATGGGGTTCGCCGTGGGCGGCCAGATAACTGGGGGCGGCACACACAAACTGGCTGCGTTGCCCCAGCTTGCTGGCCATCATGCTGGAATCCTGCAACTGACCCAAGCGGATAGCCAAATCGAAGTTTTCATCCACCAGATCCAGCTTGCGGTTGCTGAGGTGCAGCTCCACTTCCAGATCTGGGTACTGCAAACAAAAGCGGTTTAACGCCGGAGCAATGGCTTGTTCGCCATAAGTAACCGGCGCAGTTACCTTCAGCTTGCCTCTGGGCGTGGCCTGCAGATTGCTGATCACCCGCTCCGCTTCTTCAAGCCCTTCTAACAGCGGCTTGCAGTGCTGGTAATACAGCTGCCCCGTTTCAGTAACGGTGACGCGCCGCGTGGTGCGGTAAAACAGCTTGGCGGCTAAGCGCTGCTCTAAGGCGCTCACTTGGCGGCTGACTTGCGCGGTTGAGATCCCCAACCGTTTGGCGGCCGCGGTAAAGCTCTCGGTTTCCACCACCGCGATAAATTCGCTGATCCCATCCCAATTAAACATCTATCTTTCCTGTATTCGTACGCACACCACCCTGATTATTACACCACAGTAAAAGTAATTTACCAATCAAGGTCATTATCATTGTGCCTGCCATCAATATAATGGTCGCCATTGAAGCAACCCCCGTTGCTTACCAGTTAACTGCATGAGGAATTGTTGATGACTGCTCAAACCCTTAAATCGAAAGCAATGGTTGCATGGGCCGCTGGCCAACCACTGAAATTAGAAACCGTTGATGTTGCACCACCCAAAGCGGGCGAAGTTCGAGTGAAGATCATCGCAACCGGCGTATGTCACACCGATGCCTTTACCCTGTCTGGTGACGATCCAGAAGGGATCTTCCCATCCATCTTGGGCCACGAAGGCGGCGGTGTGGTTGAGTCCATCGGCGAAGGCGTTACCAGCGTGCAAGTTGGCGACCACGTGATCCCGCTGTACACCCCGGAGTGTGGCGAATGTAAATTCTGTCAGTCTGGCAAAACCAACCTGTGCCAGAAGATCCGCGAAACCCAAGGCAAGGGCCTAATGCCAGACGGCACCAGCCGCTTTAGCATCAACGGCGAGCCAATCTTCCACTACATGGGTTGCTCTACCTTCAGCGAATACACCGTATTGCCAGAGATCTCGCTGGCGAAGATCAACAAAGAAGCGCCACTGGAAGAAGTGTGCTTACTGGGTTGTGGCGTTACCACTGGCATGGGCGCGGTAACCAACACCGCCGATGTAAAAGAAGGCGACACCGTGGCGGTATTCGGCTTAGGCGGCATCGGTCTGTCTGCCATTATCGGCGCTAAAATGGCCAAAGCCGGTCGCATCATCGCCATCGACATCAACGAATCTAAGTTCGACTTGGCCACCAAGTTAGGCGCAACCGATTGCGTTAACCCAAAGAACTTCGACAAGCCAATTCAAGAAGTAATTGTTGAGATGACCGACGGCGGCGTCGACTTCTCGTTTGAGTGTGTTGGTAACGTGCACCTGATGCGCAGCGCCTTAGAGTGCTGCCACAAAGGGTGGGGCGAATCCGTGGTTATCGGCGTAGCCGGTGCTGGCCAAGAGATCTCTACCCGTCCGTTCCAGCTGGTCACCGGCCGCGTATGGAAAGGCTCTGCCTTTGGTGGCGTAAAAGGCCGCTCTGAATTGCCAGAGTACGTTGAACGTTACATGGCGGGCGAGTTCAAGCTGGATGATTTCATCACCCACACCATGAGCTTGGAAGAGGTGAACGACGCCTTCCACCTGATGCACGAAGGTAAGAGCATTCGTACCGTACTGCATTTAGATAAGTAAGCCCGTACTTACCATTAGCGCCCCAGTCTTGCTGGGGCGTTATTGTTTCAACGGCCATGTTTTCAGGAACCCCCATGCAAGACATTACTCATTTGTCTGCCGCTAAAAGCTTTGGCGGCTGGCACAAGCAATACCAACATCGCAGCCGCGCCGTAAACGGCGACATGCGCTTTGCCATCTACCTGCCACCGCAAGCGCAAACCCAAGCGGTGCCAGTGCTGTACTGGTTATCGGGCTTAACCTGCAGCGACGAAAACTTCATGCAAAAAGCCGGTGCTCACCGCATCGCCGCCGAGTTAGGCATCGCCATTGTTGCCCCAGACACCAGCCCCCGTGGCGACCACGTGGCTAACGACGACGGTTACGACTTAGGCCAAGGCGCAGGCTTTTACGTTAACGCCACCCAAGCGCCGTGGCAGCAGCACTTTCAGATGTACGATTACGTCGTCAACGAGCTGCCTGCTTTGATCGAAGCTCAGTTTCCCGTAACCCAGCAACGCGCCATCGCCGGCCACTCCATGGGCGGTCACGGTGCATTAATGATCGCCCTGCGTAATCCCGAACGTTACCAATCGGTTTCGGCGTTTAGCCCAATCGTAAATCCTTCGGATGTGCCTTGGGGTCAAAAAGCGTTCACCGCTTACTTGGGCGACAACCCCGCCGCATGGGCGCAATACGACAGCTGTAAGCTGATGGCCGCCAGCGCCAATCAGACGCAACTGCCCGCCTTGGTGGATCAGGGCGACGGCGACAACTTCTTGCCCGAGCAGCTGCAACCACAGGCGCTGCAGCAGGCTGCCGAGGTTAGCGGCTACCCACTAACGTTGCACCGTCACGACGGTTACGACCACAGCTATTACTTTATCGCCAGCTTTATCGAAGCCCATTTGCGCTTCCACGCAAGCCACTTAGTAACAGCCTAAGCGCCATCGGTTCTGCCCAAAACGCTGCCTTAACGGTGGCGTTTTTTTATGCTAACTAAGCCGCAACGCGCACTTCTTGCTCGCTGACCGTTTTTCCTCCACCTGTAATTAACTTTCATAATGCTCTAGCCTTAGCGGCAGATACAGCAACTTTGTGTAATTTAGTTACACGCACAGCGACGGAGCAGAAGATGGATAAGATTGTGGTGATTGGCGGCGGCGCCGGCGGCATGGAGCTGGTTAAAAAGCTGGGCAACAAGCTGGGTAAGCAAGGCAGTGCCGAGATCACCTTGGTTGACGTCAGCAGCCATCACATCTGGAAACCGTTGCTGCACGAACTGGCTACCGGCAGCTTGGATGAAGGGATCAACGCCATCGACTACCAAGTGCATGGTGCCCACAACGGCTATCGCTACCAGCAAGGCAGCCTAATTGGGCTGGATAAAGCCGCCCGCAAAATTACCCTGGCGCCACTGCTGGACGCCGCCGGACAACAAGTGTTGCCCGCCCGCGAACTGAGTTACGACTACCTCGTGCTGGGCATTGGTGCCGTAACCAACGACTTTGGCACCCCTGGCGTGCGCCAATACAGCCATTCGCTGGATCTGATCAGCAGCGCCATGAGCCTGCGTGAACGCATTAAAACCCTGTTTATCCAACACGCCCACGGCCAGCGCAGCGGCCGTTTGAACATGGCCATTGTGGGCGCCGGTGCCACCGGGGTCGAGATGTCAGCCGAGCTGCACCACATGGCCAAAACCCTGCGCGACTACGGCTACAACATCAGTGACGATCTGCTTAACATCACCATCGTTGAAGCGTCCGATTCGGTGATGCCTACCCTGCCCAAAGCCAGTTTGCGCCAAGCGGTGCACAACAAGCTGCTGGAGCTGGGCGTGACCGTGCGCACCAACACCTTTGTGACCGAAGTACGCGAAGCCGGTTTGGCCACCAAAGATGGCACCTTTATCGATGCGGATCTGATCCTGTGGGCCGCTGGGGTAAAAGCCCCAGAGGTGATGCAAGAGCTGGGGCTCGACATCAACCGCGCCAACCAAGTGCTGGTGCACGGCAATGGCCGCAGCCACAGCGACGAACGTATTTTTGCCTTTGGCGATTGCGCTGCCGTTCCTCAGCCCGATGGCAGCTTTGCGCCACCACGGGCGCAAACCGCACGGCAGATGGCGCTGGTGGTGGCCAACAACCTGATCAGCCTGCACCGCGGTGAATCCACACCACTGCAAGAGTACGTTTACCAAGACTTAGGGTCGATCGTAAACCTGTCGCGCTTTTCAACCGTCGGCAATCTGTTCTCTTGTTTCCGTGGCGGATTAGCGGTGGTGGGTGGCCCGGCTCGCTTTGTGTACGCGTCGCTGTATCGTCGCCATCTGTGGACCATGCACGGCCCTGTCAAAGGGGTGTTCATGCTGGCGCTTAACGGCATGCAGCGTTATCTGCGCCCCCAGTTGAAGTTGTGGTAACCACGGCCATGACCTTGCTTATCGCTGCCGAACAACCGCCGCCCAATGGGCGGCGGTTGCGGTTTCCCCCTGCGGTTGTCCTGCCTTACTAGCTCGTTGCTTATTATTACCATTTGGTAAAAGTAATTTGCAAAAGGGGGCGATTATCATCTTCCACCACATCAATATAATGGCCGCCATCAAACACGAATTGGCAAAGGCAGATTGATGAGTTGGTTGTTCCTGTTACTTGGCGTTGCCGCCGAAGCCCTATCCCATGTGGCACTGAAGGCCACCGATGGCTTTAGTCGGCCGATCCCGGCCGCACTGGTGTTGGTTGGCCACTTATCCGCCTTTCTGTTTTTAAGCCAAGCGATGAAAGGGATGCCCGTGGGCATTGTGCATGCCCTGTGGGCGGGCTTGGCTATCGTTGCCGTTACCCTGATGTCAACGCTGATCTATCGGCAACACCTTGATGCCAATGTCTGGCTGGGCATGCTGCTGATCGCCGCTGGTGTGATGCTGATCAACCTCAGTCACGGCCACTAAGCCACTCGTTCCCCCCTATTTCCTGCCAGCAGGCACACTCTTATTGGATCCTATTATGAAAAAAATCGTCGTTGTCGGTGGTGGAGCCGGCGGCATGGAACTCGTCAAAAAACTGGGCAACAAGCTGGGTAAAAAAGGGCGAGCGCAGATCACCTTAGTGGACGTCAGCAGCCACCATATTTGGAAACCATTGCTGCACGAACTGGCCACCGGCAGCTTAGATGAAGGGGTGAACGCCATTGACTACCAAGTGCATGGCGCCCACAACGGCTATCTGTTTCAGCAAGGGGCGCTAACCGGGTTAAACCGTAACACGCAAACCATCACCCTAGCGCCGTTATACAACAGCAACGGCGCAACGGTATTAACCGAGCTCGAGCTGGAATACGATTATCTGGTGCTGGGCATTGGCGCAGTCAGTAACGACTTTGGGATCGATGGGGTCAAGCAGCATGCCTATTCGCTGGATTTAACCAGCCAAGCCATGACCCTGCGCGAACGGATCCAGCACCAATTTATGCAGCACGCCAACGGCCAGCGCCAAGGGCAAATGAAGATGGCGATTGTGGGGGCCGGTGCCACTGGGGTCGAAATGGCCGCCGAAATGCACCACATGGCTCATGCCCTTAAAGGCTATGGCTATAACATCGACGAACAGCTTCTGCAGATCACCCTGATCGAAGCTTCGGATTCGGTTATGCCCGCCTTGCCTAAATCCACGCTGCGCCAATCCGTGCACGACAAGCTCTTGGAAATTGGCGTGAGCGTACGCACCAATACCATCGTCACCCAAGTGAATCCACACAGTGTGCACACCAAGAACGGCGAATCGATCGACACCGATTTAACCCTATGGGCAGCTGGCGTGAAGGCACCAGAGGTGCTGGCCAGTTTGGGTCTAAAGGTAAATCGCAACAATCAACTGTTGGTGGCTGATAATGGCCAAAGCCACAGCGATGCTCGGATCTTTGCCTTTGGCGACTGCGCCGCGGTGCCCCAAAACGATGGCAGCTTCTTACCGCCACGAGGGCAAACGGCACGGCAGATGGCGCTGCTGGTGGGCGATAACCTGATGGCGCTATTACGCAACCCGCAAGCGCCGTTAAAACGCTACGTTTATAAAGATCTGGGCAGCTTTGTTAACTTGGCGCGCTTCACAACCGTCGGCAATATGTTCTCCCATTGGTGCGGCGGCTTGCAGGTGGCCGGTGCGCCAGCACGGCTGGTGTACGCGTCGCTGTATCGGCGCCACCTGTTAACCATGCATGGGCCAATCAAAGGCAGTTTGATGCTGCTCAGTTGCGGCATCCAATCTTGGCTGCGCCCCCAGCTGAAGCTGTGGTAACAGCAAGTGCTCCGCCGCCACGCCACAACGTTGCAGGTTGACGCCTGCGGCTAGAACCGTGGCCAGAGGACAGCTGCACCCTGCAAACACAACCTAAGGCCACCCATTTGGGGGTGGCCTTTTCTTAGGCTGTGTCTTCGTTAATTGTTGAGCCAAATTCACATGGCCGCACCACACCGAACCAAACCACACCCAACCACACCCAACCACACCCAACCATAAACTCGTTGGATTACGCCTGCGGCTAATTCAACCTACAACAGCCGCGTAGGTCACGTTAGCCGCGCTTTTCGGCGTAACGTGACAGCCACACCAAACCCAACCACACCAAACCACACCATAAACTCGTTGGATTACGCCTACGGCTAATTCAACCTACAACAGCCGCGTAGGTCACGTTAGCCGCGCTTTTCGGCGTAACGTGACAGCCACAACACACCACACCAAACCCAACCACACCCAACCATAAAATCGTTGGATTACGCCTGCGGCTAATTCAACCTACAACAGCCGCGTAGGTCACGTTAGCCGCGCTTTTCGGCGTAACGTGACAGCCACAACACACCACATCAAACCCGACCACACCAAACCCAACCACGCCAAACCATAAAATCGTTGGATTACGCCTGCGGCTAATTCAACCTACAACAGCAACACCTTGCAAAAACAACAAAGGCCACCGATTTCGGTGGCCTTTGTTGTTAATACTGCTAAAAAACCGCGGCAACCGCGCAATCCTTGCAGGGATCAATTGCGCCGTTGCCTTAGCGTTAATCGCTAATCCTAGTACAAGGGTTTAGTACTTGGTCTTGGTCAGATCACAGCGGATCTTCGCGCCGCGCAGCGCCGGGGTGTTTGGCGTAGCGGCGGATTCACACAGGCGAGTGGTGCCGTAATCGTTGCGCTTATCGTGGGCATTAGAGCGCGCCCATACCGTCACAATCGCCTTTTGTTGTGGCTGCGCGTGGCAATCGGCACCGGCGTATTCAAAGGCGTGAATGGTGTTGGGGTGGAAGTAGATCAAGTCATCTTTGCTTGGGGAGGTGGACGCCCAAAACAGGTGTTCGTTGGCCATGCCGGCGTCGAATTCCACTTCACGAATGGTGTCGGTTTCGCTGACGGTCTGCACCAGTGGGCTGTTTTCCCGCAGGGCGAAGTTTTTAAACTCGTTGGTGCAGGCGGGTTCACGGATGGTGTAGTAGATCTCGCTGATGGCGTGGTTATGGTAGGGATAGAACGAGTCGATCCGCTGCGCCACCATACCCACTTCGGCCCCCACTTTTTCGTCGTTAATGGAATCAATGCGCAGCAAGCCCCAATGACCTAACACTTCGGCGTAGGCGTAGTTGCCACGGGTTTTATCGAAGTTGCGCTGATTGCGTTCGGAATCGGCGGCGTACATCGGGAACCACCCCACCGAAGCCCACAGGTTTGGCAAGGCGTTGGCGGACACATCAAACGGAAAGGCTTTCGGCATCTGGATGTCGTCGCCGGTAACCATCTTGCTGAAGTTTTCGCTGAAATTGGCCCCAAACTCACGCACCTGATCATTGGTGTTTACGCGTTGAAAGAACTCGCTAAAGGTGGTGCGGTTTAGCCACTTGGCCACCGCCGAGCTTTGCTCCAGTTCACCACCGGGGCTGTAGATCCAGTCCACATCTTGGCGGGCACCAAAACACTGTTTGGCTTTGTCGGCGTTGTTGATGATGGCGTAGATGTGCTTCACCATCAGCTGCATATCGCGCTGATCCATAATGCACATGTACTGCGGCCCGTGCAGATCGGCGGTGTTGGTTTGCACCATGGTGTTATCAGAATTCCGGCAGTTGCCATCGGTGCTGGAAAGCGCTACTGCATAGCCTTCCAAATACTGCAAGGTTTCTGCCCACAGGGTATCCACCAGCGGCTGCTCTGCGGCGCTGTAAGTTTGTGGTTCGCCCAAGCAATGAAACTCGGCGTTGTTGATTTCGTTGGCGTCCAAAAAGTCAGGAATGTCCGCCGCTAGGGTGCTAGCACTGCACAGTAGGCTGGCCAGAATTAGGGATTTTTTCATCGAATTAATGCCTTTTTTCGTAAAAAAAAGCACCACGGTTGCGGCCGTGATGCCTTTCTTCAATGGGTGCTTGGGTTACGCCATAGTGAGGATGAATGCACTGTTGTTAACGCAACCCTAAACCCACTATCACTGCTTATGTTCAGCAAATTTAAAGGTGTGACAGCTGTTGCACATTGGCGGCTTGGCTTGGTGCTCACCGTGGCATTCGGTACAAGGCACCTCTTTGCCGTAGTGCAGGTTGTTGTGCGGGTTTTGCAGCACTTCATCACCGGCGCGAGCGGTAACCTTGGCCAGCTCGTCGATGTCGTGGCAGCTGTCACAAGCCTGATCCGATGGCCGCACACGCAGGCCGTTGTCGTGGCAAGAATCACAGCCCATGTCGTAGTTCATTTGGTGGTAATCGCGGCCCAGTTTCGGCCCCATTTTTACCAAGCTGTCACTGGCTTGCAGATCCGCCGCTTGGGCACCAAAGGCGAGGCTTAGCACCGCCGCCAGAGTCAATAATTTCTTCATAATGAGATTCCTCTAGATCGGTCAGTTAGGCTTGCATGATGCTGCGAGAGGCGGTCATGCCCATCACCACACACTCTGGGATAGAACAGCTACCCAAACGGCTAACCCCATGCACCCCACCAGTTACCTCGCCTGCGGCAAACAGGTTCGGGATCGGCTTACCGGTGAAGGAATCCAATACCTTGGCTTCTTTGGTGATCTGCACCCCGCCTTGGCAGTAGTGCACCTTTGGCCATAAGCGCACCACGCTAAATGGCGCTTGGATGTACTTGCCTTTGGCTTTGCCCATGTTCTTGCCAAACTGCTCGTCAACGCCGGACTTAACGTACTGGTTGTACTGTTCGATCTGCGCTTGCAGCGGCTTCAGCGGCACGTCAAAGTGCTTAGCCAGCGCTTCCAAGGTGTCGAACTTCCAACCCACACCGTACTTCAACACCTTCTTGGCGTTCGGGTGCTGCTTGGCGTGTTCCCAGCTGGTGACCATGATTGGGGGCAGCGGCTTGCCTTCGGCATCGCGACAGTTCAATTCGGCATCGGCACGGGTCTTACGATCGGCGATTTCGTTCATGAAACGCTCGCCGGTCATGCGGTTGATGGCGATGGAGTGAGGGAAGTTGAAGATCGAGTAGTTGGACACGTAGCCGAACCCGCCTTCATCAGGGGATGCCCACGGGCCGGATTGGATGTGCGCCATGTGCACTGGAATGGCGCCTAAACGGAACATTTCGAACATGCCTTCGCCGGTGGCGCCTTTGGCGTTGGTGCAGCCTACTTCGGCGGTAAGGGTTGGATCTTGCGCCATCCGCAGATTCACGTTCTGGGCAAACCCACCGGTGGCCATGATCACGCCGCGAGTGGCGCGAACAAAGAACTCGGTGCCGCTGTCTTCTTCGCCGAAGTAGTAGCCCCGCTTCAGTTTGATCCCTTCAACCTTGCCATCTTTATCCAACACAAAGCCATCAAACTTAATGCGATTGATGGTTTCTACGCCCTCTTTGCGTGCTTGTTTCAGCAGTGGCTGAGTAATGCCCGCGCCGCAAGACACCGAGGTTTGGTAGGTGCGCGGTACCGAGTGACCGCCCAGTTGCTGCAGGTACGGATGGAACTCAGCACCGGCGTCGATGGCCAGTTGCAACCCTTCCATGGCGTGCTCTGCCACGTGACGCAGCAGGCCTTCATCGGCGATGCCACGGCCCGCTTTCATCTGATCAGCCACCATGCGTTCAACCGAATCTTGCACGCCCTTCTCTTTTTGCATCGGCGTAGCAGGCGCCGCATACAAGCCGCCGTTGATGGCGGAGTTGCCGCCAAATACCGGCATCTTTTCAAAGATGGTTACGTTGTTCGCACCCTGGCGCTTGGCTTCAATGCCCGCTGCCAATCCAGCAAAGCCAGAGCCAATAATGGCGATGTCTACGGTTTTGTCCCACTTAACGCCATCAGAGCGCATAGAGGAAGCCAACGCTGGTGCAGCCATCGGTGCAGCAGCAACCGCGCCGGCAACACCCAGCCCTTTAAGAAAGCGGCGGCGCGCTTGTTGTGTGTTATTTGTCATATCATCATCACCCTATCTGTTAGAGATGGGGCCATGATAGAAATGGAATCGATTCCAAACTGAGGCCGAACGTAAGACGGTGACGATGGCCAGTAACCACATGTTTAAAGTGGGTTTTCACTCTAAAAGATGGCCGTTTTCTGCCATCAACAGCAGCAATCCGTTGCCACTGACAGGAAGATTCATACCCAGTAGGGGGTATTTGATGGCGTCATCCCGATCTGGAACCCATTCCAACAATCGCTCCGATTGGCGCGGCACAACGGGGCTGGCCAATCCCCTGTTGATCCACGATAACCCTGTTCGCGCCTTAAGGTGATCAGCCTGCTGCGGCTTGGCCGCGGTATTAGTGGCCGATTTGCGACAGATACGGCAGCAGTTGCAACCGCACCGCATCGGTTACGTCGCTGTGCCAAAAGCCCAGCAAGTAAGCCAACAGCGGCAACCCAAACAGCAAAATCAGCAACAGCGCCGCGATCCCAGTGGCCGACAACCGCCAGCCCCAGCGAGTAGATAGGCCCAAGGCCGCTGACTTAGGGCAAGCAGACACGCAGCGCATGCAGGCTTGGCATTCGTCGCTGCGAATGTTGATCTGCTGATGCACCTCAATCCGCGCAGGGCAAGCTCGGCTGCACTTGTCGCAGTTCATCCCTTTGCTGTTCAGGCAGTGGTTGTCGTTCCGGCGAATTTTCAATGGGCTGAGAAAACTCAATAAGCCCAACCCCGCCCCGTAAGGGCACAGATAACGGCAAAAGGCTTGCTGCTGCCATGCCGCTAGCGCCAAGATCAGCGCAATCACAATGGCGGCAATCACGCTGGGGCTGGCGAAGAACATGCCCATTTTGGCGTCGGCAATTTGGTGGTAGTTGCCCTCAAGATAATGAGGCAGCGACGCACTGGGCATGCTAACCATGATGTAACCCAAGCCCAGCAACAGCAGGTATTTCAACATACGCAGCGGCCAATCCAGCCACGCTGGGGGCAGCGCGTCACCACGGATCACCTTTTTACGCAGCCGATACAGATAGGTGCCGCCCAACCCCAGCGGACACGCCCAGCCGCAAAATGCCCGCTTGCACAGTACGCCACTTAACAACACGGTAAACAGCATCACCGCCGCCGCAGGGTGAGCGCCATCCCACAAGCCCAGGGTTAATATGGCTTTGATTTCGATGCCACCGGCGATGGGCAAGAAGCCATCGACCACATCGGGGCGGATCAAGTAGCCGCCGTAGCCGTTCAGTAACAAGGTGTGGTATGCCACGTATTGCAGCCCCACCAACACCATCGACAGCGACATAAAATGGTGAACTAACTCTCGCAGTGGGTTTTCGCGCCCCTGCCCTTGCGCCAACTGGGGCTGACGCCAATGCAACAGCGCCAACAGTGCCGCAGCAACCAGCGCCGCCAGCAACAGTGGCCATAGGGTCGCCGCCGCCAGCGCCACAAGGGTGCCCGCCACGGTGGCCGTCGCGCCCCACTTTTGCCCCGAAAAATAAAGCAGATTGGCGCTAAACAGCAGCCCCAGAAACAGCGACACCGACTCGATGAATGTCATGATAAGAAGTCGTTTAATAGCAGGTTATGGCTATAAGTGGCCGCGATTGGCAATTGGTTCCTGCGGCGACAACAACAATAATCAGACTGTGATCCTGATGCGGTTATTGATGGGCAAAAAGCCACGTTGACTAAAAAATCACATTTCAAACTGGCATCTATCCGATACCCAACTAAGCTCAATTTGATATCAACACCAACGCAAGGATCGCATCATGCACAGCCCACAAACCCACTCAGCGCCCACCGATAAGAAAGCCCGCAAAGCCAAAAGCATTCGTTTTCCCGCTTACTGGGCCGACGAATTCGACCGGCTTAACTACCACAGCAACTTTGAAAACTACATTCGCGAAGCGATATACGAAAAACTGCAACGTGACGGGGCGAAGTTGTAACGCGCAGTACGGCCGTTAAGGCGTACACGTAAACAGGGGAGCAGCCATGCTCCCCTTCTTCTTTCGTATTTGTTGTTTGCTGTTTGGCTTTGCTGCTTGGGGTATGACTGCCTAATTACTCTTTAATGTCGTCGCGGCCGATGATGGTCATCATGGTGGCGGTTAGGGTCGCCACCAGTTTTTGCTGTTCGCCGTTGATGGCGTACAGCTCGCCTTCGGTGACGGTGATGGTGCGGCCGGGCTTTTTCACCTTGCCGATGGCGATAAACCGCTGGCCTTTGGCAGGGGCGAGCAGGTTGACTTTAAATTCAATGGATAACACTTCTGCGTCCGCAGGCATCAGCGAAAATGCAGCGTATCCGCAGGCGCTGTCGATCAAGCTTGAGACGATACCGGCGTGCAAGAAACCGTGTTGCTGGGTAAACGCAGCGTTATAGGGGGCGTGAATTTCAACCTGCCCCGGTTCGATGCTGTGCAAGCTGGCGTCGAGGGTGGCCATCAGCGTTTGTTTGCCAAAACTGGCACGAACTTTTTGTTGGTAGTGCGGATCACGGGGGTCAAACATCGCCGCTCCTTGGCTGGGTTGAATTGAGTTGGGTTGGATTGAGTTGGGGTGAGCTAGGGGAATTAGAAATGGATGCAGACAAGCTACCGACAACAACGCCCCGTTGCCAGCAGCAATGGGTGGCAACGGGGCGGGTTAAGATGACGGCGCGAGGCACCCCCTGCAGTTAGCCCTCTTTGAGCAGGTCACGGCCGATGATCAGCTTCATGATCTCGTTGGTGCCGCCGTAGATCCGCTGTACGCGGGCGTCGGCGTAGGCGCGGGCAACGGGGTACTCCCACATAAAGCCGTAGCCGCCGTGCAGCTGCAAGCAAGCGTCGATCAATTCGCCTTGCAGCTCGGTTGACAGCAGCTTCACTTTGGCCGCTTCCACCGCGTCTAGCTGCTTGTTGATATGCAGCTCCATGCAGCGATCCACATACACCTGCATCATCGACAGCTTGGCTTCCAGATCCGCCAACACAAACTGGGTGTTCTGGAAACTGGCGACGCTTTTGCCAAAGGCTTTACGCTCTTTAACGTAGGCGATGGTTTGATCGAACACCCCGCGCATGCCGCCAATGGCGTTCAGGGCGATGTTGAGTCGCTCTTGCGGCAGCTCTTGCATCAGGTAGATAAAGCCCATGCCCTCTTGCCCCAACAAAGCGGTTTGCGGCACCCGCACGTCGTTAAAAAACAGCTCGGAGGTGTCTTGCGCCTTCATGCCGATTTTTTCGAGGTTTTGGCCTTTTTCAAACCCTGGTGTGCCCGCTTCCAGCAGGAACAGGCTGATCCCTCGAGCACCGGCACTGGGGTCGGTTTTGGCCACAACGATCACCAGATCCGCCATGGCGCCGTTGGTGATGAAGGTTTTGGAGCCATTGATGATGTAATCATCGCCATCTTTCACGGCGGTGGTGCGAATGCCCTGCAGATCCGAGCCCGCGCCAGGTTCGGTCATGGCGATGGCGGTGATGATCTCGCCGCTTAGGCAGCGTGGCAGGTATTCGGTTTTTTGCTGTTCGCTGCCAAAGTTAACCACATAAGGCACGCCGATGTCCGAATGCAGACCAAAGCCGATGCCCGATAAGCCCATTTCGCTGATGGTTTCGTCGACGATGGCGTTATAGCGAAAATCGAGGCCAAGGCCGCCGTAGGCTTCGGGGGTCATTGGCGCCAACAAGCCCATCTCGCCCGCTTTCAGCCACAACTGCCGTGATACTTGGCCCTCTTTCTCCCACTGGGCATGAAATGGCACCGCTTCCGCTTCTAAAAACTTAACCACCGAATCCTTAAATTGCAGGTGTTCTTCGGTGTAGATGGTTCTTGGGATCATACTGTATTCCTTTTCCGATCTGAGCCGTGGGCTTAATGAAACTCTTTCTCTGCGCTGAGGTATTCCGCCACGATGGCGGGGGCGCGAAAACGCGCGCCGTAGCGTGCGGCCAGTTGCTCGCAGCGGTCGATGTAGCGCTGTAAGCCATAGCCATTCACAAACTGGATGTAGCCGCCGGTCCAGGCGGGGGCACCAATACCTAAAATCGAGCCGATGTTGGCGTCGGCGACGGTACGCACCACCCCTTCTTGCAGGCATTTCAACGCTTCGTTAACGTTGATGAACAGCAACCGATCTTTGATGTCGGCATCGCTTACCGTGACTTCTGGCTTGTAATAGCAGCTCAGCAGTTGCGGCCACAGGGTTTTGCCCCCGTCGTGGTAATCAAAGTAGCCGCCGCCGTGATGGCGCCCTTGGCGGTTGTCTTCGGTCACCATGGCGCGGATCAGGGCGTTGCCTTCGGGGAAGGGATCTTGGCTGGGATCCATCAAGCCCATGGCGATCTGAGTGTTGGCCACATCAAAGGCCAGCTTTTGGCTGACTTCGTCTTGAATGGTTAATGGCCCCACGGGCATGCCGATGGCTTTGCCCAGCGCGTCGATCCGCTGCGGGTGCAGCCCTTCGGCCACCATCTGCGCGGCTTCGGCCAGCTGCATGCCAAAGGTGCGCGAGGTGTAAAAGCCGGTGCTGTCGTTAACCACAATCGGCGTTTTGCCGATCTGCTGCACGTAATCAAACGCCTTGGCGAGGGTGTCGTCGGAGGTATTGGCACCGCAGATCAGCTCCACCAGCGGCATCTTGTCTACCGGCGAGAAAAAGTGAATGCCGATGAACTTCTCCGAATCGCGACTGCTTTTGGCCAGTTCGGTGATCGGTAGGGTCGAGGTGTTCGAGCCCCAAATGCCATCGGCGGCCAGCATCGGTTCGGTTTGCTGGTTGATCTGATGCTTTAACTCCACCTTTTCAAACACCGCTTCGATGATCAGATCGCACCCTTGCAGATCCTCATCGACGGCGGTGGCGTGGATCCGCTGCAGCAGCGCCTGTTTCTGTTGTTCACTGGCGCGACCACGGCTGATGCGCTTATCCATCAAACTGGCGCTGTAGCCTTTGCCTTTATCGGCGCCCGCTTGGCTGGTGTCTTTTAGCACCACCTCAATGCCCGCCTTGGCCGAGGAGAAGGCGATGCCCTGCCCCATCATCCCAGCACCGATGATCCCCAATTTGCCAATCTTCTGCTTTGGCGGCGCGGGCGGACGGCTGGCGCCGCCATTAACCTTGTTCATCTGGAAGAAGAACGTAGAGATCATGTTCTTGGCCTGTACGCTGCGCACCAAGCTGGTGAAGTGGCGGCTTTCCACTTCTTGGGCCAAATCAAACGGCAGCTTCAGGGTTTCCAACACCACATCTAAGATCCGCTCGGGTGCGGGCAGCAGCCCGCGGGTTTTCTGTCGCAGCATCACCGGCGCCATCATGGCCAGCTGCGCCATTTGGGGATGGTTAAAGCCGCCACCGGGGATCCGGTGCTTGGGTTTATCCCACGGCTGCACGCTGGCTTCGGGGTTATCTTGGTTGGCGAGGATCCACGCTTTGGCCGCCGGCAGCAGCTGTTCGGGCTCGCTGACCAGTTGATCCACCAACCCCGCTTGCTGCGCCTTCGCCACCGCCAACGGCTTGCCTTCAAGCAAGTAAGGGAGTGCCTGTTCGGCCCCAAGCAGGTGGGTCATTCGCACCACGCCACCGGCGCCGGGCAACAGCCCAAGGGTAACTTCTGGCAGGCCGATGTTCACCTTGGGCTTATCCAGCGCCACTCGGTAGTTACACAATAAACACAGTTCCCAGCCGCCGCCCAAGGCCGCGCCATTGATGGCAGCCACCACTGGTACCGGCAGGGTTTCAATCCGGCGAAGCATCGCTTTATTGGCCAGAAAGTTACTTAATAGTTGATCGGCCTCGGCGCCATTGGCCGCCAGTAAAACATTCAGATCGCCACCGGCAAAAAAGGTCGATTTGGCCGAGGCAAACACCACCCCAGTGAGGTTGTCTTGCGCTTCAAGTTGCGCCACGCAGCGGCTAAAGGCTTGGTCAAATTCGGCATTCATCGCATTCACTGGACCGGTCATGTCCATGGTAATGGTTACAATGCCGTCGGCGTCTTGTTGGTAGTGAAATCCGCTCATCATGCTGCCCCTTAAACCCGCTCAATAATGGTGGCGATCCCCATGCCACCGCCAATGCACAACGACACCATGGCGGTGTTGAGGTTGCGTCGCTCCAATTCGTCCAACACCACCCCCAGCACCATGGCGCCGGTAGCGCCTAACGGGTGGCCCATGGCGATGGCGCCGCCATTAACGTTGGTGATGTCGGCGCTGATGTCGAGATCCTGCATGTAACGCAGCGCCACCGAAGCAAAGGCTTCGTTGATCTCCCACAAATCGATATCGGCGGTGGTCATGCCCGCCAGTTTCAGCGCCTGCTTTGCCGCAGGGCCTGGGCCGGTCAGCATGATGGAGGGCTCGGTCGCCAGCACCGTGCCCATGATGATTTTTGCCCGAGGGGTGAGGTTCAGATCGCGCCCCGCCTGCGCCGAGCCAATCAGTACCGCACTGGCGCCATCCACGATCCCCGACGAATTGCCCGGGGTATGGACGTGGTTGATCGCCGCCACTTCGGGGTATTTGCTTAACAGCATTTCATCGGCGCCCATGGCCCCTAATTTGGCGAACGACGGCTTCAGCGCCGCCAATCCGTCCATGCTGCTGTTGGCTTTAATGAAATCGTCTTTGGCCAAAATGACGCTACCGTTGCTGTCGGTTACTGGCACCACCGAACGGTCAAAATAGCCGCTGGCTTGGGCATGTGCAGCCCGTTGCTGCGACTGCAAGGCGTAGCTGTCTACCGCCTGTCGATCCCAACCGCCTAATGTTGCGATGAGATCGGCGCCTATGCCTTGGGGCACCGATTTTTGCTGCAGCACAAAATCCGGATCGGTGAACATGGCGCCGCCATTGCTGCCCATCGGCACCCGCGACATCGCTTCAACGCCGCCAGCCACCATCAGCTGCGTCCAACCGGACATCACTTTTTGGGCAGCGGTATTCACCGCCTCTAACCCCGACGAACAAAACCGATCCAGCTGCACCCCAGCCACGCTTTGATCCCAACCGGCGTGCATCGCTATCGCTTTCGCGATGCACGAGCCCTGCTCGCCCACCGGCGTAACACAGCCCATGGCGACATCATCGACGTAAGCGGTATCCAAATCGTGGCGGCGCTGCAGTTCCCGCAGCAGCCCAGCACCAAGATCGATTGGCTTAACCTGATGCAGGCTGCCATCGGCCTTGCCTTTGCTGCGCGGCGTTCGCACCGCATCAAAGATATAGGCGTGATTCATTCAAGCTCCCTTGTTGACGTGGGCCAGTCATTGGCCATCCCAAAAGACACAAACTTTTTTCATTCTGGGATACAAGCGGGGGGCAAACAATGACAAGATAAGGACAAGAAATAGACAGTATGTGACAAACGGAATTGACTAAAAACAGCGTTCAACCCACCAAGGATGGTGATCCGACTCAGGCTGAGCAGCACCGTGCCACTGCGGCGCGATTGACCATTTGCGCCAGCTTGCTGAACCACTCGCTCCAGGCGGCACGCCAGCAACAGCTTGATCTGCCGCGGCTGCTGGCCAAGTGCCGCTTAGATCCAGCGCTGTTGCAGCAGGCCGACGCTCGCATTCCCGTCGAAAAGGTGGTGCAACTGCAGCGTACTCTGGCGGGGCTAATGGATTGCGAAATGTACGGATTGCTGCATCGACGCTGCCCCATTGGCACCTTTGCTTTCTTCGCCCGCTCGGCGGTGCACTGCCGCACCATTGGCGATGCGTTTCAGCGGTTGGTGCATTTTTATAACCTGTTTGATAACAGCTTTCGCTACCACTTTGGCCTGCGTGGCCGCCAAGCGGTGCTGCGGTTAGAGCGGCTTGAGGATCAGGCCATTGTTGATAACTACGCGGTCGATTCGCTACTCACGGTGTTCCACCGATTTGGCAGTTGGCTGTGTAACGACCGCATTTTATTGAATCAGGTTAATTTGGATTACCCGATCGCGGAGTATGCGCCGGAGTATCGCTACATGTTTTATGGGGCACCGGTGCTGTTTAATCAGACCGAGATCAGCCTCTGTTTCGACAAAAGTTACCTAGATCATTTGGTGGTGCAAAACGAAGCACGGGTAGACACCTATCTGCGCCGTGCGCCGCTGGACATCTACTTGCCGCTGGATGCGGCTGGCGCCATCACCATTGCGGTACGGCAGCAAATTAAGGATCACTTTACCCAGCACGACAACTTGCTCAGTTTGGGGGATACCGCCAGCCGCTTAGGCTTTCATCCACAAACCCTGCGACGACGACTAAAAGCGGAGAGCACCAGTTTTGAAGTGGTGAAGGCGCAAATTCGCCGCGACATTGCCATTCACTACTTAAGCGATCCCGAACACCGGATTGAGCTTGTTGCAGAGCGCTGCGGCTACAGCGAAACCAGCGCCTTCATTCGCGCCTTTAAGCAGTGGACGGGTTACACCCCGCTGCAGTTTCGCAAGGGCTTGGCCGGTTAACACACCCCTTGTTGTTGCAGCGCGGCGATCTCTGCTGGGGTTAACCCCAGTTGCGCCAAGATGGCTTGGTTGTGCTGACCATGTTGGGGAATGGTGCCCGCTTGGGTGGGGGTGGCACTGAACTGCGGCGCGGGGGCGGGCTGACTGACCCCATTGGGGCTAACAAAGGTGCCACGGGCTTGGTTGTGGGGGTGCGCTTGGGCTTGTTCAAAATCCAAGACCGGCCCTAAGCAGGCGTCGGTGCCGGCAAATCGGTCGCACCAGTGGGCTTGGGGCTGGCTGGCAAACAGCGCACTAAGCCGTGCCGTTGCGGCTGACCAATGGCGTCGATCCCATTGCTGTTGCAATAGGGGATCGTCGTTCAGCTGCAACCCCTGTAACAGCGCCTGATAAAACTGCGGTTCCAGCGCGCACACCGCCACATAGCGGCCATCGGCGCAGCAGTAGGTTTGATTCCACGGTGCAGCCCCATCGGCCCAGCCGTGGCCAAATTCGCTGTCGATGTGGCCGATCTGTTTTAGGCTCCACATCAAGGTCGAGATGTACGCGGAGCCGTCGCTGATGGCACTGTCGATCACCTGCCCTGGGCCCCCATTTTTCACGTGCAGCAGCGCGCTTAAGATCCCCATTATCAGCACCATCGAACCACCACCCACATCGCCCATGCTGGTTAACGGGGCGCTGGGCGCATGCCGCGGCTGCGCTCCCTGCGCTGGGCGGCCACCGTAATAGAGCGCGCCGGATAAGCCGGTGTAGTTGGGTTCGTGCCCCGCCATCTGCGCCAAGGGGCCGGTTTGGCCATAGCCGGTTAAGCGACCGTAGATCAGCTTAGGGTTGATGCCTAAAGCGATATCGGGCCCCAACCCTAGCCGTTCCATCACTCCGGGACGAAACCCTTCAATCAGCACATCGGCTTGCGCCAGCAACTGCCGCACCAATGGCACCGATTCGGGCTGTTTGAGATCCAGCGCCAGTGCCTGTTTGCCACGATGAAAAAGGTTGCTGCCGCGCTGATCTAAGCCTGCGGCGGCGTTGTTACTGGCGTGCTTGCGCTCAATTAAGATCACCTTGGCGCCTAAGTCGGCCAAGGCCATGCCAGCAAAAGGCGTGGGCCCAATGCCCGCCATCTCAATTACGGTGATCCCTTGTAGCGGCCCCATCGCTGCGCTCCTGTCGATGCCCAAACAAACATTGTGACAGTGGCAGCGCCGGACTCAATGACCGCTGCGCTCAGGCAAAACAGACCAAACCGTTAGTTTTTAACGGATCGTTCCTTTTGGTAGGCCGCGGTGCCCCACAGCGATACCGTTGACAGCGAGTGCTTGTAGCTGCCTTCGGTCTCTTTGGTGGAGTAAGAGAGGTACAGCAGCGTTTGGTTTTCCGAATCATAGATGCGGCGCACTTTCAGCGACTTAAACAGCACCGATTTACTCTGCTTAAACACCAGTTCGCCGTTGTCGGACTTGTCGATGTCGGTGATGTTGGCTAAGAAGATCTCGTCGGTTTGGCGACAAGCAATCGAAGAGTTGGAAGGATCCGCCAGCGACAGATCCGCTTCAATCGAGGCCACGTGGCAGGTTACCCCTGGCACTTTAGGATCTTGGAAATCGCGGATCACCACATCTTTGGTGGTAAACCAGCCCAAGCTCACTTCGCCTTTGTTATCACCACAGCCTGTTAACGCTAACGTGGCCAATAACGCTGCCCCTGTCAGTTTCCAATTCATTTTATTCACTCCTATTTAGTTCCCACTGTATTTGTAACAGACGGATGCAGTTAACATTTTTTCAGACCAGCTACGATTCGCCGTGATTAAGCTAACATTTCTAATGCACCAGCCAAGACATATCACTCTTGCGCTGGTTAGATCACGACATCAATAGCATGACAGCAAGGATATTCCTGTGATCAAAACCATTTTGAAATTGGCCAGTGTGGCCCTATTCGCTATCTCTACTAGCGCCGCAGCGATGCAATTACCGCACCAAGGTGAGGTGCTGGAAACCATGAACAGCGGCGGTTACACCTACGTAAAGATTAACGAAGCCGGTAAAGATGTTTGGGCGGCAGCGCCACAAACCAACGTGAAGAAGGGCGATGTGATTCGTTTTTCTGAGCAGATGACCATGCCATCGTTCACCAGCAAAACGCTGGAACGCACCTTTACCCCGCTGATCTTCGCGAACGGCTTCAACGTTCGCAAGTAAGCCAAATCGTGCAACAGTACACCGCAACGGCGCCTTTTTAGGCGCCGTTTTGTTATGCCAGTATTTATCGCCGACGTTGGCGGCGCTCGGTATCATAACGGCCCTGTTATTGATCTAGGCCTACCCCCCTCTGATGTGGATCCTCTTTACCCTGTTGGCGGCATTCGCCCAATCTTGGCGAAATGCCTTACAAAGTCGGCTCAGCACCGAAGTGAAGGCCAGCGGCGTTACCTTGGCGCGCTTTCTCTACGCGGGCCCCATCGCTGCGGTGTATCTGTCGGGCCTGTATTTGTGGCGTCCAACCGATCTGCTCAGCCCCAGCTGGCCCCTGGTCCAATACGTTATTGGCGCGGCGTTGATGCAGATTGTGGCAACGGCGTTGATGGTGCGGCTGTTCCAGATGCGTAATTTTGCCGTGGGCGCAGGGCTGGCTAAATCCGAAGCCTTAATGGCGGCGGTGTTGGGCACGCTGTTTTTTGGCACCAGTTTGTCGTGGCTTGGGTGGTTAGGGGTGCTGCTCGGCGCAATCGCGGTGATGCTGCTGTCCAGCAAAGGCGGTCTGAAGCAGCTTTCGCTGTCCACCATAGTCACCGGGCTGCTGTGCGGTACTGCCTTTGCGTTAACGTCGTTGTGGGTACGCCAAGCCAGCCTGACCATCAACTTGCCCTTTCCCCATCGCGCCGCCTGGGTACTGTTGCTGGTGATTGGCCTGCAAACCTTGCTGCTGTTGGCTTATCTGCGCTGGCGCGACCACGCCACCTTACAGGCGCTATGGCAACGACCCAAGCTGACCTTAGCGGTCAGCGTAACCAGTTGCGTCGGCTCGATTGGCTGGTTCAGTGCAATGGCGTTAGAGGCGGTGCCATTGGTGAAAACCTTGGGGCAGATTGAGGTGTTCTTTACCTTGATGATCGCCGCGCTGTGGCTAAAGCAGCGCCCCAAGATCAACGACGTATTGGGGTTGGGCTTAATTGCCGTGGCGGCGATTTTGGTGATGTGGAGCTAAGCACCGCCAAGCTCCACTCTGGGCGCCCGCTCAGGGGATCAACTCAGCGGCAGCAGTTCGGCTAACGTTGGGCCGCCATTGGCTGGGTAGATAATGTACTCACCGTGGTATTTCACCAGCGACTTGTAATCGGTGACTTTGTGCAGCAACAGCTGCTGCTGGTAAGCCAGCTGCAGCAGCTGCTTTATGTCGCCACGGGCGTAAACCGAGATCGGCTTGATCTGCACTCCGTGTTCATTCAAGCCCTGCGCCCACTGCTCGCTGCAGATCACCACGCTGTTTTGACCATCGGTATGGTGACTGACTTTGCGCGTAACCGGATAATCCCGCTCCACATACCAGTGGTTCTGCTCTAAAGCCGCAAACACCCGTTCAAACTGATCCGCGCCAGTGGCCCTCATCTGGGCCGCGTCATCCAGCAGCGGCGCGTAAGTCGCCACAATCTGTTCAAACAGCACTTTTAAACCGGCGTTTGCCCCTTGGGTTCGAGCCGTTTTTTGCCACGCAAAGAGTTGTTTCGCCACGCAATGGGGGAAACGATGCTGCTTAATAGCACGGGTAACCCAAGCACTAAAGTAGTGCGCTTCTGACGTGGGGTTACGTGGCACCTTGCCACTTTGTTTGCCCTGCTCTAATTCATCCAGCCCAGTTTGAGCCAGCGCCGCAATGGCAAGATTAAATCCGGTGGCCATGATGTCCTCATTTATCAGTGATTAACGCGGCTGATGTTGGCCCCGTTAAGATAGGTTAATCACAAAAACAAACGCTTGGGCGTGATCTCAATTCCAATGCGCTATTTTTGTTGACCATAACCGCAATAACCCGCCTTTGGTGACCCACTTTGCAGAGTGGCAGTCGCTTTGCTGAACAGATCAATTTTATGCGATCTGCCCAAACCGTCGCGGTGCAGATTGTCGTTGTCGTCACAGTTGTAACGCTTGCTAACGGGCAGTATTAGCCCATCTTATTCACTTTTATGGCGTCAACTTAAGCCTAAGTTTACGACCAAAGACGGAGCAGCGATGACCCTTTCAGAACGACTAGACTATCTGTTTTTGCAATTATCACGCTGTTTAAGCTACAGCGTCAGTTAAAGTGAAAAAACTGCAGCCTAGGGCTGCATTTTTTTGGTCTCAACCCCAAGTTGATTAAGCGGCTGCGCTATTTTTAAGCTTGGCTGCAATATGGCGTAACAGCCACAGTTCGCGCTGCACACTTAAGCCCGCTTTGTCGCTGGATGCGATGATCTGCTCATTATGGGCAATGGCGTCCGCTAAGTTCATCCACAGCGGCTTCATGCCGTTGGCTTGTTCGTAATCTTCCAATCGCGTTTGCCCCAGCGTGGGATCCGCACTGCACCAGTAGCAGTACGAATGCATGCGCACATTGTCGTGGCTGGCTTTGTACCACGGACGCAGCTCTTCATAACGGCCAAGTTCAGCTTTAATGGTCACATTACGGGCGCCGGTTTCCTCTTCCACTTCGCGCACGACCGCCGCAGCTAAAGATTCCCCTTCATCCACACCGCCGCCGGGCAGGCTGTAATCGTCATAACGGGCGGTGTAAAGCAGCAGGATCTGATCCTGATGGGTAATGATGGCGCGCACCGCATGGCGAGTAAATTCACTGCCGCCAACAACCGCTTGGGGGTGCTCGCTGTAGTGCAAGGTGGGCATGGTGGCGTGCATCGGCCAACTCCTATCTGGGGTTTAAACTAAGCAAAGCGGCGGATTGTAACCATCCCACCGCAGTAACGCCATTACTCCCATCACAACAACACCCGCCCAGATCTTGGCTTGCATAATTACCCGCAAGGCCACCCCATTCAAAACCGCTTTTGAGCCCCGTTATGGTGGGATTTTTGCCGTCAAACAGATCAGACCAGTCCGCATAAAAAAGCGTTTAGGTTAGCTATTAAACGGATGTTTGAATTCACTTTATGGCTGGCACGCCAATCCAAGCAAAGGGAGTCTCCATGTACTCAGATCTCGCGCAGATGTTTCAGGAAACCTGTAAGAAATACGATAAGTTACCCGCCTTCACTTGCTTGGGAAGTACCCTCACATTTGCCGAAGTTGGCAGCCAAGCAGAAGCCTTTGCGGCGTGGCTGCAGCACCATACACAGTTGCAACCTGGGGATCGGATTGCCATTCAGTTGCCGAACTTAAACCAATACCCAATTGCCGCCTTTGGTGCCCTGCTTAGTGGCTTGGTGGTGGTGAACGTTAACCCGATGTACACCCCCCGCGAGATGCGCCACCAGTTGATCGACAGCGACGCTCAGGCGATTGTGATCTTGGGGGATCTGCTGCCCAATCTGGCCAAGGTGATTGAGGACACTCAGATCAGCAAAGTGGTGGTGACCGATCCCGCCGATCTGCTGGGCGCCCCAGTCCGGCAGCTCACTGATCCGGCGCACGTCGGGCTGATGCAGATCCTCAGCGAAGGCGCCAACTTGCCATTTACCCGAGTGATCCCTGAAAGTCTCGACAGTTTGGCGCTGCTGCAATACACCGGGGGCACCACTGGCCCCTCTAAAGGCGCAATGCTGTCTCACGGTAACGTGTTGCACAATGTAGAGCAGGTGGTGGATTCCATCGGCGAGCGCTGCCGTGAAGGCGCTGAAACCTTTATCGCGCCCTTGCCGCTGTACCACATCTACGCCTTTAACCTGAATATGGTGATGTTCTTCAGCCGCGGCTGTCACAATGTGCTGATCCCCAATCCGCGCGATCTCGACAGCTTTATTGCCACCATGAGCCAGCATAAATTCACCGCCTTTGCCGGTTTGAACACCCTATTTGTTGGCCTGTGCAATCACCCTGAATTTGCCAAGCTGGATTTCAGCCATCTGCACCTTACCTGTTCTGGCGGCACCGCCTTAACCGAAGCCGCCAATAACGCGTGGATGGCCACCACCGGCTGCGTGATCAGCGAAGGCTACGGCTTATCCGAAACCGCCCCCGTGGTTACCTTTAACCCGATGAATGGCGAACGCATGGGGTACTGCGGGATCCCGCTGATCCGCACGGAAGTGAAGATGGCCGACGCCTTGGGTAATGCCGTACCACAGGGGGAAGCGGGCGAACTTTGGGTGCGCGGCCCACAGGTGATGCTAGGCTACTGGAAACGCCCCGACGCCACCGCTGAAGCCATTGAAAACGGTTGGTTTAAAACCGGCGACATCGCCCGCTTCGACAGCGATGGCTACATCCAAATTGTCGATCGCAAGAAAGACATGGTGATCGTGTCTGGCTTCAATGTGTTCCCGAACGAAATTGAAAACGTGTTGTCTCTGCACGAAGCGATTTTTGAGTGTGCCGTGGTGGGGGTGCCCGATGAGCAAACCGGCGAAGCGGTGCGCGCTTACATTGTGTTGAAACCCGGTGCCAGCATCGATAAAGAGGCGATCATCGCTTACTGCCGTGAAGAACTGACCGCCTATAAGGTGCCAAAACAAGTTGAGTTTATTGCCGAGCTGCCCAAATCCACTGTGGGCAAAACCCTGCGGAATAAACTGCGCGAGCAAGCGGTGGCCTAAGCCTTCACCGCTGCTTAACCAGTGGCGTTAAACCGCTGCCGTTATACCCCATACGCCCCGCGATGCGGGGCGTATTTATTGGGCGGTGCATTGGGCTGATTCGGGCCCAATCACCGCGCGGCTCAATCCGTGCTGCTTAACAGGTACAGTCTTAACTGAGCACCCCAGAGCGTGCCAGCGAGCGGGAATACAGCGCCAGCAATAACGCGATGATAAAAATCACCACACTGAAGGCGATGGATACCGGATCGCCCATCACCTTCATGCCATCGCTAAAGCCGTAGTTACGCACGGCAGTGAAGGTCATGCAGGCCCACGACAGCGCCAACACGGGCGCGGCCAGCTTCATTCGCAACAGCAACAAGATGCAGCCCAGTACCCCGCCCCAGACGGCCACCGCCCAGCAGATCACCACCACCGTGGGCAGATCGTAAAAAAACGCTAACTGCGCTTCGGTAAATTGCGCCATGTATTCGGCATTGCGACTTTGGGTCATGTAGTAATCAAAGCCGCCGCCGCTGTTCCAAATGGCGCCCAATACCGCCACGATATACAGGTGCCACGGGGCTTTAGGGGATGGTGATTGCATCGGTTCTCTCCTGTTAACGGGGGCAACGAACGCGCATCAGCGCGTCATCTTGTTGTCTTAACCTCGGTTATCATTGCAATAAGATCAAGCCACTGGCGTAACGTGAAGCACCACTTTGGGCTGCAGCGGGCTCAGCCGCCTTCACTGCATATGAAGAATCAAATATAGTAGTCACTCATTTAGGTTCAACGAACCGTCACCCTGTGGTGCTGCGCCAATAGGCTCACCACACCTCGGCCGAGTAATAGCGATGGACTCCGTTCAGTTTTTTAAAGCGATGGCAGACGAAACCCGACTGTACAGCATCTTATTGATAGCCCAAGAACAGGAGCTGTGTGTGTGCGAGCTCACGACTGCGCTGGAGCAAAGCCAGCCGAAGATCTCGCGTCACTTAGCGCAGTTGCGTCAGGTGGGCTTGTTGCAGGATAGGCGCCAAGGGCTGTGGGTGTTCTATCGTATTCACCCGCAATTGCCCGCTTGGGCACAACAAGTGATCAGCGTTGCCCAGCAGGGCTGCCAGACAACGCTACAAGCCGCCAGCTCTCGCTTACAGTCGATGGGCGATGATCGCCCCGAACGCGTGGCCAGCTGCTGTTAACCGAATAAGTTAGGACGGCATCGGCTTAGGTTGCGGCAATGGACGTGGCCGTCCATCGTCGTCAATGGCAACGTAGGTGAACACCGCATCGGTTACTAAGTAGTGCTCGTCACTGTCGTAGTTTATCGGCCGTACCCACGTTTCTAGGTGCAACTGCAAACTGCTGTTGCCGCGTTTGAGCACCGCCCCATACACACACACCGTATCCCCAACCGCCACCGGCCGATGAAAGGTCATCTTATCGACGGTAACGGTACACACCCGCCCTCGAGCCAGTTGCTTCGCCTTAAGGCCACCGGCGATGTCCATTTGGCTCATGATCCAGCCGCCAAAAATATCGCCGTTGGCGTTGGTATCGGCGGGCATTGCGAGGGTACGCAACACCAGTTCACCTTGGGGAGTAGACGAGCTATCCATCGGCTTCACACCTCGTTTGTTCATGCATGGGGCGCTGAGAAACCGCGCAGATGAGATCCGTTTGATCGCACGTGGCGTTGGCTCAGCTTAACGTTCAAAGCGTGCCAAGCTCGCCAACAGGCTATCCACGCCTTCGCGGCTGATGTCTTTGTGCAGCACTAAACGCGTATTTTTGCCCACCGAGGCTTTGATGCCATCGGCCAGCAGCTGTTGGCTTAAGCTGTTTAAGTCACTGTGATTAAAGGTAGCAAACACCATATTGGTGGCACAGCTTTGCACCTCTACCTGTTGCAGCTGGGCTAGGCCTTCGGCCAAGTAAGCGGCATTGGCGTGATCGTCAGCCAAGCGTTCTACTTGTTCCGTTAACGCCAACTGCCCTGCCGCCGCTAAGATCCCCGCTTGGCGCATGCCGCCCCCAAGCATCTTACGCCAGCGCCGCGCTTTGCTGATCAGCACTTCATCGCCCACCAACAATGACCCCACTGGCGCGGCCAAGCCTTTAGAGAGACAGATGGTAAAGGAATCAAAGTGCTGAGCGATGGTGGCTAAGCTCACCCCTTGCGCCACACAGGCATTAAAAACTCGGGCTCCATCAAGGTGCAGTTTCAAGCCGTTATCAAACGCTAACTGCTGGGCTTGCGCCAGATATTCCAACGGCAGCGCCTTGCCGCCAATGGTGTTTTCAAGGCTGAGCAGTCGGGTTTGAGCAAAATGGATATCGTCGGGCTTAATCGCCGCAACAATCTCGTTCAGATCCAAACTGCCATCGGCCAGATTAGTGAGTGGCTGCGGCTGGATCGATCCCAGCACCGCGGCGCCGCCCCCTTCAAATTTGTAGTTGTGCGCCTGTTGGCCACAGAGGTATTCATCCCCGCGGCCACAGTGCGACATCAATGCCAGCAGGTTGGCTTGGGTGCCAGAGCTGATAAACAACGCCGCTTCAAATCCCGCCATGTCGGCCGCTTGCTGCTCTAACGCATTCACGGTGGGATCGTCACCATAAACGTCATCACCGACAACGGCAGTGGCCATGGCATCGCGCATCGCCTGAGTTGGCTGAGTAACGGTATCAGAACGGAAATCAAACATCGGAAGCTACTGTATTGAGAAGGATTCGCATCAGATTATCACAGCATTTTGGCCAACACTGTGATCTTATCTGCGCGTTATTGGAGCCAAAAGACGAATAATTTTCAGCAGCCAATGCCGCTCGAATGAAACAAATGGTAACGAAATGGGTTTTTCGCAGTGGGAATAACCACAATGTGGGTGTGCCTGTTGTTGCCGAAGGTTTCGCACAAAACAGATTCATGCGAATGTTATTTTTGTTCGCTGTTGTTCTTACCGCGCTTTAGGCAAACTTAATCCCGTCGATGAGCTCTTGGTTGTGATTCGTTCATCATCATCCTGTAGGTTTGAGTTAGCGCCTTTCCTATGGTCTCTGATCGTAACCATGAGCTGGCAATTTCAGTAAGTCGAACTTAAGTTGCCAATAACAAAGCCTCACCCCGCCAGGTGAGGCTTTGTTGTATCTGCACTACGGTGAATGGTGCAGCGTCAGCATTTACTGAGTTGGCAGCTGCTGTACGTGCAGATCCATCTGTGGGAATGGAATGCCAATGCCTGCTTTATCCAACTCAAGCTTCATCGCCGCTTGTAAGCCAAAGTACACCGTCCAGTAATCGGCAGTTCGTACCCACGGGCGCACCACAAAATTCACTGACGAATCGGCCAGTTCAGCCACTTCAATCGTAACGCCAGGCTCAGCCAAGACCAATTCGTTGGCGGCAACCACCTTGTTGAGCACCTGCTTCACTTGTTGCAGATCCGCATCGTAAGCAACCCCAACGGTCATATCGACACGGCGTGTGTCTTTGGCACTGTAGTTCACAATCACCCCATCCATAATGGAAGAGTTCGGGCAGGTAATGCGCTTATTGTCTGGCGTAACCAAAGTGGTCGAGAAGATGCTGATCTCCTCTACGGTACCGGCCACCCCAGCGGCTTCAATGTAATCCCCCGCTTTGCATGGGCGAAATGCCACCAGCAACACCCCAGAGGCAAAGTTCGACAGAGACCCTTGCAGCGCCAAGCCAACGGCCAAGCCCGCTGCACCCAACACCGCCACTAACGAGGCGGTTTGCACCCCAAGCTGCCCCAAGACCGCAATCAAGGTCATGACCGTTACTACGGCACTGACGATGTTGCCCATAAAGCCAACGACGGTGATGTCCAAACCGCGCTTGGTTAACAGGGTGCGAACTACGTTAGCCAAGATCTTGGCGACCCAGCGGCCAATCACAAAGATCACCAACGCCAATAAGATTTTGGTGCCGTAAGCAATCAGCAGATCAGGCGCTTGCGCTAGGTACTTTTCTATCTGTTCTTGTTCCATTTTACTCTCCCGAAATAAGGGTTAATCCATGATGTTGCCGATAAAGTACTGCTGGGTTGAGCTTGCCGCTCGTACCACGGCGATGAGCAGAATCGCCGTTACTGTAATCCATAAGGCTGTGCCTAACTTAAGTGAATGAGAACGACTTTGCGCTGATCATTGGTGCAGCATTGCTGCTTTGACTGTCGGCCATTAGGCCGAATGCCACAGCAGTTCAGCGCTCAACAGCCACTCGGCCAGAGGTTGACGGCTCAAACACTTGCGAGGATAAGTCTAACACCAAAAAATGCCCATAAAATTCAAATGCTTTTCATTTTAACTAGAGAAAATGTAGTCGAATTTATACGCTTTCGTATGAGAGAAGAGTCGCGAGGGCGATGGGGCGATGGCCACCAATAAACACCTGCGGCATCGGTTATGGCAAAAAGTACGCAAAGAAAAAGGGAGACCAAATTGGTCTCCCTTCATTTTTATTATTAGTGCAGGCTAATTTATTATTCTTACTGCGGCCTGTCGCTATAAATTACCACCACCGCTATTAGAATTTTGTAGGGTACGGAGTGTGTAATTTTCAAAAAATACCCCAGCAAAACGCTGGGGCAGTAGTCCAGATGATGGATTGTTACATCCACACAAACAATCACCATTGTTTGCTATCAAACACGGCTGAGAATGGTTACTCACGAAGGGGTCAATTCCGTTTGCGGCTATCCTCGTTTGATGGAGCCATTCTAGCGTGTCACTGGATACTGACAAGTCTTTGATTTTTAAGATTTTACAAATCGGCAACGATTGGACTGAAATAGAAAACAGTGCTCAAACATCAAAAAACCTTAAATATCATCATCTTGAAATATCTGAATGTTATTTGTGCCTGGCACTGTTTTCAATAAAGAACAATGATTCCAGCCTAATTCGGGCTTGTGTGCTATGGAAGCTGCTCTTTGCCGAAGTGGGCTCGCACGAAATCAACAAAAGCCCGCACCTTAGGCGGCAGGTGTTGTCGACGCGGATACACCGCTTGCAGGCTTAATTGGTGATCCAACTGCCACTCTGGCAGCAGTTCAACCAGTTCACCGTTTTTCAGCTCATCCTCAAGCAGGTACGTAGCCAGATAAACGATGCCCATGCCTCGGCTCGCTGCATCTTTGAGCGCTGGGGCGTCATCCACTCGGTAATTGCCTTTAACGCGGATCTCGCACTTATCTTCCCCTTGGCTGAATTCCCAAGTGGCGTGTTCGTACCATTCACTTTTATAGATAAGGCAGTTGTGCTGACTTAGCTGCTCTGGGTGATAAGGCACCCCGTGCTCGGCCAAATAGTCTGGCGATGCAACCAGCACAAAATCACAGGCTAAAATGGGTCGGGCGACCATGCCCAGTGGCAGCTGCTCTGACATGGTTAACAACAGATCCAAGCCCTCTGCAACCACATCGACTTTGTGATCCAAGAAGCTCACTTCCAGCTCTAACTCTGGGTGCTCTTCCATAAACTTTGGCAGCAACGGCATCAGGTGCAAGGCACCAAAGGCTTGGGTGATCCCCACTCGCAGTACGCCGCGGATCTCTTTTTGCAGATCCTGCACGCTGGCAATGGCCTGATCTAAGTCTCGCAACAACACTTCACTGTGGCCATACAGCAACTCGCCACTTTCCGTGAGGCTGAGCGAGCGAGTAGTCCGCTGTACCAGCTGCACGCCAAGGCGCTGCTCTAGCATGCTGATCTGGCTGCTTACCTTCGACTTAGAGATACCCAGCTTTCGAGCCGCAGCCGAAAACCCTTGGGCCCGGACTACATGGGTAAAAATAACGATCGGCTCCAACAACTCGCGCATAACACTCCCCTTTAAGACTGCTGCTATTGTGGCCTGTGTATCCCCCAAAAGAAAAGCGGTGATATTGATATCACCGCTTTTTTTTAACTTTTCCGACTATTTTTTAGCGTAAAAACGCGAGCTCGTTTTGTTCTGCAGTCACCAGTTCATATGGTTGCAGTTGCGGCACTAAATCGTGGATCCGCTGCTCCTGCAGATCCAATTTTTGCCATTGGCTACACAGCTGCTCAGCTTGCACCTCTAAGTTGTCGGCGCGCAGCTCAACCTGTTGCTCAATACGCTCGCCCATGTTTTCCATTGAGCTGGCAAAATTTTCCATCCGTTGCTCGAAGCTGCCTTCGCCGTTGCTCATGGATTCGCCCAAGCTCATCAACAGTTGGCCGATGCCTTCGCTCATCAGCTGCTCCATTTGCGATTCAACCGCTTCGCCAATCTCATCACCGGCTTGATCAAACGATTGGCTTAATAATTGATAGCTGCCATCTTCGGCGCTGACCGCTTTGGCTACTTCTTGCTGCAGGCTAGCCATCAATTGCTCTGGGGTGTCACTGTCGATGTTCAGTTCTTGGAATACTTGCGAGATCACATCCGCCGCCAACGACAGGGCGCTGTTGACGATCGCCACCAGATCTTTCGAACCAATCAATAACTGCTGCTGAAACTGTTCAAGCTGGTAGCGCTGTTCTGGGGTAAGTGCCACCTTTTGACCATCAACCAGCAGCTGGCCATCTTCAAAATGGTACAGGGTCTGCTGTTTATCACTGATAACTAACTGCTGTGGACTGACTTGCAGATCGTAATTCAGCTCCACCTGACATTGATTACCATCAACATCAATCTGGGCGCCAAAGGCCAAAGAAGGAACAAGTAAGCAGCAGGCAAGCAGGCGTTTAAACATAATCAACATCCTTTTATTTATCGGGTGGCGGCCAATCACTGCTGATTAGCACGAATGCTTACCCATAAGCCACAATCATGCCAACATTTAAGCTGTTGATTTTATTGAGTTACAGATAATAAAAAACCACAGTCACTGGCGAATATCGCCAATAACTGTGGTTTTAATCTAGACCGCTGGCCAAGGCTTGCGCTAAAAAATAGAGCGTCCTAATCGTTTGCCCAGCATCTCTAAGATGGCGATGCCAGCTAACGAGTTACCGCTCTCATCCAATTCAGGGCCCCAGACGCATACGCTCATCTCGCCGGGCACCACGGCAATAATGCCGCCGCCAACGCCACTTTTACCGGGCATGCCAACTCGATAGGCAAATTCACCCGCACCATCGTACAAACCAGAGGTTGCCAATAAGGCGTTCACCTGACGGTTTTGCTTCTCCGACAACAACCGGCGATCGCCTAGGCACACCCCCTTGTTGGACAAGAAGAAAAACGCCCGCGCCAGATCAGCACAGCTCATCCGTACCGCACAGTGGTTAAAGTAGGTTTGCAGCACCTGATCAACGTCGTTATTAAAGTTACCAAACGATTTCATCAAGTACGCGATGGCAGCGTTACGCGCCATATGCTGATATTCCGACTGCGCCACCGCTTTATCCGACACAATTTGCGGGTTGCCAGAGAGATCTCGCACCAGCTCAAGCATCCGCTGTCGTGGGGCACTTAATCGGCTTTGCAGCAGATCGGTGATCACCAAGGCACCCGCGTTGATAAAGGGGTTACGGGGTTTACCGCATTCGTGTTCCAGCTGTACCAGCGAATTAAAGGCGTTGCCCGAAGGCTCTTTACCTACCCGACTCCACAGCTCGTCTTCGCTGTAGAGGGTCATCGCTTGCACCAAGGCAAACACCTTGGAAATACTCTGGATCGAGAACGGCTGCTGATAATCACCCGCCCCCACCACACCACCATCGGCGGTGCACACGGCGATCCCAAGCTTATTGCCATCCACTTTGCTTAGCTCGGGAATGTAATCAGCTACCTTACCCTGACCTAAAAGGGGTGCTGCATCCGCCAGCACCCCCTCTAGCAGGCTAACGTCCGGCACTTAGCCCCACCAAACGTCGTATAGCTCGGTAACTTTTACGTCACTTACCGGCTTATCGTTGAAGAAAGCCACAATCGCTTGGCGGTGGGCGTCGGTGCATTTGCCGATATCACGGGTGCAAACCAAGCCTTCCCACGCACGATGGCCAGAACCAGAGAAGCCCAGCTGCTGTGGCTCGATGACGTCGTCGATCAGCTGACCAACCACTTGATCGATCTGCGCTTCGCTGGCTTCAGCATTGAAAGTCCAGAAGACATCAAAGCCCAGCTCTTGGAATTCACCGGTACGCAATTTCTTGTGAATGCGCGCGTTACGTTTTGCGTTTTGCTTAATCGCCATGGTGCTTCCTTCAGTTAACTTTCTTGTAGATCAGATCCCAAACACCGTGACCTAAGCGTTGGCCACGGGCCTCAAACTTGGTCAATGGGCGGAAGTCAGGGCGTGGTACAAAGTTGCCATCGGTGGCAGTGTTAGCGAAACCAGGGGCTTCGTTCATCTCTTCAACCATGTGCTCACTGTACGGTTCCCAGTCGGTCGCCATATGGAACCAGCCACCCACCTTCAGCTTGCTGCGAATGGCAGCAATGAACTCTTCTTTTACGATACGACGCTTATGATGACGTTTTTTGTGCCACGGATCAGGGAAGTACAGCTGCACTCGATCCAAGCTTTCATCGGCGATGCAATCGGCCAATACTTCTACCGCATCGTGCTCGTACACTTTCAAGTTGGTGACTTCCAACTCTTCGGCGTACAGCAGGCAGGCACCAACACCGGGGCCATGCACTTCAATACCAATAAAGTTTTTTTCCGGTTCGGCCTTGGCCATCTCAACCAGAGACTTGCCCATGCCAAAACCAATTTCGAGTACCACTGGCGCGCTGCGGCCAAAGGCGGCATCGATATCCAATTTGCCATCCACGTGGTTCAAACCCATGGTTGGCCAGTACTGCTCCATCGCGCGGGCTTGACCTTTGGTCATGCGGCCTTCGCGCTTAACGAAAGAGCGGATTTTCCGCAGGCGCAGATCTTCGTTAGATTCTGACGCTTTTTGCTCTTCACTCATCTGTTCTTCTCGCTTGAGGCATCGGACGCTACACTGTCGCCCACAAAAACGCGTGATTGTATTTTAGGTTGCCCATCGATGGAAGCGAACCCGACTAGCTTTGCTAGCCAAATCTTATCTTGGTATCACCAACACGGACGAAAAACCCTTCCTTGGCAGCATAATCGCACCCCATATCGGGTGTGGTTATCCGAGGTTATGTTGCAGCAGACGCAAGTCGCTACGGTGATCCCGTACTTCGAGCGCTTCACTGAGCGCTTTCCCACCCTAACCGATTTGGCTAACGCCGACATCGATGAGGTGCTGCACCTGTGGACTGGGCTCGGCTACTACGCCCGTGGCCGCAACCTGCATAAATGCGCGCAAGTGATCCGCGATCAACACAACGGCGAGTTCCCAACCGACATTGACACGGTAATGAGCTTGCCGGGCATTGGCCGTTCCACCGCCGGCGCCATTCTAAGCTTATCGCTGAATCAGCCCCACGCCATTTTAGATGGCAATGTTAAGCGGGTGCTGGCTCGCCACAACACCATCGACGGTTGGTATGGGGTGAAGGCGGTAGAGAATAAGCTGTGGCAAGTGGCCATCGCCAACAGCCCCAGCACTGAGATCCAGCCTTATAACCAAGCGATGATGGATATGGGGGCGATGATCTGCACCCGCACTAAGCCAAAGTGCGACCGGTGCCCCGTTGCCGCCAGTTGCCAAGCGCGGTTAACCCATCGCATCGCCGACTTTCCCGGCAAAAAGCCCAAGAAAGACAAACCCGCTAAGCGCGGCATGTTACTGGTGCTGTTGCACGACAATCAGATCTATCTAGAGAAACGCCCACCCAGCGGCATTTGGGGGGGGCTGTGGTGCATGCCACAATTTGACAACGACACTGCGCTAGAGCGCTACCTTGCTAACCTGCCACTGGCGGCAGAGCCAGAGCCACTGGCTGCGTTTCGGCACACCTTTAGCCATTACCACTTAGATATTGAGCCCATGGTGGCACTGCTCACGCACAAGCCGAATCGGGTTGCCGAGCAACAAGGCGATTGGTACGCCCTTGGCGAGCAGCACAGCATCGGCCTTGCGGCCGCCACGGAAAAGATCTTAGCGCAGCTGTAACGCGGCTCAATCGCCACCCAACCATCACATCGTAAGCAAAGCGATCAACAACCAACAAAAAGCCCACCGAATTCGGTGGGCTTTAGTGATTGCGCTTAGCTGTAGTAACTCAGCGCGCGGTACACACTTAGCGCATTAGAAGTAGTAACCAACGTTGATGTTAAAGCGCTGATTGGTGCCATCCGTGCCCACCAAGCTGCCGCCAACAAAGGGTTGGTTTTCCGCAACCACAAAATCAACGTAGGTAAACAAACCGCCAGCGGCGATAGCCACCCCAGTTACGTTCATAAAGGTGTCTGCTAAGTTGCCTGATTTTTCAGTGATGATGCTGTAATCGTTGTAGAAGGTCAGGTTGGATACAGGCCCAATGCTGACTGGCAAGCTGTAAGCGATGTTGGCCATGTAGCTGGTGGCTTCCGCGGGGATCGAATCAAAGAAGGCGTAAGCACCAACCACCATCTGCGCCACATCCATGCCGTCCACGTCGTAACCGTAATCGGTTAGCTGCAGCTTCAGGTTCCAGCGATCGTAATTGACCACACCGTGCACGGCGGCAGCGTAGTGATCGCCATCGTTGTTATCCAGCTCTAATTGGCCAAACTGGCCAGAGCCGCCAAATTCTAACGCCACCTCATCCCAGTTGAAGTTATGCACGTAACGCACGTTAAAGGTGTTGGTTTCACCGGCGGCCATGCTTGGCGCAGCAAAGGTGCCTTCGCCATCCAAGCGCACGCCGACGACATCGTAAGAGTAACGATCGGCGCGGTCGCCTACGTAGCCATCAATGCCGCCCTGTTCGTCGTTTTTATAAAACGCCAGATCTAAGCGACCACGGTCATTGGTGTAGGTGTAGTTCAACCCCAGATCGTAATCGTCTTCCAAGCCGGTGTAGAAGTTAGAACTAAAGAACCAGCTGTTCGATGCCCAAGTTAAGATCCCGAACGGCACCTGAGTAACACCGATTTTGCCCTGCTGGTGTTCATCAAAGTGGTAACCAACGTAAGCGTGGTGCACCACATCCATGTACTGATACCAGCGGTATTCCGCCGATAAAATGACCCCATTGATCTCGCCATCCACACCAATACGGAACAGTTCAAAATCGATGTCGCCACCGCGATCTTCGTTGTCGTTATCGTAATCGGTGTAGGAGTAGGTAAAACGCGCCGCGCCACCAAATTTAAACGCGCTGTCTTGGGCTTTACTGGTTTCGGCTTGTTCCGATTCCAGCTGCTCAATTCGTTGCTTCAGCGCATCGAGCTCTTGCTCAACGTTAGTGCTATTCGCGGCATAAGCGCCGCTGCTGGCCAGCGCTAAGCCAACGAAAGTGGCGGCTAGTGAAATACGCACAATCAAACATCCTTTTGGTCGTCGTTAGTTGGGGAAGGCTTGTCGGCGTCCTCTTCATAGAAGTCCGCCAATACTTCGGCCAAGTGGCCGCGAGACAGCTCCCCTTGAATGTCACCGTCTGCATCAACCACAGGCAGTGGGAAATCAGCACCCATGGTGCCGGGAATAACACTTTCCAGTGGCGCATCCGGCGCAATGGCTGCAACTTGTTCCAGCTCAAACTCATCCATCGGCAGCTTGTGGTTGTCTTCAACCGCCACCTCCAGCGCCTGCTGGCACACCACCCCTTGATAGCCATCATCGCTAACGTAATAGGCGTAATCGGCGGTGGTTTTCTTCATCTGCTTCAGAGCTTCACCAATGGTGTCGGCGGTTAAGCGCAGCGCCGGTGGCCGCATCACGGTTTCTACCGTTAGGGCGCGCGGGCGGTTGACGTCTTTAACAAAGGCTTCCACGTAGTCGTCGGCAGGGTTCATTAAGATGTCCACCGGCTGGCCCACCTGCACCAAGTTGCCATCTTTCAAAATGGCGATGCGATCGCCAATTCGCAGGGCTTCATCCAGATCGTGGGTGATGAAGATGATGGTCTTATTCAACTGCTGTTGCAGTTCAATCAGCTGATCTTGCATCTCGCTGCGGATCAGCGGATCCAGCGCCGAGAAGGCTTCGTCCATCAGCAAAATTTCTGCGTCGGTACACAGGGCACGGGCTAAACCAACCCGTTGCTGCTGACCACCGGAAAGCTGCGATGGGTACTGTTGTTCGTACCCCGCTAAGCCCACGGTTTCCAGCCACTGCTTGGCGGTGGCGTTGCGGCTCTCTTTTGCCACCCCTTGTACCTTCAGGCCGTAGCTGACGTTGTCCAACACGGTGCGGTGTGGCAGCAGGCCAAAGCGTTGAAACACCATCGACATCTTGTGACGACGAAACTGCTCTAGCTGTTTTTGCGACAGCTGCATTACGTCTACACCGTCCACCAAAATTTGGCCTTCGGTAGGATCAATCAAGCGATTAAAGTGGCGGATAAGGGTGGATTTGCCCGAGCCCGATAACCCCATGATCACGAAGATCTCACCGCGATTAATGCTGAGGTTAATCTCTTTAAGGCCAACGGTATGGCCACTGCTGGCGAGGATCTCGTCTTTGCTTAATCCCTGCTTCACCTGCGGCATGATCTGCTGCGGATTTTTGCCAAACACCTTATACAGGTTGTTCACTTCAATCAGTGGTTGCTCACTCATGGTGGCCTCCCTGCATGTGTTTCTGGGTACGCTTGGCGTAAGCCTGAGTGGCGCGATCGAAGATGATCGCCAACGCCACAATGGCTAAGCCGTTGAACAGGCCCAAGGTAAAGTATTGGTTGGTGATCGACTTCAGCACCGGTTGGCCTAAGCCCTTAACCCCAATCATCGAGGCGATAACCACCATCGCCAGCGCCATCATGATGGTCTGGTTGATGCCAGCCATAATGGTTGGCCCAGCCAGCGGCAGCTGCACCCCAACCAAGCGTTGCCAAGCGGTTGCGCCATAAGCGGTGGCGGCTTCCAGCACCTCTTTATCCACTAAGCGAATGCCCAAGTTAGTCAGGCGAATTACCGGCGGAATGGCGTAGATCACCACCGCGATCACCCCTGGAATTTTGCCAATCCCCAGCAACATCACCACCGGAATCAAGTACACGAACGCCGGCATGGTTTGCATAATGTCCAGCACCGGAGTCACTATCGCTTGGGCGCGGTTCGAGCGCGCCATTAAGATCCCTATCGGCACTCCTAGGGCGATAGCCAGCATGGTACATACCGTAATAATGCTGAGGGTTCGCATGGTGTCTTGCCACATGCCGAAGTAGCCGATCAGCAAAAACGCCACCACCACCGACAGCGACATCTTCCACGAACGGCTGGCCAGATAGACCAAGCCGGTGATCACAATCAGCACCGCCCACCAAGGCGATTGCACCAACAACTTTTCGAACCAAATAAGAAAGTCCAACAGCGGACTAAAAAAGCCTTCAATAGCATCGCCATACTCGCGCGAAAAATCGCGGTAGGCGCCATCTAAGTATTTGCGGATCTCCAACAGATCGGCACGGTCCATCTTAGGGAACTTGCTCAGCCAAGAGGAATCAGCCATGGGTTGTGCACCTCATAGTCTTTATTTTTATGGGAGGAAAAGGCGAGGCGCGGTGGCCTCGCCAGAAGCAGTTACAGTTCGTCGATTGCCGACAGAACGTTTTGTGCAACTGCGGCTGGAACCCACTGGCTCCAGATGGCTTGGTGATTGATAAGGAAGTGTTCAGCGGCAATGCCGCCATCGGCTTGGTTCTCTTCCATCCAAGCCAGCAGACCGTTCATCTGTTCGTTAGTGAAGCTGCGCTTGCCTAAATACGCAAATACCTGTGGCGACTTATCAGCAAAGCCGTAGGTGGTTACCGTGGCCACCTCTGCCGATGGGTACATCGAGACCTTAGGCTCAGCACACTCTTCTTTGGCTAAACAGCTGCGGAAGTAATCGGCATCAACCCCGGTGCCAAAATCGACTTTAACCATTTTGTACTTACCCAAAATGGCGGTGGGTGCCCAGTAGTAACCAAACCACGGTTTTTCACGTTCGTACGCTCGGGCAATGGCACCGGCTAAGCCTGCACCTGAACCTGGATCAACCAGATCAAAGTTGTGTTGTTCCAGCGCTAACGCATTAAACAAGTTCTGTGCTGAGAGCTGGCAACCCCAACCGGCAGGGCAACCATAAAAGGCGGCGCGGCTTGGATCCTCTGGGTGCTTGAACAGCTTCGCGTTGGCGATAACCCCTTCGATGGTGGCCAAGCTTGGATCTTTATCGACCATATACTGCGGTACCCAGAAGCCCTCTTCGCCGCCATCGGACAGCGAATGCCCCGCCAGCGCCAAACGCTTATCTTGGATGCCGCGATCCACCAACAGCTGCACCGTGTTAAACCACATCTCTGGGGCAATGTCCGGTTCGCCTTTCTCAATCATGGAGGTGCTGGTGGGCATGGTGTCGCCCGGTACCAGCTCGGCTTCACAGCCAAAGCCGTGCTCCAGGATAAAGCGATCAACATTGGCGATAAGCGATGCCGAGCTCCAGTTCATGTCGGCGATGGTGACTTGCCCGCACTGCGGTGCGGCAAGGGTTGGCAGGCTAAATATTGAGGTTGTCAGTAACAACCCAGCGATAATAAATGGATTTTTCATTTGAGCTCCCTGCCCTTTACTGCATTTTTGCAACCGCAAAATGTTACAGACCAGAGCGTCCGAGTACAAATTTATCTACTTTTTTGTTATTTATTCGCAAATAAATCCACTTAAATTGACACCAAAAGGCAACAAATTAAACCAAGTAAAAAACCAAAAAACGAAGGCCATTCGCGTTAACAACCATGGGGCTCGGCTGGCTGACGCTGAACCCAAACCGCGAACAAAACACGATGACCGCAACAAGCCGCGCCAGCCGTTTCAGTGGCTGCCAGCGCCAATATCGAGAAGCCGCCCAGCGTTGCTGCCATTCACCGCAAGTCAACGTCAAGTTAATCCGGGTTAACAACCGCAGCGGCTCGCCCTTTTTCCTTCGCAGCATGTGCAGCGCTGGCGCGCATCTGGTATAAACAGCAAGGAATTTATTTTAGGAAGCAGCATCATGGCACGTACCGTTTTTTGCCAATATCTGAATAAAGACGCCGCAGGGTTAGATTTTCAGTTTTACCCTGGCGAGTTGGGCAAGCGCATCTTCGATAACATCAGCCAAGAAGCGTGGGGTTTGTGGCAGAAGAAGCAAACCATGCTGATTAACGAGCATAAATTGAACATGATGAACGCCGACCATCGCGCCATGTTAGAAGAAAAAATGCAGGCGTTTTTGTTTGAAGGCGCTGAAATTGAAATTGAAGGTTACAAGCCGCCAGAGGCTTAATGCCGTCGCGTCTCGATTAACAATCGACGTCGCCAGCAATGGCAAAAAAGAGGAGCTTAGGCTCCTCTTTTTGTTGGGCGTTATCCGGCGAATTGATTACCGCGTTAATCAAATCACCCAGCGCTGAAACCGAACCAGATTGGCCAGCAGCGCCAATGCCAACCACAGCAGCAACCCCGCCAGCAGCATCATTACGCTAACGCTCGAGGTGGTGACAATATTCAACACCCCCACCATCGAATCGTGGCCAACGTACAGCAGGTTGGTTAGCCGAAACAGATCGACCGGATTGGCTAGGATCAACACTTTTAACCACAGCGCCTCGCCACCGGCGACGATCATCGCCAACAACGCTAAATCGTACAGCAGCACCAACAGGAACCACAGCAGCAACCCTGCCGCCAGCGCCCGTCCCTTACTGCTTACCGACAGACTGATCAGGTAACTGAATAGCAAGAACAGCCACGACAGCAGCGTGGCGCTAACAATAAACAGCGCAAACGCGGCAATCAGCAGCGGCCACGCTACCGCACTGAACAGCATCATCATCAGCGCCGTGGTGCCAAAACCCAGCACGCAGGTGGTCGCGAGTATTGCCCCTTGGCCAACAAACTTACCCAACAACAGCTGGTTGCGGCTAATGGGGTAGGACAGCAACAGCAACAAGGTGCCGCCCTCTTGCTCGCCCACCACGCTGTCGTGGCCAAGCAGCAGTGCAATCAACGGAATAACAAAGGCGGCTAAGGTGGCCAGTGCCGAGATGGCCGGGGCGAGTTCAGGCACCACCAGCTGGCCGTTTACCGCCGAGCCAAAAAACGTCACCGCCAACGACAGCAAGGCAAAAATAACCGCGGCACACAGCAACCAGCGCTGGCGCCAGCCATCGGCAAACTCTTTTTGGGCAATGATCAACATCGGATTGGGCATCAGGCCACCTCTGCCGCAAGTGCTTGGCGCTGGCAGTGGTGATAGATCTGCGCCAGCGACGGCGGCACCACATTGAAATCGTAAACACCGTGGTATTGGGTTAGCCGCTGTAACAATGGTGTTCGCAGCTCGTCCGCCACCATAAACGCCTGCACCTTGGGATCATAAAACGGCGCGAGCTGGCTGTCGCTGGCGGCCAGCTCTGCTGCGGCGGTTGCCTCTACCCGTGTCGGCAAACTATGTTGCTGCCGCAGCTGCGCCATGCTGCCCTGCGCCGCCGTGTGGCCGCGAGCAAGAATGAGCACTTGATCTAGGTAGTGGTCGATTAAGTTGAGTTCGTGGGTGCAGATGATCACCGCGCAACCCTGCTGCCGCAGCGCATCCACTTGCTGATACAACATCGCTGACGCGGCGGGATCTAACCCGACTGTGGGCTCATCCAAGATCAGCACCTGCGGCTTGGCTAAGATCGCCTGTGCCAACCCCAGCCGTTGCCGCATCCCTTTGGAGTAAGTGGCTACTTTGCGGCTTTGCACCTCGGTCAGCTGGATCTGCGCTAATACGTCGTCCACGCGCTGGCTGGTGATCCCGCGTAAACGGGCAAAGAAGGTAAGCAGTTCACGGCCACTGAGGTTGCCATACAGGCTAACTTGCTCCGGCAGATAGCCAATCGACAAGCGCTGGCGATTGCGCGCCAGCACCGGATCTTGCCCCTGTACCCGCACCCTGCCCGCATCGGGCTGGCTTAACCCCAAGATCAATTTAAGTAGGGTGGTTTTACCGGCACCGTTATGGCCCAGCAGCCCCAACAGTTGCCCCGATTGTAGCGCCATACTGACGCCACTCAGCGCCTCGACTCCAGCAAAGCGCTTTACTGCGCCAGTTACCGACACTGCACTGTCTGCCATGGTTATTACTCCAGCTGCGACGTCAGCGACACTTGCCTCTGCGTCTTCATTTGCGCCGTGATTGGTGGCGTCATTAGCGGATGAGAATCGTGGATCCCGCTGCCCTGTTCCTGTTGGAATTGCCGTTGCAGCCAACGCAGCACGGTGATCACTGGGCTGTTCATCAAAAAGCGCCCTTCGGGGTAGATCCAGAACAGCCGATCAAGGGCATCGTTGGGGCGATAGCTTTGATCGCCAATGCCATCACCGTTGAGATCCCAGCCTGAATAGCTGCTCCAGTAGTTGCCGACGCCATCATGGCTCCAATCAAGCACTGCAGTGCCGACGTACTTCACTTGGGTGCCATTGTGAACAAACTGATTGCCATCAATGCGGTTGCCCTCGCCCCCCATCGCCATGGAGATGCCAATTTGGCACTGTTGCAAACGGTTTCCGCTAATGGTGTTGTTCTGCGCGCCATAGATAAATACCCCTTTGCCTTCGCCATCAAACACGTGATCGGCACGGGGGTTGGTTACTCGCGCCACATCGTTGTGCAGCAAGCGCGAGTCGGTGCTCATGTTAAGCAGCAAGCCAAATTCGATGGCATCGCGCAGCCGATTGCCAATCACATCAATGCGCTTAGAGCCCATAATGGCGTAGCCACCAAGCACTTGTTGGCTGTCGTTACCGCTGGCACTTGAATCCTTGGCGTACATAAAGTGCACCGGATATTGCTGCTGGCTCATGCGGTTATCGGTAATCACCACATTGTCGCTGGACTCCAGATACACCCCATCACGACCGCCTACCAAGGTGTTGGCGGTAATGCGAGTGGCACTGACATTTTTTAGGTAGATGGTGTCGCCACGCTGCAACAGTGCCCCTTGCAAGGCACCGGTGATCTGATTGCCGCGAATATCAACGTTTGATGCGTTATCGAAGCGGATCCCAAAGCCGGGGCCGCTAAGCTGATTATCCAGCAGCTGAATATTGGCGATATCGCGGCCGCGAATGGCCGCATCGTGCTGATACAGATCCGCGCCCCAGTTACGAATAGACAGGCCGCGAATGGTGATGTCATTGCTGCCCAGCACCAAAGCGCTGCCACGGCCGCCCGCATCGATGATCGCCGCGGCGCTGCCCGAGACAATCAGCGGCTTATCGATCTGCACCTGGGTGTGGTACACCCCTGCCGCCAGCACCACTTCATCCTGGGCACTGGCTTGGCTGAGCGCCCGTTGCAGCTGTGCGGTGGTGGCCACCAAGTGCTGCTGTGCCCAGCCACTGGCGGACAGCAGCAACAGCAACAAACCGCAGCAAGGCCAAGGCCAAGACCGAGACCGAGGCCAACCCCCAGAACAAATGCCGCCACGACTGGCCATCAGCACTCGGCCTTAGTTGCCGTGGCTCTGGCCGTGACCGTGGCCTTTATGAGCTAGGGTGCCAAGGTTGTTCAGTGTCAGCTGGGCATAGGGCAACACCACCCCGCCATAGGCGCTGGCAAACTCTGTTGCTGCTTGCTCAGAGCTAAAGCTGGCCAGCGTTGGCCCCATCGCGCCGTGGCGAGACGAGCTGGTGACATACCAAGCGTCCTTGGCGTGGATAAAGGCCGAGTCTGCCGGTTTATCCCAGTCGGTTATGGCCAGATCATGCACCCAAGCCTGCGCCACTTGGCGCTGGTTCTGTGGTTGCAGCAGAAATTGGAACATATCGCCGCTAGAGCAAAACGCCAGCTGCGCGGGCTGCCCCTGCAGTTGCACAACGCCTTTGGGGCCGGGATAACGGGTGATGGCCATGCCACATTGATGGCAACGACGCTGATCGTCGATGGCGTCTACCACGGTAACGGTGGCAGCCGCAGAGTTTGGCTCGGCTCCGGTTTGGCCGCAACCCGTCAACATCAGGGCGAGAAACAGCAAAGAAAAAATACGCATAACGATTCTCAAAAAAAACAGAGGGGCAAATGATCCCCCCCGTAAGGGCAAAATCAGAAGCTGTAGATCTGGCCGGCGTACAGCAGAAACAAACGCAGGCACATCATGCCGCAAACCACACTGGCGCCGGTTAAGTAGAAGGCTTTATTGGAGTGGGCAAAGCGTTGCCCAAAGGCAAAGTTAGCCAACAGCGGTAGCGCAAAGCCCAAGCCAACCACCCCAAACCAGAACAAGCCAGACCAACTGCCTTGAACGAAGGCTTGGGTGGCCGCCTGACTGCTGGCATCGCCGAAGATCAGCCCGCTAAACAGCATAAACAGGAACATCGCTTCCACCGCCATCAGTGGCCATTCCGCCCCGTGCAGTAGTTTTAGATCGCTGCTGTGCAGCGGCTCTTTAAACCACATCACCGCCACCATTTTCGCCATCGCCGTTCCCGCCGATAGGCCAGAGACAATAAACAGCGCTGGCAGCAACGAGGTATTGATGATCGGGAAGCTGATTAACGCCGAGATCAGAAAGCCGGTGTAAGCACAAACCGCAACCGCCAGCACCAACGACAGCTTTTCAAGGGGCAGCCGCCAAGCACTTAACCACTCAAGCCAGGGCGCCATAAACGCTAATTTGCTGTTCGCCGTTAACGCTTCCTGCAGTGCCAACGCCAACAACAGCGCCGTCAATGGGATGTAAATCAGCAGCACGATCACCCCCAGCGACATCACTGAATTCAGGTTGTAGTAAACCAGTATTCGCCAGAAGAACAGCGGGTTGGTTAGATCCAACACCAAGCACAGCATCCCCAAACAGATGGTGACAAAGGCCACCACCGTGGCGGCTTTCAACAGCGGCGTGTTGCCGCTTTGCTGCTTAAACAGCCGCAGCAACAGCGCCACCGCTAAGGCCCCCCCGGAGATCCCAGCAAAGAACAGATACACCGCAATGGGCCAAGGCCAAGCGATGCCGTCGCTCAGGCCGGTAGAAAAATCGATTCCGTTCATAATGATCACACCTCAGGCTTAGTGATGGTGATGTAATAAAGGTTCGGATCGGTGCCAAGGTGTGGCTTAACCCGACTGGTATTCTTAACCTGCAACAGCTTGCTGACGTAGGAATCTGGATCGTTGGCATCGCCAAACACCAACGCCTTAAATTTGCACTGAGACACGCAGGCCGGTAGCTCGCCTTTGGCCAGTTTGCTGTTGAGGCAAAAATCGCAGTTGTCGGCCACATCGGTGTCGCTGTTGATGTAGCGCACGTTGTAAGGGCAAGCGGCAATGCAGTACTTGCAGCCGGCGCACTTATCGCCATCCATGGTGACGATGCCGGTGTTCGGATCGCGATTGGCCGCGCCCGTGGGGCACACCATGATGCACGGGGCGTTGTCGCACTGCTGGCACGACACCCGCACGTATTTGCGGTCGCAATGGCAATCCGTTTTGCCGCATTTTTTGCAAACCGCGCCTTCAACCCGATCACTTTGCCGCTCTAACGTCAGTCGTGCGATCCCGGCCGGCAGATCATTGGCCTGATTACAGGCGTCTTCACAGCGGCCGCAACCAACGCACTTGGTTTGATCGAACACCATGACGTACTTGGGGCCGGCTTTGGTTGCGCTTGGATCGGTTGATCCACACCCCGCCGTAGCCAGTGCCAACGAGCCAGCACCGATGCCTTTCAGCAGATCCCGTCTCGGTAAATTGATGTGTTTCACATCACCCTCCACCATCTCTATTGTTATTGTCACAAGCCAATTCAGCCGTTAGGGCTGTCATTGCGTCCTGTCTAACTTGGCCTGAGCCCGAGTGATAGCGCCCTCAATCGTGCGCCGATAAGCGCCGCCATTGCCGCTATCAAGCAGCTGCTGCCAGTGTTCGATTGCCGTTTTATAGTCTTGTTGGCGGTAGGCGTAGGTGGCCATGAATTCCAAGGTGGTCACGTCGCTGCTATCCAATTGCAGTGCCGCGGCCAATGCCTGCTTGGCTTCGTTGCCCAGAACCCGCCCGTCGCGGTAGTACCGATATTTGGCGGTTAACCCCAACCACGGCGCCGTTTCACCGTGCTGCGAGCGCAGCTGCTGCAGCACCTTGAGCGCGTCATCGTATTGGCCGCCAGCGGCGTGATCTTTAGCCAGCTGCAACAGCACCTGCTGATTTTGTGGCTGCTCGGTTACTTCTAAGCGGCTTTTATTGATGGCCGCTTGCAGCAAATAGTCGGTGTGCACGTCAGCTACGCCGCGGTGCCAGTCGCCATAGCGGCCGAGCTGGCCATACAGCAACGTGGGTAAAGCGAGCAGCACCAGCAGCATTGTCGGCAGCCACCAAGACGGCAACGCTGCGGTTGGCTTGTTCGCCTCGGCCACCAGCGCTAATCGCGCCTGTTGGTGGCAACGCGCTACCACGGCGACCAGCACCAGTCCAATCAAAATCAACGCCACCGTTAAGCTATTCATCATCTGCAACCGCCTATGGCCACTTCGGGGTTAGCCCTTGGGTTGGCTGTGCTGCAGGGTTGGCGACGACATCATGCCCATGTTCATCTTCATCCCCCCCATGCCCATGCCGCCCATGCCTTTGCTCATGTCCACCCCTTGATGGGCTTGGCCGGGCTTTTTGGTGTCCAGCAATTCGATATCAAACACCACGGCTGCGCCCCCTGGGATCGCCCCCATGCCCTCGTCGCCATAGCCCAGCGCGGCGGGAATGGTGAAACGGTAGGTGGAGCCCACGGGCATCAGTTGCAGCCCCTCTTCCCAACCGGCGATGGTATTAATCAGCGCCACCTTTTGTGGCTCGCCCGCTTGGTGGGTGTCTTGGAACACGTTGCCGTTAATAAAGCTGCCCTTGTAATGCACCGTTACTGCGTCTTCGCGAGCGGGTTTAACGCCATCGCCGGCCACCAGCACTTCATACTGCAGCCCAGACTCGGTCACGGTTACCCCAGCTTTTTCGCTGTTGTTGGCAAGGTAATCGCGGGACTCTTGGCTCAGCTGTTTGCGCAGCGCCGCTTCGCGTTCTTGCTGGCGCTGGTTCAACAGTTGGGCGCGGTCGTTCAGCAACCCCACCAGCGCGTCTTTATCCATCTTTTCCAGCCCATTGATGGCGTCGGCAAAGCCGGCGATCAGCGGCTCGGATTCAAAGCTCAGGCCAAACTCTTGCTGGCTGGCCATCTGCCCTACTACGTACTTGCCCATGGAAGCGCCAATGGCGTAGGACTCTTGTTGCAGATCGGACGTTTGTGCCATTACGGCGGCGCTGCAGCCGCCAGTCAGCGCGAGCGATACAACTAGGGGTTTGATAATTAGCTTCATAATTTGTGTTCTCGTTAGCTCACTGCACAGGAATGTTAATTAAGGCTTTTCGACCACACGGCCAGACATGCGCCAGCCATAGATGCCATCGGGCATCTGCCGCACGTTGGTGTAACCCAGTTGCATCACCGAATAGGCGGCGATTTCGCTGGCGTTACACAGGCGGTTAGCGCAGTAAAAAATCAGCGCTGCGTCTTTGTCTTGTGGCAGCAGTGATTTCCAATCTTCAGTAAAAAAATGAACCGCTCCGGGGATAAATCCTTCCGCCCAAAGCTCCAAGGTATTCACGTCAAAAAAATAAACATCGTTGTTGCCAACCAGCCGCTCGGCCTCCTGCATGCTGATGTAGTTCAGTTCCAGCCGGTATTCATCAGCTGGGCGGATCTCGTCAGCCCCACCGGCCAGCGCTAAGGGCGCAAACCAAAGCAGTGCCACACTCAGCGCAGTAATGAATCGTTGCATTGTCCGCTCCTTAACTTGCCCCCAGCAACGCTGCTGGGGGCCGTTCGGGTTAGTTGTTGTAACCAGCGTCATCCATGATGGACTGCGCTTCTTGGACGTAGATCCAAGCGTCGTTCATCAAGCGTTTGGATAGGCTTGGGCCGTGCACGCCCCAAGAACCGTCCTTAGCAATCTTGGCGACGGAATCGCGAGCTTTATCCACCATCATCAGCACTTTGGCTTGGTCAGATACCGACAGGCGGGTCACGTTCATCAGCTCATCAATGCGTTCTAACTGCTTGATGACCTTGGCGTGTGTCTCCTTAACCGGCTCTTGCCACTCCACCACTTCGCCGTAGATCTCTTGCTGGTCTTCAAAGTGCAGCCCTTCATCCAATTCCGATTGGAACTGGCTGTGACAGCCTTTGCCGTTCACCACGGTCAGATCCAGCGCCGAGGTACGGGCACAGGTCCACATCAGATCCAGGTAGGAGTAGCCATCTTCATCCTGCGCCACGGTCCAGCCTTTGGTTTTGGAGGAGCGCGGTTTGCCTTCTGGCGGATTCAACGTCTTCTTGGTGGCACTGACATTGATGTTCCAGATGTGAGAGGCACGAACGTTGTCGAAGCCAGCTTCATCAGGGAACTGAATGGCGGTGAACTTTTCACAGCTGCCCATGTTGGGCATGTGACAAGAAGTACAGTCGTTATCGCTGTGGGGCTTGGATGAGTTGTGGAACTCCGCCTGCACTTCGTGGCAGTCGGCACACTCTTTCTTCAGCTTGGTTTTGGTGACGCCAGACAGGTAGCTGCCATCCGTCACTTCGTGGGGATCGTGACAAGTAGAACAGCGCATGCCTTTGTCGTAGTGCGCCGAATTGAACATCTGGCCACCCTCGGTACCACAGGATGGACAAGCGCCCTTCATCTTCACGGTAAAGGCATCTTCTGGCTTGGCATTCGGGCCTTCAGCCATCTCTGCCACGTAGTTGAAACGCTGGTGACAACGTTCACAGTTGGACGGCATGCCGCCCCCTACACCACCGTCAAGGTGGGCACCGGCACCGTGACACTCTTCACAAGCGATGCCCTTGGAGATGGTGTGCTTACGCAGCTCCTCTGGCTTGCCCAAGGCGTCGAAGAATTCTTGCTTGTTTTTGAAGTCGAACTTGAAGGTGTGGCACACCTCGCAGTAAGACGACGCCGGCTGGAACAAGAACACCTTATCTTGCTTAGCACCGTAGGAGTTGACCCCCCATACGTTCGAACCAGAATCACCAAACTCCGCCATGGTGGCCGGGAAATCTGGGATCACTTCTTTAATTTCACGGGCTTTTTCTGGGGTTAAGAAGGTCAGCCAGTTTACCGAGAACTGGTTGCTGCCCGCGTGCAGGGTGCCGGTGCCGTCTTTAAGCAAGCCATCACGCACACTGTAGGAACCACGCACTAAGAACGGATCGATGTAGCCGTATTTGGTTCGCGGCGTGCCAATCAAGGCATAGATGTAATCCTGGGTGATCCCCGACGGCAGCAGCGGCACATCGGTGCCATACATGCCCTTTTTCAGATCGCCACCGGCTTCCACCACTTCCTCTGGGAAGCGAACGGTTTTAGCGTGACGGGAGCGTTTCCACTTTTCAAACTGAACCCCGTGGCATTCGCCGCATTTCTCCGGGCCAATAAACTTGTTGGGGTAATCCAGAATCGACTTAGCTCCCAAGCGGTACTGAGCCGCAGTCGGCCGTCCGGTCTTTTCGCTGTAATCTTCAGAATTACCGGTATGCAGGTACTCTTCGCCACGATCAGAGATATGGGGCTTGCCCACCATTCGTCCTTCCGGCGCGTAAGTTTTGAACACCGGGTGGTTCTCAAACAAGAAATCCCACAACTCTTTTTCTTGCACGATATAGTCGTGTAACGACTTAACGCCCTTCTCTTCCTCGGTTCCATCGGGGTTAGCCAATATCATCCGAGCTTGAGGTGACTGTTTATAGCCTTGGTCGCTTTGCGCTGCATCGGACGCTTGGGCAGTGGCTGCCCCAATACAGAGCATGGCGCCTAACGAAGCCTTTATTTTCCAGCCTTTCATCATCATCTCCTACAAAAGGTATTTAGTTCCCGGCTTGGCAACCACCATTTGCAAACTGGCTATTGCCAATTTTAAATCTGCTTTAGCCAGGAATCTGAAACTAATAAGGCCAGAAAAATACCGCTAAATTCGTGAGCGCAGACACGAACCCACTTCAGTTTATTGTCAGCAGTGACACATTTAGAAGGAAAAGGCAATTTCCAAACAAATACAATCACTTAGACAAAGATAAAGGAATGCAGCTTTATTATTTAAGAGTGTTTTTGATTGAACTAATCAGATAAAAAAAGATAAAAGCCACAATCTGAAACCATAAAAAAACATAATTTCAAATAAAATCATCTCGGTTTATGGTTTATTTGAGTAATTGTCGCCAACTTATTTTATTGATCACAGTTTTACTCACTCACCATCAAGCGGGCATTTATTCAGTGCTAAAGTGGTTGCACTCAAGCCATTGCATTGACTGTTGTCGTAATGAGTTCCTCGATGTCGCTGCAGCCATTTATTCCTAAGCGTGATTCCAATCGAAACAACTGGGTTTCGCCTAAATGCTGCATCCCTAATAGAATAAGGGGCCCGCTGTGATTCCTGAGATCGGTCACTTCTTACTGATTGTTACCGCCGCACTGGCGCTCGTGCTCGCCAGTTTCAGCCTTTGCTGGGGGCGAGCCACGGAAGCCTATGTTGCTCGGCTCACGCCAGCGCTCGCCAATTTGATGGCCTGCGGCGCGCTGTTGGCCTGCGCCACCTTGGTGTATGCCTTTATAAGCAACGATTTCTCGGTGGCGTATGTGGCGCACCATTCCAATACCCATCTGGCTTGGTACTTTAAGGTTGCGGCGCTGTGGGGGGGCCATGAAGGCTCAATCCTATTTTGGACATTGGGGCTGATCGGCGTTACCGCCATGGTGGCAGGCAAGCGCCAGCAGCCAAGCCATTTTGACTGCCGCAGCAGCCACATCTTGGCGCTGTTGAGTTTTGGCTTCTTACTGTTTGTGCTGCTTACCTCGAACCCCTATCTGCGCTTGCTGCCCCAGATCCCCATCGAAGGACGGGATCTCAACCCAATGCTGCAAGACATTGGCCTGATCCTGCACCCGCCGATGGTGTTTCTGGGCTATGTGTCGCTCACGGTGCTGTTCGCTGGTGCCATTACCGTGCTGCTTAGCCGTGGTCAGTTGCAGCAACACGTTGACTGGTTTCGCAGCTGGAACCTAAGCGCTTGGTGCTTTTTAACCTTGGGCAATTTGTTTGGCGCGTGGTGGGCGTACAACGAGCTGGGCTGGGGCGGCTGGTGGTTTTGGGATCCGGTGGAAAACGCTTCGTTTATTCCGTGGCTTATTAGCAGCGCCTTGCTGCACACCTTGTACTTAAATCGACAACGTAACGCGCAGATCCTCACCTGCTTACTGTTATCGCTCGCGGGCTTCAGTGTTTGCCTTATCGGCACCTTCTTGGTGCGTTCTGGGGTGATCCAATCGGTGCATGCGTTTGCCGCCGATCCCAATCGCGGCATCGGCATTTTGTTGCTACTGTTAAGCGCCATTGTCCCTGCGCTGATTGTGTTCGCGATTCAGGCACCACGGTTGCAACGCAGCCGCGCATTGCCCAGCGGCAGCAGCCATTGGCTGCTGATGATTGCCGCCCTGTTGCTTAATACTGCCGCCATATCGGTGCTGCTTGGCACCTGTTACCCCTTTATCTTCAATGTTTTAGGTTTAGGGGCGATCTCTGTTGGTGCGCCCTACTTTAATAGTGTGTTCATTCCCATTGTTAGCCTGTGTGCGGCGCTGTTGGGCTGGATAAACTTGTCTCGCGCCTACTGGAACCGCAAAGCCAAACTGATGCTGGCGGCGGTTGTGGCCAGCGCGGCCTGGATGATCAACCTCTGCCAACCCAGCAGCGAACCGCTGTGGATGTGGCAGGGGTTCGCCGCTGCCTTCTGGCTTGGCAGCAGCTTGTTTATCGCCACGATTGCTCACGCTAAGCGCGCCAGATTGAGCTTAAAATTGCCGGCCTTGGTGACCCACAGCGGCATTGCCATCTTTATTCTTGGGGCTACGGTGCTGTCCAATTTTGAACAAGCGGCGATGGTCAAGATGGGGCCAGGCAACGGCAAAGTGGTGGCGGGCTTTACCGCCATCTATCAGCAAACCGATCGGCTGCAACAGCGCAGCTATCAAGCGATGCAGGCCACCATTCGCATCGAAAACAACCAGCAAGAAACCCTTGGCTACCTCTATCCACAGCGGCGCACTTACATAGATGATTTAAGTGAAATGACCATCGCTGGGGTGCATCACTCACCGCTGTCTGATCTGTATTTGTCGATGGGGCCGGCGCTCAGCGACAGCGAATATCTGGTGCGGATCAGCTACAAGCCGTGGGTGCGGCTGCTGTGGTTTGGCGGGGTGATTGGCGCCATTGGCGGTGGGCTGGCGTGGCGCCGTGCCCGCAAGCAATCGACACAATCTGAGCAATCCATGCAAGGATCTTCTTTATGTTGAAAACATTACTGTTAACGCTGCTGTTGTTGGCGGCCCCCCAAGTCGCGGCAGAGCCGCAACCTGCACCGGAAAAGCTCGATGCTGGATCGGCCCACTCAGCACCAACCGGCGCGGAATTGAATGACGCGGTTAACGCCATTGCCGCCGAACTGCGCTGCCCAGCCTCGGTTAATTTAAATCTATTGGAGTCGGAAGCGCCCATCGCTTATGAGCTGAAAGGGCAAATTGCGGCGCAGTTACAGCAAGGCAAGAGCAAACAGCAGATCATCGACCGCTTGGTGCTGCGTTATGGCCCGCAGATCCACTATCAACCGGCATTTGCTGCAACCACTGCGCCGCTGTGGATCCTGCCGCTGGTTCTGGTTGGGCTTATCCTATTGATGCTGCTGCGGCCAACCTTACGTTCAACATTCGGCTCAACCAAATCGCCCCATCGCCCTCGCCATTAATCCGGAGTCCACCATGAAGTTGCGCCCTGTTATCCTTTCCTTAGCCGTGGCGTGTGCCCTGCCGATGCTGGCTCAGGCATCCAATTTGGCTAAGGCTTACCCCACCGGTGAACTGATTGATAAGCCGATGATCATGACCAAGTTTGTCGAGTTCAGTAATGCCCGCACCCCGCCAGAGCTGATCTTTAACGACCGCCAAGGCCAGCCGGTTTCCATGGATCAGCACCAGGGTAAGCTGGTGTTAATCAACATCTGGGCCAGCTGGTGCGGCCCCTGCATCAAGGAGATACCGGCGCTGCGGCAATTGGAACAACAGTTCAGTGATAAACCGGTCAAGGTTGTGCCGGTGTCGATAGATGATCTGTCCAGCGACGAGGTTTACCAAGTGTTGGCCAACTATCAGCTGCAACACATCGATTCGCTGTTTGATCGAGGCCACGCCATGAATGGCGTGATGCCGGTGAACGTGGTGCCCGCCACCTATGTACTCGACAGTAATGGCAACTTAGTTGGCTTTGCCCGTGGTTATCTGGACTGGCAAGACCCACAAGTGGCGCCCTATATGGCGCAACTGATCGACAAGTACACCCACATTGGCGTTGCTTCCTCCACCGAGGATCAGCACTAGCTTCAGTACATTCCCCACAAAAAGGCGACCGGTTGGTCGCCTTTGTTTTTGCCGTGGCATTACATCGACATGGTCGATTGCTTCATCCACGCCATGGTGTGGCCGTAAAACGGGATCACCCACGCCGCCGAATGCTCATCTTGGTAAAAGCGGTAAAAATAGAGCGCATCATCGGACAAACTTTGGCGCCGTAATTCGCGATAAAAAGGCAAGGCCGCGGGGGTAACCACTTCCGGCTTATGCAAATTGCGGCTGCTGGTTATCACCTTAAACACATCCACATGTTGCTCACCGATGTTGGCATCAAAGCGCACAAACTCCCCTTCAAAGTCGTACTTAATTGGCGATGTTTTGCAGTCTTGATCGGTCACGCAGAAGGAGGCAAAAAACAGCCCTTGGCTGTCGTCTTTATAGACCACCGAAATATTGTGATCGACCCGCACCAACAGCTTATCGTTGCGGGGGAAGTACAGATCGGCGCTGTACATGTGCTCGGTTAGTTCGCCCTGGCTGTAGGGAATAACCGGCAATTCGATGCGGTTGTAGCGGATCCGCTGCTCCATGATCTTGGCCAGCTCAAAGAACAGCGGCAGATCCATGTTTATCTTTTCGGTGGCGGGGAAACTGATGTTGACGATGTCCTTGCCGGGACAACCATTGCCGTAATCTGGGCAGATAGCGATGGAATCGGTTTGACCATCGGTAAGCGCAAACGCCCGATAATCACTGAGCAGCGGATGGGCGCTGCTATTGCCACTGAAGTGGCGTTGCCAGCGCAGCAGTTGAGCACCGTTGCCCGCAGGCGAGGCCAATACATCAACTTGACCGATGCCGTTGCCAATGGCTAAGTCACCAGACTCTAACCACAGCCAATCTTTGACGCTGTTACTGGCATGAATGCGCGGGACAACCACCACCATCACCAATGCCAGTGCCGACACCAGCACAACACTGAACAGCAACCCACGCCGAGCCCGCTGCCACACTCGCGCCATGGCGTGGTTTGCCAGCAGCGGCTCATCGCATTCGGTCTCGGCAATTGGCAGCGGCGCACTATCCTCGGCGATCACTAACTGGTAACCGCGGCGGGCAACGGTCTTCAAATTGAATTCGGGGTAGGCTTCGAGCTTCTTACGTAGGGTGCTGATGCACTGGATCAATGACGACGGTGCCACCACTCGTTCTGGCCACCCTACCGCTAACAGCTCATCCTTGGTGCAGATGTCATGCTGACTGACCACCAAATGGTGCAGTACCGCAGATTCCGCAAAAGAGAGCCCCACCTGGTTGCCCGTGCGCTGGTCAACTAAGCAAAGCTGTTGATTATCCAAGATAAGATAATTGGTTAGCTGCAAGTGTTTCACTACGATCGCCTAATCCATTTGGGGATGATGAGCACCGTAAAAGTACCCAGTCGAAGCCACTGATCGCTCCGAGCCATAATTATGCCTACAGAATAACCCTAGTCTTGTGATGGTTTTCTCAGAATCGGAGTTCGCAGCAGGGCAGATCTTGATGGCGCAACAGTTCGTACTCCGAAAGGCTGCAAAAACGACACAACAAAATCCCAAACGAGGTTTTTTTCATCAAACAGATCTGATGCCACTAAAATTGTTTGACTGCCGCAACACAAAGCCGTTTAATAGCGCCCCGTCGCCTCGTTAGCTCAGTTGGTAGAGCAGCGGATTGAAAATCCGCGTGTCCCTGGTTCGATTCCGGGACGAGGCACCATCTTTCGATTGACTGATTCAGTTCGGTTAGTCAAAGTTGTTGCTAAATATATGTTTCGCGACAACTTGCCTCGTTAGCTCAGTTAGTAGAGCAGCGGATTGACTGGTTTTGAAGATCAGCGCATATCCCTGATTCGACTCCGCAACGAGGCACCATTTTTAAGCTGGAAACAGCTGCGGTGTTAAGTGGTTTCACTTACTCCATCGCCTCGTTAGCTCAGTTGGTAGAGCAGCGGATTGACTGATTTTGAAGATCAGCGCGTATCCCTGATTCGACTCCGCAACGAGGCACCATTTTTAAGCTGGAAACAGCTGCGGTGTTAAGTGGTCTCACTTACCCATCGCCTCGTTAGCTCAGTTGGTAGAGCAGCGGATTGAAAATCCGCGTGTCCCTGGTTCGATTCCGGGACGAGGC
>NZ_CANLCI010000030.1 GCF_947489035.1 uncultured Ferrimonas sp. | reverse complement strand
GGCAATGACCTTTATGCCGCAGCTCGTCATGCACAATAAGTTCAACAGCTAATTGGTACACAGCCCTTTTTTGTGGCTGACATTGAGCACGTTATTACATAAAACAGGCCGAGCCATGCTCGGCCTGTTGCTGCCTAGCCGGTCGCCCTGCAGCCGTTAGAAACGGTACTGGGCAGAAGCGTAGAATTCGCGGCCAACAACGTCGAACAAGAAGGTGCTGTAGTACGCGTTACGGCTTTGAGTTGGATCCAGCTCTGGCTCCGAATCAAAGACGTTATTTACCCCGGCACTGAAACGCCAATCTTGGTACTGGTAACCGCCGCTGATGTTGACCTCGGTATGGGCATCCACTCGCTTCGGTGCATCGGCATCAACCCCTTGGCTGTTGCGGCCATTATGCGAACCAATGTACTGCACCAAGGTGTGCAACGAGTAGTTATCCAGCTGCCAACCGATGCTGGCGTTGCCGCGCCACGTTGGCATGAGCTCTAAATCAAGGTAATCCTCAACGGCGCCATCGCGTTCAATCTGTTCTTGCCAGCGGGTAAGGTAAGTACCAGCCGCCCCCAATTTCAGCTCACCCATGCCGTTGGTGCCCAGCAGGTAAGACACGGCAAAATCGATGCCTTGGCTCTCTTGCTTGGCCATGTTGATCGCTTGGGTGCTGATCTGCACCAGCTTGCCTTGGTCGTCTCGCTCCACTCGGCCCGGCAACTGATCTTCATTACGCAGAATAAAGTCTGGGCTTGGCGAGGCGATCACATCGTCCAGATTCATCGCCCAGTAGTCCAGTTGCAGGTGCCAGTTGTTGATGTCGTACACCACCCCAAGGTTCCAGTTGTCGCCGCTTTCCTCTTTCAGGTTGGCGTTGCCACCATTTAACAGCTTAACGCTCTCAACCCCTTCATAGCTGCCATACAAAGTGGTGGTGTTGCCAAACAGTTGCAGCATGTCTGGCGCACGGAAGGTTTCGCCCCAGAAGCCCCGCAGTAACAGGCCGTCAATCGGTCGATACTCTAACGCGGCCTGCTTGGTAAAGCGCCCAGCCACACTGGAAACATCATCGTAGCGGTCGTAACGGCCAGCGGTGGTCAGCAACAGGTCGTCATGCAGGGGCAGCGCAAACTCAACGTAAGCGCCGTATTGGTTACGCTCACCGTTGCTGCCCACATCGCTGCTGCGACCTAACACTTCATCATTCACCACCCCTTGATCCACGTCTTGGGAAAACCACTCGCGGCTGGCTTCAACCCCAGCAGCAAAACCCAATTCGCCGTGGGCTAGGGTCAGCAGATCGCCACTGATCCCAGCACTGAAATCCACTAGGCTCGACTCGCCACGGGTGATGGCGGTGTAATCCAGCGCCGCGGCATCTTCTGCCGACAAGGTGGTCATGATCGAGTTGCCCGCCGCCAGATAGGCCAGCAGCGCCGCATCGGTCGGATTGCCACGTTGAGCCTGCTTCAGCCGTTGCTGGTTGTAACCCAGATTGAGGTCGTATTCGAAGCGCTCGTTCAAACGCCCTTCAATGCCACCATCCACCGCAACGCCGGTGCTGTCGGTTTCGGTGATCCGCGGCCCCATCTCGGTGAAGCGTCGATTGATTTTGTAGTAACCGTCGGCGGCATCGGCAAAGTCGCCATTAAACTGCTGGGTGCCATTAACCACGGTGGCAGAGCCCCCAGGGCTGTAAAGCAGTACGTCGTTGCCGCTGACTTCGAACACAATGTCGCTAGACGCGTACGACTCTAATTCTGATTTGGTGCTGCTGTCAGCCACGCTGGCGTTGGCATACAGACGGTGGCCGTCGTTCAGCTCGTAATCTGCCCGCACCATGGCGGCCAGTCGCTGCTGCTCTGGCATCAAGCTGCGCTGCGAGGCGCGATCGAAGTAACAGTAGCTGTAGTTGCTGTTCCAGATCATGCCCGGTTCATTGCACTGCTGCTCGGACAGTTGACGCAACACCCCAACGGTTTGCCCTTGGTTGTTCAAGGTCATGATGGAACGGGTGAACGAGCTGTAACCGCCGTTTTCACCATTAGGCGACACATCGCTGCCCCACTTGCTGCGCTGGTGGCCGTACAGGGCTTCACGATCTTCATACTCGGCAAACAGGGTGAGGTGGCCTTTGTCGCTGCTCCAGCCCGTAACCATGGACAACTGCGAGGTGGCTAAGCCGCCAGCGTCGGTGTCGCTGTAACGGGCGTTAATGGTGGTGTCGTCCACCTGCTCTTTCATGATGATGTTAACCACCCCGCCTATGGCGTCAGAGCCATACACCGCGGAGGCACCGCTGGTCAGCACTTCAATGCGTTCAATCGCCGCCATCGGCAGGTTGCTGACATCAACAAAGTTGTCGGTGCCGTTGATGCCAAAGGGGTATTTCGCCACGCGCTTGCCGTTGATCAGCGTCAGCGTGCGCCCCGGCCCCGCGCCACGTAAGTTGATGCTGGATGCCGCTGGGGTGGTGCTGGTCGCTTGCTGCTGATTGAAGTTGCCCACCGCGTTTTGGCTAAGGCTATCCAGTGCCTCAAAGACGCTGTCAAAACCGTTGGCGGCGATCTGCTCGGCGCTGATCACCAACAGTGGATTGGCGCTTTCCAAATCCACCTGCTTAATGCGGCTACCGGTCACTTCGATGCGCTCAATGGCTTGGTTTTCTGCGGCGTGGGCGCTTACCGGGGCAAGCACAGCCAAAATCAGGGCGCTCTTAACCGAGCGAGAGACAGCGTTGTACAACATCATTAGGGTACTCATCTAGGGCATGAATCGCGTTTTAATTACGCGATTTTTGATTCATCGTCACGGATGCTCTTACCTATGTAAATCACTGTCAACCAACAACATTTGTTGAATAAACCGCCAGCTTGTTACATCCCTGTTAATGCTGCTTTATTGTTAACAGTCCTACTGTACTGCCACCCCAGCACACCGCCTTTTTACTGTTATTTCTGCCCTTGACGACCGCTACAAACCATTAACAAAACAAAACAGCACTAACCGGCGAATTTAAATAAAGATCATTCGAAAAACTTTACGACCAATAAAGCAGCAGTTGCGACCACGAAAAAAGCGGCCATCGAACTCAATTCGATGACCGCTCAGTCAAGGTGCTACCGGCACTAGCGGATGTGGTATTTGGCGATCCGCCCTTGCAGTTGTTCGGCAATCACCGCCAGATCGGTGGCAACCGCGGTGGTCTCATGGGAGCGCACGCTCAGCTGCTGCGCCATGGTCACCATGCGATGCAAATTGTCGCTCACTTCGGCACTCACCCGCCCTTGTTGCTCGGCGGCGGTGGCGATCTCTTCGCTCACTTGGGTTAATTGGGCCACATCGTCCACCACTCGAGTCAGCTCGCTTTCAGCGGCATCCGCTAGGGTCACGCTGTGGCTCAGCTCTTTCCGGCCTTGATCCATCGCAATCACCGCTTGTTCGCTGTGGTGCTGCAGATCGCCAATCATGGTGTGGATCTGAGCGGTGGATTGCTGAGTGCGGCTCGCTAACGAGCGCACTTCATCCGCCACCACCGCAAAGCCACGGCCTTGCTCGCCGGCACGGGCCGCTTCAATCGCCGCATTCAGCGCCAGCAAGTTGGTTTGATCGGCGATGTTGCCAATCACATCCAAAATTCCGCCAATGTGTTCGCTTTGCTCAGCCAGCTTGGCGATCACCTCGCTGCTTTGCCCCATGGTGGTGTCTAGGCTGCCCAGCGCCTGCACACTTTGCTGCAACTGCTGTTGCCCTTGGCCAACACTGGTGTTGGTGTTATTGGTGCTGGTGTGGGCGTGCTGCACGTTCGCGGCAACGTCGCTGGCACTGGCGCTCATTTCGGTCATGGCGGTGGCAATTTGCTGCACCTGCGCGCTTTGACCATCAATCTGCACATCGGTATCGCGGGCGCTGCCTTGCAGCTGAGCAGAGGAGCTGGCCAAGCGGGCGGCAATGTCGGCCACTTCACTGAGCAAAGCCACCAAGTTGCTTTGCAGGTAGCGTACGTTGTCGGCCAAGCGCCCAATTTCATCGTGGCTTTCAAACGTCAGTGGCCGTTCGAAATGGCCATTCGCCATCCGATCCAGCGCCGCCATCACCCGCTGCAATGGCTGCACCAGTTGCTTCATCAACAACATCCGGCTTAACACAAAGGCCAATAACCCCGACAGCAACATAATGATCGCCCCAGACCACAGCGCTTCATTGGCGTGCTGTTGTACCGCCAACGCGCGGCTGTTGTTGGTGTCAATCAGCTCTTGGGCCAATTCCGCCAACAGCTGGCTGGCATGACGATCGATGCCCCGCACCACACTATCGCCTTGGTGGGGATCGAAACCGCTCTCTTGGAACCGCTGGAACCCATGCTGATACTGGGTGAATAGCTGCTGATGCTCATCAATAAACTGCACCAGTTTTTGATCCGGTTCATCGGCTTTACGCAGCGCCTTCAACAGCTGTTGAGCTTCGGTTTGGATCTGTTGCTGCATCCGCTTAAAGCGATCCCAGTACTTGCTGCGATCTTGCTCGTTAACGCCACGCAGCAGCACGTTTTTCCACTCTTGCACCTGCGTTTTAAATTGCAGATTTAACACATTCAACTGCTGCTCGTGCACCACTTCTTGCTGCATCAAGCTTTGATAGTTCCGCAGTGCCTGTTGCTGGCCAACAATACTCAGCCCCGCTCCGGCAGCCACAATAACCAAGCCCAAAAGCAGGGTGAGCATGGTCTTGGTAACCAAACTTGCGTTGGAAAATAACGACATGGCGTTGTAATCGTTTTGTAATGAAGAATATGGGCCGATTATAAGAGAGTTGCTGCCTGACAACGAGTGCTAATGATCACCTTTGCTACCACGCAGACACAATCAACTAACCCATAATCTGTAAAGGGTTATATCCACTCTCGGCACCGATTCCAATCTGTCCTGTTGGTCACAGAAGCGCTCGCTACCCTTTGCCCACTATCTGCCCACTGCGTAGAATCCCGCACCTTAATTCCTCCAATGGAGTGGCGATGTTCAGTCAATCCTTACCAGCCCAGTTGTTGCGGATGTGCTTTGCCCTCGCTGTGGCTTTACTGGTGGTGCACAACTATCAACCATTACGTGATGCCCTATCGCAAAACGCCGTGGAAGCCGGTTGCCATCAAGGCGACAGCAGTAGCAACACCATGGCCGATCATTCCGGCCACAACATGAGTCACCATTAATGAGCATTTTTCGTTTTCCTATCTTAGTGTGGCTAGGGATCGCCACCTTGATCTTCAGTCTGGGGATCCGCCAATCCTTCGGGATTTTCATGGCGCCGGTGGTTGATACCTTTGGCACTGGCCGTGAGTTTTTCAGCCTCGCCATCGCGGTGCAAAACCTGCTGTTTGGTGCCTTTCAGCCGTTCGTCGGCATGGCCGCCGATCGCTTTGGCCCTAAGCGCATTATCGGTTTGGGCGCGGTAGCCTACGGCGCGGGGCTGTACTTAACCTCCGTCACCCAAGAACCCAATATGCTGTTTATCAGCCTTGGGGTATTGGTGGGCTTGGGCTTAAGCGCCACCAGCTATGTGATTGTGTTAGGCGCCATTGCCCGAGTGGTGCCCGCCGAGCACACCGCCAAAGCCTTTGGCTTAACCACCGCAGCCGGTTCCTTTGGCATGTTTGCGGTGATCCCCGGCGCGCAATCGCTGTTGGCCAATTACGATTGGCAAACGGCGATGCAGTTCTTCGCCTTGTGTTGTTGTGCCATGGTGGCGTTTTCCGCCTTTATGAAAACCAACAACAACGCCAACCCTGCGGCAGCGGCGGCACTGGCACAGGATAAACAAACCTTAAAGCAGGCCCTGCGCGAAGCCTTTAACCACAAAGGTTACTGGCTGATCCACGCCGGTTTCTTTGTGTGTGGCTTCCACGTGATGTTTATCGCCACCCATCTGCCAAGTTACTTAGCCGATAAGCACCTCAGTGCCGACACCGCCGCCATGGCGTTGGCCTACGTTGGCATCTTCAACATCTTTGGTTCCTACTTCTGGGGCGTAATGGGCGATCACTACGACAAACGCCACGTCATGTGCGCGCTGTACCTGCTGCGTACCGCCGTGATTGCCGCGTTCGTTACCTTGCCAGTAACCGAATACACCGCGGTGCTGTTTGGCGGCGCCATCGGCTTCTGCTGGTTGGGCACCGTACCACTGACCTCCGGTTTAGTACGGCAGATCTTCGGCGCTAAGTACATGTCGACCCTGTACGGGCTGGTGTTCTTTACCCATCAGGTTGGCAGCTTCTTAGGCGCTTGGGCCGGTGGCCGCATCTACGATTACTACGGCAGCTACGAACCCATTTGGTACAGCACCGTGGTGTTGGCCTTTATTGCCGCCCTGTTACACCTGCCGATTAACGCCAAGCCGTTAGCGCGCCCCGCCATGGCGTAAGCGCAGCTCCGGCAAAGACCCCATGAAAAAAACCGCCGATTGGCGGTTTTTTTTGTCGTTAGTTCTGGCCGTGCCTTGGCTAACTCGACCGGTTCTGCTGCGCCAATAGCGCTTTGATCTGTTGCAGTTCTTGCTGCAACTCCGCCATGGTTGGCTCTGGGTGTTCCAACGCCTGCAACGCTTGCTGCTCTTTCTCCATCACACTGACCACAATGCCGATCACCATGTTCAAAAAGGCAAAAGCGGTGAAGAAGATGAAGCTCAGGTAGTAGATCCAGCTCCACGAATAGACTTCCATGGTTTCGTACTGGATGTCGGTCCAATCTTCGAAGGTCATCACTCGAAACAGCGTCAGCATCGAGATGGCGATGTCGCGCCACAGGGTGGGGTTGATATCGGCAAACAGGAAGCTGCCCACTGCGGCGTAGATGTAGAAGATGATGAACATCAACAGCAGTACGTACCCCAACTGCGGCAACGCCTTAAGCAGCGAATTGATCAGCACCCGCAGCTCGGGCACCACCGACACCATCCGCAACACTCGGAACACCCGCACCAACCGCGCCAGCAGCGCCATTTCACTGTCGTCGATGGGGATCAGGCTGATCACCACTACTAAGGTATCGAACAGGTTCCAGCCCTTACGCAAAAACTGGCTTTTATTGGGCTCAGCGAAAAAACGCACGCTCAGTTCAAACAGGAAAAACAGGGTGATCAGCAGATCCAAGATGCCGGTAACCGACACCGCCTGTTCGGGCAAATCGAAGGTTTTGGCTCCCACCTCCAATGCCGAGATGATGATCACCGCCACCACCGTTAATTCAAATGCTTTGTTTTCTTTAAGCTGAAACAGCTGGCTTTGAATGTTGTTAACCATACTCACTGCGCCGATCTTCCCTCTAAAAATAATCCCACGTAATCGTGCACCTGCGATTACGCCAGCTACCATAAGCCACTTTCACCTTTCAGCAACCACATTATTTGTATCAATCGCTGTGCCCGCATTGGCAAGATTTCTGCTGTTTTGGCAATAATTTGCGCCATTTGGCCGATTTGGGATCCCAAAAGGTGTCCCAAATCACCCAAAAAACCGCCAGCAACACAAAGCGATAACAATGCCGCTACCGATCGTCAAAGCGAGCCGATCCGGTTCGCTACACCTTAACGCAAACTCGCCACAACGATCACAGCCTCAGCCTTGCCCGTGATTGCAACCGGCGCAATCACAGTCTGCGCCGCACTCAACTCTTACCGTATCGATGCCCCAGCAAAGGGCACTCCGATAGCTTCATAGAGATGAGAATGATGATGAACTCTCCACATATTAAGGTTGCCTCAGTGGCAACGATGCTCGCGCTGGCCTTGGCCGGTTGCAGTGGCGACGACGGCAAAGATGGTCAAGATGGTGCACCTGGCACCCCAGCGCCGATTGTGGCTGACGGCGCTCAGTCCCTGTCGGTTCAGATCGACAGCATTAGCGTTGCCGCAGAATCGAGCCTGACTTTCCACGTCACCAACGAAAACGATCTGCCCGTCGTCGGCCTGAACAAATTTGGCTTTGTGTTAGCGGGCCTAGAGCAGGGCAGCAACGGCGACGCCAACAACTGGAAACTGCTGAGCTCGGAAAGCTGCCCAAGCAGTAAGTACGCCCAATGCGGCACCATCACCGATCACAACAACGGCAGCTACAGCTACCGCTTCGATAAAGACGTAAGCGCCGTTACTGCCTTTGCGCTGGCCGACGACAAGACCCTGCGCCTGAGCCTGCGTACGGGCGGCGAAACCGTGGGTAACTCAGAGGTGGCCTACGCCAACGCCATCCACGACTTCCGCCTTGATGGCAATGCCCTGAGCTACAGCAAGAATGTGGTCAATGCCAGCAATTGTGCCAGCTGCCACGACAGCATCGCCATGCACGGCGGCAAGTACACCGAAGTGGAAACCTGTGTCGCGTGTCACGCCGACAACAAGGTATCGGCCGAAGCCGTTTTCCCCACCTTGGCCCACAAGGTCCACATCGGCGTGATCTCCGCCCCGGTGGGCGGCTGTGACAATTGCCACAGCGCCAACGAAGCCGCGACCGACTTTGAAAACTGGAAGCAAGTGCCCACCTTAGCGACCTGTTCCAGCTGCCACAGCGACGTTGATTTCGCCACCGGCGCTGGCCACGTGGGCGGTAAGCAACCAGACAATGGCAATTGTCAGTCTTGCCACAACGACAACTACACCTCCGTCGAAAGCCACTTGGCCACCTACCAAGGCCAAACCGATCGTCGTGAGAACGTGCACCTGACCGTCACCGACGCCAAGATGGTGGATGTGGCTCAGGCTACTGAAAACCAAGGCAAAGCGGGCGCCGGAGCGGATGATGGCTTCGGCTACGTTCAGCTTAGCGTTGATATTCGCGACCAAGCTGGCACCAGCATGGGGCTGCAGCTCGATAAGACCGACTTCTTCTACTATGCCGAGTTCTACCTGAACTGGGGTGGCCGCGATCTGGCGATGGAACGGGGTAAGGTACTGCGGGTCTTCACCAACAAAGAGAACTACCCAGGCTACGTTGACGACCCTATCGTGTTGGCTTACCAAAATGGCGTAACCACTTACGAGATCGGCCCATTCAAATTAACCGATACCTTCGATGGCGACTTAAACGATTCCTACGGTTTGGTAAACCCACGGATCTGGTTCTGTATGGATCCCGATGGTGAGCTGGAATCCTGTAAGGAAAGCGCCTCGGTTTGGGGGCAAGGTGCCGCCGGCTTCAACTGGCAGCACTACTTCGACCGTGACGGTTTACTGGCAGAGCGCCCTCGCACCCAAGTGGTCAGCAATGAAAAGTGTGGCTCTTGCCACGGCACCACCACTCGCGACAGCGACGGCATGGTGCAGATGACGCTGAACTGCCGCTCTTGCCACCCGGTAACCAAAACCGAGCCAGAGTACTTCGGTACCACCTGTGCATCGGGCTCGGTCGACCACGATGGTGACGGCAGCCTGGATGAGCAGATCATGTTGAAAAACCTGATGCCACGAGGTGAGCGCGATTGGACTACTGCATCCAACGCCGCCGATGAATGCATGGCATGTCACAACGCCAACAACCCGCCAACTCAGGTACTGCGTGATGCTCACACCAAGCAAGGCGATGTCGATTTCGTTGAACAGCTGACCATGAGCCACCCGGATCAGAAAGTGTGGATCCACGCCATGCACGCCAACAACCGCGCCAACCAAGGTGGTGAAGGTTGGGTTCGTAATGTTGAATACTCAGCAGAGCTGGCCAACTGCAGCAAATGTCACGAAGGCGATAGCTTCGGTGCTGAAACCCTGATTGGTCGCAAGCCGCTGGCGCTGGATCTGGATTACATGGACAGCTACGACGGCTTGGATCCGGCTGACGGTAAAGACACCAGCGGCAACAAGCGTTACGCGGTGGATGCCAAAGCCGATGCCTACGTGTCGCCAACCGCCGCCGTGTGCTTAAGCTGTCACGGTAAGCGCGCCGCCACCAACGGCGAGGATCGCAAACAGGTTCGCGCTGAAGTTGTGGCTCACATGAAGCAAAACGGCGCCCAGTTTGGGGTGACCGAGGGTGAGTATAACGGCCAAGAATCCTGTGCCGTTTGTCACAGCCTCGACAACATCAAGACCGTCCACGGTTTGAAGTAACGGATAAAACCGGGGCAGCCATGCTGCCCCGCCATATTCATCCCCTGCAATGTTAATGGCCCAATTTTGTTGGGCCATTATTTCCATCTTTGGGATCATTAAAGCTAGAACTGCATCATGCAAAAATGGATTTTTTATCAGTATCATCCGCAGCGACAACGCACAGTGTCCCTGACTGTTCCTGCGTTTTCTGACTGGGCAGTGAGGTACCAACTTGAAGTTATCTGAACACCTGCAAATCGATCTGGAACGGCGCGAGCTGGTTGACGGTCGCAGCCACCAAAGTGTGCCGCTGTCGTTTGCGGAATTGGCGATCTTATTGTTGTTGCAGCAACGCCAAGGCGAAGTGGTCGATAAACAAAGCCTCACCGACGCAGGTTGGCCCGGCCGCGTCGTGGCGCAGTCGTCGCTCACTCAGTGCATCAGTACCTTGCGGCGCAAGCTGCAGCAACATCACGACATCGAATTAAAAACCATCCCGCGCTACGGCTACAGCCTGTGCCAAGCGGGGCAGTCCCTCGCAGAGGCTGCACCCGCGCAACCGATGACCGCCGCCACAGCCGCCCCCTGCGCCTCAGCCAGGAGCGAACACCCGCAACAACCAAGCAGTCGTCGCCCGCTGGCGCTGTTGCTCGTCAGCCTCTTTGTTGTTGTCGGTACCGTGGCGATGCTGCACGTCAACGGCACCCTGCCCCACTGGGTGGATACCTTACGGCTGCAACAACAGCCCGGTGTTGAAGCCATCAGCACCGAACAGATCCAGATTGGCGCCCACCCCAATCTGGTCCATCACGTCCAGTTCGAACAGAACAATACGCCGCAACCGCTGGCGGCCACCGAGTTTGTCAGTAACTGGCAGCGCATCGACGAGATGATGCCGCAATCGAAGCCACAACAAAGCTACCTAAAACAAAGCCAAGATTTTGATTCCATTGCCCTGTGCGCCAACTACAACGGCCGCTGCAAAGACGCGCTGCCGCTCAATTTGGTGCGCCGCCACCAGCAGCAACCGCCCCTTGATCTGAAATGGCTGTACGACACCAAGCTGCGCATGGAGCAAGTCACCTACAACAAGATCCTGCTTAATCGCTTTGAAGAGCCGCAAGATGGGCTCCTAGAAAACGTCTATCGAGCCGACGTCTATTACTATGGCGACAGCGCCAACGTGGTGCGCGGCGATCTGCGCTTTTCAGTGGTTAATCAAAGTGAAGGCCGTGGCCAACTGCTGGTGGCCGCCTGCTTTACCGACGCCAGCAGCGACATCAGCATGCGTTACGAATTCTCCGGCCCCTTCATCGCCGAGCAGCAACAGCTTGATGGCCAAACCGTTACCCGTTACTTGGTGGAGATTGAAAATCAGAACTTCCGCCGCCCAGCGCAACTGTCGGAAGAGGGCGCGGTGATCTACCGCGAGCTGCAAAAAGCCGTACTGGGCCAAAAACAGATGACCCTGCACCAGCTGTATCAAGACGAACAAAGCGGCGTGTGGATCCTGCCACTGTGGGGAGAAACCGTCGTGTGGGCGCACCGAGCGCAGCTGAAGCTCTAACCCAGTCGCAGCCTACAGCACCAAAAAAGCCTGACCGAAGTCAGGCTTTTTTCATTCACCACAGCACGCTCAAATGGGGTTAGCCAATCAGCATCTGCAAGCCCATGCCCACGCACACCGCGCCAGCAAAGCGGCACAACAGCGCGCCGTTGCCCACTTTGTGCGCCAACTGCACCAGCATCAAGCCGATGATGTGCAAGCTGGCGCTGCCAACGATAAAGCCTAAGGCGTACATCAGCGGCTGAGCTAGGTTGGGCATTTCGGTGCCGTGGGCGTGGCCATGAAACACCGCAAAAAAGGCCACAATCACCAACCCCAGCATGCGGGGCACGCGCTGACCAACGGCCACCACGATGCCCAGCAGCACCACCGACAGCATGATCCCCAGTTCAACAAAGGGCAGCTCTAAGGTCAGCATGCCAACCACACCGCCAGCGGTCATCAGCGCCACAAAGGTCGCGGGAATTTGCCACATCGCCTTGCCGCCGATCTGACCCGCCAAGACCCCCACCAGTACCATGGCCAACAGGTGATCGAGCCCCAGCACGGGGTGAGTCAGTCCGGCTTCAAACCCACTGCCATTGCCCGCGTGGGCCAACGCTAAGTTAGGCACTAATGCCAATAACCCTATTGCTAAACGTCGCATCAAAACTCCTTGAATTGGTTGGTGTTTACCTGAATCTGAGCGCCATTGTGGCGAGCCGATAGCGGCTTTGTCTGTGAGCCACGGCAAAATTGCGCGCTTCGTTTGGCGTAGCCGATAAGGGGATTGGAAGAGTGTGAAGGCGAGCCGGACACAGATCGCAGTATTGCATTCGCCAGCGAACCCAGCGAGGTAACAGCCACAAAAAGGGCTGTGTACCAATGAGCTGTTGAACTTATTGTGCATGACCAGCTGCGGCATAAAGGTCATTGCCGGGACCGCCCGGCGGCGGGCAAGGGACTCGTCCCTTTGCAATCCCAAGCGCCTCCGAGGTGACGACAGCCCCCTCGTTTTCGCAGCATTGCGTTGCAGCAACCGCCAGATGATGACTTAGCCGTGACAGATACGCCGCACTGGCTTTACTGCCGCATCACAGCGTTGAGAAGCTCGCCGCAGGCGACAATAGCGACCGCGCAGCAACGCCAGCAGTTAACTAATACACAACACCAAAAAAGGGCATGAGATCGCGCTCATGCCCTTTATCATGCCGCCAGCAACGGCTACAGCCAGTACGCCAACCCTTGCACTACAGCCAGCGCAAAGAAGCCCGCCAGCACGTCGTCGATCATGATGCCGAAACCGCCGTGGACGTGGCGATCCAGCAGCCGGATCGGCCACGGTTTGAGGATGTCGAAGAAGCGGAAAGCCGCGAAGGCAATAAGCCACCAATGCCAGCCGCTTGGCAGCGCCGCCATGGTGATCAACATCCCCACCACTTCATCCCAAACGATGGCCGGATGATCGTGTTCGCCCATGTCTTTGGCGGTTTTATCGCACAGGTAGATCCCCACCACGCCCATCAACGCCACAATGGCGGCGTACACCGGCAACGACAGATCCTGCATCAACACAAAGAACGGCAACGCCGCCAAGGTGCCAAAGGTGCCCGGCGCTTTAGGGGCTAAGCCTAAACCAAAGCCAAAGGCCAAAAAATGGATGGGATTTCGCATTGAGATCCCGGTAAATCGACTCATTGATTCTCCTTGAAGTGGTTGTAGCCGCTAATGCTGACATCCACCTCTTGGCCGTTACGGCGGTAGCTGATGCCGCTGCCCGCCACAATCTGGCCAATGCAGATCGCGTGGCTGCCCGTTTCTGCCATGGCCGTAGCCAAGGTGCCCTTATCGCTGTCAGACACGGTAAACAGCAGCTCGTAATCTTCACCGCCGCCCAGCGCCAGTTGCAACGCTTGCTCGCGCCCAACCAGCTCGATCAGCTGCGGGTTCAGCGGAATTTGATCCACTTCAAGCTGGGCCGCCACCCCAGAGGCACGCAGGATATGGCCCAGATCAGAGCCCAAGCCATCGGACAGATCCATCGCCGCGCTGGCAATGCCACGCAGGGCAATGCCCGCCGCCAACCGCGGTTTCGGGGTTAGGTGGCGCTCAATAAACGGTTGCCACTGGCTGCCCTGTTCGCCTTGGTACAGCGCCTGCAATCCCGCGCCACTGTCGCCAACGGCCCCGGTGAGGTAGATCCAATCGCCAATCTTGGCCCCATCACGGCGCAACGCGCGATTGATCGGCACATGGCCCTGCATCGTCACCGTTAGGCTTAATGGGCCGCGAGTGGTATCGCCCCCCACTAACGCCACGCCATAGTAATCACACACCTGTTCCAGCCCGCGAGCAAATTCGCTCAGCCAGCCTTCGTCCACATCAGGCATGGTGATCGCCAGCGTCATCCACGCTGGCTCGGCGCCCATCGCCGCCAGATCGCTCAGGTTGACCGCCACGGTTTTAACAGCCAACTTGGCCGGACAGATGTCAGCAAAGAAGTGAATGCCACTGACCAAGGTATCGGTCGACACCACCAGATGGTGGCCTTCCGGCACGGCTAAAATGGCACCGTCGTCCCCCACCCCTAGCACCACATCCTTACGGCTGCGGCGGTGGGTAAAGAAACGCTCAATGATAGAAAATTCACCAGTACTCATAACGTATTACCAATCCGTGCTGATATTGTTTGCGCAACTGAAATGCAAAAGGCCCCAGGCAAGGCCGTTAACGCCGGCTGATGATCAGCACAGAGTTAACGAACGCCGCATGGAGCCCTTTTCTGCCCGCCGTCGTGGTGGCATTAGCACAAGGCTAAATCACCAAATGGTGGGCGTCTGAGTTGTTCAGATATCAAGGTGGAGTGGTGTACGGCCAACGCCAGCGCTGGCCATACTCCTTGTCTTAATTCCCGCAGTTACCCCGCGGGCTGAACTGATTAACCGTTTTGACGGTTAATGGAAATGGCCAGCTTATCCAGCACGCCATTCACAAATTTGTGGCTTTCTTCGGCACCAAAAACTTTAGCCAGTTCAATGGCTTCGTTAATGGCGACCTTGTAAGGCACATCATCGCGACAGATCAGTTCATATGCACCCAAGCGCAAAATGGCCAGCTCTAACTGATCCACTTCCTCAACCAAACGAGCCAAGTTTGGCTTCAATTTGGCGTCCAGAGAAGCCGCTTGGTTAGACACACCAGACAGCAGCTCGCGGAAGTAAGCTACATCGGCAGCTTGCGTATCTTGTTCGGTTAGGAACTGATGCTCTACATCGGCAACGGCGTTACCGCTCATCTGCCAGGAGTAGAGGGCCTGTACCGCCAATTGGCGGGCTTTACGACGCTCTGAAGGCTTCACACAACTCTCCAATCTGACCTTAGTCGGCCAGCTGATTCAATACGTTAACCATTTCGAGTGCACTCAAAGCAGCTTCGCCGCCTTTGTTACCAGCTTTGGTGCCGGCGCGCTCGATGGCTTGTTCAATGGTATCGACGGTCAGTACCCCGAAAGACACTGGAGTATCAAACTCCAACATCACTTGGGCCAGTCCCTTGTTGCACTCACCGGCAACGAAATCGAAGTGTGGCGTGCCGCCGCGGATCACTGCACCCAGTGCGATGATGGCGTCGAACTCGCCTTTTGCTGCTAAGCGGCGAGCGACCAGTGGCAGCTCGAAAGCGCCCGGCGCACGAACAACAGTGATGTTGTCATCGCTAACCTGACCAAAACGCTTCAGGGTGTCTAATGCGCCTTCAACTAGGCTCTCAACCACAAAGCTGTTGAAACGACCGACGACCAGAGCAATTTTAGCGTCTTTGGCTGCGATGTTACCTTCGATAACGTTCATGTTATTTTCCATTTTCTGTTCTTAACGCCCAGTGATGGGCAAAAAAGTGGCCGTATAATAGCACAATCGGCGGCGATAACAGCCGCCGGTTTTGCGATGTTATTGGTGAATGTATTCCACGACTTCTAAGCCAAAGCCAGAGAGCGAGTGATAACGCTTCTGACCCGACAGTAAGCGCATCTTAGTCACGCCCAGATCCGCCAAAATTTGTGAGCCAACGCCCACGGTGCGCGGCGCTTCAAACGCCGGACGCTGGCCGATCTCGGTGCCGCTTTGGCTGCGGGCTAACGCTTCAATCTGTTCCAGCATGTCTTGCTCTTGATGTTCGCGCCCAACCAGCACCACCACCCCACCTTCGGCGGCAATTTTGGCCATCGCTTGCTCAATCGGCCAAGTGGTTTCGCCTTTATGGCTGGCGCCCAGCAAGTCACGCAGCGGATCGCCTAGGTGCACCCGCACCAAGGTTTCGTCGCCAATCTCGCCTTTCACCAGCGCCACGTGGCGTTGGTTGTCGATGGTGTCGCGGTACAGGGTCAGTTCAAACTCGCCGTGTTTGGTCGGCAAGGTGCACTGGCTCTCTTTCACGATGGTGGTTTCGTTGTGGTTGCGGTACTCAATCAAATCGGCAATGGTGCCCACTTTCATGTCGTGCTCGGCCGCAAACTCTTCCAGCTCTGGGCGACGGGCCATGGTGCCGTCTTCGTTTAGGATCTCAACAATCACCGCAGCGGATTCAAACCCAGCCAAACGCGCCAGATCCACCGACGCTTCGGTGTGGCCAGCGCGGTTGAGCACGCCGCCGTCTTTGGCGCGCAGTGGGAAGATGTGCCCCGGCTGCACCAGATCTGCCGGGCTGGCGTCTTTGGCAACGGCCGCTTGCACGGTCACCGCGCGATCCGAGGCGGAGATCCCAGTGGTCACCCCTTTGGCCGCTTCAATCGATACGGTGAAGGCGGTCGCAAACTGCTCGGTGTTGCGGCTCACCATCTGATGCAACCCCAGCTGATCACAGCGATCGGCACTCATTGGCATACAGATAAGGCCACGGCCGTAGCGCGCCATAAAGTTGATGGCTTCCGGCGTTACCGCTTCGGCAGCCATGATCAGATCGCCTTCGTTCTCGCGATCTTCGTCGTCCATCAGGATCACCATTTTGCCCAGACGGATATCTTCAATAATCTCTTCGATGCTGTTCAGCGCCATTGTGATCAGTTCCTTTTACTTCACGAAGCCGCTACGGGCCAAGGTTTCTAGCGTCAAACCGCTGCTTGCCGGCGCTTCAGCCTGGCCCTGCATCAGTTTCTCTAAATAGCGAGCGATCAAATCCACCTCTAGGTGCACTTTATCGCCCACAGCTAAATCGATAATGGTGGTTTCGGCCGCGGTGTGCGGCACAATGGTTAAGCGAAAACGAGCGCCATCCACTTCATTGATGGTAAGGCTGACCCCATCCACCGTAACCGAACCTTTGTGGGGCAGATAGCGGCCCAGTTGCGCCGGCGCTTGCAGCCAAAACTCGATAGCCCGGCCACGCACTTCACGACTGGCGACGGTGGCCACGCCATCCACATGGCCGCTGACCAAGTGCCCACCCAAACGGGTGTTGGGGGTAACGGCGCGCTCGAGGTTAACCCGCTGACCCACGCTAAAGCCGCCAAAGTTGGTTAGGCTTAAGGTTTCCGCCGACAGATCCGCCACAAAGTGATCGGCGCCTTGGCTGACCACGGTTAAGCAAACGCCGTTGGTGGCAATGGAATCGCCCAACTGCACGTCATCCAGCGGCAACTTGCCGGTGGCTACGGTTAGGCGTAAGTCACCACCGCGGGCTTCCAGTTTGCGGAGGCTACCCACCGCTTCAATGATTCCGGTAAACACTTATCTCTCCCGTCGCGTCAGAGTTAGGCGCAGATCGCCGCCGACAAGACGTACATCGTTAAATTGCAGACTAACCGCGTCGGTCATCCGCGTGAATTCGGGCAGCTCAAGCAAGCCACGGGCGGGGTTGCCCATCAGCTTCGGCGCTTGATAAAGAATAATTTCATCCCACAATTCGGCGCTGATAAAGGCGCCCGCCAAGTTGGAACCGGCTTCCACTAGCACTTCGTTGATGCCGCGTTTGCCCAGCTCCATCATCAGCATGATCAAATCCACTTTGCCGTCGCGAGGGGCGCTGCGCCACGTGCTGACCGCTGCTGGCCAGTCGCATTCGTACTCGCCGGTGCTGGCCAGCAGAATGTCACCAGGGCACTGCAGCAACTGCAGCGGCGGCGCTAAGCGGTTGCGGCCATCAATCACCACTCGCAGTGGCTGTTGCAGCTCGGCGGCGGCCACCTGCGCTTGCCAGTGCCCCAGTTCGCCGTGGCGCACGTTCATGCTGGGATCGTCCGCCAGCACCGAATCGGTGCCGGTGATGATGGCGTCGCTTTGGGCGCGCAACCGCTGTACGTCTTGTCGCGCCTTGGGGCCGGTGATCCACTGCGATGCGCCATTGGCTAAAGCGGTGCGGCCATCAACGCTGGCGGCGATCTTAATCCGCACCAGCGGGAAACCGGTACGCATGCGCTTAATAAAGCCCGGATTCAGGGCTTCGGCGTCGGCTTGCAGCAAGCCGTGCTGCACCTCGATGCCCGCGTCTTGCAGCATCTTTAAGCCACGGCCTGCCACTTGCGGGTTGGGATCCACCATCGCCGCCACGACCCGAGCCACGCCGGCGTTGATTAACGCTTCCGCGCACGGCGGGGTGCGGCCATAGTGGCTGCAGGGCTCAAGGGTAACGTAGGCGGTGGCACCACGGGCGGCGTCGCCAGCGGCGCGCAAGGCATGCACTTCAGCATGGGGCTCGCCCGCTTTTAAGTGGGCACCTTCGCCCACCACCTGGCCATCATTGACAATCACGCAGCCAACCCGTGGGTTAGGGCGGGTGGTCAGCAAGCCACGAGCAGCCAGCTTCAGCGCGCGGGTCATGTGGCGTGCATCGATTTCAGAGAACATTAGCGTTTGTCCAAACTGGCGATCACTTCGCCAAACTGAGCCAAATCATCAAAGGAGCGGTACACCGAAGCAAAACGGATGTAGGCCACCTTATCCAGTGTAAGCAGTTGTTCCATCACCAAGTTGCCCAACAGATCTGAGCCCACTTCGCGTTCGCCGGTGGCGCGCATTGCGGATTTAATCTTCGAGATAGCCTGCTCGATTTGATCTGCGCCTACTGGGCGCTTTTCCAACGCCCGCTGAATCCCCCGACGCAGCTTCTCCTCATCAAACGGTTGGCGGGCGCCATCTTGTTTGATCACACGAGGCATCACCAGCTCGGCGGTTTCAAAGGTAGTGTAACGTTCATGACAGGTTAGGCATTCACGACGACGGCGCACTTGATGGCCATCAGCAACCAACCGGGAATCGATAACTTTAGTATCGTTAGCAGCACAGAATGGGCAGTGCATGATCCCTCCGGTTATTGGAAATGTGGAAATAAATTAACTGGCAAGAATACCGAATTTTGGCCGTGGTGGTAAGTCGGCCGATCCAAAAAAAGCCCGCAATATTGCGGGCTTTTGGGCAGCATTCGGGGTTAGATCACGCGTAAACAGGGAAGCGAGCGCACAGCTCAAGCACCTGTGCCTTCACCCGCTCTTCAACCGCCGCGTCGCCAAAGTTATCTAAAATGTCGCAGATCCAGCCGGTCAGCTCGCGCGCTTCGGATTCGCCCAAGCCACGACGGGTTAACGCCGGAGTACCAATACGCAGGCCCGAGGTCACAAATGGGCTGCGTGGATCGTTCGGCACCGAGTTCTTATTGACGGTGATGTTGGCACGGCCCAGCGCCGCATCGGCGTCTTTACCGGTAATGTCTTTGCTGATCAGATCCAGCAAGAACAAGTGGTTGTGGGTGCCACCGGAAACGATGTCGTAGCCACGCCCCATAAACACATCGGCCATCGCTTGGGCGTTGGTAACCACCTGCTGTTGGTAGATCTTAAATTCTGGCTGCAGCGCTTCTTTAAAGGCCACCGCTTTGGCGGCAATCACGTGACACAACGGGCCACCTTGGCCACCTGGGAACACCGCCGAGTTCAGCTTCTTGGTGATGGTTTCATCATCAATGGCCGACAAAATCAGGCCGCCGCGCGGGCCCGCCAAGGTTTTGTGGGTGGTGGTGGTGACGACGTGGGCGTGCGGCAGTGGGTTGGGGTACACCCCTGCGGCAATCAAACCGGCCACGTGGGCCATATCCACAAACAGGTACGCGCCAACTTCATCGGCAATTTCGCGGAACTTAGCCCAGTCGATAACGCCAGAGTAAGCCGAGAAACCGGCGATCAGCATCTTCGGCTTGTGCTCCAGTGCCAACTGACGCACTTCGGCGTAATCGATTTCACCGGACTCTGGGGTGATGCCGTACTGCACCGCGTTGTAGATTTTGCCCGAAAAAGAAACGGAAGAACCGTGGGTTAGGTGACCACCGTGGGCGAGGCTCATGCCCAGTACGGTATCGCCTGGCTGCAGCAACGCCATGAAGACCGCGGCGTTGGCTTGAGAACCAGAGTGCGGCTGCACGTTGGCGTAAGTGGCGCCAAACAGTTCACAGGCGCGATCGATCGCCAGCTGTTCCGACACATCAACGTGCTCACAACCGCCGTAGTAACGCTTGTTGGGGTAGCCTTCGGCATACTTATTGGTCAGCTGCGAACCCTGTGCTTCCAGTACGCGTGGGCTGGTGTAGTTTTCCGACGCGATCAGCTCGATGTGTTCTTCTTGGCGAACCCGCTCCGCCTCCATGGCCGTCCATAACTCTGGGTCAAAGTCGGCGATGTTCATCTTCTTTTCCAGCATACCTGTCTCCGTGGCGCTTCGTTCTTGTAGGGTTGCGCGAAAGTTTACTCGCTAAGCCTGTGGAACCCAAGCCTTGACCGACGCAAATAAACAACACGTTGTTCACCATATAAAAACGCTGCGTTTGAGGTAACGGATGAGTTGCTTTGGCGTATCGGTTATTGCTGGGATCGCCCAGCGGCGGGCAAGGCGCGAAAGTGACGCTGTGCTTAAGGCAGTGGGGATCCCAAAGGGGATTTATCCCCCCTCTTTTCTACGAGCGAGTGTGCCGTCGCCACCGCGACCTAACCACTTAAAAGCAACGTTGCGGCATCGCACCGCAGGTGCCAATGCCTTCACCACAGCAACCCCCAACCGTGGGTAACCAAGACACCGCCACGAAAAAGCCCCTGTTACGCGAACCGTAACAGGGGCTTTAGTGGCAACCTAGCGCCGCGCACGCCATGAGGGCGGCAGCAGCTAAGGGGCGCCTTAGAACACGTAGTTGAGGTTCACGCTGCCGTAACGACCCGGCTGGGTGTAATCGCTGTCGCGGCCACCGAGCATCTCGGTTAAGCCTTTAGACAGCCCCGCCACATCGGTGTAGTTGGTGTATTGCTTGTCCAGCAGGTTGTGTACCCCTGCGCGCAGCTTCAACGACTCGCTCAGTTCCAGCCCCACGGTTAAGTCCACCACGGCGTAACCGGCGGTGGTGTAAACCTCGTTCAGGTGACCCATAAATGGCCCTTCCACCAACTTCTGCTTAGTCACTTTGTCTTGATCATCAGCAAAGCGCACCGCCAAGTTGAACTCTGCAGGCATGGCACCAAACTCAGCAAACTGCTGCAACGATACTACCCCTTGCAGCGGGCTGATGCTGTTGAGGTAGTTGCCGTCGCCATCTTTGCCGTGGGTGTAAGCGACGTTGCCGGACAGCTGGGTGTCCTGTCCCAACCACTGGCTCAGTTGCAGCTCAACCCCGCGCAACTTCACCTTGTCGATGTTGGTGTATTGGTAGGTTAAGAAACCGGTTGGCTCCCACTCAATAAAATCATCGGCTTCGGTGTAGAACAGGGTCATTTCATAGTTGGTGTCACGATGCTGGCCACGCACGCCCAGCTCGATGGTGTCACTGGACTCGGACTCCAAATCGTAATTCGGTTTGACCTGCACAGGGAAAGGCATCTTGCCGACTTTCACTTCCAGTTCGCCCCACTTTTGATCTGGGGTTGGCATCTTGTAGCCGTGAGCGTACTGAGCGTAAACGCTCACGTCGTCGCTGACGCCATAGATCAGACCCAACTTTGGCGACCAGAAGTCGTCACTCATGCTTTTGAAGTTCTTCGGATCTTTACCCGCTTCTTCTGCTTGAGCCGCATTAGGATCGTTGTAGAAGTTGTCGTAACGCAATGCCGCAATCACATTGAGCGCATCGCTCACAGTGATCTCATCTTGGATAAAAGCACCACTGCGTAAACTGTCGGTATCTGGGAAGGCAAAAGGCTGCTTTGCAACCGGCTGACCAAATTGCAAAACCACGTAGTCTCGGGTTCGGCTCATGCTGGAATGTTCTACATCGAAGCCATAAACCAACTGATGGTTATTCAGTGCTTTGGTGTAAACAGAGCTAACACCATAACGCTGCTCTTCAAAACGGTATTCGCGGTTTAGATCGGTGTCGCTATCGATGTAATCACGCCACTCATTCTGATCGGTTAAACCGTAGTAAAACACCACTTCAGAAGTATCAAAGGCGGCGTGCTGAGCGTTGGTGCGAACTTTCAATGACCCATTCCATACTTCGGTCGTACGGTCGGTATCAATGAAAGTGTCGGTTTCCTCGGCGCTACTGTTGCGAACGCTCTCGTACCGATCCAGCTGCTGACGCAGGTAATCGATGCTCAACTGCAGTTCGGTGGCGCCGCTTAACTGGTAGCTGGATTTTAAGGTGATGCTGTCGGTCAGCAGATCCGAATCCGGCATATCATCATCGTAATTAGACTGCTCTTCACCGTCGCGGTGTTGCACGCTGATCATCGATTCCACATCGCCATAGGCCGCCGCCGCCGTGACCCCGGTGAACCATTCGTTGTTCATGCCGGTGAAACCGCTGTTTACGCTTAAGTAGCGATCGTCGCCATACAGGTAATCGCCCGCGTCTTTGGTGGTCATCACCACCACGCCGCCCAGCGCATCAGACCCATAAATGCTTGATGCGGCCGCTTTCACCACTTCAACCTGTTTCAGGTTGGTGACTTCGGTTAAGCCACGGCCGGTGCCTTCAGCGCCGGGGCCCAATGGCGAAGCGTACTGGTTGTTCACCCGCACCCCATCTTTCACCATCATCACCCGGTTGCCGCCGATGCCCCGAATGGTTACCGACGACGATTTACCGGCACCGCCTTTCACATCCACCGCCGCGTTGGTGCGGAACAGCGTGGCGAAATCGGTGCTCATGTTGCGGGCGATCTCTTCTTCGTCAATTACGCTAACGGCACCGGCCACCTGTTGCAGGTTTTGCTCCACCCGCGAGGCGGAGATCACCATAACTTCAACATCATCTCGTACGGTTTCGGCCTGCGCGCCAATCGGCGCAAACAGCGCCGCGGCGACCGCACAACCAAGTGCAGTTTTCTTCATGTTCATCATCAATTCCTGAGTCGCCCTCAACATCACGGCCGCCGTAAATAGCAACCATTCTCAGCTGGGTGAGGTAAGGGCGCGAAAAGTAGCAAAGCTGAAGCAAGAAAACCGCGCGGTAGCTCTCATTTTTCTGTGCAAAAACTCACCTCAACCTAGCGGCAAAGCCAGCACCACAGTCTGATAATTCGCCGTTAACAAATGCAGCCTTACGGCAATCTTTTCGCGGTGACAGCGCCGTACTGCAAATTTGCCCCGCCAAGGCATTTTTGCGGTAAAATTACGCCTTTAACTCAGCGAATAAGTGCGAAAAACAATGGCCCAGTTCATTTACAGCATGCTCCGCGTTGGCAAAGTTGTGCCGCCGAAGCGTCATATTCTGAAAGACATCTCCCTCTCGTTCTTCCCCGGCGCCAAGATCGGCGTATTAGGTTTGAACGGCGCCGGAAAATCCACCCTGCTGCGGATCATGGCCGGGGTTGATACCGAGTTTGAAGGCGAAGCCCGCCCACAAGCTGGCACCAAAGTCGGTTACCTGCCGCAGGAACCGAAGCTGGACGAAAACCAAACCGTGCGCGAAGCGATTGAAGAAGCCGTTGCCGACGTGGCCGGTGCAATGAAGCGACTGGACGAGGTGTACGCTGAGTACGCCGAAGAAGGCGCCGACTTTGATGCCCTCGCCAAAGAGCAAGGCGAGCTGGAAGCGATCATCAACGCCAAAGATGGCCACAACCTTGAAAACGCCCTAGAGCGCGCCGCCGATGCCATGCGTCTGCCCGCGTGGGATGCCAAAATTGGCAACCTGTCCGGTGGTGAACGCCGCCGTGTGGCGCTGTGTCGTCTGTTGCTGGAAAAGCCAGACATGCTGCTTCTGGACGAACCAACCAACCACTTGGATGCCGAATCCGTGGCGTGGCTGGAACGCTTCTTAGTGGAATACCCAGGCACCGTGGTGGCCATTACCCACGATCGTTACTTCTTGGACAACGCCGCTGGCTGGATCTTAGAACTGGACCGTGGTGAAGGCATTCCATGGGAAGGCAACTACTCCTCCTGGCTGGAACAAAAAGACGCCCGTCTGCAGCAGGAAGCCTCGCAAGAGAAAGCCCGCCAGAAGTCGATCCAGAAAGAGTTGGAGTGGGTTCGCCAGAATCCAAAAGGTCGCCAAGCCAAATCCAAAGCCCGTATGGCCCGCTTTGACGAGCTGAACACTGCTGAATACCAGAAGCGTAACGAAACCAACGAGCTGTTTATCCCGCCAGGACCACGTCTGGGCGACAAAGTGGTGGACATCGAAAACCTGACCAAATCCTACGACGGCCGCGTGCTGATTGATGATTTGTCGTTCTCGGTGCCTAAGGGCGCCATTGTTGGCATCATCGGTTCGAACGGTGCCGGTAAATCCACCCTGTTCCGCATGATGAGCGGCCAAGAGCAGCCAGATTCCGGCTCCATCACCTTGGGCGACACCGTTAAGATCGCCTCGGTGGATCAGTTCCGCGATGACATGGACGATTCAAAAACCGTGTTTGACGAAGTGTCTGGCGGTCAAGACATCATGAAGATCGGCAGCTTCGAGATCCCTTCTCGCGCTTACGTATCGCGCTTTAACTTTAAAGGCAGCGATCAGCAGAAGCGCGTGGGCGAACTGTCCGGTGGTGAACGTGGCCGCTTGCACCTTGCCAAGCTGCTGCAAACCGGCGGCAACTTGCTGCTGTTGGATGAGCCAACCAACGACTTGGACATCGAAACCCTGCGCGCGCTGGAAAACGCCCTGCTGGACTTCCCTGGCTGTGCCATGGTGATCTCGCACGACCGTTGGTTCCTCGACCGCGTTGCCACTCACATTCTGGATTACCGCGACGAAGGCAAGCACAACTTCTTTGAAGGCAACTTCCAAGAATACGCTGACTGGATGAAGAAAGAGCAAGGCATCGACATCACCGAGCCGCACCGCGTTAAGTACAAGCGCATCAGCTGATCGTTTCGTTGATGGCGTTTGTCGCAATGCCAGAAGCCGCACTGAACAGTGCGGCTTTTTTGTGGGCGGGTGTTTTGCGGCTGCTGTTGTAGGTCGGCATTGAATGCGAGAGAGGCATTGCCGCCTGCGGCGTGTGCCTTTGGCGTGGCTTGCACTGGGTTATGTCGCGGTGGCGGCGGTAGAGCAAAATCAAAAGCGTTGGCCGCAAGGTCAAGGAGTAGGGCTGCTCGTGAGCAGCCACAGTTGCGGATGCGGCGCAGGAACAAGCGCGGGCGGTGAATTGGTGGTAGCTCGGCATTGATGCCGACGAGGGTGTTTTGGGGTACAGAGATTGCAGCGGTCGGTTGTGCTATTTGTCGGGATAACCCCCGACCTACGATTACTGGCGTTGCGCCTGCGGCGTGTGCCTTTGGCGTGGATTGCGCGGGGGTTAGGTCGCGGTGGCGACGGCACCCAAAGGGCGCTGCCCTTTGGAATCCCTTCGCCTTAGGTCGGCGCCCAAAACGCTGCGCTGGGCACCTCCAATGCGGCGGTAGAGCATAAGCGGTGTTGCTCTCACATTGTTTAGCCCCAAAATACAGACCGTAAGTTTGATTAGCCGCAGGCGTAATCGAACAATGGCGAGCCAATGAGCATTGTCACGTTACGCCAAAGAGCGGCTAACGTGACCTACGTTTTTGCTGATGGTTATGGTGATTGGCCATTTATTGCCGTTCGTCATGAATTTACGAACCGCCGTAGGTTTGATTAGCCACAGGCGTAATCGAACGATGGCGAGCCAATGGGCATGTCACGTTACGCCAAAGAGCGGCTAACGTGACCTACGTTTTTGCTGATGGTTATGGTGATTTCGTCATGAATTTTTATCACCAACCGTTAAGATACAACCTGTTTGCATGGTTACTGGGTGAAATATGATTGCTGTAATTTTTGAGGTTCAAGTTGCTGAGGGTAAGACCGCACAACATTTGGACATTGCTAATAAAATCAAACCATTGCTGTCTGAAATTGACGGTTTCATATCTATTGAGCGTTTTCAGAGTTTGTCTAATGAAGGCAAGATGTTGTCGTTGTCATTTTGGCGAGATGAAGCGTCCATCCAAGAGTGGCGCAGTTTAGAGTCCCATCGCTTTGCACAATCCAAAGGGCGTGGTGGGGTATTTGAAAACTACAGGTTAAGGGTTGCTGGCGTAATCCGAGACTATGGCATGGATAATCGGGGTGAAGCACCAAAGGATAGCGTTGCGGTACACGGTTAGAAATTTGGCCGGACAACCCATTTAGCCGCGCCCTCATCGAGTGACAGCCCGTAGGTTTGATTAGCCGCAGGCGTAATCGAACCATTGCGAAATAACGACAGACATTGTCACGTTACGCCAAACAGCGGCTAACGTGACCTACCTTTTGCCGCTCGCTATAAGCCCGTGGCACACCAATGGCCGTAGGTTTGATTCGCCGCAGGCGTAATCGAACGATTGCGAACAACTGCAACAAGCCATCGGCAACTGCGGCAAACGTGAGCTGCGGCGAGCAATTGTCGCCCAAGTTACCGTGCTGCTGCGATACACTAAACGCAGCACTCCCCGCCCTTGCAGGAACCCGATGATCTACCTAAACGACATACTGCGCTTTGACGACCTAGATAACGTCAAGATCCGCTTTAACTTGATGTTTGGCGGCAACTGGAGCCCCACCGACATCTACAAGCAGCAGGATCTGTCCACCTTGTTGGATGGCCACTATTGGAACTACAAAACCAAGAAATCCTACAAGGTCGGGCAGATCACCGTGGGCTTCCTCAAGATTGAGGGCAACCGCTTTTTGCTGTTTCACGTTGGCCGCGTAACCCAAGATCTGAACGTGCTGGATGGGGTCGGCTATCAATACGAGTCGCTGCCGCAGTACGACAAATACTGTGGCCGCTTGGTGATTGAATTTAAGAACAAATCGCAAGCGATGATCCGCAAGGCGGGATCGGTGATTGGCGACTGTAAGGTGGCGCAGATCTTAGCCGACGACTTTGGTAACGATCGGTTCCCCGGTTACGACAACGTGCGGCTGTCGTGGCGGGATCTGGCGGCGGTGGTGCAAAAAGAGAACTGGAAAACCGCGCTGCAAAACCAGAAAGCGGTGTACCTGATCACCGACACCAGCAACGGCAAGATGTACGTTGGCTCCGCCAGCGGCGAGCACATGCTGTTAGGCCGTTGGCAGGCTTACGTCAACACCGGTCACGGCCAAAACCAAGGGCTAAAGCCGCTGCCGTTTGAGCACATTCAAAGCCATTTTGAATACAGCATTCTTGAGATCTTCAAATCCACCACCGACGATAAGATGATCCTAAACCGCGAAAGCTGGTGGAAGAACACCCTGAAAACCCGCCAGTTTGGCTACAACAAGAATTAAAGTGGCTGGCCTAGACTGAACCCAGCGTGGGACGAGCGGCACTTAGGGGGAAGCCACGGCGCTGAGGTTTCACCGGTTAAGCGACTAAAAACGGCACTGACAGGGTGGCAGCAACATTAAGCCGCTGTGATCAACCCTCGATTCAGCGTTAAGGCTGAGGTTACACAGATGATAACGATTTTCGTTTCAGGTAAAGTGAGCGCCCGAACACGCCCAAGGAAAGAGACTACCCCGATGCTAAAAACCCTATTAAGTGCGGCACTGTTACTAAGCAGCAGCGCCTTTGCGGCCGAGTTGGAGTTTGGCCAGCCGGTACAGCCACAGCTGCTGACCAAGGTTTCCACCATTTTGGCCACGCCGCAAAACTATCTGGAACAGCCGGTTACCATTGAAGGCACCATTGTTTCGGTGTGCTCTAAGCGCGGCTGCTGGTTGACGCTGGCGTCGGATCAACGCTTTCAAGATCTGCGGGTTAAAGTAAAAGATGGCGAGATGGTGTTTCCGTTAAGCGCGAAAGGGCGCCAAGCGTTAGCCACCGGCACCTTGCAGGCGATCCCTTACAGCCTTGAGCAAACCATTGCCATGCGCGCGCGCCAAGCCGAAGCCAATGGCGACGCCTTTGATCCGGCCTCGGTGACCAAGGCGCACACCGCCTACCAGCTGGTGCCTACCGGAGTGAAGATCCTTGATTAAGGCGTTTAAGCGGATCAATTGGTACCGCTTAAACCGCCAGCTGCACCGCGATGTGGGCTATCTGTGCATCGGTTTTGCGCTGGTGTTCGCCATCAGCGGCATTGCGGTGAATCACATGGCGGATTGGAACCCCAACTACGCGGTAGCGCATTCCCAGCTTAGCGTTACCCCAGCGCCGTGGCTGCAGCTAAGCGATCAGCAGATCAACCAGCAGCTGCTTACCCAAGCGCAGTTGACTGCCCCCGTGCGGTCGTCAGTGTGGTTGTCGCCAAAGCGCTATCAGCTGTTTTTGGAAGGGGGCAGCAATCTAATCCTCGATACCCAGAATCATCAACTGGCGATTGAGCAAATCGAACCACGGCCGATCCTGCAGGCGCTGAATCGACTGCACCTGAATGAAACCCGCAACGCTTGGGTCTATTTCTCTGACATGTTCGCCGCTTTGCTGATCTTCTTGGCGCTGTCGGCGCTGTTTATGGTTAAGGGCAAGCATGGCCCCAAGCGGCCTAAATCGCTGCTGTTGATCAGCGCTGGGGTGGTTATCCCAATTCTGTTTTTGCTGATCTAGCCCCCCAAGCCGCTACCCACAGCAAGCCCGCATATCCGTATGCGGGCTTGGTTATTGTACGGTCAACGGCCGAGCCAGTCTGGCGCAATCACCAAGCCGAGGGCGCGATTTTGTTACTGATAATCGCACTGCCACTTGGGCTTGCTGCGGCGTTTGCAGCGCATCTGTTGTGGCTGCGCGACGTTGCTGCGCTCAACCAATTTGGCCTGCCAATGGTGGTCAATGTAACGGCGCCACTGCTGCCAATGGGGGCCGTTTTTAATGTCGTACACGCCGCCGAGCATCGCGCCGGGCATTGGGATCTCATTAAACTGCTGATCCATCGCGGTGAAGACCGCACAGCTGTTATTGGCTGGGGTCAGCTCTAACTGCGCCCAAGAATTGTCGTTAAAGCGCACCCGCAGCTCCATCCCCTGCGTAAGCAGGTTTAACGGCAGCTGCAAGTCTTGGTGGTAAGCGCGGCCTTGCTGTTGCAGCAGTTGCCAATCCACTTGGGCGCTGGCGTAGCTGGGCAGTTGACTGGCCAACTGCTGGCATAAACGCTGCCGCGCGCGGCTGTCGCTGATCAGCGTGAACACGTCCTGCGGCGGGTTACGTAAGGTGCTGGTGGCGATGGCGCCGTTTTTGGTTAACTGCTTGAGCTGCCGCTGCAACTGCTGCCGCGATTGTATCGCTTGCTTAAAACTGACCCGCAGCTTGGCTGGCAAAGGCTGCGCCACTTTGGTGCTCAGCTGGCCAATCCCATGGTCTTGAGCCGCAAAACGGTAGTGCGCTAATAGCGGCTGCTGCAGATCCAACACCAACGCTTGCTCGGCCTGCGGCTTATGCTGTTTAAACTGTTTCAGTTTGGCCAAGGCGCAACCATCGCAATGCACTAAGGGCACCGCCGCCTGAGCCATGCTGCTCAATAGCAGTAAAGCCAATCCCAATCGAACCATATATTCCTCCCTGAACTGGCCTACTTTAACGGATGAAAATTCAACGGCAACTCAAACTGTTAACATCTAGTGCAAATGTTCTAAATGGATAATAAAAGCAAATAAAACCACGGCATTTATTGCCTTTGGCAACAGCAAACACTGGCGACGATAGCCCGAAAAAAAAACCGGTCATTTGGGCCTTCTCGCCCTGCAGTCTTCCAGCGATGCCGTGGCCGGTGATAACCGCCGTCTACTGGGGATCCGCGCCAAAAAGCGACATGTATATTTTGCAGGCAAGAACCGATCCGCCATCACAAGATGGTCAGCCGTTGCTATGGTAGGATTGATTTAATGGACAAAATTGCACAGGCCGCGCCTCCAAATATGAATTCACCGGCAACTTTACCTGCCCCGCTAAGCGTGCAACTGCCCATTCGGCGTTACCAGCTTACCTTGCAACATCAGCTGTTGTCGGCGCTCGGCACGGTATCGCAATTTGTGCTGCAAGCCTTAGCCACCGACGGCACCACCCTGCACCACATCAAAACCATCACCGCCCTAACCGATTCCCATCTAGAGCCCATTTTGACTCGGCTAGAAAGTTTGGGTTGGTTCGATTTAGATCGGCAATGTTTAACCGAAATGGGGCTTGAAATGGCACAGGCAGCCGCCCTGAATGGCCAAAGCCAACCGCTGTATCTGGACGCGATAGACAGCATGGGCGCTTTGTTCTGCTGCATGGATGCACAGCAACTGCAGCAGCCAACGCCTGACACCGCGGTGGTGGTGCCGGAATTTGAACGCGATTGGAACGTACAAAAGGTGCAGCAAACTCGTCGACTTACGCGCAAGTTAAGCGACGACGACGGCACCAAGTTTGTCGATTTCATCGGCCAACTGTGGCCGCAACAACAGGCGATTATCGACAGCCAGCGCCACGCGTGGCAGTTCCAGTTAAGCGTTGATGGCGATCAAATCAACCCACTTTACCGCGAAGTGACCCTGCCCCAAGGCACGCCACTGGAAACCGAGCATTGGTATGGCTACACCGTGCAATTGCCGCTGATCCGCTGCCGCATCGAGTATCAGGTGCCGCCCTTGCTGGCCGCGCAACTGCCACCGCAGCCGCCCTTTACGCAGGACTTCTGTTTAGTGTCGGCCACGCCGCTCAGCAACGTAACCGAATCGGTCTCTCGCAAGCAGGATCTGCACTGGCCAACCGCGCAACTGCATGCGCTGGCCGACTGGCAACCCCAACCCCCAGCCACCTCGCCGTTGCTCAGCCAGCACGTTTCGCTAACCCAAGCGTGCCGGGCGGTGATCCTTGGCCGCAACACGCTGTTGCAAGCCCTGTTAGCTCAAGCCGAGCCTATCGCCCCATCTAGCCCTGAGCCGCAATCATGAAAACCGTCGATCTATTTCAATTTAATCAGCTCGATATCGGCTCCGCCCGGCAAATGCGCATGATGAAAAATGGCAAAACCGCTGTGCAGCTGGTGCGGGTGGGCGCCAAAGGGGTTAACCCCGTGGCCGTGTGGGTCGATGCCGCCATTTCGGTGGCCGACGCCATTAACTCTTACTGCAAGCTGCAGCGCGCACGGGAGATCACCCAACAATTGCAGGCGCAAAAACGGTCGTTAGAGCATCAACTGCGGAACGCCAGCAAAGCCTTAGAGATCGACCAAAACCTGTGGCAGATGGAGCAACAGCAACGCTCACGCGTGGTGCAAAACTGCATCGACAACCGCCAACAGCAGGCCGCGCAATTGCTGCTGCAACTGAAAAGCCAACACAAAAGCCTAGAGATGCTGCTCACTCAAGTGCGCGCACTGCGCCGCCAAAATCGCAGCCACTGCCCGCGCTTAACAGAACTGACCCAAGCCGCCGACAACATGATGCAGGCGCAGTTAGCCTGCTTGGTGTATGCCCTTAATTGATCCGGCCAGCGTCGGCTTGCCCCGTTTAACCCGATAGGTAAAAAGAATGAAAACCCCAACTCGCATGCCATCCAAATCCAAACCCTCAGCCAGAAGCAAGGCCCAAGGTGCCGGTTCGAAAGCGTTAGACAAACTCGACGGTCAGCAACTGGTTGAGCTGGCGCAAGAAGGCGCAAAAGCCTTCAGCAGTTACAACGAGCTGCGCAGCGAACGTGAACGCACAACCCAAACCAAAGCGACCGCGTTGAAAGAGATGCAGCAGTCAGACAACCAAGTGCGGGAAAAACAGATTGAGTTTCATCAGCGCAGCGAAGAGCTGGCGCTAGAAAAATACCAAGCGAAAAGCGAACGCCAGCAGAATGATCACAGCCACCAGCAATGGTTGGCCGAACACGACAGTCGCGAAAAAACCATCGCTTTGCTGCGCGCCAAAGTGGCCACCGGCGAAGCCAGTGCCGATGAAATTGTGCTGTTGCAACAGCTGCACAGCAGCCAAAGCTAAGCCCGATGCTATTTACCCTGACCGCCATTGGCGTTGGCATCACGTTAACCGCAACGGCCGCCGCTTGGTACTTTGATAAAGCCACCGATGCTGAAGTGCAACGCCATGGGCGCTTGCGCGCCGACATTGACGCCATCAACGAGCAATTGGCAGAGCACGGCATCAAGCTGGAAGGCGCTTATGCGGAGCATCTGCGGACGGCCTTACGGCAACTGCTGCACAAGCTCACCGAAGAACACGCCAGCCAGCGCAATAAGATTGGCGACATCAATGCCGAGCTCAGCAAGCTACCGGCGCAACTGACGCGAGAGCTGAACGACGACAGCATCAGCCCCTATCGCCGCCGCGCCTTAAAACAAAGCTTCTGCCAAATTGAAGACGCGCAAGCGCGCTTGAGTGCGTTTGCGGAATATCTGGATTGGTATAACGACGAACTCAGCAGCCATTGGGCCACGCTGAAAGTAAATGGCGACGACGTGGAGCAGCTGCAACATCTGCTCGACCGCATCGAGTTGCCCTCGGCAACGCTGCCTCACAATTGGCTTTATGTTGGCAAGGTGGTGTTGATTGAAGCCGGTGAATTGGACGCCGACATGGCTTTCAACAGCCGCTTGCACCTCACCAACACTAAGATGATGCACGGCTGGAGCAACGATTATCAGCTGCAGCTGTTTCACGCCTACCCAGAGCGTGACGCCATTCCGATGCAAATCGTGCATTACCGCCCCGGCGCCCGTGGCCGCCGCGTGTTTTATGGCTGTGTCGCCAAAGGCACCGCCTGGGTTGATCACATCATGGCGGGGGAACCACTGACCCTAGAGGTAGAGCGCAAAACCAAGCAAGGCTACCTGCTGCAATCCGAGCACGGGGTGCTGCGCGCCAACTTGCCGGTGCAGTTAACCAACAACCCGCTGATTGAGCTGCTGCCGGGGCAACAGATCCAAGCCTACGCCGATCAATACAACCTGCTGTTGGCCAACGCGCCGGGCAATAACCACCCCAAATTTAAACAGATCCAAGTCAGCATGCTCAGCAGTGCCGAGCTGGGCGGCGACGATCACGGCGGTTTGTTTCTGTTGGTGGATCCCAGCTTATTGCAGCCGGATTGGGTTACGGCACTGGATGCCAGCGATAACACGCCGTGGCGCATGCTGGCGCTGGACGGTGCCAGCCTAAGTTTAGCCCGCCACAACCTGCGTTTAGATTGCGACATCAACCACGAGCGTCTGGCACTGACGGTGCGCCATGTGGCGCTGCATCAGGATCACGGCCAAGGCTTTGAACTGCCGCTGGCGATGACGGCGGTGGACTCCCGCTTAGCGGCGGTGATCCCAACCAACCCCGACGCCTTCGATCTGCTGGTCAACTTAACCGCCCAAATTGCCGCCGCCGACGCCAACCAAGAGCAACGTTTGGCCCAAGCCAAGATGCTGGGGCAATGGCAGCAAGTGCTGGATTACCAACAGCAGCAGTTGCAGTTTGTGGTTGAGGCTCGCGCCGGCCACCTGATTGAGTGCGAGGGCGAGCTGCAACTGACGCTGCACCCCACCGATCCAACCCGCTACAACGCGTTTTTGGATGAGTTTAACCAGATCCAAAAATCCGGCTACGAGCCCCGCTGCCAGCTGACTTACTGGGGCGAATCCGCCCCAGAACAGCACCGCTGGCTCGCGCCCCTGCCGCCACGGCTGCAATATAAGTTAGCGGTCAACGCCCTGCCCAACAGCCTCAGCGTGGTCTTGCCCGCGAAGGTAACCAAGCCGCTGCAAAGCACCTTAGAACAAGCGCCCAACACCACCTTGTTGCAGCTTACGTTGCACAAATACGACGATGCCTTAACCCGCCAGCATGGGGCGCTGGAAGCGTTCCGTAACGACACCATGGCCTCGCCACGGATCAAGCAAATTTTGCTGTCGCCAAGCCAGTACCAAGGCGAGCAAGATCCGTTTTGGAAAGCCCACTTTGCCGGGCAAGTTGCGTGGCAAAATGAGTTATTAACCCCCACCCAAAAACAGGTGATCAGCACCGCCCTGACCGAACAACATCTGGCGCTGATCCAAGGCCCACCGGGCACCGCCAAAACCACCAGCATCGTCGAGATGCTGCACCAAGTGTTCAGTCAACAGCCCGACACCCGTGTGCTGTTGGTGTCGCAGCAACACGCGGCGGTAGACAACGCCCTAGAACGCTTTGTGGAGCTGCACCAATCGTTACTGAGCCGCGAACAGATCAAGCTGCTGCGGATCGGGCCAGAGAAAAAGATTGAAGGCCAGCTGCGCAACTACACCTTGGGCAAGCGTCAGCAAGAGTTTATCGACCTAAGCCGACCCGCCGCCGAAGCCGCCGCCACCAGCGGCAGCGCCGCGCACCGCGAACTGGCCTGCCAATGGTTGTATGGCGTATTAGGCGAGCCCACCGAGGCCGATGCGCCCCCAGCGCTGAACCAAGAACTGACGTGGTTGCTGCTGCAAAACCACAATCTGGTGGGCGCCACCTGCGTTGGCTTGGCTTCGCGCCAACAAAGCATCGATCAGCTGCGCTTTGATCTGGTGATCATTGATGAAGCGGGCCGTTCCACCGTGCCCGAGCTGATGATCCCCATGCTGCGCGCCAAAAAGGTGATTTTGATTGGCGATCACTTCCAGCTGCCCCCCAGTGTGGCACCACTGCTGCAAACCGACGAAGCCAACGATGAACTGCCGTTTTTGCAAGAACGCTTTCTGGAAACCAGCTTCTTCGAAACCCTCTACAACGGCCTGCCAGCGCAATCAAAAAGCTTTTTGGGCGAGCAGTTTCGGATGCCGCGCCAAATTGGCGACTTGGTGGCAGAGATGTTCTACAGCCCCAATGGGCAACGGCAGCTGCACAATGGCCGCGACATCGATCAATCGCAGTTCTTATTGCCGGAAACCCTGATGTGGCACGAGGTGCGCGGCCGCCAGCAGCGCGAAGGCACCAGCCAGTACAACAGCGAGGAAGCCAACGCCATCGTGCGCTTTATCGATCAGCAGCGGCAACGGTTGCCCGCAGGGGCGCACAAAGAGGTGGCGGTGATCACCCCCTATGGTGCCCAGAAGCGCGCCATCCGCCGCTTGATGGGGCAAGCCTGTGATGGCGAGCAAGACGGGGAATACCGCTGGGGTGGGTTTACTATCCGCATCAATACCGTCGACAGTTTCCAAGGCAGCGAAGCCGAACTGGTGTGTTACTCCACGGTACGCACCGCCGGTAATCTGCGCTTCTTGCTGGATTGGAAACGGTTGAACGTGGCCTGTTCCCGCGCCAAAGAGAACTTGGTGTTTTTCGGCCACCTGCCCTTCTTACGCCGCCCTTGCAGCAACGGGGAACGCAACCTGTTTGCCGAGATCATCCAGCGCCTGCCCAAACGGGCAATCCAGTTTGCGCCGCCGCCATCGGCCAAACCGCAACGCCACAAAGCGCGACGGGATCAGCCCCAGCGCCAGCAACCGCCATCGCGGCAGCGCACGCCGGTGTAAGCCGCGTTAGGTTACCGTTAGCAGCAGGGTAGCCTGAGTGCTGCCCGATGACGCAACGGGCCGCCCTATCGCTGGGCGGCCCGTTTTTCTGGGCGAAAGTGGCGGTTAATCCCCTTGCTGCGGCGCAACCGTCAGTTGGTAACCGCTGCTGGCATTGGCGTCTTCTTCCACAATCAAAAACGAATCCACGCTGGTTTCATCTAAGGTCAGTTCTAGACTGCCCAAGATGTAATCGGTGCTGTCTTCGGTGCCAATGGCATAAACGCTGTAGGTGTTGTTGTAGAGACTGATGGTGCTGTTGCTGGCGTAGCTGTTGCTTAACGCATTACTGGCGCTGTCGATGGTTTCATCGCTCAGCACAAAGTAAAACTTCAGGCTGTCGTAGTCGTCCACCATGTTCACCACGTTGATCTGATGGGCGTACACCGAATCCACGGTGCTGTTGTCCACCACCAAGGTGTTGATCGCCACGGTGGTCTCTTCCTCGCCGTCGTCGTCCTCTTCGGTTTCCTCTTTCAGAAACACAAACACGGTGCGATCTTCATTCGAGTTCAGGGTCATCAGGTGGTTTTGCGACACCACCTCATCGCTGCTGGGGTTGGTGAAATCCAAGCTGTAATCGCCTGAAGCCATGGCAAAGGCTTGGCTGAATTGCCCCTCTTGCAGCGCGCTGATCTCAGGGCTCGCGTCAATGCCGTCTAAGTACACGTTCACACTGCCTTGGTATTGCGGCAGCAGTGAATGTTGATTGATGGCGTTGTAAACGCGGTAGCTGGCATCGGAATCCAGGTGGGCGTAAGCGGTGCCGCCGGAACCTCGCAGCAGTTTATCCACCATGTATGGCGAGCCACCGGGGCCGGTGTTATCGCGCACTACCACGATGTATTGGCTGGTGAAGTTAAAGCTGATCTCATCGGATTGGTACAACACCTGCTCGCTGCCCGCGGCGGTGATGTACAGGGTGTAATCGTCGTTGTCGTACGCCTGCTCACTCGACAGCTCTTGGTAACCGTATTGGCCCACCAACTCGGCCTCGTTAAAGGTTTCGTTAGACAGCGACAAGTAGATGTCGAGGGGCTGCGGATCGTTCTGCGCCAAGTTAAGCAGATGGAGGCTGAAGATGTCTTCGTCGTCGTCCAGATCCTCAATGTTGATGGTGTATTCCAACAGTTGCGGGGTTTGGATCGATTCCGCCAGCACCATCAGCTTCAGTTTGTCGTTACTCAGGCCAACGGTTTGCTCGTAAAAGGACTCCAAGTCGCCATCGGCGTCTTTCCAACCCAGATCAAGCAGATAATCGTCGCTGTCGAAGCTGACCGCGCTGGACACCTTGCCAAACGCCACCCCGGAAAACGTGCTGCCATCGTCGTCTTCATCGCTGGCATCACTGACGGTCAGGTAGAGGCTGGGGGCGTTGGCCGAGCCGTTATAAAACTGCACGTAACCGCTGCCATCCTCATCGTCATCGTCGCTGCTCAGCGCATCACACCCACTGAGCCCCAACGCCAACAACCCCACTACGCCAACACTGCCCCAACGGTGCCAAGGGCCGGTTACCGGTTGTTGCTCTGCTTTTTTACACACCACATCGCTCTCCTTCTGATGCCGCTGAGCCATAACGCTAAGCGGGTTCTGATGGAGGCGAAACTACCCATTCGGATCGGGCAGGCACAGCACCTTTACACACTGTTACTCTGCCTGACTAAGGCTTACTTTTATTTACAAAACAATCACTCACGCTGGTGGTCTGAGATAAGTTAACGGCGCCATTGGCGTGTTTACGCCGCGGGGTTACTCCCATTCGCTGGGCAACGGCTTGGCTTCGGCGGCGGCTTTGTCGTTTTCCCAGCGCTTGGCTCGGCGGATCAGCGGGGTGATGGTGGATCCTTGCACCAAGATAGAGAACACCACCACCGAGTAGGTCATCACCAACAACGCTTCGCGCACGCTGATCTCTGCCCCACTAAACAGCGGCACCCCAGCGGGCACCGACAGCGCCATCGCTAACGCTAAGCCACCCCGCAAGCCGCCCCAGGTCAGAATCGACACCGAATAGGGGTTGTAGCGGCGCACGCGTTCAAAGCCGAGGTAACACACCCGAATGCTGATAAAGCGCGCCAACAACACCACCGGCACCGCCAGCAACATCAGCAGCCAATCTTCGCTGTGGAACGTCAGCGTCACCAACACCAAGCCGATCAGCAGGAACAGCACGCTGTTGAGGAATTCATCCACCAATTCCCAAAAGTGATCCATGTGTTTTTCACTGGCGTGAGACATGCCGGTGTGGCGCGTCCAGTTGCCGATGATGATCCCCGCCACCACCATCGCCAGTGGCCCCGACACCCCTAAATAGCCCGCTAACACGTAGCCGCCGGTGGGGATCCCCAAGGTCAGCAGCTGCTCCATCGAGTGATCGTTGGTGGCGCTGATCAGGGTGTGGAAAAACAGCCCCAACACCAAGCCATAGGCAATGCCGCCAAAGGCTTCGTGCACAAACAGCATGGTGATCCCGCTGGCGCTGGGCTCTTGCCCGCCAAAGGCGATGGCAAACAGGGTAACGAACAGCACCAAGCCAAAGCCGTCGTTAAACAGCGATTCCCCTTCAATCTGGGTGCTGATGTCGGTGGGCGCGTCCATCTTTTTCACAATCGCCAGCACCGCAATCGGATCCGTGGGCGAGATCAGCGCGCCAAACAGCAAGCAGTACACCAGCGCCACATCCAGCCCCAGCCACTGCCCCAGCCACCATAAGCTGCCGCCAATCAACACCACCGAAATGGTGGTGCCCAGCAGCGCCAAGATGGCAATTTCCCACTTTTGCCGCCGCAGGTTGGGCAACTTAATGCCTAGGCCACCAGCAAACAGCAGGAAGCCCAGCATGCCGTTCAGCAAAAAGCTTTCAAAATTGATCCGCTCGATGGCGTCGGTGGCGGCGTTTTCCAGCAGCAACCAACCGCTTTGCCCCGCGATCACCATGCCCAGCGACAACAGCAGTGCCCCCGCCGTAATGGCGATGGTGGTTTGCATCTTGCCGATTTTGCTATTGATAAAGGCGATCAACATCGCCAACGCCGCCAGTGCACACAAGGTGGTGTAAACCGTCATAGGAACATCCTTTGCCGATACGGTTTGTGGCCAAGACTGGCCAGTAAGGGGGCGAATTGTACTCAGTTTTCAACCGCAACGATCCATTTCACAAATTTATCCACATTTGTGACTGTAACGCAGTGACTACTGAGGTGTTTTGTTTGGCGAACGGGGGGATCGCCACCGACAGCGGGCGGTCAAATAACGCCTTGGCAGCGATTTGTCGGGCAAAGTCGCCGCCCTGGCTGATAACCAATGATGATCTTGGCCATTGGCGGCGCTGAACCCGCGCGCAAAGAAGCCACGGCCACCAAACCAATCCGCGTGGCCGGTGCCGTTCTTTGGCCTTAAGGCTCCAGCGGTTTACGGGAAAACAGCACCCCGTCGCACTCGGGGCAGGCTGGCAGCGGCGTGGGGTGGAAGAAGCTCATGCTGTGGTGGCAGTTGTCGCACACCAATTCCCCCAAACCGACAATTTCCCCCGCTTCAAAGGTGCCGTGGTGGCGCAGTTCGTCGCCAAACTCATGCCACTCAAGCTGGCTGCGATCGGTAATTTCAGCCAACCAGCGCCATACGGTGTTTTCAAGGCCGATGGTGAAGATGCTGTCGCCTTCCATATCAAACTGCGCGCGGGCGTGGCGCTCGGCGTAATCCGCTAAGTCGCGGCGCAGGAATTGCTCCACCAGTTCCAGTTTTTCGGCGCTAAGCTCTTTATTGAGCGCCAGATAGGTTTTGCTTTGCTGCAACACCTTGTCGAGCTCGCCGAGCGTCAGATCTGGGGCGGCGCGATAGCGCTTCTCCATCTCCTTTAGCAGGAACTCATATTTACGGATCAAAGCGTCATTTTGGCTGGTCATAGACAGCTCCTTGCGTTTGAGTGGCAACAGTGGGGTTGTAGTGGTTGTTGCTTGTCCGACTCCTACTGTATTCTATGCAGATCTTTATGGGCCATTCCCTGCCTTAAATCAAAATTCGAGTGGACTCTCAACGTGTCGATGCAAGAGCAATACAATCCCGCACAAATCGAGCCTCAAGTGCAGCAGCACTGGCAAGAAAAGCAAACCTTTGTCGCAAAAGAAATTGAAGGCAAAGAAAAATTCTACTGTTTGTCGATGTTCCCGTACCCATCCGGCCATCTGCACATGGGTCACGTGCGTAACTACACCATTGGTGATGTAGTGAGCCGCTACCAGCGTCTGCAAGGCAAAAACGTGATGCAGCCGTTTGGTTGGGATGCGTTTGGTCTACCGGCAGAAAACGCGGCGATCAAAAACAAAACCGCACCGGCACCGTGGACCTACGACAACATTGATTACATGAAGGGCCAGCTCAACACCTTGGGCTTTGGCTTCGATTGGTCCCGTGAATTGGCAACCTGTAAGCCAGATTACTACCGCTGGGAACAGTGGTTCTTCACCGAGCTGTACAACAAAGGCTTGGTGTACAAGAAAACCGCCTCGGTAAACTGGTGTGACAACGACCAAACCGTACTGGCCAACGAGCAAGTGGTGGACGGTTGCTGCTGGCGCTGTGACAGCCCAGTAATGCAAAAAGAGATCCCACAGTGGTTTATCCGCATTACCGATTACGCCGATCAGCTGCTGGCGGATATGGATCAGCTTGAAGGCTGGCCAGACATGGTGAAAACCATGCAGCGCAACTGGATTGGCCGCTCTGAAGGGGTTGAAGTAACCTTCGCCGTTGCCGATTCCGAGCAAACCTTCGACATCTACACCACCCGTCCAGACACCCTGATGGGCGTCAGCTACGTTGGCATCGCCGCCGGTCACCCACTGGCGGAACACGCGGCGGCCACCAACCCTGAGCTGGCTGAGTTTGTTAACGAGTGCAAAAACACCAAGGTTGCCGAAGCAGAAATGGCCACCATGGAGAAAAAAGGCATGGCCACTGGCCTGTACGCGGTGCACCCATTAAACGGTAAGCGCGTGCCGATCTTTGTCGCCAACTTCGTGCTGATGGGTTACGGCACTGGCGCGGTCATGGCCGTACCAGCCCACGATCAACGCGATTACGAATTTGCCACCAAGTACGGCATCGAGCTGCTGCCAGTGATCAAGCCAGCCGAAGGCGAGCTGGATATCTCTGAAGCGGCCTACACCGACAAGGGCACCCTGTTTAATTCCGGCGAATTTGACGGCTTGGATTTCCAAGCGGCGGTTGATGCGATTGCCGCCAAGCTGGAAAGCGAAGGCAAAGGCAAGAAAACCACCAACTTCCGTCTGCGCGATTGGGGGGTGTCTCGTCAACGTTACTGGGGCACGCCAATTCCAATGGCCACCTTAGAGAACGGCGAAACCGTCACCATTCCGGCCGAGCAGCTGCCGGTAACCCTGCCCGAAGATGTGGTGATGGATGGCGTAACCAGCCCGATCAAAGCCGACAAGAGTTGGTCTGAGATCACCATCAACGGTGAAAAAGCCTGGCGTGAAACCGACACCTTCGACACCTTCATGGAGTCGTCGTGGTACTACGCCCGTTACACCAGCCCAGGCTGCGATACTGGCATGGTTGATCCCGCCCGCGCGAACCACTGGTTGCCCGTGGATCAGTACATCGGCGGCATCGAACACGCCAACATGCACTTGCTGTACTTCCGCTTCTTCCACAAGCTGCTGCGCGATGCGGGCTTGGTCGACAGCGACGAGCCAGCCAAGCGCTTGTTGTGTCAGGGCATGGTACTGGCCGATGCCTTCTACTACTTGGGCAGCAACGGTCAACGGGTGTGGGTTTCCCCTGCCGACGTAACCCTAGAGCGTGACGGCAAAGGCGCCATCACCAAGGCGGTAGACAGCGAAGGCCGTGAACTGATCCACACCGGCATGACCAAGATGTCGAAGTCGAAAAACAACGGCATCGATCCCCAGCTGATGGTCGACAAGTACGGTGCCGACACCGTGCGTCTGTTCACCATGTTCGCCGCGCCACCAGAGATGACACTGGAATGGCAAGAATCCGGCGTTGAAGGCGCCCACCGCTTTATTAAGCGTTTGTGGAAACTGGCGTTTGAACACACCAGCAAAGGCGCGGTGGTTGCGCTGGATAAAGCCAGCCTGAACAACGACCAAAAAGCCCTGCGCCGTGCTCTGCACCAGACCATCGCCAAGGTGAACGACGACTTCGGCCGTCGCCAAACCTTCAACACCGCCATCGCCGCAGTGATGGAGCTGATGAACAAGCTGGCCAAAGCACCGCAAGAGTCCGACAACGATCGTGCCTTGCTGCAAGAAGCCTTGGATGCAGTGACCTTGATGCTGTACCCAATCACCCCGCACACCAGCTACGCGCTGTACAACGCCTTAGGGAACGAAGGCGACGTTGACGCGGCCATCTGGCCAATCGTGGACGAATCCGCGCTGGTTGAAGACGAAAAGCTGATCATCGTGCAGGTGAACGGCAAGCTGCGGGCGCGCTTAACCGTGGCGGCTGATGCAACCAAAGACGCGGTGGAAGCGATGGCCATGGGCGACGAGAACGTGTCTAAGTTCATCGACGGCAAAACCGTACGTAAAGTGATTTTCGTACCGGGTAAGCTGTTGAACATCGTCGCCAACTAACCGGCTCGATGACGGCGCTCTTCGGGGCGCCGTTTTTTCGCTTAGGCGTTAGCCATGCCCATTGTTCCAGTGGTTATGGCTATCGTTTAATTGATGCAATTAAACCCCCATCCGAACAACATAAGGAGACGAAGGTGATCTCACGCCTTCTGTGTGCCGCACTGGCCACCACACTGCTGCTATCCGGCTGCGGCTTCCGCCTGCAGGGCAACTACCAATACCCCGAACAGCTGGCGCAGGTGCAACTGCAAAGTAACGACCAATACGGCGAACTGCACCGCCTGCTGCAAGACAAGATGCGCCTGCACAACATCCAGGTGGTGAACGACGCCAACGCCCCGCGGATCTGGCTGAACAACGACCAACTTGAGCGCACCACTTTATCGCTGTTCCCATCGGGTCAGGTGGCGGAATACCAGCTGGTGTACTCGGTTTCGTTTAACGTGCAGCTGCAACAACAGCAAGCGCAAACCTTCAACGTGGAAGTGCGCCGCGATTACCTTGACGATCCCCGCACCGCCTTAGCCAAGAACCGCGAACTGGATCTGCTGCTGCAAGAGATGCGTCAAAGCGCCGCCGATAAGATCATGCGGATTTTGGCCACCACCGAAGTGGATCAAGCCAGCCAAGTTAACCCCACTCCCGACGCCAGCTAATGCGAATTTTTGCCAGCCAGCTTAACCGTGAGCTGCCCAAGCTGCCGCAAATATTGATGGTGTTTGGCGACGACGTGCTGATCCGCGAAGAGTGCCGCAACACCCTGCGCCAGCAGTTAATGAAGCAAGGCGGCGTGGAAGAGCGACTGTCGTTGGTGCAAGAGTCTTCGTTTGATTGGCAGCACTTAACCCAAGAGTGCCAGGCGCTGTCGCTGTTTGCCTCGCGCCGCTTAATCGAGCTGGAACTGCCCAGCCTTAAACCTGGCACCGATGGCGCCGCGGCCTTGGTCGACATCGCCACCGCCCTGTCGCAGCAACAAGACACCTTTTTGCTGCTGCATGGCCCTAAGCCTGCACGGGAACAAACCAACAGCAAGTGGTTTAAAACCTTAGATAAGCACGGCTTGCATGTGCAGGCGCTGACCCCAGAAGGCAGCCACTACCAACGCTGGATTGGCGAACGCGCCCGCCGCCATAAACTCAACCTGTCCAACAGCGCCAGTACGCTGCTGGCGTCGATGTTTGAAGGCAACTTGATGGCGGCGGATCAGGCCATGGCGCAGCTGGGGTTGATCAGCGACGGCGCCCGCATTGATCAGGCGCAGCTGGAACAGCTGCTTGAGGATCAAAGCCGCTACACCGTGTTCCAACTGGTGGACGCGCTGCTGGCAGGGCAGATCCCAATGGCGATTAAGATGCTTAACCAGCTGCAACAAGAAGACACCGCCCCCACCCTGATTGCGTGGGCGTTCAGCCGTGAATTTGCGCTGTTGTGCCGCTTGGCTCAGCACCAGCAAGCGGGACAAAACCGCAACGCGGCAATGAAAACCGAAAAGATCTGGGAAAAGAAGCAGCGGCTTTATGGCAACTGCTTAGACCGCTTAAGCCCAGCCCAATTGGGCGCGGCACTGGCGGGGGTGGGGCAACTGGAACAGCTGATCAAGCTCGACGGCGGCAGCGACAGCCAGCAATGGTTAGCGTTGGCCGATCTGTGCGCCCGCTTCGACGGCAACTATCAGCCGCTGTCGTTTGCGGCGGCGGGGCCTCGCGGCTAATGCGTCTTGGCATATTAGGCGGCACCTTTAACCCCATTCATCACGGCCACCTGCGCTGTGCCTTGGAGGTGCAACACGGCTTAGGGCTGGATCGGGTGGATTTACTGCCCAACGCCATCCCGCCCCACAAAGCCAGCCCCGGCGTCAGCAGCGCCAATCGCCTGGCAATGGTGCAGCTGGCCTGCGCCGATCAGCCGCAGCTGGGGGTGGATGATCGCGAGTTGCAACGCCAAGGGCCGTCCTACACCGTCGATACCCTCGCCGACATCAAAGCGCAGCAGCCAAACACGCAGCTGCACTTTATTATTGGCATGGATTCGCTGCAAAGTTTTCCCCATTGGCATCAGCATCAGCGCATTTTAGAACTGTGCCATCTGGTGGTGTGCCATCGCCCAGGCTACCCGTTGCAGGCCAACAGCAACGCGGCCCAGCTGTTGGCTAAGCATCAGATCAATCAGCAACAATTGTTGCAACAGCGCCACGGCGGCATCTGTTTGTTTGCCGCCACCGAGCTCGACATCGCCTCCAGCCGCTTGCGCGCTCAGATGGCCCAAGGCTTAGGCCCCGACTTCCTGCTGCCGAACTCGGTAGTAAACTATATCCAACAAAACCAGCTCTACCGCAGCTAACCCCCGCTGTGGGCATGGTAGCGACGCGACGAAAACGCTATACTTCGCCGCTTGTAATTTTCCAGATTGAGGTTTATGCGGTGCAACCTACCGAATTGAAAGACTTTGTTATTGAAAAGATTGAAGATCTTAAAGCCCGCGATATTGTAGTGCTGGATGTGAGCGATCGCTCTGACGTGACCGATTTCATGATCGTCTGTACCGGCACCTCCAAAACTCACGTGCGTTCCATTGCCGAACACACCGCGGTTGAAGCCAAGCGCGCCGATTGGGCTCCGCTGGGCGTTGAAGGCACCCAAGATGGCGAATGGGCGCTGGTTGATCTGTCTTCCGTGCTGCTGCACGTAATGCAAGAACAGACCCGCGATCTGTACCAGCTAGAGAAGCTGTGGGGCGCTAAGCCAGGAAACTAAATGAAGCTGAAACTGATCGCCGTCGGCACCAAAATGCCCAAATGGGTAACCGAAGGCTTTACCGAGTATCAGCGCCGTTTCCCACGGGATCTTAGCCTGCAATTGGTTGAGATCCCGGCCGGTAAACGGGGCAAAAACGCCGACATTCCGCGCATTCTTGAAAAAGAGGGCGAAGCGATGTTGGCGGCGGCACAGGGCTGTCATATTGTCACCTTGGACATCCCCGGCAAGCCGTGGGACACGCCGCAATTAGCCAAACAACTTACCCGTTGGCAATTAGATGGTCGCGATGTGGCCATTATGATTGGCGGTCCAGAGGGACTGGCCCCAGCGGTTAAGCAGGCCGCCGAACAAAGTTGGTCGCTGTCTAACCTCACCATGCCCCACCCTATGGTGCGGATTGTGATGGCAGAAAGTCTCTACCGCGCGTGGAGCATCAACAACAACCACCCTTATCATCGCGAATGAGACGCTATAAGCAGCGTGCTGCCCTTCGAGATCACGCGGCGGAGTCCGCGCTGTTTAGCCGTCGAGCCATCGTCGGCTTTTTGTTCGTTATCGCCCTGATTGGGGTGCTGTTGGGCAATCTGTATAACCTGCAGATCGTCGAATTCAACTCGTTTCAAACCCGCTCTAACGACAACCGCATTCGCTTAATTCCCGTTGCCCCCAACCGTGGCCTCATCTACGACCGTAATGGCACCTTGATTGCCGACAACCAACCGGTGTTCTCACTGGAAGTGGTGCCGGAACAAGTCGACGACATGGCGCGGCAGCTGCAAGACATTCAATCGGTGCTGCCGATCAGTGCCGAACAGATCGAGCGTTTTGAAGGTCGGGTCAAAAGCCATCGCCGCTTTAAGCCGATTACGTTAATGGGGCAGCTGAACGAACAACAAGTCGCCACCTTTGCCGTCAACAGCCATCGTTTTCCCGGCTTCACCGTTGAAGCGGGCTTAAAACGCAGCTACCCCCACAGCGCCAGCTTAACCCACCTATTGGGCTACGTAGCGCGCATCAACAGCCGCGATCAACAGCGCATTGATGACCGGGGCGACACCGCCCGCTACGCCGCCAGCCGTAACATCGGCAAGCAAGGGATTGAACGCTACTACGAAGGCACATTGCACGGTCAGCCGGGCATGCGCGAAGTGGAAGTCAACAACCGTGGCCGCATTGTGCGTACCATCAGCGGCACCGCACCGGTGGCTGGCAAAGACTTACACCTGTCGCTGGATCTGCCGCTGCAGTTAAAAGCGGAAGAACTGCTGGCCGGTCGCCGTGGCGCCGTGGTGGCGCTGGATCCCAAAGACGGCGGCATCTTAGCAATGGTTTCCAGCCCCAGTTACGATCCGAATCTGTTTGTCAGTGGCATCTCTGGCAAAGAGTACAGCGGCTTGCTGAACGACAAAGATCGGCCCCTGATCAACCGCGCCACCCAAGGCCAATACGCCCCCGCCTCCACGGTAAAGCCGCTGCTGGCGTTGTTAGGGCTAGAAAAACAGCTGATCACCGAAAAAACCAAGGTGTGGGATCCCGGCTGGTGGCAGATCCCCAACGTAAAGCGCAAGTATCGTGACTGGAAGAAGTGGGGCCACGGCTGGGTTGATCTGAACAAAGCGATCGCAAGCTCGTGTGATATCTACTTCTACGAACTGGCTTACAACACCGGCATCAACAACATCAGCAACTTTATGTATCAGTTTGGTTTCGGCCAAAGCACCGGCATCGATCTGTACGAAGAATCCAACGGCAACCTGCCAAGCCGCGATTGGAAACAGCGTAAATACAAAGAGCCGTGGTACATCGGCGATACCATCTCGGTGGGCATTGGGCAGGGGTACTGGACCTCAACCCCGTTGCAGCTGGCAAACTCCATCACCACCTTAGCCAACAATGGCCGCCGCGCCGTGCCGCACTTTTTGCAAGCGATGAGCGACGGCAATGAACGCCAAGCGGTGCCGCCGCCAGAAAAGCCACCGCTGGTGCTTGAACAACCCAGCGCTTGGAAAAGCATTCAACGCGCCATGTACCTAACCGCGAACCGCCCCGGCGGCAGTGGCTACCGCTTGTTTAACGACGCCCCCTACAAAGCCGCAGTGAAAACCGGTACCGGCCAGGTGTTCGGCGTGGCCGAAGACGCCGAATACGATGAAAACGAGGTGGCCGAGCACCTGCGCGATAACGCCCTGTTTGTGGGTTTCGCCCCCTACGACAACCCCCAAATTGTCTTGGCGGTGGTACTGGAAAACGCCGGTTGGGGTGGCGTCAACGCAGGCCCCGTGGCCCGTTCGCTGTTTGATCAATATCTGGCGCCCAAGGACACCCCCTAATGCCTAACGTAGGACACCAACGCCCCACCTTTTGGCAACGATTACACATTGATGTGCCCCTGCTGGGCGGCTTGCTGCTGCTGATGTGTTACGGCTTAATGGTGCTGTACAGCGCCAGTGGTGAAAGCGCGTTAATGCTCGAAAAACAGCTGGTACGGATCGGCTTAGGTTTAGGGGTGATGTTTGTTCTCGCCCAGTTTAATCCGGAGATCTTCCGCCGCTGGGCCCTGCCGATTTTCCTGTTGGGGATCGGCCTGCTGCTGGCCGTTACCTTCTTTGGCGAAACCAACAAGGGCGCCCAACGTTGGCTGAACTTGGGCTTTATGGAGTTTCAGCCTTCCGAGGTGATGAAACTGGCGTTCCCCATCATGATGGCGTGGTACATCAGCCAATTTCCGCTACCGCCAAAAAAACGCTATCTGGCCGGTGGTGCCGCCATCTTATTGGTGCCAACCCTGCTTATCGCCAGCCAACCGGATCTCGGCACCTCCATTTTGGTGGCCGCTTCCGGCGTCTTCGTGCTGTTTTTATCGGGCATGAGCTGGGCAGTGATCGCCGTGTGCGTGGTGGGCGTGTTGGCGTTTATGCCGGTGCTGTGGTTCTACCTAATGAAGGACTACCAGCGCACCCGCGTGATGACCCTGCTGGATCCAGAAAAAGATCCCTTAGGCGCGGGCTACCACATCATCCAATCCAAAATCGCCATTGGCTCTGGCGGCCTTGATGGCAAAGGCTGGCTGCACGGCACCCAATCGCAGTTGGATTTTCTGCCAGAACGCCACACCGATTTTATCTTCGCGGTGCTGGGGGAAGAGTTTGGTTTTCTTGGGGTGATCCTGCTGCTGGGGATGTACCTGTTCATCATCGGCCGCGGCCTGTTTATCGCCTCGCAGGCACAAACCGCCTTTGGTCGGCTATTAGCAGGCTCCATTACCCTGACTTTCTTCGTTTATCTGTTCGTAAACATCGGCATGGTCTCTGGGCTGCTGCCGGTGGTAGGCGTGCCACTGCCGTTGGTCTCTTATGGCGGCACATCAATGCTGACATTGATGGCTGGCTTTGGCATTCTGATGGGCATTCACACCCATCGTCGCTTCATCAGTCGTTAAGGTATTTCATGAAAGGACTCATCCGCTTGCTCGCCCCTGCTGCCCTGTTGGGGCTGAGCCTGAGTGCCCATGCTGCCAGCGCGTTATCCGACGCCGAGCAGCAATTTGTGGCCGATTGGCAAGCCAAAGGGGTTGCCCCTGAACTGCTGCAACAGGCACTCGCCGGCGCCAGCAAACAACAAAAGATCATCGACGCCATTACCCGACCTTGGGAAGCCAAGCCGTGGTACCAATACCGTAAGTTGTTTCTGACCGAAGAGCGCTTAGCGGCAGGCACCGCCTTCTGGCAACAGAACCAACAAGCGCTGGACGACGCCTTCACCAAGTTTGGGGTAGAGCCTGAAATTGTGGTGGCGATCATTGGCGTAGAAACCTATTACGGCCGCCATAAAGGCAGCTGGAATGTGGTGGACGCGCTGTACACCTTGGGCTTCCATTACCCGCCACGACAAACCTTCTTCCGCAAAGAGCTAGGTTACTTTTTGCAGTTAGCGCAGCAGCAAGGCTGGGCGCTGGATCAGCAAAAAGGCTCTTACGCCGGCGCCATGGGCTTGGGCCAGTTTATCCCCTCGTCTTACTTAAGCTACGCGGTGGATTTTGATGGCGACGGCCACAAAGATCTGTTCAACAACACCCGCGACGCCATTGGCTCGGTGGCCAACTACTTTGCTCGCCACAAATGGCAAGCTGGCCAGCCGGTTACCCAAGCGGTCAGTGTTACCGATGCCGCCCAAGCCAAGCCGCTGTTGTGGAATGGCAAAAAGCTGCGTCACAGCAGCGATGCCTTAACCCAAGCGGGGGTTGATGTGGCTGGGGTCCAGGCCGACAAACTGGGGCTGTTGGCGCTGGATGTGGCCGAAGATACGTGGCAGCACTATCTGGTGCACCCAAACTTCTACGCCATCACCCGCTACAACCACAGCCCGCTGTATGCCATGGCGGTGTGGCAGTTTAGCCAGCAATTGAAACAAGCGATGGCCCAGCCATGAAGCCATTCGTCGCCCCCTTGCTCCGCCTAGGCGCACTGGCCCTCTCGCTGGCCTTGGCCGGTTGTGCCAGCGGCCCCCAAGGCCGCTACGCCATCGATCAGGATCACGCCCCCAACAACGCGCCGGATCTCAGCCACATCGAACCACCCGCGCCACGTTACGAACCGATGAGCCCCGGCGGCAACCGCGACTACACCGTGCGCGGCCAAGATTACCAAGTGCTGACTGACGCCCGCGGCTTTGTCAAAGAGGGCACCGCGTCGTGGTACGGCAAGAAGTTTCATGGCCACTTAACCTCCAACGGTGAAACCTACGACATGTACGGTTTCAGCGCCGCCCATAAATCGCTGCCCCTGCCAACCTACGTTAAGGTAACCAACCTGGGTAACGGCAACAGCGTGGTTGTGCGCGTCAACGACCGTGGCCCGTTTCATGGTAACCGTGAAATCGATCTGTCTTACGCCGCCGCCTACAAGCTGGATATGCTCAAAGCGGGCACCGCCAATGTGCGGGTGGAAGCCATCACCTTTGAGCGCCCAACGGCGAAAGCCAAGCGCGGTGATGCCGTTGATCCAGCCGCCAACGCAACCGCAGACGCGGCCCCCCACTCTGAGCGCCCAAGCAACGGCAACGCTGGTCATTTCATTCAATTGGCGGCCAGCGGCCAACAAGCCAGCCTAACCGAGCTAGAACAGCGGATTTCCGCCCAATATTCCGTGCCTTCACGGGTGACTCAGCAAGGCAGCTTGTATAAACTTCAACTGGGTCCATTCGACACCGTCGCCCGTACCCAAGAATTATTGAACTTGCTGCGCCAAGCGGGTTTCAGCAGCGCCTTTAAAATTCTCGATAGCGCCGCCACCGATTGAAACTTATTTCAGCCGCCGGTTGTCACAACACAATCGTCCGCCCTAAAACGACACAAGCCCTAAAGATGACTTTGATCAAACGAACTTTGCTTTCCGCTTCTCTGCTGCTCAGCACCGCTGTTGCCGCCGCGCCCGTAGTGATCCCGAACTCACCCACCGTAGCCGCTGGTGCCTACGTGCTGATGGATTACCAAACTGGCCAGATCTTGGCGCAAGAAAACGCCCACGAGCAACGCGCTCCGGCCAGCCTAACCAAGATGATGACCTCCTACGTACTGGGGCAAGAACTTAAAGCCGGTCGCGTTGGCTTGGAAGACGAAATTGTTGTTTCCGAAAACGCGTGGGCACAAAACCCGAAGCTGGAAGGCTCGTCACTGATGTGGCTCAAAGCGGGCAGCACCGTGAAGTTGGCCGATCTGTACAAAGGCATGGTGATCCAATCCGGTAACGACGCCTGTGTGGCCATTGCCGAACACGTTGCTGGCACCGAATCGGGCTACGCCGATTTGATGAACACCTGGGCGAAAGAGCTGGGCATGACGGCCACCATCTACGAAAACGCCCACGGCTTAGATGCCCCAAGCCAGCTCACCAGCGCCTACGACATGGCCTTGCTGGGTCGCGCCTTAATTCGTGATATTCCAGAACACTACCCGCTGTACTCGCAAAAAGAGTTCACCTACAACAAGATCCGTCAGCACAACCGTAACGGCCTGCTGTGGGATCGTTCGCTCGCGGTTGATGGCATCAAAACCGGCCACACCAACAACGCCGGTTACTCGCTGGTGGCGTCCGCCAAGCGCGATAACATGCGCTTAATCTCCGTCGTGATGGGCGCCAAAAGCGCCAAAGGCCGCGAAGCCGAAAGCAAAAAACTGCTGAACTACGGTTTCCGCTTCTTTGAAACCGTTACCCCGTACAAAGCCGGCGACACCTTTGTGAGCCAGCAGATCTGGTACGGCGACAAGCCAGAGGTAAAACTGGGCGTGTTGGAAGACACTCCGGTCACCATCTACCGTGGCCAAGCCGCAAACATGAAAGCCGAGTTTGAACTCAGCCAAGAGCTGCAAGCGCCACTGAGCCGCGGCCAAGAAGTGGGCAAACTGTACTTCCGCATCGACGGCAAAGACGTAGCCAGCTACCCGCTGACCGTGTTGGAAGACGTGGAAGAAGGCAGCCTGTTCTCTAAGCTGCTGGACTACTTCAAGTTGCTGTTTAAATCTTTGCTGGACTAATTTTGTTGCCCTAGCAGCACAACACATTGATTTGAAAGGCCATCGTCCGATGGCCTTTTGCTTTTCTGGCGGCAGTGCTTGAAAAATAACAGCAGCGCCCCAAGATTGTGTGCCATTGCACCTTATTTACGTATTTTTGGAGCCATCCCATGCAGACTAAATTCGACGAACTTCTCGAGTTTCCTTGTGCCTTCCCGTTCAAAGTATTGGGCCTGAAGAGCGACACCTTGGCGGATCGCGTGGTGGCAGTGGTACAAAAACACTGCCCAGGCGATTACACCCCAACCCAAAAGCCTTCCTCTAAAGGCACCTACATTTCAGTCGCCGTAAACTGCACTGTCCACAGCAAAGAGCAGATCGAAACCCTGTACACAGAATTGGCGGCATTAGACGGCGTTAAAGGCGTACTGTAACCGCCATTGCCGTACTAAAACCGTTGTTTGTGCCAACAGAAGTGAATCGATTGGCGCAATCGACCAAGCAGCTAAGCCCATTTATCGGGCTTGGCTGACTTCATATCTGGGCGGGCGTATAATCGCCCCACGTTCCGCCCACCCCCACTGCAAGGAAGGCTTCCTCTTGGTTGAACACACGCTTATCGTTCGAGAACTGGGCCTGCAATCCTACGAGCCAATTTGGCAGGCAATGCAGCAGTTTACCGACAACCGCGACGACAACACCCCAGACGAATTGTGGCTGGTAGAGCACCAACCGGTGTTTACCCAAGGCCAAGCTGGCAAAGCAGAACACCTGCTCAATACCGGCGACATTCCGGTGGTGCCGGTGGATCGCGGCGGCCAAGTAACCTACCACGGCCCCGGCCAACTGGTGGCTTACCCGCTGTTAAACATCAAACGCCGCAAGCTTGGGGTGCGCCAGCTGGTGACCGAAATCGAGCAAACCGTGGTGGATCTGCTGGCCAAGCACGGCATTGAATCCGCCCCACGCTGCGATGCCCCAGGGGTGTATGTTGGCGACGATAAGATCTGCTCCCTTGGGCTACGCATCCGTAAAGGCTGCTCTTTTCATGGCTTAGCACTGAACATCAACATGGATATAACGCCGTTCTTGCGGATCAATCCCTGTGGTTATGCGGGCATGAACATGATCCAAACCAGTCACATAGGTGGCCCAACCGACGTGACCCAAACCGGGCGCGAGCTAAGTGATATTTTTGTTGGTCGCCTTGGCTACCAGCACGTAGAAGTTCAACAAGGAGTTCCTCATGTCTGATGCGCCAGTAAAGATGCAGCCAGGGGTAAAACTGCGTGACGCCGACAAAGTGGCGCGCATTCCAGTAAAAGTGGTTCCTAGCAAGCCGGAAGAGATGCTGCGTAAGCCCGATTGGCTGCGGATCAAATTGCCGCCAACCAGCGAGCGCATCGACGAAGTAAAGCAAGCGATGCGCAAAAATGGCCTGCACAGCGTCTGTGAAGAAGCCAGCTGCCCGAACTTAAGCGAATGCTTTAACCACGGCACCGCCACCTTCATGATTTTGGGTGCCATCTGTACCCGCCGCTGCCCCTTCTGCGACGTGGCCCACGGTCGCCCACTGAAGCCCGACGCGGAAGAGCCGGTAAAACTGGCGCGCACCATTCGCGACATGAAGCTGAAATACGTGGTATTGACCTCGGTCGACCGTGACGATCTGCGCGATGGCGGCGCTCAGCACTTCGCCGACTGCATCCGGGAAATTCGCGCCTTGAACCCACACATCAAGATTGAAACCTTGGTGCCGGATTTCCGTGGCCGCATCGACAAAGCACTGGATATTCTAAGCCAGAGCCCACCGGATGTGTTTAACCACAACTTGGAAACCGCCCCGCGGCTGTACCGTCAGGCGCGCCCTGGTGCCAGCTACCAGTGGAGCCTAGAGCTGCTGCAGAAGTTCAAGCAGCGCCACCCAGAGGTGCCGACCAAATCCGGTATTATGCTGGGCTTAGGCGAAGAAAACGACGAGATCCAGCAAGTGCTGCGTGACCTACGCGAGCACGACGTTACCATGCTGACCCTTGGCCAATACCTGCAACCAAGCCGTCACCACCTGCCGGTGAAACGCTACGTTTCCCCCGCCGAATTTGACGAGTTTAAGGTGTTTGCCGAAGGCATCGGCTTCGACCACGCCGCCTGTGGCCCACTGGTGCGCTCTAGCTACCACGCCGATCTGCAAGCGCAGGGCAAAGAAGTGAAATAACGCCGCAATCTGGCCTAAGCGTTGCACCAACAAACCCGCCTTTTGGCGGGTTTGCTGTTTGGGGCAAAGGGGGATAATGTGCCACGGTTGGCGTTAATCGTGCAGCCCCATTGATTCAAGAACATGGCGTTCAAACCACAGCAATGTTTTGAGTCGGGTTTGGCTTGAGTTCGCACCAAGAACCCATGCCAACGATTAAGCCCCATCGCCCACCTCGCCGTTTCTGGTTAGGCTGATAACTTCGGCAGCAGTAAACAGTAGGAACCCTCAATGAAACTCAACCTCATTGTTGCTTACATCGGGATAGCACTCTCATTTATGTCTTTTGCCAATCACGGTTCCGACCACATTAGCACCGCAGAACCCGAGCCGTTTTTCTCTCTGGCTGAAATTAACCATGCCGCCAAAAAATCACTGGCTGCCATTGAACAGATCAGCGCAACGGATGGGATCGGGTTGGCGTATCGCGCCTACCGGCCGCCACAACCGCAAGCCGTCCTGATCTTTTATCATGGCGCGGGGGCCCACAGTGGGCTGAGCTACAACCACATTGGCGTTGATTTAAGTGGCGACTTTGCTATCGCCGTGTACATGCCCGACATACGCGGCCATGGCGCTTCCGCAGGGGACAGAGGCGACAGCCCCAGTGTTGAGCAAGTGTGGGCAGACACCAAAACCATGGTTGAACTGGCTCGCCAGCAGCACCCCAACCTGCCCATCTTTATGGGTGGCCATTCTGCTGGTGCAGGCTTAGCACTGAATTACTCCAGCTGGGATCAGCGTGCTGAGGTTGATGGCTATGTTTTTCTCGCGCCCTACTTCGGGTTTCGTTCCGAAACCGATCACGATAACAACGCGAATAACGGCTTTGAGTTTTCCACGGTAAAAACCTCACGCTTTATCATCAACGCCATCAGCGGTGGGTTACTGCTGGGCCATTCAAAAGCCGTTATGTTTAACTTTCCCGATGCGGTACTGCAAGATCACCCTGAAATCGTGCCGTTTAACACCGTGAATATGTCGAAGGCAGTTACGCCCCATGCACCGGATGCACAATTAGCAAAAATCAGCCCGTTCGGCTTATGGATAGGCCAACAAGACGAGGCGTTTGATCCCGTAAAAGTCACCCTATTTGCACAACAACACAGCGGCAAAAAGGCCAACAAAGTGATAAAAACCGTAGAGAGCGAAAATCATTTTTCGATCATTTTGGCTGCAGCGGATCTTATTGGCCCGTGGATAAAAAGCATCAATGAACGGTAAACAACAAATGCGCGCCGTGGCGCGCAAAGTAAAGGATGAAGCCCAAGCTCGAAGCAGATACCGTTGTTATGATCGCTACTTGTAGCCTGCTGGAACAACTTCCCAAACACTGCGGCTCAGCTCAACCTCTGAGCAAGGAAGCATTAACAGGCTTCGCCATTTATGCATCTGAGTGTAAGTGGTGTGTGATTCCGGACCAGCAGCCATACACAAGTGGCTTCCCTCTAATTGAACTTGCCCTTTAGAGTTAAATTCAAATTTTTGAAAATTCTTAGCATTTAAGAACGGTTCTTCAATACCGCAGCCTTTCAGCATTAATGCATTTCCAGATAATGCTTTATCGTTAATTCCCATAACCGTTACACAACCGTTATAACTTGGGAAGTAAATCGTATTATCTTTTCTATATTCTATTGTCTCATCCGCATATGGCTGTGGGCCTTTACAATTATGTGCAGTAAGCGGCACGTCGAATCGAACATATTCGCCATTCCCTGCAACATCCACACAGTAGCCATCTGATGGTCGATCCAACCTATCTTTCAATTGAAGGTAGTAAGGAGTCAAACTGTCAGAAAAAGCATTAAAACTTATCAAGCTGGCGGCTGCCACAAAAATATATTTAATCATTAAGTAATCCATGTTTTTTTAAATGACGCCAACAATCAAAACATTTAATTGTAAGTAATCGTTAATTTTAGCGGATACATCACGCTAAGTTTAGAAAATAAAGGGCATCCTCTACCATTTAATTATACACACAATATCGGTCTGCGGAGTTAATAATCAAATAGAATTAAATAGAGACCCATCTTATTGATGTTCGATAATCCGTCTAAGTTTTCTGTATTCATGGCTGTGGCTTCGGTTCGAGGTGTCTGTTAGCGGATCTGCCGCTGCAAGGGGCACAGTGTTGTGCTTGATTGGCCCAAACAGTGAACAACAGGCAACAGATGTACAGCACCTTGGCAGTAATGGGGTCGGGCTTTAAGTGACGTTAAAGATTCGCCGAAGCTGCCTATTTTTTGGCTGCCATTCTGTTGGCGGCGGCATTGTTAACCGCCTTCCAAGCCAGCAAACTGGTGCTCAACCCCTTGGGTGAGTTCGAGCCAGCTAGCAGCCTCGTTCTCAAGCTAAGAGCCGTTGTTAGATCCTTTGTTGTGTGTTCATGCTCATGGCGTACTCAACGCAACTGGTATGCTCGCAAACGTGCTCATTATCAACCTTAAAACCCTGTGACAAATAGAACTGGTAAGTTGCTTCATTGGCTTTGTATACGTTTAAAGTCAATTGCGAACATTGCTCTTTCGCATGTGAAATCAGCCGCTTGCCAATACCTTGGCCTTGATGCTCAGGGAAAATAAAAATTGCTGCCAACAGGTTTTCATGTAGCGAGTAAAAACCAATGACATTTCCATCAGATTCAAACACATAATTTTTTGAGGCGGGAATGTAGATTTCACGCATATTTGAGACTTGAGATTCCCAAAACTCTGCAGCAACAAAGTTATGAGCTTGTACTGAAGCTTTAAGCCAAATATCGAGAACTTGCTCGATATCCTCTGGTTTGAACTGCCTGATCATTTTCATTCAACCGATAATAATTTGTAACAATCAGGCTGTATTATGGCGATTTTTACGGCAAAAAAATTGAATATTTACGACATATTAGGGCTCAATTAGCCAAAAAACAGATAACAATACACCTAAGGCGACAATGATAGCCATCTTATGGATGGTCAATAATCCATCTTATTTTCTGTGTTTGTCGGTGTGAGTGTTGTTCTTTCGAGGTGACGGTTAGCCTGATCTATAGCCGCAAGGGGCGATGTGTTGGCTTGGTTGACGGGATCAGTGAAAGGCAGGCAGCAAAAGCTGCCACAGCTTGGCGGAAACAACGATTCTTTGAGCCGAAATAACAGTGAGCCGAAGAGGCGTTTGCCGCGGCCGCGTATTCGTTGGCTGCCATCGTGTTGGCATTACGCTGATTGCACATATTTAATGTTTCTAACACCTTTAAATGTCAAAGTAGACGGTTCACTTTCATGAATTAAGTTAAAGAGACTTTCATTTAACTCTTTAACCTCTAACACCAATGAATTACTTGAAATAGCCGTACCTTCTTCTGCCCACCTGTTACCTGTTCGAACTCGAACATTCAAAGATTGCAACTGCGCCTTTTTATCAGCAGAAGAGCCAAATCATTAAAGCCCTCTATTTTAATGGCGTCAGCAAAACAGCCTTCCCAACCATCAGGAATAAAATAAAAATCATCTTCATCCCAACCTACAGCTGCAATACTTGAGTATTTCTGTTGAGATGTGTAACTAGAGGAAACTAATTGTGTCCGCTCACAAGAGTTTTTAAAGCTTTCAAGTAATCCTGATAATTTCATGCTGCCTCTTTGTAATTATAACGCACAATTAAGGGGTGAGGCACGCAATACCGAAGCTACCGCATACCACTAAAACCACTAAAACCACTAAAACCACTAAAACCAACGCATAGTAAAAATGCCACGCGTGCCGAATCAATCTTAAATTGTTTGTTATGCTTTAGGTTGCATTTATTGTAATGTATGGCTGAGTAATCACAATCAAAATACCACGGAAGATCAATATGAAAGGCTTAAAAGTCGAAAATTGGCAGCAGTGGGAGGAACTAACCTGCTACCTACTGCAACATTTCATTAAGCAACAAACAAACAACGTTATTGAGTTTCAAACATATGGTACTAGAGGACAAAGTCAGTACGGCATCGACCTTGTACCTAGATACCCACAGGTAGGGAATCTTGCAGGCATTGTTGGGCAAAGCAAACTTAAAGAGACCAATTTAAGCTGGAATGATGTGTACGCAGAACTAAAAAAAACTGACCACTACCCCAACATTATTCGTTGCTACATTCTTTTTACTACCGCCAACCATCATACGACTATCCAAGATAAGCTTAACCATGAGCCTTATTATTACACGCGACCTAATGGGGAAAAATTTAGAGTCTTAGTAAAATACTTCTCAGATTATGAGGATCTTTCATTTGTTCCTCAAAATGTTTTGTCTCGTTTGTTTCCAGCAGCTTTTTCGCTTTTTAAAGCTGGGCAAGATTCACGGGAAGCATATCTAGAGTCAATACGAGCAATGAAAGAATTTATTCCACGGTGGCTCAATACTAACTCTATAACTTGGCTAGACACTTGGGATTTTTCTTGCGGATATGTTAAAGAAAGTGATTTCCGCTGTTTTTATGACCTATGGTTTGAATATGACAAAACAGTTACAGCACTCAAGCATGAAGGGCTAACATCTTGGGTTACAGAAGGAGAGCGCATATACATCTCAAAATGTTTACCAGCAGCAAATGAGTTTTTTGAAGCCCTTACTAATTTTCAAATGGCGGTTTCTGAAAGTATCATCGGTAGAGATGACATATTAACACTTGAGGGGATACCGGCGAATGAATGGCCCAGAATAACTAACAATTGGAGCTCCAACGCCGCACAGCTTTCATATCTGTATAAGAAAGACATTTTAGGTCAATATCAATACTAATAATTTAACCCCTATTTACAGGGGTTAAATTAAGCATAACGCCTTGCTAAGCGGCAATAAAATAGTTGGCTAAAATTAGCGAGGAACGAGCAAAAGCCAACTGTTTTTTGTCCGTTTAAGCAACTTGTTAAGTGCCTAGTCTCCATGACAGTTTTTGAATTTTTTACCGCTACCACAAGGACATAACTCTTTTCTTTTTAAGCCACCACTTTTATGTGCTGCCTCGTAAGCAGATTTCTCTGGATCTTGTGACCCATAATAATTATTTATAATTGTTGGCTCTGGTTGTTTGTTCGAAGCTCTCATTGTTTGAATGAATAAAATCAAAGTAAGAAGAAAGCCTAACATTGAGTAAAACTCACCTGCATTGGTTGGAACAATTAAATTAGATAAACCAGAGAGTTCTGGAACTTCTAATTCAATAGTTTTTATAAAGTCATCCGTCTCTTTTTTCTCTGATTTTTGCTGCTCAGCAATTATTATTTTTAATTTATCTAAAGTGTCGTTTGCCACAACAGGGCTAGATAAGACATTAAAGGCTGATTTAGCAAAATGTAGATTACTACTGGAGTCAGTTGTTGCATCTAACACTTCAGCGAGGCGTTGTTGATCAAATCAAACCAGAAAACACAGCTATATCAAAGAGCTTGGCTGATTATGCAACTTGCTGACGA
>NZ_CANLCI010000029.1 GCF_947489035.1 uncultured Ferrimonas sp. | reverse complement strand
GAGCATCGTGCATCCGTAGCATTTGCTGATCTCGTCAGTGCATCTGGGGGGATTGATGCTGTTCTATGGAAAAAAAGTATTTTTAACTAGACACCCATTTTATGCTTCGTAAATGGAGCATCGTGCATCCGTAGCATTTGCTGATCTCGTCAGTGCATCTGGGGGGATTGATGCTGTTCTATGGAAAAAAAGCGTATTTTTAACTAGACAGCCATTTTATGTTTCTTAAATGAAGCATCTCAGCATCCATAGTATTTGTTGATCTCGTCAGTGCATCTGGGGGGCGATTGATGCTGTTCTATGGCAAAAAAGTGCGACTTGGTGGCTCGATTGGCCGGATCGGTGAAAAACAGGCAGCAGAGCAGCCGCACCTTGGCGGAAAGGGTGAAACTGAGCGAATTAAGCGAAGGCTAACCGAAGAGCCGTTTGGCGTTGCCGCTGCCCCGTATTCGTTGACTGCTATCGTGTTGCCGACAACCTTGTAATGCCGTTAATCGCCCCGCTAAACCAGAGAATTGATGCTCAAACCCTTGGGTTAGCTCTAGCCAACTATCAACGTCAATCCCCAACCTTGTTAGCAAAGCATCGCTGTTCGCTGGAATGGAACCGGCTTTATCTGCGCGGATGGCGCGACCTGTGAATTCAATCAGCTCTATGTATTGATTGAGGTGGCAAGGCAGTTGTTCTGGTTCACCTTGATTGGTATCAAACGGTTTAAGTTTGGCTGGCTGAGTGCCATTGATGGCCGCTTTGATGCGCTGGCGAATACTGGTGTATTGGGAGTCTTCTGGTGTGTTCGCCATCTGGGCGCGGATCGGATTCAGATCCACGTAGGCCATGCATGACAGCAAGGCTTGCTCGTCTAATAAGGCTTGGGATTTGAAACGCCCTTCCCAAAAACGGCCAGTGCAGCCGTCTTCTTTATTCGCTTGGCGAGCGATGTATTCATTCAGGCTACGCATAAACCAGCTGATGTCCGTCAACCGCTCTCGATACAGCTCGACTAAGCGTTCAACTTGGTGCAGTTCGCCACTGCTGAGGTTTTCCCGCTCTTCCTCAACGCAATACAGCTGGGTTAAACGAGTACCAGCAAACATCTGATGCCAGCGGTTCAGCACCGCTTCTGCATCCCACTGCTGGGCGCAGGTTGCATCAACGTGCAGCACCACATGGGTGTGGTTACTCATGATGGCATAGGCGCAGATTTCGATGGCGAAGGTGTCGGTGAGTGCCAGCAGCCGCTGCTCTATCCAGTCACGACGATGCTCGTAGCTTTTGCCGCTGTAACTGTCGATCCCACACAGAAAGCTTCGCCGAACGCAGCGACTTACACAGTGATAGTACGGCGTGTCTTGCAGGCTAACTTGGTGCTTTCTCGCCCTTGGCATGATCTCGCCCCTGAGATGGCTAAAAACCAAGCGTAGGAGATAGCTAAAAAAGTGCCAGTTAAGATGGGTGTCTTGTTAAATCATTCGCATTTGGTATCTTGTAGCAATAGAAACTTCCATTGTCAGAAACTCTATATGCGGGAACAATATCCACATTAGGCCAAGTTTTAAAATACAACGTCACTGCTTGACCATTTTTTTAGCCATACGAGTATTATATTCACTTAATTTATCACGTACTGATTGTAAGAATTCTGTAGGTGACTTTTTTTCAGCGTGAGTTCCATAATGAAGAACTAACATTACATCTGCATCTGAAAATCCACTCAAAGACGTCCCACTAACCAAAGAGCCCATAGGAAAGGCTTCTAGTATATTAAACTCTTTATCCAACAGGCTGACTATAGACTTACATCTAGATTCTGCTGTATCAGCTTGATTGCCTGTAATTGATATCCTTTCGATGAATTTATCGAAAGAGACAGGGATTGTATATGGCAACTTATTAACTCCTTTTGCGCTCTAACGCCGCATTAAGGTGTGAGCGGCGCTTGGCTATACTTGAGCGAAGCGAAACTGCCAAGCGTTGCGAATCACTCTTAAATGCTTTGTTAGGTTTCTTGACATAATAGACTAATTAAATTGATAACCTAAGAAGTCGACAAACCACACTCTACATCTTGATTTCAATGCGCTGATTTTAGATAAAACTAAGCGACCTGTTATGTTTCTCACTTTAGTGAAGTGCTATCGATAAACTTCTGCTAGCGTTTGATTAATTTCATTTTTTAAGTACTCGCTGGGGTTTCCTTCATCGGTAAGATAATCACTCGTTTGACAGTTAGGTCGATAGCTTAAACTTTGCTTAAATTTAGGGTGAGCGTAACCAATTAATCCCCAAACTGCGTTATCCTTTAAGCTATCAAATTCCTTTTGCAACTCATTAATCAACTCATCATCAATCACTGAAACTTCATAATCAGCACTTGTATCCAACAAGATATTATTTTTGAAATCAAACGTATCAAAGCCATATGAATGAACGCCAATACCTTTTGATAATGGAACAATCTTATGCAAATTAGCCACTGCTTTTATTTTTCCATCTTTTTTATTTATTGATGTAATAATATGCCAAGCGCTACCTTGTCGACTTTCATTACATCCATTTTGGTAGATGAAATGAAAAACACCACCAACTCCTTTTGACTCAAGATCGTACTTATACTCTCCGAGAGATAGTTCATTCAGCCAATGACAAAAAATATAAGGAGAAAAAGTTATAATTTCCTCAGGTGTTCGACCTAGTTTTACAGATGCATATTCAAAAAAACCTTCCAATTTTCTCTTTATGTTTGTCTGGAACTCATGCTGAACAATATCCTTCCCGCCACCAAAAGGAGCTGCAGATATTTCTTCACAAGAAGAATCAAAATGCAATTTACTTGTGGAGGATTCTAAATAGACAAACCGTGGCTTGCCAGTAGAGCGTTCTGATAAAACTAAATCAAATCTAGAATTGGGGTCTGTATCAAACTCATAGCTCAAAACGAATTGCTCAAAAAGAGACCACATCTTAAGTACACTGGCGCCTTTATTTGCATGAACAAATTCTTTTAATGCCCTAATAAAACGTCTGCTTGGCTCTGCGGCACCCGTAATACCGTAAATACAACCAGGAAAAAGAATGCCCGTTTTCAAAGCACTATTTCTCCCTTCTCCGAGATGATTATACGTTACTCTCATATCAGAAATTATACAATTCAGTCCGGGTTGCTTAAACGCAACTAATAATGTCATATCCTACTCTCCCAAAAATCACCTAACTCAAAAACCTAACGCCGCATTAAGTGGTGAACAACGCAGACAACCACACTTAAAGCATTGTGCCGTAAACACTTTACTTGAAGCAAACCGAAAATGCCGAGCGTTGTGAATCCGTCTTAAATGCTTTGTTATATGCTTTTTTGCACACTTAACTTTTCTATTAATTCAGAAAACGATGCTTCAACAGTTTGACCTGTCGTATCAATTTTAACCACATCACTTTCCCACGATTCATAATGACGACTTTTGACTTGTTGCCATGTTGGAAGCTTCAAATTAGCCACTTCGCATTCGCGATTATTAACTCGACTTTCATGCTCAATAACATCCGAGCAAGAAACCTCAATATTCACAAACTTAGCTCCTGCATATTCTGCAACTTCTTGCCATTCACTCCGAGTAAGTTTTATAGGATTACAACTATCAGAGATGCAGCTATGACCAAGTTCCAAATTATCGCGAACGATCCGATAACTTAACCGATAACCTTCACCTTCTACATTAAAGTTACAGAGGTCTCGAAGCCCCTGCTCTACAGTATCGACGCGTATGTACATTGCGCCTGTTTGTTTAGCGAGTAGCTTAGCTAAGGTAGATTTCCCTGAAGCAGGGAGCCCCGAAAAAATGTATAAAACAGGTATATTCAAATTAAATCAACCTCTTGCATATAACAGCTTATTACGATGCCAACGTCTCTCGTATTACATCAACGACGGGCATCTTTATTACAATGTGATTGTTTGGCGACAATTTAATTCGTCAACATAATCAGTAGATTAACTCCGAATATCACTCAATCCAAGCGCTGCTGTGGGGGTAAAAGAAGACAGGGATCGTATTACTGAAGAACAGCAGCCGAACTGGTTATAAAATCAGCTACTGGCTGCATTGGCAATGACATAGAAATAGACATCACAGCGGTAATGGCAGCCCACTTGCCGAGAGCACTCAGAGGCGCACGCCGCTGCCAAAAGAGGCTGACGCCAAGGCCAAGCTTAAGCGCCAAACCTAAGCGCCAAGCCCAAACCTAAGCCCCAAACCTAAGCGCCAAACTCAACCGAGGCCATGCCCAAGCCTTAGGCTTAGACTTCGTTAATCAGCTCTATCACCGTATTTACCGCAGCGTCATCGAGATCGAAGATCTCGGTGTAGCCATCCAGCATGGTGCTGTCGATGCTTTTGTCGTTCTCAGATTCCAGCATCTGGTGCAGCTGCTGCTCCATCAGGTAACAGGCCATCAAGGTATCGGCACGCACGGCCAACTGTTGGAAATTGGGGGATTCGCCAGACAGGCGCTCTCGCACGGTTTTGGTGGTGATGCCGATCTTATATTTCAGTTCGCCGTTGAGGGGGAGCGACACGAAATAGAGCAGCGCTGGGGTGTTGGCTAGCGCGGGATCCCGCTTCAAGATGGTTTCGTTGTAGCGGCCTGGGCCGACGATCCGTTCGTTGCCTAACGCCACTGCTTGGTCGATAGACAAGCCGCTGCGTAAGCGGTTGCTCAAGCGATGCACCGATATGCCGGTCACTTCACTTAACGCCGCAAGCGAACTGTAACTTTGCCCTTGATACATATGAACATGGGGCGCGGGCACTAGGCCAAAGGTTTGCTCGATGCTCCAATCGTTATTCATGCGGGCGCGCACCACTGCCACATCTAAACCGTGGTGCGCGGCGGCGTCTTTGATGGTGCTAAACAGGGTTCCGCCAACCGTGATCGAGCGTGAACGCCCCTCTTCGGTTACCGCTTGTTCTGGCGTCCAGCCGTGGGTGCTGATCCGCTGCTGCACCACGTAATAGGGCAGCTGGTACGCTTCGGCTAGGTCTTTAATGCTGGAGTAAGTCACGCCATCAACGGTGACGCTGCGGCGCTTGATGGCGGTTTTCGCCCGCTGCCGTTCGCCCAAAACGCCGCGTCCAAATCGCTGATTAGAGAGCGCTTGTTCAAGCGTGGCACCACGGCACAGGCGATCTCGCAACGTGGAAGCAGACATCCCTGTTAGCTCGGCAATTTCCTGCACCGAACGACTTGCACCTTGGAAGTCGTAGCGTTGTACCCCAGCGGCGCTGCGGCGACCATCGGCAACTTCAGCTTGCCCAAGCGCTTGCGCCACCGTTAGGCCACGTTTAAGCCGGGCGCGATAGGTTGACCGATTAACCTTAAAGGCATTGCACAAGTCGTTTTCAGAGGCGTATTCCACCCCGTCCACCACCATAAAAGGTGCCGCTTTTGCTGTTGATTCCGCAGGCGCAGAGGCCGCTGCCTCAGCCGCTTTATCTTCCGCTTTTAAGATCACCAAATCATCGCCGCGGCGGCCGCGACGGTAGCGGCCAATCATGGTGTTGTATTTCACCCCATAGGCAACGGCAACGTCTTTAAGGCAGTCGTACTGCTTGCCTTCCACAATCAACGGATCGTGTTCCGTGGCGATGGAGGAGGTGCCGGTTTTCTTCTTGGGTGCCACCATCGCTTCGTCGATGCTCATGCCCGCTTCGACCCGTTCGGTAAACAGCGGCAACGACACCTTGGCATGGGCTTTATTGGCTTTGTAGAGGCCACTGATGCTGGGGTAATCGACCCCATTAAAGTGATAGACCGGTTTGCCCGGCATAAACCCTTTGGGGGTGGATAACGACTTCTCGATCGACCAGCCGCCATCAAGCCGCGCCTTAAACGACGGCGCGCTAACGGCGCATTGATCCTTATAGGCGGAATACAGGGCGTTTAGGGATTTGTAGGATTTACCTTGGTACTGGAACATTGGCGGCCTCACTGCGATGCGGCGGCCATGGTACTGCAGAGCGGCAGAACAGATCTTGCTGCTTTGAATAAAGTTTGAGCCAGCGCGCAACTTAAACAGCAGCGCCAGTGGTTAGCCAGAATCGCCAGCAGGGTAACGATGAATGACCGCGTTCCCGCCCCAACCTGCCTAAGTTGCGCCGCGTACCTCAATATCAAAACACCGGCAAACCCGTATCTTTCACCACCAACAACGCCGCCTTGAGGATCAAGGCGGCGTTTGGGTTTGCCGTTGTGGGGTTAAGCCGCTGTTTAGGCTATGGCGGTTTGCGCTTCTGGCACGGGATTACCAATTAAGTAATCAAAGGCACCTAAGCTGGCTTTGGCCCCTTCGCCCATGGCGATGATGTCGATGTTGGCATTGGCGCGGGCTTTGTCGATAAGCACCTGCTCGGTAGCTAAAAAGTGCCAGTTAAGATGGGTGTCTGGTTAAGTGCTTCTGGTTAAGTGCTGGTTTCCACCAAAAAGCCCACGCGCTGGCGTGGGCTTTGGGGGTAACGCGGGGCTAGGGCTTAGGCCGCTTCGGCTTGGGACTGTGGCACGGGATTACGAATTAAGTAATCAAAGGCACCTAAGCTGGCTTTGGCCCCTTCGCCCATGGCGATGATGATCTGCTTGTAAGGCACGGTGGTTACGTCACCGGCGGCAAATACGCCGGGCAAGCTGGTGGCGCCGTGGGCGTTGATCTCAATCTCGCCCCGTGGCGATAACGCCACCTTGCTGTCCTTTAACCATTCGCTGTTGGGCACCAAACCGATTTGAACGAAGATCCCAGACAGAGACAGCTGCTTCAGTTCGCCGCTGCTGCGATCTTTGTATTCCAATCCGGTGACGCGGTCGCCATCGCCCAGCACTTGGGTGGTTTGCGCTAGGGTGATGATGTCGATGTTGCCGGTGGCGCGGACTTTGTCGATCAGCACCTGATCGGCGCGCAGGGTATCGGCAAATTCCAATACGGTAACGTGTTCAACGATACCGGCCAGATCAATCGCCGCTTCAATGCCGGAGTTGCCGCCGCCAATCACTGCGGTGCGCTTGCCTTTGAACAGGGGCCCATCGCAATGCGGGCAGTAGGCCACGCCTTTGTTGCGGTAGGCTTGTTCGCCGGGCACGTTCATTTCGCGCCAGCGGGCACCGGTGCTGGTAATGACGCTGCGGGCTTTCAATACCGCGCCGCTTTCCAGTTCAACGTGGATGTAGCCGTCGTCGCTGTCTGCAGCGCCAATGATGTTGGCGGCGCGTTGTTCGGTCATCACTTCCACGCCGTACTCTTTTACGTGCTCTTCCAAGCTGGCCACCAGTTTCGGGCCGGTGGTGGCTTTCACTGAGATGAAGTTTTCAATCGCCATGGTGTCTTGCACTTGGCCGCCAAAACGATCCGCCACGACGCCGGTGCGAATGCCTTTACGGGCGGCGTAAATTGCAGCGGAAGAACCGGCTGGGCCGCCGCCTACTACCAACACATCAAACGGCGCTTGTTGGTTAAGTTTGTCCGCTTGTTTGGCGGCCGCACCGCTATCAACCTTGTTTAAGATCTCCGCCAGCGACATCCGCCCTTGGCCAAACAGCTCGCCGTTCACAAACACGCTTGGCACCGCCATGATGTCGCGCTGCTTCACTTCCTGTTGGAACGCCGCGCCGTCGATCATGGTGACGTTAATCAGCGGGTTAATCGCGGCCATCATGTTGAACGCTTGCACCACTTCGGGGCAATTTTGGCACGACAGCGAGATAAAGATCTCCACCTCTAACGGCGTTTCCAAGGCGGCGATCTGCTCGATCACTTCGGGCTCGAGCTTAATCGGGTGGCCGCCGCTGTGCAGCAGTGCCAGCACCAAGGAGGTAAATTCATGGCCCATCGGCAAGCCAGCAAAGCCGATTTTGGTGCCCTTGGCTTCGCTTTCTACCTGCATCAGCGGCTGGCGCTTGGCCGAGTTGTCTTGCACCACGCTGACTTTATCGCTGAGTGAGGCGATGTCGTTGGCCAGTGCGTGCAGCTTGGTGGCGGTGTCGCTGCCATCCAGACTTAAGCGCAGCAGTACCTTGCTGCGCAGGTTGGACAGGTAGGATTGCAGTTGCTGTTTCATTGCTTGATCTAACATGGGTCGCGCCTTTTCTAATTTGGGGATCGTCACACCGATTGCAGCAACGCTTTTGGGGAAAAACCCTGCTGCAATCGGTCTATTAAGTTGTTGGGGGAAATGCGCCCCCCGCCACATGAGCGAGGACGGGGAGCGACTACGGAATCGTTAAGTGGGCTTAGATTTTGCCGACTTAGATCTTGCCAACTTAGATTTTGCCAACTAGGTCCAGAGATGGCGCCAGCGTCTCTTCGCCCTCTTTCCACTTAGCTGGGCACACTTCGCCTGGGTTGTTGGCCACGTATTGGGCGGCTTTGACTTTGCGCATCAGATCTTCGGCGTCGCGGCCGATGCCTTCGGCGGTGATCTCCATCGCTTGGATGGTGCCTTGTGGGTCAACCAAGAAGGTGGCGCGGTCTGCCAAGCCTTGGCCTTCACGCATTACGTTGAAGTTGTTGGTGATGTTGCCGGTTTGGTCGCCCACCATGAAGTAGTTGATCTTGCCGATGGTGTCGGAGCTGTCGTGCCACGCTTTGTGAGTGAAATGGGTGTCGGTAGATACCGAGTACACCTCGACGCCACGGCGCTGCAGCTCTTCGTAGTGGTCGGCCAAGTCACCCAGTTCGGTTGGGCAAACAAAGGTGAAATCCGCTGGGTAGAAGCAGAATACCGCCCACTTACCCAGTACGTCCTGCTCGGTGATCTCTACGAATTCACCATGTTTGAATGCGGTGGCGTTGAATGGCTTAATTTGAGTGTTGATCATGACTTAGCTCGCTTATTTAAAATGGTTTTCAATGACGCTGTGCTGCGTTGTTGAAGCCATAATGCCGCCGACCAAGCTTTTGTTAAAACGATTGAAATCTATCACCACAAACGACAAAACAGATTAAAGTCGATTGTGGTAGGCGCTGTTAAGCGAAAAAATCGATGTTAGAGGCGATCGCAGCTGCCGTGCCGCCAAAAAAAGCGCCAACAACGGTTGGCGCTTTGGGCTTGAATAACGGCTTAGCGCGGTTTCACTCGCGGCTTAGATCGCGGGGTTAACGGCGGTTTTAGTCGGTGCTTAACGGGATTCCGACCAAACCGCGAACTCGTTGCCGCTGGGCTCGGTAAAGTGGAAGCGACAGCCGCCGGGAAAATCAAACAACGGCTTAACGATGCAACCACCGCCCTGCTCTACCTTGGCTAAGGTGGCGTGAATGTCGTTGCTGTAAAACACCAGCAGCGCGGCACCGGTCGCGGTGGTGCTGCATTGATCGGATAGGAAAAAACCACCACTGAGCCCTTCTTCGCCAAAGGCGCTGTACTCGGGGCCATAATCTTCAAACTGCCAGCCAAACACCTGGCTGAAAAACGCCTTAGTGGCCACTAAGTCGCGGCTTGGAAACTCCACGTAATTTAGCTTTTCGTGCTGTGGCATGGGTTGCTCCTTCACGGTTGATGCACCAGTTCACCGGCCACGTAGGTTGCCAGCACTTGGGTTTGCCAGATCGCACTGGTGGCAACGGTAAAGTAATCACGGTCAATCAAGATGAAATCCGCCTGCTTGCCGGGCTCTAAGCTGCCGAGGGTATCCTCTTGGAAACTGGCGTAGGCTGCGCCCAAGGTAAAGCCATGCAGCGCTTCTTCGCGGCTCATCGCTTGATTGGGATACCAGCCACCGGCGGGGTTACCGTGGTGATCTTGGCGCGCCACGGCAGAGTACAGCCCCCAGAATGGGTTGGGGGATTCAATCGGGAAATCCGATCCCGCCGCCAGCGGTATGCCTTTATCCAGAATAGTCCGCCACGCGTAGGCGCCGTGGATGCGCTCGTGCCCTAAACGATCCTCAGCCATGTTCATGTCTGAGGTGGCGTGGGTTGGCTGGATTGAGGCGATGATCCCCGCTTGTTTTATCGCATCAAAATCCGACGGTTCTACCACCTGCAAGTGCTCGATACGGTGGCGTTGCCCCGCTTCGCCGTGGCTGGCCAGCGCCTTTAGCACTTCGCGATTGCCGCGATCGCCAATGGCGTGCACGTTGGCTTGGAAACCCGCATCAATCACCGCTTCTACCCGGCGGTTCAGTTCAACCACGGGGTGGATCAGCAAGCCGAGGTGGCCTTTGCGATCGCTGTACTCCTCAATCAGCGCCGCACCGCGACTGCCCAAGGCGCCATCGGCATACAGCTTAACCGAGCGGGCAGTAAGCCGTTCGCCGTAATGGGGCTGTGTTACCTGTTCTAAGGTTTCCACGTCCGCCAGCATGGCGTACAAGCGCAGCGGCAACTGGCCGTTGGCTTCTAACTGCTTATACAGCTGCAAGGTGCTGGCGCCCACGCCTGCGTCGTGGATACCGGTTAAGCCTAAGCTGGCCAGCTGCTTTAACGCCGCTTGCGCGGCCTGTTGCCGTTCGTCGGCACTGCGCTTGGGCAGGTGTTGTTCCACCAAGCTCATGGCGTTGTCGATAAGTATGCCAGTGGCGCGGCCTTGGTCGTCGCGCATGATCTGACCGCCAGCGGGATCCGGGGTGTTGGCGTTGATCCCTGCCAGTGCTAACGCCTTGCTGTTGGCCCAACCAGCGTGGCCGTCCACTCGGCGCAACCACACCGGTTTGTCAGCAACGATGGCGTCAAGATCTGCCGCCGCAGGAAAGGCTCCGCTTGGCCACAGCTCTTGGTTCCAGCCGCGGCCACGCAGCCAAGGGGCATCCTTGTTGGCGCCCGCGTAGACGTTGATCTGCTGTAACGCATCGGCTTTGCTGCTACTGCCAGAGAGGTTGAGATCGGTATTGAGGTAGCCCAACCCCAACAGGTGGCCGTGGGCATCGGTTAAGCCCGGCAGCATTGTTTTGCCATCGCCATCAATGCGGCGATCGGCGGCGAGCTTAGCAAAGGCGCCGCGGTTGCCGGTGGCCACCACTTTGCCGTCTTGCACATGCAGGGCAGCAAATTGGCTGAGGCCCGCATCGGTCAGGGTGTAGCCATTAACGTTGTCGATAATCAGCGTATCGGCCTGTGCCGCGCTGGCGCACAGGCCAAGCGCAACAACTAAGGGTTTGAAAAACATCACAGATCCTTGTGGTGAATAATAGCGCTACGCTAACAATTGCCCCCGCAGACAGCAACTCCAACTCGCGGGTTTACTCTGGCTTGCGCCACCGTATCGCGGCGATTGGCCCCACTGAAGATCAATCCTGTGCTGCTGCATTCATCATGGTTAGGCGAATCCTTTATTTAACAGGACAGCCGCGCTCGCTTTTTAAATAAAAAATCAAGAAGAATCATTATTGATGCAGCGATTAATCACAAACCAGTTCATTAACCGTTATGGCTGACTGGTCTTTATTCCGGCTAATATTTGCCTAACGGATTGGCGTGTTCTAATTTTAATCCTTAAAAAATAAAATAACTGCCTTATGGAGAGCCTATGCTTCAGCTCGCGACCGCCCTGCTTGTCTCCCTGCTTAGCTTTGCTGCTTTAGCCAATATTTCAACCGTCGCCCAGCACCCTGATGGCACCTCGTATGAAATTATCGGCATTCCTGATCGCATGACCAAACCCGATCCAGCCAATTGTGGCTACAACGATGCCGGCGTGGCGATTCTGGGGGTTTACGATCGTGAACAGCGGCAATACAGCACTTGGGAAAACAACCGCATTGTCAGTTCTTGGGCTGAAGTAAAAGAGATTTTTGTCACGTGCCATACGGCGTAATAACAACAGTTAGAATCTAGTGGTTTGATATAAATAACCCTTTGTTGAATAAAGACAATCACCTGCTAACGTTGTGATGAACGTTAGCAGGTGCAATGCCTCATTCGCCAATTCCCTTGGGGCTGAAAAGCCGCCGCGTTCCCCCCAGCGAAAGGCAACCGCCTTTCGGGTTACAGCAGTGACAGTTGCTCCACCTTGGAGTCATCCAGATTGACGCTGATCCCCACCAGCCGTACCCCACGGCCATGACCACGTTGATAGCCGGTTTGCAGCAACGCCCGTAAGGTGGACTCGTCCAACTGCTGCGCTTGGGTGGATACCGTGGTTTGCTGAAAATCGCTGAATTTCAGCTTTATATTGATGCCTTTAAAACGCTTGGTGCCAAGCCGCTGGCTCAGTTTCGGCAGCAGCTTACGCAGTTGGTGCAGGCATTCGGTTTCGCTGCCCAGATCCTCCGACAAGGTGGTTTCCACCCCCACCGATTTGCGCTCGCGATGGCTTATAACTTCACGCGGATCGATGCCCTGCGCCCGTTGATGCAGCACTGGGCCAAACTTACCCAACCACTGCGCCAGCTGTTCTGGGCTGTGCTTAAGTACATCGGCACCAATGTTTAAGCCACGGGCACTCAACCGTTCGGCGGTTTTGGGCCCCACCCCAGGAATTTTACGCAGTGGCAGCGCGGCGGAAAACGACGCCACGTGCTGGGGCAACACCACGCATTGGCCGTTGGGTTTGTTTTCGTCGGAGGCGATTTTGGCGATGAACTTGCAGTTGGCCACCCCTGCTGACGCCGTTAAGCCGGTGGTAGCAAAAATCTCAGCGCGGATCTGTTCGGCAATCAATGTGGCGCTGCCACGGCACGCTTGGCAATCGCTGACATCCAAGAAGGCTTCATCGAGAGACAGGGGTTCGATCTTGTCGGTGTAGCGTTCGAAGATGGCGCGGATCTGTTGCGATACTTGCTGATACACCGCCATGCGGCCGGGCACGATGATGAGGTTAGGGCAACGGCGCAGGGCTTCGCCGCTGGGCATGGCACTGCGGACGCCAAATTCGCGGGCTTGATAGTTGCAGGTAGACAGCACGCCACGGCCGCCAGCGGGGCCGCCCACCGCAACCGGCTGATTGGCCAATTGCGGATTGTCGCGTACCTCGACCGCTGCATAGAAGCAGTCCATGTCTACATGGATGATTTTTCGCATTGCCCGCCATCACTGCTTGGGGCGCAGCGCCTGTTGGCGCCACGCAACACTGTATAAAAACACAGTTAGTGTAGCACTGGCGCTGGGCTGCTGTCAGCCCAACTTATTGCGCTGGGTGAGCGGCCACAATGGCGGGTGTTCGGCCGCTGAATTTAATCGCAGCGATCAACAAAGCGGGTGCGGATCTTGGCTACTTTATCCAGCTGCGCCAACAGTGCGTCAACGCAATCGGGATCAAACATGGTGCCGCTGTGCTCCCGCATAAATTGGCAGGCGTCGGCCAGGGGCCACGCGGGCTTGTATTTGCGTTCGCTCAGCAGCGCATCAAACACATCGGCCACGGTAATGATGCGCGCTTCGATTGGAATGTCGTTCGCGGCAAGGCCATAAGGGTAGCCTTTGCCATCATAGCGTTCGTGGTGGTGCAGAATGATGTTTTTAAGCCGCTTCAACAGTTTGGGGTTATCCACTCCCATCTGTTGTTCCACATTGCTGATGATGTCGCAGCCAAACTGGCAGTGTTGATTCATCACTTGCCGCTGCTCTGGGGTGAAGCGTTCGCTACTGAACAAGATGTCGTCTTGGATCCGGTATTTGCCGATGTCGTGGTAGCGGGCGTAGCGGCGCACGGTGATCACATCGGAGTTGGTCACTTTATGATCCTCAGCCAAATACTGAGCGATCAGCACGCTGTAGGCGGTCATGCGCTCTAGGTGCTCTTGGGTTTCCGGATCGCGATCGTGGCCCATGTTCAGAGTGAGGCTTAACGCGGTATCGAGGGTGTTTACTCGCCAATTAAAATAAAGCTTAACCTGCGCCAGCAACTGCGCGATCTGGATAAATTCATCCTGAATCGCTGGGCTATCGAAGTAACCCACTTCGCTGCTGTTGAAGAACATGAAGCCCAACAGTTTTTCGTCGGTTTTAATCGCAAAGGTAAAGCTACTGCGGTGACCGCGAGCCCGCATGGTACTGATGCGTTCGTTGCCGCTGTCGATGCGGTGCAGATCCGACAGGTGGGCAAACCCTTGCGCTTTGCTGATCTGCGCCAGCGTTGGCGATAACGCCATCTGGCTCTGATAGACGTCTTCACTGTGGCGGCCTTGGAAGCGATCGCGCACAAAGAAGTTATACACTTCGTCCTTCTCAACCGAGGCAACGCAAAAACGGCTTAGCAACGGATATTGTTGATGTAACCACTGATAAGCGGCGGTCAGTGTTTGTTCTGCGCCCCCTTCGGAGGCGATCAGCTGATACAAGGGCATCAGTTTTTTCATCGGTGAGTCTCGATCTAGTGCTTAGCCCCATCATACGGTGCCCTACCGTTTAACCCTACCGAAGGGATGTGAACCAGTTCAAAGCTGTGACAATTGCCCCACCAGCAAATCCCATTCGTGAAGCCGATCACGCGCACGGGGCTGCCGCCATCGCAATACGCTGACGAAATGACCGATTTTTTTTGGATAGCGGTTGCCGTGGCCACGGGCTTGAGGCTGCATCAACGGCAAGGGCAGCCTAGTCGCCGAGCCCACAGCTAAGCGACTAAGCGACTAAGCGACTAAGCGACTAAGCGACTAAGCGACTAAGCGACTAAGCGACTAAGCGACTAAGCGACTATCACACCTTAAACTGCTGCATCTGCGCCGCAATTTGATCCGCCGAATGGCTCATCTCCTGCACGGCGCTGTCTAAACTGGCGGAGGCTTCGCCGCTGCTTTCGGCCAGTAATCGTACCGTCGCCACCTTTTCATCAATCTCTACCGCAACCGAGGCTTGCTGGCTAATGGCCGCGCCAATCTCTTGGATCTGCGATTGAATGCCATCCACCGCTTGATTGGTCTGGTTGAGTGCCTGTTGCAGCTGTTGGCTGATCGCTTCTGAGGCTTGGGCTTCATCGCAACTTTGCTGCATCGCTTGCTGGGCTGCAAAACTGGACTGCTGCAGCTGCTCAATGATGGTTTGAATGTTGGCGGTGGAATCTTGGGTGCGCGACGCTAAGGTACGCACTTCGTCGGCCACCACCGCAAAGCCGCGGCCTTGCTCGCCAGCTCGGGCGGCCTCAATGGCAGCATTGAGCGCCAGCAAGTTGGTTTGCTCGGCGATGTTGCGGATCACTTCCAGCACCTCGCCAATGCGGTTGGAGTTCTCCTGCAGGTGGGTAACCACGCTGGTGGCCTGCTGCACCTGTGAATTCAAGCGCCCCAAGCTTTGCTCGGCGTTGTCCACCACTGCCACTGCTTGGCGCATCTCCCCTTGGGCGCGCTCGGCGTGCTCGGCCACCCGCGCGGCACTGCTGGCCATCTCGTGGCTGGTTTGCGCCATTTCGGTGGTGGCGGTGCTGACCGAATCGATTTGCAGCTGTTGTTCCACTAACGCCCCGGCTGTGGATTGGCTGACCTGCTTGGCGTTGTCAGAGGCGTCCAACACCGATTGGGTCATGCCGTTGGACTGCTTCACCAGTTGGTGCACTCGCTCGGCAAAGCGGTTAAAGGCACGGGCCAACTGCCCCAGTTCATCAATGCGATTGTTGTCGATCCGCAAGCGCAGATCCGCTTCGCCGTCGCCGATCTCTTCCATCGCCGTTAACAGGCGACGCAATTGCTTACGCAGTGGCAGCAGTAACGCCCACACCGCCAACGACAGCAACAGGGTAATAAACAGGCCGCTCATGGCGCTGGTTAAGCGCACCTCGCTGATCTGCTGATCCAGATACGCTTTGGGCAGCATCAACCCAAGGCGCCAGTTCAGGTAAGGGTAATCACTGGATACCGGCACCCAGTGCACCTCCATCTCGACCCCATCGTAATTTACCTGTGCCTGCCCTTGTTGCTGGTTTTTCAGCGCCGTTTGCAACTCGCTAAAGCCTGGGTGGGCATCGGCTAATGTGGCCAAGCCATCACCGGGCTTAAAGTTATTATCAAACCCGGGAAAGTAAACCGCATTGCCCTGCTCGGTCACCAAAAAAGCCATGCCTTCATCTTGGTATTGCACTTGCGACAGCAGCTGCTGGCCGATGGTGGTAACCAGAATATCCATGCCGCCGATCCCTAAAAAGCGGCCATCGTTATCAAAGATCGCTTGTTTAATAGTGGCAGACACCGAGCCATCGTTGGCATCCACGGCGGGATCCGAGACGTAAAGGCGGTTGTTGCTTTTGGCTTCATCCCACCACGGTCGACGGCTGGTGTAGTAGTTGGGATCGCCTTCATAGCGCCCCTCAATATCAAAATATTCGTGGGTGTTTTCCGAGCCAAAGAACACGCTTTTAATGCTGCTGTCTTGGGCCGAGAAGTAACGAAAGTAATCCACCACCTTGGGGTAATCGTCATTGCCGGCCAAGCTGCCACCGCGGTCGTTGTAGTCGCGGAAAAAACCACGCACTTGTGGATTGGCAAAGACGCTGTGGATGATCTGCCCCCGCGCTTCCCAAAAACCGCTGATCTGGGCACTTTTCAGTGTGATCAGTTGGTGGATCCCTTGATCCAGATTCACCCGAGCCGCAGCGGCGTCGTTGCTGACGGTCATCACACTGCGAATGGCTAAAATAACGAAGACGGTGCCACCGATGGCGGCCACCAGTTGGCGGGTAATGGAGCGACGTAGGATGTGCATATCTTTCCTGCAGGGGGGCGCTAAGCGCTTATAATTTATTGTTAAGTAACCAACTTATCCAAATGTGAAGTTTTTGCAAGATTGCCGCGGACACAAAAAAAGGCCCGTTGGGGCCTTTTTTTCATTTTGTGCAGTTCGCTTAGATGATCCGGTTCTGCTGATAATCTTGTTCACGCTGAGCCTGTGCTTCACGGGCCTTGCGTTTATCGCAGGGCTCGGGGCAATCACACTCTTTGTCGACGCCCACGTTAGCCAAGCCACCGCAGGAGCCGCTCACGGCTTTGCGCTTAACGATGTAGCCGATCGACATCAGCACAAACAAGCTGACAAACACCACAAAGGTGCCAATAAAGGTTTCCATACTGCGCTACTGCTCCTTTTTGTCCTGCAGGTAAGGCTTAAACGCCTCGCTGTAGTGGGTATCAAATTCCCCATCACGACGCTTTTCAATCAACATTATCGCCAAGCCGTGGCTGTTTGCGTAGGCCAAACTGGCTTTGCTGCCAAGCACGCTAAAGGCGGTGGCAAAGCCATCGGCCCGCATGCTGGATGGGCTGATCACCGTAACCGAGGCCACTCGATTGGTGATTGGGCTGCCGCTGCGAGGATCGATCAGGTGGGAAAAACGCACCCCATCTTGCTCGAAGAAGTTGCGATAATCGCCAGAGGTGGCCACCGCGTTGTTGCCCGGTGCGATCACTTCAAACACTTGCCGCCCCTCTGGATCCGGGCGTTCAACCGCAATCCGCCACGGTTGCTGCGCTGGCTTGACCCCGCGCACTCGCAGTTCGCCGCCGATCTCGACCATGTAATTGCCGATGTCGTGCTGCTCCAGCAGATCCGCCACTGCGTCAACCCCAAAGCCCTTGGCGATGGCCGACAGGTTCAGCGTTAACAGCGGCTCCGATTTGCTGAGGCGCAAATTGCTTAAAGTAAGCTTGTCGATGCCGGTCAGCATCTGCGCGGTGGCGATCGCTTTGCTGCTCGGGGCTCGCTCGACGTGGCCATCGGGGCCAAAGCCCCACAGATCAATCACCGGCGCAATGGTCACATCCAAGGCGCCGTTGGTTTGCTCCGCCAACCAGATCGACTCGGCCATCACCGTGGCAAAGTCGGGATCGATGGTCATCGGCTCGGTGCTATCCAAGCGGTTAAATTGGCTGATCAAGGAATCGGGCTGCCAGTGCGACATCGACTGATTCACCGCCACCAAACGGGCATCCACCTTGGCCTTCATGGCCGCGGCATCCTCCGCCTTGCCCACCCAGCTGATGTGGTAACTGGTGCCCATGGTGGCACCCTCGATCTTGACGATTTGTGGCGCCGGAGCACAACCGCTCAGCCCCACAGAAACAACAAGGGCCAGCCCCAGAAGGGCCAGCCACTTAATTACGATATGATTTTGCATCAATACTCGCTTGAAGTTATGGCTTATCCGCCGAAATCATCCAACAGAATGTTTTCGTCTTCAACACCAAGTTCCTTCAACATGTTGATTACCGCTGCGTTCATCATCGGTGGACCACACATGTAGAATTCACAATCTTCTGGGGCGTCGTGATCCTTCAAGTATTGTTCAAACAATACGTTGTGGATGAAGCCGGTGTAGCCGTCCCAGTTATCCTCTGGCTGAGGATCGGACAGGGCTACGTGCCACTGGAAGTTGCTGTTGTCGGCTGCCAAGCCATCGAAATCTTCAACGTAGAACATTTCGCGCTTGGAACGTGCACCGTACCAGAACGAGATCTTACGCTTAGAATTAAGACGCTTAAGCTGATCGAAGATGTGTGAACGCATTGGTGCCATACCAGCACCGCCACCCACAAACACCATTTCGGCTTCGGTTTCTTTGGCAAAGAATTCGCCAAATGGACCAGAGATCATCACTTTGTCGCCCGCTTTTAGGCTCCAAATGTAAGAAGACATCTTGCCCGGTGGCAGCTCCATGTTGCGCGGCGGCGGCGTTGCAATACGCACGTTCAACATGATGATGCCTTCTTCTTCAGGGTAGTTAGCCATGGAGTAGGCGCGCAGCGTTGGCTCGTCTACTTTGGACTCTAACTTGAAGAAGCCGAAGTGCTCCCAGTCGCCACGGTATTCTGCTGGTACATCAAAATCAGCGTACTTAACGTGGTGCGCAGGGGCTTCAATCTGGATGTAACCACCGGCACGGAACGGCACCGATTCGCCATCTGGAATGCCCAGTTTCAGCTCTTTAATGAAAGTGGCTTTGTTATCGTTAGAGATAACCTCGCACTCCCACTGCTTCACACCGAACACCTCTTCAGGCAGTTCAATGTCCATGTCTTGCTTCACCGCAACCTGACAGGCCAAACGACAGCCTTCACGGGCTTCACGCTTGTTCACGTGGCTGGTTTCGGTTGGCAGAATGTCACCGCCACCTTCGTGTACCTTGACGCGACACTGGCCACAAGAGCCACCGCCACCACAGGCAGACGAGATAAAGATGCCATTGCCGGCCAGCGCGCCCAGCAGCTTGTCGCCAGGCTGGGTGGTGATCGCTTTATCCGCGTCACCGTTAATGCTGATGGTTACGTCGCCTTCTGGTACCAACTTGGATTTCGCAAACAAAATTACGAACACCAACAAGATAACAATCGCGGTAAACATGCCAACGCCGAGTATAATTTCCATCGACTATTCCTTTAACTTCTCTACGTTCGCGCCGCTTACAGCGACACCCCGGAAAAGGACATAAAGCCCAGAGCCATCAGACCAGCGGTAACAAAGGTAATCCCTAAGCCACGCAGTCCATCCGGTACGTCGGAGTACTTCATCTTTTCACGGATGGAAGCCAGCAATACCAATGCCAGCGCCCAACCAATGCCTGCGCCCAAGCCAAACACTACCGATTCGCTGAAGCTGTAGTCTTTGTTGGCCATAAACGATACGGCACCGAAGATGGCACAGTTTACGGTGATCAGTGGCAGGAAGATCCCCAGCGCGTTGTACAGCGGCGGGAAGTACTTATCCAAGGTCATTTCCAAGATCTGCACCAAAGCCGCAATTACCCCAATGAAGGTAATGAAGTTAAGGAAGCTCAGATCCGCGTCTGGCAAGCCAGCCCAAGCCAGCGCGCCCGGCGCCAGAATGTTGGAGTAGATAAGCTGGTTAACTGGAACCGCTAGGGTCAGTACCGCAATAACCGCAACACCCAGGCCAATCGCCGTAGACACTTTCTTGGATACGGCCAAGAAGGTACACATGCCCAAGAAGAAGCTCAGGGCCATGTTTTCAATGAAGATCGCCTTAATAAACAGGCTAATGTAATGTTCCATCGCGCTTACTCCTTAGGCTCTACTTGGTCTGGCTTCCAGGTGCGAATTGCCCAGATAAGGAAACCAATCAAGAAGAACGCGCTTGGTGGGAACGACATCAGACCGTTGGGGTAGTACCAACCGCCTTCAGACACCTTGGTAAAGATCTCGATACCAAACAGGGTGCCGTTGCCCAGCAATTCACGGAAGAAGCCAACGCTGAGCAGGATCACCGAGTAACCCAAACCGTTGCCGATGCCATCGACGAAGCTGCGCAGTGGCGGCTCCTTCATGGCGTAGGCTTCGGCACGACCCATTACAATACAGTTGGTAATGATCAAACCAACGAATACCGACAGCTGCTTCGAGATCTCAAAGGCGTAGGCCTTCAGTATCTGATCCACCACAATTACCAGCGAAGCGATGATGGTCATCTGCACGATGATCCGCACGCTCGATGGGATGTGGTTACGCATCATTGAGATAAACAGGTTAGAGAACGCGGTTACCACGGTTAATGCCAACGACATTACCAGAGCGGTCTCCATTCGGGTGGTTACTGCCAAGGCAGAACACACACCCAACACCTGCAACGCAATCGGGTTGTTGGCCCAAATAGGACCAATCAGAACCTCTTTAAGTGACTGCTGATTAGCCATTGTTCAGACCTCCGTTACGAGCCTTAGCAATAAAGTTGCCGTAGCCTTCTGCGCCCAGCCAAAATACCAAGCTGTTGGTCACGCCGTTACTGGTTAGCGTTGCACCAGATAAGCCATCAACCCCGTGGATGTCGTCGGCTTTGGCGCCGCCTTTAACCACTTTAATCGCAACGTTGCCGTCGTTATCAAAAGCCACTTTGTTGGGCCACAGCGCTTTCCAGCGTGGGTTTTCAACCTCGGCACCCAAGCCTGGGGTTTCACCCTGCTCGTAGTACACCATTGCTTGAATGGTGTTGAGATCGCTGCTCAGCGACAAGAAGCCGTACATGGTTGACCACAAGCCGTAGCCATGCACAGGCAAGATCACGGTTTTCACCTGACCCGCTTCGTCTTTCACCAAGTACACCAAGCCGTTATCAGCACGGCGGCTGATCGAGGCAATGTCGTTGTTTGGCTTAGAGGAAGTATCAGGATCTCGTGCTGCTTTACGTTGGTCGTACAGCACCGGATCGATGTCGTTTTGGTAAGCGCCGCTGTCAAAGTTAACCACCCGCGGTTCGATGAACTTCACGTAAGTTCCCGCAACGTCGCCGCCTTCAACGGCGATGCCCGCCGCTTCCAGGATGTACTTTTGCTTATCTTGCAGCTTGTTCTGGATCTGCTGTGGCTTTAACGCCACCGCAGTGCCAGACACCACCAGTGAACACACCAGACATAAGCCCAGTACCACACCAACGGTTTTGCCAAAGGAGTCATTGGATTTAGACATTGCGTGCCAGCCTCCGCTTAATGTTGGACTGTGCCACGAAGTAATCGAACAGTGGCGCCCACAAGTTAGCGAACAGAATCGCCAACATCATCCCTTCTGGATAGGCTGGGTTAACCACGCGGATCAACACCACCATCACCCCAATCAGTGCGCCGTAAGCCCACTTACCTTGGTTGGTGAAAGAGGCGGACACGGGGTCCGTCGCCATGAAGAACATACCGAAGGCGAAGCCACCCATAACCAGGTGCCACGTCCACGGAACGTTGAACATGTAGTTGCTATCAGAACCGATGCTGTTAAACAGTGCCGTTGTGGCAATCATGCCCGCCATTACGCCCAGCACAATGCGCCATGCCGCAATACGGGTGTACATGATAACCAAGCCACCAATGGCCAAGGCCAAGGTGCTGGTTTCACCAACACTGCCACCGATGGTGCCAATGAAGCTGTCCCACCACTGTGGATCAGAGAACGCAGCCATCCAACCGTAGTCGGCGAAGTCTTTCACCCCTGAAGCGGCTTGCGACAACATGGTTGCGCCAGAGAAACCGTCTGCAGCGATCCACACTTCGTCACCGGAGATCTGCGCTGGGTAAGCGAAGAACAGGAAGGCACGACCGGCCAACGCTGGGTTCAAGAAGTTACGGCCGGTGCCACCAAACAGCTCTTTGGCCACAACCACACCGAAGGTGATGCCCAAGGCAACCTGCCACAGTGGGATGGTGGCTGGCAGCGTCAGTGCGAACAACACTGAGGTAACGAAGAAACCTTCGTTGATCTCGTGCTTACGAACTGAGGCAAACACCACTTCCCAGAATCCACCCACGGCGAAGGTCACCGCGTAGATAGGCAGGAAGAAACAGGCGCCGTAGAACATTAAGCCGCCGATACCGAGATCGGCGCTCATCTTGCCGCCGAGTAACTCAAATAGGGCAACCTGCCACACGTCTGGGCTGGCAAAGCCGGCAGCCAGCGCGTCTTGCGCCTGCAAACCAACGTTGTACATGCCGAAGAACATGGCTGGGAAAGTACACAGCCACACGGTGATCATCATTCGTTTCAGATCGATGTTGTCACGCACGTGGGTGCCACCGCGAGTCGTGTGACCCGGGGTGTAAAAGATGGTGGCCGCCGCTTCATACAGGGCGTACCACTTTTCGTATTTACCGCCCTTCTCGAAGTCCGGTTCAATACGTTCAAGGAAGTTTTTCAAGCTCATTAGCCTTCCCTCTCGATGATGTCTAAGCAAGCACGCAGCTGAACGCCGTAATCGTACTTACCTGGGCATACGTAGGTACACAGCGCCAGATCTTCTTCATCCAGTTCCAGTGCGCCTAAACGTTGGGCCGCATCGGTGTCACGGGCGATCAAATCGCGCAGCAACAATGTTGGCAACACATCCAATGGCATTACGCGTTCGTAGTTACCAATTGGCACCATGGCACGCTTAGAGCCGCCGGTGCTGGTGGTCATGTTGAACAACTTGCTTGGGCTCAGATGAGACAAGAAAGCGCGGGTGAAAGAGTGCTTGTTGCCGCCGGGCATAACCCAACCAAACAGTTCTTTCTCGTCGCCCTGCTCCAGCACAGTCAACTGGGTGTGGTAGCGACCCACGAAGCCATGAGCGCCGGCAGCCGTACGACCCGACAACACCGAACCGGACACCACGCGAACGTGATCGTGGCTCAACTGACCTTGGGTCAGCTCGGCCGTATCGGCACCAATGCTGGTACGCAACAGGCGTGGTTGTTTCACGGCGGGGCCCGCCAAGGCGATAACGCGATCGGTATGCAGTTCACCGCTGGTGAACAACTTGCCGATGGCAATAACGTCTTGGTAGTTGATGCTCCACACCATCCGCTCAGCGCTGGCTGGCAGAATGTGGTGAATGTGAGTGCCGACCAAACCTGCTGGGTGCTTGCCACCAAAGGCGTGCGCTTCAACCCCAGCAATCGCTTGCTTGATTGGCGACACAGCAGCATGACACAGGTGCACTTTGCCGTCGCTCAAGCGGGTCAGTACCTGCAAACCGTGGGCAAATGCCTCGGCTTGCTCAGCAATGATCACCGCCGGATCGGCAGCCAGTGGGTTGGTGTCAATGGCGGTCACAAAGATCCCGGCCGGGGCAGAGCCAACCGCTGGAACCTTGCTAAATGGGCGGGTACGCAGGGCGGTCCACAGGCCAGAATTGACCAGGTTGTCCTGCACGACTTGACGACCAAGTTGGCTCAATTGAGCGGCGTCGAAGCTGTCAAATTTAATGGCTTCAGTGCCTTGCACATCGATAACGACCGATTGCAATACACGCTGTGCGCCCCGGTTGATCTCAGCGACGGTCCCATTGGCAGGGGCAGTGAAAATCACCCCAGGGTTTTTCTTGTCTTCGAAGATCGGCTGACCTTTCTTGACGGTATCGCCCACCTTTACTTTCATGGTGGGACGCATGCCAATGTATTCTTCACCTAAGATCGCAACACGGGTGGCGACAGGGCCATCCTGAATTACTTGTTCTGGCTTGCCGGCGATGGGCAAGTCCAATCCTTTACTTATTGTAATCATACTCACTTGCACTGCTTTGCTGTGAAGTCCATGTGCCGGAACGCTGAGGATATAAGGAAGGAAGTGTTAAGATTGAGACCAATCTTTTGGTGACACCAACGTACCCCAAGCGCAAACTTTTTACTCTTTTGCGACCCGCGTCACGGCGACTCGGGCGCATCATACCCCAAGCAGCTATCTTGAGCCATGAAAAATGCGCGTGATAGACACCGAAAGTGACCTTTCGCTTAACAAACGTTACAAGACGTCCGTTTTTTCAGCATTAACGAGGGTTTTTCGCTGAATATTACTCGCCTAAGCATTAAATCCGTTGCCTAGCGGGCGGCAGTTTACCGTGCATTTTGAGCAAGATCCGTTCGACCTAAGTCGCCCCTGCCACAATCGCCAGCAAATGCAAGCACAGTGGCATCTCACCCTCAAATTGCCGTTAACAATTGGCGTACAAATCGCGGCACAGCCGCTTCGAAGTAGGATCGGGTTCAACGCGTGGCGGCTGGCCACTTACGCCGTAAGCGCAGGGCGTTGTCTTTAAGTGGTTGCAGATAAAGGCCACGCACGCTGTCGTGACCAGCGGCGGCTCCGCACCCAAATTGCAGGGTGTCCGGTTGCGCCTGATGGGCCTTAATTAAGCTGCCATAAGCGCGATCCCAAATGGCCAAGGCCGAACCCAGATTGCAATCTCGATGAGCCGGATCGCTGCTGTGGTGCAGTTGATGTTGCGCCGGGCTGATAAACCAGCCTTCCAACCATTGCCCCCAACTGAGCCACAAATGACTGTGGCGCAGGTTAGAACCCAGCAGATTAAACACAAATACCAGCACGTTTGCCCCTAAAATCTCGTGCACTTGCAAGCTGGTGCCAAACAGGAAATAACCCAAACCAACGGCGATCCCCTGTGACAACGCCATGCGGCAAGCGTACAGGTAGCTTTCAAGCGGGTGGCTGCGGTAGATGGTGAGTGGCGTTAGCACCGGCGCGCTGTGGTGCACTTTATGGTAATCCCACAGCAGCGGTATTTTATGCAGTAATAGGTGCAACAAAAATCGACTGAAATCATCCAGCACAAACAGCAGCAGGGTAAATGCGGTCATCACCCACCATGGCGACCAGCCCAGATGCAGCGGCGCACCAAACAGCCCTTCCAGCAGCTCAGTGGTGGCCAACGCAACCGGCACCATGGTCAGCAAGAGCGGCGCAAACAGCGCCGCTTTAAGCAGTTTATTCAACAGCAGCAGCGCCACATCGTGCCGCACCGAACGGTGTCGGTACACCGCAGCAGGAAACAGCAGCTGCCACCAGGATTTGCCCCCTTGGCGTTGGCGTAAATACAGCGGCAGCGTTAACAACAACGCCCCCAGCAAATACGCCCAGAACAGGCGCTTGTTGGCGTCGGTTAGGTAACCCGCCAGCTGCGCCAGATTGGTGCCAAGAAAGTTAACCCACTCCATACCGACCTCAGTAGACTACGCGATAACCCAACACCAACTGCTGAGGCCGATTTGGCCGTGCCCCAAACGGACGACGGCTCACGATCTGCTGTTCATCCAGCAGGTTATCAACCTTACCGTAGATCTTACCGTAGCTGTCGAAATCCCAACTGGCGGCAACATCAAGGGTGAACAACGATTCGGTTTCGACCCCGCTTAACGTCACGCCACTGCCCGAGGCTTCTTTCATTTCACTGACGTAACGCCCCTGCAGATCCAAACTCCATTTATTGCCGGTTACCCCAGCGCCAACGGTCAGCTGATGGGCTGGCAGATACGGCAGTTCGTCCCCCGCTTCCACGTTGCCCCACATAGTGAAGTCCGATTCAAAACTGGTTTGAAACTCGGAATCGGTGTAGCTGTAGACCAGCGACAAGGGAAACTCTAATCCTCCGGCTCGCAGCAACTGTTCACCGCTAAACTCTAAACCGAACACCTCCACCGCGCCGCCATTAAACTCCGCGTCGACGTTGTTGCTGCACGAGGCCGCAGCCGAGAAGGTACAGCTCTCTTTAAGGTTGTCGAAATCGTTAAAAAACAGCACCATTTCCAGCTTGCTGTCTTGGCTGTGGTAACGGCCACCCAACTCGTAGTTCACGCTGCTTTCACTGCTGATGCGCGGATCCTGCTGGGGGCTGGTGGGCACAAAGCCTTCGTGAATGCCGGCAAACACCCCAAAATCATCGTTGACGCGATAAAAGGCGCTAATCCCCGGCAGCCACACGTCGGTGGATTTATCCAAGTAGTCGCCACCCTGCCCCGCTAAGCGGTTTTGGTATTCCATCTCAAGAAATTCACCACGCACACCGGCGGTGACTTCCAGTTGGCCAAAGGCGACGGTGTCTTGCAGATACAGCGACCAAGCGTCGGTCTTTTCACGGTTTAGGGTATTAAGCTGACGCGGGTTATTGTCTGAGACCAGTTGGCCGCTTTGCATCAGGTAGGGATCTTCGTACTGGTTACGCTCTATCTGATCTTGGTGGAAACGGATCCCAGCGTGAACGTTGTGCTCCATCCCCCACAGCGGCAGCGCCCAGCGTAAGTCTGAGGCGATCCCCTGTGCGTAGTAGTCGCGATCATTGGTGCCGATGGCAAGGGTGTCGATCCCCAGCGGCGAGCTGGAATCCGCCGCACCGATAAGCACCTGATAGAACTGTTCGTTAATGCCACTGTTTGGGTTTTGCAACAGCGCAGACAGATCTGGGCCACCGGCAAAGCCGTTGATTTTACGCCACGCCCGCGACAGATCGTTGCGATACAGTTTGGTGCTCATGTCGAAGCCGTTGCCCGCAATGAAGTGAGTCAACTGAAACTGAGTGTGATCCCAGTTCATTTGATCCAAGCTACTGGCGGCATAACGGCGATTGGGGTTGGCATCGAAGTCGCTGTCGGTTAACCCCAAATAGGTTTCGTCCGAGCTCTCATCGGCGTACACCGCTTTGAATTCGATGGTTTGATTCACCTTGTCGCCACCAATGTCGTAGCGCAGCTTGGCCATCAGCTCATTTTTATCAAAGCCACTGTCGCCGCCACCATCAATGGTTTTATAGCCATCGCTTTCAACGTGAACCCCTTCCAGCAACACGCCCACATCACCAAGGCGATCGCCGTAATAGCCGTGGGCTTTCAGGTAGCCATCGCTGCCAAGCGCCACGTCCATCATCGCGGCGGTACTGTCTGGTACGGCGCGGGTAACCAGGTTTAACGCACCGGCTACGGTGTAGGGGCCATACTTGATCGCCGCTGGGCCTTTAAATACCTCCACCGCGGTCATCTTGCTCATCAACGGGAAATAGTAGGCCGCCGAGGCTGAATACGGCGCAGGGGCGATCAACACCCCATCTTCCATCAAGGTGATCTTCTTACTGCGCTCTGGGGTCACCCCCCGAAAGCCGATGTTTGGGCGCAAGCCGTAGCCATCTTCGCTGCGAATATTCACCCCGGGCACCGTTGCTAAGATCCGCTCGATGTCGTCAAAGGCAAACTTCTGCAGCTGTTGCTCGTCGATGATGGTGGTCGACCCCGCCTCGGTACGCAGGCTGTCCTTCTGCCCTAAGATTTGAATGGTTTCAACGTAACCGTTGTCTGGCGCGGCCGCGGCCAACGGCGCGATCAGTGCGGCGCTCACCAGCAGCCCCACGCGGCTTAAAGGGAATAAAGTACGCGCCATCAGTCGTTATCTCCGGCAGAGGTCGGCGGCAGATCCAGCGCCAAACTATTAATGAAATCCACTTTCAGTTGATCCGTTACCGCTTTGGTTTGATCGTGCAGCTGCTGCACCTGAGCGGGGGTTTGTTGCAACTGTTGCACCAGTGACGCGCCCAATTCGGTTTGGCTGGCGATGGCGGTATCAAGGTTTGCCAACATCTGCTGAGCCAGTTCATTGCTGCCGACTTCAATCAAGTAATCATCAAAACCGATGCCGTCGTGCCCGGCAAACAACGCTCGAAACGCGGTGAGGTTGTTGCCCACGTTGGCCAGCGAACTGCCACTGAGCCCCGATTCCAACGCATTGGCGCAGTCGGCGTCGCAGTTGTTGGCGTAGGTTTGCAGTGGGAAGTTCAGTTTGGCGTCTTTGCTGATGCTGTCGAGATAAAACAGGCCATCGCTCAGATCGTTAACCGCATCGTGAATGTCGCCATAGCTGCTGCCGGGCTGACCGGCGTTTTTCAGATCGACACTGAAACTTTGCCATTGGCTGTTAAGGCTGTTGAGGTTGGTCACTAGATCCGCCGCGGCGGCGGCAGCAAACTGGCAACGGGCCAGACGGCGGTCGTCGTCGCTGCGGCTGTTCCAGTTGGCAGGCGCAACGCTGGCTGGACACCGGTGATCCAGCGACGGCGCAAACAGCAGATACTCAAGGGCGTCTAAGCCTTTGCGCGGATCGGTACGACTGCTGATGTCGTAAGGTTGGCCGTTGATCTGGCCCGATTCAAACAGCACCACTTCTTGATCCACCGCGCAGCGATTCACCACGGGCCAGGAGTAGATCTTGTTACGCAGGCCGGTGTCGCGGTGCAGTGGCCCCAGTTGCATCAACTCCGCTTGTTGCCACCACGCCATGGTGGCTAACCACTGGGTTTGCGCCAGTTGCGCCGCCGCGGCCACATCGGTGCCGCTTTGCAGCGCAGCGCAATAGCCGCCAAGGGCGCCATTCAGCTCGGTGGCGGCGGTGGCTGCACTGGCAAACACTGGGCTGATCACGTTATCCGCTAAGTTCGCCACCAGCTGGGCTTGGTTAAATTCGGTGGTGGGCGGTGGGGTGCCGCCGTTGTTGCCGCCACCAAAATCGGGGCCAGCACTGCTGGAGCTGCTCTCACCACAACCGCTTAATAGCGTGGCGCCAAGTACAGCAACCGCAAGAGACGTCTGTGTTTTCATCATATTATCCATATACGACAAAAGCCCGACCCTTTCAGGTCAGGCTTTTTCTTATTAAACCAAGTGATTACCAGTTAGCCACATCGGCAGCGTCAAAACCGTAGACGGTTTCAATCAAATCACGGGCGGTCATCAGATCAGCACGGTATTGCGTCACAGCGGCGGCATCGGTTAACACCGGTGCATCCGCCAGCAGGTTGTGCAACTGCTCAAACTGCGCCGACGTCATCGGGCTGGCTCGGTTGAACTGGATCCCCAGTGCGAAACCTTTCATCTCGGCCCAATGCTTGGCGGTATCGGTGAAGTTGAAATTGTCGCTGTCGAAGTTGGCCAGATCGGCGCTGGTGTCGTTGATGTAGTGCACCACGGTCGCCACAATCGACCGCTCCCACGCATCCAATGCCTTGCTGACGTAGCCTTCAAGCTCGGTCATCTGGGCCTCGGTTAATGCCGCATTCGTGTCGGCAATCAACTGGCGCCCCAGCAGGAAGTTATCCATGGCGGTTTTGCTGTAATCGAGCTCGGTGGTGGCGCCGCGATCGCGCTTAGCCGCGTTAACCGAGTTGCCAAAGTTGTACTCGCTCAGCAGATCAAAGGTGCCGTTGTTATCGGTATCGTGCTTGCCTTGCCAGCCATCGCGGCCGCCTTTGCTGGCCACTTCGTCGTCGCTGTAATCAAGGTAATCACGGGCGGCACCGAAGTAACCGAAGCCCTCGTCGTAGATGTGCTCTAGGGCGGTGTAAGGCTTGCCGGTAACGTTGGCGCTGTTGTCGGCCAGTAAGCCTTTGCCAGCGGTGTTGTTATCCAGGTAATCATCCGCACCTTGAGAATAAGCCACTGACATCAACAGGAACTTTTGGATCAGCTGCTTCAGATCAAGGCCTGTGCTGGTGACGTAAACTGGCAGCGGGTTGCCATCAGCATCAACGCGGCTGGCGCCCCCTAAGATTTCATCGGCGTTGTCGGCCAACAAACCAAAGAAGATGTCCACCAAGCCCTCTGGAGTGGTGCTGCCTTTGGCGCCCCACCCGGCAAAATCACCGTCGTTCCACATGGCGTGCTGACCGCCAGCGTCGTTGCCCGCAACCTTCGCCACCAAATTCTTATGGCTCGAGGAGATGTCTTTCAAAGAGATCTGCTCAGGATCCGCGGTAAAGCCAATCAGCATGCTTTCTGCGGTTAATTCGTAAGTGTCGGCGTCCATCCGGAAATAGCTGTCGAGCTTAGCCAATACCTCGGCACGCGTTGCCAAGGTGCCATCGCCCAAATCGGTTTGCAGCTGGTTGCCAATGTAATTGTTCAGCTCAGCAATCAATACGTGACGAGCGGTTTGCCCCGAGTAGGAAACGCTCGAGCCTTCGCCGTTCTTGTTGTTGAACTGATAGGTGTCGAGCAGATCGTTCACGCTGACGGTTAAGGTTTTGCTGAAGCTGCTGCCGGCCGCATCGGTTACGGTCACTGCCACATCGACGCTGCTGTTGGCTTCAAAGTTCATCGCCACCCCTTCCGCCAGTGTCAGGCTGGTGCCGCTGATGGCAAAGCTGCTGTTGCTGGTGGTAAAGGTAAAGCTGTCGCCGCTGTCTGCGTCGGTGGCGCTTAAGGTACCGATGGTGGCGCCCATTGCATTTTCATCCACCACGGCGCTGCTCAAGCTGATGTCGGTCGGCGCATTATTGGTTACTGGCGGGGTGCTATCACCACCACCGCTGCTGCCACCACAGGCGGTTAAAGTAAGGCAAGATAAGACAAAAATGGCTGACGCTGAACGCTTGAGGGTCATACTGGATTCCTATGTACAATACGATGGGCCCGATAAAGTGGCCACATTATGGCAACACCAATTACACAATTGCAAATGCGAACCCATATCGTTTACATACACAGCAAGGTTGCGTTTCCTAGTTCTATCTTCTACGCAACTCGTTAACAAAAAACAAAAAACGCCCCCGAATCGGCGTCAATTGGGGGCGTTAGGGGATGGATTGGCTGGGGGACGGGTTACAACTGCTGCAACTGTTGTGGTGAAAGTGCCAACTTGTCGTTACGGTTTACCCCGATCCCACGCTGTAAAATATCCGTGGCTATCAATTGCGCTTCAACCAACGAGTGCATGGTGAAGGTGCCGCACTGATATTCGTTCAGCTCTGGGATCTGCTCTTGCCGCTCCACCGCAATCACATCGGTCATGCTGGCACGCCAGGCACTGGCTACGGCCGCCTCAGTTGGGCTACCAATAACGCTCATGTAGAAACCGGTACGACAGCCCATCGGCGATAGATCGATGATCTCGGTCCCCCCCCCATTTAAGTGATCCCGCATAAAACCGGCAAACAGGTGTTCCAGTGTGTGGATCCCACGCTCGGACAAGATCTCGGCATTGGGGAGGCAAAAACGCAGATCAAACACGGTGATCACATCGCCACTGGGGGTTTGCATCGACTTAGCCACCCTTACGGCCGGTGCTGCCATCTTGGTGTGATCCACAGTAAAGCTGTCTAATAAAGGCATCGGTTAGCTCCTTAGCTGCCATTCCATCGGCGCGGTTCGCTGGTTAAAAATTAACCCCGCCAGCAGGCAGGGTCAATCGAGTTCACCGCAACCGTGCGAAGGCGATTAGCGGTACAGCTGGTCGTAGCTGTTTTCGGAAATGGCGTGGTAACCACGTACCCCTTGGGCAAACTGCTGATACGCGTCCAGCGCTTTTTTCATCGCCGGATCCTTCTCAGCTTGCTCGGCCAACACTTCATCGGCCGCCTGTTGCAACGACGCCAGCACTTCCGGTGGCCACGGCTTGATCTGCACGCCGTGATCTTCCACTAAGCTGCGCAGTGCTTCGATGTTGCGGCTGGTGTACTCATCCAACATCTCTTGGTTCACCGCTTGGGCGGCGGTGGTTACGATCGCTTGCAGATCCGCAGGCAGCCCCTTGAACGCTTGTTCGTTGATGATGAACTCAAGCGCGGTGCCAGGCTCATGCCACCCTGGGTAGTAATAGAACTTGGCCGCTTTGTGCAGACCAAACGCTAAATCGTTGTACGGCCCAACCCACTCGGTTGCATCAATGGCGCCGGTTTGCAGCGCGGTAAACAGTTCGCCACCGGGCAGCGTAACCGGCACCCCACCTAAGCGAGACAACACTTCACCGCCTAAGCCCGGCATCCGCATCTTTAAACCGTCCAAATCTTCTAGGGTATTGATCTCTTTATTAAACCAACCGCCCATCTGCACCCCGGTGTTGCCCCCGGGCATCGGGATCAGGCCAAAGGGAGCATACAACTCTTGCCACAGCTCTAAGCCGCCGCCTTGGTTGAGCCAGCCGTTCATCTGCTGGGCATTCATCCCAAACGGAATGGTGGTGAACACTTGCGCCGCTGGCACTTTGCCTTTCCAGTAGTAAGCGGCGCTGTGCCCCATTTGTGCCGTGCCTTGGCTAACGGTATCAAACACTTCAAACGCCGGAACCAGATCCCCCGCGCCGTAAACCTTTACCGTTAAACGCCCCGCCGACATGGTCGCCACTTTCTCGGCAAAGCGTTCTGGTGCCACCCCTAGGCCAGGAAAATTCTTCGGCCACGTGGTCACCATCTTCCATTGGTAGGTTTTGGCTGGCTCTGCCGTGGCGGTTGGTTGCTGCTGTTGCTCTGGCGCACAGCCAAGCAGGGACAGCAGTGCCACTGCTGCGGTCATTCGTTTCCATATACGCATACACATTCTCCTTGAGGGTAATTAACCGTAGATCTGTTGTGGCAACCAAGTGGCCAGCGACGGCCAGAAAGCCAACAGCAACATCATCAGCAGCTGGATAGCAATAAAGGGAGCAACACCGCGGTACAGCATGCCACTGGTTAATTGCGGCGGTGCCACACCGCGCAAGTAAAACAGCGCAAACCCAAAAGGTGGGGTTAAAAACGAAGTTTGTAGATTCAGGCCGATCATGATCCCCAACCAAACGGGATCAAGACCCAGCATCAACAGCGTTGGCGCCACCATGGGCACCACCACAAAGGTGATCTCGATAAAGTCGAGAATGAAGCCCAGCAGGAAGATCACCAGCATCACGATGATGGTGGCCCCGATCACGCCACCGGGCAGATCAGACAGCGCTTGGTGGATCAGTTCTTCACCGCCAAGGCCACGGAACACCAGCGAAAACAGCGCCGCGCCAATCAGGATCATAAACACCATGCAGGTGACTTTAACGGTTTCCTGCAGCACCTCTTGCATCCGTGGCCAGCTAAGCTGACGGCGCAACAGCGCCAAAAGGATCGCCCCTAAGGCACCCACCGCCGCCGCTTCCGTTGGGGTAGCAACGCCCATCAAAATCGACCCCAACACTAACAGGATCAAACCGATGGGGGGCACCAGCGCCGACATTACGGTTTGCAGCAACTGCCGATCCAGCGGCACCGCATTAATCGGTTCAAACTTTTCGGGGTGACGAAACGCCAGCCACAGGGTGTACAGGATATACAGCCCCACCAAACACAGCCCCGGGATGATGGCTCCGGCAAACAGATCCCCCACCGAGACGGTTTTCGGCGAGAACATGCCCATGTTCAATTGCGCTTGCTGATACGCACTTGAGAGCACATCGCCAAGCAGCACCAAGGCAATCGACGGCGGGATGATCTGCCCCAAGGTGCCGGTGGCACAGATCGCCCCCGAGGCAAAGGCGGGATCGTAACCGCGCTTCAACATGGCGGGCAGCGACAGCAACCCCATGGTCACCACGGTCGCTCCAACAATGCCGGTACTGGCCGCCAGCAACATCCCCACCAACAGCACCGAAATAGCTAAGCCCGCCCGCATCCGCCCAAACAGCTGCCCCATCGCTTCCAGCAGTTGCTCTGCCAGTTTCGAGCGTTCAAGCACCAACCCCATCATCACAAACAGCGGTACTGCCAATAGGGTTTGGTTGTTTAAAATGCCAAACAGGCGGTTGGGTAAGGCCCCTAAAAAAGCCGCATCAAAGTGGCCGGTTAAGGCGCCAATTAAGGCAAACCATAAGGCGGTGCCCGCCAGCGCAAACGCCACCGGAAAGCCGGTAAGCAACACCAAACAAACGCACAGGAATAACGCAAAAGCCATCATGATTGTGGCCCTCGCAGGATCAGCACGCAGCGGCCAATTTCCGCCACGGCTTGCAACAACAGTGCGCCAACTAACCCCAGCAGCAATGTTTTTTGTAGGTAGACCAGCGGCAACCCGCCCGATTCAGGGGAGCCTTCCAGCCGTTGCCAACTGACCATCACGTAATCCCAGCTGGCGATGGCAAAAAACAGCAGTACCGGCAGCAGCAACAAAAGATAGCCGGCCAGATCCACGGCGGCTTTGCGGCGTGGCGACCATTGGCGATAGAAGATGTCCACGCGCACGTGGCCTTGATGCAGCAAAGTGAAGCCGGTGCCAAGGGTGAAAACCGCCCCGTGCAGGTACAGCACCGATTCTTGCAAAGCGATAGAGCCGATGCCAAAGCCGTAGCGCAACAGCACCACCAGCCCAGCAAGCAGCACCATTAACAGCAGGCAGTAGCCGCACAAATGACCCAGTATGGTACTGAGCCGATCCAGCTTGGCGAAGGGGGTTGCGGTAGACGTCATCTAATCGAATCAACAAACGGGCGATAACAAATTATTAACAGCATGAAATCCGAAAAGGAACTGATTCGCGCTGCAACTGCTTGTTACTGCAATAACTTTGTTTGATTACTCGTGATGACTGCCGCGACCGCAAGGGGGGCTGACTCGGCGGCAGCGCCGAGCCCAGCCCACTTTGGCGTTAACTCACGCAGCCTGGGGTGCGTGGCGCACCGGACTGGTCTAACCACTCTTGATTGGTGTAGGTGTGCAGCGCCAAAGCGTGCAGCTCGCCCTGTAACTGTTCCATAAGTAAGCCATTAATGCGGCGATGGCGGGCGATCAAACGCTCACCTTCAAACCGATCGCTAACCACAATCAGCTTGTAATGGCTGTCGCCAGCCGGGCCTCGGTGCATGTGACTTTCGTTGATCACTTCAAGATGACTTGGGTTCAGTGCCTGCTGCACTTTATCGGTGATGATCTGCTTCATCGACATGGGGATCTCCTTATGTTGCCCGCGGCAAAAATACGCCGAAGTAATGATAAGTGCGGGCGTAAGCGCCGCAGCGATTGTCGCGGTTATACCCTATGGCTGCGGTTGATGAAAGCCGGGGATCACCGCCCGAAAGGTTAAGCTTATCCGCGCCGCGGTGGCCACACTGGCGCCGATGCTGTGGTACACCCCCGCAGGCAACCACAATAAACTGCCCGCCGCCAAGGTGATGCCCACCGAAGGCCCCGCGGTCCAGCGCAGGCGCATGGTGCGGCTTTGCCCCAACGACACGATCGCCAGATCCGGCTGCGGCCCTAGCTCTGGCTCGTTATCCCGATGCCAACCCATCTTGTCGGCACCGCTGCGATAATGGTTCGCCAGCAGTGAATTAAACTGCCAAGAGCCAAATTGGTTCAGCTGACGTAACAGCGTCACCACCGTGGCGGGCAAGGGCTCCGGTTGCAGCAGTAATCCACTATAGCGATAGTGGCAATCGGCTTGGCCCAAATAGCATTGCTGCCGTGGGATCCGGTGGCGCTGACCAAACACCGTTACTTGCGGTTGCTGCCACGGCAGCGCCAATAACGTCGGCCAAAGCTCTGATTGCTGTTCAAGCGACAGCCAATTAGGCCAATAACACCCCAGTAATCGTCCACTATCATCAAATAGGCGCTGTTCTTGCTTCGTCATGTTTGCGAAAATTACCCTCTTGCCCTTTTCCTTAGCCTTGGCCCTATCATGACCCCTTTTACCGTCAACGACACCGAACTCAGTCTCGAACGCTTTCCTCCGGTTGTTGAGCAACAGCTGCAAGCGTGGGATGCCGCCGATGAACTGCTGGTGGCTCAACACCAACTGGACGCTGGCGAGATCTGGATCTTAAACGATCACTTTGGTGCCATCGCGGTGGGACTGCGCGCCGAGGACGAACAACGGCCACTGCGCTGGGTCAACGATTCTTATGTGGCGCTGCAAGCCCTAGAACAAAACCTCGAGCTGAACGAGATGGCACCGCTGCTCAGCTGCCACCAGCAGGTTGAACAGCTGGCCGAACATGGGCGCCCTGCTGGGGTGATCATTAAACTGCCGCGCAACCTGCGCTTACTCACCAATCAGTTGGATTGGCTTAACCAGCACCTGCCCGCAGGCACCCCCATTGTGATTGGGGCACGCCAAAAAGACATGCCAAGCACCCTGCCGGATCTGACCCGGCAGCTGCTCGAACACGTGCAGCCATCCCGAGCGGTAAAAAAAGCCCGGCTGATCTACGGCCACAGCGGCGAGCAGCAAAGCGGGCTGCCGCTGCTCAACAGCTGGTTCTGCGATGAGATCAACCAAACCGTGCATAACCTGCCAAACACCTACGGCAGCCAACGGTTAGACATTGGCGCCCGCTTACTGCTGGCGAACCTGCCCAACTGCAAAGGCAGCGTGATCGATCTCGGGTGTGGCAACGGCGTACTTACCGCTGCCATGGCCAAGTACAACCCCCAGTGCGACATCATCGCCACCGACGAATCATGGCACGGCTTAGCCGCCTGTAAACTGAATACCGAAGATCACGCCGATCGCATCGATTACCAGTGGAACGATTGCCTCTCTAGCGTTGAAGGCGGCAGCGTTGATCTGGTGCTGTGTAACCCTCCGTTCCACCAGCAACAAGCGGTTACCGATCACATTGCGTGGCAGATGTTCCGCGACGCCAAACGCGTCCTGAAAACCGGCGGGCGCTTACGCATTGTTGGCAACCGTCATCTGGCTTACCACATCAAATTAACTCGCCTGTTTGGCGGTTACGATACCATCGCCTCGAACGCGAAATTTGTGGTCTTAGAGGCGCAAAAACGGCGCCAAGAGTTGGACTATTGAGCCCTTGTCGTAGCGTTAAGCTCTGTTATCCTTCCACTGCCGAATGTTATTGAGTATTTTCATGAAACCACTGCTTTATCTCGCCGCTGCGCTGCTTGCCGGGTGTGCGACTCAGCCAACCAACTTGGTGCTGAAACAGATCGACACCAGCGCCGCCAGCAGCCCCGTTCAGATCGCCCCTGTCTCGGTTAGCATCAGCAGCCAAGATCTGCGAACCGAAACCTACCTTGGCCGAGTGCGCCAACAGGGCGAGCCAGCATTGCTTCTGAGCCCCGGCAACAACCCGCGGCAGTTGATGGAGCAAGCGCTCAGCAACGGCTTAACCCAACTCGGCTATCAGGTTAGCGCGCAGGCCAACACCCAAATGGCACTGCAGCTGGATAAGCTGCAAGTCGACGTTGAACAAAACACCTTGGATCACCAAGGCAACAGCGTGGCTGCGGTTACCGTCACCCTAAGCCAAGCCCAGCGTGAACTGGTGAAACGCTTTGCCGCCAAGGGCAAGTTCACTGGGGTGATGGCCGCGAATGCTGGGCAGATGGAACTGGAGCTCAATAACCGCGTACAACAGCTGATCACCGCGGTGCTCACTGATCCAGAAATTCATCAATTTATTCAGCAAGGAAGCCAATAATGCGAGCCCTCTGTACCCTACTGCTTACCCTGTGCCTGTCGGCATGGACGTGGGCCGATGACATTCAGTCTGACAACTTATTTCCGGTGGTTGAGTTCGACACCAGCAAAGGCAAAATTGTGGTCGAGCTGGATCGCAGCCGCGCCCCGCTTACCGTCGATAACTTTCTGCGTTACGTGGTGGCCGGCAGCTACAACAACACCGTGTTCCATCGGGTGATTGCCGACTTTGTGGTCCAGGGGGGCGGCTACGATCCCAAGCTCAACGAGATTGAAGAACACGCGCCGATCGTGAATGAATCGGGCAGCGGCCTGAGCAACGCCCTAGGCACCATCGCCATGGCACGCAGCAACGATCCCCACAGCGCCACCAGCCAGTTCTATTTCAATGTGGCCGACAACTACGATCTGGATCCGTCATCGCGCCGCTGGGGCTACGCCGTTTTTGGGGAAGTAAGCGAAGGGGAAGCGATCCTGTTGCAATTGTCGCAGGTGACCACCGAATTCAGCGCCGATTTAGGCGCCCCCAATGTGCCCGTTGAACCGCTGCTGCTGCACAAAGTGGTGTTGCGCCCAGAGTAATCGCTGCGGGCTTTTCTGATTCACCTTGTCCAGCCCAGACTGACCGCGTTAGTCTGGGTTTTGTTTATCTTTCTGTTAGCGCAAAGGATCTTGTGACCATACTCCGCCAACGTTTCGCCGCCCTGTCGGTGTACGCCCACAAGCGCGTACTCACCCTCTTCGCCCTTGGCTTCTCCTCGGGCCTGCCATTGGCGCTGGTGTTCGGCACCCTCTCGTTTTGGCTGCGAGAAGCGGGCATCGAACGAGCCACCATCGGTTTTTTAAGCTGGGTGGCCATGACCTACTCCATCAAGTTTCTGTGGGCACCGTTGGTTGATCGGCTCCCTATTCCGCTGCTGACTCGCTGGCTGGGTCGCCGCCGCGCCTGGTTGCTGCTGTCGCAAACCACCTTGGTGCTGGCGTTAGCCATGATGGCGAGCTCGGATCCACAACAGGATCTCCAACAATTGGTGCTGCTGGCCATTGTGGTGGCCTTTGCCTCGGCCACCCAAGACATCGCCGTGGACGCATTTCGGATTGAAGCCGCACCGGAAAAGATGCAAGCAGCGCTGGCTGCGGCCTATCAGATGGGGTATCGCTTAGCGATGATCTTCTCCGGCGCTGGCGCCTTAGCCATTGCCGCGTGGGCCGATCCGGATCCCAGCGTTTATCGGGTTGAAGCGTGGCAAGCCGCGTATCTGGCGATGGCCGCCACCATGGGCATTGGCGTGCTCGCCACCTTATTGTGCCGAGAGCCAGACATCGAACGCGCAGCCAACCAGCAGCAGCTGGTGCAGCAATACGCCCACCTGCCTGCGCCACTGGCGTGGTTGGCGGCGGTGTTTGTTGCCCCCTTTGCCGACTTCTTCCAACGCTATGGTAAGCAAGCGCTGCTGATCCTCGCGCTGATCGCCACCTACCGGATCTCCGACATTGTGATGGGGGTGATGGCCAATGTGTTTTACGTCGACATGGGCTTCAGCAAAGGCGAAGTGGCCGCCATCTCAAAAATCTATGGGGTGCTGATGACCCTCGCTGGTGCCGCCGTTGGTGGGGTGTTGGTGTACCGCTATGGCACCATCAAGGTGCTGTTTTTAGGGGGGCTGCTGGTGGCCAGCACCAATTTACTGTTTGCTTGGCAGGCGCTGGTTGGCCACAACGTGCCGCTGCTCACCTTGGCAATATCGGCAGACAACTTTAGCGCAGGGATCGCCACCAGTGCCTTTATCGCGTACCTATCGAGCCTCACCAACATCGCCTACAGCGCCACTCAGTACGCGCTGCTGTCGTCAATGATGCTGCTGTTTCCTAAATTCATCGCCGGCTTTTCTGGGGTGATGGTGGATGCCCTCGGCTACGTTGGCTTCTTTGTGGCGGTCAGCATTATGGGCTTGCCCGTATTGGTGCTGATCGCCATGGTGCATCGGCAACAGCAACAACAAGCGCCCGCACAGCCCCAGTGCCGCGAGGCAAAACCAAGCTAAGCAAGCGCCAGCGTATATACTCCTTGAAGCCAATCTCAAGGAGAGTCGCCCATGCAACGCTTGATCCTCACCCTCGCCGCCGTTTGTTTGCCCCTTGGCATCGCCACCAGTGCCGATACCAAGGGGATCGACACCAGCAGTCTGCGCAGCAGTGCCCCCGCCGATGCTCAGGTGTACATCATCAGCCCGCAAGATGGCGACACCGTAACTTCGCCATTAACGGTGCAGTTTGGCCTGCGCGGCATGGGCGTATCCCCAGCGGGGTTAGCCAAAGCCAACACCGGCCATCACCACATTTTGATTGATGTCGATACCCTGCCAGACATGACCCAGCCACTGCCTGCCACCGAACAGGTAAAGCATTTTGGCGGCGGCCAAACGGAAACAACCCTCGAACTGACGCCGGGCAAACACACCTTGCAACTGCTGCTGGGCAACCACCTGCACATCCCCCACGAGCAACCGGTGCTGTCGCAGAAGATCACCGTTCTGGTGAAATAAGCCCAAGCCACAGCCACAAAAAAGGCGATGCCCACGGGCATCGCCTTTTGATATTTCGCGCGCTAGAAAATCTAGTCGCGCATAATATCAGATGATGATCACGCTTTACCCACCAATTGTAACAAGTAAAGTCGATATGATTCACTTAAAGTGGTTTGAAATAAGAAGCGAAATGACTGCCACAATGACACCGCAAACTATGGGAGCAACCCAAGTAGCAATCGTGGACTTTGGGGCAGCAGCATGAACCTTCTCTTCATTGATTTTATTTTGAACTATCTCACTACCAGAATTACCCACTGCTACATTTTCACCGTTCACGGGTGCAAGTATTTGGGTTACTGGACCATTAAAGACAGTATTGAAGCCTTTATCAGACGCTTTGACATAATCAGTATCACCAGAATCCCTATCTGGCAGTGACGCAATCCACTCCAATGTTTTAGTTCTTACTGTAGAGGTAACCTTATTCAATGAACAAATGTTAATGGCTACAGCAAAATCATGTGGACACTTCATCAAGGTTTGCATGGTCTGCAACAGAGGTTGCCCAATCTTCTTACGCAGTCTCGGCTGAGGTTGCTGTAACCAAGACTCTATCTGCAAAATATCTTCCGAGAGCGTAAATACCTTCAGCTTATCTTCTTTATCAAAAGCTTCTATAAAACCCTTAACAACCACTTCTAACTGCTGCCGATCTAGGCCAACAAGTTCACCCTTGAGCTTTCTATAGTGAGGAATAGATTCATAAGAAGGATAACCATTTAGCTCCATCTCAAACCACTCCTTAGCTGATGAATCGTTCAACTCAACAGCAATGAAGTAAGCTTGCTGAAGCAACGCTGAAGTAGGTTGATTACCAGCTAATGCCAAAGCTTTCAACTCAGCTATCGAACACCCCATAAATATTCCCTAACTCAAGTACCAAAGCCCTCATCTCATTAATCTACCATAGGTTTCATTAGGTATACCCAAACAGCTATGGTCAACCGCTGATCAGTCAGTACCCTTAAGATTTGCTTTTATAGTGGCGTAGTGAATTTAACCTATTGTTTGGAGGTGATTTAATCGCCGCCACAGAGAAGCAAGTGACAAAGCGACCAAACGTACAAGACCCACATTTGACTATCCCCCTTCGAACGTACTCTGATGTCTAGTGTGCAACCGGCTTATTCAGAACGCTCGAGATACATCAAGCGGCGGATAGCCTTGAATAGCTCCTTTAATTTCTCCCGCTGATGCCAACCAACAAGACGATTGTTTCAAATCAGTTGGATCACTGAGCTGGGAGCTGAAACAAAAAAGGCGATGCCAACTGGCATCGCCTTTTGATATTTCGCGCGCTAAACAATCAGTCGCGCATGTTGTCGAACTGCAACGGCTGATCTTGATCGCCGCTGCGCAGCAGTGCCATCACTTGCTGCAAATCATCGCGCTTCTTACCGGTAACGCGCACCTTGTCGCCTTGAATCGAGGCTTGCACCTTCAACTTGGCTTCTTTGATCTGTTTCACGATCTTCTTGGCGTACTCTTTGTCCACGCCTTGCTTGAAGGTGGCGTTGCGACTGACGGTTTTACCCGTAAATTCACACTTCTTCGCCAGCTCCATCGCGTTGGCATCCACCTTCTGCTTGGCCAAGTTGCCACGCAAAATGGTTTCCATCTGGCTGATCTGAAATTCGGCTTCGGCCTTAAGGGTTACCACCAGATCTTTCAGCACAAATTCCGCTTCTACACCGCGAAAATCAAAACGGGTACTTACTTCACGAGTGGCGTTTTCAACGGCGTTGCGAACGTTCACCGCATCCACTTCAGAAACGATATCAAAGGATGGCATACAGGCCTCTAATGTTGGATTGACAATTTGCCGCCAAGTTTACCCTAAATCCTTCTGTACTGGCGCAATTGTGTTGGTGCTTAATCCAGCAAGCAGAGAAAACAGTGACAGCGATCGGCGCTTTAAGTAACATCGCCGCCATGTTGGATTTTCTTTTTCGCCCCAGCAGTGGGCAACGATTCCTAGGCCGAGCCATGTTGCTGTCGGCGCTATTAGTGGTGTCCTATCTGGTGTTTTCACAACCAGTGAAGGTGGCCCACGGCCTGCCCCACTTCGATAAAATCAGCCACTTTGCCGCCTTCTTTGGCTTGGCAGCCTTGCTGCAACTGGCCAGTGGCATAAAGCGACGCTGGCAACTGCTGTTGCTCAGCTATTACGCCGGTTTGATTGAAGTGATCCAGTACTACCTGCCCTACCGCAGCGCCGAATGGCTGGATCTGGCCGCGGATCTGTCCGGTGCCTGCCTGTTTTACCTGCTGCTTTTGATGGCTCAGCAATGGCCGAAACCGTCGCACTGATCGGCGCCGGAGCCATGGCGCAACTGTATGCGGGATTACTGCAACAGCAAGGGATCACCCCCGTGTTGTTGCGCCGCCCCAGCGCAGCCACGCCAACGTCAAGCCACTGCCAGTCACACCAGCTGCAGTGGCTGGATGGCCACCACAGCCAACACGATGTGGTGCACCAACCCAGTAACTTCCCCTGCCAACCCACAGCAGTGCTGCTGTTGACCAAAGCCCAACATGCCATTGCGGCCGCAACGCCGGTGTTGCAGTGGTTACCCCAGCACATCCCCTTGATTTTGCTGCACAACGGCATGGGGCCACAGCACGCTTTAGCGGCGCGCTACCCCCAACATAATATTTGGGCTGGCAGCGTAACCGATGGGGCAGTGCGTTTAGGCCAGGCGCAAGTCGCGCAGCGAGGGGTTGGGGTGCGAGCCGCAGGGGCGTTAACAGGCCAAACTCAACTGCCTGAATGTTTACGCCGATTGGGGTTTCAGCAAGCGGATAACATCGACTTGCTGTTGTGGCATAAGCTCAGTGTCAATGCGGTCATCAACCTGTTGTGTGCCCGCGATCGGATCAGCAATGGGGTGCTGTTAACGCCGCCCTATCAGGCCGAGATCAACGCCTTATGCACGGAGTTAGCCCAACTGGGGCAGGCCTTGGGCTTCCGTGAAACGGCGCCGCAGTGCCAACAGCGGATCCTAACCGTGGCCAAAGCCACCGCCAGCAACCGCTGCTCTACTTTGCAAGATGTGGAAGCGGCTCGCCCCACCGAGCTGGCGAACATCAGCGGCTATGTACTGCAGCAAGCTCAGCAGCATGGCTTATCGTTGCCACACCACCAGCGCAGCTACCAGCATCATCAAGCGGCGGTTGAACCGCCGCTGTCGCAGTCACATTAACTGAACTCGCGATGGCGGCGAGCGTGCACCGCCTCGGCCAATTGCGCCAACACCAAGCCACTGTCATCCCAACCGATGCACCCATCGGTCACGCTTTGGCCATAGGTTAACGCTTGGCCTGGGATCAGATCCTGCCGCCCCGCCACCAGATGCGATTCAATCATCACCCCAAAGATCCCTTGCTCGCCTTGGGCTAATTGGGCACAGATGTCTTCGGCCACCAGCAGTTGCCGTTGGTACTGTTTGGCGCTGTTGGCGTGGCTTAAATCGATCATAATGTTGGCTGCCAGCCCCGCCTTCACTAAGGCTTCGCTGACCTGCTGTACGTCTTCGCTGCTGTAATTGGGTTGCTTACCACCGCGCAGGATGATGTGGCAGTCTTCGTTCCCACTGGTGGAAACAATGGCGCTGTGGCCGTATTTGGTGACCGACAAGAAGTGGTGCGGTGCACTGGCGGCGCGAATGGCATCCAGCGCGATGTTGGTGGTGCCATCGGTGCCGTTTTTAAAGCCCACCGGACAGGACAAGCCCGATGCCAGTTCGCGGTGCACCTGCGATTCGGTTGTGCGGGCACCAATGGCGCCCCAACACATCAGATCCGCCACATACTGCGGGGTGATCATATCCAGGTATTCGCCCGCGGTGGGCATGCCCATGTCGTTCAGCTGCAACAACAGCTTACGGGCGGCGCGCAGGCCATCGTTAATGCGGAAGCTGTCGTCCATGCCGGGATCGTTGATCATCCCTTTCCAGCCGACGGTGGTGCGCGGCTTTTCAAAATACACCCGCATCACGATTTCAAGCTTATCTTGATGCTGCTGGCGCAACGCCAAGAGGCGCTGACCATATTCCAGCGCGGCTTCGGGATCGTGAATGGAACAGGGGCCAATCACCACCAACAGGCGATCGTCCTTGCCCGCCAGAATATTATGAATGCCGGTACGGGCTTGCAGCACCGTGTTCGCGGCCGCTTCTGTAGCGGGAAAGCGCTCTAAGATAGCAACCGGTGGCAGCAGCTCTTTGATCTCATTAATGCGGACATCATCATTACGGTACGGCATCTCTTGCTCCTGTGCTCACCTTGGCGTAGCCGCCCACAGTATCAAGCCAGCTGCATGCCGTATAGCCTTGTTCTGCCGTTAATTTAGCCATGGTTTGCTGGCTGTAATGATTTGATTTGATCTGGCGATTTCATTAGCTTCAAGGGACAACAATAATGAGGAGCTGTGATGAGCTTTATTATCGAAACCGAGCGCCTTGGTTTGCGTCAATTTACCCTCGATGACGCGCCTGCAGTGTTGGCTTTTTCCAGTAATGAGCAGGTCACTGAATACACCGGCGACGCGGGCATGATTGCCTCTATCGACGACGCCGAACATGTGATCCGCACCATCTGGCTAAAGGAGTACCGACAGCACGGCTACGCCCGTTACGCCTTGGTGCACAAAGCCGACAACAAGGTGATTGGGTTTGCCGGTTGGAAGTTCATCGACGAAGACAACATGCCCGATCTGGGCTACCGGATGTTGCCGCAATATTGGGGCCAGGGGCTTGGCTTTGAAATTGCACTGGCGTGCATGCATTACGGTAAGGAGACGCTGGAGTTCAACCACGTTTTTGCCGATGCGCTGCCCGACAACCTTGGCTCTTGCCGCATCATCGAAAAACTGGGCTTTCGCTATCAGAAGCAATACCACTTTAGCGAAGACGGCTTCGATCTGCTGATTAACCGCTACGTGGCCGATCTGCGCCAGTGGCAGCCACCGCAGTCATAAGCGCAAGTCGCGCCCAGCTCGCAGTCAGCGAAGGGCATTCGCTGCCACGCTGATTGGGCGCCGCAGCAACAAAAACGCCACCGTCATCGGTGGCGTTGTTCGTTGGGTGACAGCCGCTTACGGGCGGTACACCTTAACGTTTTGGTGGCCTTGCTCTTTCAAGTACAGCGCCTGCAGCTTGCTCATTACGCCGCGATCGCAGTACAGCAAGTACGTTTGCTGCTGATCCAGCTTGTTGAACTGGCTGGCCAGTTTGAAGAACGGCAACACCTTAACTTCGGTGCCGTCGATGGCCAACGGTGCCTGCTCTTCCTCTTCTGGAGCGCGGATATCCAACACGATGTCGCCCGCATCCGGAGTGGGTACGGTATCGATCTCAACCGCCGCGGTTTTGCCAATGTTGGCCAAATCGCGGATATCAAAGTACTGGGTTTCTTGAGTCACTCGTTCAACCAAACCTTCAGAGAATTTGTCCTCTTCCGCTTCAATCTTAGCCATTACCGCCTTAACGGTTGGCTTTTGTGAGATCACGCCACAGTACTCTGGCATTACTTCGGCGTATGGCAGGGTGCCAATCTTACGGGACAAATCGATGATGTCTTGTTTGTCCCAGTTGATCAGCGGACGCAGGATCAGCTTTTCGGTGGCGCGATCAATCACGTTGAGGTTGGTCAGCGTTTGAGACGAAACCTGCCCCATCGCTTCGCCGGTCACCAGTGCGGGAATGTCGTAACGATCCGCCAGCTTGGCCGCCACTTTCATCATCATCCGTTTCAGCACTACGCCCATCTGGCCGTTATCGACCTTTTCAAGGATCTCTTCCACCACTTGCTCAAACGGCACCGACAAGAAGCGCACCTTGTGCGAGTTGCCAAACTTAGACCACAGGTAGTACGCCACTTCCTGGACGCCGCGTTCGTGATCCGCACCGCCTAAGTTGAAGAAGCAGTAGTGGGTACGACAGCCGCGCTTAATGGTAAGGAAACTGGATACGCCAGAATCGAACCCGCCGGAGATCAGGCTCAGCACGTCTTCTTGGCTGGCCAGTGGCATGCCACCTAAGCCGTCATGACGGCGCTCAACCAAGTAGGCCAGTTCACCTTCAATCTGAATGTTAACGGTCACATCGGGATCTTTCAGCTTCACGCCAGTGGCATCGGTGTGTTGATTCAAGCCGCCGCCCACGTATTTTTCAACGTCAAGGGAGGAGAATTCGTGCTGACCAGAACGCTTCACACGGACACAGAAGGTTTTACCGGCCAGACGCTCGCCAAAGGCGGCGTGGGCATGCTGGTAGATATCGTCAATGGATTCGTAGCGATGCTGGGTCACTTCAAAGAAGTGGGCGATACCAGGGATCGATTGCAATCGTTCCACCAGTTGATCGCGCATGGATTCATCGGCATTGCGGTTGTTGACCACAATGTGATCCCAGTTAAAGCTGACGGCGGTTTCTTCGTCCACTTTACGCAACACGTTGCGAATGTTGGACACCAACAGCTTGGAAAAACGGATCCGCACCGACTTGGACTTGATCATCACTTCCGGATGCAGCTTAACGATAAATTTCATGATGGACCTGCCACTGCGTAAAAAAGACGCGGGAGTATACACCAGCGTCTGCTCTTGGCTCAATTGCAGCATAGCTTAATCCGCTATTTGGCGAGGTTCTGCCGCGACAAATAGCAACAAGGGAAGCCGTGGCCTCCCTTGTGTGCATAAACGTTGCTGCCCACGGTGGGGGCGGTGCTATTAAGGCAACACAGAAATCGGGGCCGACTCTTTGGCTTTGCCCTGTTCGATGGCAATTTCAACCCGACGATTGCGCTTGCGCCCAGCCCAGGTGTCGTTGTCTGCAATCGGGTAATATTCCGCTAAGCCCTGCACCTTCATCCGCGATTCCTCAAAGCCGTCGACTTCGGTCATCTCGTGCGCCACCGCCACCGCCCGCTGGCTGGACAGATCCCAGTTAGAGCCATACAGCTCGTTGCTGATTTTGCCGCTGTCGGTGTGGCCGGTGACCGTGATGATGCCGGGCACGTCGTTCAACAGCGCCGCGATCTTATGGATCACTGGCCGAAACTTCGGCTGCAAAAAGGCCGAAGCCGCCGGAAAAGCGCCTTGCTCTTGAATGCGGATGATGATCTGCTGACCTAATGATTCAATCTCAATCGCGCCATCAACAATCTGCTGTTGCAGTTCATCGGCCACCCGTTTGGCCAACTCATTTTGCTGCTTGCCCGCTTGCTTGGCGTCGCTTTGCGCACTGGATTGCGCTGCCGCTTGGGCGGCATCGCTGGCATCCGAGCCGCCCATTTGCGCGGCACTGCCATCTTCCATGCCCCCCACCCGCGGCGCATCGCCGGGCTGGTAGTTCAAGCTGTCTTGGGTGAACTCCACCGTTTGCTGCTGGATCACCTCAATCGGGGTGGGATCCGGTCGCCCCGGCCGAAACTCCATGGCAATGACCGAGGTGCCGCGCGGGATGTCGGTAACGTCAATGCGGTTTTGCACCCCAAAGGCGTACTTCATCGAGCCCGCCACCTGCTTGAATTTCAGTACGTCCATCTCTGAAAACGCCAGCAACAATACGAAGAAGCACATCAGCAACGACATCAAGTCGGCAAAGGTGGCCATCCACGCAGGCGAGCCCGCCGGCGCCGCCTTTTTCGGCATCATCTCATCGGACATCGGAATTACTCTTTAAGGGCATCAATGGTGCGCGACTTTTCTTTCAGGTAGTTCTTCAAGAAGCCTTCAATAACCCGCGGGTTTTGCCCATCTTGAATGGCCAAGACCGCATCCATGATCAAGCGTCGGTTCAGCATCTCTTCGTTCATCCGCAGTTCGAGCTTATCGGCAATCGGCATCGCCATCATGTTAGCCATGATCGCCCCATACAGGGTGGTTAACAGCGCCACTGCCATCGCCGGCCCGATCGACTTGGGATCTTCCATGTTGTTCAGCATCGCCACCAAACCAATCAAGGTGCCGATCATCCCCATTGCGGGGGCAACGTCGGCCAGCTTACGAAACAGATCGATGCCGATGTTGTGCCGTTCCATGGTTAAGCCAATGTCTTTACTGAGCGCGCTGCGCACCACGTCGGCGTCGTGACCGTCCACCAACAGATCCACCGCTTTTTTCATGAAGGAGTTGGTTACCTCAACTTCCTCCAGTGCCAAAAAGCCCCCCTTACGGGCGGAGTCGGCCATGGCCACCGACTGATCAATCAGTTCGTCGGGCTTATCGATTTTGAACATGAACGCTTTGGCGGCCACTTTTACTGAACCAAAAAACTGGCCCATGTTGTACTTCATCATCACCACGAACAGCGATCCGCACACTACGATGAACAAACTGGCGACGTTGAAGAAGATCCCCACATCGCCGCCTTGAACCATGGCCATCGCCACAAACGCAAACGAGCCGACCAGGCCGATTAAGGTTGCCAGATCCACAAATGCTCCTAACTGCTGTGTTATTGAACGGGCGCGAGTGCCAGCGTTCAATCCGCTAAATTAAATTGGGTCTATTGTCCTTATCGGTAAGGAACCGCGCAAGCTTGAGGTAAAATTCACACCCTTGAACACAGTTAATTGAATCTGCACCGCCAAAACAGTACCTTTGGCGCGGTTATCGAAGGACGGGAGCGACTATTGTGGCGAAAAAACCAGAGAACTTGAGCTTCGAACAATCGTTGCAGGAGTTGGAACAGATTGTGGCGCAGCTAGAGCAAGGCGAAGTGCCACTGGAGCAAGCACTGAAACAGTTTGAGCGCGGCATCGGGCTGGTGCGCGCCAGCCAAGCGAAGTTGGACAGCGCCGAACAGCAGGTGGCCATCTTGACCGAGCAGCAGGGCCAAGCCCAGTTAGCTCCCTTCCAATCTGAGGAGTAACCATGCTGCAGCAGGCCATCAGCCACTACCAACAGCGGGTTAATCACACCTTAGACACCACCTTAGCGGCGTTGCCTCAAACCGACGCCAAACTGCTTGAAGCGATGCGCTACGGCACCTTATTGGGCGGCAAACGCGTACGCCCGTTTTTGGTGTATGCCACCGGCACCATGTTAGGCGCCGATGAAGCGAGCCTGGATCCCCTCGCCGCCGCCGTTGAATGCATTCACGCTTACTCGTTGATCCACGACGACCTACCGGCCATGGACGACGACGATTTGCGCCGTGGTCAAGCCACCGTTCACATCGCGTTTGACGACGCAACCGCCATCTTAGCCGGTGACGCGCTGCAAACCTTAGCGTTTGAAATTCTCGCCAACTGCCCGTTGCCCGCCCACGCCGAAGCCAACCGCATTGAGATGATCAAAGTGTTGGCCAAAGCTTCTGGCTACCTTGGCATGTGTGGCGGCCAAGCCATCGATCTGGCCAGCACCGGCAAGAACATTGATCTGGCCGCACTCACCCGGCTGCATCAACTGAAAACCGGCGCCCTGATCCGCGCCAGCGTCGAATTGGGTGCCTTGGCGGCACCACAATGCCATCACGACCATCAGCAGTTACTGGTAAGCTATGCCGAAAAGATCGGTTTAGCGTTCCAAGTGCAGGACGATGTGCTCGACATTACCGCCGACACCGAACAACTGGGTAAACCGCAAGGTTCTGATCTGGCTGCTGAAAAAAGCACCTACCCAGCACTGCTCGGTTTGAACGGCGCACGTGATGTGGCGCAGACTCTCTATCATGATGCACTGACAGCGCTCACAAAGTTGCCATACAATAGCCAACAACTGGAAGGTTTCGCCCGATACATCATTGAGCGCAACCAATAATAATATCTATCCAAGCGAATCCTTATAATGAGCAAGGCTCTTTCTGATTACCCACTGCTATCAAAGGCATTAATGCCTGAGCAGATGCGTCAACTGCCGCTGGAACAACTCACGCCATTGGCTGACGAAGTGCGCCAATTTTTGCTGCAGTCAGTGGGGCGCTCCTCTGGCCACTTTGCCTCCGGATTAGGCACGGTCGAATTAACGGTCGCCCTGCACTACGTCTATAACACCCCTTTTGATCGGGTGGTTTGGGATGTGGGCCATCAGGCTTACCCCCACAAGATCCTGACCGGTCGCGCCGAGAGAATGCACACCATTCGTCAAAAAGGCGGGGTACACCCCTTCCCGTGGCGGGAAGAGAGCGAGTACGACACCTTCAGCGTGGGCCACTCGAGCACCTCGATCAGCGCCGCCTTAGGCATGGCCATTGCCGCCGATAAAGAAGCCCTTGGTCGTAAAGTGGTGGCGGTGATTGGCGACGGCGCCATTACCGGCGGCATGGCCTTTGAAGCGATGAACCACGCCGGTGACATCCACAAAGACATGCTGGTGATCATCAACGACAACGAGATGTCGATCTCGGAAAACGTTGGCGCCTTAAACAACCACATGGCGCGGATCATGTCCGGCAACCTCTACACCACCATCCGCGAAGGCGGCAAAAAGGTGTTGGGGCACATGCCCCCCATCAAAGAGCTGGCACGCCGTGCCGAAGAGCATTTGAAAGGCATGGTGGTGCCGGGCACCCTGTTTGAAGAGTTGGGCTTTAACTACATCGGCCCTATTGATGGCCACGATGTGGAAGCGTTGGTCTCAACCTTGGGTAACATGCGTAACCTGAAAGGGCCGCAGATCCTGCACATCATGACCAAAAAAGGCAAAGGCTATCAGCCTGCCGAGCAGGATCCGATCAAATACCACGCGGTGCCTAAGTTCAATCCAGAAGAGTGGAAGCTGCCCAAATCCAAGCCGGGCAAGCCGACCTTTTCCAAGGTGTTTGGCGACTGGCTGTGTGACATGGCCGCACAGGATCCTGACTTAGTGGCGATCACTCCGGCCATGAGCGAAGGCTCTGGCATGGTTGAGTTTTCCCAGCGTTATCCCGACAAGTTCTACGATACCGCCATTGCCGAGCAACACGCGGTCACCTTAGCCGCCGGTTTTGCCAGCCAAGGGTTGCAGCCGGTCGTTGCGATCTACTCGACCTTCTTACAGCGCGCTTACGATCAGGTGATCCACGACGTTGGCATCATGAACTTGCCGGTGTTGTTTGCCATCGATCGCGGCGGCTTGGTTGGGGCTGACGGTCAAACCCACCAAGGGGCCTTTGATCTGTCGTTTATGCGCTGCATTCCTAACCTCACCATCATGGCGCCAGCCGATGAAAACGAGTGTCGGCAGATGCTGTACACCGGTCATAAAATGCAAAGCCCAGCGGCCGTACGCTACCCCCGTGGCAACGGCATGGGCATGCCGCTGCAAGACGAGATGACCGAAATGGCCATCGGCAAAGCGGAGATCCGTCGTCAAGGCAACAGCGATCTGGCCATCTTCAGCTTTGGCACCATGCTCAGCTACGCCTTAGACGCGGCCGAGCAGTTGGATGCCACCGTCGTGAACATGCGCTTTATTAAGCCGCTAGACGAGGCGATGGTGCAACAGATCGCCAGCCAGTATGGCCAGCTGATCACCGTTGAAGAAAACGCCATCATGGGCGGCGCAGGCAGCGCCGTAATTGAATCGATGATGCGCCAAGGCATTGCCAAGCCAGTATTGCAGTTGGGTTTGCCGGATCGCTTTGTTGAGCAAGGCACCCAAGCTGAAATGCACGCCGAGCTTGAGCTCGACGGCGCCGGCATTGTTAAGCAAGCCCAGCGCTTCTTTGGCCTAAACGCCAACTGAAGTTACCCACAGGCTTAGCCAAGCGCGATTCTTGCAAGCAAAACGCCGACTCGATGGAGTCGGCGTTTTTCATGGGGGGTGCGCGAACCGTTGCCGTGGGCAATCACCACAAGGCCGTCAGGAGTTCGCTGGCCGCGTGCGCCCAATCAACCCTAGCCGAAGAACAACCGCCATAACCAGCCGTGAGACAGCTCCTCTTTGCAGCTGCGGAATTGACCCGCGTACCGTTTTGCGCGGGCATCCACCTTCTTCGACACCTTCTTTAACCACGGCTTTTGGTTGTAGCTTTTGCGCTTATAACCGCCCCAGCCTTCGTGGTAATTCAGGTATTGAGCGTAGGCATCCCACTTAGATACACCATTGATTTTGTTGGTTTTATAGATAAACCATCCCATGAAGTCGTGGGCGTCGGCGAAGTTGGTGCGGCTAGACCAGCTGTTGCCGGTTTCCCGCACGTAATCATCCCAGGTCATGGTTTTGGCTTGGGCATACCCCAAGGCGCTAGACGCACGGCCATAGGGAATAAACCCCAAGAAATAGCGCATCGGTGGGCGCGCGTTGTGCTTAAAGGAGCTCTCTTGGTACATCATCGCAATGGGCACATGCACCGGCACCCCCCACTTTTCTTGGGTGTTGATCGACGCCTCATACCAATCGCGGTTTTCGCGGAAGATATTACAGATGTTCTCTGGATCTTGCGGCGGCGAAGTGGCACAGCCAACTAACAGCAGCCCAAGCAACAGCGGGGTTAACTTCTTTAGATAATTCACAGGCTTTTACGACTCAAACGGACAACTGAAAAAATTGTGCCTGCTTACGGAACCAAAGAAAAGCGGCGCAGTCATAGTTAATGAACCGAATCATTCGTTCAGCATCATTATCCTCCTATTAGCGAGAAACAACCGGCAGGGGTTTCTCGTATTTTTTTGCCCGTTTGCCCACCAACATCACAACATCAGCGTTATTGCCAGCCGAATCACAACCGTTCTATCAAGGCCGTGCGTCAGCTCATGGCAATGAAATCTGCCACCACTTAGAGCAAAAACTTGAAGCCGACCCACTTTACAGCGCCCAGTGACGCTGTTTTAATGCGCGCTTCGTTTTTCAGAACATCAAATACCATGTCGTTAGAGCTGTACTTGATCTATCTGGCCACCATTGTGGTGCTGCTGGCCGCCCCCGGGCCTATGACCTTGATGACCCTGTCCACCAGCGTGCGCTATGGCCACGGTAAAGCACTTTATACTGTGTTTGGTTCTAACCTAGCTGGTTTGATTGTGATGGCACTGTCTGCCGCTGGGGTAGGCACCTTGGTCAGCAAGCAACCGATGCTGTTTGAGATGATTAAGATCGGTGGCGCCGCCTACCTGATCTGGTTAGGGATCAACGCATGGCGTGCCAAAACCAATGATCTCTCCTGCGACAGCTTTGCCGAGCAAGAATGTCAGCCGCTGAAGCTGTTCTTGAAAACCCTCACGGTTGGGCTCAGCAACCCCAAAGGCTTGGTGTTCTTTGCGGCACTGTTTCCGCAGTTCTTGCGCCCCGCCGAACCACTGGCGCCACAGCTCACCTTACTGTGCCTGACCTTCACCGCCGTTGATTTCATCATTTTGAATCTGGTGGCGATGGGAGGCTGCCGCTTAGCCAACCGCTTAGCGCACCCCACCTCGCAGCGTCGCTTTAATCGCGTCTGCGCCATTGTGTTCTTGGCGTTAGGTGGCTCGATGGCACTGGCCTAAATCGGCCTCGGTTCCGTTCAGCCTTTGGCTGCAATACAAAAACGCCCCACAGCGAATGCTGCGGGGCGTTTTTTGTTGGCTGGGTGTTAGCAACGACTTAGTGGCGATGCCGCAAGCCACGCGCAGCCGAAATGCCGATTACTGGGCAGATTTAGCAAAGTAATCAGCCAAGAACTGATCAAAGCTGCCGCGATCGGCGGCCTCAATTTGCGCCTGCTTGGCATGGGATTGTTCGGCGGCTTGCGCCAACTGCTCTGCACTTAAACGCTGGTAATCGCGATTGAGCAAGGTTTGTCGATGCTGACTCGCCAGATCACAGGCCCAGCGGCCGTGGCCTTGCTGCAACGAGGTCGCCAAGACTTTGGCCGACAAGGTTTGCTCAGGATCGGTGATGCACGGCTGCCACTGGGCCAGAGCCTCGCGGTAACGGTTATCGCCATTGGCTTCATCTAAGATTGGCGCCAGCTGCTGCCAGCGGCCAAACAGCTCTGCCAACCAATCGCTTAACGCCCGTGGCTGACCTTGATATTGCAGCTGCTTATCGGGGCGACGCCCATCCAGCACAACGTCATCAAAGTTACGGGTGTTTTCAGCGGTGCAACGCTCCGTTAATGGTGCCGTTGGCAGCATCAAGCCATCCAACAGGAACAGATCCAGTAACAGCACTTGCGAGCGGTCGATGCCCAGCTCAGCAAAGGGGTTGATGTCGAGCGCCCGCACTTCTACGTACTCGATCCCTGCCCGCGCTAATGCATCCGATGGGGTTTCCCCACTGGCGGCGGTGCGCTTGGGGCGCATCGGCGCGTACAGTTCGTTTTCGATCTGCAGCACGTTGCTGTTGAGCTGACGGTACTCTCCCGCCTCTTTCACGCCGATGTTGGCGTAATCGGCAGAGGGCACGTTGATGGCGTGCTTAAGATCGCGCACGTACTCATCCAAACCATTGAGGCTCACCGACAACGCATCTTGGGCGGCGTTGGTGTAACCCAGATCGCTCATCCGCAACGAGGTGGCGTAGGGCAGATACACGGTGCCACGGTTTTCAATAAACGGCAGGCTGGATGGGGCATCGCCTAAGAACGATTTACACAGCGAAGGCGAGGCACCAAACAGGTACGCCAGTACCCATGCATGACGACGGAAATGGCGCAGCAGCGAGAAGTAACGATCGGTGATCGCCGCTTGGTCGTCCTGCGCGATGCCCAACGCTGGCCACAGCTGCGGTGGCAACGAAAAGTTAAAGTGCAGGCCGGAGATCGCCTGCATCTGCGAACCATAACGATGGTGTAAGCCGATGCGGTAGGTGGTTTTCATCCGCCCGACGTGCGACTTGCCGTATTGGGCAATCGGGATCGGTGTGTTCGGATCTAAGAAACAAGGCATCGACAGTGGCCACAGGCGTTGATCGCCGATGTTTTTCAACACGTAGGTGTGGGCATCAGCCAGATGCTGCAGCAACTGATCCGGATCTTGGTACACCGGAGTGATCAGCTCGAGCAACGATTCGCTAAAATCGGTGGTGATCCACGGGTGTGTTAACGCCGCGCCTAAAGCGGGGTTATGCGGATCTTGGGCCAGATGGCAGTTGCTTTCAATCCGCAACGTTTCACGCTCAATGCCTCGAGTAAGCTGGGTTAAAGGACCCTGCCACTGAGGCTGCCGGAGAGTGTTCACGGCCTGAGTAAAATCGCTCAATCCAGTTCTCTTTATTTAGAATAAAAACGGGTGACTTACCGCCACCCGTTTAATGCCACAACTCCCGCTAGTTTACAGCGTTAGCTCTACTACTTCATAGCCTAACTGTTGCAGAGGTACCAAATTTGTTGCTTTGTCGCCAACCACTAGAATCGACATCTGCTGCAGATCTAACTCTTGCGTTGCTAATTGATTCAGCTGCTCTGCGGTGACGCTGTTGATGATCCGCGCCTGCTGCTGCACGTAATCGTCTGCCAGATCATAGCGTAGGATCTGGCCAAGGAAGCGCGCTTTTTGGCCGGGAGTTTCAAACTTCAACGCATCTCGCTGGCTGATAGAGGATTTCATGAACGCCAGCTCGTCAGGACGAATGCCGCTGTCGTGGTACTGCTTAATTTCTGTAATGAACTCTTGCACCGACGCGGCGGTGGCATCGGCACGAACGTCAGCCCGGGCGATAAACTGCCCCAGCTCTGGGCCGCCGTTAAAGCCGGTACGAGCCCCATAGGTGTAGCCTTTGTCTTCCCGCAAGTTGAGGTTAATGCGGCTGTTGAACGCACCGCCTAATGGGTAATTCATCAACCCCGCTAAGAAATGCTGGCCGGTGGCATCAAACTTATTGCTGCGCTTGCCGATGCGGATCACCGATTGAGCCGCACCGGGTTTATCCAACAAGAAGATTTTCGGTTGCAGCGTTGGCAACGGCTGCAGTGGCTTCGGTTTGCTCGCTTGCCCCTGCCATTGGCCTAAAAACGCCAACGCTTGCTGCAGCTGCGATTGGCTCAGATCAGACACGGTGACGACCGACGCATTACCCGCTTTAAACTGCTCTTGGTAATACCCTTTGACGTCCGCTAACGTCAGCGCCTGCACGCTTTGTAAGGTGCCTTGTGCTGGCCAGCCCTGCGGGTTGTCTTGGCCATACAACAGTTTCGACCACGCAACATCAGCCAACCACTGCGGGCGATTAACGCTTTGCTTGATCCCCTGTAACTGCTGCTGTTTTACCCGCGCAAAATCCGCTTCGGTAAAGCCGTTGTGCCACAACCGCTGCTGCAACAGTGCCATGGTGGCATCAAGGTTACGGCTTAAGCTGCTTACGCTCACATAGGTGCGATAGCCACTGCTGGTTACGGCAATGGTCGAGCCCAGCTTTTCCAGCTCTTGAGCAAACTCTGACGTCGACAGCGTGCTGGTGGACTCACCCAACATGGCGGCCGTTAAACTGGCCAGCCCAGCCTGTTCCGGAGCCAACAAGCGGTTCCCACCGTCCAGTGCAATTAAGATCTCAGTGGTTGGGGTTTCCGTGGATTGAGTGCCGATCATCTTGATGCCATTGGCCAAGGTGTGTCGCCACAGGCTTGGCAGTTCAATCACTGGGTTCGCCCCCGCGGCGGGCACCTTGCTGCGATCAAAATCATCGGCTGCTACCGCCGTACTCTCGGCCATACCAAGGCTGGTAAGATCCGGCGTTACCGCTGGGGCCACCCAGTTATCGGCGGCGGCGATCAGCTCGGTTTGCCCTTCCGGTACGATGCTCATGATCACCGCAGGCTTATCTTTAACGTACTGATTAAAAACTCGTAATACGTCAGCTGCGGTCACTTTATTGTAGCGAGCCAGATCCTCGGCCGTCAGATCCGGCTGACCGAAGAAGGTTTGGTTGTAGGCCAAGCTGCTGACCTTACCGCGCACGCTTTGCAGCCCAAACAGGGTCTCGGTTTCATTCGCGACCTTGGCTTTTTGCAGATCCTCAGCCGTGACGCCGCGCTGTTCAAACTCAGCCACGGAGTCGCGAATGATCTGCTCCAGTTGCGCTAAGTTGGCGCCTTTGGCGGGGTTTGCTACCGCAAACAGGCTCATTTCACAGGCTAATTCACGACAAGGGTGGCTCACTTGCGCCTGCACCGCGTAGCCGTTTTCCACCAAATTTTTATAGAAAATCGAGGTTTTCCCCCCGCCCAAGATCTGCGCCAACAGATCCAGTGCCGCTTCATCATCGTGGCGAGCATAAACCGTTGGCATGCTGACGTAGAGCAGCGGCAGGTGCACCTTATCTTCCATCGAGATATAGCGATCGGCGTCTAGGCTTGCGGGCTGCTTGGGCGCATCCACCACCTCTGGGCCGCGAGGAATGGTGCCGAAGTACTGATTAACCCACGCGAGGGTTTGCGCCACATCGATGTCGCCACCAATGGTTAAGGTGGCGTTATTGGGGCCGTACCAACGCTGGAAGAACTGACGCAGATCGGCAACGGTGCCCCGATCCAAGTCGTCCATCCAGCCAATCACTGGCCAGGAATATGGGTGATCCGCAGGGTACATCGCCTGCCCAACTCGCTCCCATAAGCGCCCATAAGGGCGATTATCAACCCGTTGACCGCGTTCGTTTTTCACGGTTGAACGCTGGGTTTCGAATGCTTGCTCGGTAACCGCTGGCAGCAAGAAGCCCATCCGATCCGCTTCAAGCCACAGCATTTTTTCCAGCTGGTTATTGGGTACGGTTTGGTAGTAGTTGGTGCGATCGGTATTGGTGGTGCCGTTAAGGGTACCACCGGATTCGGTCACCAACTTGAAATGCTGCTCGTCAGCGACGTTGGTGGAACCTTGGAACATCATGTGTTCGAAGAAGTGGGCAAATCCCGATTTCCCTAGCTGCTCACGGGCAGAGCCAACATGGTAGGTCACATCAACGTGCACCAGAGGATCCGAACTGTCCGGGCTCAGCAGTACCGTTAAGCCATTATCCAGCTGGTACTTCTGGTAAGGGATATGAATGCTGTCGCTCGCCGCTTGATTGTTCTCGATGAAGGAGACGCCACGAGGCAGTTCGGCCTGGGGTTGATTGGCGCAGCCGCCAAGGAATAAAGCCGACGCAACGGCTACCGCAAGAAACGAACGCATTGGGCGCATAAAACCTCCATGTAGATAAGGGTTACAGTTGCTGCAGCACCCCGAGGGTGACGGCACTTAAGGCCGCATAACGCAACAACTTGCCAAGAAAAATAAGCAGAGTGCTAAGCAGTAAATTAAAGCGAAACCAGCCGGCGAGCAACGGCAATGCATCGCCAATCAACGGCAACCACGCCAGCAGTAATGACCATTGACCATAACGCTCAATTAATTCTATTGCTTTGTTTTCTTTGCCCTTTAAAAGTTCCGTTGGGCTTTTAGCTTGATGCAGCCAGCGCCCTAGCGCATAACTGGTGAGCGACCCTAAAGTGTTACCAACGGTTGCAATCGCAACCAGCAGATACAGATCGGCGGGGGTGTGTTGCAGCAGATACACAAGCGCCGCCTCGGATCCCCCAGGCGCAAGACTGGCAGAAACAAAGGCGGCGACAAATAAGCCGGTTAGGCTAAGGCTCAGCACAGTGGCTGCTTACGATGGCGGTTGCAGCAACACCAACAACTCATCCCGATCGGAACCCAGCATATCGGCTAAGGTGTAGTTATCCAGCGTGGCCAAGAAGGCATTACCGGCCTCGACCAACACGTTTTTCAACTTACAAGCCGGTACGATGTGGCAAAACGGATTGGAGCAGTCCACCAATTTCAACGGTTCAAGAGCGCGAACCACTTCCCCAAGCACGATCGCTTCGGGTTTCATCGCCAGCTTGATGCCACCGTTTTTCCCACGAATGGTGGTAACAAACCCGGCATGGCCTAGCTTATTCACCACTTTAACCATGTGGTTACGAGATACGCCATAGACGTCAGTAACTTTGCTGATGCTCGTAAGCTCACCTTCAGGCAAGGTGCCGAGGTACAACAAGGCACGAAAAGCAAAATCACTAAAACTGGTTAACTGCACGTAGTTTCCTCTGGGAGTAACGTTGAACGCCGTCGTTACTCGACCGCGTTCAATAAAATAAGCTGGCGCAACGCTCAGCGGTGATCTGCATCGGCTCTGGCGCGTGTGGGCCTTGATAGATATGCCGATAGCTCAGGCCGGCCTCTAAGCGCTGCCGGTAGTAGTCGCTGTTGCAATATTGGCGCAAGACCTGCTCTTGATGGTCTTCAACCACGGCACCAAATGCGGTGGCGGGATCATGAATCAACGAGCGGTAGTAGAAGGTCATTTCACCGTAGCGGTATTCCGCTTTGATGAATTCGGGGTTTTGGCTTTGCCCTACCCCGCTGTTGAGCTCCTGCACTAACTGCTGCGACTCTTGTTCTAACCATTGAGGAATGGTGATCCCCCATAGCGCCGTAGCGTAGCACGGGAACAACAGACTCAAGCGGATAACGGCCCGCAACATAAACGCTCGTATAAAAAATAACCAAACGCTAGTGTACCTATTTTACCCTGCGGTGTTTGTGATCAAACCGAAATAATTTCCCCCTGTGGAAGGCAGCGGGTTTTCACGCTAGAGTTAACACAAACGTGAGGAAAAATAGCATGATAGCAAGGCTGTTTCTGATCCCGTTGGTGCTTTGCCTGCTGTGGACGGTGTATCTACGCAGCAAGGGCTACCGCATCAAGCAGGGGCAACAAGGGTATATCTACATACTGTCGTTTAGCGGGGCGATCTTAGGCTTTATGACGTTAATGTTGTGGCTGACTTAAGCACTGATTTTTGCCGCCCCGTAAACGCAAAAAACCCAGCCAAAGGCTGGGTTTTTCACTTTAGATGGCGCGCTCAGGAGGATTCGAACCTCCGACCGCCTGGTTCGTAGCCAGGTACTCTATCCAGCTGAGCTATGAGCG
>NZ_CANLCI010000028.1 GCF_947489035.1 uncultured Ferrimonas sp. | reverse complement strand
GCTCTTGCGAGCGTTGCTTCGTTGCCGAAGCGAGGTGCGTATAATACGCTTTCCTCTTTTCTCGTCAAGCCCCTTTTCAAGGTTATTTCCGAGTGTCGATTTGTTGCTCAGTGCCTTACTCAGTAAGCCGCTGTGCCCCGTCGACAGGAAGCGCATTATAGGGAGTTATTGGCGTCTAGCAACCCCTATAATGCGACTTTCTTACTGACTGTTTGGCTTTTGCTCAATCTGAGCTTTTGTTGCTCAAATTGGGTTAAAGCTCGCCAAAGAAGCGCGACTCTTGCTCGACGCTGGCGCCGGTTTGCTGATTTTTTAGTGTAAAGGTAACAGTAACGACCGCTCGCTTGAGTTCGCCGGGTTCAATGGCGATGCTGATTGGTAGGCTCACCACTTCGCCCCCTTGCATCTGCACTTGTTGCGGCCCGATCCATTGATGGCCTTCTAAGTTAGCCAATGAGAGATCGAACACCTGTTGTTGTTCACTCTTATTAATCAGCTTCAGAGTGTAGACGTTTTCTAATTGGCCAGCGGAGTTGTGCCGATAGAGGCTGTTGCGATCACGCAATACATCCAGCTGCAGCGGGGACAGGCTGACGAGCATATAGAAGAAGGCCACCAAGATAGCCCCGAAGGCCGCGCCATAACCAATCAGCTTTGGTCGAGCAACGTTGCTGCTACCGCCGTTGAGATTGCGTTCCGTGGTGTAGCTGATCAACCCTTTCGAGTAGTTCATCTTGGTCATCACTTCGTCACAAGCATCAATACAGGCACCGCAGTTGATGCACTCGTATTGCAGGCCGTTACGAATGTCGATGCCCGTTGGACACACTTGAACACACAGGTTGCAGTCGATGCAGTCTCCCAGCCCCATCGCTTTATGATCTTGCTTGCGACCACGGGGCCCACGTGTTTCGCCGCGCTTGGTGTCGTAACCAACTATGAAGGTGTCACTGTCAAACATCACCGCTTGGAAGCGAGCGTAAGGGCACATGTGGATACACATGATTTCGCGCATCCAACCGGCGTTGCCGTAGGTTGCGGCGGCAAAGAAGGTTCCCCAGAAGTAAACACTGAAGCTGGCGTTGCCACTGAAGAAGTCGGCATACAGGCTTGGGGCACTGTTAAAGTAAGACAGGAAGGTGAGCGAGGTGAATAGGGCGACGGCAACCCAGGCGCTGTGCTTGGCGGTTTTACGCCACAGTTTATCCCAGCTCCACGGGGCTTTATCCAATTTCATCCGTTTATTGCGCGCCCCTTCGATCTTCTCTTCAAACCAGATAAAGATGAAGGTCCAGACCGACTGTGGGCACATATAACCACACCAGACTCGGCCGAGGAAGGTGGTGACAAAGAACAGGGCGAACGCCGCCATCATCAATAGGAACGCCAGCAGGATAAGATCTTGTGGCCAGATGGTTAGGGCAAACACGTGAAATTTGCGCTCACCAAGATCAAACAACACCGCTTGGCGGTCGTCCCAGCGGAGCCACGGCAAGGCTAAGAACAGGACCATCATGATCCAGCCCATGCGCCGACGCAGCTGCGTCCATAAGCCGTCAGTTTTGCGCACATAGATGCGGTTGCTTGGGTTAAAGCGATCGACTTCACCGACGTCGACGGTTTTAACTTTGATCCGCTGCGTTCCTGCAGCTTTTGGCGCTTGCTGTTGTTGGCTCATGACGACGAACCCATTCCATTACGGCTAATTGCTGCGCAGTATATCAGCGAACGCTAAAGGATTGGCAGCAGCGCCGCTGATCGCTTAACAAAAAACCAACAAAGTGTGATCTGGATCGCCCTGGTGGCATTTGCCACCACAGCAACGCCATTGGTGCCTTGATCTGGCGCAATAATCATCAGTGGAAACCCGCAGCAACAGAGACTCTCTTTCTCGGCGTTGGCATCACTTGATGCCATAAAAAAGCGGTTGCCGCTTCAATAGGAAACGGCAACCGCTAATTTGGCGCGACGCTAAAAGCGGAGGGCGCTTATTCCACGGTAACTGACTTGGCCAAGTTACGTGGTTGATCAACGTCGGTGCCTTTGATTAAGGCTACGTAGTAAGACAGCAGTTGCAGCGGCAGGGTGTAGATGATTGGTGCGATAAATTCATCGCAATGCGGCACTGGGATCACCTTCATGGTGTCGTCGGATTCGAACTTGGCGTCCACATCCGCAAACACGTACATCAGGCCGCCACGGGCACGAACCTCTTCCACGTTAGAGTGCAGTTTTTCCAGCAGTTCGTTATTGGGTGCCACCACAATCACCGGCATGTCGGCATCAATCAGTGCCAATGGGCCGTGCTTCAGTTCGCCAGAAGCGTAGGCTTCGGCGTGAATGTAAGAGATCTCTTTTAACTTCAGCGCGCCTTCCATGGCGATGGGGTACTGATCGCCACGGCCCAAGAACAGCGCATGCTGCTTATCGGCAAAGTCTTCCGCCAGTGCTTCGATGTCATCGTTCAGCGCCAAGGTTTGCTCAACCTTGCTTGGCAAGGCTTGCAGGCTTTGCACCAACTGCGCTTGAGTGTCAGCCGACATGCCGTTATAAGCGCCAATGGCACCGGTCAACATCGCCAGTGCCGCCAACTGCACGGTAAAGGCTTTAGTGGAAGCAACGCCAATTTCGGCACCGGCTTTCATCATGTAGGCCATGTCCGATTCCCGCACCAACGAAGAACCCGGCACGTTACAGATGGTCAGTGAAGCCATGTAGCCCATCTCTTTGGCTAAGCGCAATGCCGCCAAGGTGTCGGCGGTTTCGCCAGACTGCGAGATGGTCACCAGCAGCGAATCAGGGAATACGTGGCTGCGGCGGTAGCGGAACTCAGACGCGATCTCGACATTACAAGACACGTTCGCGTGCTGTTCTAACCAGTAACGGGCGGTCATGCCGGCGTGGTAGCTGGTGCCACAGGCGATGATCTGTACGTGCTTCACTTTTGACAGCAGCTGTGCGGCGTTTTCACCGAAGGCTTCGTCGATCACTTTGCCGTTCGCTAAGCGGCCATCTAACGTGCGCTGCAGTGCCATTGGCTGCTCGTGGATCTCTTTCATCATGTAGTGACGGTACTGGCCTTTGTCGCCGGCATCGTGGCTCACATTAGATTCAGTGATGTCACGCTCAACGGCGTTACCGTCGATGTCGAAGATGTTCACTTCGCGGCGGGTGACCTCGGCCACGTCGCCCTCTTCTAAGAAAGCAAAACGGCGGGTAACCGGCAGCAGTGCCAGTTGATCCGACGCCACAAAATGCTCGCCGACACCGTAACCTATCACCAGTGGCGAACCCGAGCGAGCCACAACCAAACGCTCTGGCTGACGACGGTCGACCACTACGGTGCCGTAAGCGCCGTGCAGTTGCTTAACCGTTACCTGTACTGCAGCCAGCAAGCTATCGGCGGATTTCAGTTCATGATGCACCAAGTGGGCGATCACTTCGGTATCGGTATCAGAAGCAAAAACGTAACCCAAGCCTTGCAGCATGCTGCGCAGCTCTACGTGGTTTTCGATAATGCCGTTGTGCACAACGGCAATGTCATCGCACGACAAATGTGGGTGGGCGTTACGCTCAGAAGGTTCACCGTGGGTCGCCCAGCGGGTGTGGGCAATCCCGGTGCCACCAGATAACGGCTGCTCGGTCAGGGCGTTGCGAAGTTGCTTAACTTTGCCGACGCGGCGAGCACGGCCTAAGTTACCTTGCTCATCTAAGATGGCCACACCGGCGGAGTCGTAACCGCGGTATTCCAAACGCTGCAATCCTTCCACCAGGATCTCTGATACATCACGCTGCGCTACTGCGCCAACAATGCCACACATAAGCAAAATGCTCCTTAAGCTTGGGTAGGGGCGCAAATCACCTGCACCCCTTGAGATTCTATTTGCTGACGGAGCTCTTCCGCCAAGCGATTGTCGGTGATCAGTCGCGTCACCTTGGCCCAAGGCAGCTCCAGATTGGGAATGCGTCGTCCAATCTTATCGGCCTCTACCAATACGTTTACCTCGCGCGCCACTTCGGCCATAACCCGAGATAAACCAATCAATTCATTAAAGGTCGTGGTGCCCCGTTCGACATCAATGCCATCGGCGCCGATAAACAATTGATCGAAATCGTAAGAGCGCAGCACTTGCTCGGCCACTTGACCTTGAAACGAGCCGGAGTGCGGATCCCAGGTACCACCGGTCATCAAAATGGTCGGCTCTGGCTCCAGCTGGCGCAAAGCCTCTGCGCCATTAAGGGCGTTGGTCATCACCACCAAGCCCCGCTTGATTTTCAGCTCGGGAACCAAGGCTGCCGTGGTGCGACCGCTATCAATCACGATGCGTTGATAATCTTTAATTTGCGCCGCTGCCGCTTGCCCTATCGCCTGTTTAAAGCGAGAGATCTTATGCAGTGGATCATCGCTGATCACTTCTTGCGGTAAGGCCAAGGCCCCACCGAAACGGCGCAACAGCAACCCTGCGGTTTCCAATGCCGCCAGATCTTTACGAACGGTCACTTCCGAGGTTTCAAATTGGTGCGCGAGCTGTTCTACGCTCACTTCGCCAAGCTGATTCACCACCGCGACGATGTTATGACGTCGCTGTTGGGTGTTACGTTTCGACATCGCTCATAAGTTTCATTTTGAAAGATGCGTAAGTATATATCGAAATTTAAGTAGCGCAAGTTGACCGTTGTAAGAGATTCACTCGCAGTTACCACAGCAATATCAATTAAGTTTCATATTGAAACTTTTAAGGTTTCTGCCCAAGCAACAATGAAAAAAGCAGCCCTAAGGCTGCTTTTTCGCTAACGCTGACACCAAATGGCCGAGCGTTACTTCTTGGTTTTAACCGGACGCACCCAGTTAGGCAGGTGTTTTTGCTTCGTGCGGGTTAACACCAACTCGTTGGCAGCCACGTCTTTGGTGACGGTAGAGCCGGCCGCAACGGTAGCGCCTTTGCCGATGGTCACCGGCGCAACCAATTGGCTGTCGGAACCCACAAACACCTCATCTTCGATGGTGGTTAGGTGCTTGTTGGCGCCATCGTAGTTACAGGTAATGGTACCGGCACCGATGTTAACCATGCTGCCGATCTGAGCATCGCCAATGTAGCTTAGATGGCTGGCTTTTGAGCCTTTGCCCAAGCGGGCTTTTTTCATTTCAACAAAGTTACCAATGTGGCTGTCTTCCACCAGTTCGGCACCAGGGCGTAAACGAGCAAAAGGCCCTGCGCTGCACGCAGGTCCCATGCTGGCGCTTTCCACAATGGTCATCGGTTTGACCACGGCGTTGTCGCCAATGGTGCAGTTGTGCAGAACACAACCCGCCCCAATCACCGCGTTGTTGCCGATGGTCACCTTGCCTTCAATCACCACGTTAACGTCGATAAACACATCGGTGCCAACGGTTAGTTCACCGCGCACGTCAAAACGAGCCGGATCGGCCAAAGTCGCGCCAGCCAGCATCGCTTTCTCCGCGGCACGGGCTTGAAAGGCGCGTTCCAGCTGCGCCAACTGCACTCGGTTGTTGGCGCCTTCCACTTCGATGGCAGTATCCGGTTGTGCGGTAGCAACGCCACCAGCCGCGGCAGCCATGGCGATCACGTCAGTCAGGTAGTATTCACCTTGGGCGTTGTCGTTCGATAGGTTGGCCAACCACTGTTTCAACGCTTTACCAGGTGCCACTAAGATGCCGGTGTTCACTTCAGCGATGGCACGCTGGGCGTCGTTAGCGTCTTTGTGCTCAACAATCGCCTGCACCGTACCGCTGTCATCACGGACAATGCGGCCATAGCCACTTGGATCGTCCAGGTTAACCGTCAGCAAGCCAATGCCGTTGGCTGGCTGCACATCCAGCAACCGCTGCAGGGTTTCGGTTTGGATCAGTGGTACATCGCCATACAGAACCAACACGGTGCTATTGTCATCCCAGTTGGCTTGATCAACGGCATGGCCCGTGCCCAACTGTTGCGCCTGCAATGCCCATTGCACCGAGTTGTGGCTCAATGCGGCTTGCAGTTGCTCGCCACCATGACCATACACTAAGTGGGTGCGGCTAGGCTGCAGTGCCGCAGCGGCATCAATGGCGTGTTGCACCATCGGCTTACCGGCAATGCCGTGCAGAACTTTCGGTAAGGCAGAGCGCATGCGAGTGCCTTTACCCGCCGCTAAGATGACAACTTCCAACTTCATGCTGTGTTCCAATTAAAAATGCTGGCCGAATTATACCCATGAGTTAGCTTGAGTTAAGTCTAATCTAGGTAAAACAGCGATCTTAGCCGCGATAATGGCGATTGGCTTACCGCATAATGTGCGACTTTCTTACTGCTACCCATAGGCCACCATGACCTCTGCACCACGGGCTCATCTGTATCTACTGATTTATGCGGTGTTGATCAGCACCTCTTACCCTTTGGCGAATTTCTTGGGTCAAAGCTACCCACCGCTGTTAACTACGTTGCTGCGCTACCTGATTGCCGCCGTCGGCTTCATTCTGTTGCTGCTGATGCGTGGTCAGCTCAACCCCATTCGTCTCGAAGCCTTTGGGCGCTATAGCGTGATCAGCTTGCCGTTGATCGCCTTTTTCCTATTGATGTTTGTGGCCGCAGACAGCGCCAGTGCCATCGCCATGAGCAGCCTCTCCACCACGGTGCCACTGTTCAGTGTGCTGTTTGCGTATCTGGGCTGGCGTCAACCCAGCAGCCTCAGTCGGGTACTGGTGTTACTGGGCGGTGGTGCGGGGGCGTTATGGTTGATCAGCCAAGGGCAATTAAACCATCTGTTGCAAGGGGGATGGCCGCTGGGCAACAGTCAATTTTTACTGGGGTGTGCTTTTATGGGGTTATACCCATTGCTGGTAAAGCAATTGCACCGAGGTGAACCAATGCTGGTGATCACCGGCTGGTCGTTGATCTGTGGCTGTCTGTGGCTGCTGTTGGTGTGTGCGGTGGTGCAACCGCACTGGTTGTGGCCCAGTGCCAGCCAAACCGTGGCGATTGTGTGGTTGGCGACCGCCAATACCATGCTGACTTTTTTCTTATTTCAAAGCGCCAGTGTGGTGGTGGGGGGCAGCAGTGCCAGCGCCTATGCGTTGTTGTCGCCAGCAATTGTGATTGTGATTAATGTGCTGTTGGGGCAACCCTGGCCAGCGCCATCGGTACTGCTGGGGTTAATCCCAATTTTTGCAACCTTGCTGTGGCTGTTAAAACAGGATCAGCAGGCATAAAAAAAGCGTCGCAGTTGCGACGCTTTTTTGTAGGCTCTGTAAGCTTATTTGCCCAGATTCTTGCTGATCAGCTCAATCACTCGCAGCTGCGCCAGGGCTTTTTCAAGCTCGACAACGGCTTTGTCGTGATCGATATCAGACGCAGAGGAAGCCAGTTGCTCTTCCGCTGCCTGCTTGGCAGCTTTCGCTGCTTCGGCATCAATATCTTCTGCGCGAACGGCAACGTCAGCCATCACGGTTAAGTAATCTGGCTGTACCTCAAGGATACCGCCAGAGAGGTAAATTACCTCTTCTTCACCGTGCTGCTTAACGAGACGAACCATGCCGGGCTTGATGGCAGTCAGTAACGGCATGTGGCCAGGATAGATCCCCAACTCACCCATTTGACCGGTGATTTGGATCTTCTCTACCAGACCAGAGAACATCTTCTCATGCGCGCTAACGACATCCAGATGAACAGTCATTGCCATCTTATCCTCCCGGAAAGATTAAAGGGTCTTCGCTTTCTCAGCAGCTTCGTCGATAGAACCAACCATGTAGAAGGCTTGCTCTGGCAGGTGATCGTACTCACCGTTCAGAATGCCTTTAAAGCCACGGATGGTTTCAGCCAAAGATACGTACTTACCAGGCGAACCGGTAAATACTTCGGCTACGAAGAATGGCTGAGACAGGAAGCGCTCAATCTTACGGGCACGGGATACGGTTTGCTTATCTTCTTCAGACAGCTCATCCATACCCAGGATCGCAATGATGTCTTTCAGCTCTTTGTAACGCTGCAGGTTAGTCTGCACGCCACGAGCTACACCGTAGTGCTCTTCACCGATAACCAGTGGGTCCAACTGACGAGAGGTGGAATCCAGTGGGTCAATTGCTGGGTAAATACCACGGCCAGCAATTTCACGGCTCAGTACAACGGTTGCATCCAAGTGAGCAAAGGTGGTCGCAGGGGATGGATCCGTTAAGTCATCCGCAGGTACGTATACCGCCTGAACGGAAGTAATGGAACCGCTCTTAGTGGAGGTAATACGCTCCTGCAGAACACCCATCTCTTCCGCCAGAGTTGGCTGGTAACCTACCGCAGAAGGCATACGACCCAACAGAGCAGATACTTCAGTACCGGCCAAGGTGTAACGGTAGATGTTGTCCACGAACAACAGTACGTCACGACCTTCGTCACGGAACTTCTCGGCCATGGTCAGACCGGTCAACGCTACGCGCAGACGGTTACCTGGTGGCTCGTTCATCTGACCGTAAACCATGGCTACTTTAGACTGTACTTTGTCGTCTAAGTTAACAACGCCAGATTCAGCCATTTCGTAGTAGAAGTCGTTACCTTCACGGGTACGCTCACCAACACCAGCGAATACAGACAAACCGGAGTGTGCCTTCGCGATGTTGTTGATCAACTCCATCATGTTTACGGTTTTACCAACACCGGCACCACCGAACAGACCAATTTTACCACCCTTAGCGAATGGACAAACCAGGTCGATTACCTTGATGCCAGTTTCCAGCAGCTCAGTGGCGCTGGATTGGTCTTCGTAGCTTGGCGCTTCACGGTGGATTTCCCAACGATCTTCTTCGCCCACATCGCCACATTCGTCGATAGGGTCGCCCAGCACGTTCATGATGCGGCCTAGGGTCGCAGTACCTACTGGTACCTTAATCGCGCTGCCGGTGTTGGTTACTACCAACCCACGGCGCAGACCTTCAGATGCACCCATTGCAATGGTACGTACAACGCCACCGCCCAGCTGCTGCTGTACTTCCAGCACCAACTTGCTAGCGCCTTCGGTAGCAACGTTCAGTGCGTCGTATACCTGAGGTACGGAATCCTGTGGAAACTCCACATCGACAACCGCACCAATCACTTGAACAACAGTACCTGTGCTCATGATTAATCCTCTGATTCTTAAACCGTTGCCTTAAACCGCTGCGGCACCGGCACAGATCTCACCAAGCTCTTGAGTAATAGCAGCCTGACGAGCCTTGTTGTATACCAGTTGCAGAGCGTCGATAAGGTCACCAGCGTTATCGGTTGCGGATTTCATCGCAACCATACGGGCGGCCTGTTCAGACGCAGCGTTCTCAACCACACCTTGGTAAACCAACGACTCTACGTAGCGTTTCAGCAACATGTCGATGATCGGCTTCGGCTCGTCTGGTTCGTAGACGTAATCCCAAGTCTTCGGTGCTTCTTGAGTGTCGCTCTTTGGCAACGGCAGAAGTTGATCGATCACTGGTTCTTGCTTCATGGTGTTTACAAACTCGTTGTACACCACGAATAAGCGATCCAGTTTGCCCTCGTCATAGGCATCCAACATAACTTTGATGGCACCGATCAGATCGTTCAGTTCTGGCGCATCGCCAAAACCGGACGCCTGAGCGACAACATTACCGCCAAAGCCAGGGAAGAACGCGGCACCTTTGGTGCCCAGGGTAGCCAGCTGTACGTCTACGCCTTGTTTCTGCCAATCGGCAGAGGCTTTCAGTACTTGCTTGAACGCGTTGATGTTCAGGCCACCACACAGACCGCGATCGGTAGAGATTACGATGTAACCTACCGCCTTAACCTCGCGCTCTTCCATGTACGGATGCTTGTATTCGAGAGAGCCCTGCGCGATGTGACCGATCACCTTACGCATGCTTTCTGCATAGGGACGAGAAGCGTGCATCCGATCCTGCGCTTTACGCATTTTCGAAGCGGCAACCATCTCCATGGCAGAAGTGATCTTCTGAGTGTTTTTCACACTCGCGATCTTGGTACGGATCTCTTTAGCGCCGGACATCTCTTACTCTCCTATCCTGTTACCAGGTTTGAGTGGCAACGAACTTTTCCAATGCCGCTTGCAGCTGACCTTCGATGTCGGAGTTGTAGTCTCCAGTCTCGTTGATGGTCTTCAGCAAATCAGCTTGTTCGCTGGTCACGTAAGAAAGCAGAGCATCCTCAAATGCGCCGATCTTGGCTACTTCAACAGACTTCAGGAAGCCTTTTTCAGCGGCAAAGATGACAACAGCTTGCTGTGCAACGCTCATTGGCGCGTACTGCTTCTGCTTCATCAGCTCGGTTACACGCTCACCGTGATCCAGCTGCGCCTTAGTGGCGTCATCCAAATCAGAGGAGAACTGAGCAAATGCAGCAAGTTCGCGGTACTGAGCCAAAGCGGTACGAATACCACCGGACAGCTTCTTGATGATCTTGGTCTGTGCTGCACCACCTACACGGGATACAGAGATACCTGGGTTAACAGCAGGACGTAAGCCAGCGTTAAACAGGTCGGTTTCCAAGAAGATCTGACCGTCGGTAATGGAAATTACGTTGGTCGGTACGAACGCGGATACGTCACCCGCTTGGGTTTCAATGATTGGCAATGCAGTCAAAGAACCGGTCTTACCTTTCACTTCACCGTTGGTGAACTTTTCTACGTAGGCTGCGTTTACACGAGCCGCACGTTCCAGCAGACGGGAGTGGAGGTAGAAAACGTCACCTGGGAATGCTTCACGACCTGGTGGGCGCTTCAGCAACAGGGAGATCTGACGGTATGCAACAGCCTGCTTAGACAGGTCATCGTATACGATCAAAGCGTCTTCACCACGGTCACGGAAGTATTCACCCATGGCACAACCAGAGTATGGCGCCAGGTATTGCAGAGCAGCAGCTTCAGAAGCAGATGCCACCACAACGATGGTGTTCTTCAGTGCGTCGTGCTCTTCCAGCTTACGTACCACGTTGGCGATGGTAGAAGCCTTCTGGCCAATAGCAACGTATACGGAGTAGATGCCAGAATCTTTCTGGTTGATGATCGCATCGATCGCCATCGCGGTTTTACCGGTCTGACGGTCACCAATGATCAGCTCACGCTGGCCACGGCCGATTGGGATCATCGCATCAACAGACTTGTAGCCTGTTTGTACTGGCTGGGATACACCTTCACGTTCAATTACGCCTGGGGCGATAACTTCAACCGGAGAGAATGTATCGGTCGCAATAGGACCTTTACCATCGATAGGTTCACCCAAGGTGTTAACCACACGACCCAACAGGGCACGGCCAACTGGAACTTCCAGAATACGACCGGTGGATTTAACTTTGGTGCCTTCAGCCAAGTCGGCGTATGGGCCCATAACTACCGCACCTACGGAGTCACGCTCCAAGTTCAGTGCAATAGCGAAACGGTTGCCAGGTAGCTCGATCATTTCACCCTGCATCACATCGGCCAGGCCGTGGATGCGGATAATACCGTCGCTTACAGAAACGATGGTACCTTCGTTACGAGCTTCACTAACAACATTGAACTGTTCAATACGACTCTTGATCAGTTCGCTGATTTCAGTGGAATTCAGTTGCATGCTCAAATCCCCAATTAGGATTGCAGCTTGTCAGCAAGGCGGCTGAGCTTGCCACGTACCGACCCATCGATAACCGTATCACCTGCGCGAATTACCACGCCTGCAATCAGTTCCGGGTTGATAGTGCAATTCAGTTTAACCTTACGTGCCAAACGTTGTTCCAGAGACGCGGCTATAGCCTTCTGTTGCTCTGCAGATAACTCTGTAGCGGAAGTCACCTCAGCGGTGATCTCTTCCTTCCACTGTTCACGCAATTGCGTGAACTGTTCTGCAACAGCAGGTAGCGCGACTAGGCGTCCATTTTCTGCCAGAATTTTAATAAAATTCTGACCTTGCTCATCGATCTGCTCGCCGCCAATCTTGATAAAGATGTCGGCCAGTTGCTCGGCATTAGTTTGACCGGTCAGCATGGCAGCAACGGTTTCGTTGGTTGCCACTTCGGCCAAAAAGGCCAGCATCTCAGTCCACTTATCTACCGCTTGCTTCTCGACAGCAAAATCGAAAGCCGCTTTGGCATAAGGGCGAGCAACAGTGGTCAGTTCAGACATTTAGCCCTCTCCCTTTGCTTACAGCTCCGCAGCAAGCTTATCAATGATGTCGTTATGTGCATCGACATCAATAGTACGCTCGATGATCTTCTCCGCACCGGCCACAGCCAAGGCTGCAACGTGAGAGCGCAATTGCTCTTTGGTACGGTTACGTTCCGCTTCGATTTCCACTTCGCCTTGGGCAATGATCTTGTCACGCACCACGACAGCTTCGGTCTTAGCTTCTTCTACGATCTGAGCGCCACGTTTGTTAGCTTGCTCAATGATTTCGGCCGCCTGTAGCTTCGCTTCAGACAATTTTTCAGTAGCGGCTTGTTGCGCCAGCTTCAGATCGTTGCCTGCACGTTCGGCGCTAGCCAAACCGTCAGCGATAGCCTTTTGACGCTCTTCAATAGCACCCATTAATGGGGGCCATACGTACTTCATGCAGAACCACACAAAGACGAGGAAGGCGATACTTTGGCCGATAAGGGTCGCGTTCATGTTCACGACGAAATCCTCCTAAAAAACCCATTGGTCATGCGCATAGCACGACAATAGATGTTGGTTTAAAGGGGTGTCTTATTAAGCAAACAGCATGAACAGACCGATACCAACACCGATCATTGGTACCGCATCCACCAGACCCATCATTACGAAGAAGTTGGTACGTAACAGAGGGATCAGCTCAGGCTGACGAGCGGCACCTTCAAGGAACTTACCACCCAAGATACCGATACCGATAGCTGCACCCAGAGCGGACAGACCCAGCAGGATCGCAACAGCGACGTAATTTAAATCCATTGTAAACTCCAGTTTTTATCAAACTTTAAAAATCAAGTTGTTGAAATTTGTAACTCTAAACCCTAGTGATCTTCACTTGCCATGCTTAGGTAAACGATGGTCAATACCATGAAGATAAACGCCTGCAATGTAATGATCAGGATGTGGAAAATAGCCCAGAACAGCTGCAATGCGCCGCCCATGGTGCCCATAACCCAACCTGCGCTGTACATCACCGCGATAAGGATAAAGATCACTTCACCTGCATACATGTTGCCGAACAGTCGCAAACCCAAAGAAACAGGCTTTGAGAGCAAGCTAATCAGTTCAAGTACCAGGTTAAATGGGATCATTGCCCAGTGATTAAAAGGATGAAGTGTCAGCTCCTTTACAAACCCACCAATGCCTTTGACCTTAATGCTGTAGTACAGCACCAGAGCGAACACACACAACGCCATCGCGATGGTGATGTTGATGTCAGTAGTCGGCACAACCTTGAAGTAAGGTACGCCAGCTGCTGAGGCAACGGATGGCAGCCAATCAATGGCGATCAAATCCATAAAGTTCATCAACCAGATCCAAACGAAAATGGTTAAAGCTAATGGGGCGATCAACGCATTGCGACCGTGGAAGGACTCCTTCACGCTGTTGTCGACAAATTCCACAATCATCTCGACGAAGCATTGCAGCTTGCCGGGAACGCCAGTGGTGGATTTGACCGCAACGCGACGGAACAACCAAAGGAAGAAAACACCAATTCCAATTGAAAACAGCAATGAATCGAGGTTCAAAGTCCAGAACCCTGCATCCTGACAGTGTGCCCACTCGATACCGTGTTCGGTCGAGCAAACCTGTAAGTTCTGCAAGTGGTGCTGAATATATTCCTGCGAATTAGCAGCCATGATTCATCCCAATTGTTTTGGTTGAAACAACAATGGTGCTAACCAATGCATCAGTAGGGCGCCTATGTAACCGACAAACAGAAGGGGTCCTTCCACTTGAACTGCTATAAAGGCCGCGGCAAACATCAACGCGGTTAGCATCAGCTTAATCGCTTCAGCCAGATAAAAGGTGTTAACCGCTTTACCTGCGTCTTGTTCTCGCTTGCGGCGAAAGAAGACGATTGAAGCGAAGGCGTAGTTGGGGATAACAGCGATAGCGCCGCCCAAAAAGAGAAGCATTCCATGCTCTGTATCCTGAACTGCGGTGCCAATTGCACTAAAGAGAACGACCGCCAAGGCTTGGAAGGTGATAAAGCGAAAGGCGATATCCCTGCCAGTTGCTGAAGGTTGTCTAACCAAGTACGTAGACTCCGTAATTCCACTTTAACGATAAGCGACAAACTCCTTTTCAAAGCCGTGCAAATCGCCGCCGTTGCATTTTTAAAGCACTGACAAACGCCAGCGAAACCTTAAAAATCAAGCGAAAGTATACCCCTCTTAATTAAGGATGCAAATTAGGCAAACTGCGTAGTTGTGATTGCGCGCACGAGCGCAGAAAGTTCTGTGAAGCCTCTAATTATTTCAATCACTTACGCATGAGATCGGTATCATTTCCAAAACCATAGTTTATAAATATCATAGACTTAACTAACTTATGCTTTGATAACATTTAGCCTTGTTTGCGCTGTTTTTAAGCAGTTGGGGTATAGCCCTTTTCCTAGTACATTAGCAATTGGGAGCTAGGTTCAATGTCAGGATGCAGGTTTATTCACCACTTTGACTTTAAACGTTCAAATATTCGTACAGTTTATTAATCACTATTTTTCGTGATGCTCAGTAGCAAATATTCCCGATTTTGGAACATGGTTGATCCGCAATAATCACCCTGCTGTCTGCTGGCTCCCAAAATGGGCCACCGCAGCACAAACACCTTGAGCTCGGCCCAGCCACGTGACAGGTTTACATCGGTCTTAAAATGCACAGCAAACACGGTTGTGCGCCAGCTCAAATTTTTGCCATTAAAAAAGCCCGCAAGCGATGCCGGCGGGCTTTCTAGCAGCGTTTTATCGCGGAATTACGATTCCAGCGGCGGCGCTAATTTGGCCATGATCGCATCAAGCTGATCCAAGTCAGCGTAGTTGATCACCAACTTGCCGTTGCCTTTTTTCCCTGGCGCAATCGTCACTTCGGCCCCTAATGAGGCGCTGATGTGTTGGCTTAATCGCTCAATATCCGGATCGGTAACCTTCACGGCTTTCGGCTGTTCCGGCTGCTGCAGCTTGTGCACCAGCTTCTCGGTATCGCGCACCGTTAGCCCCTTCGCCACCACTTGCCGGGCCGCTAAGGTTTGCTCATCGCCTTCCACCCCAAGCAGTGAACGGGCATGACCCATCTCGATATCGCCATGCTCCAACAAGGTTTTCACCTCGTCGTTGAGCTGATTCAAGCGCAGCAGGTTGGTTACGGTAGTCCGTGATTTACCAACGGCTTCAGCCACTTGGGCATGAGTTAGCTCAAATTCATCGGCCAGGCGCTTCAACGCAATGGCTTCTTCCATGGCGTTCAGATCTTCACGCTGAATGTTCTCAATCAGGGCGATGGCAACCGCGGCGTTGTCGTCTACCGGCTTTAAAATGCACGGCACCTGTGCCAAACCCGCTAATTGCGCCGCACGCCAACGTCGTTCACCGGCAATGATCTCATAACGATCACCACTGAGCTGACGCACCAAAATAGGCTGAATGATCCCTTGGGATTTGATCGAAGCACTCAACTCTTCCAACGCATCGTGGGACATATCACGACGAGGCTGATATTTACCACGGCGCAAGCTCTCTACTGGCAACTGCACCAAGCCATGTTCCGCACTGGTGCTGGCCGCGACTGGCGGTTGCTCAACCTGGGCTTGCTGTTGTTGGCTGGCTGCTTGGCTGCTGCCCAAAAGGGCATCCAAGCCTTTACCTAAGCCGCGTTTCTTCAGCGTCATCGGATTCTCTCTGCTGTTATTCGGTTACTAACGAGGTAATGGCACCGGCTTCTTGGCGGCGCAGCATCTCTCCAGCCAACGCCAAGTAGGCTTTGGCACCGGCGCTGCTTTTGTCGTAATACATCGCTGGTGAGCCAAAGCTTGGGGCTTCAGCCAAACGCACATTACGAGGGATCACAGTGCGATACACCTGCTCGGGAAAATGGGTTTTCAGCTGATCGGACACATCATTAGCCAACCGATTTCGAGGATCGTACATGGTGCGTAAAATCCCTTCGATCTGCAGGCTAGGGTTAACCAATTGGCCTAACTTACCGATGGTGTCCATCAACGCGGTCAATCCTTCCAACGCGTAATACTCGCACTGCATCGGGATCAACACCGCATCGGCAGCGCCTAACGCGTTCACGGTCAGCATATTGAGCGAGGGTGGGCAGTCGATAAAGATGTAATCGTAATCGTCTTTCACCGGCGCCAAGGCATTTCGCAGCCGCACTTCCCGAGCGAACACTTCCATCAGTTTGATTTCAGCAGCGGTCACGTCGGCGTTGGCAGCGATAAGATGAAACTTACCGCTGGTTTCACGCTGGATCACCTGCTCGGCGGGCACTTCGTCAACCAACAGATCGTATGCCGTATGCGGCACTTGGTATTTATCAACGCCGCTGCCCATGGTGGCATTGCCCTGTGGATCGAGATCGATCAACAGCACTTTGCGCCGAGTGGCTGCCATTGAGGCCGCTAAGTTGATGGTGGTGGTGGTTTTCCCCACGCCACCTTTTTGGTTGGCAATCGCGATGATTTTAGCCACGGGATCACTCCAGATCAGAGATTATTGGGCACGAACCAACACCAGGTGGCGCTGAGCGTCCAGCTCTGGTACGTCCAATGCGTGTTGATCTACGATGCTAAATCCTGCTGGCATCTGCCCTAACTCAGCGTCGTCTAGCTGACCTTTTAGGGCGTAGAACAGACCCTCTTCCGCTGGCAGGTGATGACACCAGCTCAGCATGTCATTCAACGAGGCAAACGCACGGCTGATAACCCCATCAAACCCTTGTTCAGGCTGATAGGCTTCAACCCGGCTTTCCATCGCAACCACGTTGGTTAAGCCCAACTTGTGGATCACGGTGCGGATAAAACGGATCCGTTTGCCGAGGCTGTCCAGCAGCACAAACTGTTTGTCGGGATTGCAGATCGCCAACGGCAGGCCAGGCAACCCTGGGCCAGTACCGACATCGATAAACCGCGTTCCTTGCAGATATGGGCCAACCACAATGCTGTCCATGATATGACGAACCAGCATCTGCTCCGGTTTGCGCACCGAAGTAAGGTTGTAGGCTTTGTTCCACTTATCCAGCAATTCAACCAGTGCCACCAGTTGTTGCTGCTGCTTGGCTGAGACTTCCAGCTCGGTGCGATCGATCAGGGAGGTAAGGCGTTGCGCCAACACGGACAGTTCCTCTAAAAACAATTAATGGAACATTATGAAGGCGACAACAGGGCATGGAAAGCCCCGTGATGGGTTCCGCGAGTTTGCTTAGGCGCTTTTTCGCAGCAAACCGTGTTTTTTCAGGTAAACCAACAGCAGTGAAATCGCCGCTGGGGTTACCCCAGAGATCCGCGACGCGTTGCCAACGGTTTCCGGTTTATGCTCATTCAACTTGGCCATCACTTCGTTGGAGAGGCCTTTTACGTCGGCGTAATTCAGATCCAAGGGCAGCTTGGTGGCTTCATGGCGACGGGCTTTTTCAATTTCGTCTTTTTGACGTTCGATGTAACCGGCGTATTTGATCTGAATTTCAACTTGCTCGGCGCTGCGCTGATCGTCCACCTTCGGCCCCAACTCGTCTAACGCCATCAACTGATCGTAAGTCACTTCCGGACGGCGGATCAGCTCTTCTAAGTTGGCTTCGCGGGTTAATGGGCTTTTCAGGTTGGGGTTCAGTTTGGCCGCAGCATCGCTGTCTTTTTGAACCCAGGTATCACGCAAACGCTGACGCTCTTGTTCAATGGTGTCGACTTTGTGGTTGAACTTGGCCCAACGTTCGTCGTCCACCAAGCCCAATTCACGGCCTAATGCGGTTAAGCGCAGATCGGCGTTGTCTTCACGCAGCAGCAAGCGGTATTCGGCGCGGCTGGTGAACATGCGGTAGGGCTCTTGGGTGCCCAAACTGGACAGATCATCCACCAGCACGCCTAAGTACGCTTCATCACGACGGGGGGCCCAGCTGGCGTCACCACGGCCGTAACGGGCGGCGTTTAAGCCTGCCAGTAAACCTTGTGCACCCGCTTCTTCGTAGCCGGTGGTGCCGTTGATCTGGCCAGCAAAGAACAAGCCATTGATGAACTTGCTCTCCAGTGACGATTTTAGATCGCGAGGATCAAAGTAATCGTATTCGATGGCGTAACCTGGACGCAGGATCTTGGCTTGTTCAAAACCCGCGATGGAGTGAATGAGATCCAGCTGTACATCAAACGGCAACGAGGTGGAGATCCCATTGGGGTAAATCTCAAAACTGTTTAAGCCTTCCGGCTCAACAAAAATCTGGTGCGAGCTTTTGTCAGCAAAGCGCATGATTTTGTCTTCTACCGATGGGCAGTAGCGTGGGCCAATGCCATCGATCACACCGGTGTACATTGGGCTGCGATCCAGCCCAGCACGAATGATTTCGTGAGTGCGCTCATTGGTGTGGGTGATGTAGCAAGAGATCTGCCGTGGCTGACGGCTGCGATCGCCGATGTAGGAGAAGATCGGCGTTGGATTATCGCCTGCTTGTTCCTGCATCACCTGGTAATTCAAGCTACGGGCGTCTAAACGGGCCGGTGTGCCGGTTTTAAGACGATCGATACGCAATGGCATCTCTCGTAGCTTCTGAGCCAACACAGAGGCGTTGGTGTCGCCAATGCGGCCACCGGCGTAATTGTTTAAGCCGATGTGGATCTTACCGTCCAAGAAGGTGCCAACCGTTAAGACGATGGCTTCGGCATTGAAACGGATCCCAGCGTCGGTGATTACTCCGGTAACGCGATCCTGATCCATGATCAGATCGTTTACCCCTTGCTGGAAGATCTCAAGGTTCGGTTGTGAAAAAAGGATCTGTTGGATCGCGGTTCGATACAAGGCGCGATCCGCTTGGGCTCGAGTGGCTCGAACCGCAGGGCCTTTGGACGCATTGAGGGTACGGAACTGAATGCCCGCACTGTCGGTGGCCAACGCCATTGCGCCGCCAAGGGCGTCGATCTCTTTCACCAGGTGGCCTTTGCCAATCCCACCAATGGCGGGGTTGCAAGACATCTGACCCAGGGTGTCGAGGTTATGGGTAAGCAGCAACGTGCGGCTGCCTGTACGGGCACTGGCCAGCGCCGCCTCGGTGCCGGCATGGCCGCCGCCAACGACGATCACGTCATAGTGTTGTTGTACCTGCATGCTTACCTACCTATCTGCTTAAAACCATGGGTGCCAAAAAAGGCGCTGCATTCTAGCACTGCTCAGCCGCTTTACAAAAGGTCACTTTTCGAGCTGGGGATCTAAGGATCTTGATCTTAATTAAATAAGATCTTTTTAAAGATCCTTTGTTTTTATTTCTATTAAGCAAGACGATCTCTGTTGATAACCGCCGCAAAGCCTAGTGTAGCAAGGCTTTGCGCGGGATCGTTTGTTGTGATCAACGCGGGATCAACCGGATCGGAACCGGTGTATAGATCGCGATCTTATGCACAGGGCAGGATCCTTTTGGATCGCGCCTTTGAATAATGCAACGGTTAACCACAGAGAGATCCAAAGATATACACATAAGCATGTGGTTAACTCGCTATTCTGTGGGTAACTTAGATTAAGCTGTGATCAAAGGATCGTAAAGTGCGATCATTCGATCCCTTTGGGCCACTGTTCGATCCAGCTTAATGCCTGATCTTCGGGAAGATCCAAGTGTTGTACATCGATTTCGATCTTATCCACAAACGGGATCATGCCGCAGGATCGCAATGCCGGTTCGATCTGTTTTAGTGCCCCACAAAAAGTATCGTAACTTCTGTCACCAATGCCACACAGCGCATACTTTTGCCCTTTCAGATCGGGATTTTGCTGCAACCATTGCAGTAACGGCTGCAGATTATCGGGCAGATCACCGGCACCGTGGGTGGAACAAACCACCAGCCACAGCGGGTATTCGGCAATGATTTTCGGCTCTGGAGTAAGGGTATTGAGCACGTCAAAGCCCATGTTTTCGAGTTGCGGTTGCAGTTCATCGGCCACCGCTTCGGCGTTGCCCATGGTGGTGCCAACAATCAAAGCCAGCTTCTGAGTCATGGCGTTAATCCTTATTTGAGGTGAGGTTTAGGTAAGGTAATGGGTCTAAAAAAGCCCACCGTGGGGTGGGCTTGGGTTGTCTGAGGTGGGTTATTTACCGATGCAGAACGACGAGAAGATCCGCCCGAGCAGATCGTCTGAGCTGAACTCGCCGGTGATCTCAGCCAAGTCTTGTTGGGCCAAGCGCAGTTCTTCGGCCAGCAGCTCACCGGCGTGAAACTGTTCCAGCTGTTCGGCGCCTAAGGCCAAGCGTTCGTTGGCGCTGTGCAGCGCTTCGAGGTGACGCTGTCGCGCCATAAAGCCGCCTTCGTTGGTGCCTTCAAAGCCCATGCAGGCTTTTAGGTGCTGCTTGATCTCATCCACACCGGCACCGGTTTTGGCAGACAAACGGAACACCGGTGTGCCTTGTTGTACGCTTTGTCCCATCGCTTCACCGGTGAGATCGGCTTTGTTGCGAATGATGGATAAGCCCATGCCCGCAGGCAGGCGTTCAATAAATTCGGGCCAGATCTGCGCCGGATCCGTGGCTTCGGTGTCGGTGCCATCCACCATCAGCAACACTCTGTCGGCTTGCTCAATCTCATCCCAAGCGCGCTCAATGCCGATGCGTTCTACTTCGTCAGAGGCTTCACGCAGACCGGCGGTGTCGATGATGTGCAGCGGCATGCCATCGATATGGATGTGTTCACGCAGCACGTCGCGGGTGGTGCCGGCAATGTCGGTAACAATGGCCGATTGACGACCGGCAAGGGCGTTCAGCAGGCTCGATTTGCCGGCGTTCGGGCGGCCGGCGATCACCACCTTCATCCCCTCGCGCATCAACGCCCCTTGCTGGGCGCTTTGCTGCACTTTTCCTAGCTGGGCTTGCACGGCGCTCAGCGCCGCGGCAATTTTACCGTCAGCAAGGAAATCGACCTCTTCTTCAGGGAAGTCGATGGCGGCTTCAACGTAGATCCGCAGATGGGTTAGCTTTTCAACCAAGTCGTTCACTTGGGCTGAAAATTCGCCCTGCAGTGAAGATAAGGCACTGCGTACCGCTTGCTCTGAGCTGGCTTCAATCAGATCGGCAATCGCTTCAGCTTGGGCCAGATCCAGTTTGTCGTTTAAGAAGGCGCGTTCGGAAAATTCGCCAGGGCGCGCGGTGCGAACGCCGTCAACGGTCAGCACCGCTCGGATCAGCATGTCGATCACGACGGGACCGCCGTGACCTTGCAGCTCTAATACGTCTTCGCCAGTAAACGAATTAGGCGCTTTAAACATCAAGGCGATGCCTTGATCCAGCACGGCGCCGGTCTGATCTTTAAACGACAAGTATTCGGCGTAGCGGGTTTTCGGTACACGGCCGAGCAGGGCGGTGGCAACGGTTTCGGCTAACTTGCCGGAAACGCGGACGATGCCTACTCCACCACGACCCGGGGCGGTGGCTTGGGCCACAATGGTTTCGCTGTGATCGGTCATAGTATGTGTTTGCTTAAGATTACTGGGGCTAAGAATACCAAAGCGGTTATCGCTACAGGTAAAAAAGGCAAAAAAAATGGCCGCAACACCGAAGTGTTGCGGCCATCAGCATGGGGACATCAGGCTTATTTCAGGCCTTGTTTCTCCAAGCTCTTGTAGATGATCAGCTGTTGAGCAATGGCCACCAGGTTACCCACTAACCAGTACAGAACCAGACCGGATGGGAACCACAGGAAGAACACGGTGAACATCACTGGCAGGTACTGCATGATCTTCTGTTGCATTGGATCCATGTTGGCCATGGTTGGCTGCAGCTTCTGCATGGCGAACATTGAGATCCCCATCAGCACAGGCAACACGTAGAACGGATCCTGTGCGGACAGATCTTGGATCCAGCCAAAGAATGGCGCATGGCGCAGTTCAACGCTTTCTAACAACACCCAGTAGAACGAGATGAAGATAGGGAATTGCAGCAACATTGGGAAACAGCCACCCATAGGGTTCACTTTTTCCTTTTGGTACAACTCCATGGTTGCTTGGCTCATGCGCTGACGATCATCGCCAAAGCGTTCTTTAAGCTCTTGCATCTTCGGTTGCAGGTTACGCATCTTCGCCATTGAGGTGTACTGCGCTTTTGTCAGCGGGTACATGATGCCGCGGATGATCAGCGTCATGGCGATAATGGCCAGACCCCAGTTACCCACTAAACCGTGCAGGAAGATCAGCAGAGCGTATAGCGGCTCAGCCAAGAACCACAACCAACCGTAATCGACAACCAAGTTTAAGGTTTCAGACAACGCCGACAGCGCTTCCTGATCCTTAGGGCCAACGTAGAAGTCGGCTTTCATGGTGGCGGTTGCACCCGCGGCGATCACTTGACTTGGCTGCTTAACCCCAATGATGGCGTAGTTGCCTACGTTGCGGCTGTAGATCTCGTTGTTGCTGTTGGCTGCAGGCACCCACGCGGACACAAAGTAGTGTTGCAGCATGGCCACCCAACCGCCTTGAGTCATCTCGTTCAGATTGTCATCGGCGATGTCGTCAAAGCTGTACTTCTCGTAACGGGTGTCAGCGGTACTGTAAGCGCCACCGCGGTAAGTCGGCATAAACATGCTGCCTTCTTCCACGTTGGTGGTTTGCTTCAGCTGGCTGTACATCTGTACTTGAGCGTTTTGGTTAGAGCCGTTGCGAACGATGTACTCAACCGCAACGTCGTACTGACCTTTATGGAAGGTAAAGCGCTTCTCAAACACAATGCCGTTGGCGTCGGTGTAGCTGAGCGGCACAACCAATTGCTCGCCTTCCATGGTGAAAGACTTCGCGGTGGTTTGGTACTGCGGACGCTGAGCTTGGCCATCTGGGCCTTGGGCACCAATCAAACCGCTTTGCGCGATGTACTGTGCAGACAGGATGGTCAGCGCTTGCTCGCCATCTTGTTCTACTTTGTGCTCTGGCAGTGAAGCCGCGACGATGTCGCCACCGTTGGTATCGATGCTCAGGGTCAAGGTATCGGTTGATACGGTGATCTGATTGGTCGATACGCTGGCTGCCGCCGACGGGATTGCCGCCGCCGTTGCTGGTACATCAGCTGAGGACGCCGCAGGGACATCTTGCTGAGTTTGAGCAACCGGCTCAGGTTGAGGTTGTTGATCAAGCTGCCACTGTTGGAACAGCAAGAAGCTGACAAACAGCAACCCAATCAAAAGTAAATTGCGTTGAGATTCCATAAATTAACAGTCTCTGCCTTGTTTGGCTTTGGGGACCGGATCCTGTCCCCCTTCATTCAAAGGGTGACATCTTATAATGCGCGCGATAGTTAACCAACATCCGTAAACCACACCGTGAGTCGAAATTGCTTCCGCTGCATAGTGTGAGCAAGTTGGCGTAAACCGACAATTAGGCCCCAGTAGGGGACTTAGCCACTTTTGATAGAAACGAACGAAGCCGATTAAGATTCGTTGCAACGGCGAGTGAGTTTGCGCCATAACTTTTCTACCAGTTTGTGAATAGCTGCATTGTCCAACTCATCCACGCCTTTTTTGGCGATCACCACAATATCTACGTTCGGTAAATCGTGTTGGTGAAGGCGAAAGCTATCGCGCACTACTCGCTTGATGCGATTGCGTTGACAGGCTTTTTTGACGTGTTTTTTGGCGACCGTAAGGCCAAGTCTTGGATGGTCTGTATCGGTGGATACAGCAAGAAGAGTGAGATGGGGAGAGGCAGCCCGAGTCGGGTTAGCAAAGACGGATTTAAAATCGCCGGGAGTTAACAGACGTAACTCCCGGCCGAAGGTATATCGCACCTGTGTTGAGGCGCTCTGCATAATAGGATTATGCAGACAGGCGAGCGCGGCCTTTAGCGCGACGACGGGCCAGTACCTGACGACCATTCTTAGTGGCCATACGAGCACGGAAACCGTGGTTACGCTTACGCTTCAATACGCTCGGTTGAAAAGTACGTTTCATAGCTTTTTACCGTAATTCAGTTAACTGTACAGATTAACTTTAGCAGCTGCCTTTAATCCCACTCGGAAGAGTGAAAGCGCGGGCGGCTTAAAAAGAGGCCGAATTCTAATAAAAAACGACCACCAACGTCAATCTCAATTGCGTGCTTTTCTATTCTTATGAGAAATACACCAGTTGTTGTGGATAAAACTGTGTATCAACCACAAGATATAGACACCTCGATCCGCGATCGGATCGAACTGCGGCGATTATAGAGATCATTGCGATCGCTTTCCAGCCCCCGATCTGTCTGAGTTTTTCCATTCGATCTGGTTGTCGATCTGGCGATCCTTGCTGGCGCTAGGATCGCGGATCGGATCTGGGGATAACCTTGGTTTAGTTATGGCGATCAAGCGGTAACCTAGGTAAAATCGACCGCAATTATTAAAAATATTTTTTGGGGTTAAGACGGTGAGTGTACCGATTTGGCAACGTTGTGTGGCTTGGCTCCAGCAGGAGCTACCGGCACAACAGTTCAGCATGTGGATCCGTCCGTTACAGTCCGAAATGCTTGGTGACACCCTAGTGTTGTACGCCCCTAACCGCTTTGTGCTGGATTGGGTGCGCGATAAATATTTGGATAACATCACCGAATACCTGCACAGCGAATTGGGGGATCAGTCACCAACGCTGCGCTTTGATATTGGTAGCAAACCGGAAGCACGACCCAAAGTGGCCATGGGGGAAAGCACTCGCCCAGCGTCAGCGCCGGCTCCCGTGCCCGCCGCCGCCCCCACTTTTGCCCCAAGCCCAGCCCCAACGGCCGCGCCGCTGGTGGCGTCGCCCAACAGCGGCAGTGGCCGCAGCAACATTAACCTCACTTACCAGTTTGATAACTTCGTTGAAGGTAAATCAAACCAATTGGCCCGTGCGGCCGCCACGCAGGTGGCAGACAACCCTGGCGGTGCCTACAACCCGTTGTTCCTCTATGGCGGCACCGGTTTGGGTAAAACTCACCTGTTGCACGCGGTTGGCAACGGCATCATGAAGAACAAACCCAACGCCAAAGTGGTGTACATGCACTCTGAGCGGTTTGTGCAAGACATGGTCAAGGCGTTGCAAAACAATGCCATTGCCGAGTTTAAGCGCTACTACCGCAGCGTGGATGCGTTGTTGATCGATGACATTCAATTCTTTGCCAATAAAGATCGATCCCAAGAAGAGTTCTTCCACACCTTTAATGCGCTGTTGGAAGGCAATCATCAGATCATTCTGACGTCGGATCGTTACCCGAAAGAGATCGACGGCGTTGAAGATCGTCTGAAATCGCGCTTTGGTTGGGGCTTAACGGTGGCGATTGAGCCGCCAGAGCTGGAAACCCGTGTGGCGATTTTGATGCGTAAAGCGGAAGAGTCCAACATTCATCTGCCGGATGAAGTGGCGTTCTTTATTGCTAAGCGTTTGCGGTCTAACGTACGTGAACTGGAAGGCGCCTTGAATCGGGTGATCGCCAACGCCAACTTTACCGGACGGCCGATCACCATCGATTTCGTTCGTGAAGCGTTGCGGGATCTGTTGGCGCTGCAAGAAAAGCTGGTTACCGTGGATAACATTCAAAAAACGGTAGCGGAGTATTACAAGATAAAAGTGGCGGATCTGCTGTCTAAACGTCGCTCTCGTTCGGTGGCGCGCCCACGCCAAGTGGCCATGGCGCTGGCGAAAGAGCTCACCAACCACAGCTTGCCCGAGATCGGCGATGCCTTTGGTGGCCGTGATCACACCACCGTATTGCACGCTTGTCGCAAGATTGAGCAACTGCGGGAAGAGAGCCACGACATCAAAGAAGACTACGCCAACCTGATCCGTACTTTGTCGTCCTGATAGGAGCCTAAATGCTTTTTACCATCACGCAGAATGCACTGTTTAAGCCACTGCAATTGGTCTCTGGCGCGGTAGAGCGCCGCCATAATCTGCCGATCTTGTCGAACGTATTGATGGAAGTCAGCGGCGACGTACTGAAAATTACCGGTACCGATCTGGAAGTGGAACTGATCGGCCAAGTGCAGCTGCAAGGTGAGATCCAACCGGGTCGCACCACGGTGCCAGCGCGTAAGTTTTTAGACATTTGTAAAAGCTTGCCTGATGCGGCTGAGATTAAGATTGAACAGCAAGAAAATCGTCTGCTGATCCGCTCTGGCCGCAGCCGTTTTTCGTTAGCCACTTTACCGGCGGATGAGTTTCCTAATTTAGGCGATTGGCAGGGCGAACTGCAGTTTTCGATGCCGCAAGGCACCCTTAAATCGTTGATTGAATCGACCCAGTTTTCAATGGCACACCAAGATGTGCGCTATTACCTCAACGGCATGCTGTTTGAAACCGAAGGCAATGTGCTGCGAACGGTGTCTACCGATGGTCACCGCTTGGCGGTAAGCCATCGCACCATCGAAGCGCAGCTGCCGGAGAAACAGGTGATTGTGCCGCGCAAAGGGGTGGTGGAGCTGAGCCGTCTGTTTGAAGATGAAAACGAAGTGATCACCCTATGTATTGGGGACAGTTCGATTCGTGCGGTTACCTCCAACGCCATCTTTACCTCTAAGTTGGTGGATGGTCGTTTCCCTGACTACCGCCGCGTATTGCCAAAAGATGGCGATAAAGAGGTGATTGCCGAGCGAGAACTGCTTAAACAAGCGTTTGCTCGTGCGTCGATTTTGTCGAATGAAAAGTTCCGTGGGGTACGGCTGCAACTGGAGAGCAATAAGCTCACCATTACTGCCAACAACCCCGAGCAAGAAGAAGCGGAAGAGGTGCTGGATATTCACTATCCGCACGCGGATCTGGAGATCGGCTTTAACGTGGCTTACGTGTTGGATGTGCTTAATGCGCTTAAGCTCGAGCAGGTTAAGATCACCTTAGGTGGCCCAAACAGCAGTGCGCTGTTTGAAAACGCCGACAACCATGAATCGGTGTATGTGGTTATGCCGATGCGGTTGTAATGCTCACCAAACTGCAACTTGCCCATTTCCGTAATGTTCAGGCCGCTAGCGTTTCTCCCGCTGGTGGCCTGAATCTTATCTACGGCGCCAACGGCAGTGGCAAAACCAGCGTATTAGAAGCGATCTGGTTCCTCAGTGTGGGGCGCTCTTTTCGCAGCCACTTATCCCAGCGCGTGATCCAGCATAACCAACCGCACTTTACCTTGTTTGCCCAACTGGGCAGCGACGATCGCATCGGCTTGCAGCGCGAGCGCGGCGGTGATCATCAAGTGCGTATTAATGGCGAGCCGGCCAAGCGCTTGGCTGAGTTGGCGTCGATGTTGCCATTGCAATTGATCAGCCCAGAGAGTTTCTCATTGTTGTTGGATGGGCCAAAAGCCCGACGGGAATTCATTGATTGGGGAGCGTTCCATGGCGACCCCCAGTTTTTTTCGGTGTGGAGCCGATTTCGACGATTGCTGAAGCAGCGTAATCAGCTGCTGCGGCAACAAGCTTCAACCCGTCAAATCGCCATCTGGGACAAGCAGCTTGTTCAATATGGTCAATGGCTTACCGACGCTCGAAAAGCGTGGGTAAATTCGTTAAATGACGCGTTGAAGGGTATAATAGATCAGTTTTTACCTGATGTGCCGATCCGGATCAGTTTTAACCAAGGGTGGGACAGTAAAACCGAATTAGATCAGGTGTATAGCGCTGGCTTAGCGCGTGATCTTCAATTAGGTTATACGGTTTCCGGCCCCCATAAAGCCGATCTTCGCCTCAGGGTTGATAAAATGCCAGCCCAAGACAGCTTGTCCCGTGGACAGCTCAAGCTCTTGGTATGCGCGCTCAAAATTGCTCAGGGCATGGTTCTGAGCCAACAACAGCAACGGCAGTGCATTTACTTGGTGGACGATCTGGCATCCGAACTGGACCAGACCCGCCGCACGTTATTGTTAGAGCAGCTGCAAAAAACTGGTGGCCAAGTGTTTGTTACGGCGATTGAGCCAGAACAGTTGGCGATGGTGCCCTGGGATAAAAGGTTCCACGTGGAACAGGGTCGGATAACGGAACAGCAAGATTAATAGAGACAGGCGTATGTCAGAAAATAGCTACGATTCCTCAAGTATTAAGGTCTTAAAAGGCCTAGACGCGGTGCGTAAGCGCCCGGGCATGTACATCGGCGATACCGACGATGGCACCGGTTTGCACCACATGGTGTTTGAGGTGGTGGATAACTCCATCGATGAAGCCTTAGCAGGCCACTGTAGCGACATCATCATCACCATTCACTCCGACGGTTCGATGTCGGTGAAAGACGATGGTCGTGGTGTGCCAGTAGACATCCACCCAGAAGAGGGGATCTCTGCGGCAACCGTAATCATGACGGTACTGCACGCTGGCGGTAAGTTCGACGATAACTCCTACAAAGTATCCGGTGGTTTGCACGGTGTGGGTGTTTCGGTTGTAAACGCCTTGTCTGACAAACTGGAACTGACCGTACGTCGTCAGGGTCACGTGCACGAGCAGACCTTCGCTTTAGGCGAACCGGTTGAAGCGTTAAAAGTGGTTGGTGATACCGAAAAAACCGGCACCATGATCCGCTTCTGGCCAAGCCCAAGCACCTTCTCTGACACCACCTTCCACTTCGACATTTTGGCCAAGCGCGTGCGCGAATTGTCGTTCTTGAACTCCGGTGTGTCCATCCGTTTGGTTGACGAGCGTGATGGTAAAGAGGAGCACTTCTGTTACGAAGGCGGCATCAAGGCGTTTGTTGATTACCTTAACACCAACAAAACCCCAATCATTCCGGCCCCGTTTTACTTCAACATTGAACGTGAAGATGGCGTGGCGGTCGAAGTGGCGATGCAGTGGAACGATGGTTTCCAAGAGAACATCTTCTGTTTCACCAACAACATCCCTCAGCGCGATGGCGGTACTCACTTAGCGGGGTTCCGTTCGGCACTGACTCGGACGCTGAACACCTACATGGATAAAGAGGGTTACTCCAAGAAAGCCAAGACCTCGGCTTCTGGTGATGACGCTCGCGAAGGCTTAACCGCGGTTATCTCGGTTAAAGTGCCGGATCCTAAGTTCTCTTCCCAGACCAAAGATAAGCTGGTTTCTTCCGAAGTGAAGACCGCGGTTGAGCAAGCGATGGGTGAGAAACTGGCGGAGTACTTGCTAGAGAACCCAAGCGAAGCCAAGCAGGTGGTGGGTAAAATCATCGATGCGGCTCGCGCGCGTGAAGCGGCCCGTAAAGCCCGTGAAATGACCCGCCGAAAAGGTGTGTTAGATCTGGCTGGCTTGCCAGGTAAATTGGCCGATTGCCAAGAAAAAGATCCGGCGCTGTCTGAACTGTACATTGTGGAGGGTGACTCCGCTGGCGGTTCCGCCAAGCAGGGTCGTAACCGTAAGAATCAGGCGATTTTGCCACTGAAGGGTAAGATCCTGAACGTGGAAAAAGCGCGCTTCGATAAGATGCTGTCGTCGCAGGAAGTGGCCACGCTGATCACCGCCATGGGCTGTGGTATTGGCCGCGATGAGTACAACCCAGATAAGACGCGTTACCATCAAATCATCATCATGACCGATGCCGATGTCGATGGTTCGCACATCCGTACCTTGTTGCTGACCTTCTTCTACCGTCAGATGCCAGAACTGATTGAGCGCGGTTACATCTACATCGCTCAGCCACCACTGTACAAAGTGAAGAAAGGCAAACAAGAGCGCTACATCAAAGACGATGAAGTGTTAACCGAGTACCTGACGACTTTGGCGTTGGATAATGCCGCACTGTACGTCAACAGTGATGCGCCGGGGATCAAAGGCGCCGCGTTAGAGTCTTTGGTTAACCAGTTCCGCGAAGTGGAAGCGGTTGTTGAACGTCAAAGCCGCCGCTTCCCTGTCTCGATGTTGAAGCACCTGGTTTACGTTCCGGCGTTAGTGGAAGCGCAGCTGGCGGATCAAGCACACGTTAGTGCGTGGGCAGAAAAGGTGGTTGCCGAGCTGAACGAGAAAGATCTGGAAGGCGCCTCTTACCGCTTTGAACTGGAACAAGATGAAGAGCGCAGCCTGTGGTTGCCGAAGCTTATCTTGCGTCAGCACGGCGTAGAGAGCGATTACCTGCTGACTTACGACTTCTTGCACTCCAGCGATTACAAGCGCATTAACAACCTGGGCGAGTCTCTGGTTGGCTTGTTGGAAGAGGGGGCTTACATCAGTCGTGGCGAACGTCGCCTGCCGATCGAAGATTTCGAACAGGCACTGGAGTGGTTGTTGAAAGAGTCCAAGCGTGGCCTCTACATCCAGCGCTACAAAGGATTGGGCGAGATGAACCCTGAGCAGTTGTGGGAAACCACCATGGATCCGGAAACCCGTCGCATGTTGCAGGTTACCGTGGAAGACGCCGTTGGCGCCGATCAGCTGTTCAATACTCTGATGGGCGATCAAGTTGAGCCCCGTCGTGAGTTCATTGAACGCAACGCCTTGGCAGTAGCCAACCTCGACGTGTAATTACCCACGCCGAGAAAAACAAAAAGCAGCCTTAGGGCTGCTTTTTTTGTGGCTGCCATTTAGGAAAATAACGGCGGATGTTTCACGTGAAACCATCAAGTTTGCTTTGCTGCTGACTGAACTTACGACCGTAACAAGTGATTATTCAATACTAGAAACGGTTTCACGTGGAACCTCGGTGAGGATTGACGCGGGATATTTGCCAATAAAAAGGCTGTGTACCAATTAGCTGTTGAACTTATTGTGCATGACCAGCTGCGGCATAAAGATCATTGCCGGGACCGCCCGGCGGCGGGCAAGGGACGAGTCCCTTTGCAATCCCGAGCGCCTCCGAGGTGACGACGGCCCCTCGTTCTCGCAGCATTGCGTTGCAGCAACGGCCATATGCGCCATCCATGGCTTAACTGGCCTCTGCGGCATCCTGCCTTCGGCTTTACTTCATCACTGCTGCACTCGGCGTCACCAAGTCGGCAGAAAGCTATCACCGCCAGATGATTACTTAACCGTGACAGATACGCCGCACCGGCTTTACTGCCGCATCACAGCGTTGAGCGGTGTACTGCAAAATGAGGTTAAGCAACAGGATGTTGCGAGTGCATCGCTAAGCCATGGATGGCGCATCGATGCCGTGCCGAATGGCGCAGTGCAAGGAGCGAAAGTTGAGCTGTGCTAAGGCAATGGGATCTCAAAGGGAGGATCCCCCCATTTTTTCTACGAGCTAGTGTGCCGTCGCCACTGCGACATAACCACATGAAAGCAGTGCCATCGAAGCTCGCCGCAGGCGACAATAGCTACCGCGCAGCAACGCCAACAGTTAACTAATACACAGCCAATAAAAAGGCCACCCCGAAGGGTGGCCTTGATTGCTCTTGCGAGTTTGGGCTTACTGCTGCAGCAGGGAGATGTCGCCCACTTGCATGAACAACTTACGCAGTTGTTGCAGTAACGCCTGACGGTTCGCCCGCAGGGCGGCGTCGTCGGCATTCACCATAACGTTCTCGAAGAAGGCATCAACTTTTCCTCGCTTTTCAGCAAGCTCGAAAAGGTAATTCTTATAGCCAAAGTTAATCTTCAACATAGCTTGAAGTTCTTTAATGCTATCAAAGATTTCGTGTTCTTCTTTTTGCTGGAATAGAGAAGTATCTACTGAAGTGGAGATCTCGCCATCCACCTTGGCCAAGATGTTGCCCACGCGTTTGTTGGCCGCAGCCAAGGCCACTGCCGCATCCAAGGCGCGGAACTCTTGCATTGCCTTAACGCGGTGGTCGAAGTCCACTGGGCGGGTTGGGCGTAGCGCCAGTACCGCTAGGATCACATCTGCAGGGAAACCCGCTTCTTGGTACCAAGCGCGGAAACGGGCCAGCATAAAGTCGACTACGGCGGTGATGGTTTCATCGCGTTTCGCATCGTCCAGTTTACCTTGGGAAACAAAACGGTCGTAAGCCACGTTGGCCAGTTCGGATAGATCCAATGGCAGCGCTTTTTCTACTGCGATACGCAGTACGCCGATGGCAGCACGGCGCAGCGCAAACGGATCACGATCCGCTTTCGGTGGCTGACCAATACCAAAGATCCCCACCAGAGAATCCATCTTGTCGGCAATGGCCAGCGCTTGGGCAACGCCAGAAGCCGGCAGATCATCACCGGCATAACGCGGCTGGTATTGCTCGTTCAGGGCAACGGCCACCGCTTCGGCTTCACCGTCGTGACGGGCGTAGTGCATGCCCATGATCCCTTGGGTGTCGGTAAACTCGAACACCATCGAGGTCATCAAGTCACACTTAGACAGCAAACCGGCGCGCTCGGCGTGGGCTTGGTCGGCGCCAATCAGGCCAGCAATGTGCTTCGACATCGCTTGAATGCGATCGGTTTTATCTTTCAATGTGCCTAACTGCTTTTGGAACAAGACGCTGTCTAGGCGTGGCAGTTGGGTTTCCAGCTTTTGCTTACGATCGGTATTAAAGAAGAACTCGGCATCGGCCAAGCGGGGACGAACCACTTTTTCGTTACCGGCGATCACAACCGCAGGATCTTTCGATTCGATGTTGGAGACGAAGATAAACTTCGGCAGCAGCTCACCGTTGGTGCTGTATACCGGGAAGTACTTTTGATCGCCCTTCATGGTGTACACCAGCGCTTCGGCTGGCACGTTTAAGAACTCCGCTTCGAAAGAGGCAGTCAGCACCACTGGCCACTCAACCAGCGAGGTCACCTCTTCCAGCAGCTCATCTTCCATGTCGGCAATGCCGCCCAAGGCGGTTGCTGCTGCTTCAACGTCGGCTTTGATTTTGGCTTTGCGCTGCTCGTAATCGGCAATGACTTTGGTGTCTTCCAGCAGGATCTGTGGGTACTGATCCGCGTGGCTGATCTGCACTTCTGGCTTGCCCATAAAGCGGTGGCCAAGCAGGGTGGTGGCAGACGCTTTGCCCAAGATGGTGGCGTCAATCGACTGATCGTCCAACAGCATGGTCAGGGTTTTTACCGGGCGAATGAATTGGGTGTCGTAAGCGCCCCAACGCATCGGCTTTGGAATTGGCAGCTTGGCTAAGGCCTGACTGATTAATTCTGGCAGCAGTTCAGTGGCCGCTTTACCTGCCACCTGTGCTTTGTATAGCAGCCATTCGCCTTTGTCGGTTTTCAGGCGTTCAGCCTGATCCACGGTGATGCCACACCCACGTGCCCAGCCTTGGGCGGCTTTGGTTGGGTTGCCATCGGCGTCGAAGCAGGCCTTGATCGCAGGGCCGCGTTTTTCTACGACTTTGTCTGGCTGCTGGCCAGACAGTTCGCTGATCTTCAGCGCCATGCGGCGTGGCGACGCGAACCATTCGATGTTGCCGTGGGGCAGTTCGGCTTTCGCCAAACCGTCGCTGACGTTGTGGTAAAAGGCTTCAGCCAGAGTACGCAGCGCCTTCGGTGGCAGCTCTTCAGTACCCAGTTCTACGAGAAAAGTGTGTGCTTGCATCTGGGCCCTCACTTGGTTTTGCCGATAGGGAAGCCCAGGGCTTCGCGGGAGGCGTAATAGGCTTCGGCGACCGATTTGGTCAAAGTACGAATACGCAGGATGTAACGCTGACGCTCGGTAACCGAGATCGCTTTACGGGCATCTAACAGGTTGAAGGCGTGGCCTGCATCCAGGATTCGCTCGTAAGCTGCCAGTGGTAATGGGGTTTCTAGCGACAGTAAGTGCTGACACTCTTTTTCACATTGCTCGAATTGAGCAAACAAGAAATCCACATCGGCGTGTTCGAAGTTGTAGGTGGATTGCTCTACTTCATTCTGATGGAACACGTCGCCGTAGGTGATGGTGCCAAACGGGCCTTCAGCCCACACCAAGTCGTAGACGTTATCAACGTTCTGTACGTACATCGCCAGACGTTCCAGACCGTAGGTGATCTCGCCAGTAACGGGTTTGCACTCGAGGCCACCCACTTGCTGGAAGTAAGTAAACTGGGTGATCTCCATGCCGTCCATCCACACTTCCCAGCCCAGACCCCAAGCACCCAAGGTTGGGTTTTCCCAGTTGTCTTCAACGAAGCGGATGTCGTGTACTTCTGGATCCATGCCGATGGCGCGCAGGGAATCGAGGTACAGCTCTTGGATGTTGTCCGGCGACGGCTTCATCATTACCTGAAACTGGTAAAAATGTTGTAGGCGGTTTGGGTTTTCACCATAGCGACCGTCGGTAGGACGACGCGAAGGCTGAACGTAAGCGGCAGCAAATGGCTCTGGGCCAATCGCGCGCAGACAGGTTAATGGGTGCGAGGTGCCAGCGCCCACTTCCATATCGAGTGGCTGTACCACGGCACAGCCGTGTTGAGCCCAGTAATCCTGCAGAGCCAAAATCAGCCCTTGGAAAGTCTTGGTATCGTACTTATTCATGGGATCTTACCTGAGTGCGGTATGAATGACGGTAAATGGGATCGATTATACCCTGTGCTCTGTGGCGAATGTAGGTTAAATTTTAGCGACCTAGCTTGAAAACTAACGCGATATTTTGCCAATGACAGACCTAAATCGATGCTCCTGGTGCGGCGACGATCCGCAATACGTGGCTTACCATGACACGCAGTGGGGGAAACCGGTTCACAACAGCCGCGAGCTGTTTGAAAAACTGTGCCTTGATGGCCAACAAGCGGGATTATCGTGGCTGATTATTTTGCGTAAAACCGATAACTACCGAGCGGCGTTTGATGGCTTTGATCCCAATAAAATTGCTCAGTACGACGAAGACAAAGTGGATCAGTTACTGCAAAATCCCGGCATTGTTCGCAATCGCTTAAAGGTCAATTCGATCATCAAAAATGCGCGGGCGTATTTGGCGTTAGAAGCACAGGGGATTGAGTTTGCGGAGTTCATCTGGGGCTTTGTTGATGGCAATCAGGTGGTTAATTCGTGGCAGCAGACCAGCGACATTCCGGCCACATCGGCAGAGTCCGAAGCGATGAGCAAAGCCCTGAAAAAGGCGGGGTTTAACTTTGTTGGCCCAACCATTACTTACGCCTTTATGCAGGCATGTGGACTGATAAACGATCACCTTGTTGGCTGCCCAAGCCGTGATCAGTGCATTGAAAAGTAGTGGAAAGGGTCATAAAAAAGGGAGCCGAAACGGCTCCCTTTGTGGTTTACATCGCACTCGCTAGCGTAAATGGTTGCTTACTTCTCGAAGAAAAATGGCTGTCGTTTATCGCCATCACCGTTAAGGCGTTCCATGCTGGCGGCATCGTACAAGCGGCCATTCACCATGGTGTATTGCACCTTATCGCTGTCACGAATGTTGGCCAGCGGATCGCCATCAATCACGATGATGTCGGCTAACTTACCGGTTTCAATGGAACCAAGCTGATGATCCATCGCAAAGTGTTTGGCGGGGTTGATGGTGGCGGTTTTCAGCGCTTCTAGGTTGCTCATGCCACCTTGGGCGAACATCCACATCTCCCAGTGGGCACCTAAGCCTTCACGTTGGCCGTGGGCACCAATGTTGCTGCTGACTCCGAGCTCGTTCATCTCGTTAGCCACTCGGGCAACGTTGAAATGGTTGTAGTGTTCATCCGGTGCGGTTGGGCGACGCATCGAGCGGCTGCGAAGCAGATCTTGCGGCACAAACTTCGACAGACGCGGGTGCGCCCAAACCTCGGTTTTATCGTACCAGTAGTTCTCGCCCCAGATCCCGCCATAGGCGACCACTAAGGTTGGGGTGTAGCCCACGTCGGTTTGCGACCAAAACTGTTTCACGTCGTTGTACAAGTTGGCGGCTGGGATGGAATGCTCAATACCGGTGTGACCATCGGCAATCATGCTGAGGTTATGCTGCAGCAATGACCCGCCTTCCGGTACCACCATCATCTCCAGTTCACGAGCGGCGGCAATCACTTGCTGGCGCTGGTTACGTCGAGGCTGGTTATAGCTTTTCACGCTGAAGGCACCAACCGCTTTCAAACGCTCTAAGTGGAACTTGGCGTCTTCTAAGCTATCGATGTGCGAGGTGTAACCGGGGCCGTTGGCGCCGTACAAAATGGTGCCGGTTGAGAACAAGCGAGGCGCATCGATGATGCCGGTTTTCTGCATCTCGCTGGCGGCAAAGATCTCGGTGGTGTCGTTGGAAGGATCGTGGATGCTGGTGACCCCAAGCGCCAAGCCAGCAAAGTTGATCCAGTTCTGCTCTGGGATGATCTCATCTTGGCCTTGGCTGCCGTGGGCGTGGGCATCGAAAATGCCCGGCATCAAGGTTTTGCCGCTGATGTCGATCTCCTGCGCCCCTTTCGGAATGGCCACATCGCGACCAACGGCGCTGATCTTATTGTCTGTCACGATCACGGTGCCGTTGTCGATCACGGTGTCGCCGTTCATGGTGATCACCTTGCCGCCAACAAAGGCGATGGTTCCACGTGGAACATTGGCATCGGCACTGAAACCGATGTCGGTGATGGTGGGTTCGGCGCTGACTTTTTGTCCCGGTACAAACAGTTGTTCGGTGCCCACTTGGAACAGTTCTGGGCCCAGGCTCCAGTAAAGGTTATCGCTGTTGGCGCTCCAGCTGATGCTTTCACCGGCGCGTTGCGACAACTGGGCGACAGGCAGGCTGCCCCCATTCGGGCCAATTTTAACGGTTTCACCGTGCAGGGTGAGCGGGGTAACAAAAACCTTAAAGCGTTCGGCAAAGGCCAATTGTTTGCCGTTGGGGGCCACGTGGAACTCGGTGGCGTGCTCTGAGGTGTAGTGCACGCGCTCTTCAAACCCATGCACACCAATGCTGGCCAGTGCCGGGGATTTGTCTTGATAGGTCGAGAAGTAAACGCGGCTGTTGTCGGCACCATAGTGTGGCTGTTGGCCACGTTTGCTGATCCGTTGTGGCTGCGGCTTCTTGGCGGTCAGATCCACATGGTAGATCCCCGCTTCGCGGTTCCAGCTGCGCGGGGTGATGTAGAACCCTTTGGCTTTGCGGAACACCAGAGCGTCGCCGTCCGGTGAGAACGCAGGCTCAACGTATTTGCCCGGTTCGACGGTCAGTACCTTGTTGCGCTTGCGGCGCAGATCTCGAACGATCACTTCGCCTTGTTCTTGGTCATCCCAAGTTACGTAAGCCAGCTTTTTGCCATCGCGAGACCAAGCGGGGAACAGCTCGAACTTCTCGTCTTGTTTGGTCAAACGCTTGGGCTTGCCATCCGGCAGGCTGCGTAGCCAGATTTTGCCTTGGGCTTCAAACGCCACCTGTTTGCCATCGGGCGAGATCTGCACTTGGCGTAGCATCTTTAGATCCACTTGGTCGTGATCCAAGTTTTGCTTAAAGCGTACCGCGGGCTGCACCTGTTTGTTGGTGGCAACATGAAACTCAATCGGCTTGTGCTTGCCGCTGTCGATATCCAGTTTATGGATCTTACCGCCGGCCCAAAACACAATGGCGTCGTTATCTGGGGTCCACGCCATGGTGGGGTAAACGCCGTGGATCGCCCAAGTTTCTTGCATGTCGCGATCAAGGTTGCCGTAGATCTTACGTTTCTCACCGGATTTCAGATCGTACAGGTACAGACTGGATTGAAAGCCGTCGCGGCTGATGTAAGCCAAGTAGCGGCCATCGGGGCTTGGGGTTGGGCGAATGGCACCGCCGCTGCCTTCCAGTAACACTTCAATGTCGCCGGTGGCGCGATCGTAGCGTTTGATTTTGTAGATCCCTTTAACCGAATCCTTGGAGTAGTGGAAGGTCTTGCCTGGGGTGGCGTCTTGGCTGAAGTAGATGTATTTGCCGTCGGGGCTGAATGCGGGCTCGCCCAGATCTTTTTGGTCGTTCGGACGCTCGGTAAGCTTAACCCCGTTACCGCCACTGACGTGGTATAGCCATACTTCACCGGCCCCCAAACTGCGTTGGGCGGTAAAGTGCTTGCGGCCGATCAGGTACTGGCCATCGGGGCTCCATGCTGGGCTGTTCAACAGGCGGAAGGTTTCTTCGGTAACCGCTTGTGGATCTGAGCCATCTAAGTTCACGGTCCAGATGTTGTCGCCGCCATCCTGATCCGAGGTAAAGGCGATGCGTTTGCCGTCGGGGCTAAAGCGTGGCTGCATGTGCCAGGCGATCCCTGTAACCAAAGGAGTGGCTTCACCGCCGCTGGCGGGCATGGTGTAGATGTCGCCCAGCAGATCAAACACGATGGTGTTGCCGTCTGGGCTGATATCAACGTTCATCCAAGTGCCTTGGCGTACGTCGATATTGATGGTTTCCAGTGGCGCGGCGGCTGGGGCGTTAACGTCCCATTGTGGCGCGTCTTTGGCTTGAACGGCGGCCGTGGATAAACCAGCACTGAGCAGTGCCGCCGCTAATACGCTTAGCTTGCGGGGTTGAATAGACATAACCTTCCCTGTTTCATTTTTGTTATGGATGTGGCGTTGGCGTTACTTTACCCAAACAAAAACGCCGCTGATAGTCAGCGGCGGTTAGAAAGTGTGTCTATTTCAACGGTTAATCGTTGGCGTGATCAGCCGCCTTTACGGATCAGCCGCCTTTACGGATCAGGTAGCGATAGGGGGCATCGGCGACGTCACTGGCAACCAGAGTGTGATCCATAAAGGTGCAGAAGCTGGGAATGTCACGGGTGGTGGACGGATCGTCGGCGGTTACCAACAAGGTCTCCCCGTCGGCCATTTTACGCACGGTTTTTCGCACCATCATTACTGGCTCAGGACAGCGGAGGCCAATGGCATCCAGTTGGTGTTGTGCGCTTTGAAACTCTGACATGGACAAGGGATCCGGTTAATAACAAGGCGGATATCATACGCTGCTGCTTTGCTGGATCAAGCCGCTGCCATAGCAAAGCTGTGATCCGGTCATCAAAAAAGGGCAGCCGAAGCTGCCCTTTATTCTAGCGTGAACGCAGGAAATTAAACCCGTTCGAACACGGTCGCAATGCCCTGACCCATGCCGATGCACATGGTGGCGAGACCCAGCTCGACGTCTTTGTGCTCCATCATGTTCACCAAGGTGGTGGAGATCCGCGCGCCGGAACAACCCAAGGGGTGACCCAAAGCGATGGCGCCACCATTTAAGTTGACCATGTCGTCCATCTTATCCAGCAGGCCAAGCTCTTGCAGACACGGCATCGCCTGCGCGGCAAAGGCTTCGTTGAATTCAGCGTACTGAATGTCGCCGATGGTTAAGCCTGCGCGTTTCAGCGCTTTTTGGGTGGCTGGCACGGGGCCGTAACCCATGATCGAGGCATCACAGCCAGACACCGCCATCGAGCGAATGCGAGCGCGAATCGGCAAGCCCAGCTCTTTGGCTTTGGTTTCGCTCATCACCAGCATCGCCGCCGCGCCATCAGACAGCGCTGAAGAGCTGCCTGCGGTTACGGTGCCGTTGATCGGATCAAACACCGGGCGTAAACCCGCTAAGGTTGCCACCGTGGTGTCCGGGCGGATCACTTCATCGTGCTTCACTTTAATCAGCTTGCCGTCGGCGTCGTGGCCTTCAATCGCCATAATTTCCCGATCAAAGCGGCCGCTGATGGTGGCTTCGTGGGCCAAACGGTGCGAACGGGCAGCAAAGGCGTCTTGCTGTTCACGGCTGATCCCATGCAGCTTGCCCAGCATCTCGGCGGTTAAGCCCATCATGCCGGACGCCTTAGCAACGTTTTTGGCGATCCCAGGGTGGAAGTCAACGCCGTGCATCATTGGCACGTGGCCCATGTGTTCGACGCCACCAATGATGAAGGCATCGCCGTCGCCGCTCATGATGGCGCGGGCGCCATCGTGCAGCGCTTGCATGGAAGAGCCACACAGGCGGTTAACGGTAACGCCGCCAACGCTTTTTGGCAGACCGGCCATCAGCGAGGCATTGCGAGCGATGTTGAAGCCTTGTTCCAGAGTTTGTTGCACACAACCCCAGATCACGTCTTCCAGTTCGTTTGGATCGAGCGCGTTGTTGCGCTCAACTAAGGAACGCATCAGGTGGGCGGACAGATCTTCTGCGCGCACGTTACGGAATACGCCACCTTTGGAGCGGCCCATTGGGGTGCGGATGCAATCGACAATCACTGCTTGGTTCATCATGCGCTCCTTATCCTTGGTAGAAACGGTCGCCATTGGCGGCCATTTGACGAAGTTTGTCGGTCACTTGGTACATCTGTCCTAAGTGGGCGTACTGATCGGCCATCGCCACAAAGCGATCCAAACCGATGGTATCGAGGTAACGGAACACCCCGCCACGGAATGGGGGGAAACCGATGCCGTACAACAAGGCCATATCGGCTTCGGCTGGGGTGGCGACAATGCCTTCTTCCAAGCAGCGTACGGTTTCGTTGATCATCGGCACCATGGTACGGGCAATGATCTCTTCGGCATCCATGGCTTTGGCTTCGCCGTACTCGGCAGCCAACAAGGCGATGGCATCGGCATCAACCGCTTTCTTCGGCTTGCCTTTGCGATCCGGCGCGTACTGATAGAAGCCTTTGCCGTTCTTTTGGCCTAAGCGATCGGCACCGTACATGATGTCGACGGCGCTCTTGCCAGCAAACTTCATCCGCTCTGGGAAGCCTTCAACCATGGTGTCGTTGCCGTGGTGGGCGGTGTCCATGCCAACCACATCCAGCAAGTAGGCTGGGCCCATTGGCCAACCAAACTGCTTCGACATCACTTTGTCGATCTGTTGGAAATCGGCGCCATCGCGCAGCAACAGATTGAAACCAGCAAAGTACGGGAACAGCACTCGGTTCACTAAGAAGCCCGGGCAGTCGTTGACCACAATGGGGGTTTTGCCCATCTTGGCGGCGTAGGCCACCACGCTGGCGATGGTTTCATCCGAGGTCTTTTCACCACGGATGATCTCAACCAGCGGCATCTTGTGCACTGGGTTAAAGAAGTGCATGCCACAGAACTGCTCTGGGCGTTGCACGCTTTGCGCCAGTTGGTTGATAGAGATGGTCGAGGTGTTTGAGGTGACAATGGCGTCTTTGCTGACGTGGGATTCCACTTCGGCCAACACCATTGCTTTCACTTTGGGATTTTCCACCACCGCTTCCACCACCACGTCGGCGTGTTTTACGGCGCTGTAGTCAAGGCTTGGAACGATGCTGTTCAGCACCCCCGCCATCTTATCGGCCTTCATGCGGCCACGGGCAACTTGCGCCCCCAGCAACTTGGCGGCTTCATTTAAGCCCAGATCCAAGGCGTCTTGGTTGATGTCTTTCATGACCGCCGGTACGCCTTTGCTGGCACTTTGGTAGGCGATGCCGCCGCCCATGATGCCTGCGCCCAAGACCGCGGCACTGCGAGTGGCCTTAGCGGTTTTGGTGGCTTTTTTGGCTAAGCCTTTGACGTACTGATCGTTTAAGAATATGCCGATCATCGCCTTAGCGGCGTCGGATTTGGCCAACTGTAGGAACGCTTGGTTTTCGATCACCAAGGCCTGTTCGCGGCTGTGGCCGGCGGCGGCTTCTAAGGTTGCAACCGCAGCGTGTGGCGATGGGTAATGTGGCCCAGCCTGTTGTGCCACCATGCCTTTGGCGGCATTAAATGACATGGTTGCTTCGATCTTATTCAGCAGCAACGGTGCTTGCTTGCTGGCGCGGCGGGTTTGCCAATCCAGATCTTCTTGGATGGCCGACTTGAGCATACTGACCGCGGCGCTGAGCAGTTGATCCGGCGCGACGACGGCGTCGATCACCCCCACTTTCTGAGCGGCGGCGGCTTTGTTGGGCTTGCCAACGGTGATCCACTCCATGGCGTTATCGGCGCCGATGATGCGGGGCAGGCGCACGGTGCCACCAAAGCCTGGGATTAAGCCCAGTTTGACTTCCGGTAGGCCAATCACGGCGCTGCTGTCTGCTACGCGCAAATCACAGGCTAGGATCGCTTCGCAGCCACCCCCTAACGCAAAGCCATTAACGGCGGCGATGGTGGGGACTGGCAGATCTTCCAGCTTGTTGAAAATGTCGTTGGTTTGCTTTAGCCACAACAGGATCTCTTCATCGGGCTTGGCAAAACTTTGCAGGAATTCGGTGATGTCCGCGCCCACAATGAAGGTGGACTTGGCGGAAGCAACCACAACCCCTTGCAGGCCATCGCTGGCGGCTAGGGCATCAAGGGCTTGGTCGAATTGTTCTAGGGTCGAGCGGTCGAACTTATTGACGGAGCCTTGGGCAGCAAAAGTCAGTTGCGCAATGCCAGGTTCCAGCCAGTCGACACGAAGATCAGTACTCTGATAGATCATGGTCGGGTTCCTTAGTTACCACATCAGTTAACACGTCCGTGTTGCCGAGCACGCGTCGGCACCTTTTAGGAGTGTGACTTGGGTCACATTAACTTGCAAGGCGTTTTTAAACGACCGTTTAACCTAGTTTCCCTGATGATTTTGATTCAGTTGGCGTTGTGAATTGGCAGGTTGCTGATTCATGGTCTACGGTGCTGGCATGACGCTGATCCGACAGGGTGATACACTCTGGCCTTTGTTGAATGATTCCGTTTGCTAGAGAGCCCCTCATGGATGCGATTGCCCAGCACTACCCAGAACATATTCAGACATTACGCCAGCGCAGCGATGCGATTTTGGCCGATCATCAGCTTACCGGTGTGGTGATTGACGCCGGTCGCGCCGCTGGGATCTTTTTGGATGATATGGAATATCCCTTTAAGGTTAACCCGCACTTTAAGCATTGGGTGCCGCTGACCGATAACCCACACTGCATGTTGATCATTCGTGCCGGTGCCAAGCCGATCTTGCTTTACTTCCGTCCGGTGGATTTCTGGCACAAGGTGGCCCCATTGCCAACCGACGCTTGGGTTGATCAGGTTGAGCTGGTGGAGTTTGCCCGTTTGGAGCAGTTGCTCGAATTGATGCCTGCCGACAAGGCCAATTTTGCCTACATTGGCGCCCATGCCGATCACGCCGCGAAGCTGGGGTTGGCGCAGGTCAACCCTAAGCCGTTGCTGGACGCTTACCATTTCAGCCGCAGCATCAAAACCCAGTACGAAATCGAGTGCATGCGCGAAGCCAACCGCATTGCGGTTCTGGGCCATAAAGCGGCCCGTGATGCCTTTATGGCTGGTGGCAGCGAATTTGAGATCCAGCAAGCCTACCTGTCGGCCACGGCTCACGGTGAAAATGATGTGCCGTACGGCAACATCGTCGCCCTGAACCAAAACAGCGCCATCTTGCACTACACCAAGCTGGAGCGGCAGGCACCACAGCAGCGATTAAGCTTCTTGATCGATGCAGGGGCTCAGGTTAATGGCTATGCCTCAGACATCACCCGCAGCTACGCCTTTGAGCAGGGCAATCTGTACGCCGATTTAGTGGCAACCATGGATCAGCACCAGCAGCAGATCCTGACCCAAATTAAACCTGGGGTGCGCTACACCGATCTGCACCTCGAGATGCATAAGCGCGTGGCGCAGATGCTGAATCAGTTTGAGTTGGCGCAGGGCGACGAACAAACCCTGATCGACTTAGGCATCACCAAGGCGTTTTACCCTCACGGCTTAGGCCACCCAATTGGGTTGCAGGTGCATGACGTTGCCGGTTTCTTGCAAGACGCCAATGGCACCGAGCTGGCGCCACCGGCAGGCATGACCCTGCGCTGCACCCGCGTATTAGAGGTGGGCATGGTGATCACCATCGAGCCGGGCTTGTACGTGATTGACAGCTTGTTGAACGACTTAAGCGACGAAGCCAAAGCGCTGCTGAACCCACAACGCATCGACGAACTGCGCCCATACGGTGGGGTACGTATCGAAGACGACGTTGTGGTGCTGGCGGATGGCATCGACAACTTAACCCGTGGTTTCGATCTGGCTTAATGACCACGTCGTTTCTGGTGCCGGCCGCGTCGGCATCCACCGAAGAGGTGATAAAGCGCAGCCGCTTTATCACCGTTATCGAAGCGGTGAGCAGCGGCGCGCAGGCTCGGGCGTTTCACGCTCGCATGCGTGCCGAGCACCCAGAGGCTCGGCACCATTGTTTGGCCTTTAACGCTGGGCCGCCGGGGTGCAGCCGCGACATTGGCTGCTCTGATGACGGCGAACCCGCGGGCTCGGCGGGGCGACCGATGCTGAATGTGGTGTTGGGGGCGGATGTGGGCCAGTTTGCGGCGGTGGTGATCCGCTACAGCGGCGGCATCAAATTAGGGGTAGGCGGGCTCGTTCGCGCTTATGCCGGTGGGGTAAAACAAACCTTAGCGGTACTGCCAACCCAAACCTATGTGGCGCAAACTACGGTAACTTTGCGTTGTGAATACAGTGACATGCCTTTACTTGAACACCTGCTGTCGCAGCATCAAGGCAGCGTGTTAGCGCAAGACTTTTCCTCTGCAATCGATCTGCAAATACAGCTGCCGCAAGCGCAGTTAGTGGCATTTGGCCAAGCCCTGACGGATCGCTCTTCTGGCCGGTTACAGCTTAACGACGATTAGCTTTGCTGGCGGTAAGGTTAAAACCTGATCGCAGTTGGAGTATGCTAGCGCCAAATTGTCTTAAGTTAACCTCATGGAATATCGCACGATCATTCGCATCACCGGGGTGTTGGTAACGCTCTTTAGCATCACCATGCTGCCACCGGCGATCATTGCCGTTATCTATAACGACGGCGGCGGCGCTGCCTTTATGGAAGCCTTTGGCTTGTCCTGTTTTATTGGTGGGCTGCTGTGGTACCCCAACCGCCGCGCCAAGGCCGAACTGCGTACGCGCGAAGGCTTTCTTATTGTGGTGATGTTTTGGACGGTGCTGGGCAGCATCGGTGCCATTCCGTTCCTGCTGTCGGCGTCACCGGATCTGAGCTTCTCTGACGCCATGTTTGAGTCGTTCTCGGCATTAACCACCACCGGTGCCACGGTGATCACCGGCTTGGATGACTTACCCAAAGCCATTTTGTTCTACCGCCACTTACTGCAGTGGCTTGGTGGCATGGGGATCATTGTGTTGGCGGTGGCGGTACTGCCGATGCTGGGGGTTGGTGGCATGCAGCTGTACCGCTGCGAAACACCGGGGCCGGTGAAAGACAATAAGATGACTCCGCGCATTGCCGAAACCGCCAAGGCGCTGTGGTACATCTATCTGACGATCACCGTGGTGTGTGCGGCGGCTTACTACTTTGCTGGCATGAACCTGTTCGATGCCGTTGGCCACGCGTTTTCCACCATCGCCATTGGCGGTTTTTCCAGTTATGACGCGTCGATGGGGCACTTTAACAGCCCCTTGATTAACGCCATCTGTGTGGTGTTTTTGCTGATCTCGTCAATCAACTTTGCGCTGCACTTTACCGCCTTCAGTAAGCAAGGGATGAATTTGGGTTCTTATTGGCGCGATGCCGAAGTACGCACCTTTTTTATCTTCCAACTGGCGCTGGTGGGCTTGGTGTTTGCGGTGCTGTTGGGGCAAAGCAGTGGCGAAAGCGCGGAAGTGTTGCTGGATAAGGCGCTGTTTCAAGCGGTGTCTATTTCGACCACCGCAGGGTTTGCCACCGACAGCTTTGCCGATTGGCCGCTGTTTTTGCCGGTGTTGTTGATCTTCTCGAGCTTTGTTGGCGGCTGTGCTGGATCAACCGGGGGCGGCATTAAAGTGGTGCGGATCACCTTGCTGTTCTTGCAAGGGGCACGGGAACTGAAGCGCTTGGTGCATCCGCGCGCGCTGTTTTCCATTCGGTTAAACAACCAAGCGGTGAGCGATCGGGTGATCGATGCAGTGTGGGGCTTCTTTGCGGCCTACGCCTTGGTGTTTGTGTTGATTATGATCGCGCTGATGGGCACCGGCTTGGATAACGTAACCGCGTTTACCGCCACCGCTGCCAGCTTGAACAACCTTGGCCCCGGCTTAGGGGATGTGGCGGCGCATTACGGGACGGTCAACGACACCGCCAAGTGGATTTTGATCTTGGGGATGCTGTTTGGTCGCTTAGAGATCTTCACGCTGTTGGTGCTGTTTACCCCCACCTTTTGGCGCAACTGAGTTACTCGAAGTAAGGGCTTTATATGCAACGGACGCTGCTGCTGTATTCCACCGTAGATGGCCACACGAAGCGGATAATTGAACGGATCCGCGACCGGTTAGAGGCGCAGGATCATTACGTGCAGCTGGCGGAGCTTGAACGCTGCCAGCTGGATGTCAGTCAATTTGACAAGGTGGTGATTGGCGCGTCGATCCGCTACGGCAACTATCGACCGGCGCTGTTTGAATTTATCCGCAACAATCTGGTGCCGCTGCAGCAGCGGCCTTGTGCGTTTTTCTCGGTGAATTTGGTGGCGCGTAAGCCGGGAAAAAACACGCCGCAAACCAACGCCTACGTGGCGAAGTTTCTGCAGCAGAGCCCGTGGCAGCCAGCGTTATTAGGGGTGTTTGCAGGCAAACTGAATTACCCACAATACGCGTGGCGCGACCGCTTGGTGATCCGCTTTATTATGTGGCTCACCAAGGGACCGACCGCGGCCGACACGGTGCGGGAATACACCGATTGGGGCAAGGTCGAGCTGTTTGCCGATCAGGTGGCGGGGTTGGGCTCGTCGCAGTAAAGCTGGTACAGGGTCGATAAGATCGCCTCGACCTCTGGACTGGCGAGGCGATACCACACCAATAACGACTCTTTTCGAGTGGTCACCAAGCCCTCGCGGCGCAATACAGCTAAGTGCTGAGAGAGCGCCGATTGACTCAGCGGCACCAGTTTATTTAATTCGGTTACGGTCATCTCTTGTTGCAGCAAGGAACATAGGATCACCAGCCGATTGGCATTGGCGATGGATTTCAGCAACCGTGCCGCTTGCTCGGCGTTGCTGATCATCTCGTCAAAATCGGGTGTCGGGAGTTTAGCCACAGAAGTTCTCGCTGTTTTTTTATAGAGTTATGTTAACGCGATGGCGCAATAGATCCAGATCGCGTTTTCTAGTCTGTGACAATAAGATGGCGATAAGACTGTGATCCTCAAGGTAGACAGCTGTGAGCTAGAGCACCATATTGCAGGGTAATATTTGAATTTCGATCGCATCCGTATCAGGGGGAGCAATGTCCGGCACATTAATTGTCTACTTCAGCCGTGGGGGCCACACCGCTCGTGTTAGCCGTCGCATCATGGAAACCATGACTGAGGCGGGCAGCCCATGTCAGATGATGGACATCGTTGAGGCGCAGCAAGAGGGCATCGACTGGGATCAGTTCGACACCGTGGTGATCGGCTGTCCGGTGTTGTACGGCGATTTTGATAAGCGCATCAAAGCCTTTATCAGCGATAACCAAGCTCAGCTGGAAGCCCGCAATAATGGCTTCTTCTGTTTGTCGGTGGTGGCGCGTAACCCGGCCAAGGCCACGGTTGAGGGCAACCGTTACATGCAGAAGTTTATGGCAGAGCAGCCATGGCGCCCGCAGCACATGAAGGTGTTTGCCGGTAAGGTGGATTACCCTGCGTGGGGCTTCTTCGATAGCTTGTCGATCAAACTGATTATGATGATGACCAAGGGCCCTACGGCCGCCGATACGGTGATTGATTACACCGATTGGGATCAGGTTGAAGCCTTTGCCTTGCAGTTGCACGAAGCCCGCAGCGACGACCAGTAACGGGTCGACACTCTGTTGATGCATAAAACCAGTGGCCGTTGGGTCGCTGGTTTTTTTGTGCCGCTGTGATAGCTTGCTGCCAACGTAAATCACAGGATGTGAGTATGAACTTAAATGCAAAGAGGTCGTTGGCGGCGCTGCTATTGACCAGCCTGAGCGCCCCAAGCTACGCCACCACCAGCGAACAAAACGCCTTTTTTACTGAATTGGCGCAACATTGCGGTAACGCCTATGCCGGCAAGGTTGTGGCAGATAACAGCAGCGATTCGTCGTTCCGCGGCAAGCGCTTGGTGATGCACGTGCGCGAGTGCAGCGATAACCAATTGAAGGTGCCGTTTCATGTGGGCGAGGATCACTCTCGCACCTGGGTGATCAGCAAAACCGACTATGGTCTGCATCTGGCGCACGATCATCGCCATCAAGATGGCAGTGAAGACAAGGTGACGCAGTACGGTGGCATGACCGCCACTCTCGGCAGCGCCAGCAAGCAGTCGTTTCCGGCGGACGCGCGCTCCATTAATAATTTTCGAGACAATGGCTTGGATGTGTCGGTGACGAATGTGTGGCATCTGGCGCTAACGCCAACCACCTTCCGTTATCAGCTCACCCGCGATAACCGCAACTTTGAGGTTGAGTTTGATCTCAGTCAGCCGGTGCCATTGCCACCAACCCCCTGGGGCCACCAGTAACCCTAAAAGCAAAAAGCCTCGCAGATGCGAGGCTTTTTCGTGTTGGCGGCAATTCAGAAGAACAGGGCTGAGGGTTGGAACAGTTTTTCCACTTCGCCGATGTACTTTTTATCCACCAAGAACAGGATGACGTGGTCGTCCTGCTCAATCACGGTTTTGTCGTGGGCCATCATCACTTCATCCTTGCGAACGATGGCGCCAATGGTGGTGCCTGGTGGCAGCTTGATCTCTTGCACTTGGCGGCCAACCACCTTGGAGGTGTTGGGATCGCCATGGGCAATGGCTTCAATCGCCTCTGCGGCGCCACGACGCAACGAGTAAACGTTGTTGATGTCACCTTGGCGTACGTGGGTCAGCAGGGCTGAGATGGTGGCTTGCTGCGGTGAGATGGCGATGTCGATGTTGGCGTCTTGCACCAGATCCACATAAGCTTCGCGCTGGATCAGCACCATCACCTTTTTGGCGCCCATCCGTTTGGCCAGCAGCGCCGACATGATGTTGGCTTCGTCGTCGTTGGTCACGGCGATAAACACATCTTGCTGATCGATCTGTTCTTCGTTCAGCAGTTCGTGATCCGAGGCGTCGCCGTGGAATACCGTGGTGTCTTCCAAGTACTCCGACAGCAAGGCAGCCCGTTCTCGATCGCGCTCAATCAGCTTCACGTCATGGAAGGGCTCTAACGCCCGCGCTAAGCCCATGCCGATGTTGCCGCCACCGGCGATCAGAATGTTGCGGTAGCTGGACTCCAGCTTCTGCATTTCACTCATGACCGCGCGAATGTGTTTCGAGTCGGCAACGAAGAACACCTCGTCGTCGGCCTCAATCACCGTGGTGCCACGGGGCATGATAGGACGACCTTGGCGGAAAATCGCCGCCACTCGGGTGTCGATGTTGGGCATGTGTTCTTTCAACGCAGACAGCGCATTGCCCACCAAAGAACCCCCATAGTAGGCTTTTACCGCCACCAAACTGGCCTTGCCACTGGCAAACTCCAACACCTGCAGGGCACCGGGGTACTCCACCAAACGGTGAATGTAGTTGGTTACCAACTGCTCTGGGGCGATGATCTCATCAATGTAGAAACGACCGCGGGCGTCGGGATCGGCACTGCCGCTTTGAAACAGCTTGTCGCGATTGTTGATGTATTCCGCCGAGCGAATACGGGCAATCTTGGTGGGCGTGCCGTACAGGGTGTACGCCAGATGGCAGGCAACCATGTTGGTGTCGTCGGAGTTGGTTACCGCGATCAACATGTCGGCGTCTTCTGCCCCCGCGTCGCGCAACACATAGGGGTAGCCAGCGTGACCGTGCACCACGCGTAAGTCGAGCTTATCCTGCAAGGCGCTGAGCGCCTGCATGTTGTTGTCGACAACGGTGATGTCGTTGTTCTCACCAACCAGATTGGCGGCCAGCGTGCCGCCGACCTGTCCGGCCCCTAAAATGATGATCTTCATAAGCTGCTTGTTATGCGCGTTTTATCAGGCGAGCGTAGTAGAAGCCGTCGCCGCCATCGGTTTGTGGCAACAACTGCCAGCCCGGTTGTTCGGCGCTTTCTTGTGGCTGAATAGGGCTGAGCATAGCATCGTCGGTTTTTTGAAGAAACGCTTTGATTTGCCCAGCATTTTCTTCCGGTAAAACCGAACAAGTGGCGTACAGCAAGGTGCCGCCTGGCTTCAAGGTGGCCCAGATGGCTTCCAGAATTTCAGCCTGTACCAGAGCCAGCTGCTCGATGTCGCTGTCGCGGCGTAACCATTTGCTGTCGGGGTTACGACGGATCACGCCGGTGGCTGAGCAAGGCGCATCCAGCAAGATGCGATCAAACTGCTGCCCCGGTGCCCATTGAGCTGGGTAGCGAGCATCGCCATCTTTCAGTTCGGCGGTTAAGCCGATCCGATCTAAATTTTGCTGCACTCGCTTCAGGCGCTCGGGGTACAGATCGATGGCCAGCATCGAGCCGATCAGTGGCTGGCGCTCGAGCATGTGGCAGGTTTTGCCGCCGGGGGCTGCACACACATCCAACACGGCATCACCAGGTTGGCAATCCAATAATTGGCTGCTGCGTTGCGCCGACAGATCCTGCACCGATACCGCGCCTTGGGCGAAGCCCGGTAGGGTGGTGACGTCCATTGGCTTGAGCAAACGGAAGGCGTCATCGCTGTCGCCCGCAATTGCATCGATGCCTGCATCCGCCAGTGTAACTAAGTATTCACTGCGGCTCTGGCGTTTGTGGTTGCTGCGTAACCACAATGGCGGCTGCTGATTGTTGGCGGTGACGATTTGCTGCCACTGTTGCGGGTAAGCCGCTTGTAAGCGTTTCAGTAACCACCCGGGGTGAGCATGTTGTACCGCATCGGCGTCAAACTGTTCGGCTTGCAGCTGCTCTAGGTTGCGGTGCATGTGGCGCAGTACGCCGTTAACCAATCCGGTCATGCCCGGCGCACCTAACTTGCGGCACGCCTCTACGGTTTCAGAGATCACCGCATGGCTGGCAACACGGGTGTGTTTGAGCTGGTATAGGCCGGCCAATAAGACGCAATGGATAATGCGCTTTTTGCCATTCAGTGGCTTTTCCAGTTGGCGTCGCAGTTGGGTGTCCAGCTGGGGCAGGGTACGCATTACGCCGTAACAGATCTCAGCCAGTAAGCCTTTATCACGGCCATCAATGTAGTGGCGTTGGGCTTGCGGCAGGGCTTGCCCCATGGATTGGCCTTTGTCGATCACCGCCATGATCACTTCGGCGGCATCGGCGCGTAAATTGTGTTTGCTCATGATAGTTGCACACCTTCGGCAAACCACTCTTGCCGTGCGTTAAGCACATCGGCAGCGGCCATCGCTTTTTTGTTGGGGATCTGGATCGATTGCAGCAGTAAGGCGCCTTCGCCACAAGCCACCACGATGCCGTGTTTGTCGGCACGCAACACGGTGCCAGCCGCCGCGCTGTGGTCGTCGGTTAACACTTGGCATTGCCACAGCTTGATGCTGTTGCCTTGGCATTGAAAGTGGCTTACCGGCCAAGGGTTGAAGGCGCGCACTTCGCGCCACAGGGCGCTGGCGGGCTTGTTCCAATCAATGGCGGCTTCCTCTTTCGACAGTTTCTCTGCGTAGTTGGCGAGGCTGTCATCTTGCACTTCGGCAACGGCGCTGCCATCGGCCAGTTGCCCTAAGGCTTCAATTAAGCCCTGTGGCCCCAGTTGAGCCAATTTGTTGTAGAGGCTGGCGGAGGTGTCGCTGTCTTCAATTGGGCAGTACACCTTATGCAGCATCGCACCGGTATCTAGGCCAACATCCATCTGCATGATGGTGACGCCGGTTTCGGCATCGCCAGCCCAGATAGAGCGCTGGATTGGCGCAGCACCACGCCAGCGTGGCAGCAAAGAACCGTGAACGTTAATGCAGCCCATTGGCGGCAGATCCAGCACGGCTTTTGGTAGGATCAGGCCGTAAGCGACCACCACCATGATGTCGAAGTCGATGCTGGCCAGCTGTTGCTGTGCTTCTTCTGCCCGCAGGCTTTTGGGTTGGTATACCGGCAAGTTGTGTTGCAGGGCCAGCTCTTTTACTGGGCTGGCGGTCAATTTTTTACCGCGACCCGCAGGGCGATCCGGTTGGGTGTACACCGCCACAACCTGATGGTTGCTGCTGAGTAACGCTTGCAGGTGATCCGCAGCAAACGCCGGGGTACCGGCAAACACAATTTTCAATTGAGACACTCTGACTCCTAGCCCATTTTCGCGTCGTGACGCGCGGCTTTTTCTAGCTTTTGCTTAATGCGTTGGCGCTTTAGTGGCGACAGGTAGTCGACAAACAGCTTGCCTTGCAGGTGATCCATTTCGTGTTGGATACAGATTGCCAGCAGCTCTTCGCCTTCACAGGTGAACGTTTCGCCGTGGCGATCGTGCGCTTCGATGGTGATCTTCTCGGCGCGTTCCACCTTGGCGTAGATCCCCGGTACCGACAGACAGCCTTCATCGTTGATGAAATGACCGCTTTGTTCGAGTACCTTAGGGTTAATGAATACCCGCGGTTCGCTTTTGTCTTCAGACAAATCCATTACAATCAACTGGATGTGTTGATCAATCTGCGAAGCGGCCAGGCCAACGCCACGCTCTTCGTACATGGTCTCAAACATGTCATCGATCAGTTGCTGCAGCGGGGCATCAAAATCGGTAACAGGTTGAGCGACGGTGCGTAAACGCTCGTCTGGGAAACGGAGCACTTCTCTGATGGCCATTGCGAATCTCGTTAATAAGTAATTGAAAGTAAGCGGCTGCCTTAGGTAACTTTGGCAGCCAATGGGTAATTTTAACCCGTTGCTGGTGTTAATGACAAAATGACCTGCAACAAACCCCAAAGCACAAGGAAGTGGCATGAACAAATTGGTGGTGTTTCTCGTAGCGACACTGACCTGCTCGGCGTGGGCCGACACGTTGACTCTAAAACCCGGTCACCCGCAAACCCACGTGGTGCAGAAGGGCGATACGTTATGGGATATCTCGGCCCTGTTTTTGGATGATCCGTGGCGCTGGCCAACGTTGTGGGGGGCTAACCCGCAGATCGCTAACCCCCACCTGATCTACCCCGGTGACCGATTAACCTTGGTGTTTGTTGATGGGGTGCCGCGCTTGGTGCGAAAGCCGGTGGTGAACCTTAGCCCGACCATGGGCGTTAAGCCGAAAGGCGGCGCGGTGCCCGCGTTGCCATTGTCGATCATCGAACCCTACTTAAGTTTCCAGCGAATCTTAGCGCCGGAACAGCTTGAAGGCACACCGCGCGTGATGGGCGGCGAACGCCAAGCGGTAGGCTACACCAAAGACGACGTGCTGTTTGTCAATGATGAGCTGCAGATCGGTGATCGTTACGGCATTTACCAAGATGGGCGGCCATTGTACGACACCGACGGCGAAACGCTATTGGGGTTAGAGATGGAGCTGGCTGCGACCGGCCAAGTGGTTGAGAGCGGTGACACCTCCAGATTAAAGCTGCTGAGCTCGCGTCAGGAAGTGATCGCTGGCCAGCGGGTGATGCCAATTACCGATTCCACTGTACTGCCCGCGTACTTTTTGCCTCATGCGGCCCCGAAAGGGCTGATGGGCAACATCATTGCAACTGACGCCAAGGCGGTTGAGATTGGCCCATTGCAGGTGGCGATCCTCAATAAAGGCAGCAACGATGGCGCCAAAGCGGGGCAGGTGTTTGCTATCCACCAGCCAGGCACCGAGCTTATCGTCGATGAAGACGACCAAGATAAACCCTATCGCAACCCTGAAGATCGCCGCGCTTACGACAAAGTCGTGGCACTGATGAGCGATGGCCGTACCGTGGTGTTGCCCAAAGTGTACCGTGGCGAGCTGATGGTGTTTAAAGCCTACGACAACGTTTCGATGGCGTTGGTGGTTAATGGCCGCCACCCCGCGCGGGTTCAGGATCATGTGTTAGCGCCAGATCCGTTAGTGTTTGGCAGCAAACGTGACTGAGCTTGCCAGCTGGCTGAGCCTAACGCTGTGGCGTGGGCTCAGTCGTCGCGATAAGCGGCGCTGGTTGCAGCGCGCCTCTGCCGCCGACATCGTAAGCCGCTTACAAGCCGGGGATCTTCCCGGCTTTTTTGCGCCGGATTGTAAACAAATCTATCAATCACAGCAGGGCCTGATCGATCAAGCCTTGCAGTGGCAACAACAGGCTCCCCAGCGCCACATCATCACCTTGCTGGACGACGCCTATCCAGAATCCCTACGCAGTACCGATGACGCGCCGTTGTTGCTGTTTGTGCAGGGGTCGCTGGCCTGTTTAACCAAACCGATGATTGCCATGGTGGGGGCGCGCAATGCCAGTGCCGCTGGTCGGGCTACGGCGCAGGCGTGGTCGCAGCAACTGGCCGCGGCGGGCTGGGGGATCTGCTCTGGCATGGCATTGGGGATTGATGGGGCTTGCCACCAAGGGGCGCTCGATGGCGGTGGCGACACCATTGCGGTGTTAGGCAGCGGCCTTGCCAACCTCTACCCCAAACGACACCAACCGTTAGCCGAGCGCATCGCCAATCAAGGGGCTTTGGTGTCTGAATACTGGCCGCAGCAGGGGCCACTGAAACACCATTTTCCTCAGCGTAATCGAATTGTCAGCGGGATCAGCTACGGTTTAGTAGTGGTGGAAGCGGGGCTCAAAAGTGGCTCGCTGATCACCGCACGATTAGCCGCAGAACAGGGACGTGAAGTGTTTGCGGTGCCCGGAAGCGTCAACGACGCTGGACGGCAAGGTTGCCATTGGTTAATCCAGCAGGGTGCCAAATTGGTGACTGATCCGGTCGATATCATAGAGGAGCTGGCGCCACAGTGGTGTTATCAGCCCTCGTTAACCGCGTCGAAGTTGCCTACGCCGTCGTTGTTGGATAGTGTGGGTTTTGAGGTCACACCGGTTGATATCGTGGTACAGCGCAGCGAGCAGCCAGTAGATGTTGTGGTAACACAACTGACCGAAATGGAACTGGATGGTTTGGTGGCGGCGGTACCCGGGGGCTACGTAAGGCTAAAGGGAGGCTAACGATGTTCGACATTTTAATGTATCTGTTTGAGACATATGTGCAGAGTGACGTCGAATTGCTCTTCGATCGCGAAGAGCTCACCGAAGAACTCAGCCGCGCAGGATTCCATGCTGAAGAGATTGGCAAGGCGCTGATCTGGATTGAGAAACTGGCCGATTTGCAAGGCTCAGAGCACAAGCCTTATTTAGCGGGTGTGAAAGCCAGCAGTGTGCGGGTGTATCACCCGAAAGAGCTGCAACGTTTCGATACCGCCTGCCGTGGCTTTATGCAGTTTTTGGAAAATATCCAAGTGCTCAGTGCCACAACCCGTGAGATGGTGATCGATCGCGTTATGGAACTGGATGGCGAGCCGTTATCACTGGACGACTTAAAGTGGGTGGTGTTGATGGTGCTGTTTAACGCACCGGGCAACGAACACGCCTATAACCAAATGGAAGATTTGGTGTTTGAGCAACCAGAAGGGCTGCTGCACTGATCGCAGCCACAACCAACTCAGGGCGCTACGGCGCCCTGTTCTATGGCGGCGCAGCAGCAATTACAGCGGGCCATTAAGCTGGTAAAATCGGCGTTAATTTCCCTTCGCGGTACCCAAGCCATGGCCAAAATCGATCAGCAGCTGTTTTCCAATCATGAACACGCCCTTGAGAGCGATCACGGCAACTGCCCTGATTGTGGCCAGCCGCTGCAACTGAAGCATGGCAAGCATGGTGCTTTTGTTGGTTGCAGTGCGTATCCCAACTGTGAATTTCATCGGCCTTTGGTGGAAAAGGCGCAAACCGATGATGAGATCATGGAAGGCACCCAGTGCCCTAAATGCAGCTTGCCGCTGGCCTTAAAGTCGGGCCGCTACGGGTTTTACATCGGCTGCAGTGGCTACCCCGAATGCGATCACATCGTTCGCCAAGACGAACCCGAACAACAAGAATCGTTACCAAGCTGTCCCCAGTGCCAAACGGAACCTTTAACCGCCCGCACCAATCGCTTTGGCAAGAAATTCTACGCCTGCAGCGACTACCCGAAGTGCAAATACCTATTGAACGATAAGCCCGTGGCACAATCGTGCCCAGAATGTGGTTGGGGGGTGCTAGTGGCAAAAAAAGTGCGCGGTAAGCGAATGCTGTGTTGTCCTCAGCGTGCCTGTAAATATCAAACGGAATCGCTATAATCGGCGCGCAAAACAATAAATTAAACCCTACAAAACAAAAGGATTTTTCTCATGACCACCCCATTCGTTGCGGTGTTGATGGGCTCAGATTCCGATCTGCCTATCATGCAATCCACTCTCGACGTGCTGAAAAAGCTTGAGATCCCATTTGAAGCTAAGGTGACTTCTGCGCACCGCACGCCAGCCGCTACCCACGCTTACGTGACCAACGCCGAAGAGCGTGGCTGTAAGGTGTTTATCTGTGCCGCCGGTTTGGCTGCTCACTTGGCTGGTGCCGTGGCTGGGATCACCACTCGCCCTGTGATTGGGGTGCCAATCGATAACGGCCCACTGCAGGGGCACGATGCCTTGCTGTCTACCGTTATGATGCCGGGCGGTGTGCCAGTGGCCACCGTTGCGATCGGCTCGGCCGGTGCCAAGAACGCCGGTTACTTGGCTGCACAGATGCTGGCTGTTGGTAACGACGACTTAGCCGTACGTGTTAAGCAAGAGCGTCAACAAGCGGCGGAAGCGGTACAAGCAAAAGACGCCGCGCTGCAGGCGAAATTGGCGGGGTGATCGAATGAGCCGACTCGTTACTGTTGCTGAAGCTGGATTGCAAATCGAACAGGGGGGCGTTATCGCTTACCCAACCGAAGCGGTCTTTGGCCTTGGCTGTGATCCGATGAATCAAGCAGCGGTTGAGCGGCTTTTACAGATCAAACAACGCCCAGTCGAAAAGGGGCTGATCTTAGTGGCCGCCAGTTATGGCCAGCTGCGCCCCTTTGTTGATGAAAGCAAACTCAGCGACGCACGTCGTCGCGACATATTAGAGCGTTGGCCTGGCCCGTACACATGGGTTATGCCAGCCAAAGCTGGGGTGCCAAAATGGCTAACGGGTCAGTTTGATACCTTAGCCGTGCGAGTGTCGGATCATCCGGTGGTGCAGGATCTGTGCTGCGCAGCGGGCATGCCCGTGGTGTCTACCAGTGCGAACTTAACCGGGCAACCCGCGCTCACTGATGGCCATCAGGTCAGCGAACAGCTCGGCCATCTGCTGGATGGGGTTGTGATGGGGCAAGTTGGTGGTAATCTTGCTCCTTCAACGATTTTAGATGCTCAAACCGGTGCGATCCTGCGCGGCTGAGCGCCAATCAAGCCGTTGCCGAACGGGAACGGCTTGGTGCAAAGGAACCACACCATGCCAGTACAATATGAAGCGGTACGCACTTACCTGCATGCCCTGCAAGATCAGATCTGCCAGCGCCTTGAGCAACTCGATGGTGCAGCTCAATTCCAACAGGATCAGTGGCAGCGACCAGAAGGCGGCGGCGGGCAAAGCCGAGTACTGACCGGTGGTAAGGTGTTTGAACAAGCCGGGGTTAACTTTTCGGAAGTTGCAGGCGACAAATTACCACCTTCGGCGACAGCCCACCGGCCTGAATTAGCCGGCCGCCACTGGCGCGCCATGGGCGTCTCGCTGGTGATCCACCCCAATAACCCTTATGTGCCAACAAGCCACGCCAATGTGCGTTTTTTTGTCGCAGAAAAAGAGGGTGAAGCGCCGGTCTGGTGGTTTGGTGGTGGCTTCGATCTCACCCCCTTTTACCCTTTCGATGCCGATGTAAAGCATTGGCACCAAGTCGCCGCCGATCTGTGTGCGCCCTTTAGCGATCAGCATTACCCCAAGTACAAAGCATGGTGCGATGAATACTTCTTACTTAAGCATCGGAATGAAACCCGTGGCGTGGGTGGCTTGTTCTTTGATGATCTGAATGAAGGTGGCTTTGAATCAAGCTTTGCCTTCATGCAGGCGGTGGGTAACGGCTTTATTGACGCCTACGCCCCCATTGTTGAACGCCGTAAAGACACGGCTTTTGCGGAACGCGAACGTCAGTTTCAGCTGTATCGTCGTGGGCGCTACGTTGAGTTCAACCTGGTGTTCGATCGCGGCACTCTATTTGGGCTGCAGTCCGGTGGCCGTACTGAGTCCATCTTAATGTCGATGCCGCCTTTAGCCCGCTGGCAGTACCAATATCAACCGGAGCCTGGTAGCGCCGAAGCCAACTTAGCCAACTACCTCAAGCCTCGGGACTGGTTGACTGAATTAGCATAACGCCAACGGGTCTCACAGTTGCACCCACCAGGGTTGCCAGCGTATAAACGGTGGCAACCCTTTGTTTTTTGAGAGCAACGAATGGATCGTTACACGGTGTTTGGCAACCCCATCAATCACAGTAAATCCCCATTTATCCACCGACGTTTTGCCGCCCAAACCGCACAGCAGCTGCATTACGACACTCACTTAGCGGCGATCGATGGCTTTGCGGAGGCCGTAACCCAGTTTCGCCGCGATGGTGGCTGTGGCGCCAACGTAACCGTGCCATTTAAACAGCAAGCGGTGGCGCTGTGTGATCAGCTTAGTGAGCGCGCCAAGCGGGCCGGGGCCGTGAATACCTTGCATTGGTTAGAAGATGGTCAATTGTTGGGGGATAACACCGATGGCGCTGGGCTGGTGGCCGATCTGCAGCGGCTTGGGGTGACACTCGCGCAGCAGCGCATTTTGATTTTGGGGGCTGGCGGTGCGGTACGGGGGGTCTTGGCGCCATTATTGGCCCAGCAACCTAAGCACATTGTCATTGCCAATCGAACCGCAACGAAAGCGGTGGAGCTGGCGCTCGCCTTCGCCGACATGGGCACCATTAGCGGCGGTGGTTATCAGCAACTCAATGGCGAGTTCGATGTGATCATCAACGGCACATCGGCGTCACTTTCTGGCCAAGTGCCGCCGTTACCAGGCATCCAATTCAGCCCTCAGTGCGTCAGTTATGACATGGCTTATGGCACGGCCGCCACCGCCTTCCAAAAGTGGGGCAGGCGGCAGGGGATCAACGATAATTACAGTGGGGTTGGCATGCTGGTGCACCAAGCGGCAATCAGCTTTAACCTTTGGCGTGGCATCGAGCCGCCAACTCAACGGGTGTTGGATGCCTTAATTGCGGAAAGCGGAGTCGTGCAATGAACCAACAGATCTTATTTAACGATCAGCTGAATGTGCAATGGCAGCAAGGGATGGTTGAATTCGGTGCTCAGTGGGCGGGGCAGTCCGTCGTCTGCCTCATCAGTATTGAACAACTGAGCAAGCGCAGCGGCCAAACAATAGGCAATGCTGAACAGGCAGGCATGGTGTTTGAACAATTGCGCTTCGATCTAGAAGAGGAAGCCGAAGCGCTGATTGAAGACGAAGCCTTCGATGCCCAAGGGCGGATCTGGCTTGGGCATGCGGTGTGCTAACGATTACTGATTAAGGTAAACGTCTTTCAGTTTTACGTAGTTTTCGGCGGATTCGGTCAGAAACGCCAACTCCTGCGGCTTTAAAGGTCGCGCCTGCTTTACTGGGCTGCCTATATATAGGAAGCCCGACTCCAAGCGTTTGCCCGGTGGCACCAAGCTGCCAGCACCAATCATCACTTCGTCTTCAACTACTGCCCCATCCAAGACAATGGCGCCCATGCCAACTAAGACCCGGTTGCCAATCTGGCAGCCGTGCAACAGTGCCTTGTGGCCAACAGTCACGTCATCACCAATCAACAGAGGGTAACCGTCAGCCAACCCTTCATGTTTGCGAGTGACATGCAGCACGCTGCCGTCTTGGATGTTGCTGCGCTTACCGATGCGGATGTGGTTTACGTCACCACGGGCTGCAACTAAAGGCCATACGTTAGCGTCTTTCCCCAGCTCGATGTCGCCATAAAGCACCGCACTGTCATCAACGAAAACGCGGTCACCCAGAACGGGAGAGTGTTGTAAAAATGGCTTGGTTGTCATCATCTATTCCTTAAATTGCCACAATAGCGCGGTAGGTAAGCGGATCGCTGCTATAATGAGCGTTCGGCTGAGTTGTCGCAACATAATGGTTGTGTAACTCCGACCTATGTCTATAATGCGCTTCCTGTCGACGGGGCAGCACAGCAAACGCTGATGCAGCAACGGTTGATACGGCGTCAGCCACTC
>NZ_CANLCI010000027.1 GCF_947489035.1 uncultured Ferrimonas sp. | reverse complement strand
ATTTGTGCGTAACGAAGCCAACGACAGCACTGCCGCCAACCCCAGCAGCCACATTGACGGGGTGAAGGCGTCGGACAAAGGCGTGGCTGGCGACGCCGGATTTGTGCGTAACGAAGCCAACGACAGCACTGCCGCCAACCCCAGCAGCCACATTGACGGGGTGAAGGCGTCGGACATCGCCATCTTGGTGCGCGACTTTGTTGAAGCCGATGCCATTCGCCAAGCGCTGGCGAAGAAGAACGTGCGTTCGGTTTATCTGTCGGACAAAGAGTCGGTGTATCGCAGCGCCGAAGCGGCGGATCTGCAGCTGATCCTAACCGCAGCGGCGTACCCCCAAGACGACCGCGCGGTACGGGCGGCACTGGCCACCCGCACCATCGGCCTCAGTTTTGCTGAATTAGAGGCGCTAGGCCGCGATGAACAAGCGTGGGAGCAACAGCTCGAAGGCTTTAAATTGCTGTTGCTGCAGTGGCAACAGCAGGGAGTGCTGCCGATGTTGCGGCAGTTGTTGGTGCGCTTTGATGTGGCGCGGCGGTTACTGCACGCCGAACACGGCGAACGCAGCTTAACCAACTTGCTGCATCTGGCTGAACTGTTGCAAGCGGCAGCGGCGGGGCTGGATGGCGAATTGGCGTTGCTGCGCTACCTAACCGAGCAGTGCAGCGATCAGGGCGAGCAATCGGACGAACAGGTGATGCGGCTGGAGTCCGATGCGGATCTGGTCAAGGTGATCACCATCCACAAATCCAAAGGGTTGCAGTACAAACTGGTGTTCTTGCCATTTGTGTTTAACTTCCGCCAAGTCAACACCAAGGCACCAGCGCTGTTTTATCGCGCCGCCGATGGCAGCAATCAGCTGAGCTTTAACGCCGATGACGAAGCCAAAGCCGCCGCTGAGCGCGAACGCTTAGCCGAAGACATTCGCCTGCTGTATGTGGCGGTTACTCGCGCGGAATACAGCTGTTACTTGGGGCTGGCGCCGCTCAAAATCGGCACCGGCAAAAAAGTGAACGTGCACTTAAACGCCTTGGGCAAACTGTTGGCCGATGGCGCCCCGTTAACCCGAGAACGTTTAGCGCTGCACTGGCAGCGGTTGGCGCAACAACCGCACACTCAAGTGCTGGCGCCGGCGGCGGCAACCAAGATGAAATTTATCGGCAATGGCACCCCCGCCGAACTGCCAGCACCGCGCCCTTATCAGCGCGCGGCGCTGCCAAACTGGTGGATCAGCTCGTATTCCGGTTTGCTCAGTGGCATGAGCCATCAGCATGGCCCGGCGCACCACAACGCGGATCACGCCAGTGCCGCAACCGTGGCTGAGGCCAACGAGCCCGCGCAAGACAGTGGCAATCAAGACAGCTACGCCACCGCGGCCAGCTCGGATCAGTTAGCCGAAATGATGCTGCCCAATCGCAGCAGCGAACTGACGCCACCAGAACAGCCCCAAGCGGGCACCATTCATGCGTTTCCTAAGGGCGCCGCAGCGGGCACCTTCTTGCACGATCTGTTTGAGTGGGCGGCGGAAGGCGGCCGTTTCCGTTTGGATGCCGAGGAAGTGGCCGAACACCTTGAATCGGTATGCCCCAGCCACGGCTTTGATGGCGAACAGCCCGTTTTAGCGCCGTGGTTTGCCGATGCGTTGCAGGTGCCCTTGCCGTTGTGTGATGACAGCGCCAGCTTAATGGAGCTGCCCTTAGCGCAAGCTGAGCTGGAGTTCTGGTTTGAAGCCAGCAACGTAGACATTGGCGAACTGGATCGGCTTGTTAGCGCCGCCATTTGGCCGGGCGCGCCACGGCCAAGTCTGAACCCCATCCGCTTGCAGGGGATGTTAAAGGGCTTTATCGATCTGACCTTTTACCATCAAGGCCGGTATTACGTGGCGGATTACAAATCCAACTATTTAGGGGTGGATCAAAGCGCCTACCAAGCCGAGGCGATGCAGCAAGCGATGCTGGAACACCGCTACGAACTGCAGGCGGTGCTGTACACCTTGGCGCTGCACCGTTTGCTGCAATCGCGGCTGCCAGAGTACGACTACGACCGTGACATTGGCGGGGGGCTCTATCTGTTTTTGCGTGGCTTAGAGGCCGGAAAACTGGGGCAGGGGGCGTTAACCATTACCCCACCTGCCGCCTTAATCGAACAACTCGACAGCCTGTTTCGTGGCAAGGAGTGCAGCCAATGAATACCCCTAACTACGCGCCGACGCTGTGGCAGTTTGGCCCGGCGCCATTGCCCCATGCCTTAAAAGGGCTTGAACAGTACCAACAGCAAGGCTGGTTGCGGCAGTTGGATCTGGCGTTTGTGCGCTTGTTGCAACAGCAAGGCGAGCACAACCCGATGGTGTTGATGCTGGCGGCGCTGGCCAGCCATCAAGTTGGCCGTGGCCACATCTGTTTGGATCTGAATGGCTTAAAACGTAAGCCAGAGTGGGTATTGGGCTTGCCGCCCCAAGGGCGAGCGTTTGCAGCCGAGACATTACCGCAGCAGTGGTTGGCGCCGTGGTCGTTGCCGCAATTAACCGAAGCGCTACAGCAATCGACCATGGTGGATGCCAGCGACGAGGGCAGTGCGCCTTTGGTGCTCAGTGGTGAACTGCTGTATCTGCGCCGTTATTACGAATACGAAGTGCAGGTGGCGGCGGCGTTTAATGCCCGCTTGCAGCAGCGTTTTGAGCTGCCGGATGATCTGCCGCAGCGGTTGGCCAACCTGTTTGATCCTTTGAAAGACGCCGACGAACGCGCTGGCACCACGGTGCACTGGCAAAGTGTGGCTGCGGCGCTGGCGGCGCGATCCGGAGTTAGCGTGATCTCCGGTGGCCCCGGCACCGGCAAAACCACCACCGTGGTGCGGTTGCTGGCGTTGCTGCAATCGCTGGCACTAGAACAACAGGGAGAAGAGGGCAGTGGGTTACGCATTCAGTTAGCGGCGCCGACGGGCAAGGCAGCAGCGCGTTTATCGGAATCGCTGTCGGGCACGTTAAGCGCCATTGCCGCTGGCCAAGTGGCGGAGATCCCAACCGCCATTGCCGACTTGATCCCCGCCAATGTGGCCACGTTGCACCGCTTATTGGGGGCACGACCGGATAGCCGTTACTTCCGCCATAACAGCGCCAATCCATTGCACTTGGATGTGTTGGTAGTGGATGAAGCCTCGATGGTGGATTTAGAGATGATGGCCAGCTTGCTGGCGGCGGTGCCCGCCAAGGCACGGTTGATTCTGTTGGGGGATAAAGATCAGCTGTCGTCGGTGGAAGCCGGAGCGGTCTTGGGGGATCTGTGTCAGTTCGCCCATCAGGGGCGCTACCAAGCCGACAGCCACGGTTTTGTTTACCGCGCCAGTGGTTACGACTTATCGCCGTGGCAAGGCCCAGGCTGTGATCTGGAACAGCAGATCGTGATGCTGCGTAAATCCCACCGTTTTGGTGCCGATTCTGGCATTGGCCAATTGGCGGCAGCGGTGAATGGCGGCGATGTGGCGGCGGCGCGATTGCAGTTGCAGCGCAGCCAAGGGGATCTGGCCTTTATCGGCCCTGAGCCAAGCCAGTTTGATGCCTTGGTGCTGGATGGCAAGGCCAAGGGGTTAACCGAGCGTAATGGCCAGCAGAGCCACGGTTATCGCCACTACTTAACGCTGGTAAACCAAGGGTGCGGCAGCGAACAAACGGAAGCGCAGTGGCAGCAACAGGTGCTGGATGCCTTTGGCCAGTTTCAATTGCTGGCGGCGGTACGCGAAGGGGATTGGGGCGTCAGCGGCTTAAACCAACGGGTAGCCAGTTTGCTGCTGCGGCAGGGGCTGATCAGCGATGATCAAGGCTGGTATGCCGGACGACCGGTAATGGTGATGCGTAACGATTACAGCGTAAACCTGATGAACGGCGATGTGGGGATCTGTTTGCCTTTTGCCGCCGACGATGGCCAGTTGCGGGTGATCTTCCCCATGCCCGACGGCAGCTTAAAGGCGGTGCTGCCCAGCCGCTTAAGTGCGGTGGAAACCGTGTTCGCCATGACCGTGCATAAATCTCAAGGCAGTGAATTTACCCATACCGCGTTGGCGCTGCCGGATAAGCCCAATCCGGTGTTAACCCGCGAGCTGATCTACACCGGCATTACTCGCGCCAAGCGGTGGTTTAGCATGGTGATCAGCGAACCGGATCTGGTGGCGAGCGCCATTGAAACCCAAACCGAACGCGCCAGTGGTATGTCGGCGCGACTGGGCATTGTGGCGCCAACAAAATCGCAGTCATAAAAGTGTAATAGTCGTTGCAAAGCGGATTTTTGTCTGTAACTTTTCCTACTCAGCGGTGACCTAAATCGTGACATGGAGGTAGGCATGGAAACAGAGACGTACGCAGGCATGGACGCCGAATGTGCAACCGTGATGGCACACTATCGGGTAGGCTGTGCCGAGATCCGGCAACTGCATGACACCCTGTTTGAGTTGCAAGTGGATAACGGCACGGTACTGCAGCGCAGTGATTGCCTGCCAATTGAGCACTTTTGGCAGCAGCATTGTCAGCGTCCCTTTGATCTGCTCATCAATGGCGACCGCGAATTCAGTTTCAGCTTTGAAGCGGCGTTGTGCGCTGGGGCCAACCCGCTACAGCGCCATGTGGCCATCTTCGCTCGCGCGGATCTCAGCTATGAATTACTCAGTAATGCCATTGAGATCAATGCACTGAATTTCCCCGCCAAACCGATCCGATTGTTTCGCCGTCGCGCCGACGCCAGCCGGTGGCTTAGCCAGATGGCGCGAGCAAATTGACCACAACAACAGTGCGTTATCACAATGTTACAAAAACACTGGAGTTTGGCGTTGAGGTTGATTAGTTTGGGCGAATAATCGCTGGCCTAGGCAACGTACCTGTGGTCACTTTTTCGCTATTTTATTAAGGCTCATTGCTATGGAATCCCTGCGACCACTGGCGAGTTATCGACTTTCTTGCGCCAACATCGTGCAGTGGAGCGAGCAGCGCTTCGAAATCTTTATTGACGACGGTTACGTGATCGATCGCAAGGCCAGTGATGAACTGGCGCGGATGTTTGATGGCTTATGCCACAGCCCCTTCGATTTACTGATCTGCGCCGACAGGCGATACAGCTACAGCGATGAAGGCGCTAAAACCGTTGGTCGCCATCGGCTGCAACGACGTACTGCCATCTACACCAGCAATGCCCCAACCCCAGAAAACATCATTGATAGCATCGCCATTAATCGCCGCCAATTTCCCTACAAGGTCATCCGTTTTTTTGATAGCCGAGCGGCGGCATTGCGGTGGTTGGAAGGCGAGCGAGATTAAGCCGGGCACAAAAGAAAAAGGCCCCTGCAACTTCCCAGTGCAGAGGCCAAATAAAGCGTTTCGCCGTTGTTAGTCATTTTGTTGTAACCATTCCCCTAACGGTAACAACCTGGGGCGAATGCGCACAGAATACGCATCCGCTGGTGCATTGTCTGCCTTTTTTATAACCAACCTGTATAAATGTGCTGCGATTCACGTTCACGAAAGTGAACTGTGATTGTTCTCACTGTTTATTGCACTGCGGCAGCGGTTTTTTCCCATGCGCCTAGAGGCGATTAGTCGTTATACTCTCGGCTCATTCAAATTGAGACCGAATGCTGATCCATGACTTTTGATTTTCGTACCTTTTTTAAAGGGATGGCGATGGGCGCTGCCGACGTTGTTCCTGGTGTTTCTGGTGGCACCATCGCATTTATTTCTGGCATCTATGATCGTCTGCTGGAGTCCATTCGCCGTATTAATCCCAGCCTGATTGGTCATTTACGCCAACATGGCCTTGCCAGCACTTGGGCCCACATCAACGGCGGTTTCTTGCTGACGTTGCTGGCGGGCATTGCCACCAGTTTTGCATCGCTGGCACGGGTGATCACCTATTTGCTGACGGATCACCCCATTCCCGTGTGGAGTTTCTTCTTTGGCTTGATCTTGGTGTCGATTGTGCACATCAGTAAGCAGGTGGGCGGGGCCAAGCCGGGCAACCTGATGGCGGCGGTGGCAGGGTTCGGTTTTGCTTATTTCATTACTGCGGCCAATCCGTTGGCGCTGGATCCGACCCACCTTAATGTGGTGCTGGCGGGCATGGTGGCCATCTGTGCCATGATCTTACCGGGGATCAGCGGCAGCTTTATTTTGCTGCTGCTGGGGCTGTATGTGCCGATCATTGCGGCGGTGAAAGAGTTTGATGTCACCATCATCGGCCTCTTTTTGGGGGGGGCGGTATTGGGGCTGCTGACCTTTAGCCACCTGCTGTCTTTCTTGCTGACCCGATTCCGCGGCTTAACGCTGTCGTTTCTGTGCGGTTTGATGGTGGGCACCTTGAATAAGGTTTGGCCGTGGAAACAAACTCTAACCACACGCATCAATTCTAAAGGGGTGGAAGTGCCCTTAACCGAGCAAACATTATCGCCGTGGCAGTTTGCCGAGATCAGCGGCCACGATCCTCAGTTGCTGCTGGCTTTAGGCTGCATGGCACTGGGTTTTGGTTTGGTGTGGGGCTTAGAGCGCTACGCCGGACAAGAGTAAGACACCAAGGATTGAAGGAGAGCCGATGTCTGCGCCATTTTCCCAAGCATGCGATAACAATAAAGCACCGATTTTAGCGGTGTTGCAACGGGCTTTTGCCAAGTGTCAGCAAGTGCTGGAAATTGGCTCTGGCACCGGCCAACACAGTGTGCACTTTGCGGCGAATATGCCGCACTTGCAATGGCATTGTTCCGATCGTGCAGTAAACCACGGGGGGATCATTGCGTGGCATCAGCGTTATCCGGCGGCCAATTTGCACCCGCCGTTGGTGTTAGACGTTAATCAACCGCAGTGGCCTTTGGCTGGTTTTGATGCGGCGTTCAGCGCCAATACTTGCCACATCATGGCGTGGGCTGAAGTTGAACAGATGTTTGCTGGGGTAGCACGGCAGATGGCAACCCATGGGGTGTTTTGTCTGTATGGCCCCTTCAACTACGGCGGCGAATTTACCTCGGCGTCTAATGCGGATTTTGATCAGCACTTGCGACAACAGGCGCCGCACATGGGGATCCGCGCGATTGAGGCCGTGGTGGCACTGGCCGAAAGGGCCGGATTTGAATTGATTGATGACGTGGCGATGCCCGCCAATAATCGTTTGTTGGTGTTTGAACGCTAACGCGTCAGTCGGTTAATCAAGCCGTTTATACGGCGAACGCTGCTGCAATTCCTGCATTCGTTGGCGCAGCAGCTGATCTTCTTGCTGGCAAAAGCGAGCAATGGCGGCGGCAAAAGGCGAATCGAACAGCAAGCTGCTGCCATACACCCAGTGGGGCTCAAACCCTCGCGCTAACTTGTGCTCGCCCTGAGCGCCGGGATCAAAGCGTTGTAAGCCCTTGCCGATGCAATATTCAATGCCGCGGTAATAACACAACTCAAAATGCAGCCCCGGCTGCTCGATCAAACTGCCCCAATAGCGCCCATACAAGCTGCTGTCATCCTGAAAGTAGAGCGCCGCCGCAACCAGTTCCTGTTGAGAAAAAGCAGCTATCATGACGACATTGTCGGGCATGGTGCGACCAAGTTGCAGGAAAAAGTCCAAGGACAGGTAGCCCGGCCGCGCCGATCGTTTCAGGTAGGTAGTGTGGTAACAGTGGTAAAAACGCTGCCACATCGCGTTGTCTATCTCATCGCCACCTAAGGTGCGTATCTGCACAGCAGCCTGAGCCACTAACGCTCGTTCTTTGTTGATGTTTTTGCGTTTGCGCGCGCTTAACTGCGTCAAAAATTGCTCGAAGTTGGCGTAAGAGCGGTTGTGCCAATGAAATTGAATGTCTCGCCGTGACAGCCAGCCTTGCTGCTGCAGTTGTTGCTGTAATGGCTGATCACAGAACAGCAACTGGGCGTTGCTGGCGTGCAGTTGTTGCCCACGTTGGCGCACGCTGTGGCTATAGGCGGCGATAATTTCGGTGCTGTCCTCGCCTGCGGCGATGCCCAGCCGGGGCCCAGTCGCTGGGGTATAGGGGATGGCGCTTAGCAGCTTGGGGTAGTAGTTCAGTTGGTGTTGTTGGTAGGCATCGGCCCAAGCCCAATCGAATAGGTATTCGCCATAAGAGTGCAGCTTGATGTAGTTGGGCGCCGCCGCGATCAGCTGGTTGTTGCGCCACAGCAACCAGTGCTGCGCTAACCAGCCACTGTCGCCGCCAACGCCGCCTTGTTGTTCCAATGCCAATAGGAACGGTAACTGGGTAAATGGATAACCATTATCAAACAGTGGCTGCCACTGTTTTGGGCAGATAGTGGCGATGGAATCAACAAACTCAGCACGTAACATCAGGGGGTCTATTGGTGAATATTAGTCACCACCATAGCACTGGGAACCGGATCCGCAAATCAACAATAACTGCCTGTTTTTTATGCTTATTGATCTGTCGGGATCGGGCTGTTCAAAAAAGCATCAGCCGTCAAACCCTGATGAAATACGGACAAAGTAAGTTATCCACAAAGTTAATCACGGTTTTTGTGGGTAACCTGCTGAACAATAAAAGGATCAAACCTGCTGTGTATTTAAGCGGTTGATTTCGCGCCACTGTGAATGTGGCGAGTTGTTTGGCACAATGACTGAATAGTTATTCATAAGGATTGAAGTATGACCTCGGCATGGCAAGTGTTGGTTGTGGGCGGCACCCACGGTAATGAATTTTCAGGGGTTCAGTTGCTGAAGCAGTGGCAGCAGCAACCCTTATCTTTCCCCAATTTGGTGATACAAACACTGCAAGCCAATCCGAAGGCGCACGAATGCAACCGCCGTTACATTGATGATGATCTTAACCGAGAGTTTACCCCGCAACGCTTGGCCGATTTCAATCTGATCAATTACGAAGCCCTGCGAGCCAAATCCATCAATCAACAATTTGGGCCAAAAGGCGCAAGCCAGACCGATCTGGTGATTGATCTGCACAACACCACCTCGACCATGGGACCAACCCTGATTTTATTGCACGACAGCCACTGGGAGCGTCAGTTGGCGGCGTACGTGCAACAGCGTATGCCAGAAGCGGTGCTGCTGTTTGAGTTGGAACAAACTTACCAACAGTGGGGCTACCTGTGCACGGTGGGCAAACGGGGGGTGATGGTGGAAGTGGGGCCACAGCCGCAATCGGTATTGCGTCAGGATATTTTGGATCAGATGCGGTTGATGACCGAACTGATTTTGGAGTTCACCTCGTTGCAGCTGCGTAACGAGCTGCCGCCATTGCCAGCCACCATCGAGGCGTTTACCAGCGTTTGCAGTAAAAGCCTGCCGTTGGATGAGGCCGGCCAGCCGTTAGCGATGGTCCACCAGCGGCTTGAAGGCAGTGATTTCACCCCATTGCAGCCGGGGGAGCCGATCTTCCAATACTTTGATGGCCGCGTTGGCTACTTTGATGGCGACGAGCCGCTGTACCCCACCTTTGTTAATGAAGCGGCGTATTACAACAGCCACATGGCTTTTTCTTTGGCTCGCAAAATATCGTTAACGGTGGCTGCGCCAAACTGAGCTGTTGGCATCGACCTTGAGCCACCGGTACGCAATATGAATTGAGGCGCCTTCTGCACAGTGCAGTGGGCGCCTTTGTTATGGTGCCCGCTGCACCGTCAGCGCCGAACGGATCTGTTGCTGTACGCGCTGGGCCCATAAGCGGTAGGTGCCTTGGCCGGGATGCAGCCCATCAACGGCCAGATCCGCTTGCTCTTTGGGGATGCTGGTCAGCTGCACCAGAGGTTGCTGCTGCGCCCATTGGTGCAGGTGCTGGTTAAACTGGTTGGCGCGCCAGCCGAGCCACGCGCGCAATGGCTGCGGGAACTTGGGGAACTGCCCCATTGGCGGCAACTCGGCGATTAGGATCAGCTGCGGTTTCAGTTCGGCTCGCAAACGGCTAACGACCGCATCAAGTTCAAGCAACCAACGCTGGGCCGATCCGGTGGATTTAACGTCGTTAACCCCCAATGAGATCACCACCACATCCGCTTGTTGGGTTGGTAACCCCTTAATGAACGGATCCGCCTGCGCGGTGGTTAAGCCACTTTGTGCGTGCAGGTGCCAGCGCAGTTGATAGTGGGCAGACAACGCTAAACTCAATTGCCCAGCTAACGCCTGTTGTTGCTGGGCAACCCCCACTCCTGCGGCGGCGCTGTCGCCAAACACCAGCAATGACAACGGTTGACCATCCCCTTGTTCGCCTTGGCGAGGCCCTGCGGCTTCATCCAGTTTGGGCAGACGCCAGCGCAACCATTTGCCTTGAATTAACAGCAAAGGCGATAAAATAAGTGTTGGAATATCAGCCACAAAGGCTCCCTAGCGGCGATGCGCTGTGATATCAAATCGACTGGGTTAACGATGCCAGCGGTCGGCTTGGATCACAAGAGGGCGCCACTAATGAGAGCGTTTTTCATTTCTGCCGCTTTGTTGTGCGATTTGCGCGGTGATGGCGCAGCGACGCCACTATGAGTGAGGCCGATACTGCCGATCAAATTCCGCCCAATACTGCTGCCACTGCTGTTGCCATTGCTGCTCATCCCACAGCAGTAACGGTTGGCACAGCTGTTGTAACTGCTGCTGCTGTTGCTTTAGCGCAGGGCCAAGCACCCAGCCGAGGCGAGTACGGCGGATCAGCAAATCACTCAGTTGGGTAATGGCACCGTGGGCGCTCCAATAACGCAGCGACGCTTTGCTGATTTGAGTACCGTGCCAGTACTCAACGTCGGACTGCAATGGGGCTTGCAGCGGTGTATCGGCTTGGGCGGCGGCTTGGGGCAGTAAGCGGGCGGCTTGATCCAGCACCTCTTCGGCCATGGTGACAAAGGTTGTGAGCTTGCCGCCGGAAATGCTCAACAACCGCTGCTGCTGCCAAATCAGGTGTTCACGGCTGACGCTGGACGGCGCATCGGTGTTGTTGTTTTCGGCCATTATCGGTCGCAGCCCAGACCAGCTGGCCAACAAGGTGGGCTGCTGCTGGCAGCCGAGCAGTGGCAGCAGCGCCAGCAGATACTCTTGTTCGGCGCTGCTGATCACGCAGGGCTGATTCTTATCGGCCAGGTGATCCAAATCCGTGGTGCCCAGTACGGTGCAGCCCGCCCACGGGTAGGCAAACACCACCCGCTGATCTTGAGGGTGGATGAAGGTCATTGCCGCCGGTAATGGCAGTTGCTGCCACGGCAACAAAAGGTGCGAGCCCCGTTGCGGGCGGATCTTCATGCCCGCTGGCATGGGGGTTAAATTATCGGCCCAGACACCCGTGGCATTGATGGCGACTTTCGCTTGCAGCGTGATTGGCTGGCCCTGATGCGACAACGTCACCTCGATCTGCTGGGGCTGAGATTGGCCAAGGGCAAGCACCGGGGTGTAGTGGCAAAGATGGGCCCCGTACAAGGCGGCTTCTTGCAAGGTACGCAGCACCAGAGCGGCGTCGTCACAAATGGCGTCGAAATAGCGGTTAGCCCCCCAAGGAGCCGACACCGTTAATCCCGGCAGCAGTTTATTAAGCTCTTGTTGGGAAAAGTGCACCGGTTTGTGGCGAACGTGGGCGCCGGACAGCTTGTAATAGAGCCACAAGCCGAATTTATGCTGCACCGCATCCAGTGGCCCTTGGGCAGTAAATAAGTAGGGCATCGGTTTAACCAGATCGGGCCAGCGCTGCAGCAACTGCTCTCGCGCTTGGGCGGCTTCTTTGGTTAGGCGCCAGTTGCCCTGCGCCAGATAGCGCAAACCGCCGTGCACCATTTTTGAACTGAAATTGGAGGTGCCACTGGCAAAATCCCCTTGTTCAAGCAGCAGCGTCGACCACCCTCGGCGAGCGCTTTCCCGCGCGATCCCAGCCCCGGTGATCCCAGCCCCCACCACAATCACATCGTACTGACGCTGTGGTTGCAGCTGCGCTTTGCTGTGGGCGACGGTGGTACTGAGACAAGGTAACTGCGACATCACAACTCCAAGGTGGTTTTTATGTTTAGTTTCAGCGATTAATCACCACTTGAACTAATTTGTTCTACCTTTTTAAGTTAGCCGTGTTGAGGTTAACAAAGCAAAAAAAAGCGGCACAATAAATGTGCCGCAAAGGGTTGTCATAGGAGGAATGCTTCCGCACCCGTAGGGAAGGCTGCTGTTCGCTAAGTAGTGCCTGTATCTACTTGGCCAACCGCAGAGATTGGGTAAGGAAGACACTTCAAAAGATAGAAGTTATGCCCTTTTTTGCTGTCATCAAAGTTGTGGATGTAACGCTAATCGACTGAAATTGCTAAGGAAGGCGAATGATTCGAAGCGAAGTAAGCCCAGCGGTTAAGGCACCGCCGTGGCGGCAGTATTTACTGCAATTGTGTGATGAGTTTGGCGCAGACAGTGGCACGTTGTTTTTGGCTGATCCCCTCGGCCACCCCCAACAGTTACTGGCAAGCCATCGCTCTGACGTGGTGTTGCCACCCCAAGCGACGGTAGAGCAATTGACTCTAACCAGCAGCGCGAATGGCCCCCACGAACGGGTACAGTTGTTGTTGCAGCGTCAGCAAGCGCAGTTCAGTTCGCAAGAATCGGGATTGATTGCGTCGCGGTTACAACGTTGGCAGCGACAATGGCAACAGCGGCAGCTGTTGCAGCAGATTGAGAATCAGGTGTACCAAATGATGTGGGCACCGCGCTGGCGCCAGCCACTGTTGGTGCTGGATTGTGATGGCAAGGTGCTGCACAGCAACGGTGCCTTTGAACGTTTGTGCGAACGGGAGTGGCTGTCGCTGTTTCAGCGGCAGTTACAGTTGCGAGATAAGCTGCAACAGCAGCAGCTGCAGGAGAGCATCGAACAGCTGCGCAGCTGCAAAGATGGCCAGGCGCGGCAGCTGTTGTTGGGGCCGAAGGCGGATTGTTGGCGTTTGGATCTGCACGGCATGGTGGATGGTGCCGCCCAGATCCTACTGCAATTTACCAGCATCACCTTTGGCGAAAATGGTGGTGCGCTGCTGTCGGTGATCCGCCTGTTTGGCTTATCGCCGCAAGAAGGGCGGGTGGCGATGCGTATTGCCCAAGGGGTGCCAGCCAAGGTCATTGCGGCGGGCTTTGACGTAGAAGAAAGCACCATCCGCACCCACATTCGCCACATCTTAAGCAAAACCCAATGTCGAAATCAGATGGAGCTGGTGGGTCGGTTAAATCGCATTTTGCTGTAGGGCGATAGCCGCTGTTTATGTTGTGATGCACCGCACAAAAAACAAGCTTATGTTTTTCAATCGCTTAAACAAAAAGCCTGCAAAGTGACCATTATGGTCTAGCGATTGACTGCTTCTTGCCCATTTTCCCTGATAGACTGGCTCCGCTTTAGGCTCGATATACGAGCCTTTTTTTGGTTGTGGAGCTGTGAATGTTCGAATTGTTCCTATTGGCACTGTTGGCGATCCCGTTAACGCTCTTACTGCGCCCAGTGCTGTCCTTTGGTTGGGCTTTCGCCGCCGACGCGATTGCACGCCGATTTGGGGAAAATATCGACGATTGAGCCGCGTCAATTCAGACGCAGTTATGGCACGGAACGCCAAGCATTAGACTAAAGTCGTAGGTGTGCTCTGTTTTCGTGTTGGAACTGGTATGAATATTTTAGTGGCGTTGGCACTGTCAGCCTTAATCGTGCCTTGGGTCTCGCCATGGGTCGATCGCCTGATTGATGCACTGGCTGAGCGAATGTCGTCGCAAAAGCGCAAATAAGCTGCAATTACGCTGTCATTTTGTCGTGGCAGCGACTTTCCTTTCGATCCGGCACACTGTTGTTGCTGCAGTTTGCTATATTACGCGGTCTTTCAATTCCTAAGAGTGTCGCATCATGCTGAGCTATCGCCACAGCTTCCACGCTGGTAACCACGCCGACGTGTTAAAACACACGGTTCAAGCGCTGATCATTGAAGCCCTAAAAGGCAAGGATAAGCCGTTTGTGTACCACGACAGCCATTCCGGTGCCGGTCGTTACGATCTGCAATCCGAACACGCTGAGAAAACCGCTGAGTGTGTTGATGGCATCGGTCGCCTGTGGGGCTTGGATTGCCCGCAATTGCTGCACCCTTACTTAAAGGCGGTAAAAGCCATTAACCCAACGGGTGATCTGCGCTACTACCCAGGCAGCCCGAAAATGGCGGGGTTGTTACTGCGCGCCCAAGACCGCTTGGTGCTGACCGAGCTGCACCCAACGGACTTCCCGCTGTTGAAGCAGGAGTTTGGCGGCGATCGTCGTGCCAAGATCTACAAGACCGACGGTTACCAGCAGCTGCGTGCCAGCTTGCCACCGCAAGAGCGCCGTGGGGTGGTGTTGATTGATCCACCTTACGAGCTGAAAACCGAGTACGCGGATCTGGTTAATGGCATAGAGCAGAGCATTAAGCGATGGGCGACCGGCACGTACGCCATCTGGTACCCCGTGGTGTTCCGTGAAAACATCGACTTTGTTGAGCGACGCCTGAAGGCGTCGGGCATTAAGAGCATCTTAAAGATTGAGATGAACGTGATGGGCGACAGCAACGCCCACGGCATGACCGGCTCCGGCATGATTGTGATCAACCCACCTTGGAAGCTCGAACAGCAGATGAATGAACTGCTGCCGTGGCTAACGGAGAAGCTGGCACAAGGCCCCGGTAGCCGTTTCTCTGTTGAGTGGCTGGCGGCGGAATAAGCCTCGATGACCCAAAAAACCAGCCTTATGGCTGGTTTTTTTGTGGCGAAAAAGAGGGGGGCAGCAATGCGTTGGCAAGCCTAGCGGTCTAAATCAACCAGCGCTAACCATTTGCCATTGGGGCTGACATCTAAGCGACCAATGGTGTTGATCCCAAGGGGCTTTAGATCGGCTATTTGCTGCCATTGTTGCTCGCCTTGTTGCCACTGCAACAGCACGCTGCCACGGCCTTTCCAAATGGTGTTGCCATCACGCCAGGTGTAATCCTCGCTTTGCTGATCAATTGAGATCAACGGGGTAATGGCGCCCGTGCTGGGCTGGTAGCGTTTGATCACCCAATCGGCGTTGATCTGTTTGTGAACAAAGCTGAACTGGTTGCTGGCGGGGATAGCGTGGATGCTCCGACCAACGCTGGCGGCAACAAAGTGGCGCTCGTCGGCTTGCTCGCCATTGGGCTCGAAGTAGAGGTGATGGCCATAGCGCGCCCACAACAGAGTGCCTACGTCGGCGTTACGGGCGTAATAACCGCTATCAATAAAGCTGCGAACGGCACGGCTGCGCGGTTTGCCTTGCCGCTGACGCCATACGCTTTGATCGGGCACTCCTTGTTCAACCACGTACACCAGCTCATCGTTGCTGTCACCGGATTGTGGTGAAAATTCATTTTCATCTGGGGTGTTGGTGCGGTTGGTAAGCAGCCCATCACTTAAGTGGTAAGCCATGATGTCCATGCTTTCGCCACCATTATTGCTGGAATAAAACAGTTGGCTGCTGTCGCTGCTAAAGGCCGGTTGGTTGTTGTAACCCTCACTTTGGCTTACCTGTATGGGCTGGCCAAATTGCAGTTCGGCGTTAATCGGCAGCAGCATGATCTGTTGCGCGCTGGCCATGATTGGCAGTAATAACGCGGCCCCGAACAAAGGGCGTAGTGGGCTAAGCATATCCATTGCTTCCTTTATTGTTGTTGTGTGTCACCGTGGCTAGTACGGCTTAATTACTCACCGATTTAAGCACAGCGATTACCCCGTGCCAACTGCCCAACGTTGCTGCTTATGTGGGTGTTTATGGGGGGGGGGCGCATTTGCTCATGCGCGGTAGTGAATCGGCATCAATTGCATTTGGGCGGCAATGGCAGCATGTTGGGCAGACCCCCACATCACCAGACTAAGCCTTGATGCAACCACAGCAAATCCAGTGTGCCGATGGCCAACCGCTCAGCGTTCATTGTTATCCCAGTACGCAGCAACCTTCCCGTGGGGCGGTGTTGTTAGCCCCCGCGCTTGGGGTGCCGCAGCGTTTCTACCGCGCCTTTGCCACCCACCTTGCCAGCCAAGGTTATCAGGTGATCAGCGTGGATTATCGCGGCATTGGCGATTCGCCATTGCAGGTGGCGGCGGACGTGGATGTACGCATGAGCGATTGGGGCACTCAGGATCTCCCTGCGGCCTTGGGTTACTTAAAAAGCCAAGCGCAGGGGCAACGTTGTCATGTGATTGGTCACAGCTGTGGCGGCCAATTACTGGGGCTGTCGCAGGCGCTGGATGGCATCGCCAGCATCACCTGCATTGGATCATCGGTGCCATATTGGCGCTATTACGGCCGTAAGCAGTGGAAAATGTGGCTGTTTTGGCATCTGTTATTGCCACTATTAAGCCAAGGCCAGCGTTTTCCGGCGCAGCAGGTGGGGTTGTCGAAGCAGAGTTTACCGGTGGGGATCATTCGTCAGTGGGCACGTTGGGGACGCAGTAAAGATTACCTGTTTGATCCCCGCAATGGCTTTGATCTTTCTGGCTACCACGCTTATCAGGGGCCGCTGTTGAACATCGGTTTTGTCGATGACGATTATGCGCCACCGGCGGCGGTGGCCGATCTCGCCCAGCGTTACTCACAGGCGCGCCACAGTGAACGCATTTGGCAATGGGATGAAGTAAAGGCGGTTGGTGGGATTGGCCATTTCAATTACTTTCGCCCCAGTCACCAAGCGCACTGGGGCGAAATCAGCCAATGGTTACATCGGCACGGGGCGAACGCCGCTTAGTTGCTGTTCAGTTGTTGCAGCAGCACTTCGGTGGCGGTGATGTCAGCCGGGCGTTGTAAGAAGTAACCTTGGGCAAAATCACATTGGAACTGCTCTAACAGCTGCAGCTGTGATTCCTCTTCGATCCCTTCGGCCAGCACCTTAACCCCCAACATCTTTGACATTTCGATGGTTTGCTTAAACAGCACCTTATTGAAATCGCTGGTGTCGATGTCGTTAATGAATTCGCGGTCAATTTTAATCTTGCCAATTTTATAGGCCAATTGACGCAATAACTGCAACGAGGAATAACCGGCACCGAAGTCATCCAACACCAACAGCAGATCTAAGCTCCGCAGCTGATCCATGTTATGGAAGAAATCTTCTTGGTGAGAGATCTCTGCGGTTTCGGTGATCTCAATCTCAATCGCATCGGCGGGGCAGCCCGTTTGCAGCAGCACCTGTTCAACCGCCGCGGCAAAGCCACTGGATTCGCAGGTTTTGGCCGAGAAGTTCACGGCCACTGGCGGCACATGGGCAAAGCGTTGGCGCCATTGCATTACCTGACGACACACCTTGGCAAACACATACAGATCAAAGTCGGTGTTGTAGCCGGTGTTTTCGGCCACGCCAATAAACTCAATGGGGCTAACGTGGCCCAGTTGTGGGTGCTGCCAGCGAGACAACGCTTCAAAACCGATAACTTGGCGTGTGCTCACATGGTACAGCGGCTGAAACACCAAGTTGATTTGATCGGCTTCCACGGCACGAGGCAATTCATCAATCAGCAGTTTATTACGCAGCAGGCTGCCACCGTGGTGCTCTTTGGCAAAGGTGTAGTAACTGCGACTGAAGCCTTGGGAGTGGATGAACGCAATTTCAGTGGCGATGTCCATCTCTTGAAAGGTTTGAAACGGACGCGCATTGGCGTTTGCACCGATGCTGAACTGTTTTTTCACAACCGCGCCGGGCTCGAGTTCGATCGGGGCTTCCATGGCGCGGCACAGTTTCTGACAGCAAAGCTCAACGTATTGCTGGAACTCGGCATTATCTTGGTTGGGATCGCCAATGTGAACCATGCCAAACTTGGCCCCAGAGAAGCGCACCACCAACCACTCTTTGCCCAAGGTTTGCTGCAGCAACTGCACCACTTTATTGAGGTAACGGTTGCCGCTTTCAAAGCTAAAACGAAAGTTAACGGTAGAGAAGTTATCGACCTTCACGATCAAATAACCCAGATTTTGGTGGCGCTGAGGATCTTGGAAAAAACGGTCAGAGCGGATGCTGACCGCCCAGCCATTAGGCAGGCTAGTGACCGGATCTAAGCCCCGATGTTGCAATAATCGCAGCGACAGTTTCTGCTCGCCAGTGGCCAGAGTTTCGGATTCAAAGAAGACCGGTTGGATTTCACCTTGAGCCTGTTGGCACAACCACACATCATCAATATTGAACTCAGCGTCATCCACATTTTGAAATTGGATCAGCTTCAGAGTCAGTTCTTCATCGTGAAAGAGAAATTCGCTGACGCTTTTTTGCTGGAGCTGGTCAATGTTGTAACCAAAGGCATGAGTAAAAGCCTCGTTGCAGCGGATAAACCGATCGTTACGGGTGATAAGCGTGGGGTGAATCGAACTCTTTGACATCAATAATTTCTCTGAGATATGCGCGGCGCATCAACGCCTGTGTTAATACAATTATTGTTGTTCTGATTATGTTTTTTTTAGGCATCCACCTATGAGTTAATTGAACTACAACTGGCGCGATTTAGACATGATCTTGATTACAAAAACTGAGTTCCATGTGGATGTTAATCACCAATAGCGGATGATTTTTTCAGAAATGCAGCCCCAGTAACACCAGCAAAATCAGGTTGGCGATTAGCCCAATGCCAAAAAAGTAGCTGCGCGGGCTGGGGTTCTTTTCCGTTGCGATGGCGTAAAACAGCACCATGTGGATGATGCGTGCCACGGCAAAGGTCCATACCACCATAGCCAACAAATCCGCATCAAGGCCGAGATAGATCGCCAAGGCGATGGTGGCCAGCATCATCGGTACATTTTCAAGGGAGTTTTGGAAGGTGCGGTGGCTGCGAAACACAAAGGAGCTGTGGCTCAGTTGCGGATCCACAATGCCCGGCACATAGCGGCGCTGTTTGCGGTGGGCACCAATCGCGACGATGTGTTGCAGCAGCATGGTAGCGATGATCACGAAGACGGCGATAAGGCTGAGTTTATAGGTTTCCATGGGGCATTCTCTTTATTTCAGTTGTGCACAATTTAATTGTTTCTGATGGTAATTGAGTTCTTCGGGGGAGGCAAGTATATTGTGTGCAATCTAATTTAAGGAGGCACCGATGGCTGTCACCCATTCCGGCGATGAAAACAGTCGCGTTGAAACGGTCGATAGATTGCAGCTTGATAACCAAGTGTGCTTTCCACTTTACAGCGCCGCCAACGCGGTGATCCGCGCGTATCGGCCACTGCTGGCGCAGCTGGATCTAACCTATCCGCAATATCTGGTGATGATGCTACTGTGGCAGCACCAGCAGCTGAACGTGAAAGCGCTGGGGCAGCAACTGCATCTGGACTCTGGCACCCTAACTCCGCTGCTGAAAAGGCTGGAAAGTAAAGGCTTTATTACCCGCCGCCGTTGCAGCGACGATGAACGGGTGCGCTTGATTGCGCTGACCGAGCAAGGCCAAGCGTTGCATCAACAAGCGCAGCAAGTGCCTGAGCAGATCCGCTGTCAGGTGAAGATGCCGACCGATCAACTGCTGCAGCTAAAACAGTTGTGTCAGAGCCTGTTACAGCACGTGGATAGCTAATTTTTTTGCTTGTTGGTTCACCCTTAGGGAAACAGCGCGCCCTAAGATAAGGCGGCCAACATCAACGGGATACCCCCAATACACCCCCGCGCGAAGGGATCCGCAACCATGCAAACCTTAACCATTGATATCGTCTCTGATGTGACCTGCCCATGGTGCATTGTTGGCTACCAAAGCCTGCAGCAAGCGCTGCAACAGCTGCAAGGCGACATCGACGCCAAATTGCAGTGGCACCCGTTTGAGATCAACCCACAGCTGGGTGCTGAAGGGCAGTTGAAGCGCGACAACCTGACCCAGAAATACGGCTTAACCGACGAGCAGATCGCCCAAAACCAAGCGATGATCACCCGCCGCGCCAATGAGCTGGGTTTTGATATGCGCTTGGACAAACAAGACCGTACCTACAACACCTTTGACGCCCACCGCTTATTGCACTGGGCCGGATTGCAGGGGCAAGACACGGCCCTGAAACTGGCGCTGTTTCGGCTGTACTTTACCGAGGGCGGTAACCCCAGTGATCCGCAGCAACTGTTGGAGACGGCGGTCAGTGTTGGCTTAGACAAAGAAGCGGTGCAGGTGGTGCTTGGCAGTGATGAGTTTGCCGAAGAGGTGCGTGCCGACATCGCTCGCTATCAGCAGATGGGGGTAACCTCGGTGCCCACCTATGTGATCAACGGCAAATATGGGATCAGCGGCGGTCAGCCGGTAGAGGCCTTTGTTGATGGTTTGAAAAACATCGCTGCGAAAGAGAACGCCGAACAGCAGATGCTGTAAGCGCACCGGCAGTGATCAACCGATCAGCACCAAGAACAACGGCCGCAATCGCGGCCGTTGTGCTTGATGGAAGATGAAGAGATTATCGCGCTAACCGTGCGTCAATCAACAATGCAGTGGGGCACAAAGCGAGAGAGATCTTGGGTAATGCGGCTGTGATCTTCCCGTACCGAGATCCCAGCGGCTTTATCGCCAATCAACCAAGAGCCAATCAGCGCATTATCGTCGCCAAATTTAGGCAGTTGATGGTAGGCCTGAATAATAAAGCCCTCTTCGCCATATTCGCCGCCCGAGGATTCCACCACCTTGCCGCTCTCGATGATCTCGATGTTGGCGCCTTCGCGGCTGTAAATTGGCTTTTTCACCCACTGGCCGCTGCCACTGCGATGGGCTTCATCGGCAAAGTAGGCTGGCAGCAGGTTCGGGTGGTTGGGAAACATCTGCCACAGCAGCGGCAGCAGGGCTTTGTTTGACAGCACCGATTTCCATTCTGGTTCCAGCCAGCGCACATTGGCTTTGCCAAGGTGATCGCCAAACTCTTCCCGCAGCATAAACTCCCACGGATACAGTTTGAAGCAGGCACGGATCAGCTCGTCGTTGCCATCCAAAAACTCACCTTTGCCACTTAAACCAATCTGTTCGATGGCGGTGTAAACGGTCTTAAAGCCCGCTTCTTCGGCGCAATCTTGCAGGTATTGCACGGTGCCACGATCTTCAATGCTTTCAGCGCAGGAGGCAAAGTGCAGCGGCACCGCTGGCCACTCTTGCTTAAATTGTGCAAAGCGATTGATCAGCGCTTCTTGAATGGAATTAAACTGATCCGAGCCACTGGCAAGGGTGCCATCTTTCAGTCGATCTTCCAGCCACAGCCATTGGAAGAAACCACTTTCATAGAGGCTGGTTGGGGTATCGGCGTTGTTCTCTAGCAGCTTGGCTGGGCCGGTGCCGTCGTAGGCTAAATCGATGCGGGCATATAAGCTTGGCTCGTTCAGGCGCCAAGCACGGGCAACGGTTTCCCAGTGGGCTTGAGGAATGGCGAATTTCTGCAGCAGCTCTTCAGAATTAACCACCTTATCCACCGCTTCAAGGCACATCTGGCCAATCTCTTCGGTGGGATCCTCAATGTCGTTTTCGATTTGAGCTAACGAGAACTGGTAGTAGCGGCTTTCATCCCAATACACTTCGTCGTACATGGTATGAAAATCAAAGCCGAACTCTTCCGCTTGCTGCTGCCAGTGGGCACGGGGGCTGACTAAATGACGCTTCATTTAGCCCCCAAAGCTGCGTGAGCCAGACTTGCTGCTCATGCGGGAATTGCTGGATTTTTGCGCCGCCATCTTGCCAAAGCCACCACTGCGGGTAACGCGCGTTGGGGCGCTTGGCTTATTAAACGCCGATGGCGAGGTGCGAACGGTTCGGTCGCCGGCTTTGCCAACCACGGTGCCGTTACCGGTAAACAGTTTGCCCCGCAGTGGCGAGGTTTTAGAGCGGGAGCCATACACCGGGGCGTATTTGGTGGAACGACCACCAGAGAGCATGTTGCCCATCATGTAGCCCATCATCATCGGCATAAACCACGAACCACCGCCATCGGCTTGGTTGCCTTCAGGGTTGCCTTGGGCCCCTTCTGGCGCGGGGGTACAGGCTTCAGGGCCAAATTCGGTTTCGCAATCCGCTTGGCTGGTAAAGCGCGGCGCAGTCGCGAGGTGATCCATCTGGGCAGACCCAAAAATCTGCTCACACAGCTGGGGTTGATCGGGGTATTGCGCCACACACTCATCCACATTGCTGTAGATCTGCGCGGTTTCTTGCATCTCGGCGGGGCTACAGCCAGAGAGCACTAATGATACCGACAAGGCAACGCCGCTGGTGGTTGGAATGGATTTACGAAAACGGGCCAGACGCACGTTATTACTGCGTTTCATAGGGGCTCCTAGTAGCTCATGCAGGCGGCGTTTAATACGCCGATGCTGATGTTAATGCTGGCCAGCACAATGGCACTGGCCAGATGATTGTCTTCAATTTTGGCAACGATGTCGGTTAAAAGTGCAAACCGAACCACGGCAAAGGCCAACAGCTGAGCAAGCAGGGCAACGGCGGCCCAAGTGGCAAAGTCGACGTAAGTAACCGAATGGCTAACGGCAGAGGCTAAGGCGATGGTGTAGCCCAGCAGGGCACCACCAAGGCTGAGGGCGGCGGCGTTGTTGCCGGCTTTGATCAGCGCCCATTCATCAAAGGGGGTGATGAAGGCGTAGATCAGTTTAAACAGGGCGATGGCGACAACGCCACTCGCAAAATAGCCTAAAAAGGCACTGAGTCCTGCCACGATATCCATGTTGTTTTTCTCCTTAATGCCATCAATTTGTCGTGCGGTTGTCGCGCCTGGATCTTAAGGCTGTCACAGAGCGCCACTGTAATGGGCTTTGCAGCGACGGATAAACGGCCCATGCCGCGATGAGTTACTCGTCAGGGTAAACCTTATCCTTAAACTCACACAGATCTTCAATAATGCAAGAACCACAGCGGGGCTTGCGGGCTAAACAGGTGTAGCGACCATGCAAAATCAACCAGTGATGCACATCGACCTTGAACTCTGCGGGCACCACTTTGAGCAGCTTTTGCTCAACCAAATCGACGCTTTTGCCGATGGCGAACTTAGTGCGATTGGAAACGCGGTAGATGTGCGTATCAACCGCAATGGTGGGCCAGCCAAATGCGGTATTGAGCACCACATTGGCGGTTTTTCTGCCCACGCCAGGCAGGGCCTCGAGCGCAGCGCGATCCGCTGGCACTTCGCCGCCGTGTTGATCGACTAGCATCTGCGCCGCTTTAATGACATTGACCGCCTTGGTGTTGAACAGGCCAATGGTTTTGATGTGCTGCTTAACGCCGTCAACGCCCAAATCCAGCATCGCTTGCGGGGTGTTGGCTACGGGAAACAGCAAGCGGGTGGCTTTGTTGACTGACACATCGGTTGCTTGGGCGGATAACGCCACGGCCACCAGCAGTTCATAGGGCGAGCCGAACTCCAATTCCGTTTCTGGGTTGGGGCGCTGTTCCCGTAGCCGCTCTAAAATTTGGCGGCGTATTTCCTTATTCATAACGTCCTTTGGCCTAATTGGTGACGCGTACGCGCTCAACCGGTTTGGCTTGTTCTGGCTTAGGCGCAAACAGCGCTTCGACTTTGTCGTTTACTTGGTTCTTCGCGGCGATCAACAAGCCCATGGCAATGAACGCACCAGGGGGCAGCAGCGCCAGCAAGAATGGGCTGTCTAATTGGAACAGTTCGATGCGCAGAGCACTGGCCCACGGGCCTAACAGCAGCTCGGCGCCGTCGAACAGCGTGCCTTGGCCAAGCAGTTCGCGGGTGCCGCCCAGCAGCGCTAAGACCACGGTAAAGCCCAGCCCCATCATCAAACCATCCCACGCTGCTAACGCCACGTTGTTTTTAGAGGCGAACGCTTCAGCACGGCCGATAATGACACAGTTGGTCACAATCAATGGCAGGAAGATCCCCAACGACAGATACAAACCGTAGGCGTAGGCATTCACCAACAACTGGACGCAGGTCACTAGGGCGGCGATGATCATCACATACACGGGAATGCGGATCTCATTGGGGATCCCTTTACGCAGTAACGACACCAAGACGTTGGAGCCAAACAGCACCACCATCGTCGCGATCCCAAGCCCTAAGGCGTTGGTGAGGGTGTTGGTTACGGCGAGCAGCGGGCATAAGCCCAATAGCTGCACAATGCCAGGGTTATTCTTCCACAGGCTTTGCCACACAATGTCGCGATATTGGCTCATGATTGGGCTCCACAAGTTGGTGCTGCCGCGATGTTGTCTTTATTGCGATTAAAGTAGATCAGGGTATTTTTTACCGCTTTAACGTAGGCTCGCGGGGTGATGGTTGCGCCAGTAAATTGGTCAAAATCACCGCCATCGCGTTTAACGTGAAAGCGCGGATCCTTATCGCCCTGCAAACGGTAGCCAGCAAAGCTTTCCACCCAATCCGAGCGGCGGGTGTCAATCAGATCACCAAGCCCTGGGGTTTCATTGTGTTGCAGGGTACGAACGCCCAGCAAGGTGCCTTGCCAGTCCACCCCAACAATCAGATCAATTTCGCCGTTGTAGCCATCGGGCGCGGTGGTTTCCAGCGCCATCGCCACTGGAGCGTCACCAAAAGTGGCCACAAACGCTTGATGGGGTTGATCGTTCCCCAAGTACTGCAAGCTGGTTACTTGGTGGCAGTTTTGGTGCGGCTGGTTGTCGTACAGCGCTGCGGGAATGATCTGCTCTAAGGTGTTGATCAGTTGCAGCTTTTTTTGCTCAGCAATTTGATCTTTGGTGCCCGCGTAGGTCAGGGCAACAAGGCCGGCCGCGGCTAAACCAAAGGCGCCCAGCAGTAAACCATTTTTCTTCATTGATTGGATCATGGCTTAACTCCGGTGACCGTAGGTGGTTGGGCGAGTGTAGTAATCGATTAACGGCACACTCAGGTTGGCCAACATCACCGCAAACGCAAAGGCGTCGGGGTAGCCACCAAGCGTACGGATCAGGTACACCAGTAAGCCGATAAGGCCACCGAAGACGAGGCGCCCCTTGGTGCTGGTGGCGGCGGTAACAGGATCGGTGGCAATAAAGAATGCGGCAAACATGGTGGCGCCGGACATCATATGAAAGATAACGCCGCCGCTGCCATCGGGATCCAGCAGCAGATCCAACAAGCTAAACAGCGCCAACGAGGCCAACACGGCCACGGGAATGTGCCAGCGGATCACCTTGAGCTTCAGCAGGATTAAGCCGCCCAGCAAAAAGGCGCCGTTAAGCCATAACCAACCTTGGCTGCTGAGGGCAGAGAAGATCGGCTTGGTCATCGATTCCGAGGCGGTAAAGCCCAGCGTGAGATCGGTTTTCAGGGTATCCAGTGGCGTAGCCATGGTGCTGCCATCAATGCCAAGGCGCAGTTGCTCCATCGACAGATTGATGCTGTCTAACCCAAAGAGCACCGCTTGCAGGCTATCGCCGAAGCCGATCAGCTGCTGTGCCAGTGGTTGCGGTGGCAACCATTGGGTCATCACCGCTGGAAACGAAATCAACAGGGTTACGTAAGCCGCCATGGCTGGGTTAAACAGGTTTTGGCCGATGCCACCATAAACCTGTTTCACGATGGCGATGGCAAAGATCGCCCCCAGTACCGCGATATACCACGGCGCAAGAGGCGGTAAACAGATCCCCAAGAGCACACCGGTAACCACGGCGGTATTGTCACTTAACGTGGCTTTGACGTCGCGGCCGCGTAGGGCGACACAAGCCGCCTCTACGCCAACGCAGGTGGCCACCGCTAAGGCGATCTGGATCAGATTGCCCCAGCCGAAAAAGTACCACTGCACGAGGATCCCGGGCAGGGTGGCTAACGCCACCAGCTGCATCACTTTGCTGGTAGGCATTCGCACTTGCAGGTGCGGGGAAGAGGCGATTTTAAATGCCATTAATTGTTCTCTTTATTTGCTTGCTCGGCGGCTTTCTTCGCCTTGGCTTTGGCAATGGCGGCGGCCACTGCGGCTTTGCGTTTGTCTGCTGGCTTGGCGCTACTGACGGTTGTTGGCTCGGTTGCGCCGTCATCGGCGACAACCGTCGCCTCAGCCTGAGCACCAGAGTCGTCATCAATCTGCTGGGCCCGCTCAGCCGCTTGCTTGGCTTTCGCTTTGGCAATGGCGGCGGCCACGGCGGCGGATTTCGGCTTGGCGGCCACCGGCGTTGCCGCTGCGGCAGCAGTGTCCGTGCCTGTGGCCGTATCAGCATCAGTACCAGCAGAATTAGCCCGCTCAGCCGCTTGCTTGGCTTTCGCTTTGGCGATGGCGGCGGCCACCGCGGCGGATTTCGGCTTGGCGGCTTGAGGCGCAGCGGTGTCGGTTGCCACGCCCGCTTCAGCGGCTTGCTTGGCCTTTGCTTTGGCGATGGCGGCGGATTTAGGCTTGGCGGCCACCGGCGTTGCCGCTGCGGCAGCAGTGTCCGTGCCTGTGGCCGTATCAGCATCAGTACCAGCAGAATTAGCCCGCTCAGCCGCTTGCTTGGCTTTCGCTTTGGCGATGGCGGCGGCCACCGCGGCGGATTTCGGCTTGGCGGCTTGAGGCGCAGCGGTGTCGGTTGCCATGCCCGCTTCAGCGGCTTGCTTGGCCTTTGCTTTGGCGATGGCGGCGGCCACCGCAGGTGACTTCGGCTTGGCGGCTTGAGGCGCAGCGGTGTCGGTTACCACGCCCGCTTCAGTGGCTTGCTTGGCCTTTGCTTTGGCAATGGCGGCAGCCACCGCGGCGGATTTCGGCTTGGCGGCGGCCTCGGTCTCGGTGCCGGCCTGTTGCGCTGCTGCCCGCTTGGCTTTCGCCCGTGCAACGGCGGCAGCGGCTGCTTTTCGAGGATCGGCCTCGTCACTGCTTGGGTTGGACTCACTGTGCTCGGCTTGGGCCGCTTTGGCGGCTCGTGCCTGAGCTTTGCGCTGGCGGCGTAACTCCGCCATATCCACTTCGCCGCTGTCGTTGTGTTCGGCGCTGGCCGCTTGAGCGGCTTTTTCCGCTTTCAGTTTCGCGATGGCGGCGGCGACACCGGCACTGTTGGCGGCGCCACTGGCCGCTTTGCTACTGGCGGCCTTTTTATGACGATTTTCCCGCTCTTGTTTCTCTTTATCTAAGCGGGCTTGGCGTGCTTCAAAGCGGATCTTGGCGGCGGCGGCTTTCGCGGCGGCGGCTTTCTCTTCTCGAACCGCGGATTTCGCGATGCGGTAGTGCTGCACCAAAGGGATGTCAGACGGACAAACAAAAGCGCAAGCGCCGCATTCGATGCAATCAAACAGGTTCAGCTGTTCGGCTTTGTCGTGTTCGCCGGCCTGAGCGTGCCAATACAGTTGTTGTGGTAACAGTTGCTGAGGACAGGCTTGGGCACATTCCCCACAACGAATGCAGTTGCGCGGCTGTGGCTGCGGCGGCAATTCATTGAGGCTTGGGGCAATAACGCAGTTGGCGCCCTTGCTGATGGCGGCGCTGCTGTCGGGCAGGGCAAAGCCCATCATCGGCCCACCTAAAATCAGCGGTTGCTGCGTTAAGGCGTTGGTGTGGGTGTGTTGCAACAGCCACGCCACGGGGGTACCGATCCGCACCCAATAGTTGCCCGCTTGCTGGGCTTGTTCGCCGGTTACGGTAACCACCCGTTCAATCAACGGCTCGTCGTTACAGATGGCACGCTTGATGGCAAAACAGGTGCCCACGTTGTGCATCAATACGCCCAGATCCGCTGGCAACTTGCCTTTAGGCACCTGTTGACCGGTGAGGATCTCAATCAGCTGTTTTTCGCTGCCCGAAGGGTACTTGGTGGGAATGGTACGCACCAGTACCTGCGGCATCTTGGCCTGGGCCAATGCCTGCTCCATTGCGCGAATCGCTTCGGGCTTGTTGTCCTCAATGCCGATCAACACCCGTTCTGGGTTGATGATTTGGCACAGCAGGGCGATCCCTTGCAGGATTTGCGGTGCCTGTTCGCGCATTAAGCGGTCATCGGCGCTGATGTAGGGTTCACATTCGGCGCCGTTGATCAGCAGAAATTTGATCTTGTCTTGGGTGGCTAACTTCACCGCCGATGGGAACGTCGCGCCGCCCATGCCGGCGATCCCCGCCGCGGCAATGATCTGTCGCAACGCTTTGGGGCTGAGTTCGCTGGGGTTGCTGATCGGCTGCTGTGGCCGCCACTGATCCTTGCCGTCGCTCTCCAGCTCGATGCACAGCTCGGACAATCCCGATGGGTGCGCGACCGCCATAGGGGCAATGGCGGTGATGGTGCCAGAGGTAGGCGCGTGCACGGGCACCGCCATCGGGCTATCGGCTTCTGTGAGCGGTTGGCCTTTTAAGACCTGCTCTCCCACGCGAACCAACACCCGCCCTGGGGCGCCGATGTGCTGGCGTACTGGCACCCGCAGTTGTGGCGGCAGCGGTAAGGTAGCGATCGCTGCTTGATTGGAAATTTCTTTACGCTGTGGCGGATGGATCCCGCCAGGGAAGGTCCATAATTGGCCGCGATCGATCTGTTCTAACAATGTGTGCACGTTATGAAACCTGTTTCACTGGGATGCGGGAGATGTCCCAGTTCCAATTTTGGGTCGTGGTGGCGATAGGGCGCATCTCGATGCAATCAACCGGGCAGGGCTCGACGCACAGATCGCAACCGGTGCAGTCGTTGGCAATGACGGTGTGCATCTGTTTGCCGGTGCCAACAATGGCATCCACTGGGCAGGCTTGAATGCATTTGGTGCAACCGATGCAGTCCTCTTCAATGATGAAGGCCACAGTTGGGGTGCTGTCTTTGGCTTCGGCATCCAGCGGCTCGGGTTCCACCCCCAGCAGATCGGCCAGTTTGGCTACGGTTGCTTCGCCGCCCGGTGGGCACCGGTTAATGGGGGCTTCGCCTTTGGCGATGGCTTCGGCGTAGGGGCGACAGCCAGGGTAGCCGCACTGGCCACACTGGGTTTGTGGCAGTGTTTCTTCAATCTGCTCGACAATGGGATCGCCTTCAACTTTGAAGCGAATGGCAGCAAAGCCCAATAACAGGCCAAAGATCAGCGCTAAGCTGGCAACGGCAATCACCGCGATAGCAATACTACTCATCGATTACTTCACCAACCCGATAAAGCCCATAAACGCCAACGACATCAGTCCGGCGGTGATCATGCCGATTGAGGCGCCCTTAAACGGGGCGGGTACATCGGCAGCGGCTAACCGTTCGCGCATGGCAGAAAACAGGATCAACACCAAGGCGAAACCGGCGGCGGCGCCAAAGCCATACAGCACCGAGCTGGTGAAGTCGTGTTGTTCGTTGATGTTCAATAAAGCCACGCCCAGTACGGCGCAGTTGGTGGTGATCAAAGGCAGGTAGATCCCCAGTACACGGTGCAACGAGGCACTGGTTTTGCGTACAACCATCTCGGTCACCTGCACCACTACCGCGATCACCAAAATGAAGGCGAGGGTACGCATGTAGGTTAGATCCAGCGGCACCAATAAATATTGATGCACTAGGTAGCTGCAGGTGGAGGCGAGGGTAAGCACAAAGGCGGTCGCCATCGACATACCGATGGCGGATTCCAACTTGCTGGATACGCCCATAAAGGGGCAAAGGCCAAGGAATTTGACCAACACAAAGTTGTTGACCAACACCGTGCTGACCAGCAAGAGCAAATATTCGGTCATGTAAACGAGATCACTTCTAATAGGAAGCGAATATTATCGGCAAATAGCGGCCGTTAAACAACTGACGAAAGTTACGGTTATTCGTTGAATGGCGAAACCTTAGGCGCCCCAGTGCACAACTGGGGCAAAAACTAGGTCTGTTTGGCCATCAGCGGTTGCGGTGCCGAGAGCAAATGGCCCTGAACCCCATCCACGCGGAGTGCTTCGAGGGTGATCCGCTCTTCGTATTTCTCGATGTGAGTGGCGATAACGCGGATCTCTAAGCGCACCGCAATGTCCAGCAACATCTTGATGAAGAATCGGTTATTCGAGTCTTGATCCACCTCTTTGGTGAAGCTGGGATCCAGCTTGACGAAATCGGGCTTCAGGCTTTGTAAAGAGCGGAAAGAGGTTAAGCCGTTACCAAAGCGTTCAATGGCGATGCGTACGCCGTGTTGGTGCACGCGCTGGAACCACTTAGACAGTTGGCGCGGGTTTAGATCGATGGATCGTTCGCTGAGCTCCAACACCAAGCGACCAGACAGTTCTGGGGTGCGGGCGATGCGCTCCTCTAACCAAGCGAGGAACTCACTGTTGGTGACCGAGTGGGTGGCGAGGTTGAGGCCGTAGCATTGATCCGCTTCACCGTGGTGGAGCACCTGCCGCACAACGTTGGTGAAGATCAGCTTATCTAGCTCAACGGTGCGATCGGCGCGGCTGGCCATGGCAAACAGCGTTTGGGTGGGCAGTGGGTTGCCATCCTTGTTGGTAAAGCGGGCAAACAGCTCGTGGTAGATGGGCTTGTCTTCGCTCAGCGACATCAACGGCTGTTGGGTAAACTCGATGCGGTTGTTGTCGATCACATCGGCAATCACCTCTTCCCAGCGATCGGCATCGATATCCAGATCCATTAAGGTGGGTTCAAGGCAGTAGTACGCGTTTGGCCCTTCCGATTGGGCAATGCTGATGGCGGTATCGAGGTGGATCAGTAACTGGCTGACTCGATCGCCAGACTGGTAAGGCACCACCCCAAGGTAACCGGCACTTGGCACCTCTTCGCGTTCAGCAAGTTCGGCTAACTGGCGCGAGAGCGGCAGCAACAAGGTGTTGGTGGCTTCGTCATCGGCATTGGGTAAACGCAATAAGAAATCGGTGCCGCTGTAGCGATACAGGGCCAGCTCTGGATTGGCGATCACCACCTGCTGCAGATAACCGGCAATGGTGGCCAAATAGATGTCGCCACTTTGCTTGCCCAAACGGTTGTTGATTTCGTCTAAGCTGGCCGCGCGCAGCAGCAGTAAATGACCGCGGCTGTTGGCGTGGGAGTTAGACTCTTCCATGTCCAGATTGAAGGCCGCGCGGTTAGCCAGGCTGGTGACCGGATCGGTCATCGCTTCTTGCGCTTGTTCGGCGTTGGCTTTTTGCAGTTTGTTGAAGTGCTGTCGAAGCTGATCGCGGGTGGATTTAAGGCTTTTCGCCAGCGGCACCAATGGCCCACGAACGTTATCAACAATCGATGGCAGATCAAGGCTTGGCAGGCGCCCAACCGCTGCTTCCATCGCTTTTAAGTTCTTGCGTTGCTTGCGGCTGCTAACAAAAAGAATGAGGCAAAATAGTAGATTAACGGCGGTTAACCCTGCGGCTAGAGTGATTAACCCTGCCACGTTCTTTTCTAAATAATAATCGGTGTCCATACCGATGGTGACGCGGCGTTCGCCAATCAGAAATTCATCTTGTAACAGCACCGGATCCAATAACGGATTCAGTGGGTGGCTGGTGGGCTTAAAGCGGCCAAACTTCCAGGGCACGGCGCTGTCTGGGGAAAATATCCGAGTAAATTGCACCGGATAACGAGCCAAGGTGGTTTCAATCTGCTGCTGATCCCAGCCAGCGATCTGACGTAATTCGGTCATGACCGCCAATTGATCTTGGGCAATGTGTTGTTTGGTGCTGTCTAGCAGGTGGAAACCCAATGCTGCCAGAACCAGCAGCTGAAAGCAGATCAACAGTGTTATAGGTAATCGAGAGCCGATCATGGTGTGGAAACGTCCTTTTTCATGCACCTGACATTAGGATACACCTTCATAACGATATTGGGTCAAGTAACTTGCCCTCTAACCGTGAAAAAGTGCGGCCTGCTGAACAACCGGTTTAATGGTTGATATTGTTGAGGAATGTTCATTGCCTTGCGGGCGAGCAACCGCCGGTTGTGCCGTGACGACGGGCTGCTGCACACACCTCGAATGATCAAACGTAATCATTGTGACGGAAGGCTGATATAAATTACTGATTTATTTAATATAAATCCTTTGACTACGGCGTTTTTCAGACTTTAGCTGTGTTGTGCCAACCTTGGCATTGACTTGGTGAGCCAGGCAGCGGTGATCACAGACTAAGCGCAGACGAAGAAAAGGGTAAGGAATTGCTGTTGTTTGTTCAATCGCCTTGCCGGCGGCAAGCAGAGCCGTAAACCGAACCGTTGGGACAACGGGGTTAAGGCTGGGCGAGAAAGCGCCAGATCAGCAACGGCCAAGAGCCCAACGGAGCGCAAGCAAACGAGGCCAAGAGAAACGAGGCATAGGTTAGTTCAGCGCAGGTAATAAGCGTAGGCAAACCGCGCTTCACGGTTCTGGGAGGAGGATGACATTGTGTTGGGCCAGCCGGGCTTGCCAACATAACGGCTTGAATTAAGAAGGTTTAGGTTGAAATTTGCGCCGGTTTCGCGGTGTCGTTATTGCCACTTAAAGCGCCAGCCTGCAATGGCGAGCGAGCCGATGGTGATCAGCAGCAGCACCCGCAGATGATCGCCAATGGCCAACAGGTTGGCGCCGTCGATGATAATGGCGCGGTTGGCGTCATTAAGGTGGGTGAGGGGCAGCAGATCAGCCAGAGTGCGCACCCACGGTTTGCTGCCTTCCAGTGAAAACCAAATACCAGAAAGGAACATCATCGGCCACGACAGCAAGTTAAGGATGCCGTTGCCAAACTCCTCCGAGCGGGTGGCGCTGGCCACCAGTAAGCCGATGCTGATCATCGCCGCAGTGCCTAAAGTCATGGTCAGTAGCAGCAGTAAGGGATTGCCGACGGGGCGAATATCAAACAACAGCGCCACCAGCGCAAACACAATCACCGCGGTCGCCACGATGGCGAATAAGCGTGACAGCAGCTGTGAGGCTAAAAACTGGTAGGCCCCCAACGGGGTAACCTGCAGGCGCTTTAATACGCCGCTGCGCCGGTAGCGGATCACCAAAATTGGGGCATTGCATGCCCCGTTTTGTTAATTGAGGGTAATGCCCGCGTGTGCTGCGGCTTGTTCAAGGTGGCTCAGGTCGCGCTGGCGTACCTTGGCATTGTTGCCAAGGCCAGACAGCACTGGGATCACTGCAACGCCCAGTTGCTGCAGTGGCGATTTCCATGAGTCGGCTTCGTCACCGGCCATGTCGTTGCTGGCGTGATCTCCGGCCACTACCATCAAGGGGCGCAGGTGCGCTTTGGTAACGTGGTCGTGCTGGATCTGGCTTTTTATGCGCTCGAAATCGGGGTGGCCTTCCACTAAGCCCACGTAGATTTGTTGTTCTGGATATTGAGCCCGCAGCGCTTGTTGCAGCTCGTAGTACAAGCCGGTAGAAAGGCTCGAATTGCCGTGGCCCATGTAGATGAATAGCCCCCCACTTCCATAGACATCTCAGAGCCTTACAATAAGGCTCGAACAAGGAGATGTTATGTCCAGTCAGCGTTACCCCGAAGAATTCAAAAAAGAAGCGGTCAAGCAAATCACTGAGCGGAACCGAACCGTTGCCGATGTAGCCAAGGCACTCGGCGTATCCAGCCATAGCCTGTATGCCTGGATGAAGCGGTATGACAAGCCCGATGCCCAACAAAAAGAAGAAGCTGATCTTCAGGCAGAGCTGCGCAAACTCAGGGCTGAACTCCGTATGGTCAAAGAGGAGCGTGATATCCTAAAGGAGGCCGCCGCGTACTTTGCCAGCGAGTCAAGGAAAGGTACGCGTTCATAAAATCCCGACTCGACCGCTATGGTGTCGTTCCGCTGTGTCGGGCCTTACAGGTTAACCGCAGTGGTTTCTATGCTTGGTTGAAGCAACCCAAGTCAGCTCGCCAGCAAGACGACGAGCGATTACTTGGGCTCATTAAACAGTTCTGGCTGGAAAGCGGTGGTGTGTACGGGTATCGAAAGATCCATACCGATTTGCGCGAAGACGGAGAAGCTTGCGGTAAGAACCGGGTCGCCCGATTGATGAAGCTTGAAGGCCTGCGCTCTCAAACAGGCTACAAACAACGTAAAGCCCATTACGGTGGCAAAGCGCCAGTCGCGGCACCCAACACTCTGGACCGGCAGTTCGATGTGGCAGAACCGAATCGCTCCTGGGTTACCGATATCACCTACATCCGCACCCATGAAGGCTGGTTGTACTTGGCCGTTGTCCTAGACCTGTTTTCACGCCAAGTGGTGGGATGGGCCATGAAGCCACGGATGACCACTGAACTTAGCCACCGATGCTTTACTCATGGCTGTTTGGCGCCGAAAACCCAGCGACGAATGGCAACGATTCTTGAAGGACAACAATCTGGTCAGCAGCATGAGCCGTCGAGGCAACTGTCACGACAACGCCGTTGCAGAAAGCTTTTTCCAGCTTCTTAAGCGCGAACGGGTCAAACGGAAAATTTATGGAACACGAGAAGAAGCCCGAAGTGATGTGTTCGATTACATAGAGATGTTTTACAACCCGAAGCGGCGACATGGTTCCAATGATGGCCTGTCACCAGTAGAGTTTGAGAACCAGTATTTTTCTAACCAATCAGGTGTCTAGAAAAGTCGGGGCTATTCAATCATGAACGGCCACACAAAGCCAACAATGGGCGACCACCGTTGATGGCCGCTTAACCTCTACTTTTAGCTTCAGTTAAAAAAGGGAGGACTACCCCTGCTCGTCAGCAAGTTGCTTAACTCGCAGAAACCTTTGGTATCAGTACGTCTGAGCGATGGGCTTGATCAACAACGCCTGAAAGATCTACTGGCTTCGAAATACAGAAAACGGCTACTTAAGGCGAATGCTAATATATCAAAAAGGAAGAAGAACCGACCTATTATTTCTACTGGTTTATATAATTAATAGATTGATTGTTTATGGGTTTATTTGTCATATGGATCATGCTTTTTGATTACTAATCTTGTGAGGAGCTTTGTATCTTTTATCGTTAAAATTCATGGCGATCGTGTTGTGTTTTTTGTTAATTTGATGGCACACTGAAATTGTCGACGTGAAAATTATTGCTCTAGATTGCAGATTTTAAGCTTAGTAGATCCCAAGCCTAGGCCGAACCTATACAATCTGGAGCATTAAAAATTATAAAAGCTAGGCAGATATTGAAATAGCCCGGTGGAATCAACTGAGGTAGCATGCGCTTACCTGACCTTACCTTAAGGCACATTCGGTTTAGACTGGCTTTGACCTAACATATTCGATGATGAATTTAGAGCAAATCGTGCAAAGAATCACAGCGATTAATCGCGCATGGAAAGTCGCTTTAGGTGACGGCACTCCGTATATCAATACGGAGTTGGCAAAACGCCTTCAGAAGCAAAAGTCTGCGTGGCAAATCGAGCTATACAGAACTTATCCAAATCTTGTCTGGTTCAAACTTGATGTAGATGGCTTTCCAGATGGAAGCGTGTACAGCGTTCGATTTTGTGAACAAACCGTTACAACGGCGGATGGTGACGAAAAATGGAATGCAGAGCATATCCCCAAGCACTTACTGTCTGAGCTACTCACGAAACCTGAATTTCAGCACGCAACACAACGAAAACACAAACTATGATAAACATGAATGTGATATTTATTGCTATTACAGTGTTAATTCTATTGTTCTGCGCCTACCAGCTTTGGCAATCGCTAGGTCAATACTCTAGAAGCCTCCACGTGATAAGAAAGAAGTTCAATGAGATTACCTTGAACGAAGGCTTGCCAATTTCAGAGCTAAACCAAGCAACACAGGAGCTAGTTGTTCAATCCTGCGCTACGCATACAAGTAAACGTGGCGAACGAGTCTCATTCGAACGTGGCCATGTATTGTTGCTTCGCCCAGCTGAAGGAATCGTTCCGCCTTTTGCGACTGCTGCGTTCAAGTCTGTGCCAGCCATCTTGACCACCATTGGTATTCTCGGAACATTTGTAGGTATCACTTTAGGCTTAGGGGCGCTAGGGAATGATAATACTGGCTCGGCCGAGCTCGTGAATCAAGCCATGGGCCTAATTGAAGGATTAGGCACGGCATTCGCTACCTCGATTGCAGGCATGGCGGCGAGTTTTATTTTCATGGTGTCGCTAAGTATTTCATTTTCAGTGCAAAGCAAATCTCGACAAAAGCTCATTACTGAAATCCAAAAAAAATCCAAGCTGATTTCCGGTAACGATCTACTTCATCAGATCGTGGAGCATCAAAAAGAGAGCAAGTCAGAGACCATGGATTTCTCATCGCTGATTTCAGCGATTCAAGGGCTGATCGATAAGCCTAGTGCAATGACGAGCGAGGAATACTCCGCTATTGCACAGATTAATGCTGTACAAATCGACAGTAGCATTGACAAGTTGAGAAAGGAGCTCATTGCATCATTAGCGCCTCTGAAGCTGGATGAAGGCGTATTGGCTCAACAACTTGGGCTTCAGGTTGGAACTGTATTAGAACGCAACGTTGCCAAACCAATAACGGATGGACTTTCCGACATCAGCCATAAAGTTTCTTGTATTGACGATCTCGTTGCGAAAACGGTTACGCGTAGTGAGATTGATGACTCGTTGCAACGGCATGTTAGTGTGCCGATAACGGCTAGGCTACACGAAGTGGTTGACGAGAGCCGCCAAGCAAACCAAGCCATGTATGCGGTATCTCAAGCACTTGAAGCATTGCAGCAAAGCAATGCCAATCCGCTTACCCAGGAGCAGTTAGTTGTTGCGTTAATTACTCAGGTTAAGCAGCCATTGGTCGAGGCTATTCGAAGCGTGAAAGAAGACACATCTCAAATTGATTCAGGCGTGGACCAGTTAACTATGTCGTCGGCTCAAGTTGTTGCGAGCCTAAATGAGCTGTCGAAGTCTCGAATGGATGAATTCGATTACCTGGTTAAGTTATTGGGTGATGAGGTCGTTAAGCCAGTTACTGTTGAATTGCATGATACCAACCGAGCCGTAACTAAATTCGCTAGCGTTAGCGACGATTTAAACAAAAATGTCGTGTCGTCGATTGGAAAACTAGAAGAAACCACTGAGAAGGTGGTTGAGTTTGAGCAGCGTACTTTGGTTAAACTCGACGCTTTTACTGTTTCGATGGATCGCTCGCTGAATGAGTTTGCGACCAACAGTACGAAAGCACTTTCAGCTATCTCTGAAGAAGTGAAAGGGATCGTTCAGTTCGGTAGCCGTTCTATTGAGCAACAAACGCAAGCATTCTCAGTGATGATCGGTGCATCTGAGTCGATGTTCCAAGAGCAAGCGATCACACTCAAAGCGGTTGGTGTCGAGTCGGCACAGTTGATGAACTCCGCTCGACATGAACTTGAATCTGGCCTTGGAGACATTGATAGTAAAGTAGTGAGTATGTCTTCGACGGTTCAGAGAGAGTTAGAGCGATTCCGAGAGCTATATCAGCAAAAGCTCACTTTCTACTTCACAGAACAAAATCGTCTATTGGATGAGTCATTGAATGACCAGAAGAACGGTTTGAATGAGGTTGTTGACAACTTTAGAGGTGTTTTCGAAGACGAATACATGAAGCGCTCATCGTTGTTAAGCGATCTGGACCAGCAGTTCGTGCAGCTCGCACAAGCGGCCGAACGTGTTCAATCCATGGCGAAAGCAATGGGGCTTGAAAAAGCGGATTGGGTAAGTGAGATCCAGTTGCTGAATCATTCCATCGGACGTCAGGTTTCCGATCTGGGTAAGGCGTACGCCGAATCTTCTGCCCAGTTTACTCAATTAGCGACGCAAATTCGCCCTGAGATGGACGACTACTTTAGACGAGCCAATAGCTCGGTTGAGCAATATTTCTCGGCGTTTGACGCTACCTCGTCTCGAATATATTCGCGGTTAGACCGAGCGGTAGATTTGCTTAATACCATGATTGAAGAGGTTCAACAGGAAAAGGAACAACTGGCGGATAAAGCGGAGACGCTGGCGTGATGGAACCAACGGTAGAGCAGGCTGACGAACACATTGATGAAACGGGCAGTTGGCTCTCCATTGGCGATTTAATGGCAGGACTGCTGATGGTCTTTGCTTTATTGCTGGTGGTGACAATGGCCGAGCTCTACGAGTATCAAGAGCAGTCGGAAAGCAACCGTATTGTCATCATAGAAGAAATCCAAAAAGGGCTGATCAAAGCTGGGATTGAATCAAAAGTCGATTTGGAAACAGGCTCGTTGTCGTTGAGCGAAGGCTTAAATTTCAAGCACGATGGTGCAATGCTAAGTCCCGCGGCCAAAAGCTTTTTAGATAAGCTTATCCCGATCTACAGCCAAGCGATCTTCTTAAATGATGAAACCTCGGTCGAAGTTCTTCATTTAGTGATTGAAGGCCATGCCGCTAAAAACGAGGGTAAGCGCAAAGCGATGTCGCTGAGCTTAAATCGGGCTGAAGCAGTTACTACCTACATCGAACGAATGATCTTTCCTTATAAGGGACGGTTTCTTGATAAGGCCCTTCCTGCTGCACGGGGCAAGCTTGATGCAGACGATCAACTGCCTGCACAAGGCAATAGAAAGGTTGTCTTTCGGTTCGAGTTTAAGAGCCATGACCTTACTGAGCTAAGAGGGCAATAATGTGGGAGTAAATCGCCCTTGGTTTCTTGAGCCAAGACTGCCGAAATCGCCTCAAATTGCATCTACTGTTCCGCCGCTTGGTGGTTTGGTGAGTAATCCCAGTTGTGAAAAGGTATTCGTTAGTGACAAGTCGCTTATTGATATCATTGAAAAGCTTAGCAATCGTAACGTGCTTACAGAGTTTGAATGGCTGCTAGTTCTTCGATCAGACGAGCAATACCAACAAATGGAGGAAGGGCAGCTAGATCAAGCTGTGCAAACCGTTTGGAGAGCGATACTGTCTGACGAACAACGATTCTCTAAAGTGGTTATCAAACTGGTAGCAGGGTTGGCCAGAGGTTACGAACCGGTTACTGATGTGCTATTGGAGCAGTTTCCACGGATTATTCCCGCGGCATTTAAGCCAGAGTTAAAGCTGCAGGCCCAAGTCGCTAGGTATCTAAGAAACAAACAATACATTGACTGCGCAAAACTGGTCTTGAGTCTGAACCAAGGTCTTGAGTTATTTTTTCGATCTTTAGGGCTAGAGAGTAAAGGTCAACATATAGAGGCTTTATTGTGCCAAGCAGAAGCTGCTATCCCAGTTAACCCGTCAACCGGTCAATTAACTTGGTGGCGAAGTTGCCAAGACCATTTGGATGTCGATCAGACCATCGAACAACTTGAGTGTCTATTGGCAAAGGTAAATCAGGTTGTAACGGGCACACCTTTTGAGAATTGGATTAAAAAATATTGCCTACCAGAGTCGAAACAAAGTATTTGGTTTCGTTTGTCTCGTGACGCCCAACTGAAACTTAAGAGTATGTATAACGTGATCGATTTCGAATCCGTTAAAGTGCTGTTCCATGAGCTCAGTGAAATACGTACTGATCCGGGTATCACGCTTAGAGAATCCAACCATTTGCAGAAGCGGACCAGCTATTGGGCCGATTTTAGTGACTCTTTCGAAAGAGTTAGATTCCTGTTAACAGCCAGATCGGAAAAATTATTAAACAGACAAATTGATTTGTCTCAATACAACGTCACAGTGATGGAATCTAAGCCGTTTAATGACAAAAGTGAGATTTGTATCTTCGAGGTGGGTAACTTCATCCTTATTGAACGCTTCCGTGGGACCAGCTTTGACCTAGGTATTTTTGAAAAAACGATGGAACTAGAGTCGATCTTATTTGAACCTGAGTACATTGACTCTTATACCCTAATGAAACTATCGCCAGATTGGGTGCATGACCACCGCAGCTACTGGCAAAAACGATTAACTCAGTTCTTAAAGAACAAAGGCATTAGACTAAACCCAAATAGTGGTCGACACTGGCTCGAGCCTTTGACTTCAGAACAGAGATTGCAAGCCTCTCAAGACAAAGAACGCCTCTATTTTGGCCTCTCTGATATCCACATTTATTTTAAGATAGGAAGAAGACCCTGATGGGAACAATTTTTCAAGACCCGTTAACACTCGGGTTTAGCACAATTATCGTGGTATTTGCGCTTGTGTCGGGCATGTTGTTGAAAATGAAAACAGGGCACCTTGTCCGATCCTTACAGTCTGTAAATGACGAACTTAACCAGTTTAAGACCAAAGTTGAGTACGATGATAACGGTGACGCGATGGAACTAGAGTGGCAGCCAAACGCTGCGTCAATTGCTTTTCAGAACTACACGACAATGAAGTCAGTAATTACTGAGGTCGACTGCTTAAAACCATCTTGGAAATCTTACGAACGCAGTATGCAGTTGCCCGATGTGGACTACAGCCGTAAGCCTGAACAAGCACCGGCGTTGCGTAACACTCTTCAGGTCAGCTCGGTATTCAATATGGAGTCTATTGTCGAACCTGTTATCAACTTAAGGCAGTACACGGCGATCCCTAATACGCTTACAGGTGCGGGTTTACTGTTTACCTTTGTTGGATTAATGATCGGTATTGGCGAAGCGTCGATCGGGTTAAGCTCATCTGACATTGATGCGGCAAAACAATCACTGAATCCTTTGCTTTCTGGCGCGAGCATCGCCTTTACAACATCTGTTGTCGGTATCATTTGCTCCATGATTTTTTCGTGGTTTGAGAAAGATAGATTCCACCAACTGGAAAAAGCGGTCAAAGAATTCAGTGACTACCTGTCATCCCATATTGAGTTTATGGACTCCGATAAACTCGCGAGTTTGCAGTTAGAGGCGACTGAAGCGCAAACTAAAGCGTTGTCGGACTTCCAGTTGGATCAACAGCGGATTACCGACGAAACCATTTCTCGGGTATCAAAGGAATTCCGAGAAACATTGTTGCAATCTGCCGGGAAAGAGATCGACCAAATTGGCGATGTGTTGGCGCAGATGAGCGAGAGCTTAAAGGTTAATGTCGAAAGCTTAACGCAAGCACAAGAGCGAACTCTTAGCGCTACATCCACATTAAGTGTAAACATTGAAAAGTCAGTAACCGGGCTGGTCGAAAAGTTGAATGTTGCGGTCGCAGAGATGGCGGAACGCGAGCAGAAAATTATCGTTAATGTCGACAGTACAGTGCAGTCGATGATCAAAGTTTTACAGCGACAAATGTCGGACATGGCTGCAAGCTATGGCTCCACCATGGGTCAGATTTCTGCTGAATTCGAACAGATCCCTGAAAAGATTTCCGGTGTGGCCGATCAAAACATGCAAGAGTCGCTTCGCCGCTATCAAGCTCTCACTGATGAGATGCTGCCGCCAATGCTCGAACAAGTATCGTCTAGCTTAAGCGAACAAGTATCGAAACTTACTGAGGAAATTAAAGGGGCGGAATCAGCAGTGGCAGATTCGCTTGCAACTCTGCCTTCAGTGTTGACTGGTTTCGATCAGATGAATAGTGAAGTCAGAGACAGCGTTTCAGCGTTTAAAGAGCTTAACCAATTGAGCAATGGTAACCTAGAAAACCTATCTAATACTCTGTTGCACTTAGATCAAACATCGGCAGATTTTGTTTACGCCAATAAACAAAATGACGAAACCATGCGTTTATTCCAAGAACTCGTGGAAAAAATGCGCTCTACTGCTGACTCGACAAATGAGTCTAATCGTTCAATCGCAAGCGCAACCGAGCAATTGAGAACAGCTATAGACTCTCAAGCAGGGCTTTCTGGTCAGTTAGAGTCTTCTATTGTTGGCGCATTCAAGCAGTTGAATCATGGGCTTGAGCAGTATGTAGCTCATGCCAACGATCGACTAGTTGATATGGATGGTAAAGCGGCCCATGTTGCTAATAATCTTATTGATGCGACTAACGAGATTGGCGACTTGGTAAATGACCTATCCCGTAACGAATTGCGAAAGGCCACTGAAGCGTGAGTTACAGGCGCCACAGTGATGAGTCAAACTACATGATGTCAGTTTCTGACATCATGGCTGGTTTGATGTTCATCTTTATTATTACTCTTGCGATCTTCGTCGTTGACTTCTTAGTTGCCTCTCGAGAACAAGACGAGAAATTAAAGCAACTCAATGGAATCGTTAGTGATCTACAAGAAAACGATCAGATGCGCAGATCTCTGTTAGAGGATGTTAAGGAGCTGTTGGCAAAGCGCAGCATTGAAGTGGATGTCGATCTTGAGCATGGCGTTTTACGATTAAACGAGAACGCGATTCGCTTTAATACTGGCTCAGCGGATCTAAATACCGAACAGTTAGAGCGTCTAGCTGTAGTTGCCGAAGTTTTAGCAGAAATCCTGCCTTGCTATGGCGATAATCAACCAAACAATGGCAAGTGTTTAGAAGACACCAAGGGTAAAGTTGATTCTGTATTTATTGAGGGGCATACCGATAACGTACCAATCGTTGGCCGCTTGGCACTAAAATATAAAGACAATCTGGCCTTGTCTTCTAGTCGTGCAATGTTTACTTATCGCGAAATCACTACACTACAGCCGGTATTGGTAACAATGGTTAACGTGTCCGAGCAACCCATTATTAGCGTAAGTGGCTATGGGGAAGGGCGTCCAGTACCTGGGCACGAATACGACTACCCGAAAAATGACCCTATCAATCGCCGTATTGATTTCCGCTTAATCATGACCCCGCCAACCACGACAGAAGCTCAAAAGGCGATGGAAGGTAATTTTTGATGAAAAATAATGCATCACCAACATTGTTGTCGAAGGTGTCTTCAAATGTTGAAGAGCGTCTATTTGGTAAAAGTTGGTCTCCTACAGAGGAAGAGCTTACGCTTGGCTACTCTCACGTAAAACGTCTTGTTGAAGGCGATGCTTTTTCGTTGCCCAACATTTCGTTGTACGCCCAGCGAGTAATCGCTCATCTTTGTGTGTTGGCGCCTAGTGTTCGAGAGCGGGTTGGCAATGTGTTTGACTTTGATGGTTTTTGGCCGCGGGCAACTGTGCTATTTGAACAGAGAGTAGATGTAATTAGCTACGAAGTGTTGTTAAGCAATATTGATAACCTAGTGAGTATGGATATTGATTTAGACATCATCGAAATCGCGTCTGATATTATCCTCGCGGTAAGTACGGTAGCCCGTCGATCTGATACAAATGCGAGAAATCGTAGGGTAATCAAGCAGGTTGTAACAACCTATAGTAACACTAAGCCTGATGGCTTGGTTAAAAAACGCCAACAATACCTCGCATCGAAGTTCTCTAGCTTTCGAAAGTACAGTGAATCGGAATTTGATATAGGAAACAGTCGTTGGGTTAACGCGTTTTTTGACACCTATGTTGAAGCCGGTGTAGTTCGCAACATTCAGATTTTTTGTGCTTTTGACCAGTACGTCAGCGTATTAAATAAAGTGCCCTCTTGCCAGTCACATGAGGCACTGGATGATGGAAAAGCGTACATCGTTATCCGATTTGACCAAGTAATTATTGTCTACAGTGCAAATGGTGAAAAGGGCTACATTTTTAATGCAGCAAAGCATAGCTATCCGGCACACGATCTCATCGCAAAACTGCCAATGATGAAGCCAAATATGGGTATATCGTTAAGCCGTGCAGGGATTTGGCAATACCCAGTGTCCTACTTGTTGAAAAAAGTTACTGGTTTTACACCCAAACGCTCTGAGTACATGGTTAACAACGGATGAAGACAAAAAAATACAACGATGAAAATAGCTATATCTTGTCAATGTCAGACATTATGGCAGGGCTTATTTTTGTTTTTATCATTCTGCTGGCTGTCTTTTTGATCTCGCTGATGTCAGCAAATGAAGACAGCTTAAAAAAAGAATTACAGTATCAAGCTCAACTTAAGAAGCTTAAGCAACAGGAAGTACAGCTGAACCGACGAGCACTAGAACTCGAGGTTAAGAATAGCGAACTGGAAAAGCTAAAAGATGATCTTGAGGCCACCAACAACAAGCTTGCCAAGGAGCGAAATGCAGCACGAGGCTATTTGTCTGAGATCATCCAAGGAGTAGAGGAGCGCAAGCAATTACTGAAAACGATTAAGTATGCACTGCAAAAAAATGGCTTAACCGTGGATATGGACTTCGAGCATGGTGTAATGCGTTTGGGTGAAGACGCTATTTTGTTTCCAACGGGCGAGGCTGCGTTAGAGACTGGTTATCTGAAGCGTCTTAACACGGTATCTAGCATTTTGGCGCAGATCCTTCCGTGCTATTCAGCACAGCAACCATCGGAACTGCAGTGCCTTCCGGATACCAAAGGGATGCTAAATTCTGTTTTTATTGAGGGCCATACTGATAATGTGCCGATTCGTGGGGCGTTGCTTAACCAGTTTGCCAGCAATCGAGTACTGTCTACTGCTCGTGCAAACTACACCTTTAATAAACTGGTGGATGACACAAAATTGTTAAAAGAGATGGTTAACCCTCAATTCCAACCAATATTTAGCGTCAGTGGTTATGGCGACGACCGCCCAGTAAAAGGGCATGAGTATCCAGAGCCAACTAGCGATCCGAAGAATCGGCGAATCGATTTTCGTTTCATCATGTCACCACCTTCAACAACCGAAGTTGAAGAGGCGTTGGAAGGAAATTTTGAGTTCAGCAACGTAAGTTCCGTTGAGCTTTAACTCGGCTACATGGATCTCCACCAGCGTCAATATGATTCAACTTCACAGAGATCAAAGGTTCGGACTGCCGCTCTACATTCGGCCTTTGAGTCGACTCTTATCGTGACCCTGATGAGTTACGCGGTTGCGGTGCCTAATTCGTTAGATGGTATCGAGTACCCGACGCATTAACAGGCTGCCCGCAATGGGTCTTAATCCTGTTTCATCAATTGCGTCTGCAATTACCGGATTGGTAGTAGTGGCCAAATTTAGTTGACCACTACAAGTTAACCACCATAAAGCACGGCCATCGGCGTGCTTTGTTTTAGGGATGAACAATGAACAAGCCGTATTTCACCCAGCAACACGTAGCGTTGCTAAACAAATGGCAAGGCAAGAAAAGCGTCAAAGATGACCCACAGCAAGAAAAGGATTACGACGAGTTAAAAACCGCCTACAACATCGTTAACGACTGGGCGGAAACGGTTCAAAAACGCTTATTTCCGCAAGGTCATGTCAAGATCCGCCGTAGCCCAGTCAACCAAGGCGGGAATTTCTTCTCTTACTTGTGGGCCAAAATCTACCCTGCAGCGTCGGCACCTAAGGAATTGGCTTACACCGTGCATATCGCATCTGACCGGTTTGGGGTAAAAATCGATACCGTTAATGCCTCGAAGCCACTGCGAGATTCGTATGAAGGGATTCGAGACAGTTACGAGCAATCAGGGATTGTGGCATCGCTTACGCCTTCCGAAGCCCTAGCAATGAGTTTCTCAGAACTAGTGGATTGGACCGTTGAAGCGATCAATCGATTTGAGCTGAGCTACGCACAAGTCGCGAGTGGCCTGAATTTAGTCGACTTTGAGGAAGATACCCTGAAGGGAGTACCTGTAGATGAACTCAGTGCAAGCCCTTCGACTACTGACGTTGCAACCAACCAAATCCTCTATGGGCCCCCTGGTACCGGCAAAACCTATCACACCATTGAAGCGGCGGTCTTAGCTGCTGAACCAATTTTCACTTGGGATAACCGTGATGCTCTTAAAGCGGAATATGAGCGGCTAATTGCCGAAAAGCGCATCCGCTTTGTGACCTTTCACCAAAGCTACGGCTATGAAGAGTTTGTTGAAGGGTTGTCTGCCAGCGCGACCGCAGATAATCAAGTAAGTTATGGTGTAAAAGAGGGCATCTTCAAGGCCATCTCCAACGACGCTAAACGTAACTCCATGGATAGCCAAAAAGACCAAGCATCGCTTGATGCCGAGCAGCGCTTCGAATTGGCACTAGGGGAGTTTAAGCTGGCGGTTGAGGATGGTGAAGACAAAGGTTTTAAGCTCACCGACGCCTGCGCTATCGTTGCAATTGAAGACAGCGGTTTTCGCTATGGCGGTGACAGTTGGGGCTCGCTACCAATCATGAAGTTCGAGGACTTACGAACCCTGTATTTGGCGGGCGTGACTAAAAGACAAGAGATTAAAAAGAACGACTCGGTGTCTGGCCTGGCTCGTCAACACGCGAGCTACTTCGTGCGCGTATTACACGAACTTCAACAGCGAATGCCTAAACAGCTTCCCGAAACGAAGCAGCGGCATAAACAAAACTATGTATTGGTCATCGACGAAATTAACCGTGGTAACATCTCCAAAATTTTTGGTGAGTTGATCACTCTGATTGAACCATCAAAACGCAGGGGAGCAGACGAACAGCTAGAAGTAACGCTACCCCATTCGGGCGACCGTTTTAGCGTACCAAACAACCTGCATATCATTGGCACCATGAATACCGCCGACCGATCGTTGGCAATGATGGATACTGCGCTGCGCCGCCGCTTCGATTTCCAAGAGATGATGCCAAAGCCTGAATTGCTAACTGGCAAAGTAGTCAGTGGCGTCGATCTTGAGAAACTGCTTATAGCACTGAATAAACGCATCGAGATCCTCTACGATCGCGAACACACCTTAGGCCATGCGTTTTTCATCAACGTAACCAGCTTTGCAGTATTGGTTTCGGTATTTAAGAACAAAGTAATTCCTCTGTTGGAGGAGTATTTCTTCGAGGATTGGGACAAGATCCGTTTGGTGCTAGCAGATAATCAAAAGCCAGACTCGTTACAGTTTGTCATCAAGGAACAACAGCAGCCTGATGACTTAGCGACATTATTTGGCAAAGGCCACCAGTTAAACCGCTACGGCGAAACCATCACCAACTACAGCTTGGCCGCGGATAAAGCCGAGGTGTGGCAACAACCATCGGCTTACATCGGTATCTATCAGGGTGTTGAATTAGCCAGCGGTGACTCCAACAGCGATGATAGTAACGAACAAGACGACAATAATGCTGAGACCGGGCCTAAGCATGCACAGTACCGTTTTTGAGTATGGTTACATCGCTTGCAAAGACGATGCGCCGCAGCTTGAATCGCAGATCAGGGCAGTACTGATCTCAGCCCGAGCCTTTCGATACCTCAAAGGGGTTTGTTTAAGCGCGGAACCGTCCAACTTAAGTCGCTGTCTTAGCTTAAGTAAGCGTTATGGTGTTGAGCTAATTCAGGTAAAAAACTACGTTGGCGTGGTGTTTACCCCAACCGGCGAACACATCGAGATCTTGCCCAAGATTGGCCGTAAAGCTGCAAATCAGGAAGAGGCTGAAGCGCGGTCGCGGGATACCTTGTTGCTGATGCTGCAACACCTTGGCAGCTTTCGTCACATCAGTGCCAATCAAGCTAGTGTGGCCAATAAGCGAATGCCACTGCTTGAGGTGTTTATTCAGCAGTTCTTACAATCGGTTAATCGCCTAATTAAGCGCGGTCTAAAGAGTGACTACTTAAGCCAGCAAGACAACTTATCGGTGCAAAAAGGAAAACTGCTGGTGGCTCAACAATTGCGCCATAACATAGTAAACAAGCATAAGTTCTATGTTGAGTTTGATAAGTACATGCTAAATCGGCCTGCCAATCGACTAATCGCTACGGCGCTGCAAAAAGTTGGCAGTTACACCAAACTGCCATCCAATCAAAAGCTGCTGCGCGAGTTGAAGTTTGCCTTTGTGGATGTGCCGACCAGTAAATCTGTAAGCCATGACATAGCTGCCCTAAAATTGGACCGCGGCATGCACGATTACCACGGACCATTAGAGTGGGTAAAGCTTATACTGGCGGGGTTTTCACCGTTAAGCATGAAGGGCGATACCAACTCACTGTCGCTGTTGTTTCCGATGGAATCGGTGTTTGAAAGCTATGTGGCCTCGGTACTACGAAGCCAGCTAGAGGGTAGGGCAGCGCTACAAACCCAAGCCCAATCGAAGTATTTAGTCAGGCACGAAAAGCAGCGCAAGTTTCAGCTAAAACCAGATCTGCTGATCAAGCCAAATCTAGGTGGCGACATTGTATTGGACACTAAATGGAAGCTGCTTGACCTTAATGAACACAACTATGGCGTCTCTCAATCTGACCTGTATCAGATGTTTGCCTATGGCCATAAGTACTTAGGCGGTAAAGGTGATCTGTATCTAATTTATCCGAGCCACGATGGGTTTAAATCAGCTTTACCGAGTGCGTTTGAGTTCAACGACTTAGGCAGTGAATCGTTGCGGCTTTGGATCGTACCTTTCGCCACCGCGCTTGATGGAACAAGCCGCCTAGTTGTTAACCAACAACATGGCATTAATAGGCTTATGAACTCTTTGAGTTAATAGAATGCCCGTATGCTAAATACGAGCTTAACGCTATGAGTAGGCGTTGTTGACTAAATAGAAGGAACCATCTGGCCGAACGCTGATCTGATCTTTCAGTTGCACTGATGGAACAAGTTAATGGGCAAGTCGAAGCGTAAAATCACGAATTGGAAACAGTACAACCAAGCGCTGGTAAATCGAGGTTCCGTAACCTTCTGGTTGGATGAATCTGCCATCAACGCTTGGCGTTGCAAAGAGCATCACGGTGGTCGAGGGCGAGGCTTCCAGTTTAGTGATACCGCCGTCGAAACAGCTCTGATGCTCAAAGGCATTTTCAGTCTGTCATTGCGCGCAACTGAAGGCTTCATCAATTCCCTGTTCAAACTGATGAATGTTCCCCTGAGCTCGCCGGATTACAGCTGTATCAGCAAGCGCGCTAAAACCGTTGAAGTTAGCTACCGCAATCGTTGCCGAGGACCAGTGGCTCACTTGGTCGTAGATACTACTGGCCTCAAGGTATACGGCGAAGGAGAGTGGAAAACTCGCAAGCACGGCAAGGAAAAGCGGCGCACATGGCGCAAACTGCATCTCGCAGTCGATGCAGCAATACATGAGGTTGTAGCCGCTGAAGTCAGCCTAGTTAATGTGGCGGACAATGAAGTGCTGCCGACCTTGCTTAACCCTCTTCGTCGACGGATAAAACAAGTTTCTGCAGATGGTGCATACGACACCAAAGAGTGCCACAAACTGCTTCAAAGAAAGCGCATAAAGCCAACAATCCCACCTCGCTCTAATGCGGCTTTTTGGGAAAATGGGCACCCTAGGAATGAGGCTGTCGAAGCACAGAAGAAGGACGAACTGAAGCAATGGAAAGAGGATAATCAGTACCATCTTCGCTCATTGTCAGAACGGCCATGTACCGTTATAAACAACTCATCAGCTCGAAGCTGAGCCTGCGTGACTACGATGGTCAAGTTGGCGAAGCGTTAGCCGGGGTGAAAGCAATGAATAAAGTCATAGAGCTAGGAATGCCTGTTCGTCAGGCAGCTGCATAATCAATTAGATGTATTGATACAGCTGCATCTTGAGCAGGGATTTGATCAACAAGGCCCTATGAGTAGACAAATTACCGTTTTGCTGCAAGCTGCAACGGTAAGCTGTAAAGCGTAAACAATTACTAAAATGTGCAAAGCTAAGAAAGTTAACTTAGCAAGCACCAAATTTACTCCACGTTATTATTGGTTTAGCCAATGGTATAACGATAAAAAACAACGGCTAAATACACGATGTCCAATAACACATTGTCACCAGCACTATCCCCGTCAGCATGGTTAAACGAGTTCTGTTCTTCTCGACGATACAACTCTAACGAAGCGTTGTCACTGTACCAGTTACATATGACTAAAGCTGAGTATGACGAATTGGAGTTGGTATTGAATCGTAGCCGAAGTTTTCAGCACAACATGGCATTAACCAAAGAGTGGTGCGCCGTTTTTACTTTGTATTGCGCTGAGTGGTTTCGACGGGAGTACAGCCAAGATTGGAGTTGGGAACCAATCTTTGAACGACTTAAATTTAGTTTGTCACCAGCCGAAATCAGCGAAGCGGTACCCAAGGGCCTAGAGGGGTATTGGCGCAAGTCAGTATCGCGTTACAGCCAATCAAATCGTAATGATTATTTAGGATCGTTGTTTCGAGAAGGAGGGCTACCCTCGAATTTGTTGTCGAGAAATGACAACTCATACCAGCGAACTTTTTCCTCCATCTTCGACCGATACCATATGGTTCGCGAGTTCGGTGACAGTGCCGTAAACCAATTCATAAGTAATAAACTTGGCTATCTACCTGAGTCCCTGCAAGGTGAAGGTTCAGTGGAACTAATTCGCAATATGGTTGAGAAGTTGGATAGCTTCGTTCATACCTATAACCTTGATTCTCAATCAGACCCTGTAAGCTACCTAGAGCAAAACTACCCGCAATGGCGCGAAGTGTTTCCATTGCCGTTAGACAGTGAAACCGGCACATTATTTTTAAGTCAGTTGCTGTCGCGTGCCACCGAGGAGGTACGTAAGGTTGCCACCAAGCGCCGCGACTTACGTTGCAAGCATTACATTGATTTCTCTAATCAATGTGTGGTGAGCGATGTGTTGCTGCCGTTTAGGTGTAGCTTTGATATCAATCGCACCCAATTGACGAGTAGTCGAATTGAATTGGCCATTTTTGAAGGTGAGCGCCACTTAGCTTCTTTAGGGACCGGTTTTGCCCAATTCGACGGTGATCAAACACAGGTTAGCATCAGGCAGAGCTTGGCGTCTGTAGTGCGGAGATCGACTGATAGTGAACTATTTCTGGTGGCGCTTCAGTCGGGGCAACAGTTAGGAAGGATAATCTTAGCCGCGAGTACCGTTGATTGCGAGGATTCGCCGTTAACGCTTGTCGCCACTAATGACCGGTGGCTTGTCGCAGGTCAAGCAACTGCACGAACAAAGGCCGAACAAGCATTGGTGCTGGTACCACGGTCGGTTAAACCCGAAGTGATTAGAGGTGATTTTTCGGTGAATGAATCGTTGTCGTTTCCGAATCTGGTTACGTTCACCCTAGAAGGTAAAGTGTCGCTGGCGTTTAATAATGGCGATTCGTTTGTTGTCACTACCGGGGCAGAAAACTACGCAGATGAACTGTTGAGTCTGAAAGGGGATTTGGTTACGTGGAAAACTGTACCGTCACTGGTGTTTAAAGGAGTGCCTGAACTCAACTCTTTGGGTGTTAGTGAGCATTTATTTGGTTTATGTACTTATTTGAATGGCGCGGAAATACATAGTTTGGCGCCCTCGGAAGTTAACGGCCGCCAAGTGTTTTCTGTTAAAAACAGCGAAAACCAAGTGTTATTAAGAAAGCGTATTGGTGTGTTGCCTAAAGATTTTCAGGTTGAACTACGACCTGGTGAAACGCCAAGGCAAGGTACCGTGTACATATCGAGCCAGTCGCCGTTCTTGGCTCGTGTAGCAGATAGTGAACTTGAACGAGAAATATCTAAGCCGTACAAGGGCACGACAGCTATCGAACTGGAAGCATCTGGGATGCCTCCTGCGAACTTCAGTTTAACTATACAAGCGTCGCTTTTATCCGACCCGATTACGCTATTGATACCGTTCCCATCGACCGGAATGACAGCCTTTAATGCTGAAGGTAAACCTTTGCATAACCAACTGGCTGTGGACGATTTATTGGGGTGCCGAGTTAATCTGTTTTCGCAACAAGGATGTCCAACTCGCTATCAAATTACATTGACGGACCTTTCGAATAATTTCACCGAACGAAATCCAGCAGGCTTTGCTTGGGATTACCGCGTGGTTGATAAACCGTTAGAGATCAGCCTCTATGGCCTTCGGGATTACGTATTGGAACTGCTCTCTTTGAGTGAGAACCTTGATAGTAAAGTTGAATTGGCGATCAAAGGTAATGGCGAAACTAAGCGTTTCATCATCAGTTATTATTCGACGACAATCGAATACGATCGAGACCGCCAATTAGTCAGCCTGAATAGCCGCATTCTTCAAGACGGTAGCGGCGTAAAAGCGCTATTGATGGATGTTACCAAGCCAGAACAGGTTCCCCTTGCACTTAGTAGCCGGATGAGTGAAGGGGTAGAAACTGGCGAGTACGAATTACCTAGTTTTTTACATGACGGCGGCCCCTGGTTGGTTCTACCCGCAGAGAACTCCGAAGTTTCATTTCGAGCGAGATTCATCCCGAGTGATAAAAGAGACAGCGATTTAAGCGACATTAATACATTACAGAAGGCAGCCCGCGCATTTAATCCTCGGGATGAAGTCACAACCATCGAACACGTCATCGCGCAGATGGCGAACGATTGGGAACACAGTGGTTGGAGCTACTTGGAACAGTTGTGGAAGCGTTATCAGTATTTGCCTATGTCGACATTTGAGGTCTGGCGGCACCTAGTACGAAACCCAAGATCATTAGCAGTTGCGTTGTTTAAGTTCGATATGGATGCGAGTTTCATTGCAAAGTTGGAAGCGCAATTGCCGGTGTTGTGGGAATTCATCCCTCTCCAATGCTGGTTGGATGCGAAGCGTTTGTTTGGTGCTACTCTGCAACGCTTGGGAATTGGCGAAGAAATGCAAACATTATTGCAAGCCAACTTAATCGATAAGTTAGCACATGAGATCCCATCGTTAGCTTCTACAGGGGCGGAATATTTAAAACTAGAGCGCTGCAACCCGCCAATGCCTAGTGTGATTATGCAGCCGCTTATACAGGATGAGTGGTATCAAGATCTGTTGCGTGTGCACAGTGAAGATAACAACTGGCCTAATGGTTCCGGTGGTGACTCAAGTTGGTTATGTCATGCTTTAGATGTATTGCCCTTTGATATCAAGGTGAACTCATATTTTCAAAATGGGGTGGTATATGCCCCTATATTCGCAGCAGCAGTGGCATGTGGGCGTGTTCCTACACCTGTCCTCGAACAATTTGAAAATAGAGTGCTGTTTGATTACCGCAAGTTGAAAGACTTTGATCGTGAATGGTTTGAACCAATGTTTAGTTTCACGATTAGCCACCTACAGAACGACGCTTAGTTAGGGAGTCCAGTATGAGCCATTATTTTTCTTCGCTCGTTGAGCAATCTATTTCTCGTGCACAGGAAGCGACCTTAAGCATACTTGGGATAGTCAACCCAAACCTGCGCGAGCACCTAACCGATATCATGTCGCAGCAAAGTGGTGAACAACAATCGTTTATGGCACCACCTCTTTTCGAACACACCTTTGGGTGGGAGTTCGCAACTCCAAAGATGCAGAAATTAAAAGGCAGCTTGCTTTGTGGTGCTGTAGTTGATGCCTTGGATGACAAACACAATGGACGTTATCACTTTGGTGCTGATTTTCATCCCTTTAAGCATCAGTTAGCTGCATGGGAAACGTTGCTGGCTGAGGAGCCGAAATCAGTGGTTGTTACCTCTGGTACCGGTTCGGGTAAAACTGAATGTTTTATGGTGCCGGTGATCAATGATCTTTACCGAGAAGTCGAACAATCAAAACAGCCATTGGTAGGGGTCCGCGCACTATTTTTATATCCTCTGAATGCGTTGATTAACTCTCAACAAGAGCGGCTAGATGCATGGACAAAGCATTTTGGTAGCAACATTCGTTATTGCTTATACAACGGTAATACCGAAATCAGCGAAAACAAAATGCGTTCAGCTCAGAAGGAACGCCCAAATGAGGTGCTGTCGAGAGAGTTACTTCGCAAAGAACCTGCCCCTATTCTGGTGACTAACGGCACAATGCTTGAATACATGCTTGTGCGACAGGCCGACGCACCGATCGTTGAACTATCGCGACAACAGCAATCATTACGGTGGATAGTTTTGGACGAAGCTCATACCTATGTGGGCTCTCAGGCAGCAGAATTGTCTTTGCAATTACGTCGTGTATTGCAGTCTTTCGGAGTCCAATCTAAAAACGTACGTTTTGTCGCTACTTCGGCCACGATCGCAGGGGAGGACGCAGCTGGCCAACTTCAAAGTTACTTGGCAAATTTGGCCGGAGTAGAACCCAATCAAGTTAAGGTTATTGGTGGCCGGCGGGTTATCCCGGATATCGACTTCGTCGAAGGTAAACAACAAACGCTCGAAGAAATTGAGTTGATTGAACCGGAAGGCACCGAAATCAAAAAGGGTGTTTTCGACTGCGAAGTATCAGTAAAACGTTTTCAGGCACTCTCGTCCCATACGCTTGCTCGGCACATCAGAACGGCCATTGTTGAAAGTAATAAGCCACTTACACTAGATGAGATAGCAAAGCGAGTTAGAAAGGCATCTGGACTTGTGGAGTTAACTCAACAGCAATTGTTGCGTTGGGTTGACTTGTTAACGGGTACCAAAGCAGATGCGTCCAGCGAAGCGTTTTTGAAGGTCAGGGCACACTTCTTTCAACGCATGACCAATGGCTTGTTCGCATGTATCGATAAGGATTGCGCTTGTAAACAGGAAACGGCGCTAAAACGAGGGTGGCCTTTTGGTACTGTATACATAACAGCACGTCAACGGTGTGATTGTGGCGCACCGGTTTTAGAGCTTAGCTTTTGCCTTGAATGTAATGAACCACACCTTTTGGCAAAAGATAGCAATGGCAAACTTAGCCAGTGGAATAACAGCGTTGGCGACGAGTTCTCTTTGCAACACGAAGTGGGGGAGGGCGATGAGTCTCAATACATTCAAGACGCATCAGAAACTGGGAACTTACTAGAGGTGTTTGGCAGCCAGATTGACGAAGAAGCTAACTACAGCACAATGGTCATTAGCCCCGAAGGCAACATAGGTTCGTTGAGTGGTGAAGGTTATACACTTACTCATGAACAAACTGGCGACGCGAATTGTTGTAATTGTGGGTTTATTGGATACAAAGGCTCTCTGCCATTTCGCAGGGCTATGCTTGGCGCACCGTTTTACCTAGCAAATGTGGTACCTACTTTGCTGGAGTATTGTGCAGACTTTGAAGGCGATAGTAATATCGGTCCGCAATCGTTGCCTGCGCGAGGTCGACGTTTAATAACCTTTACCGATAGTCGTCAAGGCACCGCACGCCTTTCAGTACGCATGCAGCAAGAAGCTGAGCGCTCGAAGCTACGTGGTGCCGTCGTTGAGGTTTTAAAAAGTAAGCAGTTAGATTACAACGTCACTAAGGACGAAGTGCGTGAGGACGTATCTGCAAAAGAGTTGCGAGATAAAGCTGCTGGTTTGAGAGCCTTGGGTATGCCAAGCATGCAAGCGGCAATCGACGAACTAGAACGCCAAGCGGATGCAATTGAGTCTGGGGCGATAGTATTTAAACCTGTGTCGGTGACGTGGACCGATATGGTGCAAGAACTTGCTCGAAAAAACGATTTCAAAGGGGCGATGAAGATTTACAATCAATATCTATCCCCCGAGATTTTTAAGCAGACTGACGGTAGCGTGAAACTAGCGGATATGCTGTTGTTCAGAGAGTTTGCACGTCGCCCTAAACGCCAAAATAGTAGTGAAACTCAAGGCTTGGCGAAGGTTGACTACCTAGGCGTAGAGTCGATTTCTCGGTGTCCGCCGCATTGGGACCAGCATGGACTTTCGCTTGATGATTGGAAGGACTTTATAAAAGTCGCACTGGACTTCTACGTGCGTGAGAATAGCTTTATGCGCGTGGAGGATGAGGGATGGATTAAATGGATCGGTGGTCACTTTTCGGCAAAATTATTACGTAATCCACAATCGGAAGAAAAGGATGAGTGGCGAATTAAGCGCTGGCCACAAATTAAAGGTGAACAACTTAACCGACTTGTTAAACTATTGAGTCTGGGTAGTGGCTTGGATGCGAATTCAAATGTTGGTAAGGATTTAATTGACGGTTGGTTAAACGAGGCGTGGAAAGTACTGACATTAACGGCACGTATTCTCAATAGTGATGGTAACCAATATGCGTTAGATCGTCATAAGATGACTTTTTCTTTAATTAATAAAGCCTATGTATGTCCTATCACCAACAAGTTGATTGATCGCACATTTAAAGGCTTTAGCCCCTACCTGCCGCGAAAATTAGCTCAGCCAGAAAAATATCAATGTATAGAGGTACCATATCCTCATTTATGGGAATATGACATCAGCCAGCAGGATTATGCCGATGGTTTAAATGCGGTACGGGAACAAGTTGCCAACGATGATGCGGTCGAAAATTTAAGGCGGACCAACTTATGGACTGATATTAACGATCGTGCCGTTGAGGGGGGATTTTACTATCGTACCGCTGAGCACTCTGCTCAGCAGAGTGCTCAGCGCCTAAATGATTATGAAGATCTGTTTAAGAAAGGAAAAATTAACGTTTTAAATTGCTCAACAACCATGGAGATGGGTGTTGATATTGGCGGGATTTCTGCGGTAGTTATGAATAATGTACCACCTCACCCTGCGAACTATTTGCAGCGTGCGGGCCGAGCGGGAAGAAGCAAAGAATCACGAGCAATCTCCTATACACTATGTAAAAGTAATCCCCACGATCAACGTGTATTTGACAACCCGAAGTGGCCGTTTGTTACACAGATCCCTGCACCATATGTAGCGTTTAACTCTGAACGTCTGGTTCAACGACATGTTAACTCACTGCTGCTTTCGTTGTTTTTGAATCGCCAAATAGGTACAACTAGCAAAGAGAAAACTAAACTTAACCTTGAATGGTTTTACTTGCCGGAAAGTGATTCGGTGTGTGAACGCTTGTTAGCTTGGCTGGATAGCGACGCTCATCACTTCGACAAAGAACTGTTAACACTAGTTAATGGAACGGTATTACAACACCATACCAGTTTTAACTTATGCGCCAACGCAGCAGTTAAGGTTCGTCGTTTGCGTGACTGTTGGCTTAATGAGTTTAATTACCTCAATACGCAACTGACATCGGCCATTAATGGCTCGCCTTTTGAATATCGCGTTAATAAGGAATTATATCGTCTTAAAAATGAATTTGTTCTACGTGAATTAGCATCTAAGTCTTTTTTACCTGGGTACGGTTTTCCGACAGATATAGTGAATTTCGACAACAACAACATTGAAGATTTTATCCGTGAAAAAGAGGAACAAAAAACTTCAAAAAAAGATCGTGTTGATAACGTCACTCGGAGTCGTGGCTTACCGAGTCGTAACCTTGCAGTAGCTATTCGCGAATACGCTCCAGGCTCTGAAGTTGTACTCGATGGCCGTGTATTTACTTCCGGAGGAGTCGCACTGCACTGGCAGAATCTACACACGAATACAAATGAGGCGCAAAAGTTCGACATTGCGTGGCGTTGTGATAGTTGTGGCCATACAGGTTATGAAACTGAGGGGGGGGCGGTGGTTGAATTGCGTTGTAGTAACCCTGATTGCGCTCAGCCGATTAAGCAAAAACACATAAGGCGTGTACTTCAGCCTGCAGGTTTTGTTACCGACTTCTATGTATCGCCAACGAATAATATTTCTACCCAGAAATTCATTCCGGTTCAGCCTGCATGGGTTAGTGGTGGAGCGGCGGCTAACGTGAGTCTACCAAATACTAAAATTGGGAGCATGCTTTCAAGTACTGATGGCACAGTTTTCCATCATACTTCGGGGGAGTACGGTACAGGTTATGCCCTTTGTATGACCTGTGGACGTGCAGAGTCAATGGATAAAAATGGAAATTTTCCAGCTTGGTTCAACACAGAAAAACCACACCGGCCTTTAAAAGCCTCACCAAAAGACAAAAAGGGTGATCGAGAAACAATGTGCGAGGGTCATCCAACGCTCATGGATAAGATTCACCTTGGTGCTCACACTAAGACCGATGTGTTTGAGTTGACCCTTAAGCACCCACTTAGAAACGAGTACATCTCTGAGAGTCCAGAAGGCTATATAATTGCCACTACTTTGGCTGTAGCGCTTCGTTCTGCCTTGGCCGAACAATTGGGTATTTCAACTTCAGAGTTAGGTTATGCCGTGCGGCCTGCGATTGTAGCTGATGCAGGGGCCGCATTGGTTATTCAAATATTTGATGTGATTTCAGGTGGGGCTGGATTTGCGAGTTCAGCGTCGCAAAGAGTTGAAGATCTTTTAATTAAGATGACTCGAAACTTAGAGTGCGGCAGTTGCGAAACAGCATGCGGAGACTGCCTACTGCAATCTGATACTCGCAGGGAATACGATCTACTGGATCGCTCCGTTGCTAAACAATGGTTGAGTAATGATTTTATAAACTTTATTGCCCTTCCTGAGGAATTACAGCTACTTACTGGTGGTACATATCAGCCTACTTCTGTAGCACAAACTGTTCGCCAGTGGGTTAACAAGGGCGCTCAAGAATTGACACTTGTATTATCCGATGAAGTCAACGATTGGGATTTGTTACACCCTTACTTTAAAAATGATTTGATAACTTACATCGTAAAAGATGAAGTTAAAGTCAATTTGATTGTGCCAAATGTTGATTTCGACACTGAGACACAAGCAGAGTTATTTTCGTTACAAGCAATAGGCGTAAGATTGACCTCACTGGATGACAACGTTGATCGTAGTCATGGGATAGTAGCTCAGGCTCTGGTCAAAGGTGATATCACTTCTATAGCCGTCAAGAACATTGAAAATTTGACCCCTGGTTCCACATGGCTAAATGCTGGCGGATTAGTGGTTGAAAGTAATCAATGTAGCTTGCTTTCAATCTCTGAAAAACAAATCGAAGCATATCCTAAACTTGATCAACCTAACTACGGAGAGTGGGAGATTACCGAGCAGTTAAACGGATCGTTGATGGGTTTTGGTGAGCGTTTCTGGATGCACCTTTTTAAAAATGGTGATAATGAGTTAGTGAGTATGCTTGCTAACGATGAAGTTACAGAAGTGTTCTATAGCGATCGTTACCAACAAAGCCCAGCAAGTATGTTGCTGGTCTCTCAGGTTATTAGTGCGCTATGTGATGTTTTGCCTAATTGCCCTTCCATTAAGATCGTGACGTTTTTTAATGAAAAAGACCGAAGTGGTTTTCTGTTGCATCAAGATTGGCAATTTGATGAAGATCATCGAGACGTATATGGCAACTGGCTTAAATATAAAACTAAGGCCGAGCCTGAGTTGACTGTTATGAACCTTCGTTCGGATATTCCTCATAGACGATTGCTAAAGCTAACTCTTCGGTCTGGAAGTCAACTCAACCTTAAACTTGATCAGGGGATGGGGTACTGGCGCCTATTTGATCCTACATCTCGCTTCAACACCATTAAATTCGGGTTCGAACTTGATGTGGCACAGCAGTTGGCACTACTGCAAAAGTTGGAACAACAGATCGAAGTCGTAAACAGTGAAGCATGGAGCACCGACATTTCGTTTTCAGTTGATCCCTAACAGGAATGGACTTTGTGTATTCAGATCATCCTGTTGTAGTGGCAGACTAAAACTGGCCACCTGATTAGAGGTGTTATCATGCTCCTCATACACAAACAGGTGTGACTATGACCAAACGAACAAGAAGAACTTTTAGTGCCGATTTTAAGCTTGAAGCGGCCCAGCTAGTCGCAGATCAAAACTACTCAGTCATTGAAGCCGCAAAGGCTATGAACGTTAGTAAATCGGCAATGGACAAATGGGTTCGCCAGTTGAAGCAAGAGCGAGAGGGGAAATCTCCCAAGGCATCACCGCTGACTCCTGAGCAAATTGAAATCCGAGAGTTAAAGAAGAAAATCTCAAACCTCGAAGAGCACAATGAAATTCTAAAAAAGGCTACGGCTCTCTTGATGTCAGACTCACTGAACAGTTCTCGTTAATCGAGAAGCTCAGGAAGAGCTACAGCGTAGTCCGGTTGTGCGAAGTGTTCGGTATTCAGCGCAGCAGTTATAAATACTGGCGTTCTCGCCCCAGCGAAATCAGTACTGATGAGGTTCTTTTGCGTGCCAAGGTTCGTGAACTGCATAGCACAAGTTATGGCTCTGCTGGAGCTCGCTCTATTGCGATGATGGCTTCCAGTCAGGGATTTAAGCTAAGTCGATATCGCGCGGCTAAGTTAATGAAAAAGCTTGGCCTGGTGAGTTGTCAGCAGCCTAAGCACCGCTATGCCAAACAGACCCAAGAGCATATTGAGATCCCGAATCATCTCGATAGGCAATTTGCCGTGACGGCGCCAAAGCAAGTTTGGGTCGGGGATGTTACCTACGTATGGGCAGGAAGTCGCTGGGCTTATCTAGCGGTTGTGATAGACCTATTTGCACGTAAACCTATCGGTTGGGCGATGTCGTTTTCACCAGATAGTAAATTGACTTCTAAGGCCTTAACGATGGCTTACGAGTCACGAGGAAAACCTAATGGAGTGATGTTTCATAGTGATCAAGGAAGCCACTATACGAGCCGAAAGTTCCGACAGGTCTTGTGGCGTTATCAGATCAAGCAAAGCCTATCTAGAAGAGGAAATTGCTGGGATAACAGCCCAATGGAACGCTTTTT
>NZ_CANLCI010000026.1 GCF_947489035.1 uncultured Ferrimonas sp. | reverse complement strand
ACTCGGGTCAAACCTTTGCGTAGGCTGAAGAACCACGCTAGGCGTGCTTAATACCACTGTTGCTTCGCAACGGCAGCGATTCAAACACCTGACCTTTAATGTTCGCAGCAATGCAGGCGTTTAAGCCGTTGCTACGGGAAGCGCATATTAGGGAGTTACTGCGGTAGCGTCAACGGTTTTTTTCTACCAGCAAACCGAATGGGTCTTTTTTCGCCAACTCTTGCTGACACAACTGCACCAGTGCGCATTTCTGCGATTGTTTCAGTTGCTGTAGCCGTTCCACATGGCCATCGATCCGCACTTCCAGATTTGGCGTTAACTCCGTTAACGAGTGCAAAAGAGTAAGCTGAGTGCAACTGTCATTAAACTGCCCAAGCCTGTCTTGCCACTCTTGGGCGTGGCCAGAACGGCCTTGAGGTAAACACAGATCCGCCAGATAACGCTGCTTTTTAATCAGCAAGCGCACCTTGTGCCAATGCTTGCTCTTATTGCTGGCCAACGCCACTTCACAGCGATTAACGATGCTTTGTCTTAACCCTTCCGACACCATCGAAACGCACTCAGTCAGCAGCATCTCATTGCGGGGCCACTTCAGCCCTAATAGTGCCTGACACAACAGCTGTTCGCGCTCTAACTGCTTTAGCTGCACCAACATCTGTTGCTGCTCTTGCTTTCGCAATTGCAGCAGGTGAATTTGCAGATCATTTTGCTCAAGGCTGTGCACAAACACGTCGATGTCGCGCAGCCGATTGGTCACGCGCGCCTGCTGCGCCATGCTGGCCGACATAGCACAGGCAGGAGTCTGCCACAGCTGCTCTATAAACAGATCCAGCAAGCAACGGCTTTTCCGCAGGCTAACCCGATAGCGGTGCAACGCCTCAATATCTTCACCCTTTTCAACTGCTGCTAACTGCGCCAGCGCATGATGATATTGCAAACGAACCCGGGCGCAGATCCCAGCAACCAATCCTTCGGTCATCGTCTTCTCCCATCCAGACACAAAAAAGCACCGCCTAAGCGGTGCTTTTCAGTATAGGTTCAGACTCGGCTCAGGCGTTGCCTTTCACTACCGCCTTTAAGGTGGCAGCAAAATCCAGCATCCGGTTTAGCGGGATCATCGCTTTTTCGGCCAAGGCCGGATCAACGTGCACTTCATGCTCGCTCTTGTCGCTGTTTTCTAACGACTTGGCAATGGCATCAAGGCCATTCATTGCCATCCATGGGCAGTGGGCGCAACTACGACAGGTCGCGCCATTACCGCCGGTTGGCGCTTCGATGAAGGTTTTCTCTGGTGAGAGCTGCTCCATCTTGTAGAAGATCCCTTTATCGGTCGCCACGATAAAGGTGTCGTTATCCATCTCTTGGCTGGCTTTGATCAGCTGCGAGGTGGACCCTACGGCATCGGCGATGGCCACCACGGATTCGGGGGATTCTGGGTGCACCAGTACCGCCGCATTCGGGTTGGCTGCTTTCAGTTCAAACAACGCCTTGGCTTTAAATTCGTCGTGAACCACACAAGCGCCTTGCCACATCAGCATTTCAGCGCCGGTTTGCTTGGCGATGTAACCCCCTAGGTGACGATCTGGCCCCCAGATGATTTGATGACCTTCGCTATCCAGGTGCTCGACAATCTCTAACGCAATAGAAGAGGTGACCACCCAATCAGCACGGGCTTTAACCGCTGCCGAGGTGTTGGCGTACACCACTACAGTGTGATCCGGGTGAGCATCGCAAAATTCCGCAAACTGATCCGCTGGGCAACCTAAGTCCAACGAACAGGTGGCATCGAGGTTTGGCATCAGCACGGTTTTTTCTGGGGTTAGGGTTTTTGCGGTTTCCCCCATAAAGCGCACCCCAGCCACCACAAGGGTTTTCGCCGGATGATCGTTACCGAAACGGGCCATCTCTAATGAGTCAGCCACACAACCGCCGGTCTCTTCTGCCAGCGCTTGGATCTCAGGATCGGTGTAATAGTGCGCAACCAGCACCGCGTCCTTCTCTTGCAGCAAGCGTTTAATGCGTGCTTTTGTCTCAGCCTTTTGCGCGTCGGTTAACGGCAGTGGCTTTGGCGGGAAGGGGTAGTGCAAGTCGTCAACCACGGGTGCTTCTAACATTCAGATCAGTGCCTCTACTACGAATTGGCGCCATTATACGAAAAGCTGAAACTCAGGTTAACCTCCAACCGAACAATACTGCCATTTAAATCCACGTTAATTGCTGCTTTTCGGTCGGTTCTGTACGCCTTGGCGCCGCCACTTAACCGCAGCACGTCTTGTCTCCGGCAAGTGACCAAAACAAACAAGGCACCATTACGGTGCCTTGTGACTTTGGTGCTGTGAGGTGCTGCGACTTAACGCATCGCCATCAGCATCATCTCTGGCTGTTCTAGGTAGTTGCGCCACAAGTTGCAGAAGCGCGCAATGGTGCCGCCATCAATCACGCGGTGATCCCCAGACCAACTCACTTGCATGATGGTGCGAGCTTCCACTTCGCCCTTGCTGTTAAAGCGCGGCAACTGCTGCAGTTTACCCAGCGCCACAATCGCCACTTCGGGTTTATTGATGATCGGCGTGGCAATGGTGCCGCCAATGGCACCAATGTTCGAGATCGAAATGGTACCACCTTGCAGATCCGCAGGAGCAACGCGGCCATCACGGGCGGCTTTGATCAACCGCTTCACTTCATCGGCCACTTCCAAAATCGACTTGTGTTGCACCTGTTTGATGTTCGGTACCATCAAGCCCAGCTTGCCATCAACCGCCATGCCAATGTTGTGATCCGCCAAGTAGGTCAGCTCTGTGCAGTCTGCATTTACGCGGCTGTTAACCACGGGGAACTGCGCCACCGCCAAGGATAATGCCTTAATAAAGAACGGCATAAAGCTTAGCTTGATGCCCTGATCAGCATATTGTGCGTTCAGGTTTTTCCGCAATGCCACCAGCTCAGTCAGATCAAACTCTTCACAGTAAGTGAAATGAGGAATGGTCTGGACCGAGGCAACCATCTGCTTCGCCATCGCCGCTTTAATGCCGCGGATCGGCTCAACTCGGTCGCCGTCACTGGCGGCGGTAACAGGGGTGGATGGCGCTGTCGCAGCGGCGGCTGGAGCGTCACTGCTGCCCACTTCTAAGTAGCGGTGCAGATCCTCTTTATAGATGCGGCCATTTTTACCGGTTCCGGCCACCAAGCTCAGATCCACCTCTTTTTCCCGCGCTAAGCGCCGTACTGCTGGGCTGGCAACGGCCTTACCGCCGCGATTTGCGCTGCTTGATGTGTGGCCGCTGTCAGTAACGTCAGCGCTCACAACCGCTGCCGCTGCGTTGCCATTTACCGCAGCATCTGCTGCGGCTTGGCTTGTGCCCGCTACCGCCAACGCAAACAAGGGCTGATGCACCTTAGCCACTTGGCCTTTCCGGTAATACAGCTTATGAATAACGCCGGCTTCTTTGGCGGGAATTTGCACCAACGCTTTGTCGGTCATCACATCGCAAATCGGCTGATCTTCGTCAACGTGGTCGCCTTCGGCCACCAGCCATTCCACCAGCTCACACTCCACAATGCCTTCGCCAATGTCGGGCAAAATAAAGTCGTTGATCTGAGTGTTATTCGCCGGTGTTGGTGCGATTGCCGCGGCAGGCTCTGGGGCTGCCACTGGCGCGGGTTGCTCGGTACTGCCAGTCAGTTCCACTTGGAACAACGGCTGGTGCACCTTCGCCACTTGGCCTTTGCGATAGTACAACTTGGTGATCACGCCCTCGTAGGGAGCGGGGATCTGCACCAACGCTTTATCGGTCATCACATCGGCAATTGGCTGATCCTCGGCAATGGTGTCGCCTTCGGCCACTAGCCATTCCACCAGTTCACACTCAACTACGCCCTCGCCGATATCCGGCAAGATAAAATCCTTAATCATTGCCACTCCTTAGAAATTGACGCTGGTTTTGATCGCTTCAAAGATCTTGTGTTCGTTGGCCATGTGTTCCTTTTCCAACGACAATGGGTACGGCGTATCCAAGCCACACACGCGAGCGATTGGCGACTCCAGATGTAAGAAGCATTGATCTTGAATGGTGGCGGCGATCTCGCCGGCAAAGCCACCGCTGAGCGGGGCTTCGTGGCTGATCAGCAAGCGGCCCGTTTTCACCACCGAGGCAGCAACGGTGTCCACATCCCACGGCATCAACGTACGCAGATCGATGATCTCGCAGCTGATCCCCTCTTTGGCGGCACGCTTAGCGGCGTTTTCAATCAACTCCATCTGTGCGCCCCAGCCCAGTAGGGTGATGTCTGTGCCCTCTTGCACCACTTCCGCTTGCGACAGTGGGATCTCGTAATCCCCTTCTGGCACTTCACCTACCGAAGCGCGATAGATCCGTTTAGGTTCAAAGAAGATCACTGGGTTATCGTCGCGGATCGAAGCCAACAACAGCCCTTTGGCTTGTTCTGGGTTACGCGGCACCACCACTTTCAACCCTGGGGTTTGGGTAAAGTAGGCTTCTGGTGACTGCGAATGATAGTGACCACCGGCAATGCCACCACCGTATGGGGTACGAATGGTTAAGCCGCCGACATCAAATTCATTGCCGCTGCGATAGCGGAACTTGGCGGTTTCGTTAACGATCTGATCGAAGGCCGGAAAGATGTAATCGGCAAACTGGATCTCAGCAACCGGGCGCATCCCTTGCGCGGCCAAGCCGTTGGCAAAACCGATGATCCCCTGCTCAGTCAGCGGCGTATTAAAGCAACGCGCCTTACCGTACTTATCTTGCAGCTTGGCGGTGGCACGAAACACCCCGCCGAAGTGACCAACGTCTTCGCCGAACACCAGCACTCGTTCATCATTGCCCATGGCAATATCAAGGGCTTCGTTAATGGCGTGTAGTAGATTCATTTGAGCCATTACTTCTGCTCCTTGCCAGCGGTGAGGCGGTAATATTCTGGGTATTGCTGCACTTGGGTTTTCACTTGCTCAAGTTGCTGTTGCAGATGCTTAGGCACTTCGTCAAACACGTCGGTTACCAGCGAGCTGAGCGGTGGCATATCGATTTTCTCTGCCACCTTCACCGCCGCCAACACCTCTTGTTTGTAGTGCTGGAACAGCGCTTCATCTTCGCTTTCATCCCACCAACCTTGAGCAATCAACCACAGCTTATAGCGCAGCACCGGATCGTGTTGCTGCCACTTGGCCTCTTCCTCTTTGCTGCGGTAACCGGATGGATCATCCGAGCTGGAATGCGCGCCTAAGCGGTAGGTCATCGCTTCGATCAGTACTGGGCAGCTTTGCTCTAGCGCCACTTTGCGCGCCAACTGAGTCGCGGCCAATACCGCCAACATGTCGTTGCCATCAACCCGAATGGTTTTGATGCCGTAACCCATGCCACGGGGGGCAATGCCGTCGCCCGCAAACTGTTCATTGGCGGGCGTCGAGATGGCATAGCCGTTGTTACGACAGAAGAAAATCGCCGGAGCCGCATGCACGGCGGCCATGTTCAGGCCCGCATGGAAGTCCCCTTCCGATGCCGCGCCTTCACCGAAGAAACACAGCGTGACGTTGTCTTTGCCCTGCATCTTTTGGCCATAGGCGTAGCCTGAGGCTTGCGGAATTTGCGTGCCCAGTGGCGACGAAATGGTCATGTAATGCAGCGCTTTGCTGCCGTAATGGATCGGCATCTGCCGACCTTTGCCCAGATCCAGCTCGTTAGAGAACATCTGGTTCATAAATTGTTCGGTGGTAAAACCGCGCAGGTGCAACGCCGCATGTTCACGGTACTGCGCCATGATCATGTCTTCTGCGTCTAACGCGGCTGCGGCACCAATCACGGCGGCTTCTTCGCCGGTACAGGTCATGTAGAAGCTGATCCGCCCCTGACGCTGGGCCGCCAGCATGCGTTCATCCAATACTCGGGTGAATACGCAGCTGTGGTACATCTTCAGCGCTAACGCTTGGTCGATTTGCGGCAGCTGAGCTTGCTCATACACGCTGCCATCAGCTTGCAGCACCTTCAACGTAGGGAAGTTGAAGGCGTGGCCATCGACCAGTTGCGCCTGATGCTGTTGCCCTAACTGGGCAGAATTGTCTGTCATCACTTAACGTCCGGTTGTCATGTGTGGGGTTGCCAAATTGTGATTATTTTTATCAGCTTGTTGAAAACTACCTGCCACAGAAAGGTGGTGCAACCAAGGGAGAGATTGCGCCACCACTGGCTTTGCGCGGTTCTGTAAATCGCTATTTACAACCGCCTTCGGTCAGACCTTTTTACACAAACGGTTGATCTGGCCCCACCGGCACGACTGTAAGCAGTGCCCGTTGGCCAGTGGCGACCTTGGCATTAGGGAACACAATCGCTTCTTGCTTGGCTTGCACTCTAAACTCCTGTTCGCCATCACTGGCCAACAGCTCGCCTTGTTTGAATTCGCTGAAGTTAGCTGCGTTATCGGCAAAGTTAAGTGCAAAATCGGCCGAGTTCTTATTGATCTCTTGCGCCACATCAAACACCGTCATCGCCGCGTCTTCGCCCAATTGCAGTGGCTGTGCCGCAATAAAGCGTTGCAGTTGTGCCTCGATTTGAGCCAAGGATTTGGGATCGTTTTGACCAAAGGGGCGCACCTTACCAAGCTCTACCGTGAAGGCGTCGGCACCAAACTGGTTCGAGCTAAAATAGCTGAAAGTGGATTGCGGCGAATGGATCAATAAGGTGGTGTCGACTCCGCAATTGGCCAGAAAACGCAGTTGCTGCTTTTTCCATGGCTTGCCATGGCGAAACGGGTAGATGGCAAATTTTTCTCGTTTCGAATCACGGATCGCAGTGTGCAGATCGTAGTGATAACGCTCGCCCGCGCGCGCCTCAAAAAAGTCCTGAACCGCTGCTTCTAGCACCTTGGCCCGGTTGGCTTCGTCGCCTTGATAACGTTGGTGATTGCCACTGAACAAGCGATTCATGTTGTGTTCAAGCTCGCGCTTGCCCACCACCATCGCCGGTGGGTTACCCAATAAGATCAGTAAGCGGTTACGGCATGGCAACACACCACTAAGCAACTGTTTAACCAAGCGGTTCACTAACTCGATGGGGGCGGTTTCATTGCCGTGCACACCGGCAGACAGCACCAGATCAGCCCCTTGCGGCTGCTGGGGTTCAAACCGCAGTACGCCCACTTCCGCTAACGACACCACAGTGCCATCGGTCAGAGTAAAGCGTTCGGTTTGTGGCAGGGATTGTGGATGGGCCAGCGTATGAGCAAGCAGATCTTGATTGTGTTGTAGCACAGCACCTCTCCTTGGGCGTTCGACTATCGACGCATTGTAACAATCGCCCCAACAGAATTCTCTTTTGCGCCGATGTTGTGATCTTGCTGCTGTTACATTAAGCTTACGGACATATAGCCATCCAAACGGCTTAACTGCCATGACGAATTAGATCACGGTTAAGTCTGCAGCAAAGAGGAAAAGATATGGCCACAGCAACGATCGGCGCCGGATGTTTTTGGGGTGTAGAGCAATTTCTGAAAGAGATTGACGGTGTTACTGCCGTACGCTGTGGTTATATGGGCGGTCATATTGAGCACCCAAGCTACGCCGAGGTAAAGCAAGGCGACAGCGGCCACGCCGAAGTGGTGCAGTTGGAGTTTGATGAGCGGGTTGTCAGCTTTCCCGAGATTTTAGCGGTGTTTTGGCAGTTCCATAATCCCACCACCTTGTTTCAACAAGGGGAAGACGTGGGCAGCCAGTATCGAAGCGTGGTGTTTTTCCATGATGACAGCCAACGTCAACAGGCACTGCTATCGAAACGACAGCAAGGCCAGAGTGGCTACTGGGCTGGGAAAACCATTGTGACGGAGATAAGCCCGGCACAAACCTTCTATCTGGCCGAGGAATACCACCAAAACTACCTCGGTAAGCATCAACTGCCCACTTGTCATCTGCCGTTTTTTTAATTCGCAGCCACAAAAAAGCCCGGAATCATCCGGGCTTTGTTAGGCAAGAAGTCATTCAGCGGCGACGACGACGCTGGTTCTTCTCTTCCTCTTTGGCCAGTTTGGCCGCTTCTTCACGGTCACGCTTTTTCTGCAGTTCCGCTTCTTCGTGTTCCATCATCACTGGGGTTTCCAGAGTGATGCCACCTAAGGTGCCGTCGCGCAGTTCGTTGATCAAAATGGCGCCAAAACGCTCTAAATCAACTCGACCACCGCCTTTCACACAACCGCGTTTCTTACCCGCCGCTTCCATAAACTCCCAGTCCGTTTCTGGCAGTTGCTCCAGCTTATAACGTTCCGACAAACGCTCTGGGTAGGTGGCCAGCAGGTATTCCGATACATAGCTGCCTAACTCTTCGTAGTTAACCACGGTATCGCGAATGGCAGCAATGGCCGCTAAACGGAAGCCGTAATGTTCGTTTTCCAGCTTGGGCCACAGCATGCCAGGGGTATCGTACAGCATGATGCCGTCTTCCAGCTTAATCCGCTGCTGCGCTTTGGTTACCGCAGGCTCGTTACCGGTTTTCGCCACAATGCGCTTCGCCATGGTGTTGATCAACGTGGATTTGCCCACGTTGGGAATGCCCATGATCATCGCCTTGATCTGCTTATCGTTGCCCACTTTATGGGGCACCATCTTCTTACACAGCTCGCTGATCTTATGCACATGGTTCGACTTATCGGTATCCAGCGCTAAGGTTTTTACCCCGCGCTGCTGTTCCAGATAGGCCATCCATTGCTCGGTCAACACCGGATCGGCCAGATCCGCTTTGTTGAAGATCTTGATTACCGGTTTGTCACGGCGCAGCTGCGCCACCATTGGGTTTTCGCTGCTGTACGGCACACGAGCATCGAGCACTTCGATGATCACGTCCATTTGCGGCATCACCTCTTTGATCTCGCGACGGGCCTTATTCATATGGCCAGGGAACCACTGCAGTGCCATAACTCTTCTCTTCAACAAATTAACAGGCGCGCAAGTTTACCCTGCTTGTAAGCAAGGCTCCACTAACGCAGATAAAACAAAGGGAAGCCGCTGGCTTCCCTTGTCCGTTTTGGGCTAACCCTTAGCCACTGATTTTAGCAATCAACTGCTGCGCTTGGTCGAGCAGTTGCTCAAGGTGCGCTTCGCTGTCACTGCTTTCAGCGTAAATCTTGTAGATGGGCTCGGTGCCCGATGGGCGCGCCGCAAACCAGCCGCGATCCGTCACCACCTTTAAGCCACCAATGGCCGCGCCGTTGCCCGGTGCTGCAGTCAGTGTGGCGGTAATGGCGTCGCCAGCCAGTTCGGTTTGATCCAGATCGTCCGCACTGAGGTTTTTCAGCGCATTACGCACGTTATCAGTGGCCGGCGCGTCAACACGGCGGTAGTGATGGCGACCAAACTGCTGTTCCAGCTTGCGGTAATGCGCCGCTGGGGATGCGCCGGTTACCGCTAAGATCTCCGCCGCCAACAAACACAAGATGAAGCCATCTTTATCGGTAGAGAATGCTTCACCGCCGAAGTCTGGGAAGCTGGCGCCGGCGCTCTCTTCACCGCCAAACACCACGGTGCCGTTTGCTAAGCCATCAACAAACCATTTAAAGCCAACAGGCACTTCCATCAAGGCGCGCTGATGCATCGCCACAACCTTGTCGATCATCGCGCTTGACACCAATGTTTTACCAATGGCCGCATCGGTGCCCCAACCCACTCGATGCCCTAACAGGTAATCGATGGCCACCGCTAAGTAGTGGTTCGGGTTCATCAGGCCGCCGTCGGCACAAACAATGCCGTGGCGATCCGCGTCGGGATCGTTCGCCAAGGCCAAGTCGAACTGATCTTTTAGTGCCAGCAGCGGTGCCATCGCGGCGCTGCTGGAACAATCCATGCGAATGGCGCCGTCTTTATCCAGCGCCATAAAACCAAAGGCAGCATCAACGCGATCGTTGGTTACCGTCAGTTTAAGGTTGTAGCGTTCGGCGATGCGCGACCACACCGAGACCGCTGCACCGCCCATGGGATCAACACCAATGCTCACGCCAGCTTTGGCGACGGCGTCTAGGTTCACCACGCTGCCAAGGGCATCGATGTAGCTGCCAATCATATCAACCGCTTTGATCAGCTTGGTTGCTTCAGCCACATCGCGATTAACCCGGCGTACCCCATCCAGATTATTCCGCAGATAAAAATTGGCGCGCTCGGCCACAAAACCGGTGACGTCAGTATCTGCCGGGCCACCATGGGGCGGGTTGTACTTGATGCCGCCATCTTGGGGTGGATTGTGACTTGGGGTGAGGATCAAGCCATCGGCCAGTTCACTGTGCTGACGGTTATGGCGGATCACCGCAAACGACAACACCGGCGTTGGCAAAAAGCCGTGGTTGCTTTGAATCCGTACCGGCACGCCATTACCCGCCAACACCTCTAACGCAGAGTAAAACGCCGGCTGGCTTAATGCGTGGGTATCAAACCCCAAGAACATCGGCCCGTTGATCCCCGCCTGTCGACGGTGATCAATCACCGCTTGGGTGATGGCGTAGATGTGCGCTTGGTTAAAGCTGCGCTTAAAGGCGCTGCCACGGTGGCCAGAGGTGCCGAAGCTGACTTGCTCGGCGGTGTTGTCCATCTGTGGGGTAAGGGTGTAGTAACTGCTGATCAGCTGTGGGATATCAACCAGATCAACAGAGCGGGCAACAGTGCCCGCTCGGTCATGCATTGTCATTCAATGTCCTTGGGCAGATTAGATCTGAGTGGCGATCTGGCCAGCAATGTCGCTATCGCAACCCAGGCTTACCAGTACCTCTTCAAGAATAGTCTGTTTTTTCCGAGTGTTATTGTTTGCGCTCACCCAGTAAGGGCTGGCACCAATCTGTTTTGGATTGGCGGTTTTACTGACTTTTAACAGCGCTTCTTTGCTGGTGGAGAAATAAAGGCGATCTCGGCCTCGGATCTGCAACACCGCATCAAAACTGCTTGGGAACTGACGATACGTGGCGTCCAGCAAGTAGATAAAGCGGCCAACGGCGCCTTTTTGCTTACCCAACGCTTTATCACTTAAAAGCTCTTCAAACACACCGGCTTCGGCAGACGCAGAGCGCACTGGTGTCACCGTTCGTGGCTGTGCTGGCGCGGCGTCTAGGCTCGGCTGGCTAACTTGCTTTGGTGCTTCTTCAGCGTTGGCCGCCACTTGCAGCCCCAATAAACGGCGCAAAATGTCTGAAGCGCTTTCACCAATCCGTTGCGTATTACCGGCGATATGACGATACAGCTCGTCATCGATTTCAATGTATTTCATTGCTTTTTCGTATCGTTTTGCTGATCCCAATTCCCCGCATTATAACCAGCCAAAATTGACGCTGGCTACGGCAAAGTGGCAAAAGCTGTCGTCGTCAATTTCAGTTGTCTACTTTTACAGCCCCGAAGTTGCGCCGCAGTTGCATTTACACCATGAGTTTGATCAAAATGCGCCGCAACAAAGCTGCCGCAGCAATTTAAGGATGACAATGCAGTATCAATGGCAAGGTGATGGCCCCACTGTCGTGGTGATCCACGGCCTCTTTGGCGACTTAGACAACCTCGCAGGCTGCGCCAGTGCCCTGCGCGAGGCCGGTTTCGCGACCTTACGCGTCAGTTTGCCCGGTCATGGCGGCTCGCCATTAGAGGGATTATTTCAGTTTGATCAGGTCGCAGAACAGTTAGAGCAACTGCGCCAACAACTGCAGATCGACCGCTGGAGCCTACTCGGCCACAGCCTTGGCGGCAAAGTGGCCATGACCTACGCGCAGATGTTCCCTGCTCAGGTGGATGGCTTACTGGTGGCCGACATTGCTCCGGTCGCTTATGGCCGTCGCCACGACACCATTTTAACCGCACTGCCCCGTTTAGAATTAACCGCCATCAGCCAGCGCAGCCAAGCGCAAAAGCAGCTGCAGCAGTTGGGCATCGACATGGCCACCGCCGCGTTTCTGACCAAAAACCTCACCCGTGACGCTCAGGGCGGTTTCCATTGGCGCATCAACTTGGCGGCAATCATCGCCAGTTATGACCACATTATTGGCGCCCTGCCGCCGCTGCCGCCCTTCTTAGGCCCCGTCATCATGGTGAAAGGCGAACAGTCGGATTACATTTTGGCAGAGCACCGAGCGGAAATTTTAAGCCGTTTCCCGCAGGCGCGGGCCCACATCATTAACGGCACCGGCCACTGGCTGCACGCAGAAAAACCGGCGCAATTTAACCGGCTCGCAATTCGATTTTTTCGATCCCTGCCAAACTCTTGATAACTCGCCAAAGTTACTTAGTCTGGATCCGCCGTAAGGTTGGAATGGAATGGCGCCGCTGTGCTATAGTGCGCGACCTCGGAATGCCAGGAAGGTAGGGATATGTTGATCGACCACTATGAACAGTTGGAGGCTTTGGGCCTAAACCTGTTTTTTGCGGGAGTATTCCTCTTGATTGGCCTATCCATCAAGGACGTTCTTAAACAAGGTAAAGTGCCTCCTTTTGGCCGCTTTGTTGTATGGCTGGTACTGTTTTTAGGCTGTGCCGGGTTTATTGCCAAGGGTCTGATCCAAATGTTTTGGGAAGGCTCGGGGCTCAGCTAAATCGTTTCACTCATGGCAGTAGAAAAATCCGATAGAACGACTCTGGATATGTTTGCCACGGAAAAACGCCGTGGTCGCCCCAGAACGAATCCGATGTCGCGTGAGCAGCAACTTCGCATTAATAAGCGAAATCAAATGCAACGTGACAAGTCCAACGGCCTTAAACGCATTGAGTTTAAGGTGTCAGAGGCGCTTTTTAACGCCTTGAATGACAAAGCATTGGACAGTAACCTCACTCGTGGTCAACTGATCGAGTCTATCCTGCAAGAGCAGTTTGATATTGACGCCGATCACTCCTAATGAGTGTTCGTATCCACATTAAGAAAATGCATAGGTATAAAGAATGGCAAGCGTAGGTCTGTTCTTTGGCAGCGACACCGGTAACACCGAAGCCGTAGCTAAAATGATCCAAAAGAAACTTGGCGACTTGGTTGAAGTAAAAGACATCGCCAAAAGCAGCAAGGAAGAGATCGACGAGTTTAGCCTGCTGCTGTTCGGGATCCCAACTTGGTACTATGGCGAATCTCAGTGTGACTGGGATGATTTCTTCCCAGAATTAGAGCAACTGGACTTCACCGACAAGCTGGTTGCGATCTTCGGTTGTGGTGATCAAGAAGACTACGCCGAGTACTTCTTGGATGCGATGGGCCAGCTGGCTGACATCGTTCGCGATCGCGGCGCCATCATCGTGGGCCACACCTCGGTTGAAGGCTACGAGTTTGAAGCCTCTAAAGCCTTGGTGGAAGACGACAAGTGTTTTGTTGGTTTGGGCATCGACGAAGATCGTCAGCCAGAACTGACCAACGACCGCGTAGACGCTTGGGTTAAGCAGATCTACGAAGAGATGTGTCTGGCAGAATTGGCATAAGCCAAGCCCCACATCAAAAAGGCCGCCATGTGCGGCCTTTTTTGTGGCCAAAATTCAGCAACGGCGCCCCAGCGCGCGACGATTCTGCAACGATAACCACTGGCCCCGTTGGCCTAACCGACCAGCAAATTGTGGCCACTGCAGCCTTTCCCAGCGTAAACGAATTGGTTATGGTGACTAAACCATGCAAGCAAACCGATAAATTTGCTGTAAATCCAAGTCTTAGCAGTAAGGATCCGCTGATGAAGCCACTGACCAAATCCAACAAACTTAACTCCGTTTGTTATGACATTCGCGGTCCGGTGGCGCGAGAGGCCAAGCGCTTAGAAGAGGAAGGCCACCGGGTACTGAAGCTGAACATTGGCAACCCTGCCCCCTTCGGTTTTGAAGCGCCGGAAGAGATCATCCGCGACGTGATCCACAACCTGCCGGAAAGCCAAGGCTACTGCGATTCCAAAGGGTTGTTTTCCGCCCGTAAAGCAATTGTGCAGTCCTATCAGCAGGTGGGCATTCGCGATGTGGACGTAGAAGACATCTACATCGGCAACGGCGTCTCCGAGCTGATCGTGATGGCGATGCAAGGCTTGCTCAACAACGGCGACGAGATTTTGGTGCCCGCCCCTGATTACCCACTGTGGACCGCAGGGGTTAATCTGGCCGGCGGCAAAGCACGACATTACCTGTGCGATGAACAAGCCGACTGGATGCCGGATTTAGACGACATTCGCCGCAAGATCACCCCTCAAACCCGTGGTTTGGTGATCATTAATCCCAACAACCCCACCGGTGCTGTGTACAGCCGCGAGATGCTGCTGGAGCTGCTGCAGATCGCCCGCGAACACAACCTGATTGTCTTTTCCGATGAGATCTACGATCGCGTGCTGTACGACGGCGTGCAACACATCCCCACCGCCAGCTTGGCCGATGATCTGTTCATCATCACCTTTAATGGCTTATCCAAAGCCTACCGCGTGGCCGGGTTTCGGGTGGGGTGGATGATGCTCTCTGGCCGTCGTGATCATGTTCGTGATTACGTCGATGGCTTAGAGATGCTGGCCTCAATGCGGTTGTGCGCCAACGTGCCGATGCAGCACGCCATCCAAACCGCCCTCGGGGGCTACCAAAGCATTAACGAGCTGATCCTGCCCAGCGGCCGCTTGTGCCAACAGCGGGATCTGGTGGTCGAACGGCTCAATGCCATTGATGGGGTCAGCTGCTACAAGCCCAAAGGCGCAATGTACGCCTTCCCCAAGCTCGATGTGAAAAAATTCAACTTGGTGGACGATCAGCAGATGGTGCTGGATTTGTTGATGCAGGAGAAAATCCTGCTGGTGCAAGGCACCGCCTTTAATTGGCCCGAGCCGGATCACGTGCGCGTGGTGTTTTTGCCCCACCTTGAGGATCTGTCCAAAGCGATGGACAACTTCGAGCACTTCTTAAGCCGCTATCGCCAGTAGGAGCCCCCATGAGCCAACCCTCCAGTACTTTTCTTGCGTGGCTATTCCGGATGCCGCTGATCCGGCGCTGGTCGTTGATGTTTTGCGTTAAGCCAGAAAACGTTGCCGAGCACAGCCACCAAGTGGCGATTGTCGCCCACCTATTAACGGTGATTAAAAACAGCAAGTTTGGTGGCACCCTCAGCCCAGAAAAGGCCGCCACTACCGCCTTGTATCATGAGTGCTCAGAAACCTGGTTGGGGGACATCGTAAGTCCGGTAAAGTACTCCAACCCGCAGATCACCAAAGAATTTAAACTGCTGGAACAAGCGGCGGAGCAACAGTGCCTTGACAGTTTACCGCCTGAGCTGCGCGGCGCCTTTGCCGATCTGGTGGTGCAAAACAACATCGAGCCTGAATACGCTGCGGTGGTCAAAGCCGCCGACATCATCTGCGCTTACGTCAAAGCCAAAGATGAACTTGCCCACCACAACCACGAATTTGATCATGTGGTGGCGAAGATGGAACCACGGATCGCCGAGCTAAGGCAGCAGCCCGAGGTGGCCTACTTTTTGGATGTGTTCTTGGCTTCGTGCAACAACACCCTCGACAGTTTGACCCAATCGCAGCAGCGCCGTTAAGCCAGCACCCAACATCCAGAGGAAGCGCACCATGACCGCAGTCACCACCGATTGGCAGCAACGGCGCTTGCCGGGCAACTCGAGCAAACAGCAAGATCAGCGTTCTCGCTTTCAGCGTGACAAAGCACGGGTGCTGCACAGCGCGGCATTTCGCCGGCTGCAATCCAAAACTCAGGTGCTGGGCATTGGCCTTAACGACTTTCACCGTACCCGTTTAACCCATTCGATTGAATCCGCACAAATTGGCAGTGGCATCAACGCGCAGTTGCGTAATCGTTACCCCCACCTAGCGCCGCTGTTTGACGATCAACTGATCGAAGCGCTGTGCTTGGCCCACGATATTGGCCACCCACCCTATGGCCACGGCGGCGAAGTGGCGCTGAACTACATGATGCGCGATCACGGCGGCTTTGAAGGCAACGGCCAAACCTTTCGCATTTTGGCCAAGCTTGAGCCCTACACTGAAAGCCACGGCATGAACCTAACCCGCCGAACGTTGCTGGGTGTGCTGAAATACCCCGTGCTGCAATCCAAGGTGCAACGATTGGCCTTGCCGCCAGCCCACAGCAGCGGCTTTTTGCACACCCAATCTTGGTTACCGGCCAAGGCGATCTTTGATGATGATCTCGACATCTATAACTGGGTGTTGCAGCCACTAAACGAGGCCGATCGCGAGCACTTTCTCGCCTTGCGCCAAGCCCCAACCGCACAAGAGCATGGCCGCAGCGCGGCAAAATCCTTAGATTGCACCATCATGGAGTTGGCCGACGATATCGCCTATTCGGTGCACGATTTAGAAGATGCCATCGTATTAGGGATCATCACCCAACCCCAATGGCAACAGCAGGTGATCGATCCCTTAAGCCATGATCCGCTCAGCCCGTACACCCCTAAGCAACTGGCCTCATTAACCCAGCGTTTGTTCGCCAGCGAGAATCACCACCGGAAAAAAGCGATTGGCGCCTTGGTCAACGGCTTTGTTACCGCCATTGAAGTACGCCAACACAACCAGTTTTGTGACCCCTTACTGGCGTATCAAGCCGGCCTGCCCGATGCTTTTTCCCTGTTGTTAGACTGCTTAAAGCAGTTTGTTTATCGCAACGTCATTCTGCACAGCTCAGTGCAACGGCAGGAGTTTAAAGGCCAACAGGTGGTGATGGCACTGTTCAGTGCCTTAGCCAGTGAACCAGAACGACTGCTGCCCAGTGGCACCAAGCTCAAATGGCAGCAAGCGCAGCAACAAGGGGATCAGCGTGGCTATCGTGTGCTCAGTGATTACCTCAGCGGCATGACCGATGATTTCGCCGCCAAATTACACCACGATCTGTTCTCCAGCAGCCCCAGATCCGGCGACTTTCATTCAATCGAATGATCCCCGAACCTCGCGCCAGCATGGCTCAGTAAAGAAAGCCTGACAGCAACAAGCCATTAACAACAGTTCCACCAGTGAAGGCAGCCCCGATCCCTGGGCTGGCCTGGTTATAGTACTGCCAGTAATGCCTGCAGGAGTGATCCATGGAAGCGCGACTATTGCTGGTTTTAGCCATCTTCATTTTCGGTAATCTGTATTGGGGCTACCGCTACTTCCGTGCGGCCAAGCAGCCCCCAGATCGAAGCATTGATAAGCAGCAACAGCTTGAGCAGATCAGTGATTATTGGGTGCAATTTAGCTGTGTTGCCATCATCTTGGTGATGCTGATCGCCCCGATTGCCAATACCATCGTGTGGTAGCCACCGTCGCAGCAATCGCCTGCATTGCATTGGGGGATAAACGGACACAAAAAAACCGGCACTGGGCCGGTTTTTGTTGCTCGCGGCGTCATTGCCGCCATAAGCCACGGCAATCAGTTGGCCAAGATAGGGAACACGCCTTTTAAGCCTGCGGCGATCACTTCAATGCCAATCGACAACATCAACAGACCCATAATACGGGTAATAACGTTAATGCCGGTTTGACCCAAGATCTTGAAGATGATCGGTGCCATCCGAAATACCGCCCAGCTTAATACGCCTACGGTCACCAAACACAGTGCCATTCCCACCATTTCGGTTGGTTGGCTGTGCTGGGATGAAAACACCAACACCGAACTGATCGCACCGGGGCCAGCCATTAACGGCAGTGCCAGCGGCACCACGGCCACCGAATCTTTGGTCGCCGATTCGCGGTCTTCCGCTTGGTTGTGTTTTACCTCACCCAACTTACCTTGCAACATCGACATAGCGATAAACAAAATTAGGGTACCGCCAGCAATTCGAAACGCTGGGATCGAGATACTGAACATATCCAGAATGGCCTGACCAGCAAACAGGGTCACCACCAAGATAATGACCGTGGCAAAGTTGGCCACCGCCGCAGTACGGCGGCGTTCTGCTTCGGTTTGGTGACTGGTTAAGGTCACAAATACTGGCAGCAGGCCGATGGGGTTGATGATCGCCACCAAACCCAAGAAAAATTGTAAATAAAGCGTCAGATCCACAAGGCAGTGTCTCGCAATTAGGGGCCAAAGAAAACGCGCATACTTTAGGAGAATTCAGCGACAGAAAACAATGAAAAATATCGCCAAAAAACGCCAGTTTGAATTAGTTTTTCTAATTCAAATTCAACGTCGATTCGGCGCGAATTCTGCCTATGAAATTTGCCCCTAAGTATAGAGGCCAATCCCCATTACGCGACCGTCAGCCAGACCGCTGCTAGGGATTAATTTACGCACCAACGCCGCTGAAACTGTTCCGGTTCCATCCGGGCCATTTTGGCGCTGTCGCGCACGCTTAAGAAGGTCGGCACCAGTGTCCAGCAAAAAGCCAGATAGAGACCGCCTTGCAGGCGCTCGCCCAGATAAAACTTATGTACCCCAAAGGAGCCAAGGAACAGGCTGTAACGCTGTGCTAGGTATTGGCTGCGCACAACGGCTTTGGGATCCACTCCAGCCAAGCCTTCCAGATGCAGGGCGGTATGGCAATGCTGGCATAAGGCCAAATCCAATTGAGTGCTTTGGTGACAATGAGGGCAAAGGTGGCGAGGCATAACGGCGCTATTGGTTGTTGGTGTATTTTGCCATTATAAGTACAGTTGTACGCTGAAATCGCAGCGTCAGCTCACAGTTTGAAAAAGCAATAAAAAACGGCGCATTATGCGCCGTTTCGCTCTGGCTTTAGCCGCCGTTACTAGCCAAAATCACCAGTAATGTAGCCGTGGGTGCGACGATCTTCAGGCTCTGAAAAAATCTGCTTGGTGTGGCCATGTTCCACCAATTCCCCCATTAAGAAAAAAGCGGTTTTGTCGGCAATGCGCCGCGCCTGTGCCATCGAGTGGGTTACAATCACCACGGTAAACTCTTGGCGCAGATCCTCCATCAGATCTTCAATTTTTTTGGTGGCGATGGGATCCAACGCCGAGGTGGGTTCATCCATTAGGATCACGTCCGGCTTCATGGCAATGGTGCGAGCAATGCACAAACGTTGCTGCTGCCCACCAGACAACCCAAAGGCATGGCCATCTAAACGATCTTTCACTTCATCCCACAACGCCGCCCCGCGCAGGGCTTCCTCCACAATGGCGTCTAACTCTTTTTTGTTGGTTTTGCCTTGGGCCTTTTGCCCGTACGCTACGTTTTCGTAGATGCTCATTGGGAATGGGTTGGGCTTTTGAAACACCATGCCGCAGCGCATCCGTAATTTACGTACGTCGATGTCACCGTAAACGTCGGCGCCATCCATCTTTACCTTACCGTCGATGCGGACTCCTGGGATCAGATCATTCATCCGGTTCAAGGTGCGCAGCAAGGTGGATTTACCGCAGCCCGAAGGGCCAATAAACGCGGTTACCTGCTTGCGGGGAATGGCTAAGTTAATGCTTTTTAACGCTTGGTTATCGCCGTAGAACAGATCTAAGTTTTCAATTTCAAAGGTATTCATCGTCTTAAACTCAGTGACCGCAGTCGTTAGTAGGTGGCCTTGCTAAATTGGCTCGACACAAACTTGGTGAATAGGTTGATCATCAGCACCACCACAATCAACACGGTTGCCGTAGCAAACGCCATATCCCAATCGTGTTGGGTGTAGAGTTCGGTGGTGAGCATGTACAGGTGTACCGTTAAGGTACGGCCAGAATCGAACACCGACTCCGGTATGTTGGCCACCATGCCTGCGGTTAAGTACACCGGCGCCGATTCGCCAATGATGCGGCCAATCGACAGAATCAACGCAGTGACAATGCCCGGCATCGCCGCAGGCAAAATCACTCGTACCACGGTGTATAAACGCGATGCCCCCAAGCCAAAAGAGGCTTCCCGATAGGCTACAGGCACCGCCATGATCGCTTCTTCACTGGTGCGGATGATCACCGGCAGAATCAACATCGACAACGTCAGTGCCCCCGCCAAAATGGAGAACCCCAAGCCCATGATCGAGACAAAAAATGTCAATCCAAACAGGCCATAAATGATTGAGGGAATGCCCGCTAAGGATTCAGTGCAAAAACGGATCAGCGCCACAATATGGCTGCCAGGCTTGGCGTATTCAGTTAGGTAAATGGCGGTCATGATGCCGATAGGCGCGGCAATCGCCACCGACAGCAACACCATGTATAAGGTGGAGACAATCATTGGCCAGATCCCCGCTTCGGCTCCGGTGCGGGTGTAGTTGTCGGTAATAAAGTGCCAGTCAACAAAGCTCAAACCGTTACTGACAATGTAAAACAAAATCCAAATCAGAAAGGCCATGGTGACGATGGCAGAGCCCCAGATCAGGCCCAGCAACAGCCGGTCGGTGTTATCTCGACTAAACATTATTTGGCTATCTCACGGTTAATGAACATCAAGCTGGCGTTGAGCAGCATCACAAACAGCAGCAGCACCACGCCCGTTGCGTACAACGCACTGGCATGCACGCCGGTGGCGTAAGACATCTCTAGGGCGATGTTGGCGGTTAACGAGCGTGCCGACTCTAAGATCCCCTCAGGCATGGCCGGGGCATTGCCCATCACCATAATGATCGCCATGGTTTCGCCAATCGCGCGTGCAATGCCTAAGATGATGCCGGTAAAGATCCCCGAACGCGCCGCCGGTAATAACACATTAAAAATGGTGTAGATCTGCGATGCGCCCAGTGCCAAAGAGGCTTCTTTATATTGCGGAGGTAAGGCACGGATAGAGGTTTCTGATACCGCAATCACCGTTGGCAAAATCATCACGGCCAACACCACCGAGCCAGCCAGCACCGTAGCGCCAGAGGGCACCTCAAACAGCTGTTCAATCAGTGGCACTATCACCACCAAACCAAAGAAGCCGTACACCACCGATGGGATCCCCGCCAGCAATTCAATGGCTGGACGCATGTACTTAGCCAGTGACGCAGGGGCAATTTCGGCTAAAAAAATGGCGGTTAACAGCCCCACCGGCACCCCAATCACAATCGCCACGGACGTAGACAATAAGGTACCGACAATCATCGGGGCGATGCCGTAAAGGGCAGGAGGTAACCACTCCATGCCAAACAGGATCTCGTCTACGCCAGCAAACTGAACCGCAGCAACACTTTCTTTAATAAGGAAAAAGCCGATGATGCCTACCGACACCACCCCAATAAATGCACTCAGCAGGAACAGCCCATGGAACAGGCGTTCCATGATTTCACGACGCTTCGAGCTGGCTAGCAGCTGCGCCATCGCCATCGGTTCAGCGCTACTTTGGGCAATTGTCATAAGTTAAAATCCTATAGAGCCGCAAAAGCTGACAGCCCTGTGGCTGTCAGCAGCGTAATCAAGCGGTGTTACTGCAGTGCCACGTAGCCTTTGCTGGCCACGATTTTCTGAGCGTCGGCAGACAAAACCCAGCTTGTAAACTCTTGGGCTAACTTCGGAGCGTTTTCATCCGCTAACAGGATGAAAGGACGTGCAATCGGGTAACGACCGGCTTGGATGGCGGCCACACTGGCTTCGGCGCCGTTTACATTCACCGCGCGCAGTGATTGATCCACCGAGCCTAAAGAGATGTAACCGATGGCATTCGCGTTGTTCGCCACCATGGTTTTCACCATGCCGTTGCCGTTGCCTACTTGCGCGCGAGGGGTAATGGCACTGACTTTCATGCCGTTAATTTTGCGCTTCAGTTTAAGGATGGATTCAAACGCGCCACGGGTGCCAGAGGCGGTATCACGGGTAACGACTACAATCGGGCCGGGCTTGCCGCCAACCTGTTGCCAGTTTTTGATTTCGCCTTTGTAGATGGCGGCGATCTGCTCGGTGGTCAGCTCTTTCAGTGGGTTGTTGTTGTTCACCGCAACGGCGATGCCATCACGGGCGATGATGGTTTCAACCAGCCCAGCGCGTTTTTCGCTGTCTTTCACATTGCGTGAAGACATGCCCAGCATCGAGGTGCCTTCATTGGCGGCGCGGATCCCCGCCGAAGAGCCAGTGCCCTGCACTTCAACGGCGATCCCCGTTTTGTTGCTGTAGGTTTCAGCCAACACTTCCATCACACCGGTTACGGAAGTGGAGCCAGAGATGGTGATGGTGTCTTTCGCGATAGCGTTATTAGCGGTGAAGACAGAGGCTAACGCCAATGCGCAAACTACAAATTTTTTCATGGTGGGTACCTTAATGTCCTTGTGTTGCCTCTTCTTCGAGAGGCGCCACGGCATTAAGCCAAAATACCATTACAGTAATATTTCATTTGTATGCAGCTTTGATGTCACCGACAGCTATTCATTTAAAATCAATCAAGTAGATAAGTAGCAGCCCCTTATTTTGGGGCTATTGTTGGCTATCTAGTGGCGCCACTTCAACCCGGTCCAGCTGGCTGAGCTCCACCTGTAGGCCATCCACTGTCACTAAGCGGCGCCCCTGCAATTGGCCTTTCTTCACCTGATATTCGGCGACTTCGCCTTGGGCAGAGGTAACGGTAACCAACAGCAATTGCTGATCTTGTTGCCAGCCGTAGCCCATCCATGCCGCGCTCAGCAGCAACACCACAATGGCAAACAGCGGCGCTAACCGTTGCAAGGTAACGGCGGCCGTCGAGGGCAGTGGCTTAGCCGCAGCGGGTTGGCGCTTGCGTTTCGCCAGCCAGAACATAACAGCAACGATCGCCGCGGTGATTAACAGTTTGGTGAACATAATAAGAAAGTAAGCTGAAACCGAGGCCACAGTATAGCGAAACGCTGTTGTTAATTAGCAGCTTAACCATCACGTTTTCCTTATCTCTGCTGGGAACCGTGCACTTAGTCCGAACCGCACTGGCTTATAGCAAAGCGATGTTGAGACGGCGACGGCGGAGCGTCACCATAGCTGCAGGATAAATCGCCTCAAGGAGATACAGTGAAGTTCCCGCCGCAACTATTGGCCTTACCCATCGGCATCGGTGCCGCGCTATTGACCCAAGGGCTGCTGCTGGCGCTGATTGAATTAACGCTGTTCACTGTGGTGGTGGCCACCTTGCTGTGGCGCGCTCAGAACCACAAATAAGCCAGCGAGGTGGTGCTAACCAACAACCACAAACTGATCCCAAGCAGCAACGGTTGCCGCCCAGCCTGTTGCAATTTCTTCAGCGTGATCCCCGCCCCTATCAGAAACAAGCACAGCACCATTAACCGTTTACTGCCTTGGAAAATCAGCTGATAAAACGGCTCTGCCATCGGTACTGCCCAAGCAAAAATCATTGCGGCTACGTACAACAAGATAAAGGTGGGCACCTTGGTTGTGGCGCCCTTGCGCTGAAACCACAGCGCGCTCAGCATCGCCACCGGAATGATCCACAGTGCTCGAGCCAGCTTAACCGTGGTGGCAACCGCCAACGCTTCATCGCCATAGGCACCGGCTGCGCCAACCACCGATGAGGTATCGTGGATCGCAATCGCCGCCCATAAGCCAAATTGATGCTGGCTCAGTTCAAGGTAGTGGCCAATCACAGGGAAGATAAACAGCGCAATGGCGTTCAGAACAAAGACCGTTGCCAACGCCACCGAGGTTTTGCTGTCATCGGCGTTGATGGCTGGCGCCACCGCGGCAATGGCACTGCCGCCGCAAATTGCGGTACCCGACGCGATCAAGTGGCCGGTGGTTCGTTCCACCTTAAGCAGCCGCGCCAATAAGAGCCCAACCGCTAAGGTGCCAAAAATGGTGGTAAGGATCAGCCCTAGGCTGTCCCAACTGATCTGCAACGCCTGCTCTAGCTGAATGCCAAAACCTAAACCGATGATCGACCAACCCAGCAACTTTTTTGCCAAGGCGCTAACCGAAACCCCTTGGGGCACCCAGCCAACCGTGGCCAATACCAAGCCAAACATCAACGCCATCGGCGAATTAACCAATGGCAACAAACACAGCAATGCCACCAACCAAAAGCCCCAATCGCTGGGGCGTTGTACCACTCGAGACAGCAAAATTTGTTTTCCAGCCATTAACAGAGCGCGAATTATATCGTTTTTCCAATGATTACGCTGCGGCTTCACTGCCATTCCACAACACTTGGCCTCATTGCGCTGCCGAAAAACAGCACAGCGCAACCGCAGCAGCGACCGTAATTTCAACGAGTTGGTGAGTGTGTAAGCACTTGAGCACATTCTGCAGCAACAAGGCTTGACCCTGACGCCGACCAACCGTAAAGTTACGCCCCGTTGCTGAGGACGGAAACCGATTCAGTCACTGAGTGAGAACTCGATAAACATCAATAGATCTGGTGTCTTCGTCGCTGCCCGTTGCAAAGCAATGGCAGAGTCAGGCACGCCTCGTGTGGTTCTTCAGCCTACGTAAGGTTTTGATCCGAGTGACGACTCGTTAAACACAAACAAGGTCAGGTGTCCGAGTGGCTGAAGGAGCACGCCTGGAAAGTGTGTATACGGCAACGTATCGAGAGTTCGAATCTCTCCCTGACCGCCATCTTCGAGTTAAGTCCTCATTAAACGACTGGAGTGCGAACTCGATAAACATCGCAAGGTCTTGTGTTTGAATGGCTGCTCGTTGCAAAGCAACCGTGGTATCAAGCACGCCTAACGTGGTTCTTCAGCCTACGTAAGGTTTCGACCCGAGTGACGACTCGCTAAACACAAACAACAAGGTCAGGTGTCCGAGTGGCTGAAGGAGCACGCCTGGAAAGTGTGTATACGGCAACGTATCGAGAGTTCGAATCTCTCCCTGACCGCCATATTAACAACAACGCCCCGCACGCAAGTGCGGGGCGTTGTTCGTTTCTGCTGCCGTACGGAAGCGCTGCCCTTCGCCACCGCACTCCTTGTCCGCCCAGCTATTTCCCGTCCCTTAGTGCATCAAAGTGACGGGCTGTCCTTATGCCTTAACAGTGGCGCCAGCACGTGCAGTTCACCATCAATGGGCGTGTTGATCGTTAATCCCAAAACCGCTGCCATCAGCGGATACAGGTGCACATTATCAGCACGGGCGATGGTTTGAGTGGGATCGAAGGCGGGGCCAGAGGCCAGCAACAAGGTTTGCATTGCGGCCACCTGATTGGGATCAAACCCATGATTGCCCTTGGGTCTGGAGCGGGCGTTGCTGTAAGTCAGGTAATGGCTGTCGCTGAGCAACACCGCATCGCCTATCGCCTCGTGGGCAGAGAAGTGCAGCCCTGCGGGGATCTGCTCACGCAGATAAAATTGGCTGTCCCGATGACCCGCCAACATCTTGCCAAGCTTAGCCAGATCGGCGGCTTTATCCCCTTTGCCTTGATGATAAAACTGCACCAAGGCACCGCTGCCCATCACCTTAAAGGCCGAGCGCAGCTGCCGCCATTTACGCCACCGCTGATCCAATAGCAACGTTGGCATCTGGCTAACCTCCCGCATGCCGTGATCCGAAGTCAGCACCACGTTTACTGCTATCGGCAACGCGGCCAATGCGCGAAACAACTGCCCTAGTTGACGATCAAGCTGTCGTAACGCCTTCCCCGTGTTGGCGTGTTCAGGGCCATATTTATGCCCAGCCGAGTCCACCGCCGAGAAATACAGCGCCACAAACTGTGGTCGTTGTGCCTCTGGCAGCGACAACCAGCGAATCACCTGCTCAATTCGCTGCTTATGGCTGACGCGATTGGAATACTGCTGATAATAACTGGGGCGCTGATCCGCGATTTTTGCTTCCGAGCCCGGCCAAAAATAGACCGCACTGGTTAGCCCCTGCTGTTCGGCTAACGACCAAATTGGCACCCCCGAATAGAAGCGGCCATCGGTAACCGCACTGGGATCCCGCAAGCTGTAGCTGCGGCCAAGGGTGGGGTTATAAAAATGGTTCGAAATGATGCCGTGGTGCTCGGGGTATAAGCCGGTCACCAAACTCAGATGATTAGGGAAGGTCTTGCTGGGGTAAGCCGGCAACAACCGCTCTACTTTGGCGCTGTTCGCCGCCAGTTGCAGCAAGTTCGTCGGCTGATGCCGTTGCAGGTAATCCCAACGTAACCCATCAATCGAAATCAGTAATAGGTGCGGCTTTAATTCTGCTGCCACGCCATGACTAACCCCAAATATCAGTATCCATGCGATAAATTTCAGCCACTTTGCCACCGGCGTATATCCTTATTTAATGGGATCAATGCCACCATATCATTGCAACCGACATTCACTGAAGTCGATGCAGAGATTGCCCATAGCAGTTATAGAGATAAGAAAGGCTTAATGTGGCAGCTTTCCTCTTTACTGCGTGGCCGCTTTTGCCGATCTTAGCAATAACCTCAACAACAGGATGTAACAATGCCAGCATGGAAGCTTGCCGTTGCCTCAGCCGTGGTGGCGCTATTGGCCTATTTAAGTTTATGGCCCGTACCCATTGAACCGACAACTTGGCAGCCCCCTATCGATCGCGGCTATCAACTGCCCTTTAACCCCAATCAACATTTGGCGCAGCTTGAGCGACTCAACACCCCAGCACCGGGGCCAGAAGGCTTTGCCAGCAACAGTAAACAGCAGCTCTATTTTGGCTTAAGTAATGGCGACATCGGCAGGCTAACCGCCGATGGCATCGACATTGTTGCCAACACCAACGGTCGCCCACTGGGGCTGCGTTTTGATCACGACGACAACCTCTATATTGCCGACGCCTACCAAGGGTTGCTGCGCTTAACCAATACTGGGCAGTTGCAAACCGTATTAACTGAAGTGGCGGGCGAACCCCTTCGCTACGCCAATTCATTAGCGCTTGCCGCCGATGGCACCGTGTTTATGTCAGAATCCAGCACCCGTCACGCCGCCGCCGATTACGGCACCTACGAAACCAGCCTTATCGACATCAACGAACACGGCGGCAGTGGACGAGTGATTAAGTTTGATCCCTCCAGTGGCCACGCCCGAGTACTGCTGACCAAACTGAACTTCACCAACGGCATTGAATTGGCCGACAACGACAACAGCTTATTGATCACCGAAACCGGCCATTATCGAGTACTAAAACTGTACCTGCGCGGAGCCAAACAGGGGCAAACCGAGGTGTTTTTAGAGAACTTGCCGGGCTTTCCCGACAACCTAAGTCGCGATAGTGATGGCACCTACTGGTTGGGCTTAGTTTCCCCGCGAAATGCCCTGTTAGACAGCATTGCCGATAAACCGGCGATCCGAAAACTGGTGCAACGGCTGCCCGCTTTCTTACGACCACAAGCCAGCCGATATGGCCACCTGATCGGCTTTGATGCCGCTGGCGAGATCCGCTACAACCTGCAAGATCCAGAAGGGAGTTATGCCCACATCACTGGGGCCGAGCGGATCGGCGACACTCTCTATATCTCCAGCTTGCATGAACCGGCCATCGCCATGTTGCCGTGGCCGATCAAAACCCTGTGGTAACTCGTTACAGCTCGCGCCAGTACTGGGCAGGATCTTTGCCAGCACTGGCGCTGGTGGCTTTCATTGGCGTGCCCAGATAGAGAAATCCAACGATTTCATCGTTACCTTGGGCGCCTAAAGCCTGGCGCACATAGGGATCACGGGCGTAACTGCCGGTACGCCAAAAGCCACCCAACCCCAGCGAGAGCGCCATCTGTTGCATCTGTAACGTGGCACAACCGGCGGTAATGTGTTGTTCCACCGTCGGCACTTTCGGATGCTCGGTTACTTTGGCAATCACGGTTATCACCATCGGCGCCCGCGTTGGCAACAACCGAGCGCGCGCTAACGCCTCCCCCTCTTGCCCTGCTGCTTGCGCCGCCTGATAGAAGATCTCACCTAACCGATTTAACCCCTCTTGCTGCGCCACCACAAACTCATAGGGTTTTAGCATGGCATGATCCGGGGCGCGTAACGCCGCTTGCAGCAGGAGTTCTAACTGCTGCGGCGATGGGCCCGGCGCGGTTAGCCGGGGTTGAGAATGGCGATTAAGCAGCAGCTGCTGAGCATCCATAAAGACATCCTTGTTAAATAGCGTTGATTCGCATTTAGCCTATGGTACCGCAATCAATTCAGCAGATCTGGCTGTTCCAATTGCAGCAATTGCTGTTTTAATTCAAGGCCACCGGCATAACCGGTCAAACTGCCATTGGCACCAATCACGCGATGACAAGGGATCACCACCGCAATCGGATTTTTGCCGTTCGCGGCCCCCAGTGCCCGCACCGCTTTGGGCTTACCAATGGCGCTGGCGATCTGGCCATAACTGGCGGTCGTCCCATAAGGGATCTGGCACAGTGCCTGCCACACTTGCCGCTGAAACTCGGTGCCAACGGGCGCCAACGCCAGCTCAAACTGCTGCCGTTGCCCCGCAAAATACTGTTGCAACTGAGTTCGGGCGGCGCACAGCGCCTGATCGTCTCGTTGCCAGTCCGCGGCAATGGCCAATGGTTGGCTGCCCTGTTGAAAACTCACCGCATGCAAGCCTTGCTCACTGCCAACGATCAGTACTGTGCCCATCGGGCTGTCGATTTCGCTGTAATGCATTATTTCTCTTCCAACGTGCTGAGCCACAATAGATTGGTGGCGTAACTGCGCCACGGCTGCCAGGCGCTTGCGGCGGCGATTAACTGTTTGCTGTCGTCGGCTAACCCCTGTTGCTTCGCGGCCTTACGCAGCACCACATCGCCGTCGGGCAAACTGTCGGGATCGGCACCACTGCGTAAGCGCCAATAAGCGACCGTCCATGGGCCTATTCCTTTTAGCGCCAACAGCGGGGCGGCGATCTCTGCCGGATCCGGCCACTGATCTAATTGCCACGATTGCGCCGCAACAGCCACCCGCAGCAAGGTTTGTTTGCGACTGCCGGGCATGCCCAGCGCCGTCAAATCCAATTGCGCTAACTGCGCTGGGCTTGGTAAACCAAAACCGCCCGCCTGCTGATTTATCAGCACCAATGCCGATAACAGCTTGCGCCCCGCTTCTATCGTCACTTGCTGGCCGAGTATCGCTCGCAACAGCGCTTCCCAGCCATCGTAATAAGCGCCAACACGCTGACCCGGATAACGAGCGATTATCGCCGCCAGTGCTGGGGTGCGCTGTAGATGTGCTTCAATTACCTGTGGATCCGCATCCAGATCCCACATCCGCCGCAAGCGTAAGCGCACATCGCTTAGCTGTTGCGGGCCAATGCCGGTCAGTTCAACCAACAACTCCCCCTGCCCTGGCGACACACACAGTTGCTGCTCGGCAGACAAACGCTTGTAGAAGCGATCGCCTTCACACCACTCCAAGCCATCAATGGCGCGCGCCCGAAAAAAGCCCAGCAAGGTGTCGTAATCAAACGGGGCGCGGTAAGGCAATCGCAGCTGTAGGTTATTGTTCACGCTGTGGTTCTCTTGTTTTCTAAAGCGACTGGGGGCGAGTCGATAATGGTGCACAAAGGCATCGTTAAAACGGCGCACACTTTGATAACCACTGGCGTAGGCCACATCGGTGATGGCTAATTGGGTGTCGGTCAGCAGTTGCTTGGCCTGCAATAACCGTTCTGTTTGCAACACTTGCAACGGCGATACACCGATGTGCTGCTGGAACAAACGGCGCAACTGCCGCTCGCTGATAAAACACGCTTGGGCTAACTGCGCTACCCCCTGCACTTGCTGGCTTTGCAGCAGCGTCATCGCTCGACTTAATCGCGGTTGATGGCTACGCCAATCGGCACCTGGCGGCGCCAATTCTGGCCGACAGCGTAAACAGGGGCGCAAGCCCGCCTGCTCTGCAGCGGCAGCAGTCGCAAAATAACTGACGTTTTTTTCCAATGGGGGATGCACGGGGCAGACGCTGCGGCAGTAAATTTTGGTGGTGTGTACGCCGGTAAAGAAGCGCCCATCAAAACGGGGATCCTTGGCCAGTCGCGCTTGGCGGCATTGCTGCGCCGATAACAGTAAGGTCGTCATGATTAGCAGCATAACCATGACGACCTTTATGCACTAGCCAATTTCGGACAAGACTAATGCGGGCTGGGCGGATCTTAACGCTCAGCCTTTGCGAGTTAACCAGTAATCAACGCTGGTGTATCTGCCGCCGCCCATAAAGAACAGCGCCAACAACATAATGAAGTATGTCATCGCGAACTCGATGCCGTTATTTAAGATCACCACGTTGCCTGAGCTCGTCAGCCAGTCGTAGTTGCCGTTTTCTTGTAAAATCTCTTTGGCGCGACTTAATTTGTCAGCGGCATCCAGTACCCGCTCATTCGCTAACCAAGAGCTGCTGTCGGCGATCGCCAACCAGCCGTTTTCCCAGTGCACCGCAAACGCAGCCACTAACATGGTCACCATCATTGGCAGCGCCACTAACCGCGTCAACAACCCCACCAACAACAACGCGCCACCAAACAATTCCGTGCCCGCCGCTAACGCCGCCATCACTTCTGGCATCGGCAAACCCAAGCCCCAATCCGGATTACCAAACCATGCAGCGGTATCTTCAAAATGGCTCAGTTTGTTGTAACCGGCCTGCATCAACACCGGCGCTAAGTAAAGCCGCAGCGCCAATGGGGCTAACCCTTCGGCGATTTGCGTTTTGGCGAACAGGCGTTGCCACAGTTGTACGATTGCTTGCATATTGAGTGTCCTTAAATACCAACCTGTACAACTAGACCGCCACGATTCGGCTTTTATTGCGCCTTTGCCGCCAAGTAAGCAAAATCATCGCGCAATGTGGTTAAGTCACTAATAAGCTTCTTCATTTGCTTATCGGTTAGGCTGTGGTGAATGGCCGCTAAATTGGCAATAAACAGCTGCTGATTGTATTCCAACAATTGTTTGTGCTCTTTCGACTTTAGTTGATCGTAATCGATTAACAGTAATTGCAATCGCGCCACCAACGCTTCGGTATTACTGCGCTCGGTTAGCGCTAAGCGCAACAACGCCATGTAGCGATCGCGATAGCTGAACCACTGCTGCAGTGAACGATGGCGGGCTTCGTTGTATTGCTCAATCAACTGCTTTTGTTCTGCGGTTAGCCGACCGATGCGCTTTTTCATGCCTTTACGCATCGACGTATTGGATTTGGCGATGCGCTCGTTCAGGCTGAGTTCGCTGTACTCTTGTCGCAGCTCATCCTCTTCCTCTTGCACCGTGCTGAGGATCTGCGCCACCTGTTTCTCCGATAAGCTTTGCACTAGCGGAATAATGTCTGGCAACAGGTGATCGTATAAACGATTCCAGTGGCTGCCAAAGCGGTCGAGCTGCTGCTGTATATGATCGGCACTAATGGGGCTGCTGAGCTGGGCAGTTAAGCTGTCGAGGTGATCGATGTATTGCGGCAATTCGTTCACTCGATGCCACGCTAAGGTGCGCTCGATAATGGCATCCAGTTGCTTGCTTTGGCTGCGGTTCAGATCAACGTAATCGTCCACCTCCCACGGCACAATCCAATCCATCCAGTTGTAAACAAAGCGAGCACTGCAACCGCTCAGTACAAACAATAGGGTTACTGCAACAATCCACTGGCGCACCGCATCTCCTTGGCAACATTCAATTAACGTTAATTGAGGTTAAGCCAATCTACTGCGGTGCGATACCAGTTTTGCACCAAAGCTGTATCGGTATGTTGCAGAGGATCGCTGTTGTTGTGGTTCGCTTGCTGCAGCATCCGCAATGCCCATGCGGCGTTCGTCAGTTGCCAAATTGCGCTCGCGCTGTGCAGCGCTTGTTGTTCATCAAGGTCAAATGGCTGCTGCCGCAATTGATAATAACGCTGGACCAAACTCGCTTGCTGCGCGGCAGGCAATTGCGCCTGAGCTTGGGCCAGATCAAATAAAGGGTGGGCGTAGGCGGCGTATTCAAAATCCAGCACCAGATAACGCCCATCGCATTGGCGAATATTGCCACGGTGCAGATCGCGGTGGCACCACGTTAACGCTAGCTGGCTGCGGTGCAGCAGCGAAAGCCAATGGGGCAGTTGCGCCAGATAAGGCGCTAACGCAGTGTGATCCACCCCTTGCAGGTAGCCTAGGATCTCTTGCTGATAATCGATGGCGGCACCGATCCCATCCAGTTGATGCAGCCGTTGCAGCAACTGGGCCAACGGCTCGGGCTGTAATTGCGGTGGTTCAATGCCACAAAATTCGCTGATGCAGAAGCGATTATCCATCGACCAATAGTGCAGTGGCGGCGCTAAATTCGCCTGCGCGCAGGCTTGCCAACAGCGGCGTTCATGATCGCGATTTACCGCAAACTGATTGTCGTTGCCGTGCAGCCGCAACACCCACTGGCGCAGGCCGGCATCCACCAAATAAAGCTGATTGGCGCTGGCGCCCGCTAACGGCACCAGCGCAGAAAGAGGAAACTGTGGCATCGCTTGATGCCACAGTTGTTCAGGCAGATTGGCCATCAATTTGGCCGTGTAACTGTTGTTCCCATTGGCGATATGCCATCGCCGCCAGCACCACGTACACCACAAACAGCGCAGCAGTAAGGGCTAAGCCTTTGTTCAGGTAGAGATAAATCGACACCGCATCGATCACGACCCAATAGAGCCAATTTTCCACCACTTTTTTGGCCAGCATCCAAGTTGCCAGTACCGCAAAGCAGGTGGTTTGCGCATCTAAATAAGCGAAATCGGCGCTGGTGTTGCGATCCATGATGTAACCCAGCAACAAGCCAATCACGGCAGTGGCGCCGATGGTCATGGCGTGGCGTTGGCTGCTCCAGCTGACCAACGGCGTACCGCTGCCATTGCCGCCGCCATAGCGCCATTGGTAAAAACCAACTGCGGCCATCACCAGATAAAACACGTTCAATGCCGATTCCATCAGCAACGACACATGCCAAAACAGTAAGGTGTAGATCATGGTGCTGGCTGCCGCAGCCGCCCAGCACCATAAGTTTTGTCGCATCGCCAGCAGCAAGTAAGCGATGGCCAACACCACCGCTACCGCTTCCCAGCCAGTCATTACCGCGGCATCGGCAAAGATCCCGCTTAACCAATCACTCACTGTGGTCAAGGTTTACTCCGCCAGTAATGAACTTACAGACAAACACTTCCTTACCCCATTGCTCGTGTGCGGCCTTCATCTCCTTGGCCAGCAGCGCCATCACTTGATCATAATCACCGCCAAGTTGGGTGCTCATGCCATTTGTGTGGCGTTGGATCTGTGGGTACGCCTTTAAACGCTCAATAAACCACTGGATCACTTCCAGATAGTTGTCTTTAAGCGGGTACAGGCTAATTTCAACACTCAGTTGCATGGTGTTGTTCCTTACATGAAGTGGTAGTTAAAGGTAATGCCAAACTGCTGCGGATCGCCGTAACGAATGTACTGCTTCGCCGCCCAGTCTTGATCCGGTTCGTTGCCAAAGAAGAAGCCACGCACCCCGTATTTTTCATCGGTGATGTTGCGTCCCCACAAATACACCGACCAATCCATCGCTTCGTAGCCCACCTTGGCGTCTAACAATTGGTACGCCTTGGATTGCGAATCGTTGGTGTCGGAGTAATAGAACTTGTCTTTGCCGCTGAGGTTGATGTTACCAAACCAACCCAAATCGTTACGGTAGGTGGCGCCCACGGCGAATTGATAGCTTGGGGCGTGAGCGAGTTCGCGGCCAGACAAGTCACGTTCTTCGGTTTCACTCAAGGTAACCACGTAATTGTCGTATTCCGTTTCCAACCAGCCAACGCTGCCATGCAACTCTAAGTCGCGATGCAGCTGGTAGCTCATTTCCACTTCCGCACCGTAGTTACTCGAATCGGTGGCGTTATTGGTGTAAAGCACAAACCGCTGTGGATCGGTCGGATCTTGAATTGAGGCTTCCACCTGCTGATCTTTCCGATCCATGTAGAACAGCGCTATGTTGCTGTGCAAATCGCCATTGAGCCAAGTGCTCTTCAGGCCAATTTCATAGTTGTACAACGTTTCAGAATCGTATTCGGTATTGGTGCTAAGGTAATCCGGCAGGCCCATGTTAAAGCCGCCAGCCTTGTAACCCCGTGCAACTCGTACGTAACTGTTATGATCTTCATTCCAGCGGTAAGTGGCTGATAGGTGGCCGCCCCACATATCTTCCTCTGGCTTAAAACGCTCGCCAGCATCGTCACTGTAATCCGCGTCCCACTGCTCAAAACGCAAGCCCGCAGACAACACCCAATCGCCTAAGGTGGTATCAAGCTGACCAAACAGCGCCGCATTTTCTGCCTGGTAGCTGGATTTCAGCGCTTCATCGGCAAAGCCGTTATAGAAGCTGTTCAGATCGTTATCTTCACGCAGACGACTGGCGTACACCCCAACCAACCAATCGGTACTGTCATTAAAGATCCGCCCCGCCTGCTCCGAACTTAACCTCAGCTCTTGGCTAACGGTGTCGCGTCGTTGTTCTTTAGCCCAAGTGTAATCGTATTGGCAAGCCTCAAAACCACCGGCATAGTCGTTACACAGCTTCCCTGCCCACTCATCTGAGTTAGCCCAATCGCCATCATAGGCGTGGGTGGCGTGGGTGTTAGTCCAGCTGGTGATGGACGTAAGCGACATTTTGTCGGTAACGCCAACTCGCACATTAAGTGAGGCACCATTAGTACGCTGGGAATCTTCACCGGGCTCATCGCTGGTGGTGTCAAAACCGTTATTGTCCAACGTCCATACGTCGTAGCCGTTATCAAGATCCGCGTGTAAGAAGGTGAGCTTGGCTTCCAGATTGTCGCTTGGTTGCCACAGTAACTTGGTGCGGAAAGTCAGCTCGTCACGTTTGTTGGTGTCGTCACGGCCAAGGTAGCTGTTGTCGCGAAAGCCATTTTGCTGATTCGAGTGCAGCACCATGCGGTAGCTCAACTCATCCGTTGCGGCGCCAGAAACGTAGCCGCCCACGGTTTGCTGATCGTCCTGCGCTAAGGTGGCGGTTACCCCAGATTCAAACCCTTGGGTTGGATCTTTGCTTTTCACGTAGATCAGGCCAGCCAGTGCGTTCGCCCCATATTGGGTGCCTTGGGGGCCACGCAGCACTTCCACTTGCGACAGATCGTACAAACTGGCGGCCATGCCAAGGCCAGACAAGTCGATGTCATCCACCACAAAACCAACCGAGCTGTTGGGGGCGCCTTGGTATTCCTCTTGTTCGCCCACACCGCGAATTTGGAAATAGCGGGGGCGCGAGGTGGCTCCGGACCAGTTCAGGTTGGGAATGGTATCGAGGATCTGTTCAAAGTGTTCACCACCTTCATCCGCCAGCTGCATTTCACCCACAACGGTGGCCGAACCCGGCAACTGGGACAATTCGATGTTACGCAGATCGGCGGTAACAGTGATGGTTTCAATCGATTCTTCAGCGCTGGCAGAAAATGCAGCCACAACAGCTAAAGCTAAAACGGAACGTCGCATGTTAGTACATCCAATAATTAACAAAACGTGCGATCGGGATAAAGCAGAAGGGGTAAAGAATTGAGCCACAAAGGGAGTACGGTATCCGTGCTGGATAAAACGTGCATGTGGCAGCCATTCCTACGCCGGTACTATCCGGATCAGGTTCACGGGTTTCCGCAGTTGCGGATCTCAGTCGACAATGGGCTTAGCCACATTGTCAGTTACACACCCCGAGGCAGCGGCAAGTATATCGACAAGCCGGAGCTGCTGGCAATCCACATGAATGAAATTACGGTTGTTATTCCGCGCTGTTGAAATTCAGTCACAAAAAAAGCCGATCATCTGATCGGCTTTTTTTGGGCAACTGCGGTGTTTAACGCTTTGGGGTTAACACCGCCAAGTTGTGATTACATTTTCCACAGCTTTGGCATGGTTTCGCTGGTGTGGAATTCGCCACCAATCAATACGACTACGGCAAGCAGAGTCAGAAGGGCTGGGGCGGACAGGATAAAATCGGTCATGGCTGCATTCACTCAATTAAATTATTAAAACTGGTGTCGTTGGCCTTAACTCGTTCCATCAAATTAGGCCTTCAAGATGTGCGCATTGTAACGCCGGGGGGTGGTTAAACTTTGATCTTGATCGCACTCAACCGTTTATCCACTGTTACTGATCCCTACTTTTATTGGGATAAAATAATAGTTTTTCTAATGCGAATAATTGAGCTAAAAAGCCAGACAAATCATAACAATGATGCAACAGCGAACAGTAACAACAGCGCCGTTCACGGCCACTTTCGCCAAGAGCGATTGCACGCAATCAAAACGAATAACTATGCGCCAGCAATTGTTTTCATCCACGCCAATGCCAGCCACAACAGGCGAAACCGTTAAGAAGGTAAGCTGCATGGCTACGCAACGAACATTGTTCTTGTGGCACAAAAAAGCCCCGACAGGCGGGGCCGTTGCGTGTTGCCAAGGTTAGTTTTTTGTTACTGGCCGCAGTGACAGCTCAAAACTGGCGGCGCTGGCGTTGGCTGCCGCGGCTTGCACCGCGCGCTGTTCACCACCGTGTAAGTTCAGTGGTTGCCAATGGCTGCTGTCGAGTTCAACCGGCAGCCCTTGCAGGTCAAAAAAGGTAAATTTGTACTGCCAGTAACGATCACTGCTGACGGTGGACGAGATCAACGCGCTGCCTTGCAGCACCCCAGCAACGCTACGCTGCCGTACTTGGCTGATGTTGACCGCTTTGGCCACACTGGAGGAATCAACGCGCAGATCGCTGCTATCAGAGCGCACCGCGATGCCCGCACTGTTGGTGGCACACCCCGCGCTAAGCAGTGCCAGCACTAAGGGGATAAGATAACGACAACCGCGATGCTTCATGACGACTCCTGTTCATAAATAACCTGCGCCGTCGCCTCCCCTACTCCAGTAAGAAGTGCGCCCGCGCTGTGGCGATGGGCTGTTTCCGGTTGCTTTGCCAGGTAATGATGTTGACGTTGGCCACCCGTCGCCCTTGGCGGGTAATGATGCATTCGCAGTAGCTTTCACGTAGGTGGCCTGCACGCAGATAATCCACCGAGAAATCGACAATTTTCGGCACTCGCGGCGTTTGCATCATCACCATTAACTGAATAATAGCCGACATCTCCATAAAGCCGGCGATCACCCCACCGTGCAGCGCCGGTAGCATCGGGTTACCGATGTTTTCCTCTTTCGGTGGCAACCGGAACACCATTTCATCGCCAAACCGTTCGCATTCCATGCCGATAAACTGGACATAAGGCACCAACTGCAGCAACGCATCAAAATCTTTGCTACTGGCGGCCTGCTGTAACTTCTGTTTGAAATCCATCTAACCGCCTTCCATGTTGCGCTTGAACTGTTCCGTCACTAACTCTGGGCCAATCCGCATGAACGATCCCACCGCTTGGGCCACGGGTTTGCTCACGTCGTCTTGGTACACCACCGCACGCACAAAGGCGATGGCACTGGTGAGTTTGTGGCACTCAGCGTAGCAAAACACCGATTGCTCCGGCTTGGCCGCCATCATGTAGTCGACCCGCAGATCCAAGGTAGGGCTAAGCTCGACATTGCCGGTAGCATGGCGCAGCGCGCACACCACGGTGGCACCACAGGCGGTGTCCATTAAGGTGGTGATCACCCCGCCGTGGATCACCCCAGTATCGGGGTAACCGATAATCCGTTTCTGATATGGCAGTTCCAGCAACACATGGCGTTCACTGCCTTCTAATATCCGTATTCCAAGCGCACGACATTGGGCCAATTGGTCCACAAAGCGTTTCGCATATCCTGTTAGCGGCACGGTTCCGCGATTTGGGGTCGCCATGACTGTGCTTATACCGAAAGCATCGGGCCCAGTGGCTTACCACCAAGCAGATGCATGTGGATGTGGTAGACCTCTTGGCCACCGTGGCTGTTGCAGTTCATGATCAGGCGGTAGCCATCCTCGGCAATGCCCTGCTCTTTGGCTATTTTCGCGGCCACCGTAAACATGCGACCAAGCGCGGGTTCGTGCTCGGCGCTGATGTCGTTGCAAGTGGGGATAACGCTATTGGGGATAATCAACACGTGGGTTGGCGTGCGCGGGCTAATGTCTTTGAACGCGGTTACCAATTCATCTTGAAAGACGATTTCGGCTGGGATCTCGCGGCGAATGATTTTGGAAAAGATGGTCTCGTCGGCCACTGGCGTTTCCTTAACTGGAAGTAAATGTTGCGGTAATTATACGGAGCCTTGGCCAATAGGAAAAATCACAAATGAATTCAATCACCCATATTGCAGCCACCAGCGGTTGAATTGCTGACAAAAGCGTAAAGTTGAGCCTACAATCGTGCCATATCTCTACAACAAGAAGTACGTTGCATGATTCAGTACCAGATCCAGCCGATCGATCCCCACGCCCACCTGTTCAGCGTCGAAATTGTTACCGATCAAGCCCAGCCCCAGCAGCAATTTACCCTGCCAGCATGGTTGCCAGGCAGTTACATGGTGCGCGATTTTGCGCGCCACATTATCGGGATTGAAGCAGAAGATGTTAATGGCGACGCCATCGCGCTAACCCAAACCGACAAACAAAGCTGGCAAGCCCATAATAACGGCGCTCAATTGCGGATCCGCTATCAGGTTTACGCGTGGGATCTGTCTGTGCGCGGAGCGCACCTGGATCAAAGCCACGGCTTCTTTAATGGCTCGGCCACCTTTTTAGCGCTGGTTGGCCAAGAAGACCAGCCAGTGACGCTGCAACTGCTGCCGCCATCGGGCGAATCATACCAACAGTGGCGCGTGGCCACCGCCATGCCGCTGGACGGTGCCAAGCGGTACGGCTACGGCCAATATAAAGCCGACAATTACGCCGAGCTTATCGACCATCCAGTAGAGATGGGCGAGTTTACCTTAGCCACCTTTGAAGCCGGCGGCGTGCCTCACGATCTGGTCTTAACGGGGCCGCACTGGGCAGACACCGCACGGATCTGCGCCGATTTACAAAAAATCTGCCAAGTGCAGATCGATTTGTTTGGCGGCGCCCCCTACGACCGTTACCTGTTCCTTACCCAAGTGGTTGGCGATGGCTTTGGCGGCCTTGAGCACCGCGCTTCGACTGCGCTGGTGTGTGGCCGGAACGATCTGCCGAGCATCAACGAGGCAGGCCAAAGCGAGGGCTACCGCACCTTCTTATCGTTGTGCAGCCACGAGTATTTTCATAACTGGAACGTCAAGCGGATCAAACCGGCCGAATTTACGCCGTACAACTTAAGCGAAGAGACCTACACCACTCAGTTGTGGGCCTACGAAGGGATCACCTCTTACTACGACGATTTAATCGTCTACCGCGCCGGGTGCATCGACGCCGCCACCTACCTGGATCAACTCGCCCACGGCATGACTCGGGTGACCCGCGCGGCCGGTCGTTTTAAGCAAACCCTGCGTGATTCCAGCTTTAACGCGTGGACCAAGTTCTACAAACAAGATGAAAACGCCCAAAACGCGATTGTAAGCTACTACACCAAAGGGGCGATGTTTGCCCTGCTGCTGGATCTGACCTTACGCCATGAAACCGCAGGCAAGCACAGCTTAGATTGCGTCATGCAGCGCTTATGGCGCGAGTATGGCCAGCCGGGCATTGGCACCGACAATCACAGCCATCAGCGCATTGTGGCGGAGCTGCTTGGCCGCGATGTCAGCGATCTGTTTGCTTGGCTCGACAGCACTGAAGATCTGCCACTGCCTGCAATGCTGGCGTTATTTGGCTGCGACATGAGCCTGCGTGCCAGCAACGGCAACAGCGACAAGGGCGGCCGCAGCGATAAAGTGAACCGCATCGATTTCGGCGCCCGTTATAAAGCAGACGGCTTCGGAGTAACGCTGCTTACCGTGCGTAATGGCAGCAGTGCCCAGCAAGCGGGCTTAGCGGCCGGCGACAAACTTATCGCCATTAACCAGCTGCAAGCCAGCGGCGATATTGATGCCGCTTTAGCGAAATACGCCATCGGCACGGAAGTGAGCGTGCATTGGTTCCGCCGCGACGAATTGATGCAAGGAACCCTTGCACTGCAAGCGGCTGAGCCAGATACTGTGGTTATTACTGAACGCGACAGCAACCTGAGCCAGCACTGGCTATAACGGGACTGGCAACGGCGGCACTGCGCCTTCGTTGCCGCACTCATCATGTTGGGATTTGGAGGTAAGTAATGTTAGAGCACCAGAACACCCTAGAATCGCTGTTACAAGATCGTTTTAAAGGCGCCAAATCCATTGCCGATCTGCGCGAACGTCTGCGTGATATCGAAGAAGAGTTACACGGTGTCTTTGCTGAGCAGCTCTCTAGCTTTGCCGACAAAGAGAAATCCGAACAGGATCATCACAGCTACTGAATGATGCATGAGTGCCCATAAAAAAAGCCGCGATAATCGCGGCTTTTTTGTGCCTAGCGAAACGTCACTCCACCACGCGGTAGCGAGCACTGTGGCCTTTTACCCAACGGCCATTTTTTAAGTAATGGGCTTGCTGGGTCATGGTATTGGCATCCACTAAATTGATTTCCGCTTTCACTTCGGTAATGCCATCGCTGTTACCGCTCACCTGTTCGTACGAGACAAAGGCACTGCCATCAAACTCTGCGCGGCCAATGGTGTAAAAGCCGGCGGTGGTAAAGTAGAAAAACTCCAACTGCTGCGTTTGGCCGTTGAAGACGATCATGGTTTCGCCTTCATACTCGCCTTGGTTCAAGCTGTGGGTGATGCGAACCGCTTGCCCTTGCAGCGCCACCGACCAATGAGACACGTCGATCATCGGCTTTGCTGCGGTGGAGTCTGAAAATTCACCGCGCCAGGTTTTGCCGACGTATGGGGCAAACTGTTGCAGCGGCTCAGCCAGCTGCAGCGGTTTACTGCGATCAGCTTCAGCCCAGCAAAAAGGCGTAATTAACAGCAACACCACAGTAACTAAAGTACGGATCTTGTTGAACATCACGCCTCTCCTTCGGGGTAATTAGCCCTGCTCTGCCAGCTTCTCTATCGCCTGTGAGCAAGTCAGTGCCGCTTTGGCGGTGCCATCGATCTTCACCGACAGATCTCGCAACAGGCCATCTGCCACATCGTAGACCAAACCGTGCACCGACACCTGCTGGCCACGATCCCAAGCCCCTTCGACGATGGTGGTTTGGCAGGTGTTCATCACCTGAGCAATCACGTTAAGTTCGCATAGGCGGCGAAAGCGTTGTTGTTCGGGCAGGGCTTGCAGGGTTTGCTGGTGTGTATCCAACACAGCCTTCACCGGGCGCAACCAGCTACTGGCCAGCCCCAAGCGTTGATCGTCTAAGGTCGCTTTAACGCCACCACAGCCGTAATGCCCAACCACTAAGATGTGGCGCACCTTTAATACATCAACCGCGTATTGCAGTACCGATAACGCATTCATGTCGTTATGGCTGATCACGTTGGCGATGTTGCGGTGCACAAACACTTCGCCGGGATCCAAATCGATGATTTGGTTGGCGGGCACGCGACTGTCACTGCAACCAATCCACAGATATTCAGGGGATTGTTGCTGCGCCAAATTGGAAAAAAATTCGGGTTTATCGGTTTTTACTTGTGCTGCCCAATCGCGATTGCGATCAAGCAGATGTTGTAGTTCTGCCATCGTATCTCTGTCGTTATAGGGTTTAAGCCAGTCTACCCTGAATCCGTTCGCTGACTGGTAAGGGCAGTGTTACTAAATTGATTGTTTGGTTTTTTTTCAATCGAAGTGACTAAAAAGTTTTCCAGTTGTAACTGATTTCGACCATTTTGCTTGGCTTGGTACAACGCCTTGTCGGCTACATCCAGCCACGCCGTCAGTTCGTCATTAAAGGTCGCATCGGCAAAAATGGCCCCAATACTGACGGTAATGTGCAGATCTCGGCCATCCGGCAAGGTCGCCATCGACGTGGCTGCAATGTCCAGCCGCATCTTTTCAAGCTGTTGCCGTGCCGATTGATGGGTTAGGTGGGGCAGCAACAACACAAACTCTTCGCCACCGTAGCGGGCTAACAGATCATTTTCGCGGCCAAAGTGCAGGTTGATGCGCGTCACCAATGATTTTAAACAATCATCCCCAATCAGGTGGCCATAGGTGTCGTTCACCGCTTTAAAGTGGTCAATGTCCAGTAGCGCCAGCAGCAACGGCTGATCCGAACGCAAACTGTGTTGCCGGAAAGATTCAAAACTGTGGTTAAAGTGGCGGCGGTTATAGGCACCGGTTAAGCCATCCCGTAACGCCAGACGCGCCAACTTGGTGTTCGCCGCCGCCAGCTGGGCGGTGCGCTTAGCCACCTTATCTTCTAACTCTTCTTGGTGTTCGTAGATCGAGTGGCGCTGTTTATCCAATTCCCGTTGCAGCAGCAAAATTTCCCGCGCTGAGCCCCGCGGCAAAGCACGCATCGGTCGGTCTGGGTGATACGGTTTTGCAACCTCTTGCGCCAACCGCTCTAACGGCTTGGTTAAAAAGCCGCTGAGTTGACGCGTCAGGAAAATCGACAACAACAAGCCGCCAATCAGCAGGCTTAGGCCAATCAAAAACTGCTGCTCTGCACGCATCGCCACGGGCCGATAGGGCATCAACACCCGTAGCATCCAGTTCGCCCCCAACTCGAAATCCAATTCAAAGTAATCTTGCCGCTGATTACTGTTGGCCCCAAGGCTGATCAATTCAACCCGATGGGCGGTGCCATCATGGCGAACATTAAACACGTCCACCATCGATAACGGCTCGATCCCAAGCCCATTTGACGCCACGACAACGGCACCGGCGGTGTCGGTAAGCACCAGTTTTAACTCGTAATCGATGTCCATCAGCATGCGTAAGCGTTGAATGTCTAACGAGCCCTCGATAATGCCGGCAATCTGGCCGTGGCCATCAAACCAAGGGGCGCTAATGGCGACAATGGCATCGTTACCAAAACCGCGGCCACGAAAGGCACTGGAGACATAGACCTGGCCGCTGTTGATCACATTCCGAAAATAGGGGCGCTGGGCCACATTCAGCCCCAACACTTTGGTGCTGCTGGGGCTGGCGGCAATGATGTCACCTTGTTGGTTGGTCACCAGCATCGACAAAAAGCCATCGTACTGGCCATGCAGTTGAGTCAGTTGTTGTTGCTGAGTTTCCACCGTGGCAGGCAGCCACTTACCCGCTATCGCCACCGCATCGGCATGGCGACTGATGTAGCGTTCAATGTGGGTCGAGATCCGCTGACCGGTCACTTCCATCTGCCGAAACAGCAATTCTTGCTGAGTTCGCATCAAATAGGCGCTGTACACCAGCAACGATAACATCGACGACAGGGTGATCAGCACCACCACGCCGTGGGTTAATTTCTCGCGAAAGTCGCGCCGCATCACCGGCTGTTGCCGTAATCCTCGTAACCAATATTTGGGCAGAATAAACAGGATCACGCTGGCAATGGCGGTGTAAAGCAAGCCGTTGAAGCCTTGTTTGATCACCGCAAAGGTCAGGTATTCGCTTGGCATCGCCGCGTAACTTAAGACCCAATAGGACAGCGGCATACCGATAAACATCCAATAGAGCAGATCGGCGTAAAGCAGGAAAAAGCCCCGGCGGCGCATTTCACACACCACCAACGCCTCTAGCCCCAAAGTGACGTACAGCAGCGGGTTGCCCCAACTCATGTACATGCCGGTGGAGGCCACCAAGGCGCACCACAACACCGGCCAGCGCCCCATGCGACTGGCGCACAGCAAGACCACCACATTGCCCAACGCCAGCTCAGCGTTCGCAAACAGCGGGATCGGCAAGCAGTTCAGCTCTAGCCCCAGCAGCCCCAAAATGGAGGCCACGGCAAAGCGGAAAAAGTGACGCTGCTCGGTGGTGGAATAGCTGAAAAGGCGACTCATTAATACGCTTGCAGTGGCCGCAATCCTTACAAAAATAATGGAACGCCAATGTTAACAAGAACCATCAGCTGAGTATCATTTTTTTAACTAGATCAATGTTTTTTCAACGCTGCAATGTTAAGCCGCCGCGGCCAGCCCTTTTTTCCATAAAAAAAACACAGCCGAAGCTGTGTTGTTGGGGGAAGCTCAAAAGAGGGTTAGGGCGCTAAGCGATCCAACTGCCATTGATCTTGGTTGAGCTGATATAAGAAACGGTCGTGCAGACGCTTGGCGCCGCCTTGCCAAAACTCAATGCTGTCGGCTTTCACTCGATAACCGCCCCAGAAATCCGGCAACGGCACTTCGCCCTTAGCAAATTTCTCTTTCATCTTCATAAAGCTGCCTTCCAACACGCCACGGGCAGACAGCTTGCTGCTTTGGGGCGAAGCCCAAGCGCCTAATTGGCTGTCACGCGGGCGCGATGCAAAGTATTTCAGCACTTCCGTGGTCGATAAGCGTTCAGCACGGCCGGTAATGTGCACTTGGCGCTCTAACGCATGCCACGGAAACATCAGGCTCACTTGATTGTTGTCAGCGATGTGTTGCGACTTGCGGCTGCCTAAGTTGGTGTAAAACACAAAGCCGTCTTGGTCATACTGCTTTAACAACACGATGCGCTGGAATGGCTGACCATGTTGATCGACCGTGGCCAAGCTCATGGCGGTTGGATCAATCAATTGCGCTTCGTTGGCTTGGGCCATCCACCGTTCAAACAGTGGCAGTGGCGACGCCGGCAGTTCATTACTGCGTAGCCCACCTTGCAAATACTCGCGGCGGATGTCGGTTAACTCTTTCACCCTAAACTCCTTACTCCTTCAATGAGAGCAGTGTACCCGAAGGCGACGGTTTGCGAACCCTGCCGCCACCGCAATTTTAGAGTTTCGCCGCGCCGGGGTTCTTAACCGCCCTAGCCTGCCATTGCGGCACCGCTATGCGTTGGTGTTGTCGCTGCTGGCCACTTGATACAGCGCCAATACGGCCCCAGCCGGATCGGCGATCACCGCCATTCGATCCTTACCCATCGCGCGCTCTGGCACAATCAATTCCCCGCCAAGGCGCTGCGCGGTGGCGATGCTGTTATCCAGATCCGCAACCGCAACGTACATCAGCCACTGAGGAGGCATCCCAGCGTTGCTGCCCTTGGCATGGCATACGCCCGCTTTCATGGTGTCGCCCACCATCATTCCATGATCGTCATACTCGCCCATCGACACCGGCTTTTTTTGCCAGCCCACCACCTGCTGATAGAACTCCGCCACGTCGTCGGCGTTGTTCACCGTTAAATCTTGCCAAAGAATGTCACCAATGTTGCTGCTCATATTTTACTGTCCTTGTCTTAGCTCTCGGCCATGTTACCGCCGTATGTAGCGCCGCCGGGCTCGCTCAATGCCACCGCAATCTGACCGCCGACCATCCATCATGCATCGCGGCAGCGCCGTTGCCAACGCAGCGGGATCAGGCAGATAGGATAAACTGGGTTTACACCCTGTGGTGATGTCCAGTGTCATCATGCCCGCAGCAGCGATGGAGGCCAAGCATGGCGAGCAGCAACAAAAACCAAGCCAATGATATGCCGGTGGCGGATTATCTCGCCCAATTGAGTGACGAACGCCAACAACAATGCCAACAGTTAAGCCAATGGATGAGTGCCATCACCGGCGAAACGGCAGTGATGTGGGGCACCAGCATTGTCGGCTTTGGCCAGTACCATTACCGCACCGATGCGGGCCGCAGTGGCCGTTGGCTGCTTACCGGTTTCTCTAGCCGCAAACAGGCACTGACGGTGTACCTGATGGGCGGCGTTGAGCAACACCACGAACTCCTGCAGCAACTGGGGCCTTATCAACATGGGGTAAGCTGCTTATACATCAAGGCACTAAATAAAGTAGATAACCAAATTTTGCAGCAGATCATCGCGGCCGATGTCGCCGCATTGAAGCAACGACACGGCAGTTAACCCAAGTTGCAACACAACAAGACAAATCCCGTTACGTTTTGGCTACCATCAGTTTTGACGCTTTTCCCCTCCGCAGGTACTATCGCTGGGTTAGTCTGACTCAAAGCCATAGGGACAAGTGGATGAAAAAGAAACTCTTAGGTGGCCTTTGCGCTTCCGCCATCGCATTAGCTGGCTGCAGCCAGTCGGCTCAGCCGGTGACCGAAACCGCCCCAGCCAAACCAGCACCAAGCGTCACTGCCGAAGCAGTAAAGCAAGTGCTGAGCTCCGGTATTGATCTCAGCACCTTCGACAACAGCATTCGTCCTCAGGATGATTTCTACAACTACGTCAACGGAACGTGGTTAAAGAACAATGAAGTTCCTGCGGATCGCACCAACACCGGCGTGTTTTACGATCTGCGTGAAAAAGCCGATGAAGATGTCAGAACCATCATCAACGAGCTGGCCGCCAAAACCGATCTGGTTGATGGCAGCGACGAGCAAAAAGTATCGGCCCTGTACAACAGCGCCATGGATACCGACACCATCAACCAGTTGGGCCTAGCCCCAATTCAGGCGCAGTTGGATAAGATTGCGGCCATCAGCAACGCCTCGGAACTGGCTAGCTACTTTGGTGCCAGCACTCAAATCGGCGTAAACAGCCCATTTGTGCCGTACGTCAGCATTGATGCCAAAGACTCCAGCACCTACGCCGCCCACCTGTGGCAGGCTGGCCTATCGTTGCCGGATCGCGACTACTACTTCAAAGATGATGAGCGCTCGGTACAACTGCGTGCTGAGTATCTAGCGCACATCGAAAAGATGTTCACTCTGGCGAAACTGCCGCAGCCAAAAGCCGCCGCAGCCAAGGTGATGGCGATGGAAACCGCACTGGCTGAGCACCACAACACTCGGGTGGAAAACCGTGACAGCGAAAAGCGTTACAACAAGTTTGAAACCGCGAAGCTGGCCGATTTGAATGGCGAATTCGATTGGAAAGCCTACTTAGATAGCGCCGGGATTGGGAACGCCAAATACCTGATCGTAAACCAGCCAAACTACATCACCGCCGTTGAAGATGTGATGAAGCAGTTCAGCTTAGCGGATTGGAAAACGTTCCAAAGCTGGCACGTGCTGACCGGCTACGCTTCGATGCTTAGCAGCGATCTGGAAGCCGAAAACTTCGACTTTTTCTCGCGCAAGCTGAATGGCCAACAAGAGATGAAGCCGCGTTGGAAGAGCGCCGTTGACATTGTGAACAGCGATCTGGGCGAAGTGGTGGGTAAGGTGTACGTGAAGAAGCACTTCACCCCAGAAGCCAAAGCCCGCATGACCCAACTGGTGGAAAACCTACGCAGCGCTTATGGCCAGTCGATTGATGAACTGACCTGGATGGGCTCAGAAACCAAGACCAAAGCGAAAGCCAAACTGGCCGCGTTCAAGCCAAAAATTGGTTACCCCGACAAATGGGAAGACTACTCTTCGCTGGAAATTAAAGCCGACGACTTAGTGGGTAACCACATGCGTTCTAACATGCTTAAGCATGCCCGTGATGTGGCTAAAATCGGTGGCCCAATCCACACGTGGGAATGGCACATGACCCCACAAACCGTGAACGCCTACTACAACCCAACCTCTAACGAGATTGTGTTCCCAGCAGCCATCTTGCAACCTCCGTTCTTTAACATGGAAGCGGATGATGCCGTGAACTACGGCGGCATTGGTGCGGTGATTGGCCACGAAATGGGCCACGGTTTTGATGACCAAGGCTCTCGCTACGATGGCGATGGTAACCTCAACAACTGGTGGACCGAGCAAGATCTGGCGTCCTTCAAAGAGTTGGGCAACGCGCTGATCGGCCAATACGATAGCTTCGCGGTGTTTGACGATCTGAACGTAAACGGCAAGCTGACCCTTGGCGAAAACATCGGTGATTTGTCTGGCGTAACCATTGGTTACAAAGCTTACAAGTTATCGCTGAATGGCCAACCGGCACCGGTACTGGATGGCATGAACGGCGATCAACGCTACTTCATTGGCTTTACCCAAATCTGGCGAGCCAAGTACAAAGAAGCGGCTTTGCGTAACCGTGTTGCTACCGATCCGCATTCGCCACCGCAGTTCCGCGCCAACGGCCCATTGGCCAACGTAGATGCGTTCTACCAAGCCTTTGATGTGAAACAAGGCGACACCATGTACATCGAACCGGATAAACGCGTAAAGATTTGGTAATTCATTACCTTAGCTAACCAACCCCTGCCATTGTGCAGGGGTTTTTTATTGCTATGGTAAAGGTCACAATGGGTTGGCTTCGCTGCTTTCCCCCTAATTAAACCGTAAGGAGTAACACGTGACGCGCCAAGCAAAGCTGGCTTTACTGCTTACCACTCTCGCGCTGCCGTTATTGCTGCTTAGCGCCACTGCCTTATTGCCTAACGCCGCCACGCCACAAACGTGGTTGCTGCGCAGTGCTGCGCAGGCGCCACTGCCAAGCCAGTTCACCCTGCTGAACTGGAACATTCAAAAGCGCAGTCAACAGCCCCAGTGGCAGCAGCAGTTCGACCAGATCCAGCGCCAATATCAACCCGAGCTGCTGACCCTGCAAGAGGTCGTGCTGGACGCAAAACGGCGGAACCCAACCAACCACAATGCCGTCTTTGCCGCCAATCTGATGCTGAGCGAGGGCTATTCGGGCCTACTAAACGCCGCGCCATCGTTGCCCACCCACAGCCAGGTGCGCTTTAGCAAGGATACCGAGCCGCTGGCCAACACCCCGAAACTGGCGCTTTATAGCCACTACTCCATTGGCGATCAGCAACTGTTGCTGGTGAACATTCACGCCATCAACTTTGTCAGCAACAGCGCCTACCAACGGCAACTCTCGGATCTGCTCAGCACCGTGCAAGCGCACTCTGGCTTGCTGCTGCTCAGCGGCGATTTTAACAGCTGGAGCCCGCAACGATTAACCCTGTTACAACAGCAGATGAGCCAGCTTGGATTGCACCCCGTTCAGTTTACTAACCCAGATAAAATCAAAGCCTTTTTGGGATCGCCACTGGATCATGTGTTTGCCAGTCCGGCGCTCAAGGTCACCACGGCCGTGGTGCTGGATCAATATCAAAGCAGCGATCACGCGCCAATGCTGGTGCAATTTCAGGTACAACAAAACGATGGATAAACTGTATCAATTGGCGCTATGGCTTGGGCTCAGCGCGTACTACCTGCTGATTGCCGCGGTCTCGCTGCGGGTGGCATTAAAACGCCGGGTTGTGGGCGTGTCTCTGGCGTGGCTGCTGCTGATTTTTATCGTGCCGGTGGTTGGGGTGATCATCTATTTGATGTTTGGCGAACGTTACCTTGGCCGCGCCCGCAGCCGCCGCGCCCAGCAACTGTATCAAGAGCTGCGGAACTGGTTGCTGCAGCTCGAACAACAAAACAAACAATACCAAGGCAACCTTGGCCCCCATGCTCACCCCATCCACAGCCTTTGCTTTAATCAACTGGGGATCCCCAGCACCCTTGGCAATCAATTGCAGCTGCTGACCACCCCCAACCACATTTTCACCCAGATCTGTCAAGACATCTGCGCCGCTCAGCACAGCATTCAGCTGGAGTTTTATATCTGGCACGCCGGTGGCCAAGCGGATCACGTCGCAGAGTTACTGATCGCCGCCGCCAAACGAGGGGTGCAGGTACACTTAATCTTGGATGCCGCCGGCAGCCGCGACTTCTTTAATGGCCGCTGGCCCACACGGATGCGTTACGCCGGCATCAATGTGGTAGACGCATTAAGCGTCAACCCATTTAAGATCTTTCTGCGACGGATGGATCTGCGTCAGCACCGCAAGATTTTGGTGATCGACAATCAAATCGGCTATACCGGTTCGATGAACATGGTGGATCCGGCGCACTTTAAGCAAAACGTGGGGGTTGGCCAGTGGATTGATGTGATGGTGCGGATCAGCGGCCCCGCCGTGACGGCCCTGAGCGCCATTCATGCGTGGGATTGGCAGGTGGAAGGCGGCGAAGCCCTATTGCCGCTGCTGCCAACGCGCTTGGCCAGCGCCAAGCCCGAACTGAACGCCTATGCGGTACAGGTGATCCCATCGGGCACCGCCCTGCCCAGCAATGTGATCCAAAAAGTGCTGCTGCTGGGGATCTATCACGCCCGCCAGCGCATCACGTTATGCGCCCCCTACTTTGTGCCCAGTGAACACCTGCTGGAAGCCTTGATCACCGCCGCCGCCCGTGGGGTCAAAGTCGAGCTGATCCTACCGGAGAAAAACGATTCATTGATGGTGGGCTGGGCCAGCCGTTCTTTCTTTGCCGAGCTGCTCAGCGCTGGCGTAACCATCTACCGGTTTCAGGGCGGCTTACTGCACACCAAGGCGGTGCTGTTTGATGAGGAACATTGCTTGGTGGGCACCGTTAATTTAGACATGCGCAGCTTGCAGCTGAACAGCGAAGTAACCTTAGCACTGGACGATCCCAAACTGTGCCGAGAGCTGGGGCAACTGCTGGCCAGCTATCGTGATCAGAGCTATGCCCATGACTACACTTTGTGGCAACAACGCTCGCTGCCCAGCAAACTGGTCGAGCAATTTTTCTATATGTTTGCGCCACTGTTGTAACCGCGGCCAAAGCTCACTACATTAGCCGACCCAATTAACCACCTCGGAGTTTTCGATGGAATCAACTCAAGACAACGGCCAAGCGCAGGCTCAACAACTGTTGAACGCCGCCATGCCTCTGGCAGAAAAACTGTTAAATGAAGCCGGTGAATTTATGCCGTTTGCGGCAGCGATGACCCCAGCCGCTGAGTTTGTTAGCGTGGATGTGCCAGAGGATCTGGAAGAGGAAAACCCAAGCGAAGCGATGGTTGCGGATCTGCAACTGGTGCTACGCCAAGCCGCTGGCGAAGGGGAATACATCGCGACCGCGGTAGTGTACGACACCGGCATTTTAATCAGCGACGACGATCAAGAACCCCAAGATGCCGTTGGCATCAATCTGGATCACAAACAAGGGTTGGCGATGATGGTGTTTATCCCTTATCAGCTGGTTGATGGTCAGGTGGAATTTGGCGAGATGTTTGCCCAAGAAACCGACGCCATCATCTTTCCAAGTCAGCACTAAGTCCCGGTGTTGATCCCCACCATGCACCACCTGCGCTGATGTCTCGCACTCGCAATCTCGCCCTGTTTGATTTTGACGGCACTTTAACCGACAACGACAATTTCAGTGCGTTTTTGTGGTACGCCACCCCGTGGTGGCGCTTGCTGCTGGCCAGCCCTCTGTTACTGCCGCTTAAATGGGGTTGGCAACGGGGCTGGTTATCCAGCGCCTTTACTCGGCGCTGGGTTAGCCGCTTAGCCTACAGTGGCCGACGCCAACGCAGCTTAGAGCACCTCGGCCAGCGTTATATCGCCGGTCGCGCCAAGCAGATCCTCCGCCCAGAAGCCATAGAACGGCTGCGCTGGCACCAAACCAATGGCGACACCGTGGTTTTGGTGTCGGCCTCGTTACATGTGTATCTGCAACCCTGGTGTCAGCAACACAATATTGAGCTGCTGTGCTCCGAACTGCGCTTTGTTGGCGGCCGCGCCACCGGCGGTTATGTGGCGGGCGACTGCGCCAATCACTACAAAGCGCAGCGCGTGCAAGCCCGTTACAATTTGGATCACTATCACGCGGTGTACGCCTATGGCGATACCGACGAGGATCTGCCAATGCTGGCGTTAGCGGATCACCCCTACCTGAATGGCCAGCCCTACACCAATCCGCTTACTTCTTGAAACTCAACTGATAATTCTGTTGTCTATGCTTTAACTCTGTCGAGTACAGGCACGCCGTCCTACGGCCAACAGGAGCACATATGGACTTTCAAGGTTTACTCAATCAGGTACTGGGGGCGCAGTCGTCACCCCAGTCAGCGAACAATCCCAACCAGCCATCGTCACCCTCCTCTGGCGCAGGCATCAACCCTGCCCTGAGCGGCTTAGCTTCCGGTGCCATTGGCGGCACCATCATGGGGATGATGATGGGCAGCAAAAAAGGCCGCAAGATGGGCAAAGGGGTCGCCAAAGTGGGCGGGGCTGCCGCCTTAGGCGCCTTAGCCTTAAAAGCCTACCAAACTTGGCAAAGCAACCAAGCCAGCGCCGCCACTGCTGCGCCAAATTCTGCCCCGGCGGCCACACCGAATGTCGCCCCCGTTGCAGCACAAGCCGCCCCCGCCCAGTTGCCCGTGGTCGATGAAACCGCATCAAAACAGCTGCTCAAGGCGATGATCGGCGCAGCCAAGGCCGATGGCCATGTGGATGAACAAGAGCGCCAACACCTAAATCAAGCCGTACAACAGGCCGGTGCCAGCCCCGCCGTACTGCAGTTTGTGGAAACGGAGCTGGCCAAGCCGCTGGATCCCGCCGATGTGGCCGCTGGGGTTAGCCAGCCAGAGCTGGCCGCCGAGCTGTATCTGGTGTCGGTGATGATGGTGGATGAACAAAGCTTTATGGAGAAATCCTACCTGCAGGAACTGGCACGCCAGTTAAACATTGCCCCAGAGTTGGCGCAGCAGTTGGAGCTGCAAGCCACGGGCGGCTAACGGCTAACCGCTGTATGTGCTGGTACTTTCAAGGGCAGGATCCCCTGCCCTTGGTCATTTCGGCCAAGCGCCGAGCCCCTCTCCATCAAACGGCAACGAACCAAAACACACTTGGCCTCAGCCACGGCGCAGCTTCAGCTCCAGCTCTGCCGCCCACTCCTGCAACGCGCGCACCGACTGGGTCTGTTGATAGTGCTGCCACGCTGGCCCCAGCGCATGCGCTTGCAGCTGCTGATCAAACTGCTGCAGCGATCCAGCCCCCTGCAGCAACTCGGTTAATTCTGCCGCCCATTCTTGGCCGTGATGCTCAATAAAGCGATAACGTAAGCCGATCCCTAAATCGAGATCATCGTAGCTGGGGATCTCAAGGTAGCGTTCCCAATCATCAACATCGTCGGGTAATGCCCCATTGGCCTCGTTATCGAAGTAAATCGCGCCATTTTCGACGCACAAATAGCCTTCAACCTGAGCGACCGAGGTGAGTGAAGCGGTGGACACCTGCGCCACCGCCGCCAATAAACGGGATACGGTTATTGTCATTGCTGTTTCGCCTACACTGCGGCGGCGACCATTGTTATTGGTTATAGCCATACAAGGCGACCGCCATTGAGGAAACATTAAGCAATGTCCGCCACTTAATCTGCGGCCATGATCCTCGCGCTCAATACCAAGTGCCGCTGCTGATGTGCCCTGCCGCCCGCTCCAACCGTTGACTTAGTGCACTAATGCAGCGCACCTTAGCGCCATTATCCCAACCTTGTTGCCTGTTGGCAGCCTGATAACCCCAAGGTGACTATGGCTTCCGTTACGCCCATTAACATTGCGATCCTCGGCGCTGGCAGCATTGGCTGCTATTTAGGTGGCTGCCTTGCGGCCAGCAATAACCCCGACTTAAAAATCACGTTGATTGGTCGGCAGCGATTACAGCAACAAATAGCCGATCACGGCTTAACCGTTACCGACTGGCGTGGCCGCAACAGCCAAGTGATGGCCAGCCAGATCCAGTTTGCGCTGTCTCCCGCTGTGCTGGCGAAAGCAGACGTTATTTTGCTGACAGTAAAAAGTGGCGACAGCGCCGCCGCTGCCGCGCAGATAGTGCAATACGCCAATCCTGCCGCCACGGTAATCAGTTTTCAAAACGGGGTTAGTAACGTAGAACTGCTGCAATCATTGCTGCCAAATCAGCGCATTCTGCGCGGTATGGTGCCGTTTAATGTGTTTAACCAAGGCGATGGTCACTTCCATTGCGGCACCGAAGGCGACTTGGCATTAGAGGCGATCAGCGCCAGTGACAGCCCAGCGGTGGCGGGGTTAATCCGCGGCTTGGCTCAGGCGCAACTGCCGCTGCGCCAATACGAGAATATGCTTGAGGTACAATGGGGCAAACTGATCATCAACCTCAACAACGCGGTCAATGCACTGGCTGGCATTCCGCTGCGGGATCAACTCAATCACCGTCAGTACCGCCAAGTGATGGCCTTAGTGATCACCGAAGCTCTGGGGATCCTCAAACAAGCGGGGATCACCCCGGCCCGCTCTGGCAAAGTGGTGCCCGCTTTGCTGCCGCACATTTTACGCCTGCCTAATGTTCTGTTTCGCCGCGTGGCCAGCGCCATGCTCAAGGTTGATCCACAGGCACGCTCATCCATGTATGAAGACTTGCAGCTGCACCGTAAAACCGAAATTGACTACCTGAACGGCGAAATCGTGCAGTTGGCGCAGCAGCATCGGCTCAGTGCCAACGCCAACGGCGCAATTGTGGCACTGGTAAAACAAGCGGAACAGGCCGAGGTAGGATCGCCGCAGTTAAGCGCACCAGCCTTGCTGCAACAACTGCAAAAGTAGGCCGTTGTCGCCTGCTGATGCAGCAGCAATCATAAATAAACACAATGATTTACAGGTGATTAGCGGGAATTTCAGCCGCGCTGCCTGTACCTCACACTCGCACCAATATAGAGTGTTAACTCAAATCAATTTGGCCGCGTCGCGATCCCCGCAGCGCTGGCAGTGTCGGACGCAATCGATGTACCCGTTTTTTCGCCTCGCAAAAACCATTTTTAATGCCAAGAAAAAAAGTCAGATCGCTTATACCGATCCCAGCAGCATTGAGTTTCGTTGCCACCCGTGGGACTTGGATCTGTTTAACGAAATGAACAACGGCCGGGTCGCGACCCTGTACGATCTGGGCCGCATCGACCTGTCGATCCGCGGCAAGTTGATGCCAGCACTGCTGAAAAACAAATGGGCACTGGTGGTGGCAGGCAGCTCGGTTCGTTATCGCAAGCGCATTCACATGTTCGATAAAATCACCATGCACAGCCGCTTTATCGGCTTTGATGATCGCTGGATGTACCTTGAACAATCGATGTGGGTACGCGGCGAGCCCTGCTCGTCCATTTTGATCCGTGGCGGTGTCACCGGCAAACAAGGGCTGATTGCCCCCGCGGAAATCAAAGCAGCGTTGGGGGCGGAAGAGAGCGAATTCACCCTGCCGGATTGGGTGCACCAATGGATCGACTCGGAACAACATCGCCCCTGGCCGCCCCAGCGGCCAGAATAGCTGCGGCGCGGTGAACAGAAAAAACGCCCCGCAATGTGCGGGGCGTGTTGTTCTGGGGCTTGGTCGCTGCGTAACGGCTAAGCCATCACAAACTCAGACAAGTCTAAGATCACCTGTTCGCCTAACCAGTAAGCGTGCTCGGTGTGATCTTGCAGATCGTCACCGGTCAGCCCGTGCACCAACACACTCAAGCCATTGCGGTGGGCGTCCAGCCACGGGATCAAAGATTCAAACTCTTTGTTATCAAATACTATCTGGCAACTCCACATGGTGTGTGGGCCAATGGGGCGCTGGTGCACGCGGCCAACCCGAAGGCCAAACTGCTCACCGGCTTGAGCACATAACTGCTGCGCTTGCGCCAACGTCTCTTGCTCAAAATACACGTGGGCATGATAGATCTGATGTCTATTGATCGGTCTTTTTATGGAGTTCATTCCCTTGCTCTCAACACTAAAAGATGAATACGAAACATCTAGGATAAAAACCAACAACAGCGGCCCATGACGGCTTAACTGTTGGCCATTCTTAACATTTTCATTTCGAGAGTAACTGACTTTAACGCAAATCGTTATCCTATTTTTCCGATTAACGGCAACAAAAAATCGATCCTGAATGCCGCTCAATATCGGTGTGCAGCTCTGTTTCAGGCGGTGCCATTCCGCCCCCCTATTCGGCTTAATCTCGTTCACTTTGCCTGCAACTTGGCGTAGTCACCGCGCAGATCTGACACTTTTCACCCCCTTGCTGCCATTGATGCCTTGTTATCGTAGAAAGAATCAAACGAACGTTTAAGGATTAGCGCATGGATAAGCAACTGGATGTGGTGGTGTTTGGCGCCACCGGATTTACCGGCCAACTGATTGCGGCGTACTTGCAACGCCACTACCACAACAGCGAATTAAGCTGGGGCATGGCTGGGCGGGATCTCGCTAAGCTGCAAGCGGTTCGAAGCCAATTAAACATCAGCAACGACGTGCCGCTGATCATCGCCGATGCCAACGACAGCGGCGCCTTAGCTGAACTGGTGGCGCACACCAAAGTGGTGATTGCCGCTGCCGGCCCTTATCAGTTGTATGGCGAATCCTTAGTGGCCGCCTGTGCCGCCGCTGGCACCGATTACGTCGACTTGTGTGGCGAGCCCACTTGGATGCGACAGATGATCGACAAATACCACACACAAGCACAGGAAAGCGGCGCCAACATCGTGCACTCCTGCGGGTTTGATTCCGTGCCTTCCGATCTGGGGGTGTTCCAACTGCAACAGTTAGCCACACAGCACCACGGCGCGCCGCTGCAGCGAGTGAAAGGTCGAGTGGAAAAAATGCAAGGCGGGCCATCCGGCGGCACCGTGGCCAGCTTTATGGTGTCAGCCAAAAACGCCAAGCAAGATCCCGCCATCGGCGCCTTGATGATCAACCCCTTCGCCTTAACCCCAGATTTCCCGGGCTGCAAACAACCTTCCGGCACCAAACCCGTGCACGACGAAGAGTTAGGCAGTTGGGCCAGCCCATTTGTGATGGCGGTGATCAACACCAAAAACGTCCACCGCACTAATTTCTTGTTGGGCCACCCCTACGGCAGCGATTTCCAATACGACGAGATGATCGCCACCGGCCCTGGTGCCAAAGGCGAACAAGTGGCGATTGCGCTGACTCAAGGCGATGGCTTAGTGGGTAAAGGCAACGCGCCCAAGCCCGGCGAAGGCCCAAGCCCGCAAGAACAAGAGGATGGCTTCTTTACCTTGGGCTTCCACGGCAGCAGCGACCAAGGTCGCCTGAGTGTGCGCGTGAGTGGCGACAAAGATCCCGGCTACGGTTGCACCAGCATGATGATTGCTGAATCCGCCCTGTGTTTGTTGCAGCAGTCGCTGAACGGCGGATTTTGGACTCCGGCCTCGGCCATGGGTGCGGCCTTAATCGAACGCCTGAGCGACAAAAACGTACTGCGTTTTAGCAGCCACGTTGAATAGGGGCCAGCGATGAAAAAGCCCTACTTTTTTATTGCTCAGATGCAGGTAAAAGATCACGCCGATTACCATCAGCGTTATGGCCTGAAAGTGCTCGCGCAGATGGAGCAGCTTGGTGGCGAGATCTTAGTGGCCACCGCCAGCAAAGAGGTAAAAGAAGGCGAATGGCTTGGCAATTGGACCGTGGTTGGCAAGGTGCCGGACTACGACAGCGCCATCAGCTGGTGGGAATCGCCAGAGTATCGCCAACTGGCTGAGCTGCGTCAGCAGATCTTAACCGACGGCGGCTCGGTGGTGATGGTGCCGGGCATTCCGCAACCGGACTAGCCCACCACTGGCACTCAGAATCAGCGCCACCACCGATAACGCTCTCTCCTCACAGCCCCATCGCCCGATGGGGCTTCTTCGTTCCAGTGTCGCACCAACCGATTATGCTAACGTGTAGGCAACGGCGGACTGCCGCCACATTTTTTCAAAAATTTTGCGTCTTTTGGCGCCCGCCTGCGTCTTAAGGCAACAGAACAGAAAATCGTTATGAGTTGGGGCTGAGTTTCTATGATCTCTGAATGGCAAAATCACAAAGAGCAACTTCGCCGCTACGTCAGTAAGCGGGTGGATGACGCTGATATGGTCGATGACATCCTGCAAGAGGTTTACATCAAAGCCAGTGGCAATCTGCACCAGCTTAAATCCAAAGGCAGCTTGAAAGGCTGGCTCTACCGCATTGCCCATAACACCATCATGGATTTCTATCGTGGCCAGCGGGTGCATGACCCCCTGCCAGAGGATCTGGTTGCAGAAGAGCAAGATGCAGGTAAGCAGGCGCGCGAAGAAGTCGCCCAATGTTTGCGCCCGTTAATTGCCGAACTGCCAGAGAAATACGGCACGCCATTGCGTTTGGCGGAATTAGAGGGCGTATCCCAGCAAGAGATTGCCGATCAGCTGGGGTTATCCCTGTCTGGCGCCAAAAGTCGGGTGCAACGCAGCCGAGTAAAATTTCGAGAGCTGATGATGGCGTGCTGTGATTTTGAGATTGACCAATACGGCATTACCGACTATTCCCCCAAAGCAAAGGGGCGGCGACTGAAATGCTGATGGCTCGGCGGCGCTCACCTGAGCGCTAACTGACGCTGGCCATTCCCCTCGCGTTTATTCCCCGCAGTACCAGCTCATGCGCCTCTGCGTCAAATTGATACCTTGGAGTCACCATGAACCACCAAACCGCCCCTGCGCTTTCCCAAAGCGTGATCGACGCTGCCAGTGAATGGGCCATCATGCACGGCGTGGCGTTTCGCCAAGCAGACAACAGCGCCCGCCACTGCCCTTTTAGCATTGCCCCCATCACCATGGCGCGCGCCACCTTTCAGCACCTACGCCAAGTCACCCCGCTGATCACCAAGTTGATCAGCAACCTGTCTGAAGATCACGACTTTCTGCAAACGTCACTGGCGGGGGTGGCCAAGGCGGATCCCTTTTTTGCGCGGTTGCTGTCGTTGCACCAGCAGGTTCATGGCCAAGCTCAGCAGCATCGCCAACCCGCGCGCAAACCACTGTTGTTGATGCGTACCGACTTTATGGACGACCGCCAACATGGGGCCAAGGTGATCGAATTTAATGGCATCGCCGCAGGCATGGCGCCCTTCGGCCAGCGCGCCAGCGAACTGCACGCCTTTTTGCACAGCCAGTGGTCTCAAGCGCAGCAACCGTGGTTAGAACACCCCCAAGCAACCCCAGCCCCAAACCAAGGGCTAACCCAATTAGCCTACGGCATTGCACAGGCGGCTCGGCAAATAAAAGCCGCCTTCCCAGTGGATCCCAGTCAGCCCAACCCCACCTTCTTGATGGTGGTTCAGGCCGACGAAGATAACGTATACGATCAGCACCTGCTGGAGATCGAGCTGCAACAGCAGGGGCTGCGCACGGTACGCCGCACCTTTGAACAGCTCAGCACTCAGCTTACCAGCGGCGACGATCAGCGTTTGCTGTTGGCGGGCGTTGGCGCCATTGATGTGGTGTACCTGCGGGCGGGCTACCAATATGTGGATTACTGCTCGCCGCAGCTAAATGAAGCCATCTGTTGCCACACCTTAAGCCAAACTCGGCAATTTATAGAGCAGCACCATGTGGCCGTTAATGCCACCTTCAGCCAACAACTGGCCACCAGTAAAACCATGCAGATGCTACTGACCATGATGCCCGCGGCAGAGTACGCCCGTTGGGGGCTCACCCAAGCGCAAGCCCAGCAGGTTAAAAGCGTGCTGGCCGAGATGAAGCCCGTAACCCCAGACAGCATCCATTGGTTTCAAACCGAAGCCAACAAACAACAATGGGTCCTCAAAAACCAAGGGGAAGGCGGTGGCCATTGCATTTTTGGTGACGACATCAGCCACAAGCTGGCGCAACTTGCCCCGGCAGAATATGGCGCTTGGGCGTTGATGCAGCGTTTGTACCCCCATGAACGTGAACAGCCCACCCTCGCGGTGCGCGATGGTAAGCCAACTCAGATTGATGATCTGGTGAGCGAGATCGGCTTGTTCAGCGCCTATTTTGATGGCGAACCCGTCACCGAACTCGATGGCTACGCTGGCTACCTGATCCGCAGTAAACCGGCCAGTGAAAATGAGGGGGGCATTCATAGTGGCCAAGGCATTTTAGACTCGCTCACGCTGAGCAACTGACGCCAGCACCGCCGACACCAAGGCGGGCAGGAATGGCGTGCAGGAATGACGCTCAACAATTTGAATGTGCCGCTCCCCCGTTGGCTGTTGTTTGCGTCTTTTTCCTTGCTGCTGCGTCTTAGCAGTAGCAAGTGAAAATAACGGAGAGAACCGATGTTTCAAGTTACCCCTAGCCGCACCGATGTCAGCCATAAGTTCATTAAGCACGACCGCAACATGCTGAACCAAATCTATGGCACCGATCAATTAACGCCCTATTGGATTGCCGACATGGACTTTCCCATTGCCGCGCCAATCAGCCATGCCCTGCAGCAGTTGGTTGAGCGAGAATCCTATTCGTACGAATTCGATTCGCACACGGTGTTTTCAGCCATTTCTGCGTGGAATAAAGATCGCCACAATCTGGATCTGAACCCAGATCATTTTGTGCAAGTGCCCGGAGTATTGAGCGCAATTGGTTTATTGATCCGCGATTTTACCAACGAAGGTGACGGCGTATTGATTCAAACGCCGGTGTACCATCAGTTTCGCCGCTTAATTGAATCGGCGGGACGAACGGCGGTCAGCAACCCCCTGAAGATCGAGCAAGACCGCTATGTAATTGATTTTGAAGGTTTTGAAAATCAGTTAAAAACAGGCAAGGTAAAAATGGTGCTGCTATGTAATCCACACAATCCGGTTGGCCGAGTTTGGACGAAAGCCGAGCTGCAACAACTGGTCGCCATCGCCAACAAATACCACACCCTGATCATCAGCGATGAAGTGCACAGCGACATCATCTTTTCCGGCGCCACCTTCACCAGCATGGCCGCCTTGGATTACGACAACAGCCTGACCATCATCGGTTCTCCGGCGAAAAACTTCGGCTTAAACAGCATCTCCAACGGTTATATTTACAGCGATAACCCCCAGCTGCGCGACAAAATTAAAGCCACCTCAGCGTCGATGTCGCTTGATCACGGCAACGCCTTTAGCACCTACGCCACCATTGCCGCCTACCAACAGGGTAAGCCGTGGTTTGATGCCTTTTTGCGTTACACCGAAACCAGCCGAGATTGGATTGTGGCGTTTATGGCCAAAGAGCTGCCGCAAGTTAAAACCTTTGCCCCCGAAGGCACCAATCAAATTTGGTTCGACTTTACCGGCTTAGGGCTCACCCCCACCCAGCTCACGTTACTGCTCACCCAACACGCCAAACTCGCATTAACGCCGGGCAGCTGGTTTGGCGAGCCCGACGCACACTTTTACCGCATGAACTTCGCCGCACCTTTAGCCCAGCTCCAAACCTCGTTTCATGCCTTGCACCGTGCGGTTGAGCAATTCGAGGCCTAATTCGCCGTTAGTGCCTTCGATGGCCCCCAGCCATACGATGCTGCTCAGCCCTGCGCCAATCATCCCGCCACAAAAAAGGGCTGTGTATTAGTTAACTGTTGGCGTTGCTGCGCGGTAGCTATTGTCGCCTGCGGCGAGCTTCGATGGCACTGCT
>NZ_CANLCI010000025.1 GCF_947489035.1 uncultured Ferrimonas sp. | reverse complement strand
CGAAGAGGAAGTAGCGCGTATTCTGGGCGAGTTTGGCCACGGCGAAGGCCACGTATTCAACTTGGGCCACGGCATCCACCCGTTTGCCGATCCAGAGCACGCGGGCGCCTTCATCAAGGCCGTTCACGCGCAATCCGCGAAGTACCACAAATAAGTTTGGGCAGCTTTTTATTCTCCCACGATTTGGTTCGTATGCACTGGCGGATCAACGCCGCCAATGGAGTCGGTTATTTTTAGCGGGGCTATTTACTTCCTGTCGTGGTTGCAATGGCCGTGGGCGGATCGGAATCAATGATTAAGGAAACCGCGAAGTGGTTACTTCGCCGCCAGCGCAAACACAGCCTGGTTTGCTGCTGTGTCGCTGGCGTGACGCAACTTGGTGCGACTTAAGTTGCTCGGCGAAACCAATCTGTTTGCGCCTGCAGTTGAGCGTTGTTCGTAGAAAAACCTTTTCTAATCAATATTTTTGATCAATCATCAAACAAATGTTTGCGGAACAAACAAAAGTTTATGACGGATCGAGAACAACAAATTTTAGCGCTGCTGCGACAAGATCCAATGTTGCCGCAACAGCAGCTTGCTGAGCAATTAGGCATCAGTCGCAGTGCGGCCGCAGGCCACATCATGAACCTGACCCGCAAGGGTGAGATCCAAGGTAAGGGTTACATTTTAGCGCCGCATCGCTACGCCGTAGTGATTGGTGGGGCCAACATGGATCTTTGTGGGCGCGCCGATGGCAGCTTGATTAACGCTGACTCCAATCCAGGGCAGCTGCGTTGCAGTGCCGGTGGGGTGGGGCGCAACATCGCCGATAACTTAGCGCGCTTGGGCAGTAAGGTGCAGTTTATCGGTGCCATGGGCGACGACGGCTGGGGTGAGCAACTGAAAAGCAGTTGCCGCGAAGCGGGGATCGAGGTTGATCACTGCCTTACCGTGTCGGGCGCCACCAGTTCGAGCTACTTATCCATTCACGATGCCGATGGCGAAATGCAGCTGGCCCTGAATGACATGGCGTTGCTGGAGCGGCTCAATGCCGAGCAACTTGGCCAACGTGAAGCGGTGTTGAAACGCGCCACCATGTTGGTTGTTGATGCCAACCTGTGCGACAGCGCCTTGGATTACCTGTTCCATTGCCACAGCGATAAGCCGATTTTGGTTGATCCGGTATCCAGCGCCAAAGCCAGCAAGTTGCGGCCATACCTGCGCCACATTCACACCTTAAAACCGAACCAGTTGGAAGCTGAACTGCTCAGCGGCCACACCATTCGCAGCAGCGCCGATCTGCCGACGGTGGCCGCCAAGCTGCACCAGCAAGGGGTACAGCGGGTGCTGATCAGCCTTGGTAAGCAGGGCGCCTTTGCCAGCTGTGAGCTGGGACAACGGATCATCCCCGCAGCAGCCACCTGCGTTAATAACGTCACCGGGGCCGGTGATGCACTGATGGCGGGGCTAGTGCATGGCCAGATGAGCCAGTGGAGCTGGTCACACAGCGTCGATTTCGCCTTGGGGGCCGCCCGTTTGGCGCTGGCCGCCGACAATACCATTAATTCAACCATGTCAGAGCCGGCGGTATTGCGCCAGCTAGAGGAAGCATCATGTTAGCCAATTACTTAGATATTCAGCCTGAAGTTGCCGCCGCCTTAGCCAACAACCAGCCGGTGGTTGCGCTGGAGTCGACCATTATCTCTCACGGTATGCCGTACCCACGTAACGTGGATACCGCGCTGCAAGTCGAGCAAGCGATCCGCGAGCAAGGGGCCATTCCGGCCACTATCGCCATCATTGGTGGCCGTTTGAAAGTGGGTTTGGATGAAGCGCAGATCCGCCACTTAGGCCAAGCCGGCCAAGCGGTAACCAAAGTCAGCCGTCGTGACATTCCTTTCGTTGTTGCGGCAGCAAAAGACGGTGCCACCACCGTTGCTGCCACCATGATCTTGGCGGCCATGGCGGGCATTAAAGTGTTTGCCACTGGCGGCATTGGCGGCGTACACCGCGGCGCGCAAGAAACCATGGACATCTCTGCGGATTTGCAAGAGCTGGCCAACACCGACGTTGCCGTTGTCTGTGCCGGGGCAAAATCGATTCTGGATCTGGGCTTAACCCGTGAGTACCTCGAAACTCAAGGGGTACCGGTCGTGGGTTACCAAACCGACAGCCTGCCGGCGTTCTACACGCGCGAAAGTGAGCACAGCATCGATTACCGTCTGGACACCCCAGAGCAGATCGCCACCGCGCTGAAAGCGAAGTGGGCACTGGATCTGCACGGTGGCGTGGTGATCGCTAACCCGATCCCAGCGGAATACGCGATGCCATTGGACGTGATCACCAATGCGGTGGATACCGCGCTGGCCGAAGCCGACAAGCAAGGCATTGTGGGTAAAGCATCAACGCCGTTCTTGTTGGCAAGAGTGTGTGAACTGACCGGCGGCAACAGCTTGGATGCCAACATCGAGCTGGTATTGAACAACGCCCGTCTGGGCGCACAGATTGCCAAGTCCTACTGCAGCTAAGCGCCCGCTGAGCTGTTAAGCGAGTGCCGCTGCTACCGCCTGTTGCAGCGGCGCTAATAACGCCTGTTCAAACCACGGATTGCGCTTCAGCCAGATGTTGTTGCGTGGTGATGGATGGGGCAACGCCAAACGTCCCTGTGGCAGCCACTGTTGCCATGCCTGCACTGCCGCCGTGGTGTTTGTAAATCCCGCCAAATAGCGCTTTTGCGCATACTGACCAATCAATAGCGTTAACCGCAGTTGCTGCAACTGTGGCAACAGTTGTGGGTGCCATAATGGCGCACAGCGTGGATCCGGTGGGTTATCGCCGCTGCGCCCCTTGCCGGGATAACACAGCCCCATCGGCATAATGGCCACCTGCTGCGGATCGTAAAAGGTGCTTTCATCCATGGCTAACCACTGCCGCAAGCGTCGACCGCTGGGATCATCAAATGGGATCCCGCTGCGATGCACTGCCGCCCCCGGCGCTTGGCCGATGATCAAAATCCGCGCGTCTGGATGAAATTGCAGCACCGGATTGGGCTCAAGTTTATCGACACACCGCCGACATAATTGGGGACAGCTCGACATCGGATTTCCTTGTGGCCACCCAGCAACGGCGCAGGCCGATTGGATTGGCTCGACAGCATTGGCTTTAGCGGCTCAATTGGGTACGGTTGAGCCTCGATTTACTCCAACCATAGGGTTACTAGGCTTTGCCAGCAATCAGTTTATCTCGCCGTTTGATGCTTGTCGTGTTCGCGCTTGCGATGCCATTAGTGGTGCTGCTGTCGTGGTTTACCCAAAACCAATTTGAACAACGGCTGCACAGTTTTTCTGAACATCAGCAAGTTATCGAATATGGCCGAGTGAAACGTGAGTTTGTGGCGACCCTGAGCGAACGCCGCGATGAACTGTTGCAGATCCGCACCGCCTTAGAGCTGGATCAGCCGCAAGTGCTCGAGCACCTCTTGGCGCGCAACTATTTTGAGCGGCTGCGGATCCTCGTGATCAACCACTATGGTGAGCTGCACCCGTTACTGCCGCAAAACCGCGCCATCGACAGCAGCACCGCATCGCTGTTGGAGCAGTTAGCGCGGCCGTTAGAACAAGAAACCTTCCAATTTGAACGCAGTGGCTTTGCCCAGCTGCAAAACAACGAATTTGCGCTGATCACCCTGCCGCTGAAACACCGGCAATGGCGCGGCATTGTGTTGGTGCAAAGCATCGGCGATGAACAGATGTTGGCGCTGATCCAATCCCACGCCAATCTAAAATCCGCCACCTTAACCCGCGCCAGCAAAAGCCCCCAAGAACAGCAACTGCCGATGCTGTTTGGTAAGCCGCTGGCACTGCAACTGCAGTTTGATTTAGACGCCATCAATAACTTCACCAGCCAAGCTGCGGCGGTGTTTATGCAAACCATGCTGCTGGCGCTGTCGGTGCTGTTGGGGCTGTATCTACTGCAGCGGCGGTTGTTGTTGCAACCGCTCAGCAGCTTTGTGGCCCGCTTGCAGCAAGTGCGGGATCGAGACGTCAGCGCGCCCCTACCCGTCGCAACAGGCACCGAGCTGGGGCAGTTGGCACAGGATTGCAACGAACTGTTCCGGCAGCGCCATCAGCAGCAGCGGCAGCGGGACTCGTTGCTGCGTGCGGTCAACGATGCGGTGGTGGTGGTGGATAACGACGCCCGCATTGAACTGGTGAACCCCGCTGCGGAGATCTTACTGGCGGTTGAGCACGGCCCCGTGCAGCACTGCACCTTGCAAGAGCTGGTGGCCGGAGAAGCCGGAGCGCAGCTGGATAACGACCTGCGCGAGCTGCTGAACTCCAGCCGAGTCAGTCTCGACAGCGAAGTGCAGCTACCGAAAAGCGGCGAAGTGCTGAAATACAGCGTTGTGCGTACCCTTGATGGCCAAGGCCAGACATTAGGGGCGGTGATGGTGATGCGCGACATGACCAAAAACCTGCAACTGAAGATGCAGCTGCAGCACCGCACCCAGCGCGACAGCACCACCAAACTGTTTAATCGACAGGTGTTTGAGCGGGAGCTGGAAGAGTTGGCCAATAAGCCCGGCCAGCATGCGGTGATCTACATGGATCTGAACCGCTTTAAGTTGATCAACGACAGCTGTGGCCACACGGCGGGGGATCGGATGCTGCATGACGTCTCGGCAGAGATGCGGCAGAACATTCGCAATCAAGACATCTTGGCGCGGATCGGCGGCGACGAATTTGGCTTGATCATGCCAGACAGCTCGGCGCTGGAAGTGGCCAAGGTGCTGAAGAACCTCAGCGAGCGCGTGCAGGGGATCACCCTCTATTGGGACAGCGGCAGCTACAAAGTGGGCATTAGCATCGGCGTGGCTTTTTATCGCGGCGAGCAAACCCCCTACGAAACCTTTAAAGACGCCGAGATCGCCTGCAGCGTAACCAAAGCCAAAGGCGGCGAAGGCCAGATCCACTTCTTCGATTCCTTGGATCAAGATCTGGCCCATCAGCGGAATGCGCCGTTGTGGGCGATGAAAATTAACGACGCCATCGTCAACGACGATCTGGTGCTGTTCTATCAGCCGATTGAGCCCACCGATGGCAACAACAACGGCAAGCGTAAGTGCGAGATCCTGTTGCGGATCAAAGAAGAAGGCGGCCGCATTTTGGCACCGGGGCAGTTTATTGCCGCGGCGGAACGGTTTAACTTGATGCCGCAGGTGGATCGGGCGGTGATCCGCAAAAGTTTCGAATGGCTGGCGCGCAACCCACACCTGTGGGACAGCCAAGTGATCTCGATTAACTTGTCGGGCACCACGTTAAACAGTGACGGCTTGGTCAGCTACGTGGAACAGATGGTGAAAACCTATCGAGTGCCAACCCACACGGTGTGTTTTGAAGTCACCGAAACCGCGGCGCTCACCAACGAAAATCACGCCCTGGAGATCTTGAACGAGCTGCGCCGCCGCGGCTTTGCGTTCTCGCTGGATGACTTTGGCTCAGGCTTTGCTTCTTACGGTTACCTGCGTCGACTGCCGGTGGACTACGTTAAAATTGATGGCGTGTTTGTGCAAAACTTGGCCACCGACGACAAAGACTACGCCATCGTAAAATCGATCCACGATGTGTGTCAGGTGATGGGCATTGAAACCGTGGCGGAGTTTGTGGAAGACCAAGAAACCCTCGAGCGACTGCAGGAAATTGGCGTCACCTACGCCCAAGGCTACGGCATTGGCCGCCCCAAAGATCTGGCCACCTATGAACCGCTGGGCAACGCGGATGATGCGTTGCTGCAATCGCTGTTATCGTAGCCGCCTTGGTTGAGGCGGCCCGTTAACCGAGCGGCTGTTCGCTGGTGTCGGGGTTAGCCTGCCAGCGTTGCATCGCTGCTACTGCAGCTTCCAATCCCAATTGATAACCGGCGAGCATTAACGGCGCTTGGCGGCTAAAGCGGCTGGGCTGGAACGAGGTCGGAGGGCAGATCTCGATGATCTCTACCCCCGCGGGTGGGTTTCGCAGCAGCGCCACGCTGCGGTTGTAATGCGCGGCGCGGTTCAACATCGGCGCAATGATCCCAGGGGTGTTACGCAACAGGTAGCGCAGCAATTGCGGTGCCTTAGGGGTCGTTTTTTGGTAATCGGCACTGCGGCTACGCAGCACCATAATTTTAGTGGCACCGGCCGCAATCGCCGCCTGCACCGGGATCGAATCCGCCACCCCGCCATCCACATAACGGTTGCCGTTCAACGCCACCCCAGGGCGATAGAGGAGCGGCAAGGCGCTGGAGGCTTTAATTAGCTCAATGATGTTGTCGCCACTGGCCTGAATGTATTCGGCTTGGCCGCTGCGTTGGTTGGTTACCCCGACGTACAGCGGCGCGGTTTGGGCGTCAAAGGTGGCTCGATCAAAGCCTAACTCGGCCATACTCACTTGCCATAACCAGTCTAAATCCATCATCTCTTGGCCACGCAGCAGCGCCAGTGGCCGAATAAACTGCGGCCGTTGGGCGATGTCGGTGTAGATTTTCAGGTTCCGGCCGGGCATCCGCGCCTGATAGGCCGCGACATTGGTGGCGCCAGCAGAAACGCCCCAGAGGGAATCAAACGGGTGAAAGTTGGCTTGCAAGAAGCCGTCTAAGATCCCGCAAGAGAACACCGCCCGCAAAGCGCCCCCTTCCACCACGAGGGCGGTAGAGCCCAGCTTAGACGGCGGCGTTGTAGCTTGAACTGATCGCATCGAAATTCCATTTAGAAAAGCGTTAATCAATTGTAAGTACAAGCGAAATGCGCCTCAACAGAATTGTGGTCAGGGCAGCGAACCGCGCAATAGGCGGATCCGGCGCAGGCCGTGGCTTAACCTTGCTATGGTTATGGTTAAAAGTTAACCGTCGCACCCTCGCCACGGCTTTGCTACAATCCCGCGTCCATTCGCCCCAGCCCCCGCTGCGAGCGAACCGCGCTTGAGGAAAACCGATGATCCAAACCCCAGACAATAAGCTGTTCAGTTACCCCAAATATCGGGATGAACAGCCGGCCAAATTTTTGCCAACCAGCCGCAAAGAGATGCACAAACTGGGGTGGGACAGTTGCGACATCATTTTGGTTACGGGCGATGCTTACGTGGACCATCCCTCGTTCGGCATGGGCATTGTTGGGCGCATGTTGGAAGCCCAAGGCTTCCGTGTTGGCATCATCGATCAGCCGGATTGGCACAGCAAAGACGACTTCATGACGTTGGGCAAACCCAACCTGTTTTTTGCCGTGGGTGCCGGCAACATGGATTCGATGATCAACCACTACACTGCGGATCGTCGCTTACGTCACGATGACGCCTACACGCCGGATAACGTGCACGGCAAACGTCCTGATCGGGCGGTGATGGTGTACAGCCAGCGCTGTAAAGAAGCCTTTAAAGGGGTGCCGGTGGTGATTGGTTCGATTGAAGCCAGTTTGCGCCGCATCGCCCATTACGATTACTGGCAGGATAAGGTACGTCGCTCCATTTTGTTTGATGCCAAAGCGGATCTGTTGATCTACGGCAACGCCGAACGGCCGATCATCGAGCTGGCGCACCGCGTTGCTGCCGGTGAAATCGTGAAAGAGATCCGTGATATTCGCGGCACCGGCTTCTTAACCAAAGAAGCGCTGCCGGAGTGGAGTGGCTTAGACTCCACCACCTTAGATACCCCGGGCAAGATTGATCCGATCCCCAACCCTTACGGCGCCGATGACATGGGCTGTGAGCTCGGCAGTAAGTTTGATAATGATCCGGTGGTGCAAACGGTGCAGGTGCAGCCGCCAAAGCCGAAGCCGTGGGACAAACAGTACATCTTGCTGCCGGCCTACGATCAGGTGCGCGCCGACAAGATCCTGTACGCCCACAGTTCGCGGGTGTTCCACCAAGAAACCAATCCCGGCTGTGCTCGCGCCTTGATGCAGCGCCACGGCGATCGTTTTGTGTGGTTAACCCCGCCAGCCATCCCGCTGGAAACCGACGAGATGGATTGGGTGTTTGGGTTGTCGTATGCACGGGTACCCCACCCGAAATACGACGGCAAAAAGATCCCCGCCTATGACATGATCAAAACCTCGATCAACATCATGCGCGGCTGTTACGGCGGCTGTACCTTCTGTTCGATTACCGAACACGAAGGGCGGATCATTCAAAGTCGCTCGCACGATTCGATCATCAACGAAATTGAAGAGATCAAAGATAAGGTGCCGGGTTTCACCGGCGTTATCTCGGATCTGGGCGGGCCCACCGCCAACATGTATCACCTGCGCTGTAAAAGCCCGAAGGCGGAAGCGACCTGCCGCCGTTACAGCTGCATCTACCCCGACATCTGTGGCCACATGGACACCGATCACACCCCCACCATCGATCTGTACCGTAAGGCGCGAGCGGTGCCGGGGATCAAGAAAATCTTGATCGCCTCTGGGGTGCGTTACGATCTGGCGGTGCAGGATCCGCGCTACGTTAAAGAGCTGGCCAGCCACCACGTGGGCGGTTACCTCAAGATCGCCCCTGAGCACACCGAAGAGGGGCCGTTGTCGAAGATGTTCAAGCCGGGCATGGGCAGCTACTACGAATTTAAGAAGCTGTTTGATAAGTACTCGAAAGAGGCGGGCAAAAAGCAGTACTTGATCCCGTACTTTATCTCGGCGCACCCAGGCACCACCATTAAAGACATGACCAACTTGGCGCTGTGGCTGAAAGAGAATGACTTTAAGCTGGATCAGGTGCAGAACTTCTACCCATCGCCGCTGGCGAACGCCACCACCATCTGGCACACCGAGCTGGATTCGCTGCATAAGCTGACCAAAAAATCGGTGCAAGACAAAGTGGCGGTGGCCAAAGGCGGGCGCGAACGTCGCATCCATAAAGCGATTTTGCGTTACCACGATCCAGAAGGCTGGCCGTTGGTGCGCGAAGGCTTGAAAAAAGCCGGTTTGGCCAAGCTGATTGGCAACGGCCCCAATTGCCTAGTGCCAGCCGAAGGGCAGGGCATGGGGCGTCATGGTGCCAAAGCGGGTGGCCGCGGTAAACCGGCCCTGAGCCGCCACACCGGCTTAAAGCAGTTTGATAAGCCCAAGCGCGGCGGTAAGCCAAACGGGAGCGGCGGTCAGGGCTCGGAGCAGGGCAAACCCAGCGGCAAAGGCGGCTGGAACGGCAAGCCGGCGAAGCCAATTCGTCCCGGTGCCAAGCCCGCTGGCCAAGGCGCGAATGGCGGTGCGAACAAAGGCGCAAACAAGGGCAGCAACCAAGCTGGCAAAGCCAACTTCAGTGGTAAGCCAAATGGCAAACCCAGCAAAGGCGGCAAGCCAAAGCGCGCGAACGCGTAACCGCGCCCAGAAATGAGCAGAGAAACGGGAGCCGCAAGGCTCCCGTTTTGTTGGTGCGATTCCGGCCACTCGCGCTCGCCAGCAGCCATTGGCGTTAGCCGTAGCGCACCACCGCTTCCCCCTGCACGCAGGGCAGACCCTCTTTATTCAACACTTCGGTGGTCAGGGTGACGATGGGTTTGTCGCTGCGAATGTCGCTAACGGTCACGCGGGCGGTTACCCCATCGCCCACGTACACCGGCCGCACAAACTTCAGCGTTTGCCCCAAATAGATGGTGCCGTCGCCGGGCAGGTGCTGCCCCAACAGCGCCGAGATCAAGCTCGACAGCAGCATGCCGTGCACGATGGGGCGCTTAAATGGGGTTTGGGCGGCGTAGCCAGCATCCAGATGCACCGGATTGCGATCCTCGGACAGCTCGGCAAAGGCGGCCACCTCGGCGCTTGCAAACACCTTGCTCAGCTGGGCCGTTTGGCCAACGTATAGGCTCATGCCACGTTGTCCATGGTGCTGGCTAAGCGCTTCATTACGTAGCTGCCTGGGGCGTTATCGAGGCTGTCGTCCAAGGTGCGTGCCGCCACCGGATCCAGCACATTCCGTTCCGCCAGCCAGCCCATCCAACTGGGCCACCACGAACCCGCTTGCTGCTGGGTTTGCGCCAGCCACTGCTCGGCATCCAGCTCGTTGCTGCCCGCGCCAAGGTAGTGGTTGTACTTGCCCCCTGGCGGGTTCACGATGCCCGCTACGTGGCCGGATTCGCCCAAGATAAAGGTTTTGTCGCCGCCAAGCTGCTGCATGCCGCTGTAGGTGCCTTGCCACAGCGCGATGTGATCCTCGACGGTGGAGACAAACAGGGTGGGCACTTTAATTCGGCTCAGATCGATGCCAACCCCACGCACGGTAAAGGCATCGGCTTGCATCAGTTCATTGTTCAGGTAGAAGCGGCGCAACATGGTGTTGTGGTTCTTGCCGCTGACGTTGGTGTTGTCGCAATTCCAGTGGAGGATATCGAACGCCACTGGGCTTTTGCCCTTGAGGTAGCCATCGATGTAGTAGTTCCAATAGAGGTTGTTCTCTTTCAGTAGCGAGAACGCCACCGCCAATTGACGGCCATCCATGATCCCCTGCTCCAGATTTTGCTGCTCCAGCGCGCTCACCACGGTGTCGTTGATGAAGGCGCCCAGTTCACCGGGTTGGCTGAAATCTAAGATGGTGGTGAAGAAGGTCGCCGATTTGATCCGCTGCTTCATCCGCTTGGCGCTGGCATAGGCCATGGCACAGGCTAACGCGGTGCCACCGATGCAGTAGCCGACGGCGTTGATCTCGGTTTCGCCGGTCAGTTTTTCGATGGTTTCGGTGGCGCTCAGCACCCCATCCACCACGTAGTCATCGAAATCGAGTGCTTGATGGCGTTCGTCGGGGTTCAGCCACGAGATCATCATCACCGTGTGGCCCTGATCGACCAAGTATTTCACCATCGAATTGCGCTGCTGCAGATCCAAGATGTAGTACTTGTTGACGAACGGCGGCACGATCAGCAGCGGCCGCTTGGCCACTTGTTCGGTGCTGGGGCTGTATTGCAGCAGTTGATACAGCTCGGTTTGATGCACCACCTTGCCGGGGCTCACCGCCAAATCGCGGCCCAATTGGTAGGCGTCGCTGTCGGTCATGCTGACGTTCAATGCGCCAGCGCTTTTCAGCAGATCTTGGCTCAGTTGCTCCATCCCTTTACGCAGGTTGTCGCCGCCGGATTCCAGCGTTAACTGCAGCAGTTCTGGGTTCGAGCCTAAGAAGTTACTGGGGGCCATGGCGTTAACCGCTTGGCGGGTAAAAAATTGCAGCCGCTGGCGGCTGGCTTCGTCCAGATCGTCGATGGCATCAATGCTTTGCTGCATCTGCTGGGCGGTAAGCAGGTAGGATTGCTTGATGTAATCAAACCACGGTAGCTCGCTCCAGCGTTCGTCACCAAAGCGTTTATCGCCGCGCTGGGGCTGCACCAGCGGTTCAACCGGTTGGCCGCCGTGGCGGAGCATGGTGTTTTGAAATAACTGCAGCTGCGATTGCCACCACTGCAGCTGTTGCTCCACCATGGCTTGTGGCTGTGCGCTGGTTTTTTCAATCGCTTGATTGATGTCTTGCACGCTTTGCTGCAGCACCGCTTGGCTGGCGAGTTGACCCTGCCCTTGGGCCAGATCCATAAAATGTTGGTTGCACTGCAACAGACTGTCGAGCAGCTTTTGGTACGATCCATTGTCCATCTTGCGTCCCTTATAAAGTTCCGCCCAGTACTTACGCCGCAGTGGTGCGCGTAGACTCCAACTCGGTTTTCTCAACCGCTTTCGGGGCAAATTGATTCCCAGTGTTCCCGCTCAGGGTAGTCGCCGTTAATGACAGCGCGTTGACGAGTGTATGTAATCATTGTGCATTGCACAATTTGCCACCAGCGCAGCTGCGGTTGGCGCTTATTGTCCGATAACAAGTGGCTGGGTTAGCGCGGTGATGATCATCAAATTGTCATTGAACATATGGAAAATCGAATATATGATTCGTGATATATATTAATTTCCATATATAGCTGTATTGTGGCTGCGGTGGCGCTGGGCGAATCCCACTCCTTGGATAGCGGCCCAAGCCAGCAGATAAGAGAGTATTTCATGGGGCTGTTTGAACGTTATTTGTCGCTGTGGGTGGCGCTTGCCATTGCGGTTGGGGTGGCATTGGGCAGCGTGATGCCAGCAGCAGTAGCACAGTTGGCACAGTGGCAACTGGCGCAGATCAACCTGCCGGTGGCGCTGCTGATCTGGTTAATGATTTTGCCAATGATGATGCAGATCGATTTCGGTTCGCTGCAGCAGGTGCGGCGGCAGCCGCAAGGGTTGTTGCTAACGGTAACCGTTAACTGGTTGATTAAACCCTTTACCATGGCGGCGTTAGCTTGGCTGTTCTTCGAGGGGTTCTTTGCCGATTGGGTTGATCCGGCAGACGCACAGCAGTACATCGCTGGGATGATTTTGTTGGGGGTGGCGCCTTGCACCGCGATGGTGTTTGTTTGGAGTCAACTGACGAAGGGCGATCCGGCCTACACCTTGGTGCAGGTGTCGATCAACGATCTGATCATGATGCTGGCGTTTGCGCCCATTGCGGCGTTATTGCTGGGGGTGTCCGACATCTTGGTGCCGTGGTCAACGTTGATCCTCGCGACCGTGCTGTATGTGGTGCTGCCGCTGGTGGCAGGGGTGTTGCTGCGTCGCTGGCTGCTGGCGCGCAGTGCCGCGGCCTTGGATGGCGCCATTGCACGGTTAAAGCCGTTGTCGATGTTGGCGTTGCTCAGTACAGTGGCGCTGCTGTTTGCCTTTCAAGCGCCAACGTTGTTGGCGCAACCTCAGGTGATGGTGTTGATTGCCATACCGTTGCTGCTGCAAAGTTACGGCATCTTTGCGCTGACTTACTTGGCCGCCAAACGCATGGGCTTGCCCCATCGGGTGGCCGCCCCAGCGAGCATGATTGGCACCTCAAATTTCTTTGAATTGGCGGTGGCGGTGGCCATCGCGTTGTTTGGATTGCACTCCGGCGCGGCCTTGGCCACGGTGGTGGGCGTATTGGTTGAAGTTCCGGTGATGTTGAGTTTGGTGGCCTTTGCCAATCGCACTCGGCACTGGTTTGCCCAACCCGTTACTCAATAAGGAAAGCGACACATGACCATTAAGGTAGGCATTAACGGCTTTGGCCGCATGGGACGGTTGGCACTGCGCGCGGCGTGGGACTGGCCAGAGTTTGAATTTGTGCAGATCAACGATCCGGCGGGCAACGCCGAATCGGCCGCGCACCTGCTGGTATTTGATACCGTGCATGGCCGCTGGCAGCACGACGCCCACGCTGAAGGCAACGCCATTGTTATTAACGGCCACAGCATCGCCGTCAGCAGCAACAGCAGCTTGGAGCAAACCGATTGGTCTGGCTGCGACATTGTGATTGAAGCCTCGGGCAAGTTTAAGCGCAAAGAGGCGCTGCAAGCCTATCTGGATCAGGGCGTTAAGAAGGTGATTGTGACCGCGCCGGTGAAGCAAGAAGGGGTGCTGGATGCGGTGTATGGGGTTAACCACCACTGGTACGACAAAGAGCAGCATGACATCGTGACCGCGGCATCCTGTACCACCAACTGCTTGGCGCCGGCGGTGAAGGTGATCCATGAACAGTTGGGCATTAAGCATGGTTCGATGACCACCATTCACTCGATCACCAACACCCAAACCATTTTGGACGCGCCCCATAAAGATCTGCGCCGGGCCCGCGCCTGCGGCGAGAGCTTGATCCCCACCACCACCGGATCGGCCACCGCCATTACCCACATCTTCCCTGAACTGAAAGGGCGCTTAAATGGCCACGCGGTGCGGGTACCGCTGTGCAACGCCAGCCTCACCGATTGCGTGTTTGAGCTGGAGCGTGCCACCACCGTGGCGGAAGTGAATGCGCTGCTAAGCGACGCCGCCAACGGCGAACTGAAAGGGGTGCTGGGCTTTGAAACGCGGCCGCTGGTGTCGGTGGACTACCGCACCGATCCCCGCAGCTGCATCGTTGATGGGCCGTCAACCATGGTGGTGAACGACACCCAGTTGAAGATGTACCTGTGGTATGACAATGAGTGGGGTTATGTAAACCGTACCATGGAGCTCGCCAAGTACGTCTGTCAGCAAGGGCTTTAATGCTTGCTGTTTGAGCGCGCTCGTTACTTGTGCGGATCGCTTGCCCATTGGGCGCATTGCGGCGTCATGGTTTGCCCTCGAAGCGGTTATTGGCACTCGCCAACGCCCACTTCTGTGGGAACCAATCCTGGCACTGCATCCCAATGGGCTGCGCTTGTTTTGAGGGATCGCTTGCCCATTGAGCGCATTGCGGCGTCATGGTTTGTCCTTGAAGCGGTCATTGGCACTAGCCAACGCCCACTTCTGTGGCAGCCAATCCTAACTGCGCATCTCAAACCGCTGCGCGTGCTGACGCTGACCGTTTATTGATATTGAGAGAACCATGATTCAAACCGTTGCTGGCCTCAGTCGCGAGGTCAAACAGTACCTGTTGGTGACCTTCAACTACTGGAACTTCACCTTAACCGACGGCGCGTTGCGGATGTTGGTGGTGTTGCACTTTCACCAATTGGGTTACTCCCCGTTGGCGATCGCCATGCTGTTTCTGTTTTATGAGATCTTTGGGGTGATCACCAACTTGGTTGGCGGCTATCTGGGGGCACGGCTGGGGCTGAATCGCACCATGAACGTGGGCTTAGGGCTGCAGGTGTTGGCGCTGCTGATGCTGGCGGTGCCGTCTTCGATGCTAAGTGTGCCTTACGTGATGGCGGCGCAGGCGCTGTCGGGCATCGCCAAAGATCTGAATAAGATGAGCGCCAAAAGTGCGATTAAAACGCTGGTGCCAGCAGAACAAAGCGGCGCGTTGTATCGCTGGGTGGCGCTGCTGACCGGCTCGAAAAACGCCCTTAAAGGGGTGGGTTTTTTCTTGGGCGGGCTGCTGTTGGTTACGGTGGGGTTTCAGGGGGCGATGCTGTTGATGGCCTCGCTGTTGCTGCTGGTCTTGTTGCTGAGCCTGCGCTGGCTTGGGCGTGACATCGGCAAAGCCAAAACCAAGCCGAAGTTTCAGCAGATCTTCTCGCAATCTCGCAGCGTTAACATTCTCGCCGCGGCGCGGCTGTTTCTGTTTGGTGCCCGCGATGTGTGGTTTGTGGTGGCGTTGCCGGTCTATCTGGGCAGCACCTTTGGTTGGTCGCATCTGGCGATTGGCGGCTTTTTAGCGTTGTGGGTTATCGGCTACGGCGTGGTGCAAGGGCTGGCGCCGAAGATCACCGGCCAACAACACAGCCCCGATGGCCGCGCGGCGCTGTTGTGGGCGCTGCTGTTGTTGCTGGTAACGGTGGCCGTGGCTGCGGCGGTGCAATTGCAGTGGCAACCTCAAGCCACCATTGTGATCGGCTTGCTGCTGTTTGGTGCTGCCTTTGCCATCAACTCCAGCGTGCACTCCTTCTTGATTGTGCATTACGCCGGTGCCGATGGGGTGTCGCTGAACGTGGGCTTTTATTACATGGCCAATGCGATGGGGCGGCTTATCGGCACGGTGTTGTCGGGGCTGGTGTTCCAGTGGGCGGGGCTGGCGGCCTGCTTGTGGATCTCGGTGCTGTTTCTTGGGGCAACCGCTTTGATCTCGTTGTGGTTGCCACGGCGCTGATCGCTGCCACCTTACCGTCGACAACAAGCCCAGCATTGCTGGGCTTGTTTGCATCAAGATAACGGCAATTCGGCGGGGCGGCAGTCAAACCCTTGCAGCAAGGTGTGCTGCAACTGCGCCAAGGGCATTGGTTTGCCAAGGTAGTAGCCCTGCACTTTGTCGCAGCCACATTGTTGCAGGTAGTGCAGCTGCTCCTCGGTTTCGACCCCTTCGGCCACCACCGACAGTTGGTACAGCCGTGCCAGCGATAAAATGATGTCCAACATCGATTGTTCGTCGGTTTTCTGGCCCGCCAGCTTATTCACAAAGGTGCGGTCAATTTTAAGCACATCAACCGGATAGCTGGCCAGCTGATTAAAGGCGGTGTAGCCGGTGCCAAAGTCATCCAGCGCCAGTCTTACCCCAAGCTGCTTTAACCGCGCCAAAATGGCGTGGCAATCGGCGTCGTCCGCCACCAAGCTGGTTTCGGTGATCTCCAACTCAATCTTGGCGGGATCCAGCTGATAGCGCCGCAGCAGCAGCGCCAGATGTTCTGGAAACTGATGGTTATGCAGTTCGACCGCAGAGATGTTGATGGCAATAAAACCGTTAAATTGTTGCATCAGCTGCAGCTGCAACAGGTGTTGCATCGAATGCTCGAGCACCCACAAATCAATTTGGTGGATCAAGCCGGTGGATTCGGCCACCGGAATAAATTGATCCGGGCCAATCCCTTGCGAGGTTAACTGCGGACAGCGCAGCAGCGCTTCAACCCCTAAGATCTGCAGGCTGTTGGCGTCGCAAATCGGCATATACACCAGCTCAAACGCGTTGCGTTGCAGCGCTTTGGCCAAGGTGGTTTCTATCAGCTGTTTTTGCTGCAGGCTGGCTTCAATATCACTTGAGAAAAACTGGTAGCTGTTTTTCCCTTGGGATTTGGCCTGATACATCGCCGCATCGGCGTGGGCGATTAAGGTGTGGGCATCAAGGCCATCGTCGGGATAGATGGCGATGCCAATGCTGGCCTGCACATTATGGCGGGTGCGATCGACCTTAAAGCCGTTGTTAAAGAGGCGATTGATCCGCTCTGCCACAATCGACACATCGGTGGGGTTGCTGATGTCGGTGAGCAGCACCGCAAACTCATCACCGGCCAGCCGAGCCAAGCTGCGATCGTTATGCCCCAGTGGCGTAACCGTATCGCTGGCGCGCACCACTTGCTGCAGCTGCTGTGAAAAACGCTGCAGCAGCCGATCGCCAATGGTATGGCCGTGCTGATCGTTAACCCGTTTAAAGTTGTCTAAATCGATGTACAGCAGCGCCAAGCGTTGCTCGGGCTGGTGCTGCAACCGTGGCAACACCCGCGATAACCACTCTTGGAAGCTGCGGCGATTGGCTAGGCCGGTCAGGGGATCAAAGGTGGCCAGCTGCTGCATCTGCTCCATCAGGCCAAGGTAGGCATTGTTCAGGTGCGACACTTCGTCGTCGTTGTTCATCGGCGCCAGTTGCACTCCGCCGTTAATGCGGGAGTGATTAAGGCGTTCGGCCAGTTCGTTGATGGGGTTAACGATCTGCGAATGGATAAGCCAGCGCTGGACAAAGAAGCACAGCAGGATCATCACCAACAGCAGCCGAGTGATGTTGGTTTGGATCTGCGCCAATTCCGCCTCTAATACTTCGTAATCGATGCTCAGTCGCAACTGATAGAGGCGGTGGCTCAGCACCAACTGCAGCTGTTCCATCTGTTGCTCGCTGGCGATCCCAGTGCGTAATAAGGGATCGGCGGGCAGCAACTGCAACTGGGCATGTTCCCCCAGCTGCTGCTGAATTGTGCGTTTCAACTTGTTGAAGCTGGCGAGGGTTGCCCGCTGCAAAATTAAGAAGTTGTCGTTGAATTGCGGGTTGCCGATCTCCTGCGGCAACGACGGATTAAACTGCTGTGCCAAGGCGTACTGGGCGTTACCGCGGCCATCGGCGCTGATCGCTTCGATCGGCACCAGTGTGCGTTTCTCCTTAATCGATTGCAGTGCTTGCTGGCTGATGTTGTCCGGCAGCGGCAACAGCTGGCGGGGGCCAAAAGGCGATTGCTGATCCGCCGAAAGCCAAATTTTGCCGTCGGGGCCGATCAACTGAAACGCCTGCACCCCAAAGCCATTTTGTTTATTGATGGCGATGAAGTTAAAGATCTGCTGTTCAATGGTGTAGATGCGATAAGCCGACTGTGGTGCCAGCATAAAATCGACCGCGGTGCTGCTTTTCAACTCCTCAACCAAGCGGCTGCGGATGCCCTTTTGCTCCAACTGGATCTCTTGCTGGGTGTAGCTCAGTTGGCGCTGCCATTTTTCGCCCAAAGACAATTTGGCTTGTTGGACAAAGGCGTAATACACCAACAGGCCAGCAATCAAAAAGACCGCGGCGATCACCGGCAGCAAGATGTAGTTCAAACGATGCACTAAACGCATGGATCACCTCAAGCTGTAAACGATGCGGTTACGCAGGCGCAAGACATCTGCTGGCAGTAACCGAAAGTGATGGCTCTTGGCCAAGACATGCTGCGGTGGGAACAGCTCGGGATCGGTGCGGTAGGCGTGGCTGGCCAGTGGCAATGCGGCTTGATTGGGGGTGGCAAACCACATGGTTTCGGCGTTGTCCGCCGCCACCTTCGGCTGATGAATAAAGCGCAAAAATTGGCGGGCGTTGGCGGCGTGTTTGGCGCCGCGGGGAATGGCTAAGCATTCGGTCCACAAGGTGGTGCCTTGTTCTGGCACCACGTACTGCCAATCGGGCTGTTGTAAGGTTTTTCGCAGCATGTGCGCCTCGCCAGAGTAGCCGACCGCCATGGTCATGCCGCTGTTGGCGCCATACTCAACGGCGTAGCTCAGGCCGACCCCGTAATCCTGCACAAACCGTTGCTGTTGTTGCAGCAACAGGTGCGCTTGTTTCAGCTGGCTTACGTCGCTGCTGTAGGGCGGGTAATTCAGCGCCAACAGCGCCAACGACACCGCATCAATCGGATCGGCGTACATCACGATGCTGCCTTGGTGCTGTGGCGGTGGCGTAAACAGCTGTTGCCATTGGCTGATGCTGTTGCGGTTACCGCGATAGAGGATCCCGATGGTGCCCCACGCATAAGGCAGGCCATAGTCGCCACAGGCCGCCATGGTATGGGGGTGTAGCATTGGCGCCAATTCCGCCCGCAGTTCGGTTAACTCTTGCAAGAACCCCTGCTCGGCCAAGATGTGGATGGAGGCGTCGGCCACCATCACTAAATCGTGGCCACGAGCGCGGCCACTGCTGATCACCCGATCCCGAAACTCTTCTTCGGTAAAGTAGCTTTGCTGCACATGTTGGTTGCTGAATTGCTGATACTGCTCAATCACCTGTGGCGCCATAAAATGCGGCCAGTTATACAGGTGCAGATCCCCCGCGCTGGCGCAGGTGCTAAACCACAGCGCGCACAGGAAACTGACATGGCGTAGAGCAATCGGGCTGTTCAATTTGATCGTGATCTCAACTCGGCATAACGGGCTGAAGAACGTTCAGCCCTATAAGATCGCCACTATAACGTCAATGGTTCATTGGCCGTAGAATGAGCTGAATAGAGTTTGAGCAAGATCACAGAGCACCCCCTGGTTGCTCTTTCGCCAACGACACCGAGTTGAGCTGCCAGCTGGGCAGCACTTGATGGTGCAGGGCGCGGAGCTTGCTGAGCGATTGATGACCGGCCGCCACCAGCAAACAATCGATCCCCAGTGCGGTGGCAACCTCAAGATCGTGATCGGTATCGCCAATTAAGATGGTGTTGCTGGCGGCCACGGTACTGTGCTGCAACAGCGCTTGGCCCCGAGCCAGTTTGCTGTGGGCATGGTGATTGTCTAAGCCGTAGACGTGGTCGAAGTGATGGGCAATGCCGTGATGCTCTAAGCATTGCTCCAAGCTGTGCTGGGCGCTGGCCGATAAAATCGACTGGGTAGCCTGACGTTTCAGTTGGGTAAGCAAAAAGCCACAGCCCGGATGCAGGTGCAACTGATGGCGGCGGGCTTGGTAGCCTTGGCCAAATTGGCTGCAGATCCAATCAAAGCCGGCGTCATCAACGGCAAAGCCAAGGTGCTGATAGTACGCCACGACCGGATGGCAAAACTGATCACGATATTGGTTCAGATCCGTTAACGGCAATTGCCGCTGTTGCAGCATCTGGTTTACCAGCGTTACGGCCAACGGCGCGTCATCCACCAAGGTGCCATTCCAATCCCAAATCACATGCTGATAGCGGCTCAGTTGCTGTTGCAGTTCGACCCATTGGCACACCTGGGCAAACAGCTGAGGTTGGATGCTGGGGTGGGCAAAGTGGCGGGCGGCGGGGGCGTGACTTACGTGTTTCACTGCGGCCATTTCGCTGTGGGCGGGCAGTGGCCCCAGCTCGCTGACTTCAGCGATGCACAACAAGCCGGATTGGCGCTGGCCGTGTTGATCTACATGGTAGAGCTCGATGGGATCCAGGCGGAATTGACGGGCGCCGGTTTCCTCTTGCAGCTCGCGGGCGGCGGCTTGCAGTGGGGTTTCATCGGCTTCGATTTTGCCACCGGGAATGTCCCATGTGTCGCGCTGTTGGTGGCGGCACAATAACCATTGCTGTTGATGGCGTGCCATCACCACCACAAAGTGGATAGGCGCAGTGGCCGCAGTAGGCCAAGAAGAGTAGGACAGGTGCATCGATAACCGACAGGCTGAATAAGCGAGGCGGCTTTTATACCACCGCGAGCAATTTGCGTCCAAGGTAGCTGGCCACGCCGTTAACCGCTTCCTGTTTAAGATCAGGATTGGGCTTATTCGGCGGGGTAACGTCGGCGTTGGCGGATTTTACGTTGCTGTGATCGCGGCCGGTTTGCCCAGGCAGCACGCAGTACTCATCAGGCACCAGCTTGTGGTAGCTGTTGTGGGCAAGATTGAGCAAAGGCGTTGGCATAATAGGATCTGGCTGTCAGCAAATGAAACCGAATCGTAACAGATCCGTGGCTAAAACACAGCCATCGCTGCTGCAAAAAACAGCGCCATAGGCCGCAGAATTTGGCATTGGCGCCGACTCTGCCACAATGGCGTTATTGTTCATTTGGTTGCCGTTGTTATGTCTGTTGCTCTGCCCATCGATCCATTAAAAACTGAATTCTTATCAGCACTTAGCCAGCACCATTTGGTGGTAGAGGCGCCAACCGGATCGGGTAAATCCACCCGCTTGCCGCTGTGGGCAGCCGAACAAGGGCGGGTGCTGGTGGTGGAGCCGCGCCGGATCGCCTGCACCGCCTTGGCGCAGTTTGTGGGGCAGGGGCGCGACGACATCGGCTACGCCATTCGTTTTGATAACAGCGTTACCGACGCCAGCCAAGTGGCCTTTGTTACCCCAGGGGTGGCCTTGCGTTGGTACAGCGAAGATAAGCTGGCGGGCTTTCGCACCATCATCATTGATGAATTTCACGAGCGCCGCTGGGATACCGATCTGCTGCTGGCGCTGTTAAAGCGCGGCAACGAGCATCGATTGGTGCTCACTTCCGCCACCGTAGATGGCGAACGCTTAGCGCAATTTTTAGCGGCCCAACGGCTGCAGGCGGATGGCCGCACGTTTGCGGTCAGCATCAGTTACCACAGCAGCGACAGCTACGCCCTGCCCAACGATCAGCAGCTGCTCAGTCGACTCAAACGTTGCCTCGAGACCGCCTTAGCCAACCACAGCGACAGGGGCGACATCTTGGTGTTTCTGCCCGGTCGCAAAGAGATCAGCCAAGCCCAAGCCAGCTTAGCCGCCCAGTGGCCAGAGTTACTGGTGCTGCCGTTGCACGCCAGCGTCAGCAAAGCCGAGCAACAGTTGGCCCTGCAAGCGCAACCCCAGCGGCGCATTGTCTTGGCCACCAATGTGGCGGAAACCTCGTTAACCATTCCTGGCGTCACCTTGGTGATTGATACGGGCTTGGAACGCCGCACCAGCCAGCGCAATGGCCGCACCGTGCTGGGGTTAACGCGGATCTCGGCCGCCTCGGCGGCGCAACGGGCTGGGCGGGCAGGGCGAGTTGCCCCCGGGCGCTGCATCCGCTTATGGGGGCAACATGCGCCGCTGGAAGCGTTAACGCCACCGGAGCTGCAACGGGAAGAACTGGTGGAACCGATGCTGGCCGCGGCCAGTGCTGGCGCCGTGTTGGCGCAGTTGCCCTTTGTTGATCCGCTGCCCGCCAAATCGCTGCACCTCGCACAGCAGCGGTTGCAGCAGATGGGGGCGATTGACGACAACGGCGCTATTACGCCCCACGGCCAAGCGCTGTTCCCGCTGCCGATTGATACGCAGTTTGCTCACCTGATCAGCGCCATGCCCGATCGCGGTTGCCAAGAGGCGATGGTGGATCTTGCCGCGGCGTTGTCGATTGGCCAACGCTTATGGCAGGCGCCAACATCCGACGTCGGATGGCAAGCGCTGCAACAGTGGCAACCGCTGCCGTGTGATGGGGTGACCTTGGTGCAGCTGCTGCGCCAAACGCCACCGCCAGCATTGAATGTGGACGCCCATGCCCGCGCCGAAGCACGGCAGATGGCCAACCAAATACGGGCGGCGTTGGCGTTACCGCAGTTGCAAGCCGCCTCTTACTTGGATCGAGAACCTTGGCTGCAAGCGATGCTGGCGGCGATGCCCGAGCTGGCGTTTGTGCGCCGAGCCAAACGGCGCGAAGCGCTGGGCAACGGCAGCATCGAGGTGCAGCCGAGCCGCGAAAGCCGCTTTAGTGACGACGCTGAAGCGGCGTTGGTGCTAGACCAGTTTGCGCTGCCCGGCCGTGGGGTGCGGCAAACCTTGATCCTAGCCACCTGCATGATGCCAATTGGCTTGGCGCGCTTATGCCAAGCCGATCTTGGCCAAGAGCAATTAAGCCCACGCCGAGCGGATGAGCAGGGGCAACGTCTGCACGAACGGCTTTATGCGGGGCGGGTGATCGGCACCGACTGGCGTCGCCCCGCCGGAGAGTTGGGGTTCGAGCTGATGGTCGAGCAGATCCTTACCGACAAACTGCTGGCGCCGGCGGGCTCGGTGCTGGCCAATGATGCCCGCGCTTGGGCGCTGTATCTGGGGCTGGGGGAAGCACAGGGCGAGCCCATTGACGTGACGGCGTGGTTAACGGCAAAGCTGCAACAACTTGGGGTGGAAAGTCGTGACGATCTGGCGCTGATCGAGGTGGCGGATCTGAAATTCGAAGGGGTGCCCCAGTGGCAACGGGAGGAGCTGGCACAAGGGTTTCCCCACCAGTTGGCGTTGCCGGATCTGAACCTAAACGTGGAATACGCGCCGCGGGGGAAAGTGGTTACCTTGGTGTACGCCAGTGGCCGCCGCAAAGGCGAGCCGAAACGGTGGGAGCTGCCCAGCTGGCAAGGTTGGCGGATCCGATATCGCAAAGCCAGCCGTGTGGTCGAGGTGCGTTAAGCCCATCATTTACTATACCTTTAGTAACAGAGAAAACGGCGAGAGCGGCCGTAACGGAGTACAGCAATGGCAAAGGAGCCAGCCATGAAGGCGCGCGGTTTTACCTTAATTGAGTTGGTGGTGGTGATCGTTATTTTGGCGATCTTAGCGGTGGTGGCGTTGCCCAAATTCATCAACCTGTCCCAAGATGCCGAAGAAGCGGTGTTTGCCGGCACCTACGGCAGCTTTCGCAGCGCCGTGCAGCAAACCCACCTGTGCTGGCGCTTGCGCGCCGAAGGCGCGGATGTGGAAAACCTAACCTGTGGCAACGATGCGGAGCTGAACTCGGTGGATTACAACGCCCAAGGTTATCCGGTGGGCACGCTGGAAGGCAGCGGCACCAAATCCATTGGCAATCAGCACGATTGCCTGCTGGTGTGGCAAGGGGTTATCGATAGCGACGTTGGGATCTGGTCGGCTTCGGAAACTCGCCCACCGGCCGTACCGAAAGACCAAGCCTTGATCGAATCGGATTACATCGGCAGCCAACGGTGCCGGTTTAGCTTAATTTCCGACAGCAACAGCGCGTTTGAATACGACAGCGTTAACGGTACCGTGTTGCGGTTATAACCGTTAACTCACTTGTTTGCGGTTGGGGGAAACTGCCCCAACAGCTGCTGCACCGCCGCTGAGATCTGCGCGTTACGTTGGCTGGGATCTTGATTGGCGCGCAGGCGCAGTTCATCTTGGCCCCGCCACAGCAGTTGGCCGTTTTGCACCATATCCAGCTGCACCAACAACACTTGCTGTTCATCGTCGCCAATGGGAATGGTGACCCCACCGCTGATCCCGCCACTGCTGCCAAAACTGCCTGCCCCTAAGCCAATCTGCAGCCCCGACTTTGCTGGGCGCGTGGCTATGTGACCTTGGTAAAACAAGGTGATGCCATCGCTGCTTTCGTGTGGTTGCTGTTGCCAGCCTCGATGTTGTAAGTGTTGGCTAGCGGCGGTGCGGATCCGCTGCGCCATCAAAGAGTCGGCCTCAGGGCTGGGGCTGGCCAAGGTAAAAGCGCGGATCTGGCTAAAGTCGGTGCCGGCTTGATAATCCACCTGCGCTGAGGGGCTGGCGCAACCCAGCAGTAAGCTGAGTCCGATCATCATCAATGGCATTTTCATGGTGTGCTCCTTCATGGCCGTTGGGAATGCAGTGATCAACCGTGACACGCTATTGAGTGTGGCACCATTGCCGCCGGTTGGCTGAGAACGGGCGGACGCAGCAACGGCAACCCGTAACGACAATCCGCAAGAGCTGGCTGCTGTGCTAGGGATTACGCTATGGTGGTTGCAGCAACCAAAGATGATGCAAGGAGTGCACATGAAAATCGGGGCTGTGGCGCTAATGGCGTCCGTCACCTTGCTGTTAAGCGGCTGTTTTGGCGGGTTAACCGAAGCCCAGCAGCAAGATCATAAAGCGTGGATGGAGTGGCGCAGCGACAACGACAACGCCGCTCGGGATCCCAACCGTTCCTTTTTGAATATTCGCGATGCCACTTACCTGCAAACGGGTGAATCGGCGTGGTTATTGAGCACCGCAACCGCCGAGCAGATCCGCTGGCGCGAGCGCAGCGAAGGCTTAGATTTTGGCTTAACCCACAGGGGGGAGCGTGCCGACATCGTTTGGCATCACAGCAGCCATCAGCTGGAGGCTGGGCAATCGATTGAATTGAGTGAGCGGTTATTGGTGTCGGTGGGGGATCTGTATAACGGCGGCATGCGCGCCTTTATTCGCGATAAGCGCCATCCGTTGCTGGCGTCTTTTGCAGGCTATCAGTTCTTCCCTTACAACGGCGATGCCAAGGTGCTGGCTCAATTTACCCCGACCGAGGCCACTCCGGTGCTGTTTCAAACGGTGCAGGGGTTAACCAATCGTTTCTATCGAATTGGCTTGCTGAACTTTGATTGGCAGGGGCAGCAGATCACCATGCCGGCTTACCACAGTAAGCCGCAGCCGCCGTTTGATTCGTTGATCCTGTTTTTCAAAGATCACACCAATGGCGAGCAAACCTACGGCGGCGGCCGCGAGCTCTATCTGGAGCTGACGCAGCCTTTAAGTCAGCCGATTGCCATCGACTTTAACTACAGCGTTAACTTCTATTGTGCGCGTTCTACCTTCTGGAACTGCCCGATCCTGCGGGATCCGCCGTTAAGCGTGGCGATCACCGCGGGCGAAACCTACCACAAGACGCCGTAAGCCAAGCCGACCGTTGTGGTGGCCAAGGCCGCCGCCACAACGGCGGCACACTTTGCCGCACAAGCCAGCAAAACTTTGATCTGCATTGGGGATTGGCCGTTACAGCGGTGGCAAGCTAAGGGGGTTGCCACCAAGGCGTAAGGAGCGGCCATGACCACCTCTTCATTCTCGTTCGCACTGCAATTGATCATCGGCATCGCCGTGATCGCCTACCTGCTGATCCCGAAAAAAGCCTCCACCAGCGTGCACGCTAAGCGTAACAGCGGCACTAAGCGTAAGCGCAGCAAGAAGCGCCACTGAGCTCAGTCGGCGTCGCGGATCACTTTCACTTCGCTGAAGCCCAGCTTTTTAAAGTAGTTATCGCGAAAATCCCGATGGGATTTTTTGTCGCGAGTGCTCATCTGCACCTGATGTTCCAGATCTTGGTACTGACGAATATCAAAACCTTCTGCTTTGGCAGCGGCTTCGAACATGCTTTGGTGCTTGTCGTTGGCGTAGCCGACGGTTTTGGTGACGCCGTTAAAGGTGTATTGCAAGGTTAAGGCCACGGGGAACTCCAACTCTGCCATTGGGCAGATCATAACGGTTAAAGGGCAAGTTTATAGCGGGCGCGAATGATGCCACAAAAAGATCACCGGCTCATCACGCAGTTCTGATTTGATGGTCCAGAATAGTAGGCGGAAGGAAGTCAGGGTAAAGGAGGGCATCACATGAAAGTGCAAACACGGCAGTTTGACCTAGTGCAAACAGACTCAGCAATCAGCCACGTCTCGGTGGATCCCAGCGGCTTTGTGTTTGTTGATATTGGTCCTGGTAAGCGGCAACACAGCGCCTGTTTTGAACAGCTTAATTTCAGCCACGATCTGCTGGCACACACCACCACCATCGGCAGCAGCCAAAGCCACGAACCGTGGCAATTAACCTTGTCGGATCAAGACGCAGGCTACCTGCTGCGCTTGATGGGCGATGTGGATAGCCAACTGGCGACCCTGTTGCCATAAGCACAATTAAGGTGGCTGGACGGGGCATGAGTTGGGCTCGTTTAGCCACGTTTTAGTGGGCAGGGGTTAGATCAAACTAATTGATATTTAAGTTAAAGTGATTGGCCAAATTGTGACCATGCACGCTAAGGTCGCATTCCTTCGGCATTGGTCGGGGTGGTATAAACTAGATAAGGCGAGAGTGGTTTGGAGCCAGCTTCTGCGGTGTGACAACAATGTCACAATGGCCAAGGGAACTAGAGCCAAAAAATTCTGGTCGAAAGAGACAGGGAAGCGGAGTGCATGGCGGCGCCAAGGTTGTCGATAAACTGTACAGGCTTGGCCTGTGTCGTAGTCTGGTCGGATTAAATATCAGTAATTTACTGCCGATCTATTGTTCATGCGCCTTCGGACACACTTCTCTAGCAGAGGTACTGTGCCCGCATTTGCCCTGTGGCAAGATGCAATTTTTTACACTGTGGATGGTGGAGTAGTGGTATGAAAAACTCGTCTGGTCGTAGTGATCATACGTTTGATCGTCTGGCAGGGATCGCACTGCTGGTAGTGGGTGGTATTTCAATGTTATCGCCTGATTTCTCAAGCCAAGTGCTTGAGAAGTTGTTCGCGTTGGGGCTGCTTGGTGGCGGCATCTACTTTATGGTGACGTCGGAAGGGGCGCTAAAAATCATTGGCGCCATTATGCTGCTGTTCACTGGCGGAAGCTTATTGGTTAATGGTGGGGCAGGCATTGGCGTGATGACCTTAGCCATCGGCTTGTACTTCTGTTACAGCGGCTGGAACCTGATGAAGCAAAGTGAAGGTGACGAAGAGGGCAAATGGTTGCGCTTAAATGGCACCGTTACCTTGCTGCTGGGAGTCATGGCGTTGTGGCAGTGGGGCGATGCCACCACCACCGCATTAGGCGTGATCGTTGGTCTGAAGCTGCTGATGTTGGGTGTGTATCACAACACCAAAGCGAACTTGCTGGCCAAAGCCGCTTAAACGGTGGTGTCAGCCATAAAAAAACGGGTCAGCATGCTGACCCGTTTTTTGTTGCCCTAAGGGCGGAGGGGACGACGGTTACTGTTCCCGTGCAATCGCGCGGTAGGCGATGTCGCGACGAGTAAACATGCCATCCCAACTGATCTGATCCGCCAACTGGTAGGCGAGTTGCTGCGCTTCCGTTACGCTGTGACCCAAGGCGGTGGCACATAACACGCGGCCACCAACGTTAACTATCTCACCTTGCTGCTCGGCAGTACCGGCGTGGAACACCTTCTCGCCGTCAAGGTAGTCGTTACGCAGGCCAGCAATGGCAAAGCCTTTGCGGTAGCTGGCTGGGTAGCCGCCAGACGCCAACACCACACCCACGGCGGCGCGTTGATCAAACTTGGCTTCTTTGCCGGCCAGTTCGCCTTTGGCGCCGGCCAAACACAACTCAACCAGATCCGATTGCATCCGTAGCATGATTGGCTGGGTTTCGGGATCGCCAAAGCGGCAGTTGTATTCGATCACTTTGGGGGTGCCGTCGGCATCAATCATCAAGCCCGCGTAGAGGAAGCCCTGATACGGGTGGCCTTCGGCCTTCATGCCATCAACGGTTGGGCGGATCACCTCGGCCATGATGCGATTGTGGATTGCGGGGGTAACGACAGGGGCAGGGGAGTACGCGCCCATGCCACCGGTGTTCGGGCCAGTGTCGCCGTCGCCAACCCGCTTGTGATCCTGACTGGTGGCCATTGGCACAATGTTGTCGCCATCCACCATCACAATAAACGAGGCTTCCTCGCCCTCTAAGAACTCTTCAATCACCACCCGATGGCCCGCATCGCCAAAGGCGTTGCCTGCCAGCATGTCTTTGATGGCGGCTTCGGCCTCGGCCAGAGTCATCGCCACGATCACCCCTTTGCCCGCCGCCAGGCCATCGGCTTTAACCACAATCGGCGCGCCCATCTGGCGCACATAGGCCAGAGCGGGGTCAATTTCAGTGAAGTTTTGGTAAGCGCCGGTTGGGATGTGATGACGGGCCAAGAAATCTTTGGTGAAGGCTTTTGAGCCTTCCAGCTGCGCCGCGGCGGCCGTTGGGCCAAAGATGGTGAGATCCGCCGCCACAAAGGCGTCTACTACGCCATCCACCAGCGGCTGCTCGGGGCCAACGATGGTCAGCTCGATCTGATGCTCTTGGGCAAAGGCCACCAGTGCGTCATTGCCGCTAACCGCTACGTTTTGCAGCTTGGGCTCGGTAGCGGTACCGGCGTTACCCGGTGCTACATAGACGGTGGTTACCGCCGGATTCTGTGCCGCTTTCCATGCCAGTGCGTGCTCACGACCGCCGCTGCCAATAACCAGTACGTTCATGTTTCCGTTCCTTGTTAACAAAGCAGAAGTCGGGACAGGTCCCGACTTACGAAAAATTGTTTAGGTTTCTTGTTTCGCTATCCGCTCTTCGAGCATAGCTGTGTGGCTAGCAGTGCTAGGATTGGCTTCCGCAGAGCGCCGAGTTTGCTGGTGCAAATGAGGCGCTCGAGGACAAGCCATGACGCCGCAATACGGCCACACAGCAAGCGACACCCTTAATGCTTGAAGTGGCGCATGCCGGTGAACACCATCACCATGTCATGCTCGTCTGCCGCGGCAATCACCTCTTCATCGCGCATTGAACCGCCGGGCTGGATCACGCAGCTGATCCCCGCCGCGGCGGCAGCATCGATGCCGTCGCGGAACGGGAAGAAAGCGTCGGATGCCATCACCGAACCCGGTACGGTTAAGCCTTCATCGGCGGCTTTAATGCCGGCAATTTTGGCGGAGTAGACGCGGCTCATCTGGCCTGCGCCGACGCCCACGGTCATGCCATCTTTGGCGTAAACGATGGCGTTGGACTTAACGTACTTGGCCACCTTCCAGCAGAACATCAAATCGGTCAGCTGTTCGGCGCTTGGTTGGCGCTTAGACACCACTTTAACGTCGTCGAGGTTGACCATGCCTTGGTCGCGATCTTGCACCAGCAGGCCGCCGTTCACGCGCTTGATGTCGAACTCGGTGGTTTTGTTGTGCCACTGGCCGCATTCCAACAGGCGTACGTTTTTCTTCTCGGCGACGATCGCTTTGGCTTCGTCAGCGATGCTTGGGGCGATGATCACCTCGACAAACTGACGCTCAACAATGGCGCTGGCGGTGGCCGCATCCAGTTCGCGGTTAAAGGCGATGATGCCGCCAAAGGCGGAGGTTGGATCGGTTTTAAAAGCGCGATCGTAGGCTTCCAGCAAGTCGTCGCCCAAGGCCACGCCGCAAGGGTTGGCGTGCTTCACGATGACGCAGGCAGGCACATCGAACTCTTTCACGCATTCGAGCGCCGCATCAGTATCGGCGATGTTGTTGTAAGACAGCGCCTTACCTTGCAGCTGAGTGGCGGTGGCTACCGAGGCTTCCTGCACGTTTTCTTCTACGTAGAAGGCGGCGCGCTGGTGGCTGTTTTCGCCGTAACGCATGTCCTGCTTCTTGGCGAACTGCAAGTTAACCGTGCGTGGGAATACGGACTCTGCGTCGCCTTCTTTGTTGGCGCCGTGGCTTGGCACCATGGTGCCGAAGTAGTTGGCGATCATGCCGTCGTAACCGGCGGTGTGTTCAAAGGCAGCGATGGCTAAGTCGAAACGGGTGTTGTAGCTCAGTGAGCCGGCGTCGGCGTCCATCTCGGCGATCACGCGCTGGTAGTCGTTGGCGTTCACCACAATGGCCACGTCTTTGTGGTTCTTAGCGGCAGAGCGCACCATGGTTGGGCCGCCGATGTCGATGTTTTCGATGGCGTCTTGGCGGCTGCAATCGGGCTTAGCCACGGTTTGAGCGAAGGGATACAGGTTAACCACCACCATGTCGATCGGCTTGATGCCGTGTTCCGCCATGATCGCGTCGTCTTGATCGCGGCGACCAAGAATGCCGCCATGAACTTTCGGGTGCAGGGTTTTTACGCGGCCATCCATCATCTCTGGGAAGCCGGTGTAGTCGGACACTTCGGTGACGGGCAGGCCAGCCTCAGCCAGCAGGCGGGCGGTGCCACCGGTAGACAGCAGCTCAACGCCACGTTGGGTCAGCGCTTGGGCAAACTCAACGATGCCGGTTTTATCGGACACGCTTAACAGGGCGCGGCGGATCGGACGGGGTGCGTTCATAGGGGTACAGAGTCCTTGTGCAAGGTGGTGCTCATACTGACGTTCTTACTGACGTCTGTGATGAGGCAAGGAAGATACTTCGGCAACGGCCGCGGGGGTGGCGTTTGGCGAAATACCCTCGGGTGGTGCTGACTTACCCTAGGTTGATGCGCGCGTATTCTACGCAAAAGTGTGACCGAATTCAGTGTTAAATCATTTATAAAACAGTTCGTTCTTATTTTTGCGGCAATGACGGTTGACCTTAGACCCAACCCTAAGGTTTATACTTGAACACAGGTTTGAAGAGGGAGTGGGCTATGTACCGCATTGGGCAGTTAGCCAAGCAATATCAGATTAATGCAGACACCCTGCGTTACTACGAAAAAAACGGCTTGCTGGTGCCGAGCAGTCGCAGCGACAGCGGTTACCGCTTCTACAGTGACGACGACGCCAAACAGCTGCGCTTTATTTTGCGGGCGAAATCGGTGGGGTTCTCGCTGATCGAAATTCAAGAGCTGCTGAACATCGATAACAATCGCGCTCAGTGGGCCTGCAAGGATGTTAAAGGCATGGTGGAAGCCAAGGCCGATGTGATCCAAACCAAAATCAACGAATTGATTCAATTTCGGGATTCGCTGCAAGGGTTGGCGAAAGCCTGCTGTGGCGGGCCGGAAAGTGCCGAACACTGCTCCATCTTAGATGCCCTAGAGGAAAGCGCATGAATACCTTACTGGCGCTGGGCGCCAACTTTCTCGATCTGTTTTTAGACTCGGCACCGTGGTTGCTGCTGGGGTTGTTTATGGCCGGCATGATCAAGATGTTTGTGCCGATGAGCTGGATGGAGAAACAGCTGGGCGGCAACGGCATTAAGCCCACGGTGAAAGCCGCCTTATTTGGGGCGCCCTTGCCGCTGTGTTCCTGTGGGGTGATCCCCGCCGCTGTTGGTTTACGCCGTTCTGGGGCATCGAAAAGTGCCACCACCTCGTTCTTGGTGGCGACCCCGGAAACTGGGGTGGATTCGGTGTCGGTCTCGTATGTGTTGTTGGGCCCCTTTTTGGCCATTGTGCGGCCGATTGCAGCGGTAACCTCGGCCATCGTGGCGGGGTTATTGGTTGGCCGTGATGATGAGCCGCCAAAGCAAGGTCCTGCGCCAACCAGCTGTTGCAGCAGCAAAGCTGAAGCGGCGCCTAAGCCAGCAACCAGCTGTTGCAGCAGCAAAGCCGAAGCGGCGCCAAAGCCAGCAACCAGCAGCGGTTGTTGCAGCAGCAAGAAACCGGCAGCAACCTTTACCCCAATGGCGGCAACAGCGAGCGCCACCATGGCAACGCCGAAGCCGGTGGCCAAGGCGGCCGCGGGCGGTTGCTGTGGCAGTAAGCCAGCCGCGCCGAAAAGCAAAACCGTGGGTCAGAAGCTGCTGGCGGGGATAGCGTATGCCGCCGACGATCTGGTGAAAGACACCATGGTGTGGCTGATGGTTGGCTTGTTCTTTGCCGCGCTGGTGAACACCTTCGTGCCGGCCACCTTCTTGGCCCAGTGGGGCAGTGGGGTGATAGCGATGCTGGTAATGGTGCTGGTGTCGATCCCAATGTACATCTGCGCCACGGCGTCGACGCCGATTGCTGCCGGATTGCTGCTGGCGGGCGTATCGCCGGGATCGGTATTGGTGTTTATGATGGCTGGGCCAGCAACCAACATCGCCACGTTGGGGGTGGTGCGTAACGAACTTGGCAAGCGGGCGCTGTGGGCCTATCTTGGTGGCGTTATTGGTACAGCAATGGTGTTTGGTTTTGCGGTGGATTGGGCCGTGGTTCAGTTTGCCATTGAAGTGATGCCGCTGGTCGGCGACGAGCACCGCATGCTGCCAACCGCCTTGGTGTACGGCAGTGGCCTGCTGCTGGCGGTGTTGATGATGAAAGGGTTGCTCAGCAAGTTGCCAGCGCGACTGGCTACGACCACCCCTTAATCCGTTAGCATGATCCCATAAGGCGGCCATTAGGGCCGCCTTTTTACTGTTAAGGAGAGCAACAGATGGCTTTAGCAAAACTGAGTTTGGTGATGACCGCGACGTTATTAAGCGCCGCCGCATGGGGCCAAAGCCCGATCATTTACGTGTGTGAAAACGGCGCCAGCGAACGTCGGGTGGAGGTGCGCTACCCCAGCGGCCAGCCATTGCCATGCGAAGTGCATTACAGCAAATCGGGCACCACCGAACTGTTGTGGTCGGCGCAGAACACCCCGGGCTACTGCCGTGATAAAGCGCAAACCTTTGTGGCACAACAGCGCCAATGGGGTTGGCAGTGCCAACCGCTGGATCTTGCCCCCAGTGACGCTGCACCGGCTGTCGAGCCCGAGCCGCTGACCGAGTAACAGGCCGCTGGCGCTGCTGCCTTAGCCCCAGCTTAAAAACAGCGGGATCAAAATGGGCCCCGCTAACGACAGCAAAAAGCCACTCACAATGGCCACCGGTACCGTGGCGGCACCGCCACTGCGCTGGATCACCGGTAAGGTGAAATCCATCGCGGTGGCGCCGCCATAGCCAATGGCGCTGGCGGGGCTGCGCGGCATCAGCATTGGGATCAGAATGATCGCCACCAGCTCGCGCGCCAGATCGGTTAAGAAGGCAATGGAGCCCATCATCGGCCCCAGCTCTTGGCTGATCATCGCCCCAGATAACGAATACCAGCCCACCCCAGAAGCCAGCGCCAAGCCATGATGCAGTGGCAGCTCAAACCCCCATGCGGTGGCGGCGCCCGCGGCCAAACTGGTGAGCAACACCACGGCGGCGATGGCCAAACCACGGGGGTTGAGCACAATTTGCCGCAGTGTCATGTTCGCAGCTCGCATCTGAATGCCGATCAGCAACAGCAGCAGCATTAAAATGGCCATCGCCAATTGATCCAGCCAAGAATGGGGCACCTTAATCAACAGCCCCAGTACAAAGCCCGCCAACACCACCAGCGCCAATTGCAAGGATTCCGCCGCCATCGCCAAGGTGTTGCTGTCGCCACGGCGCGCAGTGATCTGCAGCGGCAATAGCCGATCCAGCAGCGGCAACAGCGCCAGGTTGGCGACTAAGGTTAGGCCGACTAACACGGCAACGATGCTGGCGATGGTGCCGATCTCTTGGCCTAGGTTATCCAGCCCTGCCAGCCCCATGCCCATAATGGCGAGGATCAGATAGATCAGTGCGGTAAGGCTGCGATCGATGAGTTGCAGCCCTTTGGGGTTAGTAAGCTTAAATAGGTAGCCTAGCAGCAGCGGCGAAAGGATGATCAGCGTGTCCAAGAGGCACCTTATTGACAGTAATGGGTTGGGACTTAAAGCGATGACCCGCTAGGCTATCAGTCTGCTGGAACACCAACAAGCGCAGAGGTTTAATTGGATAAACGGATGGGATGGGCACTGGCGGCGCTGTTGATGTTGTTGCTGGCATTGGCGCTGCGACAGTTGTCGGCAGGGGATCGCTTGGGGGCGCAGCTGCAGCAGCAACATCAAGCGAAGGTGCTGATGTACGGTGCCAGTTGGTGTGGGGTTTGTGCGCGAGCGCGGCGAGATTTTGCCGCCGCCGGGATTGAATATACCGAGTTAGATGTGGACAGCAGCGCCGAAAACAACCACCAGTTTCGACAACTGGGTGGGGTGGCCGTGCCATTATTTGTGGTGAATGGCCGAGTCTATCGTGGTTACAATCGGCAGCAACTGGTGCGGGCGCTGGCGGCCAACTAAGCGGTGCGCTCGCCCACCAAATTCAGCACTTCCACATTGCCACCAAGAACCGCAATGATCGATTTGCCGACGCGAAACTGGGGTGGGATCACCACGCGACCGGACGGCCCCATCTCTAAATCTTTTAGCAGCGCTTTTTCCATCACTAAAGAGTTTTCATCGTAATAGAGCACGCTAACGTCAATCGCATTCATTGTGGTTGTTCTCCAATCTAGTGGTTGCTGCTGCAAAGCCGTATTGATGGATCCCGCCTTGCAATCAACATAGCAAAGACTGTGGTTGAGTTATGTCGCTTAGATTGCGCCATGGCGGTGAGGGTAACCCCCCACGGCACGGGGCTAACAGGGCACCGGAACAACACAATCTTGCGCCCTGTTTACATTGCTGCGGCGGTGCTGGTGGTTCGCCGCAGGGTTGATCAGAGCATAGACCAGTGTAGACCCTGTTGATGTAGGTCAATGGTTGCCAACGAAAAGTAGGCAATTGCCCCTTGTGACGGCCATTTCGAGGTATAATTGCGGTTTTACCCCGCTGTGGAGCCTGCCTTGCACTTTTCCGAGCTGGCGTTAGACCAACGCCTGTTAACTACCGTTGAACACTTGGGTTTTGCCCAAGCGACTGAAATTCAGCAAAAAGCCATTCCTGCCGCTGTGGCTGGCAAAGATCTTTTGGCCTCGTCTCGTACCGGTTCCGGTAAGACTTTGGCGTACCTGTTGCCTGCGATGCAACGGGTGATCAAATCCAGAGCCCTGTCGAAAAAGGATCCGCGCGTGCTGATCTTGGCGCCAACTCGCGAGTTAGCCAAGCAGGTCTACGGCCAGTTGCGCTTGGTGGTGTCGAACACGCAGTACAAGTCAGAACTGATCCTTGGTGGTGAAGATTTTAACCAGCAAAGCAAAGCGCTGGCGCGGGATCCACACTTTGTGGTGGCGACCCCTGGCCGTTTGGCGGATCACTTAGAACATGGCCACCTGTACCTGAAAGGGTTAGAGCTGCTGATCTTAGATGAAGCGGATCGGATGCTGGATCTGGGTTTTGATAAGCAGCTGACGGCCATCAACAAAGCCGCCGATCACCGCAAACGGCAAACGCTGTTGTTTTCGGCCACCTTGGATCACGCCCAAGTAAACCAGTTTGCTGCTGATATGTTGGATTCGCCGCTGCGTATTCGCATTGACGACGAAGCGCAGGTGCATGCCGACATTAACCATCGGTTCCTGTTCTCTGATCACTTGGGCCACAAAGAAGCGCAGTTGCAAGCCTTGCTGCAGCGCCAAGACTTTACCCAGCTGATTGTGTTTACCGCCACCCGTGGTGACACCGATCGCTTGGCCAAGTTGATTGCCGATTGGGGCCACACCACCTTGGCGCTGTCTGGCGATCTAAACCAAGGCCAGCGTAACGGCATCATGCAGGACTTTGCCGCCGGTAAGGCGCAAATTTTGATTACCACCGATGTCGCCAGCCGTGGTTTGGACATCGCCCGCGTGTCCCACGTCATCAACTTCGATTTGCCAAAGCACTGCGAAGAGTACGTACACCGCGTTGGCCGTACGGGCCGTGCGGGCGCCAAAGGCGACGCCTTATCGCTGGTTGGGCCAAAAGATTGGGTTAACTTTAAGGCGCTGGAAGCGTTCTTAAACCAAACCTTGGCGTTTGAAGCGATCCCCGATCTGCAGGCCAAGTTCAAAGGCTTTAAGATCAAGAAAGAGAAAGCGGCACCGAAAGCCAAAGGCGCGGTGAAAGCCAAGCCACAGCAGAAGAAAAAGACGGGGCCGAAGAAGGTACTGAAGAAGGTACTGACCGAGGTGGGTGACGCGCCGATGATGGTGCGGAAAAAGCCAATGAAACCAGACATCGACAACAGCGTTGATCTGGAAGATTGAGCGCCGCGTTCGCGCCTTCAGCCTGAACCGCTGACAATGGCAGAGCGATAAAAAAGACGAGCTTGGGCTCGTCTTTTTTGTGCGCGCTGGGCAGGGGGCGTTGGTAGCCGTCCGCTTAGCCTCAGCCCGTGGCCGCCATTACGGGGTTGGGATCAGCAAGATCTCAACTCGGCGGTTTTGGGCACGGCCGGCGGCACTGTCGTTGCTGGCGATAGGGCGCAGCGGGCCGTAACCAGCGGTGCTGATGCGGTAGCTGCTTACCCCTTGGCGAGTCAGTTCAGCCGCCACGGCTTCAGCGCGGGCAATCGACAGGCGCTGGTTTAAGTCGGCGCCACCGGTGCTGTCGGTGTGGCCGGTCACTTCAAGGCGGGTTTTATTGAACTTAGCAACCACCATCGCCACCCCAGACAGGGTGTTGACCGCCGCGTATTGCAGATCGGATTTGCCCGAGGCGAAGGTCAGGGTGTTTGGCAACACCAGCTGAATGTTGTCGCCTTGGCGCACCACGCTTACACCGGTGCCCGCCAGTTGATCGCGCAGCTGCGCTTCTTGCTTATCCATGTAGTGGCCTGCGCCGCCGCCTAAGGCACCACCGGCAACGGCACCAATCAGGGCCCCTTTACCGCGATCGCTTTTTGATGAGCTGGCCAAGCCGATCAGTGCGCCCGCTAATGCGCCGCCTACAGCGCCTTTGGTGGCGTTAGAGGTTTTCTGCTCGCCAGTGTAAGGATCGGTGCTGGCACAGCCAGCTAACATGGCTACACACAACATGGCAGCGGTAGTACGAAATTTCATTGGCAGTTCTCACTGTGTTGACCAAAGAGCGCATTGTGCCACTCGCTCCGTGCGGTGGCAGCGTTCTTTACGTTGTTTATAAAGTTGTTGCTAACGGTGTTATCTAATTGATTGACCGCAACGGCTCGGGAAAGTTTGCATGCCATGATGATAGTTTGCTGCGATGTGGTTACAACCGTTCTGGTGAACAGCATTGATGTTATTGATGGATATGGCTTTTAAATCATACCCGATGCCGCAACTAGGCAGAGGTAAAAACAGTAACGGCGCCCTTAGGGCGCCGTTATGCTTCACTCGATGCGATTATTCGTCGTCGATCTCGTCTTCTGGCTCGAGCATCCCCCAGCCATCAGTTTTGCCTTTAAACTGCTTACAAAGCTTGGACAAAATGAGTTCAATTTCGGTGATTTTGCCGTGCTCTGGCACCATCTCTTGTTGCAGGCGCAGTTCCCACATCTGGGCATCATCCGAGAAGTTAACGAACAAGCCCGCGCCATCAAATTCACGACCAACTCGTTCTGCCGCCGCTTTTGCTTGCTCTTCGGTGGAAAAGACCACGTAAAAATCAAGCATGTAGCTTTGGTCTAGGGCGATCCCTTCGGCTTGCATCAGCTCAAGCAGCTCGCCATTGGCGTCATTTGGAAAAGACATATTCGGTTCCTATTAAAACTTGATAGAAGGGCGGCCCTTGGGCTTAGCCGGTTTCGGTGCTTTTACCGGTTTTACCCGTTCGCTGGCAGGGCGAGTGTTGGCGGCAATCAGTAACGATTCGTCGCCAAAGATAACGTTGTCGCCCACCACCAGTTTGCGTCGTTTGCGGGTTTCCACTTCGTGGTTTACCAGCACATGACCGTCGGCGATCAGCAGTTTGGCTTCGCCACCACCGCCAACCCAGCCTTGGATCTTCAGCACCTTATAAAGCTCGATAAACTCATCGCCAGGATGAAGTTCCAATACCTGTGTGGCCACAACAGCCCTCAAATCAGCAAAAATCAAAGATGGCGGCATTATAGCGACTTTCGCCGGATCACGGGCATTAATCCTCAGCAAAATCCGCTGTCATTGAGTGCCAGTTAACAGAACGTAAAAACGCCGTTGCGATGGTTGGTGCGGCCATGATACTCAAGCCCCAAAGAGACAGGGGAAACCGTAGGGAAAATTGATGCGGCAGATTGAGATTGAACTGACTGAAGGCAATATTAAACACCACCATTTTTACTTGGGGCAGCACCTGCAATTCTTCCCCAGCCAGAGCATTGGCGGCTCCTGTCGCAGCGCCGACATGACGCTGTTGCTACAGTTAGGCAGCAGCGAGGTGCAGCAGATCCACACCGACATCGATGGCAGCAATAACGTTTTTCGTCAGCACAGTTGGATGGCGGATTTTTTCAGCGAACACCGATTGCAAGCGCGGGATCGGATCGTGATAAAACGTTTGGCCAGCGGCCAATATCAGGTGTTGGCGCGCAAAATGACGCCGCCAAGTCGCGGCTAAACCGCCGCTGGCGACCGGCCGAGTTCATGGCCAAAGTCATCGAGTGGAGCGGCGCCATGCTGGGCCACAGGTACAGGGGATCAGGAGCCGCTATGTCACACGCTTTGCCACTGGATCAGATTGTCATTACGCCGTTACAGCCGTCGCATTATGCTGGGGTGGTTCGCTTGGGCAATCAGGTGCACGGCAGTGGCTACTTGACCGTAGAGAGCTTGCAACGGTTGGCGCAAAAAAGCCTCAAGGGCGGCATCAACTGCAGCTTTGTGGCCTGTTTGCATGAGCAAGTGATCGGCTTTCGCCTGACCTACGCCAACGGCAACTGGCAGCCGGATCAGTGGTGCAGCCAAGCGCAGTGGCCAGTGGCGGCGGCTCAGGTGTGTTACTTCAAGTGCAACACCGTTGCCCAGCCCTATCGAGGCCGCGGTTTAGGCAGTGCGTTGTTGAAGCGTTCGGTGGCGGCGGCCAAGCGCCAAGGGGCTCGCGCAGGCTTGGCTCACGTTTGGCGGCAAAGCCCCGGCAACAGCGCCTTTTTGTACTTCAGCCGCTGCGGTGGCGAGCTGATTGCGGATCACCCCAATAAGTGGCTGGCAGACGCAGGCTATCACTGCGTTGTCTGCCAAGGGCCCTGTCGCTGCGTGGCGGCAGAGATGTTGTTGCCGTTTGCTCAGCCCCGTTATCAGGAGCTGTAGCGGGTGGGCTTAATCGCCGTGATAGGGCAGCGGCCACAGTGGGATCAACAACAGCCGGGTGAGCCACAGGCCAAGGGCAAGCACGTCATAAGCCAGCCAACCCAGTAACACCCCCAGCGCAAACCAATGGCCACTGATCAAAGTGGCCGCTAAGCCCAAGGCCGCCAGTACCGCAGTACATAGGGTGGCCACCGAGCGACCGCTGCGTTGCAGCACATTGTGATGCAGGCTGCCCAGCGCGGTGTTAAGCAGATAGCCGCCAATAAACACAAACATCAGCACCGTTTCGTACAGGTGCATCGTCTGTTGCCACTGGGGATCCGCGGGCAGTTGCAGCCAGCGCCCCAGCATTACCGGCACGCCCAACACCATCGCCACAATCAAGAGGTTTAGGCACAATGCCTGCACCGGTTCCAAGGTTCGCAGCGCCGGCGAGTGCGGCGCCAAGAAGCGTCGTAGTACAAGGGAAGTAAGCATAAACAACCGAAAAGAGTAAGGCCTAACCGGCGGATCGTCGCGATTGCCCAGTGGCGGGATCGCGCCAGTTAGGGTAACAAGCGGGTTAGCAACGGTGCGCCTAAAAAAACAGGGGGAAGCATAACGCTTCCCCCTGCATTTTGACGCTCACAACGGCTTACAGCTCGGCGTTGTGGTACACGTTTTGTACGTCGTCGCAATCTTCCAGCGCATTGATGAACTTGTCGAAGGCCGCCAAGTCATCGCCTTCCACCTTGGTGTAGGTTTGTGGCGCAAAGGTGATCTCTTCCATCTCAAATTCCACCCCTGGCAGGGCGTTGCTGAGCGAGGTTTTCACCTTGAAGAATTCGGTGTGGGGGGCGAATACGGTGGTCATGCCGTCTTCCACTTCCACATCGGTTACGTCCACGTCGTCCATCATCAGGATCTCAAGGATGCCGTCTTCGTCATCGCCGGCAAAGGCGAAGATCGCTTGGTGATCGAACATGTGGGCACAGGTGCCTGGGCTACCCAGCTTGGCGTCGTTCTTTACAAACGCTTGGCGTACTTCGGTGAAAGTACGTTTGTTGTTGTCGGTCAGACAGTCAACGATCACCATGGTGTTACCCGGGCCAAAGCCTTCGTAACGCATCGCTTCGTAATCTTCGCCAGCGCCACCTGCTGCTTTGGCAATGGCTTTTTCAATCACGTGGGAAGGAACCTGTTCCTTCTTAGCACGCTCGATCAAGCCGCGCAGTGCGAGGTTGGCTTCTGGATCCGGTGAGCCGTTTTTGGCTACCACGTAGATCTCTTTACTGTACTTGGAGTAGACCTTGGTTTTAGCACCAGCGGTCTTGGCCATTGAGGCCTTACGAACTTCGAAACTGCGTCCCATCGGAAAATCGCTCTTAAGTTGGTTCAAATATGCTGGTGGGCAAGTTTAACAGCTCAGCGGGGAAGGGCAAAACGCCCTACCTCGGCAGGTGCTGGCTAATTTTATAGAAGTACTGCGCCAACGCATTCAGGGTCAGGCATTGGTGGTAATCGCCGATCTGGTGCTCATCAATGCTAAAGGTGGCCTGTTCGCCGTCTGCTGCGGTATGCACGCCGATTGCGTTAGGAAGATCAAAGGTGAGCCAGGTGAACATCACGATGCCGCGGTCAGAGAAGCCGCTCGCCTGCTGTGCTTGTTCGTCACTACCACAGAGGATCCGCCCATCGGTTACCTCAGGCTCTGGTGTGTTGAACCACTTCGCCAGAAAACGACGCTCGATTTGATCGATCAGGTGATCATTAAGCCCAACTTGTGCCAGCGGCAGCTCAAGATAATAGGCCAAGAGCGCTTGCAGGTAGTGCGCGATAGGTTGCGGCGAATCAACCTGGCATAAGTCCAGTTGCGGGCAGTGCTGCATCCGCAATTGCTGCTCCGCTTCGCTCAGCTCATCGTCGTAGGGCGGGATCGGCTGTGGCGGCTGTCTGTTAATGTTTAGGATCATGCTTCTCTTCATTACCTTCTAACCAAGCGGTTCTCATTGCTGAGAAAAACACTCCCTGAGCGTCGGGCGCAATAGGGCAGGATGGATTGGGATCTTGCTTGGCTTGAACTTCGAGTGCGCGCTGGATCCCAGCTTGGTAGACCCCGAAGCTGTAATCGCCGCTGGCGCCACAAATGTATTCTTGTATGAGCCAATCAAAATCGACCCCTTCCACGGGCGGCCGGTGTTCGATGCCGGGGTAGGCCTGTTCAAATTGAGCCAGTAACCGCTGCTGTAACTGTTGTGACGGTGAGCCGGGTTTGTTGTCGCGCCAGCGAATGAGATCTTGATAGCAAGCGGTAACCAATTCCGCGTCGGTGAGCACGCGATCGCAGTGAAACTCATTGTTGTCGGCACTGCCCAGCGGTTGGGAACGAAGGCAGTTCAGCAGCTGCTGCAGCGGTGAGTCGGCAGGGATCGTCATTGCTGTGGCTCCAGATCCCATGGCATCGGTTGCTGAAACCACAGCAGATCCAATTGGCGCAGCGTGCGATCTGAATTTTGCAATTGCTGGTGGCAACGGGTGATCAACGCGGGGTAGTGCTGCTGCATGTTTTTCACTTGCTTGCTGCTGTTGTACGCCACTTTGATGCCGGCGCCGTTAAGAATACGCCGATCCAATATCGGGATCAGATCCAGAAAGTGGGCAGCCAGCAGCGCCGAGCAGTAAGAGGGGCCAAAGCCGCTTATTTCGGTTTCTGGCTTCTGGGTTAACGCCAACATCTCCTCGCACAGGGTGATCAATTGTTGCAGCTCGGCCGCGTGCAGCGATTTCAGGGTTTTGCCCGCAAATCGCTGATGCAATTGGCGCATGATCGATTCGTAGGCGGGCAGCTTTTGTTGTAACGCCTGTTTTGGCTCGGTGATTGAGGCATTGCCGCCTTTGAAGTTGCTGATGTGGATCAGATCTTCAACGCTCAGTTGATGGCGGCTTGCCTTCGCCTTAATGAAATCTTGGTAGTGTTCCATGGCGTTATTGAGGCGCTGCCAGCGCTTGTTCGCGGTATTCGTCATTGTCTGGTTCCATCATTTTGTGGCGCGATGGCGCCGCTGCGCCAAATCACCATTCGCGCACCAGCAAGCGTGATTTGACCCCTTGGCATTGAAAACTCATCGCTTCAAAGACCGCCTCGAATTCGCCACAGCCTAGCGGCAAGTTGGGCAACGATAAGCTGGCTTGCTGGAAGAAGCGGCGCTGCTCTGTTGGCTCGGCAAACGCCAACTGCCACCAATCGAGAATGCGGGTTTTACTGGCATTGAGCCGATATTGGCTGGGTAGGCGTGCGGATTTTTTTAAGTTCTCTTGGGCGCTGCTGGGCAGCAGATTCCAATCGTCGTTATTGGGCCAGTAGGCGAACGGTAAGCAGTGATCCATGTGGCGCTGATGAGCGGCTAAGACGGTGCCACTCCAAACGCTGCGAATGCGATGCCCCTGTTGTTCCAACTGCGCCGCTTTTTGCTGCATCGCTCGGGTATTGTGCTCTGGGTTAAGCCACGCCAGATGGCGGTGGTAGAAATCCAAATTGATGGCAAGGTTGGCTTCGCGGTCGTGATTGCGGGCGTAGCCGCGCATTTCGTTAACCCATTGGTTTACGACCAGCGGCTCAATCCAGCTGTGATAAAGGCGCAAGCAGTCCCATAGGCTTTCGCTTAGGGTGAATTGGCCAAAACGGCTGAAAAAAGGCTGGTCAAGCACCACCGAATCGGCTTTGCGGCGACGTTGGCGCAGGATATTGAAGTAGGGTTGGCTTTTGTCGTTGCCTTGATAGGTGAAGGCGACCGGCCCAACTTTGATGGTGTGGATGATGTCCCCCAGCACCTGTTGCAGCGCTTGCGCTTCCTTGCCCTGAAATAGCGCACCAATTTGCAGATCATCCGCCTTGAGGTGACGCAGTTGCGCCCACGGCGCTTTGATGAAGCCCAATTGAGTGTTGGGGTTGCTGTGCTGTTGTAACTGCCCATCATCCACCAGCCGTTTGAATTGGCGCAGCCAATACAGTGCCACCAGCCCCAGCGGCAGTGCCACTTGACCATCGCTGCGATCGACAACGGCACCGGGGTGGGCATCCGCGATACGCAATAAGGTGCGTAGCAGTGCCAATTTGTAAGTGGCGCTTTTACTGTCATTAACGATGATGTGGCGCACCCGAGTGAGATCGCCGCTGCCATCGTCTGGCAAGGTCAGTACCACGGTTTGCCACTGCACGGCACTGCGGCCGAGTTGGTCGTTGCCCAGTGGGGTTTCCACAACGATTTTCAGTGCCTGATCTTGGGCGAATTGGCTGATCTGGTCGACGCTGACCGGATGGGCGCTGCGGCCATCGGTAAAGTCGCCGTGGCGCAAGGTGATCACCAGTTTGCCGTTGGCTGCTAGCAGCTTTGCCAGTTTTCGGAAGGCACGTTGGCGCTCGCTGGCATTCAGGTGCATCCACACGGCACTGACCAGAATCAGATCAAACTGGATCCCAAGGGCTTGGGCGGCGGTTAATTCTGGTAAGCGATCATCCAGCCACTGCACCGAGCCATCCGTTAACGCAGCGCAGTGTTGTTTGCCTTTATTGCGCAAATTTTTACTGGGCTCGATGGCAATCACACTGCATTGCCGCTGCGCCATAAAGCGGGCATCGCGGCCATTGCCAGCGCCCACATCCAGCACGCGCATGCCCGCTTGCGGCCAGTGGGCTTGCCAATCTTGGTGAACGCTTTCAAAGCTGACGCGGCCATATTCGGCATCAAGCCGATCGGCGTGCTGGTGATAAAAGTGGATGTTTGACGACACGGGTTAATTAACCAATACAACAATCGGTTAATTGTACTCGAATGGGGGTGTCAGAAAATAGGGCGGCTCAGTTAAGAGCCGCAGGAGCGGGGTTAACGGGCGTTCAAACTGGCCGCCAATTGCTGCAGCATTTTTAGCTCGGCAGGGGTAGGCAGGTATTTTTCTTCGCAGCGGGGATCGGTTTTTTGCAGCACCTGCTTTACCTGCAGCGACAGCGGGATCGGATCGCAGCCGTGATCGCTTTCGCAGATAAAGTCGAATTTCTGCTCGGCCTTAATGTGGCACGCAAAGCAGTTGCCGCCGAAACGGTTTACCACATCAACAAAACCGCGTTTATCGATCTTAGTGCCCTGAGGCGACACACTCAGTTCGAAAAATTCCCAATCATTAGTGGCGGCGTTAAAGCCCTTGGGGTGCTTCACCATCACTTCGGTCGGCACCAACTGCACCACCGAACCCGGCGGGTATTGGCCTTGTTCGGCTGTTGCCACTGCCACGGTGTCGGCCAGTTTGCCCGCAATCAAGTTGTCGACGTAGAAGCCGCGCACTGGGGTCATGTCGGTAACGCATTGAAAGCTGTCGCTGCTGATCGACAGGGGTTCATTGGCATGGGCACTGCCAAGGACGAAGGCCAGTAGCAGGCCGCTTAGGTGACGCAAAGGGCGAAGGGTCATGTTGGCGATTCCGGTTGTTAAGTTGCCACAAATTTAATTGTGCGCAATTCAAATTGCAAGGGCCAACGCCAATAACCCTGTATTTAATAAGGTTAGTGTGTGGTTCGCGGCGCTTGAGCATCAACAAGCAACGGCCGCTGGCAAATTCAACGTTTGCATTAAGCGGTGCTGGTTTTTTCTAGCTGGCGCAAACGAGGAGGGATCTGAGGGTGATACACTGGACAGATCTGTGCTTAATTGATTGCTCACTGTGACTCTGATTTTTGATGCGGCAAGGCTAGGCCGTTTATTTGAAGCCAATACTTTTGCCCGTGGCGAAGCCTACTTCGAGCGGGGCAAGGTGCTGTATTGCGAAGTAGAACCGCAAGGGCGGCGCGTATTTGGCGAAGTGTCGGGCAACTACAGCCGCGATTACGAAGTGTCGGTGGCGTTCAGCAAAACCGGCTTTACCAGCGAATGCAGCTGCCCCGTAGGCAGCCGTTGCAAGCACGCCGTGGCGCTGTTGCTGGCGGCGCTGGAACAAGACGGCGGTACCGATACCCTTTATCAACGCTGGCTGGGTCGGGTCGATAAAATCCTCAATCCGCCCAAATGGGCCGCGGGCGAGCAGCCACAGCTGGATAAGCATCTAGCGGTAAAGCTGCAGCATCAAGACAGTGAGCGCAGCAACCAATCCATCGTCATTAAAACCGGCTATCGGCGTGAGCTGAAAAAGGGCGGCTTAAGCAAGGTGGTGGCGCGATCCCCCCGGGAGCTGCTGGCCAATTTCCATAACGACATCGCCCTGAATGCCTTCGACCGTGAAACCCTGCAGCTGCTGGAAACCGGCACCGAACCCTACAGTCATGGCCCCCGCCATCTGCACTCGGGCCTGCACCAATTGGCGTTGCTGCGTCTGGCCGAGCGGAAGCAGCTGTACTGGGACAATTCCGCGGTTGCCCTCAGCCAAGACAAGCCACGGCGGTTGCAGTGGCACTGGCAGCAAGAGGGGGCCAACAAGGTGCTGGAGTTGCAACTGGAAGGCTGCCACAGCTGGCAGTTACTGCCGTTTCTGCAGCCGTGGTATCTGGACGTAGACAACCATCAATTTGGCCCGCTTGAGACCCCGCTGGCCACCGAACTGCTGCACCAACTGGCCAGCTTACCGGGCTTGTCAGAGGAATCCGCGCAGCACTTTTCCAGCACCGTGTTGGGGCAATACAGCAGCACCGACATCGTGTTGCCGGGCAAACGGGCAGAGCAAGAGCTGATCGCTCCGCTGAAACCGCAACTGCAGCTGTGGCGCCGCCAAGGGCAGTATGTGGCGGCGTTTTCCTTTGGTTATGACGACGTGCGCCTGAGCCCGCGGCTGTTGCCCAAGCCCGAACATCGTTTGTTTAACAGCGACCGTGGGGCGTTGTGGGTGCAGCGCGATCACCACAACGAGCAAGAAGCGTTTTGGCAGCTGGAGCAGTTTCCGCTGGAGGTGTGCAGCGACGCCGATGAACACGTGCCGCTGTTGCTGCAAACCACCGAAGCCAACCCCCGCGCCTTCTGGCAACAATGGCTGGGGCAGTGGCGCGAGGTGTTAGAACAGCAAGGGTGGGAGATCACCTTAGCTGAGGATCTGGATCTGGAACCGGTGAAACTGACCGGCTTTGCCCTGAACATCGAACAACACGACAGCTGGTTTGATCTGGGGCTGAGTGTCGAACTGGAAGGGCAATCGGTGTCGCTGGTGCCGCTGCTGTTGAAGTGGCTGGCCAGCAACCGCGACTGGCGTGAACCACGGCAAGATCTGTTACTGGAACGCGATCATGGCGCGCCGCTGCAGATCGGTTACCAAGCGTTAAAACCGATTTTATCGGTGTTGGCCGAGCTGGCTGATGGCAAACCCCGTGACACGGTGCAGCTGAAACAACACCAATTGGCGCTGCTGCCGGAAGACGGCCCCAACAGCCAATGGCACAGCGACGAAGGTTTAAAACAGCTGGCGCAATGTCTGCACGATTTTGATGGCATTGCCGCCGTGGCGCCGCCGGTAGGGTTGCAAGCCGAGCTGCGGGAATATCAGCAGCAAGGGCTTAACTGGTTGAGCTTCTTACACCAGTTTGGCTTTGGTGGGGTGCTGGCGGATGACATGGGGCTAGGCAAAACCATCCAAACCTTGGCGCACCTGCTGCGATTAAAAGAGCAGGGGCAGCTGGCCAAGCCCAGCTTGGTGATCTGCCCAACCAGTTTGGTGGGTAACTGGCGCCGTGAAGCCGCCAAGTTCACCCCAGATCTGAACGTGCTGGTGATCCACGGCAGCCGCCGCGCCGAGGATTTCTCGCGCATTGAGCAGGCGGATCTGGTGATCACCACCTACCCGTTGATCCACCGCGATATCGACACCATGGTGCTGCACGACTTCTCGGTGATTGTGTTGGACGAAGCGCAATCGATTAAAAACCCCAGCGCCAAAGCCACCGTGGCGATTAAAGATCTGCACGCCCAGCAGTGCATCGGTTTAAGTGGTACGCCAATGGAAAACCACCTAGGGGAGCTGTGGTCGCTGTACGATTTTGTGCTGCCGGGGTTCTTGGGCAGCTTGGCGCATTTTAACCGCCACTACCGCAAGCCGATTGAACAGTTTGCCGATGAAGACGTACAGCAATGGCTGCTGCGGAAGATCAGCCCGTTTATGTTGCGGCGGATTAAGGATCAGGTGGCCACCGAGTTGCCGCCGAAAACCGAGATCATCAAGCGGGTGACCATGCCAGCAGGGCAGCGCACCTTGTACGAATCGGTGCGGGTTACCATGGAAGCCAAGGTGCGCAAGCTGATAGAGCAAAAAGGCTTGGCCAAAAGCCGCATTGAGTTTTTGGATGCGCTGCTGAAGTTGCGCCAGATCTGCTGCGATCCCAAGCTGACCAAGCTGGAACAAGCCGAACAAGTGGACGAAGCCGCGAAGCTGGATTACCTGATGGCGCAACTGCCACAGATGTTGGCCGACGGACGGCGGGTGTTGCTGTTTTCCCAGTTCACCCAAATGCTCAGCCGCATTGAACAGCGTTTGTTAGAGGCGGGCATCGATTACAGCATCCTGACCGGCCAGACTCGAGACCGAGACAGCGCGGTGGCGGCGTTCCAATCCGGCAAGGTGCCGCTGTTCTTGGTGTCGTTGAAAGCCGGCGGGGTTGGCCTGAACCTGACCCAAGCCGATACGGTGATCCACTTTGATCCTTGGTGGAACCCAGCGGCAGAGCAACAAGCCACCGATCGCGCCTACCGCATTGGTCAAGATAAGCCGGTGTTTGTGTATAAGCTGATCTGCGAACACACGGTAGAGGAGCGGGTGCTGGAGCTGCAGCAAAGCAAGCAAGCCTTGGCCGACAGCATGTATGGTCAAGATGTTGAGCTGGGCACCTTAGACGATGGCGAACAGCTGTTGTCGCTGTTCCGTGATGGGCCGCTGGATTAACCGCAGCGGCTGAGGTTCAGCGCCAGGGCAACCACATGGCTGCTCTGGCGCTGCTGCGGCGATTGCAGTGCCAGCTTCGGTTTCAGCTACAGCTTGGGGTTGTTCATCTGCGCCAAGGTCAGCTGGGTTAACGCATTCACCCCAACCGGCAAGGCCGCTTCATCAATGTAAAACTTTGGCGAATGGTTGCTGGGGGCGTGGCGTGGATCCTGCCCTTGCGGGGTCACCCCTAAGAAGAAATACACCCCCGGCACCTGCTGGGCGAAGAAGGAAAAATCCTCAGCGCCGGTGATCAAGCCGGTGTTAACCACCGCTTCACTGCTGCTGTGCTGCGCCAAATAGGGCATGGCCCACTGCGACAGCTGCGGATCATTAACGGTAACGGGGTAGCCCACTTCTACCGTGGTGGCGGCCGTTGCCCCTAGGGAAGCGGCGCTGTTGGCGGCAATCTCTGGCAGGTGCTGATGGATCTGCGCCCGCATCCCCTCATCGAAGGTGCGAATGGTGCCAACCAATTCCACTTGGTCGGGAATGATGTTGCTGCGTACCCCGCCGTGGATCGATCCGAAACTGACGACCGCCGGGGCCTTGGTTATGTCTAGCTGGCGGCTCACCAAGGTTTGTACCGCGTTAATGATGTTGGCGCTGGCAACGATGGGATCGGCGCCATTCCAAGGGCGCGAGCCGTGGGTTTGCTCGCCACTGACGTTAATCACAAACCGATCGGCGCTGGCCATGGCGGGGCCCGATTTCATCCCAATTACGCCCACCGGCAAGGCCGAGGTAACGTGCAAGCCAAAGGCAACGTCGGGCTGATAACGTTGAAATAGCCCCTCTTTCAGCATCAACTCGGCGCCACCTTCTTCACCTTCTGGTGCGCCCTCTTCGGCGGGCTGGAAGACAAACAACACCTTGCCGTTAAGTTGCTGCTTCATCTGCGTCAGCGATTGCGCCACGCCCATTAAGATCGCCACATGGGCGTCGTGGCCACAGGCGTGCATCACCCCCACCTCTTGGCCGCGAAAGGTGGTTTTAGTGGTGGAGGCAAACGGCAGATCCACTTGTTCGGTGACCGGCAGGGCATCCATGTCAGCGCGCAGCATCACCGTGGGCCCCGGTTTGCCGCTGTCCAGCAGTGCCACCACGCCGGTGTGGGCAACGCCGGTGGTGAGCTGCAACCCGAGCTGGCGCAGATGTTCCGCCACGTAAGCGGCGGTGGCGGTTTCGCGGTTAGACAGCTCTGGGTGTTGGTGCAGGTGGCGGCGCCATTCAACAACTTGCGCGGTGAGGCTGGCGTTGTGTTTGGCCAGTGCGTCGCTCTCGCTGGCGTGCGCCGCAGGCAGCAGCGCCAACAGTGCCGTTGCTAACATTCCCTTGTTCATAGTGCATCCCTAGGTGATTGATCCTGTGGCTAACCTAGGGCACTGCGCCGAGATTAACAATGCGGCGCGGGTCGTAAGGGGCGCATCCGCCCCACTGCCCTCTTAAAACTGCACGTTACTGGCCATCGAGCAGCTGCACACCGCATTGGCGGGGGTAAAGTACACCGCCGCATAGCTTTTCTGTTCGTCCACTTCCAGCAAGGTGATGCTGAGATTGTGGCTGCCTTGCTCGGAGATCCGCATGCCACTGGTGTAGGCCAGATACTTTAGGTGCTCTGGCGGTGGCAGCGATTCATCCTCAAGCTTCACTTTGCGCTTATCAATGGCGATGCGGTACACCTGCGGCTCGCCGCCACTGGACAGCACCTTGCCGGTCATGGCGATGTGGCCAACGGGTTCGCCGGCACGGGTAAAGTAGCGGTAGTAGATGCGGGCGTCGGGCTGCAGCACAAAATCGGCCTGCATGTAGTATTTGTCGCTGAGGGCATCGCGGTTGTCGTACAGCTCGTTGCGGCAACTGAGGATCCGATTTACCGGCTCCGGTTGCAGCCAGCGCAGTGCCGCGCCGGTGGCCAGCAACAGCAGCATCAGGCTTGCTGCAATCCATTGAGTTTTAGTCACAAAGATTGGCCTCTTTGATCCACCGGTTGCTGAGAAAATCGGTATTGATGCGAAAATCGCTGATCTTAATGTTGCGCAGCTGCACCGAATTGAGCAGATCGGCAATCAGGGTGATGTTCAGCATCATGCCATCGTGAGACAGCGCCATGTAAGCGCGATCCCAGCGGCTGCTGAGGCAGCGTTCTAAGGTGGTGGCTAAGCGTTGTCGATTGCTGGCCAGCAGTTGGCTATTGGCCAGTGAGTTCGCCATCGAATAGATGGTGATGGCATCGCCATTGGCGGTGTGGATCTGGCTTATCTGTTGCTGGGCGTTGCTGTGGCTGGGGTTGATGGCCCAACGCTGCAGCGTTGGCCAGGCCAGCACAACGGCCAGCAGCGCCGCCAGTGTCAGCCCCGCCCATGGCTGCCAAGAACCGCTGCGGATCGGCAGCAGCGGATCGGCGTGGTTGGATTGTGGCAAGGGCGCCAAACAGTAGCCTTGGCCGGTCACCGTTTGCAGCAACTGGTGGCTGTCGGTGCCGATGTAGTGGCGCAGGGTAAAGATCCCTTTCACAACCGCGGAATTGCTGAAGGCCAGTTGCTGCTGTTGATCCAGCCGCAACTGCTGTTTGCTCAGCACCTGCCCCCGCTGCTGTACCAAGTGCCGTAACAGTTGCTGTTCAACCCGTGGCAGATGCCACGGTTTGGCTTTATCCGGATGGCGAAGCTCGCCGCGTTCTAGATCGTAACGGCAGCAGCCGATTGCGTGAAGTTGTCCCATGCTGGCAGTCGCTAAATTGGCGGTGGCGCTGATGGTAAACCCTCACCTAGGCAAAAAACGTGAGGGATCCGATGAGGCCGATTCATTCATTAGCAAAAAGCAATATAGCCAATCAAGATGCACCGCAAAGGGATCAGACTGTGAGTGCGGTCACTTTTGGTAATTGCCATTACTTCTGTGTGGATTTTAGTAATTGGTGATTACCTTCAGGATTTGCTGTTTTGCTGGAGGATCGCACTGCCTGATTGAGTTGGAGCTGTTTGACCGCAGGATTGAGCCGCATGAGCCTGGCTTTGGGTTGATGGCGGCATTACTTCGGTGGGAATCACGTAATTACGGCATCGGCCGCCGTACTGTGAATGGCAAGTGGCGTTGGCCACTCCATTAGATAACAACCCAGTGCAGGTGAGCATTATGAGCATCAATCGTCGTCAAGCCTTAGGCCAGATCATCAAACTAACTGGCGCAGCCGCAGCCGGTAGCATGACCGTAAACAGCAGCGTATTTGCGGCCGATGCCGCCCCCGTCGCCCCGTGGGATGGCACCGCGTTAGAGTATGTGCAGTTGGATCCTGCCGCCGTTGCCCGTAAGGCATTCTTGGCTGGCAAAGGCTGCATGAATGAAGTGTTCTCTTCGATTGTGGAGTCACTGGCCGAAACCGCCGGTAACGATCAACAGCAGTGGGCCAACATCCCAACCGCGATGGCGCGTTATGGCTGGGCGGGGATCTTGGGGGAAGGCACCACCTGCGGCAACATCAACGCCACCGGCATGTTCTTAAACATGGTTAAGGTGCCCGGCTTCAATGGCGACAAAGCGGTCTCCACTTCGTTAATGAGCAAAATTGGCAATTACTACGAGCAAACGCCGCTGCCAAACAACGACGAAGCCTTCCTGAAGGCGGCGCTGGGCGACGATTACAGCGACACCTGGTTTGCCGAGAACGTGGGCGAGCAAACCGTGGCGGAATCGATGCTGTGTCACGCCTCGCTAACCACTTGGGCCAAGCACAACGGCAAAGTGATGAGCGAAAAAGGCCCCCGCTGTACTTTGCTGTCGGCCTCAATCGCTTACTTTATTGTGCAAACCCTGAACCAGGCGCTGGCCGGTGAACTGGATCCGGATACCTTGCCGCAAGCCACCAGCAATACCGCCACTTGCCAAAGCTGTCACAGCACCAGCTTCCGTCCTGCCATGGTGAAAACCAACATGGAATGTGACACCTGCCACGGCTCACACTTTTAAGGTAAGGAGCAGATCATGAAAGCATGGAAAGTGGCGCTGGTTGCGCTAAGTGTGGCCTTAGCGGGCTGTAACGACGATGACAACGACAACAGTACGCCGCCTCCGCCGCCAGAGCCGCCAGTTGAAACTTCGGTGCCTGCCGATGAAGCAACGTCGATGGCCGTTACGGTAACGGCGGTGGATGCCACAACAGGGGCGATCAGCTTTACTTTAGCCACGGCAGACGCCAAGCCCATCGCCAAGCTGGTGAACATCAGCGTGCAGTACATGGGCTACCCTGCGGCCGATTGGCAAGCGCCGCGCAGCGAAAGCAACTTTAAGCTGCGCTGGCACCAATCTCACCAGATCAGCTGTGATCTTGACGGGTGTGACGGCGCCTTGGTGGAAGTTCAGCCCGGCAGCTACACCTTTACCCCAGATCAATACGACTGGAATAACGACGTAGCCAACTACAAGTACAGCATGGCGTTAGCCGGTGCTCTGGCTCAAACCAGCGTGGATCTTACGGCCATCGCCACCCAGTAATCGCGGTGCCATTGCAGGGAGCCCAGATTTAATGCCGATCGTTTTAGCCAATTGAACGATCCTGACCGGGCGTCATCATCGGCCGCAACCTCAGTTGCGGCCGATTTTTTATGTCTGAGTGTTGTCACGGGCAACCGATGAGCGTGTTTAGCAAACGCATTCCGCTTGATTGAGTTAGGCAAGCTTGGCACCCGATGGGGCGCGTACCGTTAAGAATACGTCGCTGACCATCAGCATTTGCTCGGCTTTTTTTGGTTAATGCCGCGCCATGGAACCGCCGAGTGCGTGGGGCGCTTTAGTGGGCAACATGGTTAAAAAATACCACCGTAACCAAGGCGGTATTTTGCTGCTCAAGCTCGTACAATGGGGCGACATCACCCGCGCCGCTACTGCCAAAATCAGAGACTGAGTTTGAAACTGACCACCAACTTCGAATTTATCGCCCGCGCCTTTGCGCCGCTGTATCACACCGCCAGCCTAAGCGAGCATTACTACCATCTGGATCGCAATGGTTGCGTCGCCAAGTTGCGGATGTTCGCCGAGCAGTGCGTGTCGTTGTTGATGGCGCATTATCAGTGCACGCCAACCGAGCACGATGAAAACCTGAATGAGCGGTTGAATCGACTCAGTTTTGAAACCACGGTGCCAACCTTTTTAGTGGAGCTGCTGCACCAACTGCGCAGCGCCGGTAACTTTGCTGTGCACGCGCAAACCGATGGCAGTTATCGCAGCAGCCCCATCGCCAAAAATCAGGCTCGGGAGCACCTAAAAGCCGCGCATGAATTGGCGGAGTACCTGTACGTAACCGTGGCGGGCGGCAGCGGCAGCGACATTGCGCCGTGGCAAGAGCCGCGGGATCCCGGTGAAAGCTACCTGTACCAGTTGGCGTTTGATGGCGACGCCGAGGCCTGTTACGCCTTGGCCGAGCAGATGAACACCAAGCTGCAATTGGCCTTTGCCCCGAAGCTGGGGCAGCGCAGCCAGCAAGAGTTGAAAAACCAACAGCAGCTGCTGGATGACACCGAATATTGGCTGCGTAAATCGATCCGCCAAGATCATTGGCCATCGCAGCTGCTGGCGGCGCGGATCTGCTCGGGGTTGCTGAACAGCCCGGAAGATCCAGCCCGCGCGCAAACCCTTTTTGAACAAGCACAGCGCAGCCAAGAAGCCTTGGTTACCTTTCATTACGCCGAGTTTGTGCGCCACCATGAAAGCGGCACCAAGTGGCTGAAGCTGATGCACCGAGCCGCGGCGGGAGGCTTGGTGGTGGCGATCCACGCGCTGCTGAAACACTACGCCGAAGTGAACGACGGCGACGCCTATCAAGAGTGTGTTGAGCTGGGCATGGCGCAAAACGACGGATTGTCGTTTGCGTTGCAGCTGTTGATGTTGGATCCAGAGCAAGATCATAAACAGGGGCGCAGCTTGATGATCCGCGGCCGAGCCACCGGCGATAAACCGATGGCCTTTGCCCGAGGCTTCTGCTTGTATGCGGGGCTGTATGGCTACAGCCAAGATCAGGCCGAAGGCTATCAGCTGATGCGCGATAACTACCTTGAGATCCCAGCCACCCGCCACTTTAACCCCGCCTATTCCACCTTTGTGTTTGGCAGCGGCATCGAGCCAGACAGCGCCCAGCGGTTGCCAATGGCAGAGCAAGCGGTGAAAGACAGCATCGGCAGCGACCGTGAAGGCGAAGTGGCCTTTGAAACGGCGCTGTTTTTGATGAAGCACATTAACGACAAAGGCAGCTACAAAGGCAATTTGGTGCCTAAGGTGTTGCTCAATCGTGCCTGCGAATTGAAGCACATCGCCGCGATCGACTTTGTTCGCTCCAGCGAAGGCAAGTCGCAGCTGTCGGGGATGATCAGCGTCGGGCGTCCCAAAGTGGATCGCAAGAAAAGCGCAGCCAAACGCAAAGCGGCCAAGAAAGCCCGCAAACGTTAATTGCTGCCCGCCTGTTGGTCGGCCAGCAGCTGCCGCCGGCTCTGGGTTAACGCTTGGCTGATGGCGCTGATCAATAAGCGGATCTTTTTATGCACGTAATCCCGAGAACGATACACCGCATACAGGTTGCGGCTGCCAACATCGACTCTTACGTAGCCCCCAATCCCGCCACAAAGGCGGGATTTTTTTGTCTTAACGGCGCTGGCTATGATCGCCTTCACCGCAAACAGCGGCAAAGTTTGGCAGGATCTTACCCAGCGCAGCGGTCGGGTTGTGGTTCAGTTCAAACTTTGGCGTGGTGCTGCTCACACTCATTGAACTGTTGGCCATTGGCGCAGACTGATGACGTGACCGCAGCTCGCTGCTGCCGCCCTGTATTTACCGGAAAGAGATGACCCATGTTGAAAAAATCGATCCTTGCTACGTCCCTGCTCTTGGTGGCGATGTCTGCCAGTGCCGGAAAGTTTAATGCCATTAAGCCACCGCCAGCGCAGGGGCAGTTGGGTTCGGTGGTGGTTAATCCATATGGCTACGCGCCGCAAACCGCGGTGGTGGACTTAGGCGGCTATCGCATTGATGGCGCAAAGGTAACGGTGCACGGCAAGGGCGAGCAGGGCGTTGCCATTCGCTACGACGTATCCAAGCGTTCGATCATGGATCATAACGGCGTGCCGATCTTTGGCCTGTACGCCGATTTTGATAACACCGTTACCTTGGAGTACGTCAAAAACGGCATCGAAGTGATCGAGGATTACTCAATCTATACGCTGGCTCAGCGCGGTGGCGCGGTGGTGAACGGGGTGAAAGCCAACTGGCCAGAAGTGGCGGTAACCACCGTGGCCGACGGCTTTGAAGATCGGCTGTATATGATGAACTACCTGCTGCCGGTGGCGGGTTCCTACGATGTGCAGTGGAAAGGCGGCATGGGCGCGGGCGATTGGGATCGGCACACCTTTACCTACGTGGTGGATACCCAAGGGGAAACTCGCTGGGTGCTGGACACCAGTAAGATCCACGACGCCAAGCAGCTGGATAAGCGCGGCATCATCATGGGGGTGCACCAGATGGACAATGGCGACATTGTGTTTGGTCAGGGCAACTACATCTACCGCTTCGACATGTTCGGCAAAAAGGTGTTTGAGTGGCGCTTGCCGCGGGGCTACCAAGATTTCTCGCACGACATGAAGGCGATGCCCAATGGCCACTACCTTGTGCGTGCCGCCAAAACCAATTACCTGCGTGACGATGGCAAGCGGGTGCACACCGTGCGCGATCAGATTGTCGAGCTGGATCAGTTTGGCCGCTTGGTGGAGGCGTGGGATCTCAACACCATTTTGGATCCCCTGCGCGACGATATGCTAAAAGCACTGAACGCCGGAGCGGTATGCTTAAACATCGATAAAGACAAACTGGGCCAAGCCACCAAGATTGAGCCCGATGCCCCCTTTGCCGACATTCCTGGCGTGGGCGCGGGTCGTAACTGGGCACATGTGAACTCGATTGATTACGATGCCGCAGACGACAGCATCATTTTATCGCTGCGCCACCAAGGCAACATCAAGATTGGCCGCGATAAGCAGGTGAAGTGGATCTTGTCGCCTGCGGCGGGCTGGCAGGGCGAGCTGGCCAGCAAGTTGCTGCAGCCGGTAGACAGCCAAGGCCAAGCGTTAACCTGCACCAGCAACGGCGAATGCAACGGCGATTTCGATTTCACCTACACCCAGCACACCACGTGGCTGAACGGCAAAGACTACGGCAACCCAGCCGTGAAAGGGATCACCTCGTTTGATAACGGCGATGGCCGCCATCTGCGCCAGCCCTTCTTCCGCCAAGATAAATACTCCCGTGGGGTGGAATACAAGGTGAACGAAGCGGACATGACCGTGGAGCAAACCTGGCAATACGGCAAAGAGCGCGGCTACAACTGGTATTCGGTTGTAACCTCAAACATGCGTTATCGCAGCGACAAAGACACCATGGAGCTGTTTTCGGCCAACATCAACATGGGCACCAAGGGCAAGCGTTCTGGCGGGATACTGAGTGAAATCGATTACCGCAGCAAAGAGGTTAAGGTTGAGATGGCGTTTACCTGGCTGATGCCGCGCAACGCCGCCTATCGGGCGATGGCGATTGACGTGAACAAACTGGGGCAGTAGCCGCCGTTAACCCGAAGTTAGCCTAGATCCGAAGCCGCCCCCACGGGGGCGGCTTTTTTGTGGGCCAAGGTTACAACTGTTGCTGCAATTGCGTGGCAATTTGGCGGTTGGCTTGGGCCGCAGCGTCAATGGCGCCGGCCATGGCGGTAAAGCCGTGGGCAAGGCTGTCCATCTGCAACTGCACCACCGAGACACCGGCCTGAGCCAATTGCTGGCCATAGGCGATCCCCTGATCCCGCAGTGGATCAAAGCCTGCGGTCACCACAATCGCTGGAGCCAGCTCGGCCAGATCGGTGCTGTTCATCGGCGCGACGGTTTCATCGCTCAAATCGGTGTGATCGCCCAAAAAGTGCTGATGGAACCAGATCATCTCGTTCATGGTCAGTGGGTAGCAATCCTGACAGCTTTGCCATGATTGGCCGTAGCCTTCGCTGTTGGTGCCCGGGTACACCAGCAGCTGCACTTTGGGCTGCGGTTGTTGCAGTCGCTTTAAGCGTTGGCACAGCAGCGCACTCATGGCACCACCGGCGCTGTCGCCCGCCACGGCGATCCGCTGCGGATCGACGCCTTGGCGCTGGGCATTGCGGCTGAGCCAAGTAAAGGCAGCAAAGGCATCGTCGTGCGCGGCCGGAAACGGATGCTCTGGGGCTTTACGGTACTGCAGCGAATACACCTTGGCGTTGCAGATCTTGGCCAAGGTGATGCAGAAGTCGTGGTTGGTGTCTAAATCGCCCACCACAAAGCCACCCATATGAAAGTACAAAATGGCGGGGGCATCGGCAGGCAGGTTGCGGGGCTGATACACCCGCAGCAACAGCGGCGACTGCGGCCCAGCAATGCACAGCTGATGGTGGCTGATCTGTGGATTCGGGCGAGACGCCATCATCGCCACGCCTTGGCGCACCGCAGTGCGGGCATGATCCAAACTTAATTGGTCTAAGCGCGGCTTCGATTGCGCCAATTTACTCAGCAGCTGCATCTGCAGATCCATAATGCGGCCATCAATTTGCAGCGGCGGCTGCCCCAGTACTAACTGTTGTATGGATTTGGGGGACGCAAGCAAACCGCGGACGATCCATTTCTCGATGTTCATGACACTCCCTGTGTTGACGATATTTGTTCAATATCTTGCCGTTAGCGACTGTAGTCAAATCGAGGTGGATCCCGCATCGTGCTAAAAACGTGATCCTTGACAGATGAAATAGGATGAAGCAGGGGCAAAGAATAATGTGATGTTTCACAATTCAAGCTGTTAACAGAGTGTAAAAGTTGGCTGAAAAATAACATCGGCACTTGAGTTGTGGTGTGCTTTGGGTCACATTAGCCGCCGCAGTGTGACCCTAGCTAAGAAGATGTGAATGACCAAGCGAGCCCAACAACAGTTTCAGCAACAACGCCAAAGCTTGCAGGCGCGCAGCCAGCGTTGCGAACGCCCGTGCAGCTGGCGCACCAGCGACTGTGTGGCCATTGGGGTAATGAGCATGGCGATGGCCTCGGTGTTCTACTTTATTTGATCCTCAGGCGCTCATTCTACCTACGCGCAAGGCGCCGATTGCGCGCCAACGGATAGCCGTTATGCATCCCGCTTCACCCTTTCCAGCAGCCACCTTGGCGCTCTCAGCCTCTCAGCCCTTAGGCACGCAAACACTGACTCCTGTTGCCGTTGATTGCTTCCCGATTTACGTGCCGATGCCCCTGCCATCCCGTTGCGATTAACCATCACGCGGCGTTGTACGCCGAAGGCGCTGCTGGCGGCGGCAGCCAAAAAACGGCCATAAAAAAGGGCTGTGTACCAATTAGCTGTTGAACTTATTGTGCATGACGAGCTGCGGCATAAAGGTCATTGCCGGGACCGCCCGGCGGCGGGCAAGGGACTCGTCCCTTTGCAATCCCGAGCGCCTCCGAGGTGACGACTGCCCCTCGTTTTCGCAGCATTGCGTTGCAGCAACGGCCAGATGCGCCATCCATGGCTTAACTGGCCTCTGCGGCATCCTGCCTTCGGCTTTACTTCATCACTGCTGCACTCGGCGTCACCAAGTCGGCAGAAAGCTATCACCGCCAGATGATGACTTAGCCGTGACAGATACGCCGCACCGGCTTTACTGCCGCATCACAGCGTTGAGCGGTGTACTGCAAAATGAGGTTGAGCAACAGGATGTTGCGAGTGCATCGCTAAGCCATGGATGGCGCATCGATGCCGTGCCGAATGGCGCAGTGCAAGGAGCGAAAGTTGAGCTGTGCTAAGGCAATGGGATCCCAAAGGGAGAATCCCTTTGGGTGCCGTCGCCACTGCGACATAACCACTTGAAAGCAGTGCCATCGAAGCTCGCCGCAGGCGACAATAGCTACTGCGCAGCAACGCCAACAGTTAACTAATACACAGCCTAAAAAAGCCCCCAGCTCATAGAGCTGGGGGCTAAAAGTTAGAATCTAATAAGGCAGATGCCTTGTTAGTTCATGCCGTATGAACCAATATTATGATATTGAGGGCGGAGTTGGCGTTTTGTTTTTTTAGTTAAGTGGCTGTATTGGCTGTAACTAATATCTATTTTGGTTTCTTTTTATCTCATTGGGTTAAAACTGATTTTAATCTATTTTGGGTGTTTTTCTGGGTTGAGATAAGCCAAATGCGCTGCTATCTTGTTTAATAAATGGACAGGGTAAAGGCGTGAGATGGGAGTAACTGAAACTAAGCTCAAGAAGTTGAATGGAACTGTTCACGATCGGAAGGTCATTAAGATCAGTGATCGGGATGGGCTATACATCTTCCATCTTGCTAGCGGGAAATTGACCTTTACCTTCCGCTATCAATGGAATGGAAAGTCTCGCGACTTACGAATAGGTGGGTACCCCGCATTGTCTCTCACTCAAGCCCGTGAGAAGGCGCTTGAATTTAGAAAAATGCTCGCTTTAGGTCAGGAGCCTTCAATCCAGCAGCGATTACAAAAAAATGCCGTTGTTGAAGCTGTAACGGTTCAGCAGGCGTTAGAGCACTGGCTTCAAGGCTATGCTCTGAATAATCGAACCAATCATGATAAACACCGAGCGCAGTTTATTCGTCACATCTATCCCAGAATTGGCGATCTACCACTTGAGCAAGTTGATACACATCAGTGGGTTGCGGTGTTTGATGCGATTTCTAGTGGTACCTACTATAAGCCTGCCCCCAAAGCGTCGGGGTACATACTGATGAACTGTAAACAGGCGTTGAAGTATTGCCGAGTGCGCCAGTTTGCGGCCTCTCGCGCTTTGGATGACCTTAATATTGCAGATATTGGTGAAGGCCAAGATAAAGGGGATCGGGTTCTGTCTCGCGATGAACTGATGGATCTATTGGGGTGGTGCGGTGAACGGGTGAAAAAAGCATATTATCGGAATTTGGTTTATCTACTTGTTCATTTTGGCTGTCGTACTGGTGAGTTACGCCTATCCAAAGTTGGCGAGTGGGATCTTGATAGCATGATTTGGACTATTCCAAAGCAGCACTCTAAATCAAACGTTGAAATAAAAAGGCCCATTCCAGAGGCGTTGAAGAACTTTCTTTCGAATCTAATCAATGCTTCTGAAAATGGCTATCTGTTGGGGGATTTGAAGCAATCTGAGGCTGTTTCCCAGTACGGGAGGTTGATTTATAGGTCACTTGATCACGATAAGTGGACGCTTCACGATCTAAGAAGAACATTTGCAACAGCTTTGGGAGATCTGAGGGTGGAGCCCTATATCGTGGAGCAATTGCTGGGGCACTCATTGGGCGGAGTGTTAGCGATCTATAACCGCTCTCATCACATCAAGGCAAAACGGCAGGCAATGGACGTTTGGACTCAGTGGTTAACTGACTCTTTTAAGACACTCGATCCTAGCGGACAACCAAAGGAGCATGTTTGCGATGCCCTCTGGCATTGATGTCGGAAGAACTCATCGTTTTAGCTCCTATGAACGGGGCATATTTCTGTGGCGCGCAAAACTAACAACTGGATGTAACATTTCAGTCGGCTATCGAAATGAATTTAGAGCTATGACGGCGTCAAAGCTTCAAAGGTTAGGCTTTGCGTTGATTTTTGATGCTGTCGCTCGTTGGGCACCAAGCTACGATGTGGCTAACATAGCTTTGTATCCTACAATCTTCACTCCTGTAATGTAGTGGTGACTTTGCTTAAATCGGAGGGTAACAGGAGGGAGTTCCTTCCCAAGCTTGGTTCTATGAGTGGCTTGCTCGTTGCCAGATGTTCACGTCAACTAAGCCCAAAATCCGATTCGGATCTTCATGTCAATTAAGCCCAAATCGGCCTGTCGGATCTTCATGTCAATTAAGCCAATTCGGCCTGTCGGATCTTCATGCCAATTAAGCCCAAATCGGCCTGTCGGATCTTCATGTCAATTAAGCCCAAATCGGCCTGTCGGATCTTCATGTCAATTAAGCCCAAATCGGCCTGTCAGATCTTCATGTCAATTAAGCCAATTCGGCCTGTCGGATCTTCATGTCAATTAAGCCCAAATCGGCCTGTCGGATCTTCATGTCAATTAAGCCAATTTGGCCTGTCGGATCTTCATGTCAATTAAGCCAATTTGGCCTGTCGGATCTTCATGTCAATTAAGCCCAAATCGGCCTGTCGGATCTTCATGTCAATTAAGCCCAAAACGGCAGCTGAGACCCACGCCTCATCAATTGGCCACGTCGTATGGGGTGGTTACTCGAATAGCGTGCACAGCCTCTCAGGTGCCGTATAGAGCCATTCGCTTTGCTGTAAACGCTTAAGCTCATATCGTGCCTTGTGCCCGTACACAGTGTTCTTGCTGGTTAATGATTTTGTGGGAGTGTTTTCGGTAAGCCCGCTATATTCCATGTTTATTTAGGCCGATTCCGACCTCTACACGCATTGGCCGTTACTTTGTTATGTTGCAATACTGGTTGTAAACCCAGCCCTCTGAGACTCACGCAATCTGAATGCGTCCGTACACATGATTGTGTGACTGGCTGTGCCTTCTCCGTTATTGGGTTGGTTAGAATCAGAGCTTTAAGCTGGTGTTTCGTGGACAAAATACGGTGTAATTTGCCCTTTTAGGGGCTGGGGCACCATCCAAACACCAAAATCTTAGACGCAGACCCCTAAAAACCCTTTAATTACAGAAAGTTCATGAACTGCATCGAGCGTGTTTTCGTGTCAATTAAGGAATTTGCACGCCGATTTCGTCGTGCTTGAATGAGGGCGATTTTAGCGCCTCTGAACGGTCACAATAACGACTTGGATCGGGTGTTTTATGCCCGTTTTGGGAGGGTATTTGCCCTTTTTGGGGTTTGGGCACCATCCAAACACCAAAATCTTAGACGCAGCCCCCTAAAAACCCTTTAATTACAGAAAGTTCATGAACTGCATCGGGCGCATTTTCGTGTCAATTAAGGAATTTTTGCGCCGATTTCGTCGTGCTCGAACGGGGGCGATTTTAGCGCTTCAGAACGGTCATAATCGCGGCTTGGATCGGGTGTTTTATACCCGTTTGGGGAGGGAATTTGCCCTTTTTGGGGTTTGGGCACCATCCAAACACCAAAATCTTAGACGCAGATCCCTAAAAACCCTTTAATTACAGAAAGTTCATGAACTGCATCGGGCGCATTTTCGTGTCAATTAAGGACTTTTTACCCCGATTTCACCGTGCTCGAACGGGGGCGATTTTAGCGCCTCAGAACGGTCATAATAGCGGCTGCGATCGGGTGTTTTATGCCCGTTTTGGGAGGGGATTTGTCCTTTTTGGGTTTTGGGCACCATCCAAACACCAAAATCTTAGACGCAGACCCCTAAAAACCCTTTAATTACAGAAAGTTCATGAACTGCATCGGGCATATTTTTGTGTCAATTAAGGAATTTGAACGCCGATTTCGCCATGCTCGAACGGGGGGGATTTTAGCGCCTCAGAACGGTCATAATAGCGGCTTGGAACGGGTGTTTTATGCCCGCTTGGGGAGGGGATTTGACCTTTTGGGATTTTGGGCACCATCCAAACACCAAAATCTTAGACGCAGACCCCTAAAAACCCTTTAATTACAGAAAGTTCATGAACTGCATCGG
>NZ_CANLCI010000024.1 GCF_947489035.1 uncultured Ferrimonas sp. | reverse complement strand
TGCTGTTTCATGTCTGAGCCCTCCGAAGCAGGAGACACTCTAAGTATAGACTTGCAACAGTTAACTCAAACACAGCCAAAAAAAGCCGGGCATCTGCCCGGCTGTTTTGTGCTTATTACCCGAAGGAATTAAGCGGACTCGGCACCGGCCTGAATGGCGGTTAACGCGATGGTGTAGACAATGTCTTCAACCAGAGCGCCACGAGACAAATCGTTCACTGGCTTACGCATGCCTTGCAGCATTGGACCAATGGAGATCAGATCCGCAGAACGCTGTACCGCTTTGTAGGTGGTGTTACCGGTGTTCAGGTCTGGGAAGACGAACACGGTAGCTTGACCAGCGACAGGGCTGTTTGGTGCCTTAGAAGCGGCAACGTTTGGCATTACTGCCGCGTCGTACTGCAGTGGACCATCGATGCACAGATCAGGACGTTTTTCCTGAGCGATCTTGGTTGCTTCGCGTACTTTCTCTACGTCTGCACCAGCGCCAGAAGAACCGGTAGAGTAAGAGATCATCGCCACTTTAGGCTCGATACCAAATGCTTTGGCAGAGTCTGCAGATTGGATGGCGATTTCAGCCAGCTGCTCAGCGTTTGGATCTGGGTTAATGGCACAGTCACCGTAAACCAGAACCTGATCAGGCAGCAGCATGAAGAAGATCGACGACACCAAAGAGGAACCCGGTGAGGTTTTGATCAACTGCAGAGGTGGACGGATGGTGTTGGCAGTGGTGTGTACCGCGCCAGAAACCAGACCATCGACTTCTTCTTCAGCCAGCATCATGGTACCCAGTACCACGGTGTCTTTCAGCTGTTCGCGGGCAACCACTTCGGTCAGGCCTTTGTTGCGGCGCAGTTCGCACATCGGTGCAACGTAACGCTCGCGAGCGGTTTCTGGATCAACGATGGAAACGCCATCGCCCAGAACCACACCTTGTTGCTCAGCAACACGACGAATTTCGTCAGGGTTACCAACCAGCACACACTCAGCAATGCCGCGCTCGGCACAGATAGCGGCAGCCTGTACGGTACGTGGCTCATCGCCTTCAGGCAGCACAACGCGCTTCTTGGCTTGGCGAGCAAGCTCGGTCAGCTGGTAGCGGAACGCTGGTGGCGACAGGCGGTTTTCACGCTTAGAGTCGTCAGACAGGCTTTCGATGAACTTACGATCGATGTGGGAAGCAACGTAGTTCTGTACTTCTTCGATGCGATCCATGTCGTCCAGCGGCACTTCGTGGTTGAAGTTCTGGATGTTCAGAGCGGTCTGCCAAGTGTTGGTATCGGCAACCATTACTGGCAGGCCGGTATCGAACGCTTGTTGACACAAACGGGCGACTTCATCGTCCAGCTCGTAGCCGCCGGTCAGCAGCAACGCGCCCAACTTCATGCCGTTCATCGCTGCCAGACATACGGAAACTACAATGTCTTCGCGGTCAGCAGAGGTAACCAGCAGCGAGTCTGCTTGCAGGTGACCGATCATGTTCGGGATAGAACGAGCACAGAAAGAAACGCGACGCAGACGACGAGTGTGCATGTCACCCGCGTTCAACAGGCGTGCACCTAAGTGCTTGGCCAGATCGGAAGCGCGTGGAGAAACCAGACCCAAGTTGTAAGGGATAGCACCCAAAATTGGCACAGGGCTAGAAGCCGACAGCTGGAACATTTCAGACTGAGAACCGCGGATCACGCCATCGTGATCAAAGGCTTCAGACAGATCTGGGCGAGCACGACCGCGCTCATCAACTGGGGCGCCAATCTTGTTTACAACCGCACCCAAGATGCGCTTGTTGCCTTTACCACCGAAGTTGTTAACCGCCACTTCCAGACGGCTCTGCACTTGAGTCGCAGAGTCAGAACCTGGGTTGATCACCAGCACGATGTCGGCGTCCAGCGCCTTAGCGATGCGAGCGTTCAGGGTGTTAGCAAATGGGTGGGAGCGAGTTGGTACCAAACCTTCAACGATCATTACGTCAGATTCGGTATCGATGCTCTTGGTTGCGCCAACCAATTCTTCCAGCAACACGTCAGTTTCACCGTTAGAAACCAGCTTTTCAGCGGCTTCAATGCTCAGTGGCTCTGGCGGGTTGATGTTAGGGAAAGTGCCCATGATGGTGGTTGAGCGCTCTGGCCCAGTGTCACCCGGACGCTGCTGTGCAATTGGCTTAAAGAAGTTAACTTTAACGCCTTGACGTTCCAAAGCACGAACCATACCCATGCTTACGGAGGTCAGGCCGACACCGGTACCAACCGGAATCAACATAATAGAACGGGACATTAGATACCCTCTTGTTACAAAGTAAAACGGGCTCCGAGGAGCCCGTTAAAAGCGGTTTAGATCAGCGCCAAAGAGTCGGAAGCAATCACGTACTCTTCGTTGGTTGGGATAACCATGGCTACTGGGGAACCGTCTTTGGTGATAACGCCTTCGTTGCCGAAACGTGCGGCCGCGTTTTTGTCTGCGTCTACTTCGTAACCGAAGATAGCCAAGTGCTCCAATACTTTTTCACGGATCAGCATGGAGTTTTCGCCGATACCACCGGTGAAGATGATAGCGTCAACGCGCTTCAGCGGTACAGTGTAAGAAGCAACGTACTTAGCCAAGCGGTAGCAGAACACTTCCAGTGCCAGCGTGGCACCTTCGTGGCCGTCTTGGTAACCTTCTTCGATGCCGCGGCAATCGTTGGTTACTTCAGACAGACCCAGCAGACCAGACTGCTTGTTCAGCATGCTGTTTACTTCGTCCAGGGTGTAACCCAGGTTATCAACCAGGTGGAAGATGATCGCAGGATCGATGTCGCCAGAGCGAGTGCCCATTACGATGCCTTCCAGTGGGGTCAGGCCCATAGAAGTATCAACAGACTTGCCGCCTTTAACTGCGGTTACAGAACCGCCGTTACCCAGGTGACAGGTAATTACGTTGGTGTCTTCTTTTGCTTTGCCCAGACGATCGGCAGCTTCAGCCGATACGAACAGGTGAGAAGTACCGTGCATGCCGTAGCGACGGATGCCGTGCTCGCGGTACAGCTTCTGTGGGATAGCGTAGCTGTAAGCTACTTTAGGCATGGTCTGGTGGAATGCGGTGTCGAATACAGCAACCTGTGGCAGCGCAGGGAATGCCGCTTGAGCAGAACGGATACCGATCAGGCCAGCTGGGTTGTGCAGAGGAGCCAAAGAAGCACACTCTTCAATACCAGCGATAACGTCGTCGTTGATCAGCATGGATTTGGTGTACTTCTCACCGGCGTGAACGCAACGGTGGCCAACTGCAACCAGCTGTTCAGTCAGTTCAGTAGGCAGGATCTTGTCTACGATGTAGCTCAGCGCTTCACGGTGGGCAGCACCAGCACCCAGTTCAGCTTCGCCTTTAACGCCATCAAGTTTCCACTTGATGCGAGCGTCAACCAAGTTGAAGCACTCGGCCAGACCAGACAACTTCTCGTCACCATTCAACGCGTCGATAACGGCGAATTTCAAAGAAGAACTACCACAGTTAAGAACTAGAACAAGTTTGCTCATTATTTCAACACCTAAAATAAGATTTTCGCTGCCCACCTAGCGACATTACGCCAAGCTGCAGCGGGCAAAGATGATAGAAAACTATCATTATAGTCGTGGCCGATTTCCTCGCTGACATTGAGTGAGCAACTTCGAAGAAGCTGATCCGGCTCATCAGCGGTCAAGCCACTAAACGGTATGACCATTTTACCCAATTACTGAGCAGGAGTTATTGTGCTATCGTGGAAGAGTTGAAGATCTGTGAGCGAACTCACTAGTACGAGGTAATTTGCCGATGTCGCTTTACCGTCGGATCCGCGCAGGATATGACTACATGCAGAAGTGGCCGTTAAATAAAATGTTAGCGAGTCGTTTTCCAGAGTACCGAGTAATAAAAAGCACCCGCTTTGCCATTATGTGGATGCCGGTTGTGGCGATGGTGTGTGCCGCCGTACAAATTATGTTTGGCGGCGAGTTAACCCCACTATTTTGGGCCCAGTGTTTATTTATCCTTAGCATCCCGTTTCAGGGTCTATACTGGTTAGGGTGGAGAGCGGTACAGCCGCTACCACTTCCGGTACTGCACTGGTGTAAGGAGGTCAGGCAACGGCTCGTTGAAGCCGGTTGCGACGAGGCGCCAATGGCGTCTGTATCACAGTACCAGCACATGGCATGCCTGCTAGAACGAGCGTTCAAACGCCTCGATAGCGCCTTTTGGCGCGACAATTAGACTGCCGTGCTGCCCTAGACGCCGCCTCATTTATGGGGCGGCGATCCTCATTCTCAGCCGGCGATAATCACCGCGGGCTCTGGCCACAACGTCGAGTTACCTCGCCCAGTCGTTCTAAAACGCAGCAATTACCCCACAGCTTTGCTGGAGAACTCTTTTTCCCATCGACGGTTAAATCCGCACTTAAGTAACCTTTTTCACAGCGTTTGTTGGCGTTCAAAGGGCGCGCAGCGGTTTCAAATTGGTCTGACCAAATGACATCGGTTAATTTTGAGTAGAATCAATCGGATCCATTAAGGCTATTTTGCGCTATCGGGCAACGCTAATGCCTATGGTCGATAAACCATTATTGCGCTAATCGGAATGTTATTCATGTGGCGCCGGGTAACTTCGGTGGCGATCGATGTCGGTGCTTCGGCTGTTGTGGCGAGTGTTGTTTTTATCGCCATGTTTGCTGCGGCGATTGGCTGTCAATGGGCTGAATTTAGGCTGAATTGGGTCTTCAATTCAGGCCACCACTAAACCCAAAACAGAACCCACAGCTAAGCTCGGAATTAGCTCGGAATTAAACTCGACACTCTGTTTAAAACCAAGTTAAAACGCCGCTTAAATTGATGCGCCAAATGGTTTCTTTACGGCACAGGAGATAGGTAAAGGCGGGGCGTTTGAAAGGTGTTTTGCAAGCCAATATCAGCTGTGTGGGCAGTGGGCGTTGGCCATAAAAAAATGCGCTGGGCAAAACCCAGCGCATTTTTGTTGGTGCCGGTGTCACGCCAGATCAGAACTTGGCGTTCAAGCCATGGCGGACAAAAATCGCTTTGATCGCTTCCATGGTTTCCGTTTTCGGCGGTTTCACCCCGGCGAGCGGGTAATCATGGCCTAAGGTTTCCCATTTGTGCTCACCCAATTCGTGGTAAGGCAGCAGCTCGACCTTTTCGATGTTTTGCATTGGTGCGATAAACTCAGCCAGCTTTTCAGCGGACTCCAGATCGTCAGTAAAGCCTGGCACCACCACGTAACGGATCCAAGTTGGAACGTTTTTCTTCGCCAAGTATTGGGCAAAGTCCAACGGACGCTTGTTGGACACGCCCACCAAATTTTGGTGTACGTCGTCGTTGATGTGCTTCAGATCCAGCATCACCAGATCGGACACTTCGATCAACTCATCCAGCATCTCGGTGTGTTTTTTAACGTAGCCATTGGTGTCTAAGCAGGTATGAACCCCAATCTGCTTAGAGGCACGGAACAGATCGCGCACAAACTCCATTTGTAACAATGCTTCGCCACCCGAAGCGGTGATGCCACCACCACTGGCTGCGAAGAAGTGACGGTAGCTGTCAAGCTGCCCGACGATCTCGTCAACCGTAACCTCTTTGCCACCTTTCAGATCCCAAGTATCGCGATTATGGCAATACTGGCAGCGCATTTGGCAGCCTTGGGTAAAAACGATGAAGCGGATCCCTGGGCCATCAACGGTGCCGCAGGTTTCCCAAGAGTGAATACGTCCAGTGACGCTCATAAGTTTAACTCCGGTTGAGATCTTACTAATCGATATAGGCCATTACCACCATCGGTAATTCCTATATCGATTACTAAAAGTAAAAAGGCCTTGCCACAGGGGCAAGGCCTTATTCACCTAGCTTTTACTTAAGTTTCTGTAATTACAGAGACTGAGTGAAAGTACGGGTGATAACGTCTTGCTGTTGTTCCGCGGTCAGAGCGTTGAAGCGTACTGCGTAGCCAGACACACGAATGGTCAGCTGTGGGTACTTTTCAGGGTGCTTAACTGCATCTTCCAGCATTTCGCGGTTCATTACGTTTACGTTCAAGTGCTGGCCGCCTTCGCGATCAGGGGTGTGCTTGAAGTAACCGTCCATCAGCGCGGCCAAGTTGGCGCGACGACCATCTTCATCTTTACCCAGAGCACCAGGAACGATGGAGAAGGTGTAGGAGATACCGTCTTTTGCGTGAGCAAACGGCAGTTTACCTACCGAAGTCAGGGACGCAACCGCACCAGACTCATCACGACCGTGCATTGGGTTAGCACCTGGCGCGAATGGCTGACCAGAACGACGACCGTCTGGAGTGTTACCAGTCTTCTTACCGTATACCACGTTAGAGGTGATGGTCAGGATAGACTGAGTAGGGGTAGAGTTGCGGTAAGTCTTCAGAGCACGGATCTTGTTCATGAAGGACTCAACCATCTCTACTGCGATGTCATCTACGCGAGAATCGTTGTTACCGAATTTAGGGTAATCGCCTTCAATTGCGTAGTCAGTCGCCAGACCGTTTTCGTCACGTACAACGCGTACTTTAGCGTGCTTGATAGCAGACAGGGAGTCAGCGGTGATGGACAGACCAGCAATACCACAAGCCATGGTGCGCTCAACGTCACGATCCATCAGTGCCAACAGAGCTGCTTCGTAGCAGTACTTGTCGTGCATGTAGTGGATGGAGTTCAGAGCGGTCACGTACTGCTTAGCCAGCCAGTCGGTGAAGACGTCCAGCTTCTGTACAACTTCGTTGTAATCCAAGTACTCGCTGGTGATCGCTTCCATTGCTGGACCGATCTGAGCGCCGTCTTTCTCGTCTTTACCGCCGTTAATAGCCAGCAGCAGAGTCTTAGCCAAGTTAGCGCGAGCACCGAAGAACTGCATGTGCTTACCCAGTACCTGTGGCGATACACAACAAGCAATGGCGTAATCGTCAGACTGGAAGTCGTTACGCATCAGGTCATCGTTTTCGTACTGGATAGAAGAAGTATCGATGGATACTTTTGCACAGTACTTCTTGAAGCCTTCTGGCAGATCTTCAGACCACAGTACGGTCATGTTTGGCTCTGGAGAAGGGCCCATGGTGTACTGAGTGTTCAAGAAACGGAAACAGTTCTTGGTTACCAAAGAACGACCGTCCAGAGACATACCAGCCATAGACTCGGTTGCCCAGATTGGGTCACCAGAGAACAACTGATCGTATTCTGGGGTACGCAGGAAGCGAACCATACGCAGCTTCATTACGAAGTGATCAACCATTTCCTGTGCTTGAACTTCGGTGATCAGACCGGCTTTCAGGTCACGCTCGATGTAAGCGTCCAGGAAGGTAGATACACGACCCAGAGACATAGCAGCGCCGTTCTGAGACTTAATCGCTGACAGGTAAGCGAAGTAGGTCCACTGGATAGCTTCTTGTGCGTTGGTTGCAGGGCCAGAGATGTCGAAGCCGTATTTGGCAGCCATCACTTTCATTTGACCCAAGCAGCGGTGCTGCTCTGCTACTTCTTCACGCAGACGCAGCATGTTGTCGATGTCGCCGTTCTCTAGCGCTTCTTGAGTGCCGTGGAACTGCTCCAGCTTATCCTTCATCAGGAAGTCGATACCGTACAGGGCAACACGACGGTAATCACCGATGATACGACCACGGCCGTATGCATCTGGCAAACCAGTCAGTACGCCAGACTTACGGCAGCGCAGGATATCTGGGGTGTATACATCGAAAACACCCGCATTGTGGGTTTTACGGTGTACGGAGTAGATCTCTTTGATGGTTGGATCCAGTTCGCGACCGTATACCTTACAAGAACCTTCAACCATACGGATGCCACCGTTAGGGATGATGGCACGCTTCAGAGGTGCTTCAGTCTGCAGACCAACAATGGTCTCCAGATCTTGGTTGATGTAACCAGCATCGTGGGCAGTGATGGTGGAGATCTTGTCGGTGTCGAAATCAACTGGAGCGTGGGTGGCGTTTTCCTGACGGATGCCTTCCATTACTTTGGCCCACAGAGTGTCAGTGGCTTCGGTGGAACCGGCCAAGAAAGCCTCGTCGCCAGTGTGCTCAGTTAAGTTTTGCTGGATGAAGTCACGAACGTTAACTTCAGTTTTCCAATCGCCGCCGTTAAAGCCAGACCAGGCTTTAGCAAACAGTTCGGTTTTATCAGTCATGAGATCTACCTTCTCGTATATTCCGAGGGATAACCGGATTAGTGGATTGCCTAAGCAACCCGAAAATACGCAACGAACATTCGTTGCAACCATTATTGCTGGCACCGATTTCGGATTCAGCAGTAATGGTAGAAAAATCTGTGTTATTCGGTAATGAATTCGATGATGCCGGTGACCTGTATTCACGGTGCGCCATCATGAAGAGTAGGCCAAACCTTACGGGCTATTGCGGTAAGGATGGCGGCTCCCAATGCGCAGTAAAATTTGTCAGTGAGCACAAATTTAACCATCAATTTAGTCACTTCAATTAGCCGCGGGCTAACTCAGTAATCATTGGTCATACCAAATTACATAACTGAGATTAGCATAGGGATTTTTCAGCTGCATCGACCGATGTTTCGGAAGTGGAGCGAGTAAAGACTATTTTGCTTTTATGTGATCGGGTTCGCGCCGGTTAGGGGTTTGCGGTGATGTTGGTCACGATGTTCTGGCGCGAATTGCCGCCAAATTAGTCGATTTAGAAGGCCAGAAGGCCACAATTAAATTGGTAATACCAATTTACATCGGTAAGGGTGATTTGGCAGCGCAAGGTGAGATTGCTTACCATTGTGCCATCAATCACTGATAGACCAATATTTTATGCAAGGAATCGATCCTAAAGCATTGGCAAAGGGGGCAATTATGCTGACCTTTGGCTATTTCGTAGTGTGGCTGCTTGGGCCCGTAGGCTTGGCCGATGCCAACCCGTGGCAAGGGCTGCCATTATGGTTTTGGTGCTCTTGCGTGGCGGCGCCGTTGTTGTTGTGTGCCGCTGTGGCGTTTTGGTTAAGAGCGAAAAATGACTGACTACTCTTTATTGCTGCCGATTTTCGCTTACCTGTTAATCACCTTAATCGTGGCTCGCGTGGCTGCCCGTCGCAGCCAAAGCAGCGGCCAGTTCAGCGAGCGTTATTTTTTAGGTGGCCAGTTTATGGGCGGCACCTTGTTGGCTCTTGCGCTTGTCACCACCTATACCAGTGCCTCGTCCTTTATTGGTGGCCCCGGTGCCGCCTACAAATTTGGCCTAGGTTGGGTACTGCTGGCGATCATTCAAGTACCTGTAGCGATGCTGACCCTCGGGGTGGTAGGCCCTAAGTTGTGGCAGATTGCCAAACAGTACAACGCGGTCACGGTATTGGACGTGCTGCAGCACCGTTACCAAAGCCGCACCTTATTATGGCTGGCAGGGATCTCTCTGGTGGGTGCCTTTATTGGCATGGTGGTGGTGCAGTTTACTGGTGGCGCTCGCCTACTGAGTGTCATGACTGGGGTCGACTACAGCGTTGGCTTGGCGATGTTTGTCGGCACGGTGATGCTTTATACCCTGTGGGGTGGCTTCCGTGCGGTGTCTTACACCGACGCGTTGCAAGGGGTGATCATGGTGATTGGCATGATCGCCTTGTTTGTTGGCTTGCTGATCAAAGGCGGCGGCATGGTTAATTTAACCTCGCAGCTGCAGCAGATTGATCCGGCCTTACTCACCCCCAAAGGCCCGAATGAATTCCTGTCGTGGCCGTTCTTATTGTCGTTTTGGGTACTGGTGTGTTTTGGTACCATTGGGTTACCCCACACGGCGATCCGTGCCATGGCGGTAAAAGACGGCAAATCACTGAAACAGGCGATGGTGTTTGGTACCGCCGTTTCTTTTGTGGTGATCCTGCTGCCGCATTTATGCGGTGTGTTGGGGCGGGTGCTGATCCCAGAGCTCAGCAGCCCGGATGAGATCATTCCTCGGTTAATGGTCACGCTGTTCCCACCGATGGTCGGTGGCTTGCTTTTGGCTGCGCCAATGGCGGCAATCATGTCGTCGGTGGATTCGATGCTATTGCAAAGCGCCAGCACCTTGGTGCGCGACTTAGTGATGCGCAATAAAACGTTATCCGAGCCACAGCAGCGGGCATTCAGTTACGCATCGGTGCTGATTTTAGCGCTTGGTTGCGGTTTGTTAGCGCTGGATCCGCCGCAGATGATTGTGTGGCTGAACCTTACCGCCTTTGGCATGTTGCAGGCGGTGTTCTTGTGGCCAGTGGTGTTGGGGCTGTTTTGGCCTAAAGCAACGGCGGCGGGCGCCATTGCTGGCATTGTGGTGGGGGGCGGCAGCTTCCTGTTCTGGACCACAACTAAAATTAAGCCGCTGGGGGTGCACGCTATTGTGCCTGCGCTGCTGTTATCGGCCTGCGCGTTTGTGTTAGTGAGCCTACTGAGTAAGCCGCGACAACAATTGGCGTAACAGCGCTTGCTCCAGCTGGCGTAGTGCCGCAACAAAAAAGGCTAACCCTAGGGTTAGCCTTTTTGCATTACCGCGGCACTTAGTGCATCAGCGTCGCTAAGCGATCGCGGATCTCTTTGCCACGTTCAGTAAGGAAAGCGCGTTTGATGCGGTAATCTTGCTCATCAACACGAAGTTCAACCAAACCTAAACCGTTGCGGCCGGAGTGGACACGCTCAGACAACAGTCGAGCGTTGCGGCTTGCACTGGCTTGTGACATCTCAAAGCGTTCTTGCAGCTCTTTGATGGAACAACCCTCTTCTTGGCATACCTGCATAAACATCAAACAAGTTTGTGGCGGGATCTCACTGTAAACTTCACGAAAGATCTCTACGCAATCCATTAATTTGTTCAATTGAGCTTGACTCATTTTATTTATTTTCCTCTGCCCAATAGCAATAAGGTGTCGGTGGAAACGTGTTGCACGCCGGCAATCACACTTGGTTCTTTCCTCTAGCGGAAACATTGATAACAGTCGCCGCTGACTCAAACCAGAGCCACATTACAAAACCTTGAGCGAGTGCACAGGAAAACAATGGATAACTATCAGTATGATCAGAAACTTACAGTTTGGTCCGACCGATTGACCAAAAGTAGAGCAAGCGGGGGTATTTTAAGTTGATTGATTACCATTTGGTAACAAGCTTGTTGCGAGGTGGTTGTGTTGAATGGTGTTTTTGAATGAATTTTCGGCCGAAAGGCACAAAAAACGGCGCTGGCGCGCCGTAATATTTTTACGAACAGATTGTTCTTATTTAAGAACAGTCCAGATCGGGGCATGATCCGATGGCTTCTCGATGCCGCGCAGTGGGTAATCGATGTCCGCTTCAATCACCCGCTCCGTTAACGCTTTGCTGGTTAAAATCACATCAATGCGTAAACCACGGTTGTCGTTAAACCCTTTCGAGCGGTAATCAAACCAGCTGTATTTTTCCCCTAACTGTGGGTGCAAGTGGCGAAAACTGTCGCTGAAGCCCCAATCCAGTAGGGTGGCTAACCATTCGCGCTCTTCCGGTAAGAATGAACACTTCCCATCCCGTAACCAGCGCTTGCGATTGGGTTCACCAATGCCAATATCCAGTTCCGCCGGGCTGATGTTAATGTCGCCCATCACCACAACCTGCTCGTCAGGGCGGCGGTGCTGGTTAAGGTAATCCATCAGATCGGCATAGAATTTCTGTTTGGCCGGAAACTTGGTTTCATGCTTACGGTTTTCCCCTTGGGGGAAATAGCCATTAAGTACGTGCACCGGCTGGCCGTGTTGATCAGCCACGGTGGTCATGATCATCCGCTTTTGGGCGTCATCGCCGTCGCTGGGAAACCCTTTTTGCACCGCCAATGGCTTCTGCTTAGTCAGCATCGCCACGCCGTAATGGCCTTTTTGACCGTGGTGCTCCACGTGGTAACCCAACGCTTGCACCGCCTCGAGAGGAAACTGACTATCGTCTACCTTAATCTCCTGCAGGCCGATCACATCCGGTTGATGCTTGTCGATCAGCGCTTCAAGCTGGTGCAGGCGAGCCCTCAGTCCATTGATGTTAAAGGAGACGATTTTCATTAAAAGACCTTTTTAAATGGTTTGATCACTGAGCCTTTGTATACGCCCGCGTCGATGTATGGATCGGCTTTGGCCCACGCTTGAGCGTCTTCTAAGCTGTCGAACTGTGCCACCACTAACGAGCCAGTGAAGCCGGCTTCGCCTGGATCGTCGCTGTCGATGGCAGGCATTGGCCCTGCAGTCAGTAAACGTCCTTCGTCCTGCAACTGCTGCAATCGAGCGAGGTGGGCAGGGCGTGCTTGCTTACGCATTGGCAAGCTATTTTCAACGTCTTCAGAGCAGATCATGTACCACATAAGGAGAACCTTTCATTTGTTATCGGGGGTAAATCGTCGAGTCTGAATTTAGCATGTTGGAAAAATAAGGGCACCGACAATTCTTATTGGGATCTCAGCCGAATGCAATTGTGTGATCTAACGTCATTTGCTTGTTAGTTATCTGTGCGCCAATGGTCACATTTTGGCTAACCGTGATCATGAAAAAGGGTAATTAATTTGTTGCGTGAGGCGGATCACGCCAGCGAATTGGGCTCATCATGACACCGTGATGAAGAACATAACAAAAGTATATTTTTTAATTTTAAATCAAACTATTGGGTTTATTTTGGGGGTGTTGGTGAAGGGTTAACAAATTACCCCTTTGGTGGTAATTTACCCTGTTGTTAAATTGTTATTTTTCGTCATTTTTTCTCGCTTGCGAACAATGAATCGAGTTTCGACATTGATCACGGAAGTGCAAATTCTCCACCGTATAATCCACCGCAATTTCGCGGCTCACCAGCCAAAATTTATACAAATTGCACAAGGTAATTCCATGTCTCAAAAAGTTGCTAACGCTGGCCCATTAGGTCTGATGGGTTTCGGTATGACTACCGTACTGTTAAACATCCACAACGCGGGTTTCTTCCCAGTGGATACCATGATTTTGGGCATGGGCATCTTCTTTGGCGGCATCGCACAGATCATCGCTGGCATCATCGAATCTAAGAACGGCAACACCTTCGGTACTACCGCGTTCATCTCTTACGGTTCTTTCTGGCTGACTTTGGTGGGTTTGTGGGTTATGCCTTCAATGAACCTGGGCTTCTCTGCGAGCTCTCCTGAGTTCATGGGCTGCTACTTAGCAATGTGGGGCCTGTTCACCGGCTTTATGTTCATCGGCACCTTGGCGAACTTCCCACGCGTTAAGCAGTTCATCTTCCTGAGCTTAACCGTGCTGTTCTTCTTGCTGGCGATTAAAGACTTCACTGGCAACAAGATGATCGGTGTGATCGCTGGTTACGAAGGCATCATCTGTGGTTTCTCTGCTATCTACTTAGCAATGGCCACCATCATCAACGGCGAATTTGGCCGTGTGATCCTGCCTGTTGGTGAACTGAAGAAGTAATCCTTCTTTCGCTTTCCAGCAAAAAGCCGCGGCCATGGTCGCGGCTTTTTTGTGTCTGCGCGATGGGGCGGGGCGTGCGCTGTGGTTACCCTTATCAAGGCTGTGTATTAGTTAACGGTGGGCGTTGCTGCGCGGTAGCCATTGTCGCCTGCGGCGAGCTTCGATGGCACTGCTTTCAAGTGGTTATGTCACCGTGGCGACGGCACACTCACTCGTAGCAAAGAGGGGGGAGCCTCCCTTTGGGATCCCATTGCCTTAGCACCGCGTCAACTTTTGCTCCTTGCACTGCGCCATTCGGCACCGCATCGATGCGCCATCCATGGCTTAGCGATGCACTCGCAACATCCTATTGCTCAACCTCATTTTGCAGTACACCGCTCAACGCTGTGATGCAGCAGTAAAGCCATGGATGGCGTATCTGTCACGGCTAAGTAATCATCTGGCGGTGAGAGCTTTCTGCCGACTTGGTGACGCCGAGTGCAGCAGTGATGAAGTAAAGCCGAAGGCAGGATGCCGTAGAGGCCAGTTAAGCCATGGATGGCGCATCTGGCCGTTGCTGTAACGTAATGCTGCGAGAACGAGGGGCTGTCGTCACTCGGAGGCGCTCGGGATTGCAAAGGGACGAGTCCCTTGCCCGCCGCCGGGCGGTCCCGGCAATGACCTTTATGCCGCAGCGGGTCATGCTGCAATAAGCTCAACAGCTAATTGGTACACAGCCTAGAAAAAAGGGGGGAGCCTCCCTTTGGGATCCCATTGCCTTAGCACCGCGTCAACTTTTGCTCCTTGCACTGCGCCATTCGGCACCGCATCGATGCGCCATCCATGGCTTAGCGATGCACTCGGGATTGCAAAGGGACGAGTCCCTTGCCCGCCGCCGGGCGGTCCCGGCAATGACCTTTATGCCGCAGCGGGTCATGCACAATAAGTTCAACAGCTAATTGGTACACAGCCCTTATCAACCACTCAACCACTCAACCACTCAACCACCCAACCTGCCAGCCACAGCATTAGCGTTGATGTGGCGCTCAGCGGCATGGATGCAGATCTCCCGTTATTGGCCGTGGACAGCATTAAGTGCGGCGGGTACAGGGGGGCGGTTGATTATCGACCGAATGCGCAGCAGAGTCGCTTTCACTTGCGCCTGTGAAAAAACGAGTGTCAAGGTTCTATTTGTTGTTAACTTTCACAAATGTCTGTGAATGTGCGTTAAGTCACAAAAAAGATTGTAATAAAATTACGGTTTGCTATGATGCTCCCCGTCGACAGAGGACAGCCTGTCGACCCCGTGTTCGGTCAGGAAGACCACAGTCACTCCAAGGAACTGAGTAACCAGGATGACTCCACGGAATCGAGTTTGCGCCAAGGAACTGCACCTTCGAATCTGTCATCTAAATTACTAAATACATTACCGGAGTTTAATATGAACATGTTCACTTACAACGTATCCCTGTACACCACTTTCGCTTGCCACAGCACTGCATCAAACTGGTCTAACGGTGGTATGTTCTCTCTGCGTTAATCGACAGAGTCCGGTCTTGGCTCAGTGCCTAGGCCAAAAACGAAAAACCAGCGCATTGTCGCTGGTTTTTTGTTGTCTGTGTTTGGCTCGGTGTCGACAGTCGCTTGCGGCAGATCCGCGTTTTGTTGGTTTGACATCGAGTAAGCAACAATAAAAACGCCGCCTTAGGTTACTAAGGCGGCGTTTGGCGTTATTGCTGCGGTGTTATTTCTCTTCTTTGGGAAGGTACTTAAACAGGTAGATAAAGGTCAGCACGGTAAAGCCGATGGTGAGCCCTGTTAAGCCAAACACTTTAAAGTTAACCCAGGTTTCTTGGGGCAGGTTAAAGGCGATGTATAAGTTGGCGCTGGCGCAGCTGGCAAAAAAAGCAGCCCAGCCATAACCCACCTTCTTCCAGATCAGATCCGGCAACTTCATCTCTTTACCCAGCATCGCTTTCATCACCGGTTTATCCATTAAGTTACTGATCAGTAAGGCCAGAGTGAATAAACCGTAGACAATGGTGACTTTCCATTTGATGAAGGTGTCGTCTTGAAAAAACACCGTGGCACCGCCAAACACAAACAGCAGGGCAAAGGTGATCAGGTGCATCTTTTCGACTTTACGGTAAAGGGTATACATCAACCCTAATTGGATCGCTGAGGCGGCGATGATCGCAGCGGTCGCGGCGAAGATCCCGTAAAACTTGTAGGCCACAAAGAAGACCAGCAGCGGTAAAAAATCGAGCAGTTGTTTCATTCAGCGTCTCACTAGGTTGAGCAACGGATGGGGCGTAGCGCCAAAGCATACTGAAGCCCCATCCTATTGTCAGCCTAGGCTGCGTGAATCGTTGCTGCCTTCATGTTTTTAACAAACTCAGTCAGGGCTGCATCGCGTGCGCTTGGATCATGCAGATGCTGTTCGATGATGTTAACCACTGCCGAGCCGGAGATCGCCCCAGCGGCGCCGGCGGCGATGGCCGCTTGCACCTGCTGTGGCTTGGCAATGCCAAAGCCTAGGATCGCCGGTGGCGCATTCAGCTTGGCCAGATCCGCCAGCAGATGATCCACTGGCATCCCCGCCGCGGTTTCGGTGCCGGTTACCCCAGCGCGGGAAAGCAAGTAGGTGTAGCCTTGCCCTTCGCTGGCCACTTGTTGCAAGGTGGCGCTGTCGGCATTCGGCGGGGCAATAAAGATGGGCGCCACACCGGCGCTTTTCGCGGCGGCGGCAAAGTCGGCGGAGGCATGCACGGGCACATCGGCCACCAGCACCGAATCCACCCCAGCGTCGGCGCAGCGTTGATAGAACACGTCCAGCCCAGGTGAAAACACTAAGTTAGCGTACACCAGCAGCCCGATAGGCAGATCCGGATAGCGCGCGCGCACTTGGGTTAGGATCTCGAAGCATTGGCTTGGGGTAACGCCCGCATTTAAGGCTCGCAGGTTGGCGTTTTGAATGGTGGGGCCATCGGCGGCGGGATCGGAAAAGGGAATGCCCAATTCCAACGCATCGGCACCACCGGCCACTAACGCATCGATCACCGCCACGGCATCGGCAGCGCTTGGATCGCCAAGGGTAACAAAAGGAACGAAAGCGCCTTCGCCACGCTCACTCAGGCGGGCAAACAGTTGTTGATAGCGGCTCACAGCGAACCCTCCTTTTCTAAGATGTCGTATACGGTAAAGATGTCTTTGTCGCCGCGGCCGGAAAGGTTAACCAGCAGCACCGTTTCGTCCTTGGCTTCTGCCGCCATTTTGTAGGCGTGCGCCAAGGCATGAGCCGATTCCAGTGCCGGAATGATGCCTTCGGTTTTGGCTAGGCGTTGGAACGCTTGCAGTGCTTCATCGTCGGTAACCGACGGGTACTGCGCTCGGCCAATGTCCGCCAAGTGGGCGTGTTGTGGCCCCACCGATGGGAAATCCAAGCCCGCCGAGATGGAATAGGACTCTTCAATCTGGCCGTGGCTGTCCTGCATCAGCGGTGCTTTCATGCCGAAGAAGATCCCCAGTTTGCCGTGGGTGAGCGGCGCCCCGTGCTTGTCGGTGTCGATCCCCAATCCGGCGGGTTCAACCCCAATCAGCTGCACCGATTCCTCTTCAATAAAGTCAGCAAACAAGCCAATGGCGTTCGAGCCGCCGCCAACACAGGCGATGGCGGCGTCCGGCAGCCGACCCTCTTTGGCTAGGATCTGCTGCTTCGCTTCCTCGCCAATCATCTTTTGGAATTCGCGCACGATGGTTGGGAATGGGTGTGGCCCAGCAGCGGTGCCCAGCAGATAGTGGGCGCTGTCGTAGTTGGCGCTCCAATCCCGCAGCGCTTCGTTACAGGCGTCTTTTAAGGTGGCCGAACCGGCGTGCACTGAGATCACTTCTGCGCCCATCAGCTTCATCCGGAACACGTTCGGGCTTTGTCGTTCCACGTCTTTAGCGCCCATGTAGATGCGGCACTTTAACCCCAGCAGGGCACAGGCTAAGGCGGTGGCAACCCCGTGTTGACCGGCGCCAGTTTCGGCGATGATCTCTTGCTTGCCCATGCGCTTGGCCAGCAGTGCCTGGCCGAGCACTTGGTTGGTTTTGTGGGCACCACCGTGCAGCAGATCTTCGCGCTTTAGGTAGATTTTCACCAGCGGGTTAGGGCTGAAGTTACGGGTCAGCGTTAATGCGGTGGGGCGACCGGCGTACTCTTGCAGCAGCTCGATAAACTCGCGTTGAAACAGCGGATCGTTTTGGGCGTCAATAAACGCCTTCTCTAACTGATCCAGCGCCGGTACCAGCACCTGGGCCACGTATTGGCCGCCAAATTGGCCGAAATAGGGATCTAAAATACTCATCTTTCATTCTCTCTTAACAAAGCTTGCCGTAGCGGCGCAGCACTTGAAAGCAGTGGCGCAGCTGTTGATGATTTTTGTGGCCTGGGGCGTCTTCAATGGCGGAATTCAGATCCAAGCCCAAGCAGCCGGCGTGGATGGCGGCATCGATGTTGTCGGGGCCTATGCCACCGGCCAACATGGCGTCTCGCCGATCGGGGCCGAGCAGGCTCCAATCAAAACTGTGGCCGGTGCCACCAAATTGCCCCGCTTTGGCGCTGTCGTACAGTAGACGATCGGCGTTATTGACGCGGTTGCTGTTGTCTGGCTTTACTGCTTTCCAAATTTGGCACTGCACCGACTGGCGCAAACGGTTGATGTCTGCGTCGGTTTCGTTGCCATGCAGTTGCACCGCATGCAGGCCAAGAGCGTTGGCGACATAGGCGATCTCTTGCATTGGTTGGTTCACAAACACCCCAACAAAATTGAGATCAGCAGCGGCGGTTATGTCACGCGCTTGGCTTAAGGGGATCCGTCGTGGCGATTTTTCTGCAAAGATCAGCCCGCCATACAGTGCCCCCGCTTGCGCCACGGCTGTGGCATCGGCTGGGCGAGTGAGGCCGCACACTTTGTTGTGGCCAAAAATCAGCTGGCGACAAGCCAGATCAATGTTGGCTTGCTCGGTTAAGCTGCTGCCCACCAAAAAGCCATTTACTAGCGGGCTTAAGCGGCGCACTTGGCTGTGTTGGTAGATGCCGGATTCGCTGATCACCACTTTACCGGCAGGCACCAGCGGCGCCAGTCGTTCGGTCATCGCTAAGTCCACCGACAGATCGCGCAAGTCGCGGTTGTTGATGCCGATGATGTTGGCGTCCAGCGCGATGGCGCGGGCCATCTCCGCTTCGTTGCTGACTTCGGTGAGGATATCCAGCCCCAGCAGTTTGGCTTCGGCCGCCAGTTGCAGATAAAGCTGATCCGATAAGACTGATAGCATCAGCAGCGCCGCGTCGGCCCCGAGGTGGCGCGCTAAGCGCAGCTGGCGAGGATCGATGATGAAATCTTTGCACAGCACCGGCACCGACACCGCATCGCGTACCGCTTTTAGGTAATCAAAGTCGCCTTGGAAAAATTGCTCATCGGTCAGCACCGAAATCGCGGCGGCGTAGTCGTTGTAGATGGTGCCGATGGCAACCGGATCGAAGTCGGCGCGGATCAGCCCTTTGGAGGGGCTGGCCTTTTTGCACTCTAAAATAAAGCCAGCATTAGGCTGAGACAGCGCGGCAAATAAGCTGCGATCCGATGGCGCGGCGCGGGTATCCAGCAGCTCGCCAAACTTGGCGGCGAGGGCATCGATGTGGCCGGGCTTGGTGGCGACAATCTTATCCAGCACGGTATCGGTGATCAGCAGGCTCATTGGCTGGCCTCCGCAAACGCATTGATCAGCGCCAGCGCTTTGCCGCTGTCCATGGTGGCCAAGGCCAGCTTGGTGCCTGCGGCAATGGTGTCGGCTTTGCCTGCAAGGTAAAGGCCAGCACCGGCATTCACCGCCACGGCGGCGCGCTGCGCTGGGCTGCCACCGCCGCCAAGCAAGTCGCGGCTGATGGCCATGTTGTACTCGGGCTCGCCGCCTTCTAACTCTTGGATGTCAAACTGATCCACGCCCAGTTGTTGTGGGGTGTAGCTGCGTGGGTAAAGCTGACCCTCTTTCAGTTCAATCACATGGCTTTGGCCATGCACCGCCAGTTCATCTAAGCCCAGACCGTGCACCACCAAGGCGCGCTCCACCCCAAGGCTTTGCAGCACCTTGGCGATGGGTTCCACCAGCTCTGGGGAGTACACCCCCAGCAGCATCTGGTTTGGCCGAGCGGGGTTGATCAGTGGCCCCATGATGTTAAATAGGGTGCGAGTTTTCAGTTGTTGCCGTACCGGCGCGGCGTATTTCATCCCGGCGTGGTAGTGCGGCGCAAACAGGAAAGTCACTCCCAGCTGGTTCAGGCACTGCGCCGACTGCTCTGGGCTCATGGTGAGGTTGATGCCAAATTGACTGAGCATGTCTGACGAGCCGGACTTGGAGGAGACACTGCGGCTGCCGTGTTTGGCTACCCGCGCCCCGGCCGCGGCGGCGACAAAGGTGGCGGTGGTGGAGATATTGATGGTGTTGGCACCATCGCCGCCGGTGCCAACGATGTCGAGCAGATCGCCAGCGGGGCGGGGGAATGGGGTGGCGGCTTGGCGCAGCGCCAGCGCCGCACCGGCGATCTCGTCAATGGTTTCGCCTTTGAGCTTGAGTGCGGTCAGGGCGCTGGCCAATTGCGCTTCGGTCACGTCGCCAGCCACCACTTGGCTGAACAGATCGTGGCTTTGGGCTTGGGTTAATGATTGTCCCGCCAACAGCTGGGCTAACAGATCGGTGATCAACATAAAGGCTCTTCCTTGGTCAGTAAGCTCAGGGTTTGGCGCAGCAGTAACGCCCCGTGTTCGGTTAAAATGGACTCTGGGTGGAATTGAAAACCCACAGCGCGGTCGTGCGGCTGCACGATTGCCATCGCCATCTCGTCTACGTGGGCGGTAACGGTCAGTTGCGCTGGAATTTTCAGCCCCACTAACGAGTGATAGCGCGCCACCTGCAATGGGTTGGGCAAACCGGCAAACAGTGGGCCGTTGTCGTGCTGCATTGGGCTGGATTTGCCGTGCATCAATTGGGCGGCGCGGCCAACCTTGCCGCCGTAGTGTTCAATCATCGCTTGGTGGCCTAAGCAGATCCCCAGCATCGGTACCTTGCCAGCACACAGGGCGATAAGCTCCATCAGGCAGCCCGCATCATGGGGCGCGCCGGGGCCGGGGGACAGCACTAGCACTCCGGGCTCCGTTTGCGCCAGCAACTTAGCCGCGAGCTGCTTGGCGTCGATGTCGTTGCGGTACACGGTAACGGGGTAGCCGAGGCTGCGAAACTGATCCACCAGATTCCAAGTAAAGGAATCGAAGTTATCGAGCAGGGTAATTGGGATCATGCTTCACCTCCGATGGCGCGCAGCACCGCTTGGGCTTTGTTGCGGGTTTCGTCCGCTTCGCTTTGGGGATCGGAGTCGTACACCACGCCAGCACCGGCTTGCACGTGGGCAACGCCGTTGTTGACCAAGGCCGAGCGGATAACGATGCAGGTGTCCATGTCGCCGCGGCCATTTAAGTAACCCACGGCGCCGCCATAACTGCCACGGCGTTCGCCTTCCGCTTGGCGCAGCAACTGGGCCGCGCGCACCTTGGGAGCGCCGGTTAAGGTGCCCATGTTCATGCAGGCTTGGTAGGCGTGCAGCGCATCCAGATCGGTACGCAGTTGGCCAGTTACCCGCGACACCAAGTGCATTACGTGGCTGTAGCGATCCACCTTTAATAGCTCGGCCACTTTACGGGTGCCCGGTTGGCTGATGCGGGCTACGTCGTTGCGGGCCAGATCCACCAGCATCAGGTGCTCTGATAGCTCTTTTTGATCTTGGCGCAGCCCCAATTCGATGCGGCCGTCTAAGTCGTGATCGATGCTGCCGTCGCTGTGCTTGCCGCGTTGGCGAGTGCCCGCAATGGGGTAGATCTCCACTTGGTTGCTGGCCACTTCGTATTTCAGTGCGCTTTCTGGTGAGGCCCCAAACAGGGTGAAGTCTGGCGCCTGCATGTAAAACATGTACGGGCTGGGATTAAGCTGACGCAGCCGCTGGTAAGCGGAGATCGGCTCTGGGCAAGGCAGCGAAAAACGCCGGGCGGGCACCACCTGAAAGATGTCCCCAGCGCGAACGTGCTCTTTCAGCTCATCAACGGTGGCCATAAACTGGGCGTCGCTTTGGTTGATGGCCACCGATGCTGGTGCCACTGGGCTGTTAGGCAGGGCGGCTAAAGGCTGTTTTAACTGCGCCGCAATGGCACCAAGGCGCTGGCGTTTGTCGTTGCGTACTTGCTCTGCCAATTCGCCAGAGAACACGGTGCCAATAACCCGGGCGTTACGGGCTTGGTGATCCAACACCAAGGTGGTTTCGGCCAGATAGAACAGGTAATCCGGGCAGTTGTTGGCGCTGTCGGCCACCTCTGGCAGTGGCTCTACACTGGCCACCAGATCAAAGGCGAAGGCACCGGCGAGCAAAATGGACTCCGGCAGGGCGTTATCGGATTGAATGTTTTGCTGCAATAAGCGCAGTACCGTTAACGGCGATGGCGCGGTTAAGCGGCTGTCTTCATCGAGGCCTGCGGCAACGGCAGGCAGCTGCACTGTCATGGTGTCGCCACTCTCCACCGGCGCAAACGGCGCCAGTTGCTGGGCAATAAAGGGCATCAGGTTACGGCCGTTGGCGGTTAATGCGCTAACGGTCACCGTGCGCCCCATGCAACGCAGCGCAATGGCGGCGTCGAGCATGATCAGGCTTTTTAATCCGGCTTTGGATTCGATCTCGGCCGATTCCAGCAACAGGGTGTTGGCTTGGTTGTGGCACAGGCTGTGGTACACCTGCGCTGGCTCTGCGTGGTAGGCCACACTGGTGGTCAAGGTTTGCGCTTGGCCACTGATTTGATTAGGGCTCATTACAGCTGCTTCCCGGCGGCGTGAACGAAGGGGCGAAGGCCATCCATCAGGGTGGAAAACTGTTCGGCGTCCAGTGCTTGGTGGCCGTCAGACAGGGCTTCGCATGGCTTTAGGTGGCTTTCTACGATAATACCATCGGCGCCGACCGCTGCGGCGGCAAAGCTCAGTGGTGCAATTAACTCGCGCACGCCGGTGCCGTGGCTGGGATCCACTAAGACTGGCAGGTGGGTCTTGCGCTTCAAGTAGGCGACGGCATTCAGATCCAAGGTGTTACGGGTGGCGGTTTCAAAGGTGCGAATGCCACGCTCACACAGGATCACGTTAGGGTTGCCAGCATTCACAATGTATTCCGCCGCCAACAGTAACTCTTCAACGGTGGCGCTCATGCCGCGCTTTAACAGTACCGGCAATCGTAAGCGACCGACCGCTTCGAGTAAGCGGAAGTTCTGCATGTTGCGAGCGCCAATTTGAAAACAGTCGATGTAGTTGGCCATTAACTCAACGTCGTTGGCGTCGATCACCTCAGAAACGGTAGGCAGGCCAGTCAATTGGTTGGCTTCTTTAAGCAGTTTTAAGCCTGCTTCGCCCAGCCCTTGGAATGAATAGGGGCTAGTACGCGGCTTGAACGCTCCGCCGCGCAGGGCCGCAACGCCTTGGCCGTTCACCATTTTGGCGACGCTGAGCAGCTGTTCGCGGCTTTCAACGCCACAGGGGCCAGCAATCACGGTAAAGCGTTCGCCACCGACGGCGTGGTTGCCCAGCATCACGTGGGTATCAACTGGATTGATCTCGCGCGAGACCAGTTTGTATTTCGACAAAATCGGTTTGATCTCATCAACAATGGGGTTGCTGTCTAAATGCAGCGATTGCAGCACCCGTTCGTCGCCAATGGCGCCCAGTACGGTGCGTTCAACGCCGGGCATGTACAGCGGCTTTAACCCGAGGGCTTCAATTTGCGCCAGCAGTTGTTTGGCGGCAACTTCGGTTACGCCCGCTTTTAAAATGATGATCATGGTGCAAATCCTTTAAATACAAAAAAACCCGCTTTCGGTATGTCGAAAGCGGGCTGTAGAAATGAGTTTTTTCTCAGTCAGGCACAACGTATTGCACCCCCGCTATGTTCGGGAGCGCCACCACCAAGTGTTGTGTTGAATTGCGTTGTGCATGGGAGTTTCCTGACTGCTGTAGCGTGTAAACAAAAGTTGCCGTACTGGCTTGACAGTACAAAGGCTAACGGTTGCGCTAGGGGGCTGTCAACAACAAATGTCGATAGCTCGGACAAGGCGCTGGTGGTGACGTACAATGCGGGTAACTAGCGAAGGATACTTATGAAAATTGATCTGCATTGCCACAGCCGCGCTTCCGACGGCAGCTTAACTCCGACGGAACTGGTAAAACGGGCACTGCTGCAGCAGGTGTCGGTTTTGGCATTAACCGATCACGACACCACCGCAGGGCTGGCGGAAGCCAAGCAAGCGGCGGCAGGAACGGGATTAACCCTTGTTGATGGTGTGGAGATCTCCTCCAGTTGGCGCAACTGGGAGATCCACATCGTTGGCTTAGGTTTCGATGTGGATAACCAGCCGCTGCAACAACTGTTGGCTCGACAATCGGCTTGGCGTCAGCAGCGTGCCGAACAGATTGAAGCAAAGCTGGTTAAGCGTGGCGTAACAGGGGTTCTAGCCCTAGCGTCGACGTTTGCCGGTGGCGGCAATATTGGTCGCAGCCATTTTGCGAAAGCGATGGTTGAGCTGGGCATTGTGGCCAAGCCGCAGTTGGCGTTTGATAAATACCTAGGCAAAGGGCAATGCGCTTACGTGGGCAACCAGTGGGTTGAACTGGCGCAAGCGGTTGACCTGATCAACCAAGCTGGCGGCGTATCGGTCTTGGCCCACCCCAGTAAATACCAGTTGTCGAACAAGTGGCTGCGAATGTTAACCGCGGATTTTGTGGCCGCGGGCGGCCAAGCAATGGAAACCATTCATTGCCAAATTAACCCACAATTACAGCAGTTTTTGCAGCAGTTGGCGCAGGAGCATCAGCTGCTGTTGTCCGCTGGCAGCGATTTTCACGGCCCCAGCCGCTGGCTGGAATTGGGCCGCGGGCTACACCGACCCGACCAACCCGGGGTGTGGCACCATTTCGGTTGGACTAAGGAGAGCCAATGAGCCAGTTTTTCCAAATTCATCCGGACAACCCACAAGCCCGCTTGGTAACGCAAACGGTAGAGCTGCTGCATAAAGGCGGCGTTATCGCTTACCCCACGGATTCGGGCTACGCCCTTGGGTGCCACATTGGCGATAAAAAAGCGCTGGAGCGGATCTGTCGCATTCGCCAGATCAATGATGATCATCACTTTAGCTTGATGTGTCGGGATCACTCCGAGCTGGCCAATTACGCGCGGGTTGATAACGCCGCGTTTCGGCTGTTGCGTAACAACACCCCTGGCGCTTACACCTTTATCTTTAAAGGCACCAAAGAGGTGCCGCGCCGTTTGTTGAACCCAAAACGGAAAACCATCGGCATTCGCATCCCCGATAACCGCATTGCGCTGGCGATCTTGCAAGCCTTGGGCGAGCCGATGATGTCGACCAGTTTGATCCTGCCTGGTGAGAATGACAGCGAGGCGGATCCCTATGAGATCCGGCAGCGTTTAGAGCACGCGGTGGATCTGATTGTGGATGGTGGCTATATGCTGTCGCAGCCGACGACGGTGGTGGATCTGTCTGAGGATAACCCCGAGATCATTCGTGAAGGTGCCGGGGATCCCACCCCGTTTGAATAACCCCTGACAATCGGCTTGACTCACTCTATAATGGCGCGTTTTTTATTATGGCACTGGATCCCTCCATCATGACCGAGCAGCCCTCGTTACCGCTGGCGATTGTCCGCGGTAAACCGCTGTTGCAGGGGCCGGCGGATCTGTTTATCCCGCCGGACGCTTTGGAAGTGTTTTTAGAGTCGTTTGAAGGGCCGCTGGATCTGCTGCTGTATCTGATCCGCAAGCAAAAGCTGGATATTCTGGATCTGCCGATAATGACCATTACCGCGCAGTACATGGAATACATCGCGCTGATGGAAGCGATGAAGTTTGAACTGGCGGCGGAATATCTGGTGATGGCAGCCACCTTGGCTGAGATTAAGTCGCGGTTGTTGTTGCCTAAAGCGCCCAGCGCCGATGACGAAGAGCTTGATCCTCGTACGTTATTGATCCAGCAGCTGCAGGCGTATGAAGTGGTAAAAAGTGCAGCCGAAGGGTTGGACGAGTTGCCACGACAAGAGCGTGATGTGTGGCGTGCCCGGGCAGTACAGGCGGCGAATTTAGTGCCGCAGGTGGTGCCCGCGCAGGTGTCGCTGGATGAGATTTTCGGTGCGTTACGGCAAGTGATTGCCCGTGCCGATCATTTTGAACACCATCAGATAGCCAAAGAGTCGCTCTCTACTCGCGAGCGAATGAGCCAGATCCTCGCCAGCCTGAGCAGCACTGAGTTTACCCCGTTTGAACGGTTGTTCACGGTGGACGAAGGCCGCGCCGGGGTGGTGGTGAGCTTGCTGGCGCTGCTGGAGCTGTGCAAAGAGCAATTGATCGAGCTGCAACAAGCGCAAGTGGCTGGGCCCATCTATTTAAAGGCGCGAGTATGACCGGCTTAGACGACAATAAACTGCAACAGCTGATTGAAGCGGCGCTGTTTATTGCCGATGCCCCGCTGACCATTAACCAGTTAAAGCAAACGCTGCTGGCACCCTATGGGGTGGGCAGTGTGCAGATCCGCTCTGTGCTGTTGCAGCTGCAGCAGCATTATCAGGATCGCGGCGTGGTACTGGTGAAGCTGGGTGGCGCCTATCAGTTTCAAAGCCGTGAGGAGCTAAGCGAACCGCTGAGCGCCCTGTGGCAGCAAAAAGCGCCTCGATTTTCCAAGGCGTTGTTGGAAACTCTGGCACTTATCGCCTACCGTCAACCCATTACCCGGGGTGAAATCGAACGGGTACGGGGCGTTGCCATCAGTGCGGCCATCATGCGCACGCTGCTGGAACGGGGCTGGATTGCGGCAGTTGGCCACAAAGAGTTACCGGGTCGACCGGCGTTGTACGCCACGACCGAGCAGTTTTTACAATACTTTTGTTTGCAGAGTCTGGCGGACTTACCGGCTCTGGACGATGAACAGGCGTTAACGGCAATGTTTAGCCGTGCGCCAGCGGATCCCGATCCGCACGTACACTAAGAAGAGATTAATGAGCGAAAAATTACAGAAAGTATTAGCTCGAGCAGGTCACGGTTCCCGTCGGGAGATGGAAACGGTGATCGCCGCTGGACGCGTAAGCATCGATGGCCAAGTGGCCAAATTGGGCGATCGCATCGAAGGTGGTTCTGATCTGAAAGTACGCATCGACGGCACTCTAATTTCACTGAAGTCGGAAGACGAAGTGATCTGCCGTGTGTTGGCGTACTACAAGCCAGAAGGTGAGTTATGTACTCGCACCGATCCACAGGGTCGTCCTACCGTATTCGATCGCTTGCCGAAGCTGAAAGACAGCCGCTGGGTGGCCGTGGGCCGTTTGGACATCAACACTTCCGGTTTGCTGTTGTTCACTACCGACGGTGAACTGGCGAACCGCTTGATGCACCCATCCCACGAAGTTGAGCGTGAATACGCCATTCGTGTGTTTGGTGAAGTGGATGACGCCATGCTCAACCGTTTACGCCAAGGGGTTGATTTGGAAGATGGCAAAGCCAGCTTCCGCCGCTTGGGTCGTGCTGGTGGTGAAGGCTTAAACACTTGGTATCACGGGGTACTGACCGAAGGTCGTAACCGCGAAGTGCGCCGCATGTGGGAAAGCCAAGAGGTGCAGGTAAGCCGCTTGATGCGGATCCGTTACGGCGACATCCCACTGCCAAAAGGCTTGCCTCGCGGTGGCTGGGTTGAACTGCCATTAGAGCAGATCAACTACCTTCGCGGCGTGGTTGAAATGGGGCCGGAAACGCGCACCTTGTTAGCTCAAGATAAGGCTGGTCAGCGTCGTCAGAAAACCCTAAAGACCAATAAGATCCGTCGCGCAGTCAGCAAGCACCGCACCCGTGCTGGTGGCAGCCCGACTAAGCGTACTCGTACTTAATCGATTGGCGCAGCAAACAAAAAAGAGAGCCGAATGGCTCTCTTTTGCTATCTAGCGTTTGTTCAAAGTACGGATGTACAGTTGCTCTACTTTTTCTCGTGCCCATGGGGTTTTACGCAGAAATTTTAAGCTGGATTTGACCGATGGATCGTGGGTAAAGCAGCGGATGTTAATGAGGTAACCCAGTTCATCCCAGCCATACCAGTCCACCAGTTGCACCACGATTTTTTCTAGGGTGAGCCCATGCAATGGGTTGTTGGGTTGCTGATCCATAACGAGCCTGTGCGCTGATAAACATTCAAGGGGCGCGATTATAGCCCAACTGCCAAGAAAAAAGCCGATCATCCGATCGGCTTTTTTTGCTCAGGCGAACCGCTATCGCTTTGGCTGGGCGTCGAGGCTTTGGCCGCTCACATCGCAGCTGGCATCGCTCATCAGGTACAGATACAGCGGCATCAGATCGTCAGCGGTTTTTAGGGTCATTGGATCTTCTGCAGGAAAAGCCGTGGCACGCATCTTGGTGCGGGTGGCGCCTGGGTTGATGCAGTTGGCGCGCACGGTGCTGTCGCTCAGCTCGTCGGCCAGCGTTTGCATCATGCCTTCGGTGGCAAACTTAGAGATGGCGTAAGGGCCCCAAAAGGCGCGGCCTTGGCGGCCAACCCCTGAAGAGGTGAAAACGATGGAGCCATGCTGGGCTAATTTTAGCGCCGGCAGCAACGCTTTGGTTAGCATAAATTGGGCGGTCACGTTGACCTGCATCACCTCATTAAACATCGGCAGATCGATCTGTTCAAAAGGGGTTAATGCCCCTAAGAGTGACGCGTTATGCAACACCCCATCTAACCGACCAAATTGCTCAACAATGGTGTCGGCAAAGTCGCTGTAGTTTTGCTCCGTGGCACCCTGCATATCCAGTGGCACGATGGCGGGCTCGGGATAACCGGCCGCAACAATCTCGTCGTAGATGCTTTCCAGTTTTTTGGTGGTGCGTCCTAATAGGATCACGGTAGCGCCATGCATGGCGTAATGAAGGGCGGCGCTGCGGCCAATGCCGGCACCGGCACCGGTGACCAAAATGGTTTTACCGGCGAGCGCATCGGCGTCACATTGGAATTCCAACATCAAGTTTCCTTACTGCTTACTCAACTACATGAAATCTAAAAGCTTGTCTGACCATTATGCCATTGTTTTAAACATAAGCTGGGCCGAATGAGCAGCAATTGCTGACGATTACGGCAACTATTGTTGCAAAAATGTAGTAAGCGACTGGCTTATAGGTTAATTTTTCTAACAAAGTGGTTCTGGTAGTACCTCTTTGCCTGCCACCATTGTGCCAATGGAAGGCAACAAAATAAAAGTAAAGATAATTGGGGAGTAACAATGAAACGACTGATATTAACCGTGGCGGTTGCCTCGGCGTTAGGTCTAACCGGCTGTAACGGCGATAGCCAATCGGAATACCTTGCTGATGAAACCGGCGGCGATCTTGCCCCGCTGGCCGCCAGTCGCATTCAATTTGATCCAGCCAACGGCTTGATCCCATTACCAAATGATCTGCTGTTCTTAGGGACTCCCGATGGCACCTTGGAGATCCCAGGTGAAGACAGCGGCGATTACACCGATCCCCAGATAGCACTCGGTGGCCTCGATGGTTGGTCGACCACCATGCCAATCAACATCAATATCGATGTGGCGCCGGGTGCGGCGTCACTGGATCCGACGTCTGCGATGAATGCTGGTGCGGTGCGAGTATTTGAAGTGACCCTAGGTGGTCCACTGTCGCCGGATCCAAGCTGTGCCGATGAAGCGTCTATCAGCGTCTGTAAAGTGGGCGAAGAGTTAAGTTACGGCACTGATTTCGTGGTTAGCGCAACGGACAACAGCGTGGCGATTGTGCCACTGAAGCCGTTAAAGCCAACCACCGGGTACGCGTACATCACCACAACCGATTTGCTTGATACCGACGGTGAAGCGATCATCGGCTCGTTAAGTTTCGACAGCTTGATGCTGGACCTACCAGGCTTCACTGCTGATCAACTGAGCTTGAAAGCGCTGCTGGAAGATTACATCAATGAGTTGGCGGGGGCGCATTCGGTGGATGCCGACACCGTGACTTACGCTGGGGTGTTCACCACTCAATCGATCCAAGATTCGGTTGGCACCGTTAGCCAGCTGATGGCCGATGGCCTGCAACCGACCCCAAGCCGAGCAGTGTCGCCGTTGTTTGCCCCTAAGTGGTCGATGCCACCGATGCCTGCCGGCATTACCGTAGCTGATGCCTTAGGTTTAACCCCTGCAATGGGTACTGCGTACGCCTTAGCTGAGGCGACCGACGTGTTCACTGCGGAATTGGAGCTGCCTTATTACCTGACCATCCCAACGCCAACCAACCCAACCGTTGACAGCCGCTGGCAGGCATTGGGTGACAGCCCATTAGCGATTTTACAGCAGGCGTTGGCCGGTGCCATCTTGCCGGAAAACTTTGCGGCCCAAGCGATTGCTCAAGGCATTGACCCGATTGCGGCGCAATCGGATCCAAGCCTCTTGGTTGGCGCCAGCTTTATCTTGGACAACGGCGAAATGGCCGATCCACTGCGTCACGTTACCCGTTTTAACCCAGTGCCGAACCCGTGTGGCGGGGTGGATATGGCCACCTGCATGACGGGGGGGCAGCAACGGGTGAAGGTGCCGGTGCAGATCACCATGCCAAACAGCGCCAAATTGGCCGCTTTGGGACTAACCGTTGCTAAGCCTGCTACCGGTTGGCCAGTGGCGATGACCTTGCACGGCATTGGCCAAACGAAGGCCACCACCTTGCCACTGGCGGGGGCATACAGTTCTGCTGGGATCGCCACCGTAACCATCGACATGCCATTGCATGGCGATCGTGGTTTTGATCTGAATGGCGATGGCATCTATGAAATTAGCGCTTCCAACAGCAGTTTTGGCCCAGCTTACGCCAACGGCAATGTGCTGGTGTTTGCCAAGCTCGACAGCAGCTTAACTAACCGCGATAACTTCCGTCAGGCGATTGTGGATCAGCTGGGGTTACGCTTAAGCTTAACGGCGTTGACCTTAGGCGAAGTCGGGGCGGGTGCAGCACCCACCTTCGATATGGGCAAAGTGAGCCTGCAAGGGCTGAGCTTAGGTGGCATCACCGGCACCACCACCACCGCTTACGCCAACAGCTGGCCTGAAGCCTTAGGTGCCAACCCCTACGCATTAACGAATGCGTCGTTAGTTGCGCCAGCAGGCGGTTTAGCTGGCGCCTTTGCCGGTTCGGCGGCATTTGGTCCGGTACTGCGCGCCACCTTAGTGGCGGAGTTAGCACCAGACTGTATTGATCCGGCCAGCGGCGGAGTGATCGATGCCCCAGCCTGTGATGCCGTATTAGCGCAGATTGAAGCGGAGGTTATCCCTCCATTTGCTTTTGCTGCGCAAACCGCCATTGATTCGATGGATCCGATCAACCACGGTGCCATGTTGGCCGCAACAGGCACACCAGTGCACCTGATTGAAGTGATTGGTGACGCCACCCAGCCTGGTGACTTAGTGTTGCCAAACCGCGTTACGGGCTTCCCGTTGTCTGGTACCGAACCGTTGATCAGCGCCATTGGGTTGGATGGCGTTAGCGCCAGCGCGATGGATGCTGATGGCGTGAGTGGGGCGGTACGCTTTACCAAGGGCCATCACGGCTCGGTTGCCAGCCCGTTTGTACCGGCTGAATTAACCGGTGTGTTAACCGCTGAAGATGCCGCTGCCGCAACGGCAGAGATGCAATCTCAGGTGGTGAGCCACGCGGCTTCCCAAGGTAAGGCGTTAGCGGTGAGCAACGGCTGCATTGTGCAAGGTGGCAGCTGCGGCGAGTAGATTATTACCACGCGAATCAAGCCCGGCGGTTGCCGGGCTTTTTTGATCCGATACACTAACGGGCAACGCTATAACGAAAATCCATTCGCAGGAGAGTATGTTGGAATTTCTATTTGAGTACGGACTGTTTTTAGCCAAAGCGATCACGCTAGTGGTTGCCATCGCAGCGGTGATAGTCATTGCGGCGATCAGCAGCAAAAGCGGTAAGGCCAACAAGGGCAGCCTTACCGTGCATGACATCAGCGATAAGTTTGAAGATTATAAATCGCAATTGCAGCAGCAACTGCTCAGTGACGATCAACTCAAAGCGCTGACCAAAGCAGACAAAGCGGCCGCGAAAGCGAAGCGCAAGCAGGATAAAGAACAACACAAAGACCAAGCCAATGCGCGCCAAGGCCGTTTGTTTGTGATTGATTTTAAAGCGGGGATCGATGCCGCTGAAGTCAGCAACCTGCGTGAAGAGATCACCGCGTTACTGACGGTGGCTGAAGCGCAAGATGAACTGCTGGTGCGGGTAGAAAGTGGCGGCGGTATGGTGCACGCCTATGGGTTGGCGGCCAGCCAGCTTGATCGCGTGCGTCAGGCGCAGATCCCAATGACCATCTCGGTTGATAAAGTGGCGGCCAGCGGCGGGTACATGATGGCCTGCGTGGCCAATAAAGTGATTGCCGCTCCTTTTGCGATTGTAGGCTCTATCGGGGTGATTGCTCAGCTGCCAAATTTCAGCAAAGTACTGAAGAAAAATGACATCGACTTTGAGATGCACACCGCTGGTGAGTACAAGCGCACCATTACCATGTTTGGGGAAAACAGCGATGAAGCGCGCGCCAAATTCAAGCAAGAGCTGGAGCATACCCACGGCTTGTTCAAGCAGTTTGTCAGCAAGTACCGTCCGGAGCTGGAGATCAGTAAAGTTGCGACCGGTGAACACTGGTTTGGGCAGCAAGCGCTAGAGCTGGGGTTGGTGGATGCGATTCAAACATCAGACGATTACCTGATGCAGACGGATAAGCCGATTCTGCAGCTGCAATACCAACTGAAGCAGACGTTGGCTAAGCGCTTAGGCAAGGGCGCAGAAGCGGTGATTGAACGCAGCATGATGAAGCTGGCGGAGTTGGGGCAAATAAAGCGTTAACTGACGCCCGTAAAGTTGGATGATGGCGGATTTACTGCCCGCATGTCACAACTGAAAGCAGCAATAAAAAAGGCCAGCCGCAACCGCGACTGGCCTTTTTATACGCTTAATTAGGCCTTAGCTAATTACTTTGTCCAGTGCGTCTGGATCTTTAAAGACCTCTTTATCCAGATCGTTCTCACTGTTGGCGACAATTAGCGATACCGCGGTATCACCGGTTACGTTCACCGCAGTACGCACCATATCGAGCAGACGATCCACACCCAAAATAAGGGCGATGCCTTCGACTGGTAGGTTCACCTGCTGCAGCACCATCGCCAGCATGATCAGGCCCACCCCAGGAACGCCAGCAGTACCAATGGACGCCAAGGTGGCGGTTAGGATAACCATCAACATGTCGGTGGCGGTCAGATCAACACTGAACACCTGCGCGATAAATACGGTGGCGACACCTTGCATAATGGCGGTGCCATCCATGTTCACGGTAGCGCCCAACGGCAAGGTGAACGAGCTAACGCGAGTGCCCACCCCTAAGTTGTGGTTGGCGTTCTCCATGGTGACCGGCAGCGTGGCGGCAGAGCTGGCGGTGGAGAAGGCAAACATCTGTACGTTGCCCATCTTTTTCAAGAAGGTGATTGGGTTTAAGCCGCTTAAGGTGGTGAGCAACATTGGGTACACCACCAGTGCGTGCACAAACAACACTGCCAGTACTAAGAAGAAGTACTTAATCACAGAACCAAATGCAGCCAGATCTAATGTCAGCGACATCTTCGCGATCAGGCCAAACACACCAAATGGGGCAAACCACATGACCACGTTCACCAGATTCATCATTACGTCGTCAAGCTCGTTGAAGAAGCGACGTACGGTGGCGGCTTTTTCACCCAGCTGGGCGATGCAGTAACCAAACAGCACCGAGAACACAATGATCTGCAGCATGTTGCCTTCGGCCATGGCTGCCAGTGGGTTACGTGGTACTAAGCCAATCAGTACATCGGCTAGGCTTGGGGCGGTTTTGGCTTCAAACCCAACCGCAGCGGCCTGCATGATCGGATCGCCAGGTTGGAACAGCAGCGCAGCACCCAGTGCCAATGAAATGGCCACGGCGGTCGTGAACAAATACAGCGCAAGGGTCTTGCCGCCAATGCGGCCAAGGGTGGAGGGCTCTGCCAAACTGGCGGTACCACAGACTAATGATACGAATACTAACGGGACCACCAGCATTCGCAGGGCGGAGACAAACAAGCCGCCGATAACATCAAAAACGCCATTGGTGAAATAATCGCTAACCCATTGGGCTTCACCTGCGGAAAACCTCAGTACAAAACCAATGGCTGCGCCAAGGAACATACCTAGCAGGATCTTGGTTGTTAAACCTAGCTTTCCCGATTTAACTTCGCTCATACAACTTCCTTCATAATCATTATCTTTATTTTTAGTGCAGCTAAGCCTAACAAGAAGGTAGCCCAACAAAAAAGGGCCTTAATGTATAACTTTGAGGTGAAATATTGAATTTTTGTTGCAGATGAATGAGATTTACTGAAAATTGATGAGGTTGTCGTTATTGGGTGTTAAGTTACCCGCTGCGTAGACTTTTTAAAATTGTGACATGGAGTCGTCAATGAGTTATTTCCTTAGGGGTTTCCTAACCCTGTTGTTCGCCATATTTTTGACTGCATGCAGCGGTGGTGGCGGTGGCCTTGAATCGGGCAATTCTGGTGGGGGAGGAACCCCAGATACGCCAAAGTATACTTTGGAATTAACGCTTGTTAATAGTGCTGGCGATGCGGCCAATGTAGCGACCAACAGTTCACCGTTGCAACTGCAAGCATTGTTAAAAGATGACGGCTCTATCGTTAAAGGCAAAACCATCAGCTTCAGCAACTCTGGACCTGGTGTTCTCAGCCCAGACAGTAAACTGACCGACGATGACGGGATCGCAGCGATTCAGATCAGCGCCGGTGACAGCTCTGGTGCCGGCACCATTACTGCCAACGTAAGCGGTTCTGGTGCGATCAGCGTCGAGATTGATTACGGCGTGGAAGTCGATGGCACAACGGGCGGCGCGATCCCGGTGATGACCCTATCGCTGCTAAACGGCAGTGGCAGTGTTGATAACGTGGTGCGTACCGATGCGCCACTGCAAGTGATGGCGACGGTCAGCCTTGAAGGCACTCCGGTTATTGGCAAGGTCGTGAGTTTTACCGTAGACAATTTTGGTGTGCTGGATCGCCCATCTAAATTAACCGACGCTAACGGCAGTGCTGTTATTGAGCTGCAAGCCGGCAGTGCCGCTGGTGCTGGCACTTTAACCGCCACTTATATATACGGCGATAGCTCGACATTAACCCAGCAAGCCACCTTTGATGTGGTGCTTGTGGATGTGACGCCAGAGCTGAGCTTGGTGCTGGAAGATATTAATGGCGATAGCTTAGATACCGTGGCACAAGCTACGCCGGGTAAATTAAAAGCCACGCTGATGATGCAAGGACAGCCCATCAGTAATGCCTTAGTGCAGTTCTCAACCTCACCCGTTGGTGTGATTAACCCATCGTTGGGCACTGCGGTCACCGACGCCAGCGGCGTTGCGGAAGTCACATTATTACCAGGGGATCAAGCGGGTGCATCCACTGCGACGGCTTCATTTGTCTTTAATAATGTTAGCTATCAGCAAGACGTGGTATTCCAAACCGCGGGCGATGCGCCAGAGCAAGCGGGGGGGCAAGATAACCTGATTGAGATCACCTTGCTGGATGGCGTTGGTGGCAGCCCGATCACCAACAGCACCATTTCAGAAACCCAGCCTGGCTACTTTGAGGTGCAGGTTCGTAACAGCCAGCAACAGCCGTTAGCAGGCAAAGTGGTTAGCTTTACCAGCACCTTGGGTAACTTTATTCCAGCTACGGGCACCGCCTTAACCGACAGCAACGGCGTTGCTACCATTGTTTTGCAAGCCGGTAGCGTTGAAGGTGCCGGTGAAGTGGTGGCGAATGTGGGCGGGGCAACCTCGACCATTGGTTTTATCACCTTAGGGGATGTGATTGACCCGGGTACCTTGGTACCGGAAATTACCTTTGAAATTTACAACTGTAATAATGCCTCAGGTTGGGACCGCGCCACGCGTAACTTTGAAGCCTGTACCGTTACTGACAACATCACGAATACTGAGTCCGGCATCATTGGTATGCAGGTTACTCAGGCAGGCAGCAGCCAACCGTTAACGCAAACTTTAGTCTTGGCCAGCACCACTCTTGGTGGGATCAGCCCATCCGCCGGTACTGCGGTAACCGATGACAACGGTCGTGCCATTTTGGATCTGTTTGCTAATGGTGATGTGGGTGCCGGTGAAGTTACGGTATCCGTCAGTGGCCAAAGTGCGAGCAAGGCCTTTGAAATTGGCCGTGTTGATGTGAATTTGCAGGTAAGCGCTCAGATCGGCAGTAACAACCTGCCAGCGGGCGGCAGCACCATCATTGAAGTGCAGGTGCAAAACCCCGACGGCAGCTTAGCGCTTGATCAACCCTTTGCGATTGAACTGTCTTCCGATTGTATTGTGGCCGGCACTGCGGTGGTTGATACGCCAGTAAACACCATTGGTGGCATTGCCTACGCCACTTACCGTGCCAATGGGTGTAATGGTACAGACCGCGTTACAGCTTCGGCGCAAACCGGTGGCACCAACGTAACGGGTGATGTCAGCATCGACGTTACCGGTGCGAAGGTTGGTTCAATTCAATACGTTTCTGCCGTGCCAAGCCTTTTGGCTCTTAAAAGCAGTGGCGGCATTGGTGGTACCGGTAGCCGTAGCGAAACCGGTGTGGTGACCTTTAAACTGCTGGATGAAACCGCGGCCGCAGCAACGCAAGAGCTGCTGTGTTTTGAGTTAGCCACTGATGTTGGCGGGATTGAACTGACCCCAAGCCCTGTCGGTGATGATATTGCGAGCTGCAGCAACATTCCGGCGGGTGCGGATCTCACCAAATATGCCTCGGGTTATACCGATGCTGAAGGGATGGTCAGCGTTACGGTGAAAGCGGGCTCTGTGCCAACGCCAGTGAAAGTATTTGCGCTGTGGAGCGATGGCACCAATAACATCTCTAATGTTTCAGATGAACTGGTGATCAGCACAGGGTTAGCCGACAACAACAGTTTCTCGATGTCGGCGTCGGTGTTTAACCCAGAAGGCCTGCAGTTTGATGGTGAAGTGTCGTCCATCAATATCTTAGCGGCGGATCATTTCAATAATCCGGTGCCCGATGGCACAACAGTTAGCTTTGTTACAGAGGGCGGTGCGGTCGATCCTACGTGTACCACCATCAATGGCGCCTGTTCCGTTGAATGGCGTAGCCAAGACCCTCGTCCATTTGATGGTGTTGGTGCGGTTTGTTCGGTAGCCGATAACCTTGGCAGCACTGCGCCTCCTTGTATCGATCCGACCGTTGGTCCATCACGCTTGGATTTCAATGGCAGTGGCTTTGATGATAAAGCCTTACCGGGTCGAGCCACAGTGATGGCTTACGCCATTGGTGAAGAAAGCTTTATTGATTTGAACGGTAACGGTCAGTTTGATGCGGGCGAACCCTTTGGTGACTTGTCTGAAGCGTTCCGCGATGACAACGAAGATGGCGTCTACCGTAACTTTGATGCAACGGGTGCAAATCCGAGCGGTGCAGTTCCTGCTGGCGCGGTTACGGAAGAGTTCACCGACTTTGATTTGAGCGATGACTTCACCGCTGCTGATGGCCTCTACACCGGCTTATTGTGCGATGCCGCGTCCAGCGCTGCTTGTTCGGATACGGGCTTAGATGATAACTACGCTCACCTGAATGTGAGCCGTAATTTAGCCATTGTGATGGCAGGCAGCTCGCCACAGGGTAAGCTGGCTTTCTCTGATGCGCCGTATGCGATACTCAACGGGGCTCAGATCAACTTGATTACCGATGCCAGCCGTACCGTGGTGTTGTATTTGACGGATGTGAACAACAACCCACTGCCGGTTGGTACCAGCATCACTGCAGCAACTTCTAACGGGGTGTTGGTGATTGGTGAATCATACGCGTTTCCAAACACCTCGGCAGATCGCCCATCGGCTTATGTCTTTACTGTGGAGCAGGAAACTGAGCCAAATGGTAAAACAGAGGGTACTTTAACCATTACCGTGAAAACGCCAAAGGGCGCAGCACGCACTTATGGTATGCCGGTACTGGATGCAGGCTAAGGTGTTGCATTGATAGGAAAAGGCCAGCATTTGCTGGCCTTTTTGTTGGCTTTCTTCTTTTTTCTTCGCTAACTGGCGCTGTTGCAATGACCTTGGTTCGGGCGCTGCCAGAGCCGCAGCTAAGCACGGCGAGCCAACCAGCACCGATGGAAACCAGTTTCTGCGTCCAAACGAATCAGCCCAGCATCTGCTGGGCTGATTTGTTTGGGCTTGTGCGGCAACTGACGCGGCGCTTGCCGTAACGGTTGGTGCCGCTCTGCAAAAACTAGCGCTGGAACGGGTAGATGCTGCCCAGCTGCAGCAGTTGGGTGAGCTCATCCAGTGCGGTTTGGTTTTCCGTTAGCAGGGCTTCATCACGCAGATCATCAAAGCTGAGCTGATCGCGGTAGTGTTTGTTAACCCACTGACTTAATTGCTGATGCTTAGCGGCATTCATGACGCAGTGCTGGTTTACCGCACTTTGTTCTTGGGCTGAGAGCGCCACACGTAAGCGCAAACACGCCGGCCCGCCGCCGTTTTGCATGCTTTGTTTTACATCAAAGAAATGCACCTTGCGGATCGGCTGGTTACGATTGGGCAGATCCGCTAAATAAGCCGCGACTTGCGGTTGCTCTAAACATTCGGTGGGGGCGATCAGCGCCATTTCACCGTTGCTTAAAGTGATAATTTGGGTGTTGAACAGATAGCTTTTTACCGCTTGCTCAATGCTGACTTCTTCGGTGCTGACTTGCTCTATATATAGTGGGCTGTCGCCGAAGGCGTTTTTCACTTTATCTAAGGCTTGGCTTTGATTTAAAAACGCTTGTTGGTGACAAAACAGCATATTGTGATTACCAACCGCAATCACATCGTTGTGGAACACCCCTTGATCGATGATGGCGGGATTTTGCTGTAAAAACAGCGTGTGTTTGCCATCCAGTTGGTGCAAACGAGCAACTGCTTGGCTGGCCTCTAGAGTTTGCCGAGCGGGAAAGCGTTGGGGTTGCGGTTTACTGACGTCATAGGCGGATTTGCCATACACGAACAGTTGCAACCCCCGTTCGCCATAGTCACGGCACAAACGAGTATGGTTGGCAGCGCCTTCATCCCCTAAAGCGTCGTGGCTGGGTAAGGCCGAATGGTGCACAAAGTGGTTGTCGTCATTGAAAACCGCCTGTAAGGTGCGCCCGGTTTGCTCATGTTCAATGGCACGATGCAGCTTGTTGACCAAATTGGCTGGGGTGAAATGCACCTTGTTGTCTGCGCTATCGACACTGGGCGATACCGTGGCGGCGTTGGCGCTCCACATGCTGCTGGCGGAATAGCAAGCGGCCAGCAGTTGTGGCGCCTGTTGGTGGGCTTTGGCCAAGACGTCGGCATTGCTGCCGTGAAAGCCCATTTGCCGCAGGCTGGTAAGATCAGGGCGAGACTGCGGTGCTAAGATCCCCTGCATCATGCCTAAATCGTGCAGAGCCAGCATTTTGTCTAAGCCTTGTAGCGCAGCGGCCTTTGGGTTTGACTTGGCGTTAGCGTGGTTCTGTGAGGCCAAATTGCCCACAGACAGGCCAGCATAGTTGTGGCTTGGGCCAACCAAACCATCAAAATTTGCTTCAAGATGCATGCAATCCCTCCTTTGGATTAGGCGCTAGAGCACAGAATATGATCTGTATCGTCTGGATTTGAGTTGGCTCAGTATAAAGGTTGTTTTTGCGGCCTCAAGCGTGGCACACGGCGTGCCACAGCAACAAGTGCATAACTATTACTTGCATGTATGGCATTGATGCATTAGTAGTTTGAGCAATTGCGTTTTCAGTCGCGAAAATAAATTAGGTTGACCAAAAATTAGCTAAGTGGTTGGTTCATAAACGGGCTAGGCTTGAAACTCGGCCTCAGTACCTCTATATATGGAGCCAATTTTTCTTCCCCAACGCGTTCAATAAGGTTCAAACCACCCCATGGGAAAATCTTTGGTAATTGTGGAGTCGCCAGCAAAGGCGAAGACCATCAACAAATATCTCGGCAAAGATTTTGTCGTGAAGTCTTCCGTGGGCCACATTCGTGACTTGCCAACGTCGGCCAGTCAATCAAATACGCGCTCTGCGCCTGCTAAGACTGCAGCCGAAGTGCGTAAAATGGCCCCCGAAGAGAAAGCGAAATACAAACAAGAGCGCGACTACCAAGCGTTGATCACCCGCATGGGGATCAACCCTAAAAGCGATTGGGCAGCCAATTATCAAGTACTGCCTGGCAAAGAAAAGGTCGTTAAAGAGCTGCAAACGCTGGCTGAAAAAGCCGACACCATCTATCTCGCAACGGATTTGGACCGCGAAGGGGAAGCGATCGCCTGGCACCTGCAAGAGGTGATTGGCGGCGAACCCGAGCGGTACCGTCGAGTGGTGTTTAACGAAATTACCAAAACCGCGATTAAAGAAGCGTTCGCTGAGCCACTGCACCTGAACATTGATCGAGTTAACGCCCAGCAAACCCGGCGTTTCCTGGATCGCGTTGTGGGCTTTACCGTCTCGCCATTGCTGTGGAAGAAACTGGCTCGTGGCTTGTCTGCGGGTCGAGTGCAGTCGGTTGCCGTACGCCTAGTGGTTGAACGCGAACGCCAGATCCGTGCCTTTGTGCCCGAAGAGTTCTGGGATGTGCATGCGGATCTGAATGCCGCTTCAGGTACTGCGTTGCGGATGGAGGTGGCTCGCCACCAAGGCCAAGCGCTGAAGCTGGTTAACAAAGAGCAAACCGATGCCGTACTGGCCGCGCTACAAGGCGCCAGCTACACCATCAGCAAGCGCGAAGACAAGCCAAGCTCAAGCAAACCGTCTGCCCCATACATCACCTCAACCTTGCAGCAAGCGGCGAGTACCCGTTTGGGCTTTGGGGTGAAGAAAACCATGACCTTAGCGCAGCGCTTGTACGAAGGCGGTTACATCACCTACATGCGTACCGATTCCACCAACTTAAGCAACGAAGCGGTTGAAGCGGTACGTGGCTTTATTGGCGATGAGTACGGCAACAACTACCTGCCGGAAAACCCACTGCGTTATGGCTCGAAAGAGGGCGCGCAAGAGGCGCACGAAGCGATCCGTCCATCCGATGTGTCCGTCAAAGCGTCAACGCTGTCGACCATGGAGCGCGACGCTCAGCGTCTGTACGAACTGATCTGGCGTCAATTTGTGGCGTGTCAGATGGTGCCGGCTAAGTACGACTCCACCACTGTTACGGCAACGGCGGGCGAATACGAATTGAAAGCCAAAGGCCGGATCTTAGTGTTTGATGGTTGGACCCGTGCGCAGCCACCGGTTGGCCGTAAGGGTGACGAAGACAAAACCCTGCCACCGGTGACCGTGGGTGAAGCGTTGCAATTGCAACAACTGGATCCGAAACAGCACTTTACCAAGCCAGTGGCTCGTTTTAACGAAGCCTCGTTGGTGAAAGAGCTGGAAAAACGTGGCATTGGCCGTCCATCGACCTACGCTGCCATTATCGGCACCATTCAAGATCGTGGTTACGTACGGGTAGAAAACCGTCGTTTCTTCACCGAGAAGATGGGCGAAATCGTGACGGATCGGTTGGTCGAAAACTTCGATGAACTGATGAGCTACGACTTTACCGCCGGTATGGAAGCGACCTTGGATAAGATCGCCCAAGGTACGCTGAGCTGGAAAGGGGTACTGGACGGTTTCTACGATGACCTAACCGGTAACATCACCAAGGCTGAGCTGGATGAGCTGGAAGGGGGCATGCGCCCGAACCAGATGGTGGAAACCGACATCCCGTGCCCAACCTGTGAACGGCCAATGGGCATTCGTACCGCCACCACCGGCGTCTTCTTAGGGTGTAGCGGTTATGCGCTGCCGCCGAAGGAGCGTTGTAAAACCACCATCAACCTAACGTCGGGCGAAGAAGCGGAAGCGGTTACGGACGATCAGGAAGCGAAAGCGCTGATCACCATGCAGCGTTGCGGCAAGTGTGGCAGCACCATGGACAGCTACCTGGTGGATGAAACCCGCAAGTTGTACGTGTGTGGTAACAACCCAACCTGCGATGGCTACGAAGTGGAGAAGGGCACCTTTAAGATCAAGGGGTACGATGGCCCGCTGATCGAGTGTGAACGCTGTGGTGCCGACATGGAACTGCGCGACGGTCGCTTTGGTAAGTACTTCGCTTGTACCGATACCAATGAAAAAGAGTGCAAGAACACCCGTAAGCTGCTTAAGAGCGGTGAGGTTGCGCCGCCGAAGGAAGATCCCGTCGCGCTGCCAGAGCTGCCTTGCGAGAAGTCTGACGCGCACTTTATTTTGCGTGATGGCGCTGCAGGTTTGTTCTTAGCGGCCAGCACCTTCCCGAAAAGCCGTGAAACTCGCGCCCCTAAGGTGTCGGAGTTGAAACGCTTCCGCGATCGGATCTCCACTAAGTTCCATTACTTGGCTGATGCCCCAGAGCAGGACGACGAAGGTAACTTGTATCAGGTGAAATTCAGCCGGAAAACCAAGGAGCAATACGTTGCTTCTGAAGTGGACGGGAAAGCCACCGGTTGGGTTGCTAAATACGACGGCAGCAAGTGGATTGAAGAACAAACCAAGAAAAGCAAAGCCAAGAAGAAAGATTAGGCCTTAGCTTTGACAGAAAACCAGCTGCTTGCAGCTGGTTTTTTTATGGGCGCTGGTTAGCGCTAGAACAGCCATGCTGGTAAGCGTTGAACATCGTTGCTGGGATAAGTGGCAGCGTGATTGGCGGCGGGACAGCTGATCTGATCGGCGCACAGCCACAAAAAAGGGGACTCAATGAGTCCCCTTTTGGTTCGCTGCGGTGGTTACCATTTCTTCTTCGGTGAGAACAGCTCATCAAGTTCATCGGTATCTTGGCTGACTTGATCGTCAACGTGTTCTTGCAGATTGGCTTGCTGGCGCTGGTTCAGCTCCTCCAGCATCTCGCTCACCTTAACCATGGCGGTCTTCTTGTACTGATCGTCGCCAGTGTGGCTATTGAGCACTTTGGCCAACTGATTAAGGTGCTGGCGGGCAGAGCCGACCTGATGATTCAAGGCCGCATGACGGGCGCGATCCATCAGGACCGACCCATTGATGCGCAGCATAACCTGATCCGCACGGCGGGATTCAGTCACAAACTCATCGTGGGTTAAGGTGCCTTTTTTCTGCTCTTGGCGTACGAACTCTTTTAAGCGCTTTAGCACCTTAATCAGCATCATTATCTGCTTTTCAGCTTGCGGCGTATTAAAGCTGTCTACCGTACGTTCCGTCGGTGGATTCTTTTTAAGGTTGGCTAACGCCGCCTGCAGATCACTTTGGCGAGCCAGCATATCGCGGTTGCGGGTATCGACCGCCAGCACTTGGCGCACGGCTTCAAGCAAGCGTTGATTGAGCAATCGAACCAGCACATTGGTAAAGGGCAGCAACGGGCCACAGGCCAACAGTTGTTCCACTTCATCCATGATCGCTTTTTGCTTCGCCATCTCTTGGCGGCGAGCACGTTCCAGTTGTTGCTTATGTTGTTGCAGCATGTTGATGCCAACCACAACCAGTAGCAGCGCACCCAACAAAATAAAGAAAATTGTAAGCGACATCGTATTCTTCGACCGTTTTTATTTGAACGCCAATGCTACACCAAAGCCCCCAGTTGGCGCACCCGCTTAACCCTCATTCCGACCTTTTGCTTATTCCATTTTTACGTGTTTTTGTGGTATCAATATAACTTAATTGTCATATCGGGCCACGGAACGCCATGAAGCTGCAGCAACTTCGTTACATCGTTGAAGTCGTTAACAATAATTTAAATGTCTCGGCGACAGCGGAAAGCTTGTATACCTCGCAGCCGGGGATCTCGAAACAGGTGCGGATGCTGGAAGATGAACTGGGCGTGCAGATCTTCGGTCGCAGTGGCAAGCATCTTACCCACGTTACCCCTGCGGGTAAGCAGATCATCGACATTGCCGGCGATATTTTGGGCAAAGTGGAAGGGATCAAGAACGTTGCCTCAGAATACACCCAGCCAGATCGGGGTGATTTGAACATTGCCACCACCCACACTCAAGCTCGGTATGCGTTGCCCCAGATGATTGGTAACTTCATTCAACGCTATCCCGACGTGAACTTGCACATGCATCAAGGCACACCGGATCAGATCTGTGAAATGGCGGTGCGGGGGGATGCGGATTTTGCCATCGCCACTGAAGGCATGCACCTGTATCACGATCTGGTGATGCTGCCGTGTTACCACTGGAATCGGTCTATCGTGTTTCCCAAAGATCACCCGTTAGCGCGCTGCAAAACCATCACCTTATCGGAGTTGGCGAAGTACCCATTGGTGACTTACGTGTTTGGCTTTAACCGCAGCAGCGCTTTAGAAAAGGCCTTTGCGACGGTTGAGGCAGAACCAAGGGTGGTGTTTTCGGCCACCAGTGCCGATGTGCTGAAAACCTATGTGCGCTTAGGCTTGGGCGTTGGGGTGATGGCGACCATGGCCTTGGACGGCAAAGACGATGATTTAGTGGTGCGCGATGCGTCGCACCTGTTTGAAGCCAACACTACCAAGATTGGTTTTCGTAAAGGCAGCTTCTTGCGTTCGTACATGTACGACTTTATGGAGCGTTTTGCCCCGCATCTGACCAAGACCCGAGTCGAGCAGGCGTTGGCGCTGCGGGATCAAGCCGCCATTGACGAGATGTTTGCGGATATGGATTTGCCGATGCGCTAACGCAACGGCAAACCCAAACCTCGCTCAGAGGGCATTAACACTCAACAATATTGACCGCGAGGCCGCCTTTGGCGGTCTCTTTGTATTTGCTGCGCATGTCCATGCCGGTGTCCCACATGGTTTTGATCACCTTATCCAGCGACACCTTATGCATGCCGTCGCCGCGCATGGCCAATCGTGAGGCATTGATGGCCTTCACCGAGCCCATGGCGTTGCGTTCAATGCAGGGCACTTGCACCAAGCCGCCAACCGGATCGCAGGTCAGCCCTAAGTTATGCTCCATGCCAATTTCAGCGGCGTTTTCCACGTTAGCCACGGTGCCGCCCATCAGCTCGGTTAAGGCCCCTGCGGCCATTGAGCAAGCCACGCCGACTTCCCCTTGGCAGCCAACTTCGGCGCCAGAGATCGAGGCGTTCTTTTTGTACAAGATACCAATGGCGGCTGCGGTGAGCAGATAGCGGGTGGCGGTGTCTTTGGTCACCGGCTGGATAAAGCGGTCGTAGTAGCACAGCACTGCCGGAATGATCCCAGCAGCGCCATTGGTTGGGGCGGTGACCACTCGGCCACCGGCGGCGTTCTCTTCGTTAACCGCCATGGCAAACAGGTTAACCCAATCCATCGCGTTAAGCGGATCGTGGTTGGTGTTGCCTTCGGCTTCTAGGCGGCGCTTAAGCGCCGGGGCACGGCGACGCAGCTTTAAGCCACCGGCTAAGATCCCCTCCATGCGGCAACCGCGATCAACACAGGCCAACATGGTTTGCCAAATGTGCCACAGCTGTTGCTCAATCTCCGCTTCGCTGCGTAACACCTTCTCGTTGGCCATCATCAACGCTGAAATAGACAAACCGTGTTCGGTGCACAGATCCACCAGCTCTTGGGCACTGCTAAAGGGGTAGGGCTGGGATTCGGTGACTTGGTTGATGTTGGCTTGTTGGCCGATCTCATCTTCATCCAGCACAAAGCCACCGCCAATGGAAAAATAGGTGCGCTGATAAATCAGTTCTTTGCCATTAAACGCCTTTAAATTCATGGCATTGGCGTGTTCTGGCAGGCTTTTACGGCGATGATAGGTGATGCCATCTTTGCGGCTAAACAGCACCGATTTTTGGCCATCCAGATTGATTTTATGGCTGCTGGCGACCGCTTCCAGCATCGCATCAACCGCATCGGGATCGCAGCTTTCCGGCTGCTGACCGAGCAGCCCCAACACCACCGCTTTGCCGGTGCCGTGGCCTTTGCCGGTCTGGCCTAACGAACCAAACAGTTCCGATTGAACCTCTTGGGTGTTATCGAAGTGATTGAGGCGATGCAGATCCGCTAAAAAGCGATTGGCAGCGCGCATCGGGCCCACGGTGTGGGAGCTGGATGGGCCAATGCCAACGCTGAACATATCAAAAACGCTGATCACGGGAATTCCTTCTTTGGTGACGGGGATCACGTTTCCCCCTAATGGCGTTGATGGTACACCAGCAGCGCTGTGCCCCCAACCATCACGCCGGTCATCAGATCAGCTGCGCCGTTTACAACCGTAAAGTCCACCCAACATCGGCTTGGTTGCCGCGGCGATTGCCTCTTGTCAGTGGCGCTAAAAAAGCGCCAATATAGTCAGTGTAGTGACCATAATTACAATAATTCGCTAATGGAGTTTGCCGCATGATTCTGTACCTGCATGGATTTGATGCCACCAGCCCAGGCAACCATAAAAAAGTGTTGCAATTGAAGATGATCGACGACGATGTGCGCATGATCAGCTATTCCACCATGCACCCTAAGCACGATATGCAGCACCTGCTGAATGAAGTCACTAAGCACGTGAAGTTCAGCGATGATCCCAATCCGATCTTGGTGGGGGTTGGCTTAGGCGGTTATTGGGTCGAACGCATCGGCTTTTTATGCCAGCTGCGCTCTGTGCAGTTTAATCCCAACCTGTGTCCGCAACAGAATATGATCGGCCGCATTAACCGCCCCGAGGAATACCGCGACATCGCCGCTAAGTGCATTAGCGATTTTCGGCAGCAGAATCAGGGGCGCTCACTAGTGGTGCTGTCACGCCAGGATGAGGTGCTGGATAACCAGCAAACCGAACAGCAACTGGCGCCGTATTACCCCGTTGTTTGGGATGAACAACAGCCACATAAATTTCCGCAGATCGGCGCCCATTTGCAGCGGATAAAATCCTTTAAGGCTGGCGAAGTGGTGGCGTAAACACCACAAATCTAATGTGATCAAAGCGGATCCACTGCTCTGGTTGAGTTTTACTCAGGTGCTGCGCTTAAGCGCTTGTTTAAGCGCGGCGCCGTTGTCTTGTAAGCCCGATAAGCTATTGCTAACCTGCGTTTTTTCTAACAAGGAAGTGGCATGGAAAAGGCATTTGAAGCGCTGTTGTGGCGCAGTCGATTAACGCTGTTAATTGCGGTGATCAGCTGCGTGATCGCAGGGATCGCCTTAATCGTATTGGGCGTGGCTGAAGTGTGGCACCTGATCACAATGCAGTGGCAATTTCTGGTTGAAGGCAACGGCAGCATCAGCCGCGATCAGCTGGTGCTGGTGGTGATTGAAGTGCTGGATACCTTCTTGTTGTCGTCGGTACTGTTTATCTTTTCGTTCGGCCTGTACGAACTGTTTGTCAGTCGCATTGAGCAAGCCCAAGGGCATGAATCCCAAGCGTTCGCCATCAACAGCATTGATCAGCTGAAAGCCAAATTGGGCAAAGTGGTGTTGATGCTGTTGGTGATTAAGGTGTTTGCGCTGCTGGTTGAGATGCGCCCCAACAACATGCTGGAGCTGCTCTATATGGCGCTGATTGTGTTTCTGGTGGCCGCCAGCTTGTGGTTGAGCAACGGCGGCGGCAAAGGCGCGGGCAAATAACGCGGAGCGGTTGGCTTAGGAAGATCGACTGCCCCTGAGCCAAATCCGGTTATTTGATTAAGTGTTCGGCCCCTAACTCGGCCACAATGTCGTTAGGGGTTTTAAGACGACGGATCACGTCAAAGGTGGCCTGGGCTTCTGGGTACTGCTTCATCAGATAGCGCAGCCACTGCTTGATGCGGTTGGGGTAATACACCCCTTTGTCGCCATACAGTTCAAAGCCAGAGTAATCGATCAGCACCTGCTTCATTTCGCTCCAAGGCAGCGGTGCCGCGCCGGTTTTGATGCACTCGGCTAAGTTGGGCAAGGCCAAGGCACCGCGACCAATCATCAAATCCTCACAGCCGGTGGCTTCAATGCAGCGTTTCGCGTCTGCGGCTGACCAGATCTCGCCGTTGGCCACAACCGGAATCGACAACGCCTGATTGATCTGACCAATGGCATCCCAATCAATTCGTTCCGCTTTGTAGCCGTCGTCTTTGGTGCGGCCATGCACGCACAGTTCGGCGGCACCGGCTTCTTGCGCGGCAAAGGCGTTATCCAGCATCAGCGCTTTGTCGTGGTAGCCCAAGCGGATCTTCGCCGTAACAGGTTTATCGGCGGGCAGCGCATCGCGCACCGCTTTGATGATGTCGTGCACGGCATCGGGCTCTTTCAGCAACACCGCGCCGCCTTTGGACTGATTCACCTGCTTGGCTGGGCAGCCAAAATTCAGATCGACCCCGTCCGATCCTAACTCCACCGCGCGTTGTGCATTCAACGCCATCCATTCCGGCGCTTGTCCTAGCAATTGCACCCGTACTGGCACTCCTGCGGCGGTCTTACCGCCATTTTGCAGTTCAGGGCACAAGCGATGGTAGGTGCGTGGCGGCAGCAGTTGATCAACCACCCGCACAAATTCAGACACGCACATATCAACGCCGTGCTGACGGGTCAGCATGTCGCGCATCAAGGCGTCCATGACGCCTTCCATCGGGGCTAAAATCACTCTCATGGTTGGGGCTCGCAGCGTTATCGATTTGGGGAGGAAAAGGAGCGGCGCAGTGTACCAGTGTGATGCAAAAACTCTAGCGACAAACAAAAAAAAGGCAGCGCACAAGGCGCTGCCAAAGCAGGTTTAGATGAAAAGGGTTAGAACTGGTAACCAACACCAACGGCAAAGATGTATTCGTTTTGGTCGTAAAAGTTGATGTTAGAGGCTTGGGCTTCGTAACCGGCAACCGCTTTCACGCTCCAGTTTTCCCAGCCTTCAAAGCCGTCGTATTCGTACATCGCCATCAATTCGTAGCCGGTGTCTTTGCGCTTTTTGGCAAACGCCGGGTGGCTCTTGTCGTAGCTGTTGCTGTCTACCGCGGCAGACAACATCAGTTTGTGATCACCCATCATCCGCAGGTAGGCCATCTCTAAGCCAAAGCCGGTGTAGCTCATGGCATCGCCATCGGCGCTGAAGCTTTGGTAGCTTACCGCTGGCATCAGCATGGCGTTGTGGCCCAGCATCATGTCGTAACTTACGGTCAGATCAACGCCGCTGCCATCGCGCTGCACCAATTTTTGCTGGGCGGGGGTACCGGCGGAACCGGAGGCCTCTTTGTCAACGTCAAGGCTGGTTAGTGCCAGCTCTGCCGAGAAGTCACTGCCAAGGATCCCATCGTATTCCAGCAAGATGGTGCTGCCAGATACGTCGGTTGTGGTGCGCTTAGTGTTAACCAAGTACGGATCTTCAAAGCTTTCGCCACCGATGGAGTTTAAGTAAGACACACCGATGTAGGAGTCTTCAGCCAGCGCCATGCGGTAACCCAAGCCTAAGGTGGCTTCGCCTGGGCCGTAATCGTCTTCTCGCACCGACGTGAAGAATTGGTGGGCATCGGCAAAGGTGTAACGCACTTCACCACGCAAGCCAAATTGGGCCTCGGACTCAGACTTGCCTTTGCTGTTCAGCTCGCCGGTTTTGATGTCGTTGTCGGTGTTGAAGTTCGACGTTTCAGAGCCAAAACCGAGAAAGAAGGTGGTGTCGCCTGAGAAGCCAGACTGTTCGAAATCAACAGGCTGTGCCTGAGCGGCGCTGATAAACAGTAGCGAAACGGCGGTGGCACAGAGTGTTTTAGGGAACATGATGAGTATCCTTGCGTTCTGGGTCTTCGTAAGTTGCAGCCACGATAGAGGGTGCGGCGTGAACGATTTGTCGATGCATTGCGTTGGATGGCATGAAAAGTGGGTCTGCATCACAATATGCGGCGATGGCGCTGCTTGGTTACACAAAAAGCGCCGCAGTGGCCAGCCAAAGGGCCAACAACGCAGCGCGTCTGAATGAGCGGTTGATGGTTGAGCCCAAGGCGAGTGTTTGATGCTTGAGATGAGGGGGGGCGAGCGAGTACTGGGCGGGTGGGGATGACTTCGCGAAAGGGAAACTAAGCCACCGCCGCAACGGTGGCTTAATGGAAAAAGTGAAGAGGATGACGGCCGAGGTTAGCGCCGAGCAACGCAGCTGGCGTACAGCACCGGCAGCACCAATAACACCACTGGCAGTGACAACAACAGGCCGTACCCCAAGGTGAGCGCCATGGGGCCCATATAGACATCGGTGCCGCCAAAGCCGTAAGCCAGCGGCAGCAAGCCAATCACCGTAGACGCCGACGTCAATAAAATTGGTCGTAAGCGACTGCTGGCGGCGGCAGTGATGGCGTCAATCGCGGCTTGGCCTTGCTGTCGGTACTGGTTGATCTGATTGATCAACACCAAGGCGTTATTGACCACCACTCCGGTCATCCCCAGCACACCAATCAAGGCAAACAGCGACAACGGTTGCAGGTGCAGTAATAAGGCCAGCAGTGCCGCACCCACGGCAAAGGGGATCACCGCCATGACCAGCAGCGGCTGCAGCATCGACTCAAACAAAATGGCCATCACAAAGAAGATTGCCAACATGGCCGCCGGAAAGGCCACAAAGAAACCCGACAGCGCTTCATTGGTGTTTTCAATTTCACCCCCCAGCTCTAACGTAACGTGTGGTGGCAACGTCGGAGCCAATTGCAGCAGCATCTGCTCGGCCAATTCATCGGCTTCCACGTCTTCGCTGTTCACTTGGGCGCTGATCAGCACTTGGCGAACGCCATTAAAGTGCAGCAGGGTGCGAGGAGCGTCGATCATCTTAATGTGCGCTAACTGAGTTAACGGCACCTCTATTCCGCTGGCGTTGGTCAACTTCAGCTGCGTCAGCTGTTCGGCGTTGCGCCAAGGTTGGCTCAGCAGCACCCGCAAGGTGATCTCCTGATCATTAATCCAAGTTTGGCTTACCTGTTCGCCATCAAACGCAATGCGTAAGGTGGTCGCCAGATCCGCCACCGTGAGTTGATAACGTGCCAGCCATTCATATCGAGGCAGGATCTGCAGCTGCGGCGTCAGCACCGCATCGCTGTTATTGATGTTGTAGAGCGGCGGCTGCTGCGCCATCCACTGGGTGATTTGTGCAACCGCCTGTTGGCGAGCGTTGCTGTCGTTGCTGATCACTCGCAATTCAACGGGTTCGCCCGGCGGTGGGCCACCGGCATCAACCACAAATTTAACCTGCTTGAGCTGGGGCAGATCCGCCAACTCTTGTTCTAGGCTGGCGGCAATGGCCACCGCCGTGCGCTGGCGCTGCTGTGCGCTGGTTAACCGGATCAAGCCGCTGCTGATGGGCGCCGCGTAGCTTAATTGGTAGCTGGCCAGTTCGTTGCTTGGCAAAGCGGCGATGGCTTGTTCCAGCCGCAGATGGGCTTGGCGTACTTGGGCCAGTGGCAAACCGGGGGCGGTTTCGGTGTGGATCTCAATGTACTTGGCCGCTTGGCCGGGGAAAAAATCGATTTTGAGTACGGCGACCGAACCCAACATCAGCAGCAACGCCACCGCTGCGCTGGCAAGGGTGCGTTTGCGGCGTTGCAGACACCAGCCGAGTAACTGCTGGTAACGATCGCTGAGGGCTTGCCAGCGAGGGCTGGGTTGGTGGCGGTTACGTGGCGCGGCCGCCAACGATTGATGCAGGTGAGCGGGCAGGGTAACGGTGCATTCAAACAACGACCACAGCAGCGCTAAGATCACCGCCACTGGGATCACCGCAATCGCTTTGCCTAAGGTGCCGGGAATAAACAGCATCGGCACAAACACCAAGGCGGTGGTGGTTAAGCTGGCCAGCACCGGCGTCAGCACCTGCTTGGTGCCCGTTACCGCCGCTTGCAGTGGTGGCAAGCCACGCTCGTGTTGCTGATACACGCTTTCGGCCACAATGATGGAATCATCCACAATCACCCCAATCACCAACAGCAGCGCCGCCAAGGTAACGCTATCCAGGTTCATGTTAAAGGCGGGCAACAGTGCGATCACCCCAAGCAGACAAAACGGGATCGACAGCGCCACCCAAAAAGCAACGCGCCGCTGCAACACCACGCTCAACAGCAGTAACACCAGCATTAAGCCGATGCCGCCGTTGGTGCTGACGATGTTAAAACGTTCGCTCATGTCTTGGGCTAAATCCAACGACACGGGAAACTGATAGGTGTGCTGGCTGCGTACTTCCGCTTGCTGCAATAATGACTTAACCCCATCAATGGTGGCATTGATGTCGGCGCTGGCGCTTTTGTAAACGGTAAAGAGGATGGCGTTGCTGCCGTTGATCATCCCTAACTGCTGGGCGCGCTCAAAGGTGTCGTGCACCTTGGCGACATCGCGCAAACGCACAATGGTGCCATTGGCTTGCACTTCAATGATGGTCTGTTGCAGCTGCTTGATGCTGCTAAATTGGGTTAGCGTTACCAGTTGTCGTTCGCTTTGGAACGATTCAATTGCCCCGCCGGAAGTGGCTACATTGCGCTGTTCAATGGCATTGTTGATCTGCTGAAAATCGATGCCAAAACGGCGGATCTTCTCTGGGTTCACCTCAATCCAAAATTCCCGCTGGCGAAAGCCCGCCATCTCGACTTTGCTGATCCCCGGCAGAGCGCGGATCTGTTGTTCTAGCTGGCGGCTGTATTGCTGCAGCTGGGCATTATCCACATCGGCCACCACCCCAAAACTCATCACTTCAAACGACGCCGTGGTTTCTTGCTCTACCAGTGGCGCTTGGTCGATCTCGGTGGGCAAATCACTGACCCGATCCACCGCTTGTTGGATCTGGCGTACGGTGCGATCCAAGCGTTCGCCCTCATCCAGCTCCAGCAGAATTTGCGAGCGACCAGCGCTGGATTCGGAGGTGAAGCGGCGCACCCCTTGCACCGACTTGAGCTCTTTTTCAATCTTGTTGGTGACGTTCAGTTCAACGTCTGCGGCCGACGCGCCCGGGTATTGAGTGGTGATGCTGACTTCAGCAAAGGCCACATTGGGCAGCTCTTGCAGCTTAACGATGCCCAAGGCACCGATCCCCACAGTAAGCACCATAATGGTCAACGCACGGGCTAAAAACAGGCGCTGGGCGAAGAAGCTAAGAATTTGAGTCATCACGGCTTACTCTGCGATACGAGCGTGGATCGACATACCCGGCTTCAGGCCAGCGCGGTGGTTGTCGATGTCGATCTCGATGGGGTAGGCGTACTGCTGTGGTAGGGGGGCCAAGCCGATGCGGCTGATCTGCGCTTGCTGCTTGTGCTGCGGTGCACTGGCCGCCCAAAACTGCAACGGCTGACCAACGCGCAGCCGATTGACCTCCTGTTCACTGACCAGCAACCGCAGGGTTAAGCGGTTGGGATCGGCCAGCTGATACAGGATCGCTCCGGCTTCAACAAACTGCCCTTGGCTGACGTTATCAACGGTAATGATGCCGTTAAAGCTGGCAATAATTTGGGTGCGACGATGCGCCAGCTGGGCTTGTTGCAGTTGCAGTTTGGCTTGTTGCAGCTGCGCCTGAGCAATGGCCCGTTCTGATTTGGCTAAATCGAATTGAGTGCGCGCAAGGTTATCGCTGTTGGCTAAGGCCAAGTAGCGTTGGTAGTCGGCCTGCTTCAGTTGCAGGTTGGCTTGGGCCAGTTGCAGCTGCGCTTGTTGCTGAGCCACTTCAAGGGCGAAATCGGTGGCATCAAGGGCGACTAACAGCTGTTTGGCCTGCACCGGATCGCCGATTTGGTGTGGCGCAGCGGTGATAACACCACTGATCCGCGACACCACCTCAGTGGGGGCACTCAACTGAGATACGCCAACAAGCTCTAGAGCGTAGGCGGTAGACAGTGGCAGCAGAAGCGCCAGAAACAGGCTGATGGGGGTGATGGGCTTAGGCATTGGTAGGGATCCATTCAACGTAATGGCGCCACAGTAACGCGGTGGGTATAAAAGAAAGGTGAATCAAGCCGTAGGGAAACAGCTTAAGTTCATGAAATTGTTTTAGTTATTTACTTTTTGCGAGTGGCATTTATTGGCGGTGGCTATTTTCGTGGTGCAGAGCAGCAAGGCCGAGGGTTGCGGTAACCAGATCCAGAAGTGGCGCCTAAGCGTTGTTGTCGCAATGGTGAAGCGCGCGAACCAGCCCGCTGTTGCCATTGTGGGCAGAGGATAGGCGGTGGAAATATCGGCAAGTCAGCGCCGTTGTGGGGAAAAATGATCTAAATTTGGTGTTAGTCATTAGAAAAGGCCGTTTATGTAGCTTGCTGTTTTGGCAGCGCCGTGGTGACTTAATCGTGTAATTTAAGAAAAATGTGATCTTTTTAACTTTTTTTGAAAGCGTTTGAAGATCGCCTAGGTCTTGTTAACTAAGCCGGCGCACAACACGCCAAACAAATTTATCTCCCCCGATTTTTAAGGATAGAAAAAATGACTATTGCGAAGAAAACTTCAGTTGCTGCAGCCTTGGGTGCTTTGGTTGTAGGCGGTTCTTTGGTTACGGCTCAAGCCAACCCATTCTCAGTTAATGAACTGACCCAAGGTTATGAAATAGCCACTTTAGTGGGTGATAAAGGCGCTGAAGGTAAATGCGGCGAAGGCAAATGTGGTGGCGATAAGAAAGCCAAAGAAGGTAAGTGCGGCGAAGGCAAATGCGGCGGCGATAAGAAAGCCCACGAAGGTAAGTGTGGTGAAGGCAAATGCGGCGGCGACAAAAAAGCCCACGAAGGTAAGTGTGGTGAAGGTAAGTGCGGCGGCGACAAGAAAGCCAAAGAAGGCAAGTGTGGTGAAGGTAAGTGCGGCGGCGACAAGAAAGCCAAAGAAGGTAAGTGTGGCGAAGGCAAATGTGGTGGCGCAGCATAACCTGAGCAATCGCTCTGACGTGGCCACAGCAATAGTGGTAGCGTAAGCCCAATAAGGCTGGCCTTGGCCAGCCTTATCTTTTGGGCCGGAGTGGGTCGTGTAACAACAGCCTCAATCGCAATGCAGCAGTATAGGAGCAGTGGATGGCGAATATCGTGGGTTCGGGCATGGGGTTGCGCCGTGAAATGGTGCAACCACTTTGCCAGCAGGGGATCCCTGCGGGGGTTAACTTTATGGAAGTCGCACCGGAAAACTGGTTGCGAATAAACCCCAAATTGGCACGCCAATTTCGCCAGTTGTCAGAACAGGTGCCGATCGTTTGCCACGGTTTGTCGTTGTCTATTGGGGCGCCCGCGCCACTGGACGAAGCCTTTGTCAGACAGGTTAAAGGCTTTATGGATCAACACAATATCGACATCTATTCCGAGCATCTTTCCTACTGCTCGGGCAATGCCCACCTCTACGATTTGATGCCAATTCCCTTTACCGAAGAAGCGGTAGAGCACGTTGCAGCGCGAGTTAAGCGGGTGCAAGACATTCTAGAGCGTAAGCTCGTGCTAGAGAATGTCTCTTACTATGCCGAGCCGGGCGCCGAAATGAGCGAACTGGAATTCATCAACGCGGTGCTGCAGCAAGCGGATTGTGAATTGTTGCTGGACGTGAATAACATCTACGTAAACAGCGTGAATCACCGTAACGATCCTCACCAGTTTCTGCGTGGCTTGCCGTCAGAGCGGATCCGCTATCTGCACATCGCTGGGCATTACAACGAAGCCGAAGATCTGATCGTGGATACCCACGGTGCCGATGTGATTGAACCGGTATGGGATCTGCTGGCAGAGTGCTATCGCGTGCATGGGATCCACCCCACCCTGTTAGAGCGCGACTTTAACCTACCGGAACTGCCCCAGTTGATGACCGAAGTAAACCGCATCAGCGAGATCCAGATTCAGGCCCAGCAGCAAGGACAGGAGCAGCAACCCGCATGAGTGATTTCGCCCAACTGCAACAGCAGTTCATGCAGCACATTCGTGCCACCGAGGCCGGCACTCCACCTGCAGGGGTAGAGGCGCGGCGCATGAACGTTTACCGCGAACTGATGTTTAACAACGTGGCCGGTTTTGTCGACAGTGGCTTTCCGGTGCTGAAATCGCTGACCGAGCCCGCGCTTTGGCAGCAGCGGCTCCGACGCTTTTTTGCCGAGCACGATTGCCACTCCCCATTGTTTGTCGATATCTCAGCGGAATTTGTGCAATTTTTAGCGGCACAAACCGAATTACAACCGTGGGAAGCCGCACTGGCGCATTACGAACAGCTCGAGTTGAGAATCGACATTCTGCCAGAGGTGACCGATCAGCGGTTATTGACCGAAGCAGAGCAACTGCTCACCAGCCCACTGTGCTTGTATCGTGCCGCCGAGATTGGCCAGTACGGGTATCCGGTGCACCAAATTGGCGAACACAATCGCCAACCAGAGCCCAACCCCACTTACCTGTTGGTGTATCGGGATCTGGATGATGACGTTGCCTTTATGGAGTTAAATCCGTTGAGTGCGCGGTTACTGCAACAGTTGCAGCAACAGCCGGGCAGCAATGCCGAGCAGATCGCCCAAGCGATGGTGGCCGCTTTGCCGCAGATGGATGCGGCTGTCGTCGCCCAAGGGGCAGGGCAGTTATTGTTGCAGCTGGCCAGTAAAGGCATCGTGCGCGTGCAGCAATAGTTTGCTGCTCAAACGACAACCCGATTCGTTACCAGAAAAGCCCGCACTGCGGGCTTTTCTGCGTTTGTGTGGGAAAGTAACTTGGGGGGCAGCAGCCTTATCAGGATTGAGTCTGCCACTTTATTACTCGCCCACCGTTTGAGCCCCAGCATCCGTATCAAGCCAAAAGCAACCGTGGCCCAAGCCCATGCTGTTGCGAGTGTGGTTTAGTCGATAACCCTAATCGGCCAGCCGCGCAAGCTGAGCAAAACCACAGCATGAATCTTATTTTTGATGCCGGTTTAGCGTTTGTAACTGTTCTGATTGGTGCCACTGGGGAAAAAAACTGATGCTTGGCTAATGAGTTGATAATTCGCAGTAAAGCCCTGTTTTTTGTCCGTGTTTTTGTGATCTGGATCAATTTATACTGCCGCCAATTTAAACGCATGGGAGTGTGCAGTCGTGGCGCAAAAGGATTTTAAAGAACCTTATAATATTCTTCACTTTTTAGGCTTTTTGTTGGTGTTGATGATCCCAACTCTGCCTGCCTCTTTGACTTGGATTAATATCCTCTCTCAGTAACAAATTATTCCCGTACAGCAAGGGTATGGCGATCAAATCGACAGATTTGAACGCTGGCACGCACACAGGTAGATAGCAGTTGCATCTAACCTACAAGGTGCTTAAGCTTAGCCAGCAATACGGTTGATGAGTCCAGATTGCGTTTGCAAGCTGGACTTTTTTATTGTGGCTAGCTCACCTGTAGATAAAGATAACATCATGAATCAAGCTTCACTGGCTGTGCTGAAAGACAGCATCAAGACCATCCCTGGCTACCCAAAACCAGGCATCATGTTCCGTGACGTAACCTCACTGTTGGAAGACGGTAAGGCATTTCGTCTAAGCATCGAGCTGTTGGCGCAGCACTACAAAGATCGCGGTTTCACCAAAATCATCGGTACCGAAGCGCGTGGCTTCCTGTTTGGCGCCCCACTGGCTTACGAGCTGGGTTTGGGTTTCGTACCAGTACGTAAGCCAGGCAAACTGCCTCGCCCAACTAACTCGCAATCTTACGAGTTGGAGTACGGCACTGACATCTTGGAAATTCACCAAGATGCGATCGTACCTGGCGACAAAGTGTTGCTGGTTGACGATCTGCTGGCCACTGGCGGCACCATTGAAGCGACCACCAAGTTGGCTCGTGATCTGGGCGGTGAAGTGACTGACGCTGCTTTCATCATCAACTTGCCAGATCTTGGCGGCGAAAAACGCCTGCAAGCACTGGACTTGGAAGTGTTGTCTCTGTGTGAGTTTGAAGGCGACTGATAAGGTCGGTTTCTCTTGCCCCAAAAGCCGAGCTTACCGCTCGGCTTTTTGCTATCTAAATGGCTGTGGTACAGTGATCCACAGACTGCCCCACCTACTCGTAATTGGATTCTCATGTCTTATCAGGTTCTGGCCCGAAAATGGCGGCCAGCCACATTTGATCAAGTCGTCGGCCAAGAGCATGTGCTCAAAGCGTTGACCCACGCGTTGCAACACAACCGACTGCACCACGCCTACCTCTTTACTGGCACCCGCGGGGTGGGGAAAACCTCCATCGCTCGCTTGTTGGCGAAAGGGCTGAACTGTGAGCAGGGCGTTACCGCTACCCCATGCGGCACCTGCAGCCATTGTGTCGAGATCAGCCAAGGCCGATTTGTCGATCTGCTCGAGATCGATGCCGCCTCGCGCACCAAGGTTGACGATACCCGCGAAATTCTCGACAACGTGCAATATCAGCCAGTACGTGGCCGCTATAAGGTCTACCTGATTGATGAAGTGCACATGCTGTCGCGCCACAGCTTTAACGCGCTGCTGAAAACCTTAGAAGAGCCGCCAGAGCACGTTAAGTTTCTGTTGGCCACCACCGATCCGCAAAAATTGCCGGTGACGGTGTTGTCCCGTTGTTTGCAGTTCAACTTAAAAAGTGTGGTGCCGCAGCGGATCAGCGGCCACCTCGCCAAAGTGTTGGATGCCGAGCAAGTCAGCTATCAACCGGCGGCGCTGGATCTGTTGGCCCAAGCGGCGGATGGCTCGGTGCGGGATGGCATGAGTCTAACCGATCAGGCCATTGCCCACGGCGCAGGTAGCTTAGAGTTGGCGCAGGTGCAAGCGATGCTGGGCACCATCGACAGCCGCTACAGCCTGCAGTTAATGAATGGCTTATGCCAAGGCGAGCCAAGCACGTTGCTGCAAGTGCTGGACGAGATCGATCAGTTCGCTCCCGATTACGATGAACTGCTGCGACAGATGGCGGCGTTGCTGCATCAAGTGGCGTTAGCGCAGTTTAATCTGCAGCCCCACAGCGCCCTGGCCGACAGCGACAGCGTTGCGCACTTAGCGTCGCAGCTGGATCGAGAACAGGTGCAGCTGTGGTATCAAATGCTGACCCAAGGTCGTAACGACTTGAGCGTTGCCCCGGATCCACGCAGTGGCTTTGAAATGGTGATGCTGCGGGCATTAGCGTTCGCCCCTGCAATTGATATTGCGCCAATGCAGGCGCGACAAACTGTTGCCCCAGCCCCAGCCCCAGCCCCAGCCCCAGCCCCAGCCCCAGCCGCAGCCGCAGCTAAGGTCGAGCCGGTTCAAACCGCACAGCCAGCAGCGGCAGAGGGTAAGCCTCAACCAGCCAGCCCCGTTGCCGAGCCTGTCGTTGCGCCCGCAGTGGCACCGGTCGCGGTGCCGGTAACAGAGCCCGCCGCGCCAAGCCCTAATGCGACCGCCCCAGCGGCCATCGCGGCCGAGCCCAGCGCGGTTCCAGCCGAGCAACGGTTAGCCGCCGAGCAGATCCAGCTTGAGCGTCAGGCGCAGCAACTGGCTCACTCGTCGCCAGCGTCGCCAGCGTCGCCAGCGCCAAAGCCAACAGCGCCAACCGCCCAGGTTGAGCCCGCGGATGCCGCGGCCATGGCCGCCGAGCAGCAACAGCTGATGAGCCAAGCGGCCGAGCAGTTGGATTACCCACAGGCTTACGATGGCCCCGAGGAATACCAGCCGGATTACAGCCATTACGAACAAAGCATGGCGGCAGAGCCGGTGATGCCAGCCTCGCAGTCAGCACCCGCACCCGCAGCCGCGCAATCGACACCGGCAGTGCTGGATCCCATGGCGTTGATGCAACAGGTGTTGGAAGACGAAAAGCAGCAGCGCAAGCACCTTAGCGGCGTGGATGAGGATCTGCCGGGAAAGGATGAAGCCGCAGCGTCGACTGCGGCGCCACGAATCCTAAAACGGCCTCCACCGCGCCAGCCACAAACGGCTGAAAGCAGCATCGACAGCAGCGACCCCCAAGCGTTGCCGCCGTGGCATATCGACAACGATCCGCGCTTGCAGGCTGACGCAACCTCTGTCGAGGAAAACGGTCAAACTGGATTAGAGTCTGCTTCTGTGCCGGCCGCCGAGCCAACGTTGTTGCCCATTGGTCAGCGCCCCTTGCCGCAACAAGCCGTGGCTGCAACCGAGGTTGTTGCCGCCGAGCCAGAGCCAGAGGCGGAACCGATGCCGCTGGCGGTGCCGACGGCAGAGGGCGAGCGCGAACTCGACATGCAGTGGTATCAAGCCATTGGTCAGCTGGGCATAGGCGCCCGACCGCGGCAGTTGGCGATCAACTCGGTGTTAGAGCGCGATGGCGAGCAGGTGGTACTGAACCTGATCAGCGAACAGCGCCACCTGAACAGCGACACCGTAGTAGGCCCGTTACAGCAAGCGTTAGCCACCTTGTGGGATCAAACCGTGGCGCTGCGTATTGAGGTGAACGATCTGCCCCAGCGAGAAACGCCGCTGCAGATCCGCCGCCGTCGTCAGCGGGAACGGTTAGAACAAGCCAAAACCGATCTGCAAGCGGATCCGGTGGTGCAGTGGTTGCAAGCCGAAATGGATGCCAACCTATTAGAAGATTCGGTCGCGTACTGATGGCAGGGGTCAAGCTGGCCACAATTGCTAACAAGGCGTGAGCAAACGCAACATCTACATCTTGTCCGGGGGGACGGTTCAGGTAACATGTGCCCCCATCATTGAACATCGCAGTTAAGAGAGCACAGATATGTTTGGTAAAGGCGGAATGGGTAACCTGATGAAGCAGGCGCAGCAGATGCAAGATCGCATGCAGCAGGCCCAAGAAGAGATCGCAAAAATGGAATGCACCGGTGAATCCGGCGCTGGCATGGTAAAGATCACCATGAACGGTGCCCACAACGTGCGCCGTGTTGAGATCGACGAAAGCTTAATGGAAGACGATAAAGAGATGCTGGAAGACTTGATCGCCGCTGCGATCAACGATGCCGCTCGCCGCATCGAAGAAAACCAGAAAAAGCACATGGCTGAAGTGACTGGCGGCATGAAACTGCCACCAGGCATGAAGATGCCGTTCTAATGAAATTTAGCCCTCTGGTTGATGAGCTGATCAAATCGCTGCAGTGTTTGCCCGGCGTTGGTCCTCGCTCCGCTCAGCGGATGGCGTTTCATCTGCTCGAACGAGATCGTCTCGGTGGCGGCAAACTGGGTGAATCCGTTAGCCGCGCCATGAACGACGTTGGCCACTGCCAACAATGTCGTACCTTTACCGAGCAGACGCTGTGCCAGATCTGTGCTAACCCCAAGCGCGCCGAATCCGGCCAGTTATGTGTGGTGGAATCCCCCGCAGATCTGCTGGCCATTGAATCGGCTGGTCAGTACAGCGGTCAGTATTTTGTGTTGATGGGGCACCTGTCGCCGCTTGACGGCATTGGCCCAGATGACATTGGCTTAGATACCTTGGAAGTCACCTTAGCGGAAGGGGAGTGGAGTGAGATCATTCTTGCCACCAACCCAACAGTGGAAGGCGAGGCAACCGCCCAGTACATCGCCGACATCGCCCACGATTGCGGCGTTAAGGTAACCCGCATCGCCCATGGCGTGCCGGTGGGTGGCGAACTGGAATACGTTGATGGCACCACGTTGGCGTTGTCATTCAGTGGCCGAACCAGCATCTAAACCGTAACACCAATAAAATTTATTGGTAAAAAAGGCGCCTTTGGGCGCCTTTTCTTTTCCCCAACTTATCCCCAGAAATTCCCCAGATTTGTGCGTTGTTTAAGGCGGTTGATGCCGTTAGGTTGAGGCCTCAATAACAACTGCTTACGTTTTGCACAGGGAAAGTGAGATGACTGAACAGTGGATGGGAGAAGTAATTGAAGGCGCCTTTGACGCCGCCGTTGATGGCAGCTGGTATCAATGGCTCGACTTTTTGCGCCACAGCATGGGCGCGTCAGGCGGCATGTTAGCGCATCTTGGCCAACCTTCAGCCTTACCCATTGCCTGCGGCAGTGACATCTGCGGCACCGCAGTGAATCGCTACTTAACCCACCGTCGCCAAGATCCGTGGTATTGCTTGGCCAACAGCCAGCCAAACCAAGTGACGGTATTGGATGGCCCCATGCGTTTGCGCCGGGCTCACAGTGATGTGGCCGATCTGTGCCAGCAGCTGCAAAGCCATTTTCATACCGGCAGCGTGCTTTCAAGCGACACCGGCAATATTTTGCTTACGCTGCACCGCGGCCCCGATCAGTGCGATTTCGATCCCAAGCAGTTGCAGGCGCTGTCGCAAGTGATTGGCCACCTGCGCAGTGCCTTAGCGATAACGCCGCTGCTGTTTGAGCGAGTACAGCAACGCTTGAGTGCCGCGCAGCTTGCCGATCAACAGCATCCGCAGGCGGTCGTGCGAGCCAACGGCATTCCCGCCTTTGTGAATGACCGCATGCGCGATTACCTGCAGCGGCAACGGCATCCGTTTCAGTACCATCAGGGGCGTTTGGGTTCCTCGTTTCCGATGCTGACCCGCTTGATTGATCAAGCGCAGCGGCGCGCTTGCTCCTCTTACCAGCGCACCAGTCGAGTGCCATTGGGGGATGGGTTATTGCAAGTTACCCCACTGCCAGAGTCGGTGCTGGCGGATGCCGCGTTGTGGCACATATCGCCTAATAGTTAGCCACCTCGTAATGATTGCCGTAAAAAGAGTATTGAAAAATCGGATGCTGGCCCCATCTCATGAAAGACACTAATTTTTACGACTGTTTTTCAGGAGAAACCCATGTCCGTGCAGCAAGAAACCCACGGTTTTCAGACAGAAGTTGCCCAGTTACTGAAACTGGTAACCCACTCCCTGTATTCCAATAAAGAGATCTTCCTGCGTGAGCTGGTATCTAACGCGGCCGACGCCGCCGATAAGCTGCGCTACAAAGCGCTGTCAGACGCCAACCTGTACGAAGGCGACGGTGAACTGCGCGTGCGCCTGTCGGTAGACAAAGACGCTGGTACCCTAACCATCTCTGATAACGGCATTGGCATGTCCAAAGAGGACGTGATCAACCACTTGGGTACCATCGCCAAATCCGGCACCGCAGAATTTTTCTCGCACCTGTCCGGCGATGCCGCTAAAGATTCACAGTTGATTGGCCAGTTTGGTGTGGGTTTCTACTCCGCCTTTATTGTTGCCGACAAAGTGACCGTGAACACCCGTGCCGCAGGCAGCAGCCAAGGCGTGCAGTGGGAATCCAACGGCGAAGGCCAGTTCACCACCGCCGACATCGACAAAGCCGGTCGCGGTACTGACATCATCCTGCACCTGAACGAAGACGAAAAAGAGTACCTAGACGACTACCGCCTGAAGGCCATCGTTGCTAAGTATTCTGATCACATCTCTATCCCGGTTGAGATGTGGCAAGAAGGCGAAGCCGAGCGTGAGCAAGATGGCGAAACCATCCCAGCCACCGAAGGCCAGTGGGCTGCAGCCAACAAAGCCACCGCCTTGTGGACTCAATCTAAGTCTGACATCAGCGACGAACAGTACCAGGAGTTCTACAAGCACGTATCCCACGATTGGGAAGACGCACTGAGCTGGTCGCACAACAAGGTGGAAGGCAAGCAAGAGTACACCTCGCTGCTGTACATCCCATCGAAAGCCCCATTCGACATGTGGAACCGCGACAACAAGCACGGTTTGAAACTGTACGTACAGCGCGTGTTCATCATGGACGAAGCCGAGCAGTTCTTGCCGCAATACCTGCGCTTCGTTAAGGGCCTGATCGACTCGAATGATCTGCCACTGAACGTGTCTCGCGAACTGCTGCAAGACAACAAAGTAACCCAATCGCTGCGTACCGCACTCACCAAGCGAGTGCTGAGCATGTTGGACAAACTGGCCAAAGACGAAGACAAGTACCAAACCTTCTGGAGCCAGTTTGGTAACGCCCTGAAAGAGGGCCCAGCAGAAGACATGGGCAACAAAGAGAAGATCGCCAAGCTGTTGCGCTTTGCCTCAACTCACAACGACAGCGGCACTGAAAACGTAAGCTTGACCCAGTACATCGAGCGGATGAAAGAGGGTCAGGATAAGATTTACTACATCGTGGCCGACAGCTACAACGCCGCGAAGAACAGCCCGCATCTGGAAGTGCTGAAGAAGAAAGGCATTGAAGCGTTGCTGCTGTCTGAGCGCATCGACGAATGGCTGGTATCGCATCTTACCGAATTTGACGGCAAACCGCTGGTGTCGGTAACCAAAGGCGATCTGGGCTTAGACGATCTGTCTGACGAAGAGAAAGCCGAGCAAGAAAAGCAGGCCGAAACCCACAAGCCAATGCTAGAACGCTTTCAAACCGTATTAGGCGCTAAAGTAAAAGAGGTGAAAGTCTCGCAACGCCTAACCGATTCACCAGCTTGTATCGTGGCTGCCGACAGCGACATGTCGAGCCAGATGGTGAAGATGATGGAAGCGATGGGGCAAGAGGTGCCAGAGCAAACCCCAGTGTTTGAACTGAACCTAGAGCACCCACTGGTGCAGAAGCTGGCCGACGAGCAAGACGAGCAGCGTTTCGACCAATGGGCTAACTTGCTGCTATCCCAAGCCACCTTGGCCGAACGAGGCAGCTTGAAAGACCCATCAGAGTTTGTGGCTCAACTGAACAGCTTGCTGCTGCAGCTGAGCAAATAAGCCGATTTCAGCCCCGCCTAGTGCGGGGCTAAGTTTATGGAACCCCCCATGTCTGAAAACATTTTTAACGCCAACGCGCAGAACATTCAGCAGTTGGTGGAAGCCAGTAAATCACGCCCTGTAGTGATGAACTTCCACAGCGCGCAGATGCCAGAGTGCGCCGAGATCAGCACCGTGCTACAGCAGCAAGCGCAGCTGTACCCGAATCACATGGTGCTGGCGCACGTGGATTGCGACACCCAAATGGAACTGGCGCAGTATTTCCGTATTCAAGGGTTGCCAACGGTACTGGTGCTCGCCAACGGCCAACCGGTTGACGGCTTTGCCGGGCCACAACCTGCCGCCATGATTGAAACCATGTTGGCTAAGCATCTGCCTGCCCAGTGGCAACTGCTGCTTGAGCAAGCATTGCCGCTGTTGGATGCGGGAGAGTTTGATCAGGCGGTGCTGCTGCTGCGTGATGCACTGGCCAGCGACGAAAACGCCGACACCTTGCTGAGCTTGGCGCAAGCGCTGTTAGGGCAAAAAAAGGCCGAAGAGGTGGAAGCCTTATTGGCCAAAGTGAAGCTGGAAGATCAAGACAGCCGATACACCAGCCTAGTGGCGCAATTAACCCTGCTGCAACAAGCTGCTGACACCCCAGAGATCCGTGCGTTACAACAGCAACTGGACGCCGAGCCGGACAATCAACAAGTGGCAGTGGCGCTGGCTAAAGCGCAGCATTTGGCGGGGCGAAACGAAGAAGCACTGGCGCAATTGTTCGCGTTATTAAGCAAAAAATTAGACGCGGCCGATGGCCAAGCACGAGTGACTTTTTTAGATATTATTAACGCCTTAGGCAGTGCGGATCCGGTGGCGAGCAGCTATCGCCGCAAATTCTATGGGTTACTGTACTAAAAGTAACTTATCTGGCGGTTCTTTGACCAAAGACTAACGGCTTAGCTCTTCACTATTTAGGCCGCCTGTGACAAGATCCGCGCGTCAATAAATTCACACAGTCTAGAGGACAGAGCATGCGCATTATTTTGCTGGGTGCACCGGGTGCTGGTAAGGGCACACAAGCCCAATTCATCATGGAGAAATACGGTGTACCGCAGATCTCCACCGGTGATATGCTTCGCGCCGCCATTAAAGCGGGCACCCCGATGGGTCTGGAAGCGAAAAAGCTGATGGACGCAGGGCAACTGGTACCAGATGATGTGATCATCGGTCTGGTTAAAGAGCGCATCGCTCAAGACGATTGCCAAGGTGGCTTCCTGTTGGATGGCTTCCCACGCACCATCCCTCAGGCTGATGCCATGACCGAGAACGGCATCAAAGTCGATCACGTGATTGAATTCGCCGTACCAGACGAAGAGATCGTTAAGCGCATGAGCGGTCGCCGCGTACACCCAGGTTCAGGCCGCGTGTACCACGTGGTGTTTAACCCGCCTAAAGTCGAAGGCAAAGACGACCTATCCGGTGAAGAACTGGTGATCCGTGCCGATGACGAAGAGTCGACCGTGCGTAAGCGTCTGTCTGTGTACCACGAGCAGACAGCCCCACTGATCAACTACTACACCGAAGCCGCTGCTGCTGGCGCGAACCAGTACCACAAAATGGACGGTACTCAGCAAGTTGCTGCAGTGTCTGGCCAAATTGGTGAACTGCTGGGTTAATCGCCGCTTTTATCGCAGTGATTGCCACAATCTTCAAAAGCTCGCTTCGGCGGGCTTTTTTGTTATTTGAACCAGTGCTAGGCTCTGCGTAGATAACCATTTTCGATAAGTCTCTGATCCTCTATGACAAAGCCTCGTTATGGTGTGCTGTTGGTTAACCTCGGCACCCCCTGTAAGCCAACGCCAGAGTGCGTTCGCTGTTTCTTAAAAGATTTTCTGAGTGATCCTCGGGTGGTCGATCTGCCCCGCTGGCAGTGGAAGCCGATTCTGCATGGCATCATCTTAAACACCCGGCCTAAGCGCGTAGCTAAAGCCTACCAGAGCATCTGGACCGAGCAGGGCTCGCCACTGAAAGCAATCAGCCTGCAACAACGGGATGCCTTGGCAGCCAAGCTAGAAGCGCAACATGGCGCGGTGATCCCCGTTGAACTGGGAATGACCTACTGCAAACCGGGCATGGCAGAAGGCTTAGCCAAGCTGCAACAAGCAGGGGTCGATAAAGTGGTGATCTTGCCACTGTTTCCACAGTACTCCTGCAGCACCACCGGCGCCGTGGTTGATGGCCTAGCCAAAGTGTTTGCCAGCCAGCGTGCACTGCCAGAATATCGGTTGATCCGCGATTACCACATAGAGCCAAGCTACATCGGCGCACTGAAAAACAGCGTTGAAGCCCATTGGGCCGAGCATGGCCGTGGTCAAAAGCTGTTGATGTCGTTCCACGGTGTGCCAGAGCGTTACATCACCGAAGGCGATCTGTACCGCGATCACTGCGAAGCCACCGCCAAGGGGTTAGCACAGGCATTGGGGTTAACTGAAGATCAATGGCTGCTGTGTTTCCAATCGCGCTTTGGCAAAGAGCCATGGCTACAGCCCTACACCGACGAAACCTTGGAAGCACTGCCAAAGCAGGGCATCACAAAAATCGACATCATCTCACCGGCGTTTTCGGTGGATTGCCTCGAAACCTTGGAAGAGTTGGCGATCGAAGGCAAAAACGAATTTATCGCAGCCGGTGGCGAACAATACCACTTTGTTCCCTGCCTGAATGACAACGACGACCACATCGAGATGATGGCACAACTGGTGAACCAGCACGCAGGGTATTGGGCGAAATAGTCTATTTTTCTGATTAAGCAAACCCGATGAATAAAAACAGCCCACGCAATGCGTGGGCTGTTTTTATTAAAATTGTTAGTGGTACGATTTACGATACTGCTAGTTTACTTTTATATCACCACGCGTTGGGAATTACTCTTAAATTGTTTGTGATGAGAATTTTTACTCGTACTTTTTACCGTTGTGCTTTAACCAACCATGGGGGTGCCTATTGTTAGGATCGTGGTGTGTCCAGTGCATTACACCACCTTTTTTATTCCATTCATACTCACCGTAAAACTGAACTCGATCACCTACTCTTAAGTTAGGAATCCTAGGCGCAAGATCGATATTGTGAGCAACAAGTAAGGTTTGTTGACTATTCAGTCTTATGATGAATTTTTGATGTCGACTTCCATCATTATCATCGGGTAACAAACGAATTACAGTGCCTGTTCCCTGAACTTGAAGGTCACTTTGATGGTTTTCATATGCCTGTTTCAATTTGTGATCATTGGCTTTCGAACCAACTGAAATCAGGCACAGAGTTGCCACTAAGATTACTAAAAACCTCTTCATATGCTCAAACTCCTTGGATTCACATAACGCCCGATTGACGAGAAAAATTGTTGGCTAAAATAAGTGAACGGAGTGAATAAAAAGCCAACTGTTATTTTTTCTACTTTAATGACTTGTTATGCGAATTTATGACCACAGCTTAAAATTATTTGACCCTGTATTCCTTCATGAGTAAGGATGACTCTATTTTTTAACTATTGAGCTAGGTTTTCTAGAAACTCCAACAGCACACCAAATTCTACTTCACTGCATATGTCATAAGGTGATAAATCTAACTCAATTTCATTATCCATGAAGAAGTGATAATTCAATTGGATCTTTTCATTTAATCAAATAAAAAGTGTTGTTGGCTCAGTTTCTTGCAACTCTTTTATTAAAATAAAACTTGCTGGTATTTCAATAGATTGCTCACCATGAGTGAATTTAAGTTTATACTTTGAATACTTAGTGTAGTCAAGAGGCGTTGTTGATCAAATCAAACCAGAAAACACAGCTATATCAAAGAGCTTGGCTGATTATGCAACTTGCTGACGAAT
>NZ_CANLCI010000023.1 GCF_947489035.1 uncultured Ferrimonas sp. | reverse complement strand
GTTTCCAGTTAGTGATATTGCGCTTTGACGTACCCATGCATATGTCCCGAATTCTCAGTTCAAGGATCAGATCGCCGTCGCGCTGATTGGTTCAATACGATTTAGGAAACAACGCCCTTCAGCGATACCACCACACTTAGGGCATTTAGATTTATTTCCCGTAAAGGAACTATTAGTGCAATTTTCAATTACTATGCCTGATCCGAAAGAAAATCCACATTTTTTACATACAGCGGGTAAATTGACCACGTATCCTCCTTGGCACTTAACAGCTTATTAGGATGCCAACTGGCACTTTGTTTACATCAACGCTTGGCATCCTATCTTCGTTGCCATATTACGCAAACAAGAGTAATTCCAAACTATTTCAGCACCTTAGAACAAGAACTCCGTTCAATCCAGTGAAACCGTTGCGGCATAGGATGAATCCCGCTGTAATCAACATGCCAGCGCCGTTTTCCTTGCCAACGTGCGATCGCCACAACACCCCATCGTTCAAGAAAGAGCCTGCCAGAATTCCCCGCCACCAACCCTTGACCCGTCTACCCGTATCGGGTTGATCCTCTCCGCCTTGATGAATCAGGAGGTGGCAATGCAACACAGGATAAAGGCCCAGTGGCGGCAACTGCCAGACAGCGGCAAAGGGGTGGCACTGGCGCTCTGTTCCACTTTGGGGTTTGTACTAGTGGGCGTGCTGGTGCGGATGCTGAGCGAGCGCTTTGAGCCGTTCCAAATTCTGTTTTTTCGCCAACTGGTGTTTGTGGCGGTGCTGCTGCCCGCCATCAGCCGCAACTTAGCCGAACTGCTGAAGCCTAAGCGGGTGTCGATGCATCTGGCGCGGATCGTCGGTGCCTTTGTCGCGTTCTATTTCAGCTTTATCTCGGTCAGCAACTTACCGCTGGCCGACGCCACGGCGCTGGGCTTTACCCAGGTGTTGTTCGTGGCGGTGATTGCCAAACTGTGGCTAAGCGAAGATCTAAGCCGCAGCCGGTTGTTCAGTCTTGGTTTCGGCTTTTTGGGGGTGATGATGGTGGTGCAGCCCAACTTTTCCGCTGGCGAGCTGCACTTTATTGGCGCGGGGCTACTGGCTGCAATGGGCGCTGCGGTGGCGGTGATTGTGGTGCGTGCCTTGGCGCAAAGCCAATCGAAGTTAATGCTGCTTACCTACCAAGCGGTGGCCGTTGGCTTGATCGCCTTGGTGCCAAGCCTGCACCAGTGGCAGTGGCCAACCCCGCCGGAGTTAACCTTACTGCTGTTGGTGGGCGGGATCTCTTCTGTGGCGCAGTGGCTGGGGGTAAGTGCGTATCAATGGGCAGCAGCCAATGTGGTGGCGAACGTAGAGTATGTAAAAATCCTCTACGCGCTGGCGCTGGGGATCCTCTTGTTTGCTGAACGCCCAAACCTATTGGCCGTGGCGGGCGCGGCGGTGTTGATCGCCAGTGCCGTGATACCCTTATGGCTATCGCATCAGCGCCGCCAGCAATGAACGCCAAGCGAGCCAACATCAACAACGGCGTGAACCACCATAGCGAGAGTACAACAACGATGTTAAGCGTGACTCAACTGGCCACGGCCTGCGGCGTTTCCCGCACCACGGTGCTCTATTACGAGCGCCAAGGGCTGCTGCAACCCGCTTACCGCAGCGACAACGGTTATCGCTGGTATGGCGCTAAACAGCAGCAGCAACTGCAAGCGATTTTGGCCTATCGTGGTTTTGGGATCAGCACCAAAGAGATAGCCCCGCTGCTGCACACTTGCGATGCAGACCAGCAAGAGCAGGCGCTGCAACGTCAGTTTCAGCGGCTAGAAACCGAAGTGTTGCAGCTACGGCAACAGCAGCGCGCCATTATGATGCTGTTGAAGCGGCCACAAAGCTTAACTGCCGCACCGGTAGATAAAGCGGGTTGGGTTGCCATCATGCAAGATCTGGGGTTTAGCGAACACGATATGCAGCAATGGCATCGGCGCTTTGAACAGATGGCGCCAGAGGATCACCTGCGTTTTTTGCAATCACTGCAATTGGATGAGCACCAGATAAAACAAATTCGAGATCACTCGCGCTAAGCGGGTGGCGCCTTGTTTACTGCTCTGCCGGATCCACCGCTGCGTCGGTTTGGTTAACGCAGCACTCTTCCAGCAAAAACGCCGCTAGGGCTTCTAATTTGTCGTATTGCGGCACGCAATAGAGGGTGCGGCCTTCCCGCCGCTGCACCACTAAGCCAACGTTCACCAACTTGGTGATGTGGTGTGACAACGTAGAACCGGGCACCTCTAAGGCGGTTTGGATCTGCCCTACTGGTACGCCGTTGCGGCCGCCCTTTACCAGATAACGAAACACCTGCAAGCGGGTAGGATGCCCCAGCTCGGCCAGCCGTTTGGCGGCGATGTCTATCTCCATCGAGCTATCCTCAATCTGTCAGTCAAAAGTAAATTCGATAGTAGCAGAAGCATCGATGTATGCCACTGACTTCAACCGTTGCTCCTCGGCTCCACCACGGCCTGCGCTCTTTCCGTTCAACGCTAGCGCCACAAGCAATGCACGCTCAGCGTCGCCACCATTTATCATTTCGATAATTTTAGAAATGTAGTTGACGAATAAGTGTGCATCTATATAATTCGACAAATATCGAAATGAAGCATTCTCTTGTGGAGGCGTTATGAGCCCTGAATTTTTATCCATGCTTGAAGAAGCCTTAGGCATGTTTGCCTTTTTGGCGGTTGAGCTAACCATCCTGTTTTTGGTGATCAGCTACCTCGTGGGGGTGCTGCAAGTGTTCATCACCCCCGCCAAGGTGCAATCGATCTTAAGCTCCCGCAATGGCAAGGGCTATGTGATTGCCGCGCTGCTGGGATCCATCACCCCGTTCTGTTCCTGCTCGACCATCCCATTTTTAAAAGGGCTGCTGCGGGCTCGCGCCGGATTTGGGCCGATGATGGTGTTTCTGTTCTCTAGCCCGTTGCTGAATCCGGTGATCATCGGCCTGTTTGTGGTGACCTTTGGCATTGAGGTGGCGGCGTTCTACTTTGTGGTTGCTTTGGCGGTGTCCATCAGCGCCGGTTACCTGTTAGAAAAGCTCGGCTTTGAACGCTATGTGCGTGCAGAAGCCTACCAAGATGGCCAAAGCAGTGGCTGTGGTGCCAGCACGCCTGCCCCAGCGGCAAGCAGCTGTTGCAGCGGCGAAGCCAAACCTGCGCCCGTTGCCAGCAGTTGCTGTGGCAGCGATCCCAAGCCGAAAAGCGATTGCAACGACAGCACGCCCACGGCCTGTGGCGACAGCGCAGCAGCCACCCCAGCACCAGAGCGTAACCGCTGGCTCAAGATCTGGGACGCCACTTGGAAAGACTTTAAGCAGGTGCTGCCTTACTTGTTGCTGGGGATCACCTTGGGCTCGTTCATCTACGGCTTTATCCCCACCGATTTGATTGCCCAATACGCCGGTGATGGGGTGTGGTACGCCATTCCTGTGGCGGCAGTGATTGGTATTCCGCTGTACATTCGCGCCGAAGCGGTTATTCCACTGAGTGCCGCATTGGTGAAAAAGGGGATGGCGTTAGGTTCGGTCATGGCGTTGATCATCGGCAGCGCCGGTGCCAGCTTAACCGAAGTCATTCTGCTGAAATCGATCTTTAAGAATCAGATGATTGCCGCCTTCTTGGCCGTGATTCTGTCGATGGCGATGGCCGCCGGTTACCTTTACATGGTGATCTTCGCCTAAGGCTAAGAGCCCTCAAGCGCCATAAAAAACCAAAGCCCCTCGCCTTGCGGTGAGGGTCTTTTTCGTAGATTTGGCTAAACCCCGACCGACAAGGCCGGTTGTAGGTTTGATTAGCCGCAGGCGTAATCGAACAATGGTGCGGATAATCGAATAACGGTGCGGGCAATCGAACAACGGCGCGGCGTGGCGTGCACGGTTGGCGTTGTCACGTTACGCCAAACAGCGGCTAACGTGACCTACAAATTCTCACCGCCACATCACCGCAATCATCACCGCCAATCCTCGCAGGGGGCGCGGCCATCGTTTGGATAACCCCCGACCAACAAGGTGGGTTGTAGGTTTGATTAGCCGCAGGCGTAATCGAACTACGGTGCGGGAAATCGAACAACGGTGCGGCGTGGCGTGCACGGTTGGCGCTGTCACGTTACGCCAAACAGCGGCTAACGGGACCTACAAATTCTCACCGCCACATCACCACAATCATCGCCGCCAATCCTCGCAGGGGGCGCGGCCATCGTTTGGATACCCCCCCGACCGACAAGGTGGGTTGTAGGTTTGATTAGCCGCAGGCGTAATCGAACAATGGTGCGGATAATCGAACAACGACGCGGATAATCGAACAACGGCGCGGCATGGTGTGCACGGTGGCGGTGTCACGTTACGCCAAAGAGCGACTAACGGGACCTACAAATTCTCACCGCCACATCACCACAATCATCGCCGCCAATCATCACAGGGCATGTGGCCATCGTTTGGATAACCCCCGACCTACGAGGTTGGTTGTAGGTTTGATTAGCCGCAGGCGTAATCGAACAACGGCGCGGGTAATCGAACAACGGTGCGGCGTGGCGTGCACGGTTGGCGCTGTCACGTTACGCCAAACAGCGGCTAACGTGACCTACAAATTCTCACCGCCACATCACCACATCACCACATCACCACATCACCACAATCATCGCCGCCAATCCTCACAGGAGGCGCGGCCATCGTCGGGCTAAACCCCGACCAACAAGGTGGGTTGTAGGTTTGATTAGCCGCGGGCGTAATCGAACAACGGCGCGGGTAATCAAACAACGGCGTGGCGTGCACGGTGGCGGTGTCACGTTACGCCAAAGAGCGGCTAACGGGACCTACAAATTCTCACCGCCACATCACCACAATCATCGCCGCCAATCCTCGCAGGGGGCGCGGCCATCGTTTGGATACCCCCCCGACCGACAAGGTGGGTTGTAGGTTTGATTAGCCGCAGGCGTAATCGAACAATGGTGCGGATAATCGAACAACGACGCGGATAATCGAACAACGGCGCGGCATGGTGTGCACGGTGGCGGTGTCACGTTACGCCAAACAGCGGCTAACGGGACCTACAAATTCTCACCGCCACATCACCACAATCATCACAATCATCACCGCCAATTATCACCGGGTATGTGGCCATCGTTTGGATAAACCCCGACCGACGAAGCCACCACACCGCCGCCTTTACGCCTTACAAGGTAACAACGGTGTCGGTAAAGCCTAACTGTTCGATGGCTTGCAGCCGGTTAACGCCGTCGCGGTTATCCACCATGTCTTCAACGGTGGTCACGCCATTGCTGTCGGTTTGCCACTGGTATTGCGCGGAACTGCCTGAAAACAACACCGTGTTGCTGCCGTCGTTGCCGCTGATGTGGTTGTTCCTTTGGTTTACCACCACATTCACTGGGTTGCTGCCGGTTAGGGTGATGTCTTGCAGGTATTGGGCATGATGGGTGTAGGGCTTAGAGGCATCAAATCGCAGGCTAAAATCGCCGCTAAAGCTGGCATCAATGCGGGCGTTATAGGTTAGGTATGGGTGAAACAACTTAGCCTGCATCAGCGCCCAACCTTGTGGATCGCTTTGCGGTAATTGCTCGCGGGTTTTGCCGTAATAGAGCCCCCACATGCTGTGATCGCTGCTTTCGTCCCACGCGCCCCACAGGCCGTAATAGGCATCAATCAGCGACGCTAAATACTCTTGAGACAAGCTGTTCTCTGCCGTTAATTCATCAATCCAATCTTGCGAACCAATGCCCCAACGGTTGTCGTTTAAGGCCTCAATTTGCGCGGCGCGGATCTCCGCTTGGTACTCTGGCAACACCCCCGCAAAACTGGCGTTTTGATCAACCCCGATGCCGTAATCGTGCACCAAATGCAGGATCTCTTCGAAGGTGGCATCACGATGTTCATAGTTTTGCGCGGTATACCACGGCCCACCTTCCACTTGGATCTCATCGTGATACAGCGGCTGGCCATCAAGTTCCGCCGCGGGGTTGGTGCCGTCGTCGCTGCCGTTCAACAGCAGTAAGATGGCGCCGTTTTCGGCCATTTTATTGCCAATCGCGTCCTTATTGGCCCCGTATTCAGAGCCGGGGTATGGCGCCAAATAATGCTGCAGTACATTGCGAACTCGCACTATCTGGTTATCGCTGAGTTGATCCTGCGCCACAATATGAATGGCACCACCATCGGCGCTTGCCACCTTGGTGTGGCGGTTAAATTTCAACGCTTTGGTGTAGGTCTCGGCTAGGGCTTGCGGCACCGCACCAATCCCCAGCGCCAATGTGGGCTCTGGCAAGGCGGTGCCGTTGTCTGGCACCGTTGGAGGCGTGCCATTGTCTGGCACCGTTGGGGTGCTGCTGGAATCAGAATTGCAGCCAATCAGGCTTAGGCTGGCAACCACCGCCACGGCAATAAGGGCATTACGCATAAGATCACTCGGTCACTAAAACAGGTTGTTCAGTGTGCCGCAGCGGCTTGGCTAACGGGGTAAGCGAACGTAAGCAAGCCGTGGCCAAAGTAAGCGTATGTAAGCGCTCTAGGTTTCCGCCCTTAGCCTTTGTACTATAACCAGCTTCTTTCCCCTTGCTTGTAACTGCCGTGGCCAAAGCTCGATTATTGATTGTTGAAGACGACCTAGAGATCGCCAACCTCACCGCGATGTATCTGCACGCCGAAGGCTATCAGTGCGATGTGGTTGAAGATGGTGAACAAGCCTTAGCGGCATTGCGACAGTGCCCGCCTCAGTTGATGATCCTTGATCTGATGTTGCCGAAACTGAGCGGCGTCGAGGTGTGCCAGCAAGCTCGGCAGTTCTACCACGCGCCAATTCTGGTGCTCACCGCCTGTGCCGATGAGATGAGCGAAGTCAGTTTGTTGAAACTCGGTGCCGACGATTACCTTACCAAGCCAATCAAGCCGCACCTGTTGGTGGCTCGCATTGAGGCGCTGTTGCGGCGCAGCCAAGCGCCAACCCAAACCTGGCAACTGCAACCGCAACACAAGGCGGTGCGTTATCACGATCACACCATCACCTTGACCGACGCCGAGTTTGAGATGATGCAACTGCTGACCGATCATGTCGGCCAAGTGGTGAGCCGCGAGCACTGCTGCCAAGCCCTGCGGGGGATCCAATACGACAGCCATGATCGCTCGGTGGATATGCGGATCAGCAGTTTGCGTAAAAAACTGAATGACGCCCACCCGCCCTACCAAGTGATCCTCACCATTCGCAACAAAGGGTACATGCTGGTTAATGGCTAAATTGCGGCTCTCTCTGTTTGCTCGCCTGTATGGCAGCATTGTGCTGGCGTTGCTGGTTAGCGTGTTACTGGTGTTGTGGTTAAGCGACAGCTTTTTCGCCCAAGACGACATCAACGATTTTGTGCGCGACACCCATGGGGTGATGCGCTTAGTTGAATCCGAAGCTCAGCTGCAGCATCTCTCGCCACAGCACTATTTGCATCAACATCAGTTGCCCGAACTGCCGCAATTTCAGGTGCAGTGGCTGCCTGCCAACACCCCACCGTGCCAGCACTGCCAGCAAGTCGCCCAGCTTAATGGGGTAACGGTGTATCAGTTTGACGACGACCGTTTGCAAGCGCTGCACCCCAGTGGCAGCGGCTATGTGCTGATCCGCGATAACGTTGAATTTGAACTGGGCATTGATGATCTTCGCTGGTTTGAAGATCCGGATAAGCTGATCCCCGTTATGCTGATCTTGGTGGCGTTGCTGGTGCTTGGCACCATGCTGTATCTGCCCATTCGGCAACTGCAGCAGCAGATCCAGCGGTTGATGGCCACCCAACAAGCCTTTGGCCAAGGGCAGCTGAGCGCCCGTGCCGATGAATCGATCCCCGCGCCGCTCAATACGCTGGCGAGTCACTTCAACACCATGGCGGATCAGATCAGCGAAACCGTTAGCCAAAGCCAGATCTTTGCCCAAGCGGTTCCCCACGAAATGCGTACCCCATTAGCGCGCATTCAATTAACGGTGGGCTTACTGCGCCAAGGGCAACGCCAAGCCCAGCTGGGGTTGCAACCCCATGCCCAGCCCGAGCTGCTGGACAACATCGACAGCTACGTTGACGATTTAGCTCAGCTCAGCGAGCAGGTGCTGCTGTTTTCTCGCTTACACAATGGCTACCACCCAGCCGCGCCGCAGTCGTTCAATTTGTTGGAATTTATCCAGGCGCGACTGCCGCACTACGCCACCAGCGATAAGGTGGGATTACAGCAGTCCATCCCCGCCGCCTTGCAGCTGCACAGTTCGCCACTGCACTTGCGCCTGGTGCTGGATAACGTGATCAACAACGCGCTGCGCTACGCCAATACCGTGGTAACGCTGCACGCCGAGCAACGCCAAAGCGTCACCATCATCACCGTTAGCGACGATGGCCACGGCATTGCGCCAGCGGATCAACAATTGATTTTTCTGCCATTTTCCCGCGTAGACAAAAGCCGCAACAGCAAAACCGGTGGCGTTGGCTTGGGGTTGGCCATCGCCAAAGCGGCGGCCAATAATTTAGGGGGGGAATTAACGGTGGTGTCGCAACCGTCACAGGGGGCGCAGTTTCAGCTTAGGATCCCGTCGCCACTGTGAACGCTTGCTGGTATTAGCCCGACGGCAGCTGCAACGACATCAACACCGCGTCTTCGCGGCCGCCGTTTGCGCCGGGGTAGTAGCCTTTGCGCAGGCTGTCTTGGTTGAAACCGGTTTTTTGATACAGGCCAATGGCCGCAGCGTTGCTGGCGCGAACCTCTAAAAAGCACACCGCCGCTTGGCGTTGCTGGGCTTGGGCTAACGCTTGGGTTAGCAGCTGGCCGCCAAGGCCATTGCCCTGCTGGGCGGGATCGACGCAGATGTTCACCAGCGTTAATTCATCCAACACCTGCTGAAACAGGTAAAACCCCACCGGCTTGCCATCTTGCAGCATCAACTCGCCCCAGTAGGGCTTCATCAAGCAACTGTAGAGGTTGGATTCGCTCCACGGCTGCGGGTGGCATTTGGTTTCCAGTGCCCAAAAGGCATTAAATCGCTGCGGCGAGGCCGCTTGGTAAGTTACAGCCATGATTGTAAGCGTTGCCATAAACGGCGCTTAGCGGCGGGCTCGGCCAGCTCGGCTAATGCGGCGGTGTGTAAGTGGGTGGGTCGGGTGGGCATATCGTGCTTTAACTGCCAGTAACGCTTGGCGTTGCCATCGTCACTGCACGCCGCAACCGTGCACTGTTCTGGGGTTAACTGCAGCAGCTGCAACACATCTAAAATCAGTGGGTGTTGCAGTGCCTCTGCCCCCACATTGACTAAGCACAGCTCCGCCGGTTTGGCCGGCACCTGATAAGGGGTGATCCCCATCTGCTGCAGCGCCGCGATTTGGCGCTCGGATAATTTACTCATGGGCGGCAAGATACCATGCTTCATCTAAATGTCAGCGACGGAGTTAGCATTGCCGCAAGATCCCAAGCCGCAATCTGGCTCACTTTACCCCGCAACCGCATCTGTTAAGCTGCAACGCATTATATCCGAGGATGACGACATGAAATTTTTGATCCCTTTGCTTGCGGCGCTTATCGCCACCCCAACCTTTGCCGCCGATCAACTGCTGCGCTTAGAAGATGGCCGTCAGGTACTGTTGAAAGCCGATTTCACTTGGGACTACGTGGTTGAGCCAAGCGCCGCAGCCGCGCCACAGCCTGATGCCATCGCCGTGGTTGCCCAGCCAGCCACCGTAGTAAGCCAGCCCCGTGGCGTGACCTTCAGCGCAAACCAAGATAAGCCGATTCTGCAAACCACCAAATCCGACATTACCGTGGTCTTAGCCGCACCGCACCTCGACGGCGATGAACTGGTGATCCCAACCAGTGTCATCAATACCGGCCTTGAATCCTTAATTGAAACCGATCTGCAGATCAGCATCAGCGTTCAGGGCGGCGAGCCACAACAGCACACGGTGAAGATCTGGCGTGCCATTAAACGCATGGCCAGCACCTACCTGCGCCCGGGCAAAAGCAAAGCCGGCAACGAAGTACGCATCAAGATTGAACCCGCTGCCCAATACCAGCTGGAAGCGAAGATCAGCCACATCGAAACCCGCAGCTAAGCCTTTCTTAGCCAGCAACAAAAAGGGAGCCAATTGGCTCCCTTTTTGTTGCTGCGATTACCGATACACTTTGCACTGCGTGCAGGGGCTGTCGCGATAACCCATGGTGTATTTGCAGCGAGGACAAGGCCGCTTGCCACTGTGATTACTGGGGGTAAACACAAACGGCTTGGGGGGCTGCCGCAACTTGCGCTGCCGCTGGCGCCAGTACCCAGCCGCCACGACCAACAACGCCACCACAATCAAAATCGTTACCATCACTCTGCCCTTCGCTACCGCTTGGGTTTAGCGTAACCGCTTGCCCCAAAACAGAGTGTTGTCTTGCTCACAACCAAGCGTTTCCCTATGCCGCTGAATTTTCGATTACGTTGATCAAGATCAATCCGTAGAACAGATTGCAATCGACAAATGCGAACAGCTCGAACTGTACTAATCGTTTTATTGGCTGGCTCATTTTCCCTATTCTTTCCCCATCGAAACGCGGCAGTGACACCGACTTGCCACTGCCGTTGACCACCACGACGTACAAATCGACATAGGAACATGAGCATGAATCATCGACTAACGACTCAAAATGGCGCCCCCATTGCTGACGACCAAAACAGCCTGAGCGCAGGCGCGCGCGGCGGCTTGATGCTGCAAGATTGGCAACTGATCGAAAAGCTGGCTCACTTCAACCGCGAACGCATCCCTGAGCGCGTGGTGCACGCGAAAGGCAGCGGCGCCTACGGCACCTTTACCTTGAACAAAGATCTGTCTGACTACACCATCGCCGATCACTTCCAGGGCGTTGGCAAACAAACCGAAGTGTTCCTGCGTTTCTCCACCGTCGGCGGTGAAGCCGGATCGGCAGACGCCGAGCGCGATCCCCGCGGTTTTGCGGTGCGCTTCTACACCGCCAACGGCAACCACGATGTGGTTGGCAACAACACCCCGGTGTTCTTCCTGCGCGATGGCATCAAGTTCCCCGACTTTATCCATACCCAAAAGCGTAACCCGCAAACCAACCTGAAAGATCCGCAAGCGATGTGGGACTTCTGGTCACTGACCCCCGAAGCGCTGCATCAGATCACCATCTTGATGTCGGATCGCGGCATTCCAGCCAACTACCGCACCATGAACGGTTACGGCAGCCACACCTTCTCGCTGTGGAACGCCAACGGTGAACGCTTCTGGGTTAAGTTTCACTTCAAGACCAAGCAGGGGATCAAGAACCTCAGCAACGAGCAAGCGGATGTGATTAAGGGGATCGATCCCGACCACGCCCAGCGCGATCTGTTCGGCGCCATCGAAGACGGCGACTTCCCGAAATGGTCGGTTAACGTGCAGATCATGCCGGAAGCGGATGCCGACAGTTACCACCTCAACCCATTTGATTTAACTAAGGTATGGCCGCACAAGGACTACCCGTTGATTGAGATTGGCGAGCTGGAGCTAAACCGCAACCCAGAAAACTACTTCAATGAAGTAGAGCAAGCGGCCTTTGCCCCATCCAACTTGGTGCCCGGCGTTGGCGCTTCACCAGATAAAATGTTGCAAGCGCGCCTGTTTGCTTACGCCGATGCCCAGCGTCACCGCGTTGGCACCAACTACAACCAGTTACCGGTGAACTGCCCGCACGCCAGCAAGCCGCAGCACTACCAGCCCGCCGGTGCCATGGCCGGTACTGGCTGCCCATTCCACGGTGCCGATGCCGACCGCGGCAGCAGCGTCAACTACGGCCCCAACAGCCAGCAAGGCCCAGCGCAATCGCCAACCATGGCAGAGCCGCCACTGCGTATCGACGGCGACATGGCCCGCTTCGACAAAACCGTCGAGGACGATTACCAACAAGCGGGGGATCTGTTCCGCATGATGAACCCCGAGCAGCAACAGCAACTGTTCGACACCATCGCCGGCACCCTGTCCCAAGCCAGTGCCGAAGTGCAGCAGCGGATGCTTGGCCATTTCGCTGAGGCCGATAGCGCTTACGCTGCTGGCATTGAGCAAGCCATCGCCAAGTTGAAGTGAGTGAAGTTGGTCGCTCGTAGCTGAAAGTTAGTAGTTAGGAGCGAAGAGTTAAATAAGAAAAACGGGACGCTAAGGCGTCCCGTTTTTCACGGTGAATAAAACTGATAAGAAGGTCAACAAAACAATTGGAAATATATTTTAAAATTCATAGATGCATATCTAATTTTGGATTTATAAATGGACAACGAAGTAATTATATTAACAATTTTATTTATCTTGTCGCTCATTGCCATTACTCTTTCTTCATCAGACAAAAACAAAGTAACAAAAGAGCTCAATGAAACTAAAGATTTATTAAAAAACTCGGAATGTGGATTGCAAAAGTCCAACATTAGGGTGGAGGCATTAGAAGCTGATTTACTTCAAGCTAACAATGAAATCGAGCAGTTAAGTCCTTTCCGCGAAGTTGCCGATGTTGCACTTGAGGCTAGCAGACTAAAAGCTGAAGCCGCTGAGCATGTAGAGCAACTATATGCTGAATCTAAGAGCAAAGCTGACACCCTCATTAGGGATGCTGAAGCACAACTTATTTTAGCTTCAGAACAACACAACAGCGCTGCTCTTGTAGTTGAAAAAATGAGAAGCGATGCACAAGCAGAAGCCTCTAATCTTATAAATAGCGCAAAAAGTGAAGCTCAAGAAATTGCGGGAAAAGCGTTAGAAGCGAAAAGAAATGCAAGCAGCTATGCTGCAGCAGCAAAAGCGATGAAAAACGCAATTGAAGGGTATGGTGATGAGTACATCATTCCTAACCACCATGCCCTTGATGATCTCGCTGATGAATATTGCCATAAAGAAGCAGGCCTAAAACTAAAAGAATGCAGAGCAACTACTAAAGCAATGATCTCATCTGGCAAAGCTGCCGACTGTGACTATGTAGAGCGCTATCGCAGAAACACCGCCATTAAATTTGTCTCTGATGCATTTAACGGCAAAGTCGATACGGTGATGTCGCGCGTTAAAAAAGATAACTTTGGCAAACTTAAGCAACAGATACTCGATGCATTTGAGTTGGTGAACCATCATGGTTCTGCCTTCAAAAACGCAAGAATTACCGACTTGTTCTTGCAGGCTAGAATCAATGAGTTGAAATGGGCTGTAGCAACCGAAGAACTTCGTTTAACCGAAAAAGCCGAACAACAAGCGATCAAAGCACAAATTCGGGACGAAGAACGCGCAAGAAAAGAGTTTGAGAAAGCTCAACGGGAAGCTGAAAAAGAAGAACGTTTGCTAGAAAAGGCAATGGAAAAGGCGCGGAAAGAGCTGGCTACAGCAAGCCAAGCAGAACGTACCCAATATGAGCAGCAGCTAGCAGATCTTCAGCAAAAATGGGAACAAGCTGAAGTTCGAAATCAACGCGCAATCTCAATGGCTCAGCAGACCAAAAAAGGTCACGTATACGTAATCTCTAACATTGGATCTTTTGGCGAGGATGTTGTCAAAGTAGGCATGACTCGACGACTAGAACCAATGGATCGCGTTAAAGAGCTTGGCGACGCCAGTGTACCTTTTGAGTTCGATGTACACGCTATGATTTTCAGTGAAGATGCACCAAAGCTGGAAAATGAATTACACCGACGTTTTGGTTACTCTCGAATGAACCGAGTGAATTTGCGTAAGGAGTTCTTCAGAGTGGCGCCATCTGAATTAAAAGCCGTGGTTGATGAGCTGGGCATTGAAGCGCAATGGACAATGAAAGCTGAGGCTGCTCAGTACCGAGAGTCTGTTGCGATTACTCACGCAGAACAAGATCAGGTTTCGGCTTAATCAGAAATAACTAAACATTTAGTACTTACCTGTAGCCGCAGGCGTAACGTGACAACGCCCAATCGCCAAGGCAGCACCACTTGTTCGATTACGCCTGCGGCTAATCAAACCTACGGCATCACGCCAACTTCGTAGGTCACGTTAGCCGCTCTTTGGCGTAACGTGACAACGCCCATGCGCCAAAGTAGACATGACTACGCCAGCGGCGATCCGAACACTGCACCACTTGTTCGATTACGCCTGCGGCTAATCAACCCTACGGGCATCATGCCAACATCGTAGGTCACGTTAGCCGCTTTTGGGCGTAACGTGACAACGCCAAAGCGTCAAAGCGTCAAAGCGTCAAAGCAGATGTAACTGCGCCAGCGGCGATCCGAACACTGCACCACTTGTTCGATTACGCCTGCGGCTAATCAACCCTACGGGCATCATGCCAACTTCGTAGGTCACGTTAGCCGCTCTTTGGCGTAACGTGACAGCGCCCAAACACCTAAGTAGACATGACTACGCCAGCGGCGATCTGGACGCCGCAAGTACTTGCTCAGGCGTAATCCAGCGCACGCCAGTCACAATGCCCCAATTGCCGTTGTCGTTAGGGCGGCGCCAACGCGGGGTAGGCATTGCTCGCAAATACGCTAAGGCGTCAGCATAGCGTTCAAACTTCTGCTCATCGCCTTTGTTGCCGACGGTATAGAGGCCACTGGCATTTTTCAGCTCTGGCAGAAAGAGGCTGCCATCTTTGGCTTGAGGGATTTTGTCAATCAGGGTGGTCATCACCGCTCCAGTGCAGTTAAGTTCCTCTCCAACATCCGACAACGGCTGTGGCTAGGCAAGTGCCCTGAATTGCAGACACAAAAAAGCCCGCACATTGTGCGGGCTCTCTCGTTTTGTATGGCAGGGGTAGACGGGCTCGAACCGCCAACACCCGGATTTGGAATCCGGTGCTCTACCAATTGGAGCTATACCCCTTGAGAACGAGATGGATTATAAGGGGTCACCGCCAAAGGTAAAGCCCTTTTTCTGACGAACCCATTCAACTGAACAGTTAAGCACCAAATTGTGGAAAATCAGCACAGCTCACAGCGTAAGAATCACGTTTTGCCATAATATCGCCCTCTTTTTTAGCACTGGACTCGTTTTGGCTACCGCAACCACCGACCTTGATCCCCACGATTTAACCCGGATCAGCATCCGTTTAGGGCAACTATTGATGCAACATGGCGCCGAATCCGCGCTGATTGCCGAGCTAAGCCGTCGCATAGGGCGCGCACTGGGACTAGACGAGGTGCACGCCAGCATCAACGCCAACTCCATCAGCATCACCAGCGTCACTAACGGCCACTGCATTACCACGGTGCGTTTTTGCCGCGATCACGGCATCCACTTTGGGGTGATCGCCGAACTGCAGCATCTGGTGGTGATGGCGGAAAAGCAGGTGTTGGATGCGGCATCCATTTTGCGCCGACTCGAACGACTGAACAAAAACCGCTACAACCGCTGGCTGGTGCTGGTGATGGTGGCCCTCTCCTGCGCCGCCTTCAGTGGTTTGGCTGGGGGCGATCTTAAGGTGGCGCTGATGACCTTCTTTGCAACCGCCTGCGGCATGCTGGTGCGGCAAGAGATCGGCCATCGTCACTTCAACCCACTGCTTAACTTTGCCGCCACCGCCTTTGTTACCACCGCCGCCGCGGCACCGGCGCAGTATTTCGAGTTTGGCAATCAACCCACGTTGGTGATGGCCTGTTCGGTGTTGATGCTGGTGCCTGGGGTGCCGCTGATCAACGCCGCCTCTGACATGGTGAAGGGCTACGTGCACGTTGGCCTCGCCCGCTGGGCGATGGCGTCACTGCTCACCTTAGCCACCAGCATTGGCATAGTGATGGCGATGAACCTGTTTGGATTGTGGGCTTGGTTATGATCGTGATTGATGTGTTGGCGTTAGCCAAAAGCGCCGTATTGGCCGCCATTCCCGCTGTGGGGTTTGCGCTGCTGTTTAATGTGCCGCAAAAGTTACTAAAACATTGCGCCATGCTTGGTGCCGTCGGGGTCAGCAGCCGCTTACTGCTGATGCACAATGGCCTCTCTTTCGAGTTAGGCACCCTGCTGGCGGCCACCTTAGTGGGCAGCATTGGCATCTGGCTATCGCCGCGCGTGGTCGCCCCACCAAAAGCCATGACGGTGGCGTCGGTGATCCCAATGTTACCCGGCGTGTACGCTTTTAAGTCGATGACGGCCTTGGTGCAACTGAATCAAACCGACTTTAGCCCAGAGCTGCTGGCGGTGCTGTTCGACAACTTTCTGACCACCATGTTTGTGATTGGTGGCCTTGCCCTTGGCTTAGCACTGCCGGGGCTGCTGTTCTACCGCAACAAACGCATTGTGTAGTGGCGGCTTAACGGCCTGAAGACACAAAAAAGCCCCGCATTAGCGGGGCTGTTCGCATCCATCAGCGTTTAGGCTAGGGTGATGCGCGCAAACTTACGTTTGCCGATTTGGTACACCGCGGTACCGGCAGCAGGCACTAACTTGTTGTCTTCAACCTTGTCACCATCAATCTTCACCGCGCCTTGCTTAATCATGCGTAGCGCCTCGGAAGTGGTTTTCACCAGCTCAGCTTCTTTCAGCAAGTTGGCGATAGGCAGACCCGCGTCAAAGCTCAGCTCTGGCATCTCATCTGGGATCTGATTCTTAGAGAAACGCTGAGTAAACTCGTTATGCGCGCCCTCGGCGGCGGCGTCGTCGTGGAAGCGAGCGATGATCTCTTTCGCCAAAGCGATCTTGGCATCACGCGGGTTGGCGCCAGCCTCGGTGGCCGCTTTCAGTTCGCTGATCTGCTCAAGCGACTTAAACGACAACAGCTCGTAGTAGTCCCACATCTGTTCGTCAGAGATAGACATCATCTTGCCGAACATGTCAGAAGGTGCGTCAGCAATGCCAATGTAGTTATTGGCCGACTTAGACATCTTCTTAACGCCATCCAAGCCCACCAGCAGCGGCAAGGTGATCACCACCTGACGCTCTTGGCCTGCGCCTTTTTGCAGTTCACGGCCCATCAGTAAGTTGAACTTCTGATCGGTACCGCCCAGCTCGATGTCGGCTTCCAGTGCCACCGAATCGTAGCCCTGCAGCAGCGGGTACATAAACTCGTGGATGGCGATGGATTGGCCGCCAGCGTAACGCTTTTTAAAGTCGTCCCGTTCCAGCATTCGTGCCACGGTTTGCTGTGCCGCTAAGCGCAACATGCCTTCGGCACCCAGATCGCCCAACCAGCTGGAGTTAAACTCGATGCGGGTTTTAACCGGATCCAAAATTTTGAACACCTGCTCTTTGTAGGTTTCAGCGTTGGCCGCAACCTGTTCTTTGGTCAGCGGTGGGCGAGTGTTATTTTTACCGGTTGGATCACCCACCATGCCGGTGAAATCACCGATCAGGAAGATCACTTCGTGGCCCAGATCTTGGAACTGGCGCAACTTGTTGAGGATCACCGTGTGGCCCAGGTGGATATCCGGGGCGGTGGGATCGGCACCCAATTTTACTTTCAGTGGGCGACCCAATTTCAGCTTGGCCACCAACTCCTCTTCCACCAAAATCTCATCGGTACCACGACGAATTTCGGCTAAGGCCTTATCCAAATCAGTCATTCACTGTCTCCGCACGGTTTGAATCTGTCTGCAAAAGCGATAATGTTACTGATTAGCCCCGATAAAGCAAAGCGCCGCATCCCAGTGCTGGCTATCCCGACACAAAAAGCCTCATCGTCTCGGAACCGTCAGCGCCGATGCATCGCCATAAAAACAACTGCATTCAACTATGATCCGAGCCGTATCCCGTACCACCGCTCTGTTTGCTCAATTGCCACACCGCCACCGTGGTGCCATTTTAATGTTAGTCGCCATTATGGTGCTGATAGGCTTACTGCCCAGCCCGCAATCGCTGGCGCAGAAATTTTCTCAGGTGATCCCCAGCCAACAGCGGTTGCCATTAACGCTGGCCCCGTTGCCTGACCGCGCCCCAACCATAGAGCCGCTGCAATGGCGCAGTTTCCCAGTAAACAATGGCGACAGCGCCGCGCTGCTGTTTGATCGGGCGGGGTTGTCCCCCAAAACCCTGCACCAGATCACCCAGCTGCCCAATGCGGCCAAGCGATTACGCCGAATCAAGCCCGGCCAACGCATTGAACTGGGGTTCGATGGCGATCAATTTAAGCAGCTGCGCTACCAAACCTCCGCCAGCGACACCCTTATCGTTAACGCCACGGCCGATGGCTACCAAGAACAGATTGAACAACTGGCCGTAGAGAAGCGCGAACGGTTTGCCAGCGCCACCATCCAATCCAACTTTTGGAATGCGGCGGTGGATGCGGGGCTAACCCCCAACACCATCATGGAACTGGCGGGGCTGTTTGGCTGGGACATCGACTTTGCCTTAGACATTCGCCAAGGCGACCGTTTCAGTGTGTTGTGGCAGAACAACTACATTGATGGCCAGTACGTGAATGAAGGCGATATCTTGGTGGCCGAGTTCATTAACCAAGGCGACACCTTCCGCGCGGTACGCCACAGCGACGGCAAGTATTACAGCGACACCGGCCGTGCCATGAAGAAAGCCTTCTTGCGGGCACCGGTGCAGTTTAACTACGTATCAAGCAACTTTAATCCGCGCCGCATGCATCCGGTTACCGGCCGAGTTCGGCCCCACCGTGGCACCGATTACGTTGCCCCGCGTGGCACCCCAATCATGGCCGCGGGTGATGGCATCGTTACCCACGCCACCTACAACAAATTGAACGGCAACTATGTGTTCATTAAGCACTCTAACCAGTACATCACTAAGTACCTGCACCTCTCCAAGCGGCTGGTGAAGAAGGGCCAACGGGTGAAGCAGGGGCAAACCATCGGCAAGTTGGGCAGCACCGGTCGCGTTACCGGCGCCCACCTGCACTACGAATTTTTAGTGAATGGGGTGCATCGCAACCCACGTACCGTCAAGCTGCCGCAGTCGCGTTCGCTTAGCGGCAAAGAGAAACAAACCTTCCTTGCCAACAGCAAAACGCTATTGGCTCAACTGAGTCACCGACAATCGTTTCGGTTGGCGCGCAGCGAGCAACCAGCACTATGAGCTATTTGATTGGACTGATGTCGGGCACCTCAATGGATGGGGTGGATGCAGTATTGGTGGCGTTTAACGATAACGGCAAACCCACCCTGCGCGGCGCCCACAGCCTTGAGCTGCCGCCGCCACTGCTGAACGATCTGCACCGGTTGTGCAGCCCCGGCAATAACGAAATTGACCGCCTTGGCCGCGCCGATCGCGCTTTGGCGCGCGTGTTTGCCGAAGCGGTGCACAACCTGTTGGCCAAAACCGGGGTCGAGGCCAGCGCCATTGCCGCCATTGGCAGCCACGGCCAAACCGTGCGCCACATGCCCGAAGGCCATCACGCCTTTACCCTGCAGCTTGGCTGCCCGAGCACCTTAGCAACGCTCACTGGCATTGATGTGGTGGCGGATTTTCGCCGCAAAGACATCGCCCTTGGCGGCCAAGGCGCGCCACTGGTGCCCGCCTTTCACCAAGCGCTGTTCCAAACCCCCGCGGATCGCGCCATCGTAAACATTGGTGGCATCGCCAACATCACTTGGCTGCCCGGCAGCGCCGCCCAAGCTCAGGGCGCGCAAGTGCTGGGCTACGACACCGGCCCCGGCAACACCCTAATGGACGCTTGGTGCCGTGATCATCTGGGCTGCAACTACGACGACAACGGCGCCATTGCCGCCCGCGGCCAAGTGAACGACGCCCTTTTGTCGCGGCTGCTCAGCCACGCCTATTTCAATCAGGCGCCCCCCAAAAGCACCGGCCGCGAGCTGTTTAACAGCGTGTGGCTGCAAGGGCACCTGCACAGCCTGCCCGCCATCAAAGATGAAGACGTTCTGGCCACCTTGCTGGCCACCACGGTGATCAGCATCGCCGATTGCGTTAGCCACCATTCCAACAGCGCCGAGCTGTTTGTTTGTGGCGGCGGCGCCTTTAATGGCGAGCTGATTAAGCAATTGGGGCAGCGTTTGCCCCAGTGCAATGTGCAAACCACCGCCGCCCTAGATCTGCCACCGCAATGGGTGGAAGCCTCGGCGTTTGCGTGGCTGGCCTACCGCCACCTGCACGGCTTAACCAGCAGCTTACCGGCGGTCACCGGCGCCAGCCGCGCCGCCGTCTTAGGCGGGCTGTACCCCAGCGCGTAATCGTTGAATTCTGCCCGTCGCGCAGACACAAAAAAACGCCTGAATCGCACCATGCTTCTCAGGCGTTTTTTATTGCTACCAACGGCTGCGATTACTGCCTTAAATCGTCAGCCAATCTGAGGGCAGTGGATCGGCAGTGGTTGCACCGTCACTTGCCCTTGTTCGGCGATCTGCGCCAGCGTCAGCTCCGCCAGCTCGGCCACACCACGGTAAAAATCGGTTCCCCCATGATGTTTTACCAAACTGAAAAAGGTTGGTGCCCACGGCAACAGGTGCTCCCCTAATAGTTCAGCCGCGGCTTGCGATTGCCCTTGTTGCAACAGCTCGGCCAACACCGCCAGCTGCACCCCGATGTGATCCCACGGCTGATTGCCCACCAACGTAAGCTCAATGCCACGTTGCTGGCAAAAGTGCTGAAATCGGGTTGAGGTTGCGCCAAACAGCAGGTTGTCTTTGTCGGTATAAACCGAGCCCCACGGGTAGGCCAAGGCTCGCCCAGGACCAAGAAATAATCGGTAGTAGTCTCGCTCAAGAACAGCAAAGGCATCATCGCGCAGTGACGCATCAGTCTGCGTCAACACGGTAACAATCGCAGCGGTTTGGTAAGGCCACTCATCCGTCCAACGGGTTTGCTGCACTTGGTTAATAAAATCCTGCTCTGGCTTGAACAGAAACCATCGATGCAACAGTCTTAGGCTGGCTTCGATACTGGGGTTTGATGTAAGCATGTTTCGATCCCAAAAAAGGCGCTATCTGCGTAAATCCGTACCGTTGCGGCACCAACCCGCGCGGCAACGCCAAGTCGATAGCAACGTTCATCGCCACACGGCAAAAAAAGGGGGCCGACTGCCCCCACTATTTAAGCAAATTACACTTCGGCGTCGTTCAACAGCTTCGCCCCTGCTTGCGCGTTGGCGTTTACTTTAATCACCAAATTGGGGTTGGTGATGCTAGCTGATGGCAGTGGCGCGATATCTGCATTGCTGCCATATTTGGCTCGCAGTTCCTCAATCGGGCCAAAATCCAATGCCCGTAACGGGCACGACTCAACACAGGTGGGCTTACGCCCGCTGCCAATGCGATCGAAACAACCGTCACACTTGGTCATTACCCCACGTTGGGTATCAAACTGCGGCGCGCCGTAAGGGCAGGCGCGCGAACAGCTTTGGCAGCCAATACACACCGCTTGATCGATGTGCACCAACCCATCCACCTTGCGCTTATGGCAGGCACCGGTTGGGCAACTTTTCACACATACGGGGTGCGAACAATGGTTACAGCCAATCGAGGCGTAGTAGCCATAAACGTTTTGTTCAAAGGTGTTGTCGGCGTTTTGTTGCCACTGGCCACCGCCAAATTCAAACACTCGACGCCAGTTGATCCCAACTGGCAATTCACTGCGATCCTTACAAGAGACTTGGCAGGTTTTACAGCCGCTGCAGATGCTGGTATCGACAAAAAAACCGTACTGAACTGAATTGCTCATCGTTTCACTCCTTCCTATTACGCCGACATCTGCACACGGATGGTGTGCTGCGGGTTGCCTTGGGTTACTGGGGTTGGGTGGTACTTGGTGAGCGTGTTGAGACAACCGCCCAGATCAATGCCATTGCTGTCGGCTTTGTGCCAAGCGCCTTCAGCCAAGGCCAATACGCCGGGGGTGACTCTAGGGGTGATCTTCATTTTGACGCGAATGCTGCCGGTGGGGCTGGTTAGGGTTACCTGCTGGCCATCGGTAAAGCCGCTGGCATCCAGCGGATTCACCCACACCGCATCTTCTACCGCTTCACGCAGCCACGGCACATTGTGGTAGGTCGAGTGAGTGCGGCCTTTGCTGTGGTAGCAGGCCATTTGCAGCGGGTACTGATCCTTGGTGTCTTGATCTTCATAGCCCTGCCACGGCGCAACGTATTTCCCTAGCGGATCAATCTGATCAATTGGCTGATCGGAACGGGTGTTGCGTTCGGTGGCGAGCTTAGCCCAGCTAAAGGAATAGAGCTCAATTTTGCCCGACGGCGTTGATAAGGGCTTGCCCTGTTTCACCAATTCTTCCAGCACCACGTAAGGCGCTGGAGCAAACTCTTTATGAATGCCGATTTTCTGGGCCTCAACGTAGCTTGCTGGCATCGGCTGCGATGGGTTGGCTGCCACCGTTTGTTGGTACAGATGCTCTAACCACTGCGCTTCGTTACGCCCTTCGGTATAGCCTGATACGTCACCACCCATGGCTGCGCACAACTCTTCCCCAATCTGATACATCGAGCGAGACTCAAACATCGGTTCGCACGCGGCTTGTAGGAAGTTGATGTAACCAAATTCGCCCGAGTTGTAGGACTGGCCAGAGAGATCATTCGACTCTAACCAAGTGGTTGCAGGCAGAATGTAATCCGCCATATTGGTGGACGATGTCATCCAGCAATCGATGCCCACAATCAGCTCACACTGGCTTTCATCTTGCAGCACGCGCTTGCTGTAGTTGATGTCGCTTTGCTGGTTGATAACGCTGTTACTGGCGGCAAAGAAGATCGCTTTCACATTGGTGCCCAGCGGCGTATCCAGATCGGCTGTGCCTTTTACCGAGTGGCTACGGGTGGTCATGGTCTCGCCACGCTCAACCGCTTCAATGATGTTGTGCATGAAGATCGATTCCGACACCGGATTGGGGCCACTGTCCATGGTCACCCGCTTAAGCTTATGACCCTTGGCCAATTCGCCATTGTTGGTGCCCGGTTGGCCGAGCTTGCCGGTTAAGGCCGGCAACATGTACAGCGCTCGCGTGGTTTGCTCGCCATTGGCTTGGCGATTGCTGGATGAACCCGCGTAGATGTATGGCGCCTTGGCAGCCATCAACTTATTGGCCAGCTCGATAATGCGGTTCTCTGGGATCCCAGTAATGGCGGCCGCCCACGCTGGGGTTTTCGCCGCTCCGGCGTATTTGCCTTCACCCAACACGTAATCTTTGTAGTTATCAGCAGCGTCAACAACATCGCCATAGTTCGCTTGCAGCTGCGGATCTGTGGCTAGCGCGCGCTCTATCGATTCGCGGTCATAGCCGACACAAAACTCATCTAAAAAGGCTTTCGAGTTTGCCTCAACCCAACCGCTGCTGATCATCTGATAAGCCATCGCTTCCGCTAAGGCAGCATCGGTGCCCGGCCGAATTGGCAGCCAGCTGTCTTCTTTGCCTAAGCAGCTGTCGGTGTAGCGCGGATCCACAAAAATCACATCCAGATCGCCGTTGTCACGACGATGCTCTATCGCTTTCAGCAAATCGTATTGTTCCCCCGAACCGGACATGCGTAGCTCAAAGGGGTTGTGCCCAAACGCCAAGAACAGATCCGAATGACGCACCTGACTGATGTGAGAACCCGCGCCACCATAGCGATGGCCATAGGTTGCTTCGGCGGCGACCTGCGACATCGCCACCGAGTAGTTGCCCCAGTGATCAAGAAAGCCCCCACTGAAGGTCAACGCACGGCGAATGCAGTTAGCGCTAGCGAAGCTGTAATCAGCCCCGGTGCCAGCGTGCATGTAGATTGATTTACTGCCGTGGGCACTGCGCAGTTCACCGGTTTTGGCGGCGATCTCGGCATAAGCTTGCTCCCAGCTGATCTCATCAAAAATGCCATCGCCACGCATCGTTCCCGGTCGGCGCTTTAATGGCACCCGCAACCGATCTGGGGCGTAAGTGGTTTTACGCACCGAACGGCCACGCAAACAGGCACGAGTTTGGTGCTCGCCATACTCGTCAGTCTCGCTCCATTGACCTTCAATTCGGGTAACAACCCCATTTTGAGAGTACACCTGCAATGGGCAGTTATGGCCGCAGTTACCCAAGCACGCAGACCAGGTCATGGTTTCAGCGGATGGCACCTGTGGGGTGATGGTTTCAGTGCTTTTACTGCCGCAAGCGGTGATACAGCTTACCGCTCCAGCTGTTGCAGATAGTTTTAAAAATTCACGTCTTTGCATCAGTTTTTTCCTTGTTTTAGGGGGTTACAACACGTAGCTGAGGGTCAACATCAACTGATGAGCGTTGTAGTTACTGCTAAGGTTGCCCAATGGGGTTAACCCCTCCGTGGTGCAGGCCGATACGTCGGCATAGTCGGTGTCGTAATAACGCTCGTAGCGATAATTCAGCTTCAACTTAGCCGCAGCATTTATGGCGTATTCCGCATACAGGTTGGCGTTATGCGACCAAGCACTGTAATCAGCAAATGCGCTTTGATTGGTGACTGCCGCGTCTGATTCCGATTGGCTGTAGCTGTAATCCAAACCCAGCACCAATGCCTGCTGCAGCAAGCCGCTGTAACGACTGCCTATGCCGATGTGCATGAATCGATCTTCGTTATCGCTGCGCCAATCCACCTGAGCAAAGCTTTGACTGCCTAACTGATTCGATTCGATCCGCTGTTGGCCACCCAAAAGGTACAGATCCAGCTGGGGCAGTGGCTGGTAGTTGATGGCAAGGTCGTAACCGCTGTCGGTGGACTCGCTTAACCCCAATGCGCTGCTGCGGTTGGCCGAGTAGTCATCCAGCGCGTAGCGCACGCTGAAATCGATGACGACGTTGGGATGTGGGATCTGACTAAGGTTGAATTCGACAGCGGTGCGATCACGATCCGCAAGGTGATATTTGCGTAACAGCTCGTTGTCTTCCGAAGAGGTGGCTGCCGCAGCTTGATAAGCCGAGCCATCGCGCTGGCCATACTCGCCTTGCACGCTGAAATTCCAGTGTTCAAAACCGTGGTATTTCAGCTTGGCGAACAGCCGTTGTTCTTGGCTCTCTTCCCGAGCTGAATCCGACCGTTGTTGGTAAATATGCTGCACTCCAGCCGTTAAACGCCCACCTTGAGCAAAGCGATAATTGGCTTCGAGCTGGTAAGCGGCTTTCTCACTGTCCAGTGCCACATTATGGCTGGCCTGCCCCGATAAGGGGTCGTACTCAACAGCGTTAAAGAGCTGAATTGGGGTACGGTTATCGCGATCGCGGTAATCAAACTTAGCGTTCACTTTCAGGTTGCGGCTAAGCGCAGACGCCAGCTTGAAATTGGCCGCTAAGGTAGTTACTTCGCCATTTAGGTGGCTGATCCCAGCTGCGACACCGGCGCCATCAACGTAATCTTGATTTTGGTAGCGCCAGCCTTTCACCACTCGTCCGCTTAGGCTGGTGCGATCGAAACGGTATTGCCCTTGCAGCATCGCTTGATGAGCTTCATTGTTGGGGGCAAAGGCTTGCAGGCTGGTCACTTGGCCCTGACGCAAGCCGGTGTTGCTGTTATCAAACACACTGCCTTGGTAAGACAACATTGCCAGCCAGCGCGGCCCAAACAGCTCGGTGCCGGCGTGCAGGGTTTGGGTGCTGCTGTCGATGGGCTTAACAAAATTCACCGGGCTTTTATTAACCTGAACCGAACTGAGCTGCTGCCCACTGTGGCGTTGATAGCCATAGCGAGCAAAACTGCTCCAAGATTCCCCTGCAACCTTGCCGCTCAGTTGCCAGCTTTCGCGCTTTTTTTGCAACAAAGCGGTGCGAACCTCGGTGCTCGCCACCAATTGCTCGCCATTTACCCCGTATTGACCTTGGGCTTGAGCCGCATCCACCGTCAGCTGGCTTTGATAGCCCAGCGCCACCGCGTAACGGTCAAACTGATAAGCCACCTTGCCGCTGCCCGTTTCCATGCCCAAGTCTTGCGCTTGCAGCTGCAACCGTGTGCCCGCCTGTTGATATTGAACGTTCGCTTGCAACGCTAACGCCGCTTCACTGTCGTCACCCATACGATTGGCTGCGTGGGCGTTGTCGGCATCACTGCCCAGTAACGACAACCCGATTTCGCCATCAACGCGCATGGAGTCACACCGCTTACAGTGCCACTTGCTGGTATCGATATTGGCTCGGTCAACGGCGTTCAGGGTAAAGCTCGCGCCATTGGCGGTGCCCACCTGCAATAACGCCAGCGCCACCACACTTAATTGAAATTTCATTTGATGCTTTCCTTAGCGCAACAACTGCTTGCCAGCTGGGTGGTTCGATCCATGAATAGAGCCATGACAGTTCATGCAACTTTGGCCACCCGTAAAGGCGGAGTCGTCATCGCCGTAGGCACGACTGGCGTGGCCATCGCTGGCATGGCAGCTTTGGCACAACATCGGCGCACGGCGCTCTAGCATGGCGTCATTAACGGAACCATGGGGGTTGTGACAACTGGTACAGTTATCTACCACCGGTTCGTGCTCCCACAGCAGCGGCCCACGCTTCTCGGCATGGCACTGATAACAGGTGTCATTGATGCTCACCTGTTTCAGACTGCCATCGGTCATCGAACCATGGGCGCTGTGGCAATCTGAACAGGTCATTGATCCCGATTGAGTTGGGGTGGTCAGCGGGTGGCTGCTGCGCTTATTAAGATCGAGCTTCTGCTCACGGTGGCACTGACTACACATCGCCACTTCTGCGGCTCGATTCAACACTGGATCTTGACCGGTGTGGATCTGGTGGCAGCTCAGGCAGGATTGGTCATCGCTATGCAACGTGTCGTGCCACGCCATGCGTTGGCTATCTTGGTGACACGATAAACAAACGCTGCTTTGCAGCTCGGCAGACACATTGCCGTTATCACCAAAGGTGATCATTGGTTGGTTTTTGCCTTTGTGCTTGCCTTGAGGGCCGTGGCAAGCTTCACATTGCAGCTGCGCCATCGGGCTACTGCTGTGCAAATCGCCGTGAACACCATCAAACAGCGCCATCACCGTTTCATTTTTTTTATGGCACATCAAACAACTGTCTGCGCCACGCTTTGAATACTGCCCTTGTTGAAACTTTTCAATTAGTAGCGTTTCTTCCGATGCATGCAAATAGCCACTAGCAAATAAAAGCGACACTATCCCTGTCCGAATTAAAGACCTTACCCTCACACTTACCTCCGCAATAAATATCGCAGCAGAAAGACCTAATTGAAAATGGAATAAAATCAAAAAAGCTCTGCTCCATTTTTAGGCTAAGCGTGACAACAATAATCACCAACCCAGAAACGGACTAATTAAATCTAAATACGGACACCCCAGCAGCGCGCTGTTCTTTACGTGAACAAGCTCACACATTAATCTCAATTTTGTAATGCATTTTCAATGAGAAACGTTACAGTCTTGCCATCAGAAGCTAAATGACTGACCCGTTGTGAATATTCCTGTTAAACAACATGAAAACAATCCGAATCCACTGTATTGCCACCAATACCGTTCAGATCCAAACATTTATGTTGATTTCCACACCCATAAAACTGGCCAGTTGCTGTATTTAGCGGAAGGCAGTGCCATCATTGAAACCCCAGATGTGCAGACTCGGATCAGTCCGGATCGAGGGATATGGCTGCCGCCCCATACCCCCCATAACACCCGTGCCAGCCGTTCCTACCTTTATCGCAGTATCTACATCGATACCAAGGTCTATCGCGGTTTGCCAGAGCAGGTCTGCATTAAACAGATTGGCCCCTTGCTGCAACAGTTAATCGATAACTGTTCCGATTGGCAGCAGTCATGGGAAAGAAATAGCATCCATGATTACAAAGCTAGAGTGATCGTTGATGAAATAATAAATTCGAGCTCGGCGCCCCTAAGTGTTAGTCACTGCACGGAGCGACGTCTGGCGATAATATGTCAGCAGCTTATTGAAAACCCAGAAAATAAAATGTCATTGGCTGGGTGGGGAATCGAAGTCGGTGCCAGTGAAAAGACCTTGGCGCGGCTGTTCAAAAAAGAGATGGGCGTAAATTTTCACCAGTGGCGTTTAAGTGTTCGCATGATGCACGCCGTCACCTTATTAAAACAAGGCATTGCTATCGCTGAAATTATTCCTCAAGTTGGCTACGGTTCCGCCAGTGCGTTTAATTCGGCATTCCAAAGCTATTTTGGGAAAAAGCCAACTGAATATAAATAACTATTTGAACAGAACAATTACATTGGTAAACTTTTATCTTGCCGATTAAATAGCACGCTTCAGCACCGAGGTTAAAAATATTTTAGCCTTAATCGCGGGTTGAGTTTATCTCACTGTTATCGGAGCTTGCCTGTGTAACGGCGGTGAGGTTCCTTGCGTAAATGCTGGCCACAAAAAAGCCGCTCAATGAGCGGCTTTTTTTCGCTAAACAGTAAGCGATCACTTACTCGGCGTAGCTGGAATCCCAGTCGCCGTAGTTGGCGTCGCCCACTAAGATGGTGGCGTCTACGTCACCCAACTGCGCTTTCACCACGCCTTGGATTTTCGCCATCACATCGTCTTGGGACTCTTGCGCGCTGAAGAAGCTTACCGCTACGTGGTACTTGTTGTTGAAATAAGCGATAAACAGATCCCAACCTTCGGTGCCTTGCAGCTCGGTTAAGGCATCATCCAACGCGTCGAACTTTTCAATGTCGCCTTCAAAGCGAAACTCAACGCAGATCTCAGCGTAAGCGCCAATCCCATATTTCTTCTGGTGGCGGGCTTTGTGGTGAGATTTCAGCTCAGGTTTTGCCAGCAGTGGCACAGCAATCACGGACATGATGACCTCTTTGGTAACGCGCTGCAGATCAGCGCCAATCAATGATGTTTGCCAACGGCAAACGGATGGTTGGAGGGTAAGTCAGCCCCCAGCCAGACGCAACTAAAACCCGTTTTTTTCCCGCCCCGTCAACGGCAACTGCGATCCATCGCGATTTCCTTAGCGCGCCGCAGGGAAAACCGAGCACCGCCATCGACAAACTGCCATTCTTCTAAGCGGGCACTGGGGGTACACTAGGGCCACCGGCAGAAAAGGAGTTAGCTTAAGGTGAAACAGTGGTGGCAAATATCGTGGGTTCGATGGGGCAGTTACAGCGCAATCGCCTTAGCTCTTTATTGTCTGTTATTGGGCTGGCTGATGCCGCAACTGGCCAAAAGCCAGCTGCCGAAATGGGTTGCCGAGCACACCAATGGCAGTCTCAGCATCGGCGACATTCGTTTTCAGCCATTAAGCTGGCGACTGCAAGTGGATCAGCTGCAACTGAATGACGACCAAGGCCAAGCGGCCTTTACCCTGCAACAAGCGGTGGTCAATCTAGAGCCGTGGCGTTCGCTGTTTGGCCTGCGTGGCCAACTGCACCAACTGCAGCTGAATAAACCCAGCGTGACCTTGGTTGAGCGCAACGGCGAGCTTAATGTCGTTACTCTGTTTGCGCCGCTGCTTCAAGCGGATCCCAACGCCGAACCCGCCAGCCCCGCCGCTAGCAACAAGCCGCTGCCATTGGCCATCGACCAATTTGCCTTAACCGCCGGGGCCATCAGTTATCAGCGTCAGGATCAGCCACAGCCGTTAACCGCCAGTCAGCTGAACTTACAAGGGCAGCAACTGAACTTTGCCGGTGCCGATAACCAATTGCAGCTGTCGTTACGTGGCCCCAATGGCGGCGAGCTGAACTTGCAACTGAGCAGCCAATTCACGCCGCTGAATATTGCAGCCGACATTCGCTTATCGGCGCTGCAGCTGGCGCCCATTTGGCAATTTATCCAGCCGCCGGTGGCGGTCGAGCTCAACCAAGGTGCCTTGGCCCTGAACAGCCAGATCATCCTGCAACAGCCGCCCGCTCAGGGGCAGCAAGCGCAGCCGCTGCAACTGAAGGTGCGTAACACCGATATCCTCTTTACCGAGCTTGCCCTTAGCCAAACCAACAGCACCGCGCAGCCCCTGCTGAATGTTGATCAATTGGCCTTTACCGGCCTGCAACTGGCGTGGCCGCAGCAGCAAGTGCAGCTCGACAGCATCGCCCTGCAAGGCGGTCAAGCCAACGCCAGCTTAGAAACCAACGGCTTATCGTGGCTGCAACTGCTGCCGCCAGCCCCGCCAGCGGCAACCGCTGCCGCCGCGCCCGCCAGCACCGACTCAGCCCCATGGCAGCTGCTGGTTCGTGGCGTTAGCATCGACGATTGGCGCGTCAACCTAACCGACAACACCGCCCCCGCTCCGGCTCAGTGGCAACTGGATCTGCAGCAGTGGCGAGCCGCGCCGCTCAGCAGCGACTTAACTCAGCCAATTACGCTGGCCTTAGCCAGCCGCCTGAACGACAGCGCCAGCATCCAATTTGATGGCCAATTGCTGCCGCAGGATCTCACCTTGCAATCCAGCCTCAGCGTGCAAGATTTTAACCTGCTGGATACCCTGCCCTACTGGCAGCAGCAACTGGCGCTGAAACTCAACAGTGGCAGCGCCAACATTGATGGCGAGCTGGAATTGATCAGCACCGAGCCGCTGGATCTGCGCTTTACTGGCAACGCCGCCATCAATCAACTGCACAGCCAAGATCCCCAAGGCCAGCGGGATCTGCTGAAGTGGCAACAACTGGCGTTTAACGGCATCGGTTTTGGCACCCAGCCAATGGCACTGCGGATCGACAGCATCGACGCCGTTCACCCTTACGCTCGCATCATTGTGGATGAAGATGGCAGCACCAATTTAAGCCAGCTCGGCACCGAAGCAGAGCAAAACACCGAGGCTGCAACGGCAACCGCTGCGGCCGATTCCGCCGCCCAGACTGCGACGGCCGCCCCCTCTGCGCCAGCGGAGCTACCGCTGACCATCAACATCGGTGCCATCAACCTGCAGCAAGGCAGCGCCTTCTTCGCCGACAACAGCCTAACCCCCAAATTTGCCACCGGCATCGAGCAGATCAACGGCCGCATCGGCAGCCTCAGCTCTGAGTTTGCGCAGCCCGCGCAGGTCGACATTAATGGCCAAGTGGATCGCTACGCCCCAATGAGCCTAAAAGGCGAACTGCAGCCCTTTGGGGCCCAGCGACAACTGGATCTGGGGCTGAACTTCAACAACATCGAGCTCACCTCGCTGAACCCCTACTCTGGCACCTACGCCGGTTACTTTATTGATCAAGGCCAGCTGAATCTGGGGCTGAACTATCAGCTCGATGGCAACAAGCTGAACGGCAACAACAAGGTGGTGTTAAACCAGCTGAAACTGGGTAAGCGCAGCGATTCCGAGCACGCCACCAGCTTGCCGGTGGCACTGGCCATCGCCCTGATGCAAGACAGCAACGGCGTGATCGATTTGGAGCTGGCGATCAGCGGCAACGTGGACGATCCGCAATTTGCCATCGGCCCGCTGGTGCTGCAGGCGCTGGGCAACCTGATCACCAAAGCGGTTACCGCCCCCTTTGCGCTGTTGGGCAACTTGCTCGGCGGCGAGCCACCCGCCGAATTTGTGCAGTTTGCCCCAGGCACGGTGGTGCTGACCGAGCAAGCGCAAACCGAACTGAAACGGCTGGCCAGCGCCTTAGAACAGCGGCCGAAGCTCAGCCTGACCGTGGCAGGTGCCATCGCCCCCGCCGCCGACAAGCACGCGTTAGCCCAGCAAGCGCTCAGCAGCCAATTGGGTTACGACGTCAGCCAACTGACCGAACCGGCGCAGTGGCAACAGCTGGAACAGTTAGCGCAAGCGCAATTAGCCGCTGAGGTGTTGGCCGAACTGAAACAGCAACTGCCGCAACCCGAGCAATACCAAAACCGCCTGCGCGAGAAGCTGCTAGAAACGCAGCCGATCACCGATGCGGCGCTGGCGCAATTGGCGCTGCAACGGGCAGCGAACACCAAGCAGTTGCTGGTTGAACAGGCGGGGTTGCCACCCGAGCGGGTGTTTGTGAAAGAGACCCGCGTCGAGCTCGACACCCGCGGTGCCAGAGTGCATCTGGCGCTGGGCTCCGGCGGCTAACGCCAAACGCCCCTTAACGCAGCCGTTGTTACTTAAGCTGGGTTAAGGGCTGGGTGAAGGGCTGCATTAAAAGCAGGGTTAAGGGCTGGGCAACGGCGGTAACGGGTTGCCACGCCAGCCGCCGCCCAAGGCACGAAACAGCGTCAGCAGGTTGGTTTGCTGCGACAGATCCAAGCTGATTAACTGCTGCTGAGCCGAGAAATAGCTGCGCTGGGAATCCAACACGTTGTAGAAGCTGTCGACCCCTTGGCGAAAGCGCAGCTCCGACAGCTGAAAACTTTCGCCGGTGGCCGCCACCAGCGCTTGCTGCGCCTGATACTGCTGCGCCAGATAGCGCCGCGCCGCTAACGAGTCCGCCACTTCTCGAAACGCATTTTGGATGGTTTGCTCGTAGGTGGCTAAGGCGATGTCGCTGTTGGCTTTGGCGATCGCCACGTTCGCGTCCAATTCGCCCCAATGAAAGATCGGCACGCTAAGGCTAGGGCTGAAGTTCCAACTGCGGGCGTCGCCACTGAACAGATCGTCCAGCTCGCTGCTTAATACCCCCGCCGTGGCGGTAAGCGAAATGGACGGAAAATACGCCGCCCGTGCCGCGCCAATGTTGGCGTTGTTGCCCATCAGTTGATATTCCGCCTGCACCACATCCGGTCGCAACCGCAGCAAACTGGAGGGTAAGCCCACCTGCAGCGGCGCCAACCACGATGACGAGACCGACTGCGCTGCTGATGGCAGTAAGTCATCGCGAATGCCGGTGCCCACTAACACCGCCAGCGCGTTGCGATCTTGCGCTAAGCTGCTTTTAAAGCGCGCCAAATCCACCTGAGCCGTTGCCACCGTTACCTGCGCTTGCGCCACATCCAAGCCCGACACCACCCCATTATCGAAACTTTGCTGGGTTAATCGCAGCGAATCTTGCTGGCTGTCGAGGGTCTCTTGCGCCAACGCCACCAACGCGTGATTGGCCGCCAACGACAGGTAACGGCTGGCGATTTGATTGATCACGGTGATCTCGGTATTACGCCGCCCCTGCTCGCTGGCTAAATAGCTAAACAGCGCCTGCTGCTCCAAATTGCTGATGCGGCCAAAGAAGTCGAGTTCGTAACTGAGCAGCCCCAAGTTCGCGCTGTATTGGCGGCTGATGCTGGCTGGCCCACCGGCGCTGACGGCCTCTGGCAACCGTTGCTGTTGCGCGCCAACGTTGGCGTCGACATTGGGAAACTGCTGGGCGCGCTGCACCCCATACTGCGCTTGGCTACGGCGCAACGTGTGGGCGGCAATACGCAGATCGCGATTGTGCTGCAGCCCCAGTTCTATCAGCTGCTGCAGCTGCGGCGACAACACAAACTGACGCCAATCCAGCTCAGCCTGACTGCCGCTTGATGCGGCGGGTTCGCCCTCTTCGCCGTTATCCGCCGCTTGCGGCCACTGCGCGGGGATCGGCGCAGCAGGGCGCTGATAATCCGGCGCCAGATTGATGCAACCGCTCAGCGTTAATGCCGACAACAGCGGCATCAGCAACGACAACCGTGGCCAAGCGCAGGCGCTCCAAGAATATGCTCTCATCCGGTGGCCTCCGCCTTGCGGCTAAACAGTTGCATCACAAACACAAAGAACAGCGGGATAAAGTAGATCCCTAAGAAGGTGGCGGTCAGTACGCCGCCAACTACGCCGGTGCCCACCGCGTTTTGCGCGCCGGAACCCGCCCCGCTGGAGATCGCCAACGGCAACACCCCAAAGCCGAAGGCCAGCGAGGTCATGATGATCGGCCGCAGCCGCACTTCCGCCGCCCGCCACGCCGATTCCAAAATGGTCATGCCCTGATCGTGATACTGCTTGGCGTACTCGACGATCATGATGGCGTTTTTCGACGATAAGCCCACGGTGGTCAGCAGCCCCACTTGGAAGTAAACGTCATTAGACAGGCCAAACAACCACGTTGCCAACACCGCCCCTAACACCCCCAGCGGCACCACTAAAATCACCGAAAACGGCACCGTCCAGCTTTCATACAACGCCGCCAAACACAGGAACACCACCAAGATCGACAGCGCATACAGCAGCGGTGCTTGGTTGCCCGACACCCGCTCTTCGTAGCTCATGCCGGTCCATTCCAGCGCCACCCCACCGGGCAAACCGGCCACCAACTGCTCCATCGCATCCATCGCCGCCCCCGTGCTAACGCCGGGCTTCGGCTGGCCTTGGATCTGCATCGACGCCACGCCGTTGTAGCGCTCTAACCGCGGCGAGCCATACTCCCAGCGGCTGTTGCTGATCGCTTTCAGCGGCACCATCTCGTTGCTGCTGTTGCGCAGATACCAATCATCCAGCTGCTCTGGCCCCATGCGATAGGCGGCATCGGCTTGCACATACACCTGTTTCACTCGGCCACGATCAACAAAGTCGTTAACGTAGGAGGAACCAAAGGCGGTGGTTAAATTGCTGTTGATGTCGGCCACACTGACCCCAAACGATTCCGCTTTCAGCTTGTCGATGTCCACCACAAACTGCGGCGTGTCATCCAAACCATTGGCGCGCACGTTCATCAGCAGCGGGTGTTGATTGGCCTGTTGCAGCAACTGATTGCGCGCCGCCATTAAGCCCGCATGGCCAACCCCAGCGCGATCTTGCAGGTGCATATCAAAGCCAGTGGCGGTGCCCAGCTCAATGATCGCCGGTGGCGCAAAAGCAAAAGCCAGCGCCTCTTTAATGCTGAACAAAAAGCCTTGGGTGCGCGCCATTACCGCGTTCAATTGCCCTTCGGCGTTATCCCGTTCAGCCCAAGGCTTAAAGTTCATGAAGAACATGCCGGCGTTGGAGCCATTACCGGCAAAGCTGAAACCGGCCACGGTAAAGATGGAGTTTACCGCCGCCGTTTCTTGGTTGATCACGTAGTTCTCGGCTTTCTCTAACACCGCCAAGGTTTGATCTTGGGTGGCGCCAGCAGGCAGGCTAACCATGCCCATCATCAAGCCTTGATCCTCGTTCGGCAAAAAGGAGCTTGGCAGCCGCGACAAGAAGCCCGCCGCAACCGCGGTCAGCAGCCCAAACAGCAACATCGACAACAGCACCTTGCCGCTGATCCACTTTACTCGGCTAACGTAGCTGTTGGTGATGGCATCAAAGGTGCGGTTAAACCAACCAAAGAACCCGGTTTGCTTCGGTTCGCTGTGGCGCATCAGCGCAATGCACAAGGTGGGCGATAAGATCAGCGCCACCAACACCGACAGCGCCACCGCCGACACAATGGTGACCGAAAACTGACGATAGATGATGCCGGTGGTGCCGCCGAAAAACGCCATCGGCACAAACACCGCACACAGCACTAAGCCGATGCCGATAAGGGCGCCAGACAGTTGCTTCATCGCTTTGCTGGTGGCTGCCAGCGGCGACAGGTGTTCTTCGGCGATGATCCGCTCCACCCCTTCCACCACCACAATGGCGTCGTCCACCAGCAAGCCGATGGCCAACACCATCGCGAACATCGTTAGGGTGTTGATGCTGTAATCCATCGCCAGCAAGATGGCAAAGGTGCCCAGCAACACCACGGGCACGGCGATGGTGGGAATTAAGGTGGCGCGCAGGTTCTGCAAAAACAGAAACATCACCAAGAACACCAGCACCACCGCTTCAATCAGGGTGTGCACCACGTTTTCAATCGACAGTTCAATGAACGGGGTGGTGTCGTAGGCCAGTTTGACGTTAACCCCCGCCGGAAAGTAAGGGCGCAGGGTTTCCAGCCGATCGTTCACCGCCTGCATGGTGTCCAGCGCATTGGCGCCGGTGGCCAAGCTGATGGCCACCCCTGCCGCGGGCTTGCCATTAAAACGGCTTGAGGTGTTGTAGTTGGCCGAGCCCAGCTCAACCCGCGCCACATCCCGCAGCAACACCTTGGAACCATCGGCGTTCACTTTCAGCAGGATCTGCTCAAATTCATCCACGGTGGTCAGCAGCGCTTGCACGCTGATGGTGGCATTGAGCTGCTGATCCGGCAGCAGCGGTGCCGCCCCCAACTGCCCTGCCGAGATCTGGCTGTTCTGAGCCGAAATGGCGGCATTCACATCCGACGGCATCAACCCAAAGCCTTCCAGCTTGTTGGGATCCAGCCACACCCGCATGGCGTAGGCCGAGCCAAACAGCTGCACCGAGCCCACCCCGTTCACCCGCCCTAAGGGATCCTCCAGTTGGCTGGCAACAAAGTCGGCCAGATCCCCAGCGGATAAGCGCCCATCTTCGCTGTACAGCGCCAGCACCATTAAGAAGCTGCTGCTGGCTTTGGCCACCGTTACCCCTTGGCGCTGCACCGATTCCGGCAACGAGGCGGTGGCGGCAGACACCTTGTTTTGCACCTGCACCTGCGCCACGTCGGGATCGGTGCCCGCCAAAAAGGTTAAGGTGATGGTGCTGGAACCAAACGAATCCGAAGTCGCCGCGATGTACTGCAGGTTATCCAACCCCGTCAGTTGCTGCTCAATCACCTGAGTGACCGTTTGCTCGGCGGTTTTGGCCGACGCGCCGGGGTAGGACGCGCTGATCTGAATTTGCGGTGGGGCAATATTGGGGTATTGCGCGATTGGCAAGCTTGAGAGCGACAACAGCCCCGCCAGCATCACCATGATTGACAGTACCCAAGCGAATACGGGTCGGTCGATAAAAAACTGCGCCATCAGTTTGCCCTCACTGCTTCAGCTCTTGCACACCGCCTACCGGCGCTCCGGGACGCACAAATTGCAGCCCCTCTAAAATCACTCGGTCGCCATTACTGAGGCCGCTTTGCAGCAACCAGCTGCTGCCGATCATCTGCGACACCTCCACCGTGCGTTGTTCCACCACGTTGTCGGCGCCCACCAGCATCACCGACGCCTCGCCGGTGGCGGTGCGGCTAACGCCTTTGGCGGGGATCAAGATCGCGTCTTGCTTGGTGCCTTTAACCAACTCGGCACGAACAAACATCCCCGGCAACAGCTCGCCATCGGGGTTGGGAAAGGTGGTGCGAATGGTGAAGGTGCCGGTTGAGGGGTTAACGTTGATGTCGGCAAACTTGAACGCCCCCACACGCCCATACTTTTCGCCGCTGTCAAAATAGAGCGACACATTGGCGCCATCGGCGTCGGTATGCACAATCTCGCCGCTGGCCCAGGCGCGGCGCAGCTGATGCAGCTCGCCGCTGGATTCGCTGACGTCCACGTACATCGGATCAAACTGCTGCACGGTAACGAGGGCATCACTTTGGTTGGCGGTCACTAACGCTCCTGCGGTCACCCCGGATTTGCCAGCACGGCCACTGATGGGCGCGTACACCTTGGTGTATTCCAGATTGATGGTGGCGCTGCGTTTGGCCGCTTGGGCGGTATTCACATCGGCTTGGGCTTGTTCGTATTGCGCTTCGGCGTCGTCGTAATCCTGTTTCGATACCGCTTTTGAACTGACCAAGATTTGATAACGCTCGGCCTTGGCCTTGGCGCTTTTCAGGTTGGCTCGCGCCTTGCTGAGATCCGCCTCGGCGCGCGCCAGTTCCGCTTGATAGGTGGCGGGATCAATCTGATACAGCTGCTGCCCCTGCGTGACCTCGGCCCCTTCGGTAAACAGTTGCTGCAGCAAGATCCCCGAGACCTGTGGCCGCACTTCCGCTTCCAACGAAGCGTGGGTGCGCCCAGCCAGTATCGACGACAGCTGCAACGGCGCACTGGCAACCGTCATCACCCCAACTTGCGGCGGCGGAAACCCCTGTTGCTGTTGCGGGGGTTGCTCGCACCCCGCTAACAACCACAGTACCGCCATGCCAATCACCATCAGCCACTTGTTCATAGAACCCCTCTGTCGTCTTATCACCGCGCTGGAGCGAGCTTAAAACGTAGCAAAGTCGACAGATTTAGCGTTCTTCCACCCACAATAAGGCTCGTTTTCAGGTCGTTAAAACCCTCATTCCGATGAAAAATTCACACTTTTTCGGCGCGCAAACAGCAGCATTCGCCCGCACAAAATTGGTAACATAAAGAAAACAGTAAAATGACATTTCGATATGGATATCAAAACACTAGCCCTTGGCTTTAGCGCCCTAAGCGTAAGCCTATTCAGCAGCGCTGCCTTGGCGCAACCGCTCACCATTGAACGGATTTTTGCCGATCCCCAATTAAGTGGTGCCAGCCCACGAGCACTGCAATTCTCCCCCGATGGCGATCGGGTTACCTACCTCAAAGGCCGCAGTAACGATTACCAACGGTTCGATCTGTGGGAATACAATCTGCGGGCACAGCGGCATCGTTTATTGGTGGATTCGCAGCAACTGCATCAAGGCGATGAACTGCTGTCTGACGAAGAGAAAGCGCGCCGCGAACGGCAGCGGATCTTTGGCAGCGGCATTATGGAGTACCGCTTCAGTGACGACGGCAGTGCGCTGCTGTTCCCATTAGCGGGGGACGTTTACCACTACCAACTGGCCGATCATGCCGCCCGCCGGATCACCCAAACCGACGCCTTTGAAACCGACATTAAGGTGTCGCCGGAAGGGGCGTTTGTCTCGTACGTGCGCGACCAAAACCTGTACCTTACCGAGCTGGCCAGCGGCGAAGAAACCCAGCTGACCTTTGATGGCAAAGGGCCGATCAAAAACGGCATGGCGGAGTTTGTCGCTCAAGAGGAGATGGATCGATTAAGCGGCTATTGGTGGTCGCCGGATGACAGCAAAATTGCGTTTTTGCGGGTGGATGAAACGCCGGTGGCGCAGATCAGCCGTTCCGAGATCTACGCCGATCGCATCGAGATGATCCAGCAACGCTACCCTGCCGCCGGTCAGGCCAACGTCAACATTGAACTGGGGGTGCTTGAGGTACAAAGCGGCCAAGTGGAGTGGATCGATTTGGGTGATCAGCCCGATTTCTACTTGCCCCGGGTACGCTGGGCCAACGCCAACCAATTGAGCTTTCAGTGGCAAAGCCGCGATCAGCAGACCTTAAAGCTGGAACTGGTGGACATGCACAGCGGCGAGCAGCGCACCTTGCTGACCGAACGCAGCAAGCACTGGCTCAACCTGCACAACGATTTGCGCTTCCTTGACGACGGTGAACGCTTTATCTGGGCGTCGGAACGCGACGGCTTTAAGCACCTGTACCTGTACAACAACCAAGGCAAAATGCTGCGCCAATTAACCCAAGGGGATTGGGTGGTGGATAAACTGGAAGCGATTGATAAGCAGCAAGGGCTGGTCTATTTCAGTGGCCGCAAAAACACCCCGTTGGAACGGCAGCTGTACCAAGTCAGCTTAAACGGCGGCAAGATCCGCCAAGTCAGCCAGCGCAGCGGCATGCACGCCTTCGCCTTTGCCGACGATGGCTCGGCCTACCTCGATACCTTTTCCAGCCCCAACCAGCCGCCGCAGGTGTCGCTGCACACCAATCAAGGCAAGCACCTAGCCTGGATTGAGCAAAACCAGTTAACCCAGCACCACCCGCTTAAGGCCTATCTTGATCAATGGGTTACCCCAGAGTTTGGCACCATCAAAGCCGCCCAAGGGCACACTCTGCACTACCGCATGTACAAGCCCAGTCAGTTTGATGCCAACAAGCAATACCCCGCCATCGTTTACCTGTATGGCGGCCCCCACGCGCAGTTGGTCACCAACAGTTGGGATAAGCCGTTTCACCAATATCTGGCGCAGCAGGGCTACGTGGTTTTCACCGTTGATAATCGCGGCTCTAACTACCGTGGCACCGAGTTTGAACGCGCCATCTACCAGCGCATGGGCCAGCCCGAGGTGGCGGATCAGCTAACCGGCGCCAAGTTCTTAGCCCAGCAGCCCTTTGTCGATGGCAACCGCATTGGCGTGTTTGGCCACAGCTACGGCGGCTACATGGCGCTGATGATGATGTTTAAAGCCGGCGATCACTTTGCGGCGGGGATCAGCGGCGCGCCGGTAACCGATTGGCGCCTCTACGACACCCACTACACCGAACGCTATCTAGGCCACCCAGATAAAGTGCCCAAGGCCTACGAGCAAGCCTCGGTCTTCCCTTACGCCAAGCAGCTGGATAAGCCGCTGCTGATCTACCACGGCATGGCCGACGATAACGTGCTATTTAGCAACACCACCGCGTTGATCCAGCAGCTGCAAGATCACAACAAGCAGTTTGAACTGATGACCTATCCGGGCAAAAAACACAGCCTGCGCGGCAAAAAGACCCGCACCCACTGGCACACCATGATGGCGACCTTCTTTGATAAGCACCTGCAGCCCAAGGCAAACTTGGCGGCCGTAGCGCCTTAAACAGCCACACCGCCAACGCCAGTGCACCGCCCTAGCGCGCACTGGCAACACCAAAAAAGGGAGCCCACCAGCTCCCTTTTTTAGTTTTTGTAACGGCTTGCAGCGGCTTAGCTGAAGTAATCCACCTGCTTATTGAGGTTTTCAGCCAAACGTTGCAGCTCGGTCGCGCTGTCGGCGGTTTGAGCCGAGCTGGTGCGCGTTAAGCGGTTCAAGTCGCTGACGTTACCGGCGCTGGAAGCGATCTCTTGCGAGACCTGCGCTTGCTGCTCTGAGGTGGCAGCGATGTTCTCTGCCATCGACGCAATGCCGTTGATCTGCACCGTAATGCTGCGCAGGGATTCACCGGCGGCGGCGGCTTTTTCTTTCACCACCACGCTGGTTTGCTGGCTTTCGTTCATCAACTCCACCGCCGAGCCGATCCGCTGTTCTAACTGAGTGATGATCCCAACCACTTCCTGCACGCTGTTTTGGGTGCGATGGGCCAGCTGACGCACTTCGTCGGCCACCACCGCAAAGCCACGGCCTTGCTCGCCAGCACGGGCGGCTTCAATGGCGGCGTTCAGGGCCAACAAGTTGGTTTGCTCAGCGATGGAATCGATCATGCTGGTTACCGCTTGGATGTTTTTCGACTCGTCGTTCACCTTATGAATGGCGTCGGTCGAGGCGTTCAGCTGGGCATCAAAGCTGCCGATCTGCTGCTCCATCTCTTGCACCAGCACGCTGCCCTTTTCGCTGTCGTTGTTCGCGGTACGCACAGTAACAGCCACGGTTTCCACTTGCTCGGCCACGGCGTTGGCCGATTGCGCCATCTCTTCAATCGCGGCGGCCATCTGATCAATCTGATGCTGCTGGCTGTCGGATTGGGTCAAGCTGTTGTTCGCTTGGGTGGCCACTTGGCTGGCCCCTTCGCTGGAACGCTCGCTGGTGCCTTTAATTTCGCCCACCAACAGATGCAACTGCTTGGCCATTTGGCGCATGCTGTAGGTCATGGCCGTCACTTCGTTGCGGCTGTCGTCGTCTACCCGTGGAATGTCGACACTGACGCGCCCCAAACCCAGTGCGGTCATGTATTCGTTGGCGTCTTGCAGTGGCCGCAACATCCGCCCCAGCAACATCATCACCAGCATAACCGTGATGGCCGACGCCAAGATGGCGACACCGATCAGCACTTCCAGCATGGTTTCGGTTTCTTTGGTCACCTCTTTAATGAAGGTGCCGCCGGTCACAACCCAGTTCCACCCTTCCACTTTGGCAAACGCCAGGTACTTCTCGCCGCTCACGCCGTTGTATACGTGCGGGTAGCGGATCACCCCGGTGTCGGCTTCAAACAGCTTTTGGAATGGCTTTTCTGCGGTGGCCTTAGAGATGATGTTCTGGCCTAAGTTTTCCTGCAGTGGGTGGTGCAGATAGGTGCCGCGGTTGGCCGCACTGTTATCAAACACGATGGAGTAACCGGTATCGCCCCAAGGGATCTCAGCCATGGTGGCAAACAGGGTTTTGGAGACTTCAGACACGTCCATCGCCACCGCAGCGGCGCCAACAACGGTGCCTTTGGCGTTCATCAGCGGCGAGTAGTAGGTGATGTAATCCCGCCCGAATAGCGACACCTTGTTGTAGAAGTCTTGACCGCGGTTGATGCTTTGGTAAGTGGCGCTGCGAGGATCCAGTGGGGTGCCTAAGATGCGCTGACCGTTGGTGTTGGTCAACGACGTGGAGATCCGCATAAATTGACGGCCATCGCGCACAAACACCGTGGCGGGAATGCCGGTATCGCGGCCAAACTTATCGATGATGGCGTTGCTGCTCAGCAGGGTACCGCCAGCCGCCAACTGCGGCATGCTAACGCCATTCACCATCACGCTGCTGCCGTCGAAATCAACGCCGGCTAAGTATTCTTTGCTGAGCGCACTTTGCAGGGTTTTCGCTTGCGCTAAGTAGCTGTCGAAGCTGCTTTCTAGGGTGTGGCTCAGCGCTTTAATTTCAGCCTGATGGTTGTTCAACGCCTTTTGCGTTAACGCTGCCGAGCTTTGGTAATAAACAATGGTCGCGGTGGCAGCAAAAGCCAGTGAAATCAGTAAGGCTAACATCAGCCCCAACTGTACTTTCAGGCTGCGGTTACTCAAATTAAACATCAAACACCCATGCGGTTAGCAACTGCCATAAGTTGGCAACTTCTTTACAATCAACGAATTACATTCATTGCTTTAAAATTCAGCCGCGTAGTTGAACAAGAAACACACACTAAGTCAAAAGGGATAGACGATGGGGGTGCGGTTTTTTGAACTTGCTCACGCCAGTGAATCTTTTTGTTTAAACGGCTTAAGTTTCAACACTTTTAGGCGCCACTGCGCGGCGCCTAAAAGTCCGTCGGCTTAGTGGAAGAAATCCACTTGTTCGTTCAGTTCGCTGGCCAAACGCTGCAGCTCTACCGCGCTGTCTGCGGTGGCCGCCGAACTGTCGCGGGTCATCCGGTTCAGATCGCTGACTCGACCGGCGCTCGAAGCGATCTCTTGCGAGACCTGCGCTTGCTGTTCTGAGGTGGCGGCGATGTTCTCCGCCATCGACGCAATGCCGTTGATCTGGCTGGTGATGCTGCGTAAGGACTCGCCAGCGGCGGCGGCTTTGGATTTCACCACTTGGCTGGTTTGCTGGCTTTCGTTCATCAGCTCCACCGCCGAATCGATGCGGCTCTCCAACTGGTTGATGATCCCCACCACCTCTTGCACGCTGTTTTGGGTGCGGTGCGCCAGTTGCCGTACTTCATCGGCCACCACCGCAAAGCCACGACCTTGTTCGCCCGCACGGGCGGCCTCGATGGCGGCGTTCAAGGCCAACAGGTTGGTTTGCTCGGCGATGGAGTCGATCATGTTGGTCACGGCTTGGATGTTTTTCGACTCGTCGTTCACCTTATGGATGGCGTCGGTCGAGGCGTTCAGCTGGGCATCAAAGCTGCCGATCTGGAGCTCCATCTCTTGCACTAAGGCGCTGCCCGATTCGCTATCCAGATTGGCGGTGCGAACGGTGCTGGCCACCGATTCCACCTGCTCAGCCACGGCATTGGCCGATTGCGCCATCTCTTCAATCGCGGCGGCCATCTGATCAATCTGCTGCTGCTGACTGTCGGATTGGTTCAAGCTGTTGTGTGCCTGCTCGGCCACTTGGCCAGCGCCGTTGTTCGAGCGCACGCTGGTGGATTTGATCTGCCCCACCAGTTCGCTTAAACGCAATGCCATGGCGCGCATGTCGTGGGTTAAGTTGGTCAGTTCGTTGCCGGAGTTGGCATCAACCGCGGGGATCTGCACGCTGACGTTACCTTCGCCTAACGCCGCCATATACTCTTTGGCGTGATCCAGCGGCTTGATGATCCGCCCCAGCGCCAGCATCACCACCGCCAAGGTTAAGGCACTGGCCAACGCGGCCAACCAAATAATGGTGTTCAGCAGCTCGGCGGATTCTTTGGTGATCTCGCTCACGTAGGTGCCACCGGCCAACACCCAATCCCAGCCCGACACCTTGGCGAACGCCAAGTACTTATCGCGGGCGATGCCGTTTTCCTGCTCGGCGTAGCGCAGCACGCCCGCCTCCTGAGCAAACAGCTGACCAAAGGGCTTCGCTGGGGTGGCTTGGCTTAATACGCTCTGGCCTATTTCGCTGCTGCGCGGATGATGCAAGTAACGACCGCGGTTGGCGTCGCCATTGTCGAACACGATGGAGTAGCCGCTGTCGCCCCAGCCGATGTTGGCCATGCTGGCAAACAGCAGTTTCGACACTTCAGACACATCCAATCCCACAAACGAGGCGCCAATCACTTTATCGTCGGCGCTGAGCAGCGGGGCGTAGTAAGTCAGGTAATCGCGGCCAAACAGCGACACCTTGGCGTAGTAATGCTGGCGCTGTTGCAGTGCTTGGTAAGCAGGGCTGCGGCGATCAAGGGCACTGCCCACCACTCGCTGACCACTGTTGTTGGTTAACGACGTCGACAAACGAATGTAATCCGCCCCCTGCTTAACAAAGACCGTTGCCACGGCACCGGTGTCTTGGCCAAATTTATCCACAAAGCTGTTGCTGCTGACTTCGTTGCCGTCCACCAGCAACTGCGGCAACAGCTTCCCGCCAATCTTAACTTCGTAGGATCCCATCTCTAGCCCAGCCAAATACTGATTAGAGAAGCTGCGCTCCAACACCGACACCTGCGCCAAATAGCCTTGGAAGCTTTGCTCTAAGGTGTCGCTTAACGCTTCAATCTTGGATTGGTGCTCCAGCAGCGACTTACTGAGCAGGGTGTCGTAGCTTTTCTGGTACACCAAGAAGGCGGTCAGCGCGAACGAGAGCGCCACCAAGACACCAATGATCAGCGCAAGCTGAAGGCGGATGCTGCGGTTTTTGACATTAAAGAAAGTAGACATTCAATAACCAACGGAAGAGTTTAAGAAAGGAAATAAATCAACGAACCATATCCATAAAACACGGCTAAAAATGCCCTGTGGATATAACTCTACGGGCGACAGTATAAAGCTCGAATGATATTTACTGTCAAATGCCCTAGTGACTTATTACAACAGAGTGTGATCTTAATGATTGATAATTAATTATTGCATCGAACCTTTATGAACTAAGCCGCAAAAGCCGCCCAAAACCTCGCTCAAAACACAAAATAAGGCGGCCGCAGTGAAACGTTCTCAACCGCAAAGTTCATTATCAACCAGACGAAAAAGCGCTACAAAACAAGAGATTAAAAACAAATAAACAACAACCATCTTGCCCATTGCAGACAAGGCGGCAACATTACTGCCACAGCAGTACAGAGCCAACACAAGCCGCCATTAAGAGACTGGCCTTAACGGCATTAAGAATTATCTTACACGGCCACGTAAGCGTTAATTTATTTCGCACAAAACATCACGTTAAATTTAATGATCCACTTTAATTGCAAACGAATAAAATAAAACCACCTTACTAAAAGTGGCAATAAAATACGCTGCCCTAACATAGGCAAGGATCGGCGGCAAGATTAACCCCAGCACAAAATATCGCAACAATTATCAATATAAATAACATCAACCACTTCGCCTTAATTCCAGTGAAACAGGCTAACCGAGCGGCGCCAGCACCCGGTGCCGCTTGTTGCTTGACGATCGCCTGCCGCTCGCCGCGGCTCGGTTCACGGCAGCAGGCAAAAAAAAAGCGGCGTATCTTTCGATACACCGCGATAACATTTTGTTGGTTAGGCATAGCAACAAAATATCGGTTTGCCGCTTGCAGCACACCCGATAGGGAGATTGCCTGGTAGCTTAAGCCGCAACCAAGCAATGAAATGTGAACGGCGGCCACGCGTGACCGCCCTTGGGGTTAACGCGCCAATTCCAGCATCTGTGCCAGTTCATCTTGGCCAACATCGCCATGTTCGCTCATGCCTTGGCGGCCATGCTCTGCCAAGCTCGCCAGTACCTTAGCGATGGCATCGCTGCCCAGCTCAACCTCGGTTAATGAGGTGGGTACCTGCATCAGCTGGAAGAACTCCACCAAAGCAGCGATGGTGGCGTCGATGCGCTCATCGTGGCTGCCGCTGTGGATCCCGAATACGCGCTGACCCAGCTGCACAATTTTAGCGCCTTTTTGCTTCCGGCGTGCCTGCATAACCGCAGGCAGCATGATCGACAGGCTGCGGGCGTGATCGATGCCGTAGTGGCCGGTCAGCTCGTGGCCGATCATGTGGGTGGTCCAATCTTGTGGTACCCCAGCGCCAATCAAACCGTTCAGTGCCATGGTGGCCGCCCACATCACGTTGCTGCGTACGGCCATGTCGTCGGGGTTCGCCAGTGCGATTGGCCCCTCTTCAATCAGGGTCAGCAATAAGCCTTCGCTGAAGCGATCCTGCACCTTGGCGTTGTGATCGAACGTGAGGTACTGCTCCATCACGTGCACAAAGGCATCCACCACACCGTTGGCAACCTGCCGTGGCGAAAGGCTTAGGGTTACTTTTGGATCCAACACCGCGAAAATGGGGCGCACGCGCGGATCGCCAAAGAACAGCTTCGAGTTACCCCGCGACACAACCGAGCCAGCGTTGGATTCCGAGCCGGTGGCGGGCAAGGTTAATACGCAGCTTACTGGCAGCGCCGTTGGCGAGGTTTTGCCTTTGGCTAAAATGTCCCACGCTTCGCCTTCGTAGCCGACCGCAACCGACACAAATTTGGTGCCATCAACCACCGAGCCGCCACCAACGGCCAGCAAGTAATCGAACCCTTCGGCGCGCACTTTCTCTACTGCCTGCATCAAGGTGTCGTACTGTGGGTTGGCTTCGATGCCACTGAATTCGCCCCATTGATGTTCAGCCAGCGCCGCGGCCACTTGGTCGTAAACGCCATTGGCTTTAATTGAACCGCCGCCATACAGCACCAACACCTTCTTATCCTTAGGGATATCTTTGCTTATCTGGCTGATCTGGCCTTCACCAAAGTGGATGCGAGTGCTGTTTTCAAAACTGAACTTCATGGTTGCTCCTTGTAAACCCGGTGTTGGTTAGCCCCAACGCTGACGATAGAGTACGCCGCAAGCGCCACCGAGGCCATGCCAAGCCCTACAGAAAACATGCCTGATCCTACCAAGGCGGCATTACTGACCGCGATTGGCGGCGTTGGCAGCGGCAAGGACTGTTGGCTCCCACGCTGCCGCAGTAACCTCTTGCCTATCCCTACCACAAGTTAGCTCGTTTCTGTTAATTGCGGCACTGTGGTTGTCAAAAACTACTTCACGGGTAACAATTGCGGGATGGAGGCACCAATGCAAACACTACCCGATACGTTAACTGCCCTGTGGCAGCAACATGGCCAAGACCAAGCCAACGGCCATGCCGAAAGCTACCACAGCTGCATTAGCCTGTTTCGGCGCGAGCAAGAACACCACATGACGCCGGTCATGTATCAGCAAGGGGTGGTGTTGCTGGGCCAAGGCCATAAAGCCGCCATGATTGGCGAACATCAGTTTCGCTACGATGCCAACGATGTGCTGATCATCGCCACCAGTTCGCCGCTGGAATGCCACGCCTACGCCAGTGAAGACCAGCCGCTGCTGGGGCTGTATCTGCCGCTGTGCGCGCAAACCTTACGGCCCATCATGGAACAGTTGGTGCACCAGCGCGGCGCCGATTATTTTCAGCCCTATTACGGCATTGGCGTAGATAGACAGCCACGGGATCAACGGCTGCAACACGCCATTGATGGCTTGGCCACGTCGCTGCTGGATCCGGTTGATGCAAAAATACTGGCACCGAACTGGATCAACAGCATCTACTACCTGCTGCTTACTGGCCCCAAACGTCATCTGGTGGCGGCGTTAACCCAGCAAGATCAGCACTTGGCGCGGATCAGTGCCAGCGTGGAACACATTCAGGCTCACTGCGAACAAAAGCTGACGGTGGAACAACTGGCCAGCATTGCGGGCATGAGCGAATCCGCCTTCTACCGCGCCTTTAAAAGCGCCATGAAGGACTCGCCACTGCAATATTTGAAAAAGATCCGCCTCAATCAAGCCAAGAATTTGATTCTGCACCAAGGCTATGCCGCCAATGTGGCCGCCTTTGCGGTTGGCTACGAAAGCGCGCCGCAGTTCAGCCGCGAATTCAAACGCTACTTTGGCGTGCCCCCAAGCCAAGCCGCCCAGATTGGGCTGATGCAATCGGCTTAACCACCAAGCCACAGCACGGGCCGACTGTGGTTTTGGTTGCGGCGAGCGCGGTTTAGTCGGTTCGCTGCTGCCCCAACGCCCGTTGCCGCAAGCCGCGATACAGCGCCGCCAACACCAAGCAGGACCCCATTGGCAGCAGCAAGGCGTGGAACTGCCACTGCCCAAACAGCAGCGCGCCGATGCCGCCGCCCATCACAAAGCCCAAACACAGCAACAGCAATAAACCCGCTTTGCGTTTATCAAAGCGTTCGCCCCGTAGCGCGCCCCCCAGCATCATCCCCAGATCCGTCACCACCCCCGTTAAGTGGGTGGTGCGAACAATGGCGCCGCTGTAACGAGTAACCATCGCGTTTTGCAAGCCACAGGCCATCGAGGCCAAATACAGCCCAGCAAAGGCACCGTCTTGCAGCAACCACAACGCCGCCGTCAGCAGCAGCGCCTCCAGCAGCAACAGCAGATCGTAAAAGCGGCCTAGCTTCACAAAGCCGCTGGTCAGCACCAACCCCGACAACATCGCGCCCGCACCAAAGCTCAGTAACACCCCAGCCAGATGCAAGACCAGCGTGGCTTGCCCCTGAGCCATAGCCACCCCAAGCCGAGTCACGCTGCCCGAGATGTGCGACACCGCTTGGTGTTCTAACCCCAACAAGCCGATGGCGTTGATCACCCCCGCTTGCAGCGCCAACATCAAGGCACCCAGCTCCATCCACTTCGGTAATTTTGTGATCATCAATTGGCTCCCGCACTTAAGCGCCGATCATACGCCGCTGTGGCTCACTGGCCTGTGAAATGGCGCTCAGAAAAAGGCGCGACCGAGATTAACTGTGGCCGATGCCCTGCCTGCTGGCGACCCATGCAGGAGATCGCAGCCTCGGCCTTGCTTCTGTACGGCTTCCTCCCCATGGCGAAACCACAATAGTTTTGACACAGGTAGAACGAACGCTCTATCCTAAAGGTAGAACACTTATTTTACCTGCGAACACTCATGCTTAAAGATCAAATCGCCGCCAGCCTAGAGCAGGCGTTTAGCCGCTATGGTTTCGCCGAACCCAGCGTGACCCAACTGAAAACCGCCTGCAACGTCAGCCTGCGAACCCTATACAAACATTACCCATCAAAAGAGGCGATGATTGTGGCGGCGCTGGCGTATCGGCATCGCCGCTATCTCGACTTTTTGCGCGATGGTGCGCCCACCGCAGGCACCGCCTCGGCCATGCATATCATCCATCGGCTAGAGCTGTGGATGCAGCAATACGCCCCCTGTGGCTGTCTCTCGTTGAACGCCATCGCCGCGTTTCCCGATAACCCCGAGATCACGCAAGCGGTGCACCAACACAAACAACAAGTGCGCCAATTTTTAGGCCAACAATGCCAACAACCGGCGCTGGCAACGACGCTGTTTTTACTGCATGAAGGGATCTCAAGCGCATGGCCAATCCTCGGTTCAGAGGCGATAACTGCGGCGCAAGAAACGGCAGTGCAACTGCTGGGAGAACAACCATGATTGCCCCCTTGCCAACCACCATGAGCGGAGTGCAATTGCTGGGGCATGGCGGCCCCGAGATGCTGCAATATCAGCAAGACATTCCACGCCCCAACCCCAGCGCCAACGAAGTGCTGATCCAAGTCGCCGCAGCGGGCGTGAACAATACCGACATCAACACCCGAACCGCTTGGTATTCCAAAAGCGATGGCGCTGACGACGCCAGTTGGTCGGGGCAGGCGCTTCGCTTTCCGCGCATTCAAGGCGCCGATGTGTGCGGCACCATTGTCGCCGTGGGAAGCAATGTCTGTGCAACCCGCATCGGTGAGCGAGTGCTGATCGAGCCCTGCCTTCGCTACGCCAACAGTCAGCCGCTCAGTGCGCCGTGGTACTTTGGCTCGGAATGCGATGGCGGCTTTGCCCAATACACCGTGGTGGCTTCACAACACGCTTATGCCGTGAATAGCCCGCTGTCTGATATTGAATTGGCGTCGTTCCCCTGCTCTTACTCAACCGCTGAGAACATGCTGACTCGCGCCACTGTCGGTGCCACCGATAAGGTGCTGATCTCCGGCGCCTCCGGTGGGGTTGGCTCCGCCGCGGTGCAGTTGGCCAAAGCGCGCGGGGCGACGGTCATTGCCATCACCAGCCCCAGCAAATATCAGCAACTGCGTGACGCAGGCGCCGATCAAGTGTTGTCACGCCATGAGGATCTGCTGGTCGCGATGGGCAGCAACAGCATTGATGTGGTCATCGATCTCGTCGCCGGCGCCCAATGGCCACAGTTTTTACAGTTACTAAAACCCGGTGGCCGCTATGCCGTTGCTGGCGCCATTGGCGGGGCTTTGGTTGAACTGGATGTGCGCTCACTCTACTTAAAGGATCTCAGCTTTTTCGGCTGTACCGTGTTGGCACCTCAGGTGTTTCAAAATCTGATCAACTGCATCGAACAAGGCAAGATCCGCCCCATGGTGGCCCACACCTTGCCGCTGCAACAGATAGCGGCGGCGCAGCAGCGGTTCCTCACCAAGCAGCACGTGGGCAAAATCGTGCTCACCATCGACCACGAACACTAACGCCCACTAACGCCAACAACGGCGCCAACCGCAGCCATAAAAAAAGGCGGTGCTCACCAGCACCGCCTGTCGATTCCCAGCCCCCTATCGAGCTTAGGCTTCAGCCACCGTCAGGTTGCTGCCGTCCCAATTGATGCGGTGAATGCGCACCTGCGCTAAGAACGCTTCGGGGTTGTCGTAAAACGACTGCTTGATGTAATCCACCCCATTCAGCACCGCCGGTACGTTGTGGTACTCCACCGCCACGCCGCTGGCATTGGCGGTCATCACCCCAACGCCGTGTTCCCACATCTTGGCGAGGCGCAGCTTGCTGTCTACGTCGTCGCGGCTGCTGGACGCTAAGGCGATGGCATCAAAGAAGTACTTTAATTGGCCGATCTCCTCTGGCACATCCCCCAGCTGACCAAGCAGATCGGTTAGCCCGGCATCCAAGAAGGAACCAAAGCTGCCGGAGCTGACCGAGCTGGTGGTGAAATCCACCGAGCCCAAGCCGGTGCTGGCGTGTTTCGGGTGCTCGGTAACAAAGCTGGCGTGAATGTCTCCCGACACGGTAACGGTGCCGGTGGCGCTCAGCAGCTCGTTAACCAGCGCCGACTTAAACTGCGGCAGGCCATCCCAGTGATCGGCGTTCAAATAAAAACGCTGCTTCAACGCCGGTGGCACCAGTGCCGAGTCTAAGATCCCTTCCAGCATCGGCACGTTAGTGCTAACGCGGCTGGAGGACAGATCCGCCAGCAGCGGCGCAAACGACACCGAAGAAGCCATCACTTTATTGCTGGCGGTGGAACTGGCCAAGGTGGTTTGCAGCCAAGCAAATTGCTCAACGTCGTAGGCGATTTGGGCGGTGCCGCCCTGCTGTTGAGCAAGGTACTCTTGGTAAGCGGCGTACACATCAAAGCTGTCTTTAATCACCAAGTAGCGCGAGCCCAAGTTACCAAACAAGCTGGTTTTGCCCATGGTGTAGAACGCCAAGCCGGTATCAACCCCGCTTTCTGGCAACGCTGGCAACCCTTGGATTGGGTGCGCCGCTGGCAAGCTGGCCTTGGCGCCCGCCAGCATCAAGTTAAGGTAGCTGCTGGTCAGCTTGCCTTGCACCGCTGCCACTGCGCGCGCTTGCCCCTGCGCCAACGCTTCGGCTTCGGTTAAGCCTAAGCGGCTGCCCAGCTCTTGGGCGTACAGCCCCGTGGCAATTTCGGTAAAGGCCGCTTTGTATGGCGCCATTGCCGCGTCATCAATGTTGATCACCGGGCTTAACTGCGCCACGGTGGCGGCAACCACTGCCGCGTCGATCCCCAAGGAGGTTAAAAAGCCGCTGACGGTCTGGCTGTCCATCGCCACCGTCGCGGGGAAGGCGTCTTCTGGGATCAGATGATCTGGGCGGAAGGTGCGGTAATCGGTTAACGCCAGATCGAGGTGCTGCCCAAAGCGCAATTGACGATAGATTTTGGTGTTGGGGAACAGCTGTTCATCGCTGATGCTCAACGCCCCGGTGCCGCTGTCGCCGTGGGGGGCGGCGTGATCCAGTGGCATGTATTCAAAGTACACCTGCTCGGCGTTGCGCTTACGCTGCAGCTGTTGCTCGGCCATGGCGCCATCAAAGTAGGTGGCGTTGGTCTGCCAGCTGTCATCGGAAAATTCGTGATCGTCCCAAATCGCCACCAACGGGAAGCGTTCGTGGATCCGCTGCAGCAGCGCATCGCCACGGTAGGTTTGGTACAGCTGGCGGTAGTTATCAACGCTGGCGGCCGCTTGGTAGGCGTCGTCGCCGCTGCCAATCTGGATGGTGCCGTCGCTGTCGTTAAATTCAATGCTGCGCTCCCCCCCAACCTGCTGGAAGCTGCTGTCGCCGCTGGTTTCGTAGATGTAATCCCCAAGGTGCAGCACAAAGTCCAAATCGTCCTGCGCCAACAGCGACAGGTAGGTGTTGTAGTAGCGCCCCAAGTAATCCTGACAAGAGACAAAACCAAACTTCACCGCCACATCGGCATCCGCCGCTGGCGCGGTTTTGGTGCGGCCGGTGCGGCTGCTTAAGTAGTTGCCGTCGCTGTTTTGCTGCATAAAGCGGTAGTAGTAATGGCTGCCAGGTTGCAGATCTTCAACCCGAATTTTCAAACAGCCATCGCTCTCTTCGCTTACATCAAAGCGTTGATCCACCAGCAGATCATCAAATTTTTCGTCGCTGGCAACTTGCAGCATCAGCGAGCTGCTGCCTTCAAAACCGGTTAAGCGTGTCCACAGGATCACCGAATTTTCGGTGGGATCGCCCGACATCACCGACTGCGGAAACAGCGCTTCGGTAACGGTAATGCTGGCTGGGGTTGGTTGTGGTGGCGGCGGGGTGGCGGCGGTGTTGTTGTCGTCATCACAGCCCGCCAAGCCAAGCACAGACAGGGAACTGGCGGAAACCACCAGCGTTCGCAAAAAGCGGCGTCGAGTAAGAGCCATACGGTCATCCTTGAAATTGTTATTGTCAGCGCAGCACTGCTCACCAGTGCCGAGTTGGGGTTTATTACCATCATGGCGGCGCCACGCCAGCCCGCGGTTAAAATCACAAGCGCATCATAGTGATAACAAACCACGACGCTTTGGTGAACAAGGGATGACACTTCAACGACAAGATTGGCGCTTAAAGACAAAAAAACGCGCCGCCAAAGCCGCGCGTTGAGGTGGGAACCGTGGCCGTGGCCTCAGCCTTGGCCGCGCCCTTGCCGCTGCCTATTTCAGATGCTCATCGAACACCCGCTCGGCGGCGCTGGTCAGCGAGAAGTGGTCGCGAATGTAGTTAAGGGTGGTGATCTCGGTGGCGGTCATGCCTTGGCCATCGTTGGCGCTGTTGATCAGATCCATCGCTTCATCTTGCGAGATCCGCCCTTCGCCGCGGCCAGTGGTGTGGGCTTTGGCCATATCCAGCAACTCTTTCTCTAAACGAACACCATCAATTTGTACGTATGCCATGAGTGGCTCCTTGTCAGTGGGTTAATCAATCCACTCGAAACCTTAGTCGATACTGCTCAAGCCGGAGCGATTGTGGCCAAGTTTCCGCTGCGGTTGTTTGGGGTTGCGTTGCTACAGCCCCAGTGAGATGGTGATAAGCAATGGAGTAAAATGGAATAAAGGCAAATGTCTCAGCCACTTATCGATGCCAACGGGCAGATCCGCTTTGGCCACTTTGGCGACAGCATCGAGCAGATCAACATCGGCGATTACCGCCACCGCACGCCAATGGGCGGCCACGCTTCGGCGCTGTCATCGTGGTTAGGCTACAAGCAATTTCAATACGTTGGGGTGCTGTCAGAGCAACTGCTGTTTGGCTGCGCCATTGCCCACCTGCGCCACACCGCCATCGCCTTTGTTTACCTGTATCAGCCCGGCAGCGGCATGTTGCTGGAAACCACCAAACGCGCGCCGTTCGGCGTGGGCGTGTCGTTAACCAACGACATTCGCAATGGCAGCAGCCAAGTGCGGCTGGGGGATCTGCACATCACCATTGGCCACCATCAACAGCGCAAGCGTTTAACCATCAGCCAAGGCCGTGCCTTGAATGTCGATCTGTGGTTTAGCGAGGCCGAGTTTGAGCCCCTTGGCCAGTGCAGCCGCATTGGTCGCAATGGCTGGGCTTATGCCCGTAAGGTGGCGGGGGTACGCTGCCACGGCCAGATCCAATGTGGCGCTCAGCAGTTTGACTTGGGTGCCCTTAACGCCTTTGCTCATCACGATTTCAGCGCCGGTTACATGCGCCGCGAAACCTTCTGGAACTGGGCCTGTTTGAGTGGTCAAAATCAAAACGGTGATCGGGTCGGCTTAAACCTGTCTTGCGGCGTTAACGAAACCAGCGTCAGTGAAAACGCGCTGTGGCGTAATGGCCAGCTGCTGCCGCTGCCGTTATGCCACTTTGATTACGATTGGGATCACCCGCTGCAACCGTGGCGGATCTACAGCGAAGATGGGGTGATTGAGCTGCAGTTTCAGCCCCAGGGCCAGCACACCGAACGGCTGAATCTGGGCTTTGCCGCCAGCGACTTTAAACAGATTTTTGGTCAATTTCGTGGCCGCATTCGCCAAGCCGATGGGCAGCTGATCAGCGTTGATGGTTTGTGGGGCTTTGTTGAGGATCAATACGCCAAATGGTAATGGCCAGTGTTTACAGCGAAGTGATTGCTGGCGCACCAATTTTATCCGTATGATTGGCCAGCATTCGTTTTTGTGAGGTAGCGATGAAACGCATACAACAAGGCTTTACCCTGATTGAACTGGTGGTGGTGATTGTGATTTTGGGGATCTTAGCGGCGGTGGCTGCCCCCAAGTTTATCGACATCAGTAGCGATGCCCATGTCGCCAAGCTCAATGCCATGGCTGGCAGCATGAAAAGCGCCAACGCCTTCATTCGCAGTAAGGCGATCATTGCCGGTAACGACAGTGGCGACAGCAGCGTGGTGGCGGATGGCACCACCATCAACACCACCGACGGTTATGTGGATCCGGTGGTCGCCGATGTGCTGGCGGCATTGGACGCCGACATCACCACCCTAACCAACATCAGCGACAACTTTAGCAGCGACTACGCCATTTGGCAGGCACCAGCAGCGACGGCTGGGGTGTACCTGCTTTCGCAGCCGGACACCAGCAGCAGCTTTGGCTGTATCTTCAATTACCGACTCGATGCCAGCAACAAGCCGGTTTATTCGGTTGATGGCAGCGGCTGCTAATCCGCACCACAGCCGCAACGATGTTCAGTGCTGCTTATGCCAAAGCGATTCAACCATGAACGGGTAAACAGCCGATAAAAACCGACAACGGGGACGCAGCGCGTCCCCGTTGTGGTTGCTGGCCCGCGTTCACTCGGCCTTAAAACCCCTCCAACACGATTTTGCCTATCGCTTGCTGCGCTTCGAGGCGCTGGTGGGCCTTAACCAGATTGGCGGCGTTAATGCGGCCAAAGTGCTCGCCGACGGTGGTGCGCAGTTCACCGGCGTCCACCAGCTCGGCCACCTGATTCAACAGCCGCTGCTGGGCGATCATATCCTCGGTTTGGAACATCGAACGGGTGTACATAAACTCCCAGTGCAGCGAGATGCTTTTCTGCTTCAGGGCGCGAATATCAAAGCTGGCCGGATCATCAATCAAGCCCAACTGACCTTGGGGTTTCAGCGCCTTCACGATTTCCGTTAGGTGATCGTCGCTGTTGGTTAAGCTGGCGACGTAATCCACCTGCTCGATGCCGATGGCGGCCAGCGCCTCACTCAACGGCTGGCGGTGGTTGATGATCTGATCCGCGCCTAACTCTCGCAGCCACTGCTGGCTCTCCTGCCTTGATGCGGTGCCAATCACCTCCAGCTGGGTCAGCTGCTTTGCCAACTGCACCAAGATCGAGCCAACCCCGCCCGCAGCGCCCACCACCAGCAGCTTTTGCGGCTTGTCGGTGGCGACCTTCAAGCGTTCAAACAGCAGCTCGTAGGCGGTGATGGCGGTCAGTGGCAGCGCGGCGGCTTCGGCAAAGCTGAGGCTTCGGGGCTTACGGCCAACGATGCGTTCATCCACCAGCTGATATTCCGCGTTGCTGCCAGAGCGAGTCAGATCCCCGGCGTAGTACACCTCGTCGCCCACCTTAACGTCGGTTACCTGTTCACCCACGGCGGTCACCACCCCCGCCGCATCCCAGCCCAGCACCTTGTACTGGCCATCTTCCGCGGCCACCCGCTGGCGAATTTTGGTGTCCACTGGGTTCACGGAAATGGCGTGCACCTGCACCAACAAGTCGCGACCGGTGGCGACCGGTGGCGGCAAGGTGATGTCGATAAGGGCATTGGGCAGATCAATGGCAAGGCTGTGTTGGTAACCAACGGCTTTCATGGGCGGCGCTCCTGTTCTGTGATGGCACCACTTTATTGCAAGTGTAATGATTGAAAAACTAGCCTTACCAAGAATCACTTTCAAACAGGGATTGATAATGAAAGCACTGCAAGATCTGCGGATCTTTGTTGAAACCGCGCGGCTGGGCAGCTTATCTGCGGCGGCACGGGCGTTGGGGCTGAGCCCTGCGGTCAGCAGCGCGGCGGTAAAGCGTTTAGAAGCCGAGCTGGGCCAGCCACTGTTGGTGCGATCGACCCGCCAGCTGCGCTTAACCCAGCAGGGCGAACGCTTTCTGGCCACCTGCCAACCGGCGCTGGATCTGTTGGACGATGGCTGTGCCGCCATCAGTAACGACAACATCACGCTGGCTGGGCAGGTGCAGCTGTCTGCGCCGTCGGATCTGGGCCGAAATTTACTGGATCCGTGGCTAAGTGAATTTCTGCAACTGCACCCGCAGTTAAGCCTGCGCTTGCACCTAAGCGACAGCTTGGTTGATCTGTATCGGCAACCGCTGGATCTGATGCTGCGCTACGGCACCCCAGCGGATTCCAGCTTGGTGGCGCTGCCACTGACCCAGCGTAATGTCCGCGTGCTGTGCGCGGCTCCCGCTTACCTCGCCCGCCACGGCAGCCCTGCTGCCCCGCAACAACTCAGCCAGCATAACTGCCTCTGTTTTGCCCTTGATGATGCGCCCTTTAGCGATTGGGTTATGCACAATGGCCGCGAGCAACTCAGCATTAAGGTGCAAGGCGATCGCATCGCCAACGACGGCGAGTTGGTGCATCGCTGGGCACGGCAAGGCCACGGCATCGCCTTTAAGTCGCTGGTCGACATCAGTGCCGATCTGCACAGCGGCGCCTTGGTGCGATTGTGCCCGTCATGGCACAGCCAAGCGGTGCCACTGAACCTGCTCTGCGCCAGCCGCCGTCAGCTCAACCCAACGGTGAAAGCACTGCAGCAATTTTTGGCGCAACGGCTGGCGCAAACGTTAGCGCCTTGGTTGCAGTAACGTTAACAATTCAATCCGCGTAAATTATGCAGACTTAAGCCCTCCAACATGTAAGAGATCTCACATAAAAACCTGAAAAACAAAGGTTTAACTTTGGCACCAAGATAACTATAGGTAACCTATTTTCTTTCGATAATTCACTGGCGCCCAATAGGACGTTAACAATTGAGAGAGTTACATGGCTTACGAACACGGATCGCTCGATCTAGGGATCCGCAATCCCTTTCGCTTTGAAGGCACAGTGCGTGCCATCCGCGGCACCATCACCTCGGTGCTGGGTTTACTGGTACTGCTGAGCGTCACCGACGCGGTGCAGCAGCATCAGATCTTTGGTTGGATCACCGCCTCGGTCGGCTTTGTGCTGCTCAGCAGCGGCTTGTGGACCTTAGGCTCTGGCTTGATGCAAACCTTGCGCTTCTTCGTGGGCCGCTCGGTGCCCACTTCGTTGGCATTCAACAACGCTAAATCCGAAGCGGACAGCGCCAAAGCGGAACAGAACGACGTCTCCTACGACGCAGGCCAGCTTGAGCAGATGCTGATTGGGCGTAAAAACCTGACCTTCACCGAGCCCAAAGGGTTGATCGCCCGTCTGATCCACACCCTGTTCCCCAAGCTGACCTTTGTGCCTTTCCCGATCCGCAATATGGCGCAACAGCTGACGGAAACGCTGGCGCAAACGGTGTTGGCCGTGGCCGTGTATGGCTTGGCCAGTTTTGTTTTAGCCAGCGGCTTAGCTGGCACCGAATACACCCCGCTGCTGCAGCCGGTGATCTCAACCCTGTTCCTGCTGTACCTGTTGCAGCTGTGGTTTAAGGCCGGTCGCCCCATCGCTCGCCAGCACACCACCGGTGCCCAAAATCGCGGCGCCGCTGGGATCGCGCGCACCTTAGTGTTGGCCGTTACCCTGCCGGTGGGGGCCAGCATGGCCTTGAACTGGTGGTTAACGGAAATGATGCGAGGCCGACCACTGCCGTTCCTGCAACCGCTGGAGCAGATGAACCGCAGCGAAGCCAGTGTTGCTGGCTTCTATGAAGCCATTAACCACAACGTCAGCAACGCCTTGTGGATTGGCGTAGTGGTGGCACTGGCCTTAATCGCTACCCTGGTGTTGACCCTGCTGATCAGCAACCGCTGTCGCCAAGCCAACCCCATCACCGAAGTGTCCGAACTGCGCGAAAACTGGCAGGAGTCGGTGCACCCACGGGAGATCTTCATCAACTTGGATTCGATGGTAATGGCCAACCGCCGTTACAAAGAGGTGCCCAACCGCATCTACCGCAGCCTGCAGCCGATGCTGAAAGAACAGTCCAACAGCAAAGGCGCCTTCTACGGCGAAACCATCCAAGAAACCCAACCGCGGGTGAAGCCAACCAGCTTCAGCGGCTTGCCGCAACTGCTGCGGATCAGCGGCACCGTAGTGGGGCAACTGTTTATGCTGGGGGCGGCGCTGCTGCTGTTTAGCCAATACGGCAAAGTGATTGAGCTGCTGTCGTTGGGGCTGCTTGATCAGCTGCCTAGAGCGAACAGCCGAGCCGCTGCCTTTGCCATTAGCACCGACGTTGGCGAGCAAGTGGCCAGCTTGATCAACGTCATCTTGGCCATCGTGGTGTGTGGCGTGTTTGGTCGCCTGCTGACCAACTTAGTGCACGTGTTCTGGAGTGAGTTCCAGTTTGAATCGCAGTTGATCTACTTCAAGTGTGAAGGCACCTACACCGAAAGCACCGTGTCTACCGGTAAGGGGATCTACGATTCAACCCAATCCGAGAACGTGATTGTGCGCTCCTCCATGACCCCATGGGTGGTCACAGCAACGGCGGTAACGTCCACCTTCGCTGGGGTGGGCAGCAACAACCTAGAGCAGCCGCGCCACTTGATGGAGCTGCACAGCAACGACACCGACATGGCCGGCATCATCAACGATCTGCGCGGTTACTTAGCGTCACGCCAGACCATCGCCAACCTCAATACCGAAGCCGACTTACAGGCTGCAGCGCAGATCCACCAGATGAACGATCAAAGCCGCAATGTGCCGCAACCCACTGGCAGTGAGCGTACCGCCGCGCTGGCGGGCGACACCCAGCAGAAACTTGATCACCAAGACGGTTAATTTTGATGGGGGCAACGGCCCCCTTTAACAACAGGAGTTGAGATGCAGTCGTTTGCCTTTCAGCACACCCTTTGCGGTAAAAATATCGACACCAAGCTGTTCACTTGCCACGGCAGTTACGCCGGCGGCCAAGTGGATACCCACACCACCACCACCGAAAAAAATGGCCGTACCGAAGTCAACACCGAACGCTTCGAAACCGTCAATGTACGCATGGACAACGGCAAGGTTCGTAGCGTGGTCAAAGATGGCACCGCCAACATCCCCAGCGCCAGCAACATCTCGCTGTTTTATTGCGAGAAGGGCGATTCTTACTACCCCTACGCCTTTTACGTTCACGACACGGAAAAGCTGCACTACCTCGGCAAGCGCGAGGTTAAACGCACTCGCAAAGCCCTACTGAATCGAGGGTTTTTCGGTACATTGTGGAGTTGGCTCATGGATTTAGTCAGCTACGCCGTGGGCGCCGGTGCCGCTTTCTTCGCGGCCACTTTCATTGCCAACTACTTCTACCTAGGAGAGGGGGTCTACTACGGCCTGATGGCGGTGCTGTTTTTGGTCTTTAGCCATTTGGCTTCCATGCTCACCACCCGCATCGGCGGTAACCGTCGCATCACCGGCCCGTTGGAAAACGCCTTGCAGCAAGCCACTTTTACCCAAGCGGAACGCAATGAAGCCCAATTAGGGCAAAGCAACCACCCGGGCGCGGCCAACGGCAGTGATAGCGGCGGTAGCATTGGTGGCGTCAGCGGCATTGGCCCCGACGCCAGCAGCAACAACGACGTCGATGAGCAAGGCTTCAAACCGATGATGTAAACGCCAGTGGTGGCGGTTGGCCGTTAACGACGGCCACGGCTGCCGAGCGTTGCCGTTGAGAAAAATAAGCGGTGCGGCGCTTAGCGATGCCGCACCCGTTCTTGATACAACTTATCCAGCGCCTCAGCGATGGACAGCTCCTCATCCTTATCCAGATAACGCTCAACCGAGTTAGTGACGTAACGCAGCGACTGCTGATGCTGCTTGGCAAAGGCGCTGCAAGCGGCCCGCAATTGGCGTCGATACAGCGCCTGCTGTTGCTGCTGTTGGTGGGCTAACACCACCGCTTCTAGGTTGTTGTCGTGATCCGCCAGCCCCTCAACCAACTTGGCTTGTTTGATCTGGTATTGCTTGCTCACCGCCACCAAAGCGCTTTTTAGATCATCAAAACGTTGCTCGAACACCATCACCGGCAACGGCTGCACCAGGCTGGCTGCCACCACGGCGCCATCCACTTCGTAACGAAAACCCGGGTAGTTACTGCGGCGATGGGATTCCTCCCCCAAGCGCAAGCCCGCGCCGATGCTGTGGGCAAAGCCGTAATCCAGCTCTGCCAGCTCCTCTTGGGTCCACTTTAGGTACACCGCAATCGGTTTGGCGTATTTGGCCGCCAACTTGGTGTGTACCCACTCCCGTCGCTGCTCTACCAAGCCCATGGCACAGCCTTTCAACAGCGTGTGGCACTCTTTGCAGCTGGGCACTTGCAGGTTGTCGGCACTGGCTTGGCGCACAAAAAACGACTGCCAATGGGCTCGGGGCGGGGCAAAATCCAATTCCGTTGCCACGCAGCCACAGTAAAAACAGGTATGAAAATCAGCGCCAGAAGCGGCACACAGCACGCGATAGCGCTGCTCAGGAGCGGTCATAAGCGTTAATAAAGCAACAAACAAAAGGGACGCAGATGTTAGCGCACCCAGATTGCGCTGTCTGCCGTGCTAGTGAGATCACAGATGTAAAAGCAGTCGCTGGTAATAATGGGTAAAGCGATTACACTGCCGCACATTAATTGTGCAATTGCTTGCCTGTTTGGTTACGAGGTTTTATGTCACGCCCCCTGCTTCCCCTTATGATTGCTGCTGCCGCGCTGGTGTTGTCTGGCTGCAGCGCCCGCAACGTGGCCGTGTCGCCATCAGCGGTGCCTGCCTCAATCCAAGGGCTAAAAGCCGACAACAGCCAGTTGCCACGGCGCATCTACCGCCGTGCGGGCTCGCCCGCGTTATCCCAATATCAGCGTTTTCATCTTGCCAGCATCAAGGTGCGCGATCCCCGCGTTGCCCCTGCGCTGCAGGCCAAGGTCGCGCAGCAGTTGCGCCAATCGCTCACCCACGCGCTAACCGAGCATGGCTTTCAACTGGTTGGCAGCAACAGCGCCAACGCCCTCGCCCTTGATGTGGTGTTGTCGGACATTAAAACCCCCAGTGCCGCCGCCAACATCACCGCCATCTTGGCGCCAGTGGTGCTGAGCGTGGGCGAAGTCACCATGACCGTTGAATTTCGCGACAGCAACAGCCAGCAGCTGAACGGCGTTGTGGTTGAACGCTTGCAAGGCTCTTACGGCCTTAACGACAGCCCATGGTCTACCGAAGCCGATGTACTTAACGGCTTGCACAACTGGGCCAATGGCTTTGCCCAAGCGGTCGCCGACGCCGCCAAGGCGTAACGGCCACCCCGGCACGGCTCGAGCCATTGCAGCATGCTCTCTGGAGATCCGGTGACCTAGGCCCCTTTTTGAATGCGGAGAAGTGGATTTGCACAACAAAGCGGAACAAGGGTTTACCCTAATCGAACTGGTGGTGGTGATCGTGATCCTGGGGATCTTGGCCGCCGCTGCTGCGCCGCGTTTTATCGACATCAGCAGTGACGCCAAAGCCAGTGTGCTGCAAGGGATCGCAGGCAGCATGCGCAGTGGCATGCAGATGGTGCACGCCAAGGCGATATTGGCACAGCAGCTGGGGGACGAGGGCTTAATCACCATTGATGGCGTTGATGTGCCGCTGCACAACGGCTACCCCCGCGCCCGTGGCGGCGACAGCTTCGCCGACATCAATCAACAGCTGTTAAGCTGGATTGAGCTCGACATGGTCGACCGCAATACCGCCAAGAAAAACCGCAATGCGGCGCAGTTCTTCTCGGATCGGGTCAAAAAAGCCAACACCTTCTATGTCTTCTTCACTGAAGATTACGACCAAAAAAACGCCAGCTTTGGCTGCCATGTCCGCTACCGCAATGATCCCAACGGCAGCGGCGACGCGCCGGTGGTGGAAGTGTTCGACAGCGACTGCTAATCCCAACCCATCAACGCCGCCTTTGCGGCGTTTTTTATGGCTTAGTTTCAATGACTTGTGGGCATTGCCTTGACGGAGGCACCAGGGATCGCAAAGGGCATTGTCCCTTGCCCACCACCGGGTGGCCCCGCCACTTCAAACGCCGCCGCATTAGATATAACCGTTCGGATCGAATTGGGTGGGGCAAACAGGATAGTATCAATCCCAGTGACCCCCTTATTGCCAAGGAACTTCGATCATGACCAGCTACACACCACCGCAAGTTTGGACTCACGATGCGGAAAACGGCGGTGCCTTTGCCAGCATCAACCGCCCCGTATCCGGTGCCACCCACGACAAAACCTTGCCCGTGGGCGAACACGGCTTGCAGCTCTATTCGATGGGCACCCCCAATGGCCAGAAGATCACCATCATGTTGGAAGAGTTGCTGGCCGCTGGCGTGGCTGCCGCCGACTACGACGCCCACCTGATCAAGATCATCGACGGCGATCAATTTGGCTCTGACTTTGTGGCGATCAACCCTAACTCCAAGATCCCCGCGCTGGTTGATCGCAGCGGCGACAGCCCGATTTCGGTGTTTGAATCCGGTGCCATCTTGCTCTATCTGGCCGAAAAGTTTGGCCAGTTCCTGCCAACGGATCCCGTCGCCCGCACCAGCGTGATGAACTGGATGTTCTGGCTGCATGGCTCCGCCCCCTATTTGGGCGGCGGCTTTGGCCACTTCTATCACTACGCCCCAGAGAAGTTTGAATACCCAATCAACCGCTTCACCATGGAGGTGAAACGCCAATTGGATGTGCTGGATCAGCAGTTGGCCAAGCACCCCTTTGTTGCCGGAGATGAATACAGCATCGCGGATATCGCCATTTGGCCGTGGTACGGCAACGTGGTGCTGAACAACGCCTACAACGCCGCCGAGTTCTTGGACGTTGCCAGCTACCAACACGTGCTGCGCTGGGCCGAGCAAGTGCAGGCCCGCCCGGCGGTACAGCGCGGCCGCATCGTCAATAAATTCTGGGGTGAGGAAGGCGAGCCGCAAGTGCCAGCGCGCCACAGCGCCGCAGACATCGACGCGGTGCTCGGCTCTGATGGTTAAGCCCGACGCTTCAGCCGAGGCATGAACAAAAGACACCGAAACCCAAGGGCGCTAAGCGCCCTTTTTGCTCTTCGAATGCAGGCAACGGCTCACTCACCGCACGGGTTCGATGACGCCTGCGGCTGATCGCACCGACTCGCTGGGGCTTAACGGCTGCTTTGGGGTAATGGTTTAGCGCAGGTGAATACCGTAGGTCACGTTCGCCGTTCTTTGGCGTAAGGTGACGCTCAGAGAACAACGGGTCACGGCCCACTCATCGTCCTCAATCCGATCTTCAATGCCGTTGGGATCAACGCGATGCTTGGCTTAAAGCCAAATCCAAATGCGCAATGATGTAGCCATATTCTTTCTCGGTTAACTGCTTCGCCTGATAACGCTTGGTGGCCAATTCGAACGTCCACGGCTTGCCATTGGGGCTAGGCGGGATCGATAAATCAAGGGTAAGCAGTGCTGCGTTAACCACGGTATGGCCCTGCGCTACCGCTTGCTGCGCACAGTAACTGAGGAAGTACTCAACCGCGTATTTATCCACGGCGGGTGCGCCAAAGTATTCGGTTTCACAAGCCGATTTGTGCACCCCTTCCGCCGTGATGTAATGCAACCGCCCTTGGGTGGTACAGGCGATCAGCAGCGATGCCACTAACAATGAAATCAATATCCGCAACGTGTCACTTCCTTATGGACAGGTTATTCCAGCAACTTACATTTTCCTTTGTTGCCCTTTGTTGCCCTTAGCAGGCGCATTATTTGCGCCCCATTCCACCCCTTGGGTTTCCCGCTCGGCAGATGGCTCAAAAGCGCAGAGTAACCAATGCGCTTTAACCGATGCAACCGCCGCAGCAAGCCAGGTTGTCAGCAACGGTAACCGCCACTTTGGCAAACGCCAGACATAAAAAAAGGGAGGCGATAATCGCCTCCCTCATGCTGTCTAGCGCTAACTCGTTACAGCATGTCGATCAGTACTGCCAAGATGGCACCGATACCGGTAACGGTAACGACCACGTTGGACACTTTGCCACGGTATTTCGCCATAGCTGGTACTTTGTTGATTGCGAACATCGGCACCAAGAACAGCATGGCGATGATGAACGGTGCACCCAGCGCTTCACACATGCCCAGTACAGATGGGTTGTAAACGGTGATTGCCCAAGTGCTCAGGTAGAAGAACAGCATCAAACCTTTGTCGAATTTCTTGGCATCGATGTTTTCTACTTTTTCTGGGCAGGCTTTACGCAGCAGACCAGACAGACCTTCTTTGGCGCCCAGCAGGTGGCCGAAGAAAGAAGAGAAGATAGCCAAGAACGCCACCAGTGGGCCAACAATGGCGATTACTGGGGAGCCGTGTACGTTAGCCAAGTAGCTCAGTACTGGCAGGTTTTGCTCTTTCGCTTCCAGCAGTTGTGCAGGGGTCAGAGACAATACACAGCTGAATACGAAGAACATTACGAAGATAACCAGCAGAATTGCGCCGCCTTTCAGGATGGCATCAGACTTAGCTTCAGCGTGTTCGCCGTGCTCGTTACGCTGTGCCTGTGCCATGTAAGACACTGCAGGGCTGTGGTTGAAAGAGAAGATCAGCATTGGCATGGCCATGAACACAACCAGCATGAAGTCACCAAATGCCGGTACTGCATCGGTAGACATCGCTTCCATAGACCAATCAGGGATCAGGTAAACAGAGAAGCCAAACAGAATCGCAATCAGAGGGTAAACCAGTGCTGCGGTAATCTTCAGCATCAGTTTTTGGCCCAGCATAATCACGCCAACCATCGCGGTGATCAATACACCAGACAGTAACCAACGCGGCCAAGCTTCCATCGCTAATTGGTTCACCATAAAGCTATCTACGGTGTTGGTAATTGCACTGCCGTAAATAAGTACCGGTGGGAAGAATGCAAAGAAGTATAAGAACGAAATAGCAATCGCCGACTTATTACCAAAGTGTTCAGTAACTACGTCCGCCAGTTCCGCATTAGGTTTACTAGAGGAAAGGATAAATCTACCTAATGCGCGGTGCGCCAAGTAAACCAGTGGGCCAATAATGATACCCATCAGGATCAGTGGCCAGAAACCTTCCAGTCCAGCGCGGATTGGCAGGAACAAAATACCAGCACCTACTGCGGTACCGAACATGGAAACAGACCAAACTAAGTCTTGTTTTGTGTACTTAGGTTTTGCGCCGGCTGTCACACCAGACGCTGCTTTATCGTTCATCATCTTGATCACTCTTGGTTGGTTATGCTGTCTTGCTATTTAAAGTACGGCCTTTTTGACTACCTCAAAAGAGATAGCGGTCACAAAACTAGAGTCGTTGCGTACAACGAAAGTCGTTCTCCCTCAGATAGTTGAGCTTCCGCAAAAATAACCCAGCAAATGAGACCATCCTCCCATGAACATCAGTCATGTGACCTCCCCTAAATGACATTAATAAAACTAATCCCAGCATTAAGTGAAATGTGAGCCATCAGCCATTTTTGTTGCCGTAACTTAGGTCATAGTGATTACAGATTCTTACTTAGCTATCGGCACCAAAACAGATATTAACTTGGTGTTACAGATATAAAGTTCATGTTCAGTTTATTTGGAGTTTTTCATTATGGTTTCTTTGGCCGATATCCAACGCGCAAGAAAACAGATCGCCGAGCACGTTACTAAGACCCCTTGTGTCTACTCCGAGAAACTGAGCCGAATTACCGGCTGTAAGGTCTACCTGAAGGCAGAAAACCGTCAGGTAACCGGTTCTTATAAAGTACGTGGCGCCATGAACCGCCTGCTTAACCTTAACGAAGAGCAAAAAGCCGCTGGGGTTGTTGCCGCTTCCGCCGGTAACCACGCTCAAGGCTTAAGCCGCGCCGCACAGATGCTGGGCATCAAGGCCGTTATCGTAATGCCAACCACCACCCCGCTGGCCAAAGTGGAAGGCACCAAGTCGTTTGGTGGCGAAGTGGTACTGCACGGTTACGGTTACGACGAGGCTTACCAGAAAGCGATTGAGCTGCAGCAAGAGCACGGCTACACCTTCGTACACGCCTTTGACGATCCAGACGTGATTGCCGGTCAAGGCACCATCGGTTTGGAACTGCTGGAGCAGGTGCCGGATCTGGATGCCGTTGTTGCGCCAATTGGCGGCGGCGGCGTGATCTCCGGGATCTCCTCTGCGGTTAAGGCCCTGAAGCCAGACGTACGCATTCTCGGCGTAGAAACCGAAAACCTGCCGGCCATGAAAGCCAGCTTAGCGGCCGGTAAAGTTACGCCTCTGCCAGCAGCCAAAACTCTGGCCGACGGGATCTCCGTATCGGTGGTTGGCAGCAACACCTTCGAAATTGCGAAGAAGTACGTAGAGAAAGTAGTAACCGTTGACGAAGAAGAGATCGCCAACGCCATCTTGTACCTTATGGAGCAAGAGAAAACCGTATCTGAAGGCGCTGGCGCCGTTGCGGTAGCGGCTCTGAAACACCACAAACTGGACGAACTGCAAGGCAAGACCGTGGTGGCGCTGATCAGCGGTGGCAACATCGACATGAACATGATCTCGCGCATCATCGAACGTGGCCTAGAGATGAATGGTCGTTTGTCTCGCCTGCGCTGCGTAATTGCGGATCGCCCTGGGTGCATCGCCAAGATCACCAAGTTGGTGGCGGATCACGGCGCCAACATCTTCGACCTATCCCAAAGCCGTCCGGCCAGCGATGTGGCCTTAGGCCAAGCTGAAGTTGACCTAACCATCGAAGCGCGCGGCAAAGACCACGTTGCTGAAATCGTGGCCAGCTTTAAGGAAAACAACATCCGCGTTATCTAACGTGCATGTAACCCGCCTCTGTTAAGTAAAGCGCCCAGCCATTCGGTTGGGCGTTTTGCTGTCTGCTGGCGCCTCATTCGACTTAACATCACGCCAGTCATTCCCACCGCAATTTCGCCACATCGCCTCACGATCCGCTGATCTGCTTCTATCATATTGCAACGCCATCGCCACTTAGGCAGATTAATTCCTCCAGCAGCTAAGGAGCAGCAATGGATTACTTCAGTCAGCACAGCGAGCGTCTGCGTTACCGTCCGGTCACCCTCGCCGACATCGTGCCGTGGCAAGCCTTCTTTGAAGACAACGACCGCATTCGCTTTTTGGGGATCCCACTCGAATGGACGCCACAGCAGATGGCAGAACAGTGGATCACCATTACCCTAGAGCGCTACCAAAGCACGGGGCTGGGTTATCTGGCCGTGCATCAACGCGATAACGGTGCCTTTATTGGCATGGTGGGCATTTTGCGCCGCGACGACATTAGCCCCAGCGCAGAATATGAGATCGCTTATTCGCTGCTGCCGCAATATCGCGGCCAAGGGTACGCCACCGAAATGGCACGGCAGATGCGCCACTACGGCGAACAACAGCTGCCCGCCAGCCGCTTTATCTCCATCATCCATGTCGATAATGTGGATTCGAAGCGGGTTGCCCGCAGCAACGGCATGACCGTCGCCTTCAGCACCGAATATAAGCAGATGCCGGTCGAGGTGTTTGCGGTTAACTGCACCGCCGACGAGCCGCTGTTAACCAAATAAACTCAGCGCCGCAGTGGCCGCCCAGCCGCGGCCACTGTGGCCATTTGTGACCCAAGTCACAGCCGTAAAATTAGCCTGATTAACCCCACCTTATCGTTCACCCTGCCTCGCACCATAGCCACAGCCCCTATTAACACTGGTTTTAAGCCGTTGCACCAGCCATTGCTGCCGCCCCATTACGGCCAACATTATGGAACCTTAAGTCCATAGTGATTGGGTGGTTATGCCCTATTGCGACCACAATGGCGCTGGTACACTTGCCGCCATTGAAAGTGATGCCTCGCATCCTCCCGTTTGCCACCGTGGCCGTGGCACACCGATCCTTTGACGCCGCAGCAGGAGCGTAGTTATGACCGCAACCCCCAAGACCGAGATCCAAGCCCAGAACATCGAAACCACCATTCTGGACGCATTCAATTTCCGTCACGCGACCAAGGTGTTTGATCCGGCGAAAAAAATCAGCGATGACCAGTTCAATGTGATTGTTGAAGCCGCGCGCCTGTCGCCAAGTTCATTTGGGTTTGAACCGTGGCAGCTGCTGGTGGTGCAATCGCCAGAGAAACGCGAGCTGTTCCGCGAATTCAGCTGGGGGGCAAACGGTGCCTTTAACGGCAGCGCCGGTCAGCTGGGTACCGCCAGCCACTTTTTGATCTTCTTGGCCCACACCGATATAAACCAGAAGCACAACAGCGATTACCAGCAGCGGTTTATGAAAGAGGTAAAACAGCTGCCGGATGACGTGATTGGCTTCATTAACCAAGCGTTCCAGAAGTTCCAACAGCAAGATTTCCACATTGAAGGTCAGCGCCAGATCACCGATTGGTCTGGCAAACAGGCTTACATTGCCCTAGGCAACGTCATGACCGCCGCCGCGCTGATGGGGATCGACTCCTGCCCAATCGAAGGCTTCGACATTGACCAAACTGAAGCGGTATTGGCCGAGCACTTTGGCATCGACACCAACGTCTACAAACCCGCAGTCATGGTGGCGCTGGGCTACCGCGCCAGCGAGCCGCAGTTCCCGAAAACCCGCCGCAGCCAAGCGCAAATGGTGAAGTACTACTAACGCCAACCGCGTTGCTGCACCGAGGTAAGAACCGCGCCCACATGGGCGCGTTTTTTATGGCCAAGGCAGTTCCGCAGAGTTAACCAAGCACCATCGGCACAGAGGCGCAAAGCCTCGGCATCAATACTGACCGACTGGGGACACCCATAACCCGTAAGTTTGATTCGCCGCAGGCGTAATCGAACAATGCCCGCCGTTGCGTATCCATAACCCGTAGGGTTGATTCGCCGCAGGCGTAATCGAACATTGCCCGCCGTTGCGTACCGGTTGAGGTTGGCACACCGGTGCCGTCACGTTACGCCAAACCGCGGCTAACGTGGCCTACCAAAGCTCGGGATCCCCATAACCCGTAAGTTTGATTAGCCGTAGGGTTGATTAGCCGCAGGCGTAATCGAACATTGGCCGCCGTTGCGTACCGGTTGAGGTTGGCACACCGGCGCTGTCACGTTACCCCAAACCGCGGCTAACGTGACCGAC
>NZ_CANLCI010000022.1 GCF_947489035.1 uncultured Ferrimonas sp. | reverse complement strand
TGGCGACGGCCATGACCACTCAAAGTCTAAGGGCGAGCCGCGTCTGGGCGATCACTCGTTTGGATCGATGCCGCGCGGTTTTCAGCGTTCTGGCGACGGCCATGACCACTCAAAGTCTAAGGGCGAGCCGCGTCTGGGCGATCACTCGTTTGGATCGATGCCGCGCGCTTTTAAGATGGCGCTTTTCCAGTCGTAATCTTCAACGTAATCCTTGGCGATGCCCGGGATCATTTTGCCTTCGCCGGTTTCTTGCATCTTCAGGTGGTAGATCAGTACGTCGTCGGTCAGATCTTCCAGTTTGCCATCGAAGCCGGTGTCTTTGGCCAACTTAACCAGCATCTGCGCGAGGTTGAGCTCTTGGTTTGCCTGCCAAACTGGTTCTAACAGTTCCAGCAGTTCATCAATGCGGTGACAAGACATGGATCTCTCCTACAGCCAAATAAGTAAATTAGGGGTGCCACTTGCGTAGCAGATGCGGCCATTATGCCGACAAGTCCTTACCTTAAATAGGGCTTATCGCCCCAGCGGCTCGATTGGCATAATCGACCAAGCCGATTCCAATCACTGCCCACATCCACGCATGAACAGAGCTGACTCGATGATTTTACTCTGCTTTGGTTCATGGCGTGGATGGATTGGCACCGAGTCTGCGGCCGCGCGCCCCACAACGCACGTTGAGCCACACAGCCGCTAAATCCCCAGCAGCTTCTCTAGCCAATTGCGCTTTTTGTTTTTCGGCGCTGGTGGCGCTTGGCTCAGGCCGCCACAACCCCGCGGGGCAGGCCAGCTGGCTTGATCCACCGGAATGGTCAGCGCCCCTCGGCAACGCTTGGCCACCGCTTCGCCGCTGTTGGCAAAGTAACCGTCCACCACTTCATAAGGGCGCACCATCACCAACGACAACGGCTCGCGCTGTTCAAGGTAACGCTGATACAGCGGTAACGCCGCCGAGCTGCCATACAAACCCGCGGCGCTGTTGTCGTCGCGGCCAACCCAAGTGACCACCACATCGCGATCGTCAAAGCCCGCAAACCAGGCATCGCGGCCATCACTGGTGGTGCCGGTTTTGCCCGCCAACAGGGTATGCGGGTATTGCTTACCCAGGCGCTTGGCGGTGCCGCGCTTAACCACTTCGGTCATCATGTAATTGGTGAGCCACGCGGCGTTTTCCGACAGCACCTGCTCAGAGCTCGGCTGCTGTTCAACCAATCGGTTGCCGTCGCTGTCGGTGACGTGGCCAATGCTGTACAGGCGCCGATAACGGCCGCCGTCGGCCAAGGTTTGATACAACTGCGCCACTTGATACGGGCTGGCATCCAGCGCCCCTAAAAACGCCGAAGGGTTGGCATTAAAGCGTTGTTGCCAACCGGCTTGGCGCAGGGTGTCGTTCAAGGCTTCCAACCCCACCGCCATGCCCAGATTCACCGTGGGCACATTCAACGAGTTGATCATCGATTCTTGCAGTGGCACCGAGCCACGGTACTTCTTATCCACGTTTTGCGGCTGCCAACGCTGGCCATCGCTGCTGCGAAGGCTGATGGGGGCGTCTTTCAGCGGCGTCATCAGGTGATATTGCTGCGGTTGGCTCAGGGCCGTCAGGTACAGCAGCGGCTTCACCAGCGAACCAATGGGCCGACGTGCGTCCATGGCGCGGTTAAAGCCTTTGTAGTTGGGATCTTTGTCCCCCACCACCGCCAGCACCCCGCCTTGATAGCGATCCACCACCACCATCGCCGCTTGCAGCTGGTTATCGTCTCGCTGTTTGGCCAGCGCCTTGATGCCACGGCTTACCGCTCGCTCGGCCGCTTGCTGCGCCAAGGGATCCAAGGTGGTGTACACCTTCAATCCCGATTGGTTAAGGGTTTGAGCGCCAAAGCGTTGCGCCAGTTCACGCTGCATCATGGTGTTGAAACCCGGCAACTTGTGGCGTTGGCGCCAGTTGGGATCCCGCAGCGCTAAGTCGCCGCTGGCGCCGTGGTTGTACTGACTGGCGCTGATGCTGCCTTGTTCCAACAACAGCTTTAGCACTAAGTCGCGGCGCTGCTGGGCACGTTGCGGGTAACGCCACGGGTTGTAGTAACTGGGGCCTTTGATCATCGCCACCAACAAGGCTTGCTGGCTGAGGTTCAGCTCTGCCAGCGGGGTGCCAAAGTAGTGCCATGCGGCCAGCCCGACGCCGTGCACGGCAATGGCGCCATCTTGGCCCATGTACACTTCGTTCAGGTAGGCTTCGAGGATCTCATCTTTGCTGTAACGGGCGTCGATGATCAGCGCCATTAAGGCTTCGTTCACCTTCCGCACCAAGCTGCGTTCGCGGGTTAAGAAGAAGTTTTTGGCCAGCTGCTGGGTAAGGGTTGAGCCGCCCTGCACGGTGCGGCCAGCTTTGGCGTTCGCCAGCGCGGCGCGGGCGATGCCACTGAGGGAGATCCCAAAGTGGTGATAGAAATCTTGGTCTTCGGTACGCAGTAAGGCGGTGATCAGGCTTTCTGGGATCTCGGCGCGGGGCACAAATAAGCGATCTTCCCGCTCGCCGGTTAGGATCCGATCCAGCAGCAACGGCTCTAACTGCATAAAGCCTAAGTCGCGGCCATCGCTGCTGCGCTGCACTCGGGCGATGCGGTTCTCTTCAAAATGCACCATCACTCGCATCGGCACTTCAAAGCCGTTGGGGCCATCAAAGGGGCGGCGGTAGATCTGGATCCGCGATGTCGATACCGCAAACTCGCCCTCGTGCGCTGCTTTGCCGGTGTTGCGGTACCCCAGCAGCGCCAGCTCTTGCTTTAACTGGCTGTGGGTGATGGGCGCGCCGGGAAACAGCGACATGGGCCGGGCGTAGATCTGCGCGGGAAGGTACCAGCGTTGGCCTTCAAATTTCTGGGCGATCTGGCCATCCAAATAGATGCCGTACACAAAGATCACGCTGACACCCACCAGTGCCAACTTCCAGCTCAACCCCCACAGCCGTTGCAGCCAGCTGCGCTTGCCAGACTTGGCCTTGCTGGCGCGCGGGCGCTTGGCCGCGGCCTTTTTCGGCGCGGGCTTGTTCCGGGGGGTCGCCGCGGTTTTCTTCGGGGCGCTGGTGCTGGGTCGCTTTGCCATTAACTGTACTTCTTGGTTTTTCGGGTTGGTAAGGTGTTGGCCGGATCATCCGGCCATAGGTGCTTGGGGTAACGCCCGCGCATCTCTTTTTTCACGTCGTTCCACGCCCCTTGCCAAAAGGCGGCCAGATCTTCGGTGATCTGCAGTGGCCGTTTGGCCGGTGACAATAACTCGAGAGTAACCGGCAGCTGCCCCCGCGCGACGGTGGGGGTATCACTTTGGCCGTAAATCTCTTGCACTCGCACCGCCAGCTTAACCCCATCGTTGTGGTAATTAAGGCTGAGGCTGGAGCCGGTCGGCACCGTTAACCGCTCCGGCAACTCGTTGGCCAGCAACTGCTGATCGGCGTACTCAATTTGGTTCAGCAGCAGGGGTAACATATCGAGTTTCTTCAGCTCGGCAAACTTACTCATGCCCGCCAGATAGGGCAACAGCCAGTTATCCAAACTGCTAAGCAGGGCGTCGTCGCTCAGATCCGGCCACGGTTGCTGCGGCAGATAGCGCCGCGCTAGGGCTACCCGCAGGCGCAGGTTGTGGCAGCGCTGATCCAGCGCCAAGGCATCAAGGCCACGGCGGCGCACTTCATGCAACAACGCCTGCTGTTTGTCCTCGGCGCTGATGTCCGTTAATCGTTTGCGCGTTAATACCAACGCCCCTAAGCGTTGTTGCTGTTCGGCTTTCAGCCCACCACTTTGCCGATCAAACTCCACCTGTCGATACTGGCTAAACAGGTGCGGCGCCACGGCTTCGAGGCCAACAAGATCCAGTTCGGCGGCTAAGTGAATGATGCCGTCGCTGCGCCCTTGGCGCTCATTCATGCTGGCGACCACCAGCGTGGGGGTGGCGCACAGGGCATCGCCGTCGTTCAAACTGGCGCCACTGCCGTTGGCCAGTTGGTAGCGCAAGCCGTTGTCGCGACAGCGGCCAATGCGATCCGGAAACGCCAGCGCCAGCAAGGTGCCCGCTTCGCTGTGATGGGCTGGCGATGCGGCAAAGCGCCCCGGCAACTGGTTAATCCACTTTTGCGCTAACTGGCGATGACGCCCGCCTTTCGCGGCATCAAGGCGACGCCCCATGTCGGCGCCGATCTGACGCCCCCGCAGCGGATCGCCCTCTTCAATGATGGCGGCTAAGGTGGCGGCCAGCGCCACCAAGCCACGGCCATGCCCCGCTTGTTCAAGCTGGGCCGCTTTGCTCAGCATCAGCCCAAGGCGCGGATCGGCGCCCAGTTCGTGCACTTGCCGCCCCAGCGCGGTCAGTTGGCTGCGTTCATCCAACAGCGCCAACTGCTGCAACAACGATTGGCTGCGCGCTAACGCAGGCGCGGGCGGCGGGGTTAGCCATTGCAGCTCGGCGGCGCTGCTGCCCCAGGCAGCCAGTTCCAATTGCAAACTGGTGAGATCGGCACGGCTGATCTCGGCGCTGTCGGCGTCGGCCAGCCCCTGCTGCATCGATTCGCTCCACAGCCGCACACAGTGGCCGGGCATCAATCGGCCCGCTCGACCGGCGCGCTGGGCCGCATTGGCTTTGCTGATCCGCACCGTTTCTAAGCGCGATTGACCGCTGCGCAGATTAACCGAGGCACGGCGCTGCCAGCCGGAGTCCACCACCACCGAGATCCCATCAATGGTTAAGCTGGATTCGGCAATGTTGGTGGCCAGCACCACTTTGCGCTTGCCCGCAGGCGGTGGCTGCACCGCGGCGTCTTGTTCGGCGCTGCCCAGCTGCCCATAAAGCGGGCACAGCATGACCTCGGCGGGGAGCGTTTGCTGCAGCTGCTCTTCAGCCCGGCGGATCTCTGCCATGCCCGGCAGAAACACCAAAATGTTGCCGTCGCGCAGGCTCAGCTGCCGCTTCACTTGGCTCACCAGCTCCCCCAGCCACGGCGCACCAGTGGTGGGGCTAACGTGTTCAACGGTGACCGGATAACTGCGCCCTTGGCTTTCCAGCAAGGCGGCTTGGGGCAGCAGCTGCGCTAAGGGTTGCCCCTCTAAGGTGGCCGACATCAACAGGATGAACAGATCGTCCCGCAGCCCCTGTTGCACTTCCAGCGTCAGCGCTAAGGCCAGATCGGTGGCCAGATGGCGCTCATGCACTTCATCAAACACCACCATCGCCACGCCGCTGAGCTCGGGATCGGTTTGGATCAACCGCGTCAGCACCCCTTCGGTGATCACCTCTAACTTGGTGTGCTTGGAGATCTTCGATTCGCCTCGCACCCGCAGGCCAACGGTGTGACCAACGGGCTCGCCTAAGGTGGCGGCCAAGCGGCGGGCGATCATCCGCGCCGCTAAGCGCCGCGGCTCCAATAACAGGATTTTACCGTCGATCTCATCCCACTGACTTAATGCCAATGGCAAGGCCGTGGATTTACCTGCGCCGGTAGGAGCTTGTAAGATAATCTGATTATGGCTAGTTAGCGTGGCGCGGATCGACGCAAACAGATCCTCGATGGGCAGTCTCGACAACGGGAGTGACTCGCAGCTGGGTTAACGAAGTAGGCCAGTTTACACCAAGTTAGGAGCCCAATGGCCAACCGTCTCTTTTTCGCCATCCCCGTTCCCCGCAGCCAACAGCTGCCGCTGCTGAAGTTGCAGACCCAGCTCGAAGGCGCCGGGCGGGCGGTATTAGCCAGTAATTTTCATATTACCTTGGCGTTTTTGGGGTCGGTTAACGCCAGCGCCCAGCAGCAGCTGTTGCATCGCTGGCAGGACTTAACCCTGCCCCGCTGCCAGTTGCAATTTGATCAGTTAACCCTGTGGCCACAGGCGCAAGTGCTGGCGTTAACGGGCAGGCACTGCCCCACGCCGCTGTACCAATTAGCGGGGGCGTTGCAGCGCGATGCCGCCCAACATGGGCTCCATCAAAGCAGCAGGGGCTTTCGCCCCCACGTCACCCTGTTTCGCGGCGCGACTGCCGAGCCAGCACTGCCGCTGCCGCAGCCCATTCAGGTTGATTGCCGAGAAGTACAATTGATGATCTCTGAGCCCACCCCGGCAGGGGTAAGTTACCAACCGCTAAAACGGTGGCCATGCCATGACTGATCCCAAATTCGACTACAGCTTAACCATCTTGGCCGCACGACTGTGGCTGGGCGCTAAGTTTGGCGCGCTGTTGGCGCTGCTGATGTTAACGCTGCTGCTGACGTACCAGCTGCTGACCGCCCCCAGCGGCACCTACTTTGGCGACCACGGGGTGCAGTGGCACGCCATCGGCGACTACCTGCTGACTTGGGGCCTGCCATTGTTGACATTGAATATGGTGCTGGGGGCGCTGCACTACTGCCGCGCCGCCCACGACAAAAAGCACGAACGCCCAGATTGAATCGTTACCCTAGAGCCGCAGCAGTCACGACCACAGTCACAGCTACAGACACAAAAAATGCCACCTTCGCAGGTGGCATTGTGGTTCTTGCGCTGGCTTAGCCTAAGGATCAGTCAGCCAGCAGCAGGTTGGTAACGGTAAGCATGCCGGTGGCGGTTGCGCCATCGTGGTGCATGGCATTGCCGCCATCGGCGTAAACGGCGGCCAGATCCAAGTGGATCCAACCTTGGGCCGGTTCGCCCGCAAAGCGGCTCAGGAAGCCCGCAGCATTGGAGGCGCCACCAGCGCCGCCACCTTTTTGGGTGGTGCTGTTGGCGGTATCAGCAAAGCTGGATGGGCACTTGCTGGCGTGAATTGGCGCCAGCGGCAACCGCCACAGCCCCTCTTCGCCTTTGGCCGCTGCCGCTAAGGCGTCCGCCGCTGCGCCATCGTGCATGGCGAACAGGGCGTTGTATTCGCCACCTACGGCGGTCATGGCGGCACCGGTTAAGGTGGCGGCATCGATGATGCGCTCGGCTCCGGCTTCGTTGGCGGCGATCAGGCCATCGGCCAACACCAAACGGCCTTCGGCGTCGGTGTTCACAATCTCAACGCTGGTGCCGTTTTTGTAATGCAGGATGTCGCCTAGCTTGTACGCGTGGCCTGACACCAAGTTTTCCGCACAGCACAGGAACAGCTTAACGCGCTTGTTCAGGCCTTTGCGGATCGCCAGTTTCAGGGCGGCCGCAACGGTTGCTGCGCCACCCATGTCGCACTTCATGGTGACCATGCTGGCCGACGGTTTCAGCGAGTAACCGCCGGAATCAAAGGTGATGCCTTTGCCCACCAAGGCGATGGCAACCGGCGTGCTGCTGTCGCCGCTTGGGTTGTAGTCCAGCTCCAGCATTACTGGGGGACGCACGCTGCCACGGCCAACGCCGTGAATGCCAACCCAGCCCGCGGCCAACAAGGCATCGCCAACCAAACGCTTGGTGGTGATGTGCTCTGGCGCCACCGCGCACAGACGCTCCGCCACTTCGTCGGCCAACACTTCTGGGCTGAGGGCTTCAGGGCTGGCGTGGATCAACGATTTCAGCCACAGCGCCGCATCGCGCTGGGCGTCGAAGGCGTCGTGGTTGCTGGCCCATTCGATGGTGCCGCCGTCCATGGTGTTGCCAAAGCCTTTGGCAAAGCTCCACTGCTGGCTCTCGCTCCAAGCGCCAGCCAAGCTAACGGCGCTGATCCCCTGTTGGGTGAGCTTGCGTGCGGCCATCTGAATTTGGCGAGCCTGATCGCCTTCGCTCAAATGAATAACCGCCCCTTCGCCATCAAAACTTACTTTGGCATTGCCCCATTGGGCTGCCGCAGATTGCTCGCTTAGGCGAACCTTCATTGTTTCGGTCATCTTCGTCTCCATGATAAAAGCGCCATTACCCTACGCAAATAGCGTAAATATCTTACGCAGTTGAGTTTACAATGCGCGGGTCATATCGTGGTGCGAGTGTACCACCTTGGCGACGAAAATTGACGTTGGCTTATGCCAGTGCAGTGGAAAGCGCCACCGACCGTCAACAAAGAAGAACAGATGAAATTCGAAGCGCCGCTGCAATCTGCCCGTTTAATCAAACGCTACAAGCGTTTTTTGGCCGACATTCAATTAGATGACGGCAGCGAGATCACCATTCATTGCCCCAATACGGGCGCGATGACCGGCTGTGCCGAGGCGGGATGGCGAGTCTATTACTCCGACTCGAACAACCCCAAACGTAAGTACCGCCACAGCTGGGAATGGGTTGAAAACGATCAAGGCCACCACATTGTGGTCAACACTGGCCGGGCGAACGCCTTGGCCGAGCAAGCATTACAGGCGCAGATGCTGGCGCCTTTGGCGGCCTATCAGCAGATCCGCCGAGAAGTTAAATATGGGCACGAAAACAGCCGCATTGATCTGTTGCTGCAGCAGCCTGATTTGCCAGACTGCTATGTAGAAGTAAAAAATGTCACATTGCTGGCGGAGAATGGCCAAGGCTATTTTCCCGATGCGGTCACCACCCGTGGCCAAAAGCATCTGCGTGAATTGATGGCGATGGTGACAGCCGGGCACCGTGCCTGCATCCTATTTTTGGTGCCGCACAGTGGCATCACTCGGGTGGCTCCGGCGGCCCACATTGATCCAACCTACGCCGAGTTGTGCCAGCAAGCACAGCAAAGCGGTGTTGAATTTTATGCAATCTCGGCACAGGCTAATGCCAATGGCATTGACTTGGTCGGGACCATAGATGTAACGATATAGATCGGTTATTCAGTAATTTGTACCACAGTAATATCACTGCAAATGCTGCTACCATCGAGATTCGTTCAATGAACGGCGTTTCTTGCGATTGCGAAATACAGAATCATCTGTTATAGATAGCGCCCAAATTTTAGAGAACTGCCTCTCGTATTAGTAAACAGGAGACGCCTGATGCCGCAGGGCAAGACCAAAACAATCGGCGTATTGGCCTACGCCAACGTGGAGCCTTACCAGGAGAAACCTGGCGAGGAGTACATGAACGAGACGCAATTGGCTCACTTCAAGACCATCTTGGAAGCGTGGCGTAACCAGCTGCGCGAAGAGGTTGATCGCACCTTGCACCACATGCAAGACGAGGCGGCTAACTTCCCAGATCCAGTGGACCGTGCTGCTCAAGAAGAGGAGTTCAGCCTCGAACTGCGTACCCGTGACCGTGAGCGCAAGCTGATCAAAAAGATCGAAAAGACCTTGGTTAAGGTGCAAGAAGATGACTTCGGTTTCTGTGACTCTTGTGGTGTTGAAATTGGCATCCGTCGCTTAGAAGCTCGTCCTACCGCCGATCAGTGTATCGACTGTAAGACGTTGGCAGAGATCAAAGAGAAGCAGCTGGTCGGCTAAGCCGCCACTGCCAAACGTGGGAGCCCGTCTCCCACGTTTTCTTGTTCTTGTTGCCCGCCTGCATGCCTGCCTACCTCGGACGTTTCGCTCCTTCCCCCTCTGGCCCCCTTCATTTTGGCTCACTGCTTGCTGCAGTCGGCAGCTACCTGCGTGCCCGCCATTTAGGTGGTCAGTGGTTAGTGCGAATGGAAGACCTCGATCCGCCAAGGGAAGTGGCTGGCGCCGCCGACACCATCTTGCACCAGCTGGAAGCCTATGGCCTGCAGTGGGATGGCAGCGTGCGCTACCAAAGCCAGCAAAGTGACCGTTACGACGAGGTACTGGCGCAACTGCTGGAACAGCAGCTGAGCTATTACTGCGATTGCAGCCGCAAACGCATTAAGCAAGCCGGAGGTCTGTACGATGGCCACTGCCTACCGCGCCAACTGGAACAAGGCGCGATCCGCATGGTTAATCACCCTGCAATCGCCCATTTTGACGATCAACTGCTTGGCCCGATCCACACCAGCACCGAGTTCGCCGCCGAAGATTTTATCTTAAAGCGACGCGATGGCTTATACGCCTATCAATTGGCGGTGGTGGTGGATGATCACGACCAAGGCATTACCGAAGTGGTGCGCGGTAATGACCTGCTGGAACCGACGGTGCGTCAGCTTTCGTTGTATCGCACCTTAGGCTGGCAGGCACCCACGTGGCTGCATCTGCCGTTGGCCATTAACCCCGACGGCAACAAGCTGTCTAAACAGAACCATGCACCGGCCCTCCACCCCACCGACATTAGCCACACCATGGCGCAAGCGTTGGCGTTGTTAGGGCAACCGTTGCCCACCGATTTGCGTTTGGCCCCAGTGGCTGAACAGCTGGATTACGCGGTGGCGCACTTCCGGTTGGCAAGCATCCCAACCGCGCGGCAACTGGCCGCACCAAGCCGTTGATAACGGCTTATCATTTAACCAACCTTGGTATATCATGACGCGCGATAATAGTCGGGCTCCGTATGATTGCCCTAATGATTGAAACTCTACGAGGTGTACCATCCTTAAGCGTCTGAAAAACATCGCAAAGCGCCTGATTGGCGGCGACACTCCGGTGCCAGCCCAAGCGCAGTTGCAGGTGACGCCCCGCTCCGCTCACGGGATCTCGCGCAACGACATCAGCGAGAACGCTCTGAAGGTGCTGTACCGGTTGCACAAAGCGGGCTTCGAAGCCTACTTAGTGGGCGGCGGCGTACGCGATCTGTTGCTGCGTCAGCAGCCTAAAGATTTCGACATCGCCACCAATGCCACCCCAGAACAGATCCGTAAGCTGTTCCGTAACTGCCGCCTGGTTGGCCGCAGATTCCGTCTGGCACACATTCTGTTTGGTCGCGACATCATTGAAGTGGCGACCCTGCGAGGCCACCACGAAGCCAACAACGCCAAAATTGCCAAGCAAGACGACGCTGGTCGGCTGCTGCGCGATAACGTTTACGGCAGCATTGATGAAGATGCCGAGCGCCGCGACTTTACCGTGAACGGCCTCTATTACGACATCAGCGACTACAGCGTGCGCGATTACTTTGGCGGCATGGCCGACATCAAAGCAAAACGCTTACGCTTGATTGGCGATCCGCAAACCCGCTACCGCGAAGATCCAGTACGCATGATCCGTGCCGTACGCTTTGCCACCAAGCTGGGCTTTAGCATCGATAAAGCCACGGCCGCGCCAATCCCACGGATGGCGCCAATGATGGCGGACATCCCCCCAGCGCGTTTGTTTGAAGAATCGTTGAAGCTGTTGATGTCTGGCAAAGGCCACGACAACTTCCAGATGCTGCGCCAATACGGCCTGTGGGAACCGATGTTCCCACTGCAAGAAAGCCTGCTGAAGCGCGATGACAACGGCAAGGTGATGCGCCTGTTTGAGGCGATGCTGAAAAACACCGACGATCGGGTTAACGCCGATAAGCCGGTAACCCCCGCCTTCTTGTACGCCGCCTTGCTGTGGTACGTGGTCGAAGACTTTGCCAACGACAAGCTGAAAAAAGGCATGGCACCTTACGATGCCATTACCGCCGCCTCTGGCGACGCCATCAGCAAGCAGTGCAAAACCATCTCGTTGCCACGCCGCTTTACCACTCCGGCCATGGAGATCTGGCAGCTGCAAGGCCGCTTAGACAAGCGTTCTGGCTCTCGGGCGTTCAAACTGCTGGAACACCCACGCTTCCGCGCCGCTTACGACTTCCTGTTGTTGCGTGCCGAAGCCGAGCAAGACGATGAACTGCTGGAACTGGCGCGCTGGTGGACCGCGTTTAACGACGCCAACGACAATGGTCGTCGCCAGATGGTGCGTGCGTTAGGTAACGACGGTAACCGCCGTCGTCGCCGTCGTCCGCGCCGTAAGCCTGCCGCTAAGCCTGCCGCTAAGCCGCAGGATTAACCGATGGCGCGTTGTTATGTCGCGTTGGGCGCCAACCTGGGGCGCCCAGAGCTGCAACTGTCCCGCGCCATCGCGGCGTTAGGGCAGTTGCCACAAACCGACTTGGTGAATCGTTCTCAGCTCTATCGCAGCCCGCCAATGGCGGGGATGGAGCAGCCGGATTACCTGAACGCTGTGGCCTGCATTGATACCGACTTAGCGCCACTGGCGCTGTTGGATGCGCTGCAACAGATTGAACGCGACAACGGCCGCGAGCGCCATCAACATTGGGGCGCTCGCACCTTAGATCTGGATCTGTTGCTGTACGGCGACCAACAGCTTGAACTGCCGCGCCTCACCGTGCCGCACTACGGCATGGCCGAGCGCGCTTTTGTGCTGCTGCCGCTGTTTGAGATAGCCCCAGCGTTGATCCTGCCCAATGGCCAGCATTTGGCCAGCTTGATGGCGCAGTGCCCGCCACAGGCGATCTACCTGTACCGCAGCTGAGCTCAGTTGCGATCACCGCACTTCCCTCAGGGCGCTTCGGCGCCCTTTTGTTTGCTGCCGGTTTCGGTCGCCGCAGGGGCAGCAATCTCGCCCCTTCGTCTGCGGCATCGAATGCCAGCCGGTTTCGGTGCCCACAGTCCCAACTGTGATCCCCCTACCTTACCCACACTCCCGACTTTACCCACAGCCACCAAGCCCATGCGACAGCAGCAATCGCCCACTTAATCCGCCGATGACGGTTGCCGAGCGCAGCCGCCGCCCTGCCAGTTTTTGTAACCAAATCAAGCAGACGTGATAAACAACAGCAACAAACCTTGGCCGTTTGCCGTCACATTGGCGTAACTGCCCATTGAAAAGCGCCACGATTTTGTCATATAACGGTGCCCCCAATGGCTCTAAGACGACCGTTCAATGGACAACATTACCATCTCAACTTTGGCGCGTTACAAGCGTGAAGGCCGCAAGTTCGCCGCATTAACCGCCTATGACGCCAGCTTTGCTGGTGTGTTCGAGGCTGAAAACGTGCCGGTACTGCTGATAGGCGATAGCCTCGGCATGGTGCTGCAAGGTGGCACCGACACCCTTAAAGTGACCGTAGAACAGATCGCCTACCACACCCGCAGTGTGGTAACCGGTGCGCCAAACGCACTGGTGATCGCCGACATGCCGTTCATGAGCTACGACACCGTCGAGCACGCCTGCCACAACGCCGCCGAGCTGATGCGTGCTGGCGCTAAAATGGTGAAGCTGGAAGGCGGTGATTGGTTGCTCGACACCGTTCGCGCGCTGACCCAGCGTAGCGTACCGGTGTGTGCCCACTTGGGGCTTACGCCACAGTCCGTACACGTGATGGGCGGCTACAAGGTGCAAGGCCGTGGCGAAGCCGGCCAAGCGATCTTGGATCAAGCGCTGCGCCTGCAAGCGGCGGGGGCGGCCATGTTGGTGCTGGAGTGCGTACCGCAAGATCTGGCCAAAGCCATTACCGAGGCACTGGCGATTCCGGTGATCGGCATCGGTGCCGGCAAAGACACCGACGGTCAAATTTTGGTGATGCACGACATCCTTGGGATCTCGTCGGGCTACATTCCTAAATTTTCCAAGAACTACCTCAACCAAACCGGCACCATTGCCGCGGCAGTGCAAGCGTTTGTGGAAGAGGTGGCTCACGGCGATTTTCCCGCCGCTGAACACACCTTTGGGTAAGTTGTTATGCAAACCGTAACCGATCCATCTCGTTTACACCTGCTGGTGAACCAATGGCGGCAGCAGGGGCTGCGGGTGGCCTTTGTGCCCACCATGGGCAACTTGCATGAAGGCCACATCGAACTGGTACAGCAAGCCCGCCAGCGCGCCGATAAGGTGGTGGCCAGCATCTTTGTTAACCCAATGCAGTTTGGCGCAGGGGAAGACTTAGACGCCTACCCCCGCACCTTGGATGCCGATAAGGTTAAGCTGTACGACGCCAGCTGCGATCTGCTGTTTACCCCTGAAACCGAACTGCTCTACCCCGGCGGCCTCAGTGTGCAAAGTTACATTGAAGTACCGGGGATCTCCGATCTGCACTGCGGCAACAGCCGGCCAGGGCATTTTCGAGGAGTGGCAACCATCGTCGCCAAGCTGTTCAACTTGGTGCAGCCGGATCTGGCGCTGTTTGGTAACAAAGATTATCAGCAGCTCGCGGTGATCCGCGCCATGGTGCGGGATCTGAACATGGCGGTGCAGATTGTTGGCATCGACACCGTGCGTGACGCCGACGGCTTAGCCAAAAGTTCACGCAATGGTTACCTCAGTGCCGAGCAACGCGCCATCGCGCCGAAGCTGAAACAGGTGATCGACGCCACCGCACAGGCGTTACAGCAACAGGGCGTAGCCGCCAGCGAAGCGCTGCAGCAGCAAGCCACCCGGGCCCTCAGCGAACATGGCTTTGGCCCCGATTACTTTGCCATCTGCCACGCAGACAGCCTGCAACCCGCGCAATGTGGTGATAAGCAGATCGTCATTTTAGCGGCAGCACAGCTCGGTAATGCTCGACTTATCGACAACTTGCGGCTGGATCTAACCCGCTGATCTGATACCATGACGCCAGAAAATTTTACGTTACATTAAGTCAACAATTGTTCGTGGAGTATCGAATGCAACGAATAATGCTAAAAGGTAAATTGCATCAAGCCCGCGTAACCCACGCAGAGCTGGAGTACGAAGGCTCGTGCGCGATTGACCAAGATCTGCTGGATGCAGCGGGGATCTTGGCCTTTGAGAAGATCGATATCTATAACATCGATAATGGTGAACGCTTTAGCACCTACGCCATCAGTGGCGAACGCGGCTCGAAAATGATCTCGGTGAACGGCGCTGCTGCCCACAAGGCTGGCCCTGGGCATCGTGTCATCATCTGTGCTTACGGCATGCTGTCTGAAGCCGATGCCAAGGTACACCAGCCAAACTTGGTGTACTGCGATGAAGGCAACAACATCAAGGGCACCGGCAACGGCATTCCGGTCCAAGCTGCTTAAGCTCGGTTACTGATGTTAAAAAACGGACGCTGCGGCGTCCGTTTTTTGTTGCCTCCCCCGTTGCTGCCACGCTGCCGCCTGAAGCCGAGGGGCTGGCCAACACGCAAAAAGCGAGCACCGAGGTGCTCGCTTGATGGCCGTAAATACGGCGTCTCCCTGCAACGAGAGTCTGTTGATTAGCCCGCCAAACGGCAGACTAAGCGATGCTATTTACGGATCCCTTCAACGTGCAGTTCCAGCGCCACGGTGGCGGAATCTGGGCCTAAGTCCATTGGGATGCCAAAGTCTTTCATGGTGATCTCAGTTTCCCCTTCAAAGCCAACGCGCACGCCGCCCCAAGGGTCTTTCCCTTCACCGACTTTTTCCACGTCAATTTCAATCTGCTTGGTCACGCCGCGCAGGGTGAAATCCCCCACCAAAACGCCTTCGTCGCTGTTATCCGCGTCTGGGCGGAAGCTGGTGCTAACAAAACGGGCGGTTTCAAACTTGGTCACGTCCAAGAAATCGTTGCCGCGAATGTGCTTATCGCGCTCGGCGTGGTTAGAGTTCACGCTGGCCGGATCGATGTTCACCTGAATCGACAGTTCGCTCGGCTTGGTGTTGTCGTAGCTGAACTCACCATCAAACTTGTCGAAACGCCCCACCACCCAGCTGTAACCCAAGTGCTTAATTTTGAAATTGATGGAGGCGTGTGCGCCCTTGCTATCAATCACGTAATCGGCGGCCAGTGCCTGCGGCGCTAACAACGTAGCCCCAAATAATGCCAATGCTTTCAATGACGTTTTCAGCTGCATATTCATTTTATCTTCCTTAAGAATGAGTAGGTTTAACCATCCGTATTAGGGTGGTGTCTTTATCGAAAATATGGTGTTTCACGGCCGCTAAACCGTGACCGATGGCGGCCAGTACCAGCCCCCAAGCGGCATAAAAGTGGATCTGTCCGGCGATCTCTTCTTGCTGATCGATGCCGCTGATCAGCGCCGGCAGTTCCACCAAGCCAAACAGATCAATGCCTCGGCCATCGGCAGTGGAGATCAGATACCCGGAAACCAATACCAGCGCAATGCCACCGTACAGCAATAAGTGGCCAACTTTGGCCCCAATTTGCTCAACCCGGCGGTGATTACTGTGCGCGGCCGGTGTTGGATTGAATCCGCGCCAGAGCAACCGAGCCAGCAACAGCAGCATCAAGATGACCCCTATCGCTTTATGGATGGCCGGTGCCGTTTGGTACCACGACGAGTAGTAGGTCAGTTCAACCATCCACAGGCCTAGGCCAAATAAGCCAAAAATCGCCACGGCCATCAGCCAGTGCAGGCCAATGCTGATTAGGCCATAGCCTTGTGCAGTGTTACGCCACATCTGCTAACTCCTTCTAAGTGATGGCGTCATCTTACCCATACAAAAATCGGATTAAAAACGGATAAAAACGCAGATACCGTTCTAATATATCGAACAATAAACAGGACGGCAGCCGCACATAAAAGGCTGAAATGGCGGTGCAGTGCGGCTTGAATTGGAGTCAGCGGCGTGGGGCCGATCCCCACGCCGTGGGTGTGGGTGCGCCCAGTAACGGAGCTTTATCTTAAAGAATGGGCGGATAGCGACCGCAGCAAAACATAAAACGGCGCTTGCTCCCCCTGTTATGGCTGTTTTTCACAACAAGTCTGGGGTACCGATAAGACACGGGCTGGCATACCGAAGAGCTCACCAATGTATTGAGCGGAAGCTGTCCAGCGAACCAAGGCCTGGTCTTCGACCAACATGTGCAGCTGCTCAATCTCATGGTTCATTGCCAATCCATCCAAGAATTGCAGCCATGCCCCAATGGCATCAACGTCGTTTCCTGCAGCCAACGGACTCCGATCGTGGTCAACCCGCTCAGGGGCCACAACCTGCTCGTTGCGCTCTCGGTTACCGCGGTCCCAACATTCATAGAAGCGACCGATTGCGGCTGCAATTTTTGCGTTATTCATGCTGCATCGACCAAATGCAATTAACGAGGTTCGATGGGCAGCTGGAGTTTCAACCTTACTGTTTACAGGGGATCACTCACAGCATGCACCGTTTTCCTTATCAGAGACCGAGCGGCAGCCGCAGCGATCGATTCGGCTTTAAGCGAATATGCCAGAGAAACTGCTCGGTAAATGTCGGTATGGGGGAAGACTGACCGGCGAACTCACCAAGCAGCACCTTTAGCGTGCCAGCGTCCTCAGCAAGGGCAATGAGCGGCAATTCTGCCGCTGCTACCGGCCTATAATCCGGGGCGCCAGCCTTATGCACGACATTCACAATTACTGCTGGCAGGGCTCGGCTGGGGGAGCTTACCTGAGCACCTGGTTACCGCAGAGCTCAACCATCACTTGCTTGAAGAGATCAAACCTGAGCACACCGAGCTCTCGTTTAACCTTGAACTGTGCGCCTTTAAAAGGGCCACGCCAGCACTGGGTCCGGTAGTGCAATCGATATGGTCACAGCTTGCTGCCCTGCCCTGCGGTTAGCGTGCCTGGCTCACCAGTACGCAACGGGAATGCCGATACTGGCATGGCCCCAAGAGGCCGCTCTCTCGAAGGCGATTTGCCGCGGGGCAGCGCCGCCTTTTCGCTGCCACACACCTCGCTTGCGTTAGCGCAAGTGCTCGGCCATAGTTGCGGCCATGATGCAGCCTAAACTCAATCGACTGTTGCAGCCCCACTATCGCAAGGGGCCGGATTACCGCTGCGGAGAAAACGTCTCTTTCAGAGAAGTTCGAGATCAGTTCGAATTAGCGGGGGTAACGATCGGCCGTTGGGTCAGCCGTGCGGAGCAGCAACAGGCGGCGAACCTGGTTTTTGATGCCATGGCCGATCTGGCGTTTATCCTCAACGTGCCCCCCAAAGTGATCGGCCTTCGTGGTCAGCTGCAATTGGCCTTCGGCCACGGCGGCAGCCCTACCGCTCAAGCACACTATGCGCCAGGATCGCGCACTTTGGCCCTTGCCAAGAATGCCGGCGTTGGTGCGTTCGCGCATGAATGGGCACACGCCTTCGATAACCACATCGCCACTAAGGCCTTCGTTCACGCCAACACGCCGATCCAATTTGCCAGCCATTTGTGGGTGCGCCAACGCCCCATGAAGCCCCATCCACTGAACGATGCACTGGCGGACTTTTTTGATGCGGTGTTTGTGCCAGCAGGGGAAGCCCATGGGGCGTTCCTCACGAACGCACTCGCATTGGATAAACGGATGGGCAGACGCTACTTCAGTGTGCCGACAGAGCTGATGGCGCGAGCCTTTGAGGCCGCAATTCAACGCCATGACGACATTAAGAACCACTATCTGGTGAGCGGCACCCAACAAAGTCAGCTGGCCAAGGCGGGAGCCTACCCCAGTCCGGCCCATGTAAAAGAGATCCAAGCTTCGCTTCTGCGCTATTTTGAACGGCTTGGGCAACTGCTGTAACGCGCCGCCAATGCCCCGCTTCAACGCACAGTCATTAGGCTCCGCTAAAAATTCAAGACCGCGTTAGGGCACCAACAAAAACGCCACCGCAAAGGCGGTGGCGTTGGCTTCACAGTAAAAGCTTACTTATTGATCAAGTGGCTGTCGTTGTTGCCTTTTACATAGGAGTTTTGCAGTACCCGACCATAAGCATCAAAGGCGCTATGGAACACGCGCTCGATGGCATCGTTATCATCCAGCGACACGGCGTTTTCAGCATCAGCAATGGCAACTCGAGTACCGGCACCTTCATGATCAGTAAAATACACCCACAGATCACTTTCATTAACGAAGTAGCCCGGACGAGTCCATTGGTAGGTAAAGGCGTTCGGTGCGCCCGAAATCACTTCATGTTTGGCCAAGTACTTGGCTTTCATTGTGATGTTGTTTTCCGGCCCCTTAGGTAAACCGATGGTTTTAGTCCACTTGGTATTACCGTCCCCATCCTTAAACTGCAACTCATAGCGTGCGTTATCTACCGCTTCGGATACATCAAAATAGATGCCATCCATCATTGGGCTGATACCGCCGTTGTTATTGCCATTGGCATCAGAGATGATCAAGTGGCAGCCATTCGACTCTGGATCTTTGAAAATACGATCCAAACGCTGCGGATGCAAAGCTTCTAACCCTGGGCCGACAACCAGAATATGGTCAAAATCAAATACTTCCGACACCTTCGTAAGCGTTTGAATAAATGCTGGGTTTTTCTCGTAATCCCACTCCCAAGGATCACTCGGGGCAAGTTGGTCGCACACTGCGCCATCAACATAGGCGTCCACTTCCAACGCCCATAAAAATGATTCGGTTTGTGCACCAGTTTCCCAGTTAGGCCAGCCGTAACCCTCTTCGAAATAGTACAGCTTGTAGAAAGCGTTGGCAGAGGTTGGCAGCGGATCCGCTTCGCCTAGGAATTTCAGCTTAGCATCGGCCGGATCGTAAGCAAACCAGGCCACCTGACGGCCGGCACTGGCAAATTTGCCGGCTTCAAAACGTTCGGTGAAGCTCACGCGGTAAGCTTGCTTGTCTTTGTCGAACTTGGTGATCACCAGATCGCGGTAGCGATCCATTTCACTGCTCTCATTCGGAGCGCCATTACTAAACGCCTTAAAGATCGCGTCATGTTGCACACCAAACCAGCTCGCCTCTGGGTGCACCATCGCCATAAAGCTGTCTTTATCCGACTCTTTATTCAGTAGGATCATCTGCTCCAGCATCGCGTCAGCTTTGGCCATCACTTGGATATCAATGGCGTAGCTGCGGTTCGGCAGCGTTTCTGCGCCCCAACTGCTGCTGTAAGGCAAAGTGATGGCACCATCCGTGCTGTCACTGGCGCGATAAGTCAGTACCGCTTGCTCTGCCTCAAAGCGCACATCCAGCAAGCCCAGCACCGCATCCAGACCTTGGTAGTCTGGGTTGGTCGCGTTGGTCAGCAGATCGACGTCTTCAACCAAACCCGCGGCATTCAACAGCGGGGCCAGCACGGTACGCAGCTCCGCTTGTGCCTCAGCCAGCTTGGCTGCAGTCAGATCATCGCGGTAGCTGGCCACATCAGCGTAAACGTCAGCCGCATCAGCGCCGGTCATTCTGCTGATCAGCAAGCGGGACAGCGGCGACAGGTTTAAGTTGGGGTGTTGGTCATCCAGCACCAGTGAGTACAGTTCAACGTCTTCACCGCTGTTGGTGCCGCTGATTTTGACCACGGTCGGCAACGTCAGCGCGCTCAGATCCAGTTCAAAACGACCATCGGCAACGGCCACTTCCGCTGCCGCAGCAACGGCAGCGTAAGTCCGAGCAGCAGGAGCAAGGGCAGAAGCCGTAGACAGATAGCCCTGCACTGCGCCGCCTTGGGAGGCCACCCCGTTGATGGTGGTGATCGGCTCTGGCGTTGGCTCAGGCTCCACAATTGGCGGGGTAACAGGATCGCTGTCGCTGCTGGAGCCACAGCCGCCCAAGGCCAGCAGGGGCAACAGGGCTAAATAGATAGGACGCAGTTTCATCGGAGATACTCAACAAGGAAAGCACAACATCGGCTCACGCAGAGCCGAACACAGGGCGGCAAGGTTATCGTCATCAGCGCCGATAACGAACAAAAAATAGCGACTCCCGAGTGTTTTTTACCCAGCCCGCACTGAGCAAACACAAGCTGCTTACATTTACTGCTTGTTCGTAACACAATCGCTAGCACCAACAAAAACGCCACCGCAAAGGCGGTGGCGTTTTCACAACGTCTCAGCGCTTACTTTTGGCTTTGGCGATAAGCGTCAAAGTTCTCGATGTAGTCGTCTAAGTTGGCGTCCAGCATCTTGCGGTACTCTTCGATAAAGTACTCGCTCATCTCCGCCTTCTTGGCTTTCATCTCATCTTGGTTGGCGAACCCAGTCGATCCTAACCACGCGTTGTAACGCGACAGCGCGTACATGAAGGACGCGCTGATCTCGCCCGTTTTCACTTCGGGATCGCTGTTGTGCTGATTTGCCAACTGGATGAATTCATTGGCGCGGCTGTAAAATGGGGAGGTGTCTGACATCGATGTAATCCTTATCTGCCGCTCAATCAGCGACGGCGAAAACCTAAGTTGCTATTCACGCTACGTGTTTTAACTCTACTTAACCGTAAGCTTGTTCACACTCTTTATCGCCCAAGCGTCGGAATTGTGAGCCAACCCCTGCCTCTTACTGGCACCACTGCCGCAGCTTGGTTATTCTGATCGACAATCAGCCAGTGGTGACTGTAACCCACCCTTGCCCCATTTTTGTCGATTGAGAGCCTTATGAATCCGATCCCCGTCATTATCTTTGTTTGTGCCATCGCTCTGTTTGCCGCCTATAAGGCGCGCCAGCATCGCCAACGCGAAATTGCCGCCAACGAAATGGCTTGGGCCACCTTGAAGCAGTTGGCCAAAACCCATTTTGCCGAGCGCACCAAGCAACACGACGGCGAGATCCAAACCTTGAAGGAAGCCTTTACCGAGGGCTACCACGCCAACCAAGGCGGCAAAGAAGTGAAAGTGCAGGTGACGGATCTGCGCCAACAGAATCAGGCATTGGCGGAAGATTTACAGGGCTTGTTCCAACAGCTGCTGCAAGTAGAAAAAGAAGCCAGCCCAGAAGAGGTGTTGCTGGTGGTGTTGCATTTGGCCTTCAGTGAAGGTGGCCTACGGATGATGGAAGCGCAGGGGCGCAAACGCACCGCCAAGCAACAGCAGCAATTGCTGCGCCAGCGTCGTCAACAGCTGCAACTGAAAGCCGACAGCCTTAACGCTTAAGGTGGATCGGTAATACAACAGCGCCACCGCTTGCGGTGGCGTTGTTGTATCTGGGCTGCCCCCACATCAATCCACCAGCAGATCGCTGCGGATCAGGCCACCGAGTAACTGCGCCAGTTGCTGCTGTGGCCCGGCCTCCAGCGCAGCCAAAAACAGCTGGGTTTGCTGATCGACAATCGGCTGGCATTGTTTAATCCGTTCTTGCCCCAACGGGGTGATGGCCAGCAGCTTAACCTTCTTATTGCTGTCGCTTTTACTCGACACAATCAGCCCAAGCTTGATGCCGTTATCCACTAATCGCTTGGCGACAGAACGATTCCGCAGCAAGTAGTTGGCCAGCTGTTGCTGGCTGATCTGGCCATGCGCCTCAAGCACCCGCAGCGCCCCGTACATCTCTAGGGTGATGTTGCCTGCGCCGCCCAGGTGCGAAGCCAACTGCGCACGAAACTGCTTATAAGCCAGCCCCATTAAAAACATCGGGTTATGGTCGAGGGCGTCGATTTCGGTGATCGACACCTTAGTTTTGTTTTCCAAAAATCACTCCTTGGCAGGCCAGCAGCAGTATCAATACAAACAGCATCATGCCACCACGTTGAAAGGTATCTTGCAGGCCCAGATCGGTGCTGCCCAAATAAAGCTGCAACGGCAGCATAATGCCCAGCATGGCTTGATTGTGCATGGCTCGGATCGGCCCTTGGCTGGTGCAGATCCAGTAGGCAACCAGCGCCACCAATGCGGTTAAGGCCACCCCATACACCAACAGGTGATGGTGTTGCCCCATTAACGCCGCAACAAACAGCAGCGCCACCGCGCAACCGCCCACGTGCGCCTGTAAGCAACCTCGGATCACCGCCTGATAATTTGTTTGTTGGGTTTGGGCCGCAGCGGCAATCACCGGCATCATGCAAAAGGTTGCCGCTACTATATCGACCATCATCATAAATGCCAGCCCCGCCCCCAGCAGGCTAACAAACACCAACCGATGCCGGTGAGTCAGTGTCATGGCCGGTACCGCAGGCCGGATCTGAGGTTGAGTCTGAGCCTGAGGCTGAGGTTTTGGCTGAGCTGCCCGTTGAACCTTGGGCTCACTGCCTGGCAACAGCACCCGCACCAACTGCACCACCATCACCGTTACCACTAGGCTTACCGCCATGTCGCGCAGCCAATCGGTCATGGCGATGCTGCTGTGCTGGGCAAACACCACCACCAGAAACCAGTTCAGCAGTGGGATCATCGCGGCGCCGATTTTGGCGGGGGTATTCGCCCAGCAGCGAATGCGATCAAACAACAGCACACTGATGCACCAGATAACCGCGGGGTGGGCGGCAAACAGTTCACTCACCAGCAGCGCCAGCAACGCCAGCAGCCACACCGGCAGCAGCCCCTTCAGCACCCCAGCCACAGAAAAATCGTTAATGGCGGTCACCGCCATCACTGGAAACAGCGCCAGATAAGCGGTTACCCCCAGTTGCAGCCACAATTGTGCCAGCATCCCCAACGACACAATGGCGGTGATCCAAGCAAACTGGTGCCAGTTAATCGCAGCGTTTCTCCGCTGCAAGCGCGCGGTCATGGTTGTCATCAGCGGTACCTCAAAAACAGTGAATGGCGGGGGTTAGATCAGATAACGCAGCTGCGCCAGTAGTTGCATCCACAGTTGCCCCAGCAGATCCCACCAGCTCAGATCCGATACCACCATCACGCTCACTTTCGAGCCTGAGAACAAGCCGTCGTTCAGCTGAGGCAAGACAATCTGGGTTCGCACCTTCTGCTGATCGCGGATCCAGCGGTCGTCGTTGGTCACTTTTGCCAAGCCACTGGCTTCGCTGCTGGGATCGTAAATCGCCAGATCACGCCCCTGCACGGTGCCGCTAAACACCTCGCCCGGCAGGGCATCAAACACCAGCCGCACCGCAGTGCCCGCTTGCAGGTGGTTTACCCCCTTTTCGTTAAAGTCGGCGTTGACCCAGCTGTGTTGGCGATCCACCAAGAACAACACCGGACTGCCCGCGCTAACGTAACTGCCAAGGTTAAGATTGAGGTTACTGATCACCCCAGAAATTGGCGCCACAATGCGGGTTTTGGCCAGATCCAGCTGCGCCAGTTTGACTCGGCTGCGCGCCGCGGCTAACGCCCCGCTGTCACTGCTTTGCACTAACTCCGCTTGCAGCTTGGCAATTTCCGCCTGCGCCGCTTGCACCGCTTGCTGGCTTACTGCCGCTTCGGCTTGGCTGTCATCCAGCACCTGCTGGCTTTGCAGCCCCTTGGCAATCAATTGCTGATTGCGGCGCCACTTGCGCTCGGCATTTTGCGCCTGTTGCAGCCGCTGATGCAGGGACGCTTCGGCCCCTCGCAGTTGCTGCCGCTTCGCCTGATGGCTTTGCTGCGCTTCGATCAGCGCCGCTTGAGTTTGCGCCAACGCCAACTGGTACCGAGTGGGATCCAGTTGCACCAGCAGCTGCCCCTGCTCAACCTGTTGCCCGTTGCGTACCGCCAGCGCCGATACCGGCCCGGACACTTCCGCCGCCAAACGGCTGGTGGAAAGGTGCAGCTGCGCTTGGGTGGTAAACGGCGACAAGTTGTCGCTGGCTACCAAAAACACAGAGAACAATACGCTGGCAGCAAACACCAGTGATAACGCCCATTGATATACTTTACTCGCCATAATGTTTCACCTGCAACAATTCAATGGCGGCCAGTATACTTAGTTTTGTTTCAGATGCAACAATGTCAGGTGTTTTTTTAAACGACGTTCAATCGCGCAGTAATGGCGTTGCTGTTACGGCAACACCCACCAAGCTGAAATCGATTTAAGCGACCTGACCGTAAGCAGCGATAACAGGCTGAAGTGGTTGGCTAATGCTGACGTGGTTGGCTGGTGTATCGCCAATGCCGCCGCAAGAGCGTAAGGGCGCGGCACGATCAAAAACGCCACCCAAGTGGGTGGCGTTGTTTAACCGCGGCGGTTAAGGCGAAGGCTTAGCCTTCTAAGCCCTGACTGCGCAGGTACTCTTCGTAAGTACCGTGGAAATCGGTAATGCCATCGGCTTTCAGCTCAATGATGCGGGTTGCCACAGAAGACACAAACACCCGATCGTGCGACACGAACAGCAAGGTGCCGGCGTAGCTCTCCAGCGCGTTGTTCAACGCTTCAATCGATTCCATGTCCATGTGGTTGGTTGGCTCATCCATCACCAAGATGTTGGGCTTTTGCATCATCAGTTTGCCGAACAGCATACGGCCTTGCTCACCACCAGAGATCACCTTAGTCGACTTCTTGATGTCGTTTTGGCTGAACAGCATCCGCCCCAAGAAGCTGCGAATGGTTTGCTCGTCAGCGCCATCGGTAGACCATTGGCCCATCCAATCGAACAGGTTCATCTCTTGTTCGAAATCGGCGGCGTGATCCTGAGCGTAGTAGCCGATGTTGTGGTTTTCAGACCATTTGATCTCACCGGATTTCACTGGCATCTGCCCAACCAAGGTGTTCAGCAAGGTGGATTTACCGATGCCGTTGGCACCAATGATGGCGATGCGCTCGCCCACGTCCACGCGCAGATCCAAGCCTTCAAACAGCAATTCGTCGCCGTAGCCTTGGCTGAGGTTGTCCACTTCCAACGCCTGACGGAACAACTTCTTCTCTTGATCAAAGCGCAGGAACGGGCTTTGACGGCTGGAGGCTTTCACCTCTTCCAGCTGGATCTTATCCATCTGCTTAGCGCGGGAAGTGGCCTGACGCGCCTTAGAGGCGTTGGCCGAGAAGCGCGCCACAAAGCCTTGCAGCTCGGCAATTTGCGCCTTCTTCTTAGCGTTGTCCGCCAGCAGACGATCGCGCGCTTGGTTGGCGGCGGTCATGTACTCGTCGTAGTTGCCTGGGTAAACCCGCAGCTCGCCGTAGTCGATGTCGGCCATGTGGGTACAGACCGAGTTCAAGAAGTGACGATCGTGCGAGATGATGATCATGGTGCACTGACGGGCGTTGAGGATATCTTCCAGCCAGTGGATGGTGTGGATATCCAAGTTGTTGGTTGGTTCGTCCAACAGCATGATGTCGGGATCAGCAAACAGCACCTGCGCCAACAACACCCGCACTTTCAAACCCGGCGCAACCGCGCTCATCAGGCCGAAGTGGGCGCTCTCTTCAATGCCAAGGCCCAGCAGCAGTTCACCGGCACGGGCTTCGGCGCTGTAGCCGTCCATTTCGGCAAATTGCACTTCTAAATCCGCGACCTTCATGCCCTCTTCTTCAGACATTTCCGGCAGCGAGTAGATGCGATCGCGTTCCGCTTTGATCTCCCACAACTCTTTGTGGCCCATGATCACGGTATCGATCACGCTGAACTCTTCAAACGCCCACTGATCCTGACCCAATTTGGCCACGCGGGTATTTGGCTCTACCGAAACGTTACCGGCGGTTGGCTCCAGCTCGTTCGACAGAATTTTCATAAAGGTGGATTTGCCACAGCCGTTAGCGCCGATCAGGCCGTAACGGTTACCACCACCGAATTTAACGGAGATGTTCTCGAACAGCGGCTTAGCGCCGAACTGCATAGTAATATTGGCGGAGGAGATCACAGCAAATGCCTTTGGTTGAAAAAATAAACGCTGCAGGGTACCGATAACTGCTCGCAAGGGGAAGCAAAACCTGCCGACAAAGTGCCGCGAAGGCAAGATGTCACGCGGCGGCAGCCTTAGCGTAGGCGCTTAGGGCTCAATAAGCCGCTGCACCGGCCAGCTTAGGCTAACGCTGGCACCGCCCAGATCGGCACAGCGGCCGATCTGCACGTCGCCATCGTGCCACTGCATCACCCGCTGGACGATGGCCAAGCCAAGGCCATAGCCGGGCTTGCTGGCATCGCCACGCACAAACGGCTGCAGCAGATCGTCTTGGCTTTCAATGCCGGGGCCATCGTCACTGACGCACAGTTGGTAACGATCGGCACTTTGGCGAAACACCACCGACACCCGCTGCTGGGCAAACTTGCTGGCGTTGCCAAGCAGGTTATTGATGGCGCGACGCAGCGACACCGGATCGCACTGCACCGTGGCGCCCGTGGGCAGCTGCAGCTCAATCTCCAACAGATCCTGATAGTTGCTTAGCACTGGCTCTAACAGCGGTTGCAGCAGCGTTGATTTCAACTTGGGCTGATGCCGTTGCTCGGCGGCAAAGTTCAGGTATTCGCTGATCACCGCGTCGATCTGCTGGCACTGCTTATCCACCTTCTGCCGCGCGTCCTCCACCGTCAGTTCATCAAACATCGCCGAGATAAAGGTGATCCGGCTTAACGGAGTGCGCACTTCGTGACAGACGGTGGCCGACAGCTCTTTTTGCAACTGCATCAGTTCGCTTAACGCTAACGTCATCTGATTAAAGCTGGTGACCAAGGGGTAAACAAAGGAGTGGCGCCCCACCGTCAAGGTGACCGGTTTGCCGGTGCGAGAAAACTGCGCCGCCACATTATTTAAACGGGTTAAGGTGATGAACAGCGGCATGATCAACAGCGCGAACGCCAAGGTCACTAAGCCATAAAACAGCAGCGCCACCGGCACCGGTTCCTCTTGGGGCAGCGCTGGAAACTGCAACTGGTACAGCTGCTGCCCCTGTTGATACAAGGCGCTGCTGTCGCCTAAAAAGACCAACTCGCCCTGCGCCAGCATGGCGTCGATCTCCGGCTCTCGCTGCCACAGATCACTGGGCAGCTGCTGCGCGCTCACCAAGGCACAACTTTGCCCCTGCGCTAAGCACGCCGACTGGCTGGCCAGCAATTGCGGCAGCTGCGCCGCGTCCAGCATCACCGTGGGGGCATCCGGCAGCAGCAGTTTCAGTAATAAGGCGCAGCCCAGCAGGATCAGCAACAGCATCACCAGCAGGGCACCGTAGTAGCGGCTCATGCCACGTCCTTGGCGCTTAAGCGGTAGCCTTGGCCCCACACGGTTTTCAGCTGCAGCGGCGAACGCGGTACTTGTTCCAGCTTTTTCCGCAGTCGCACGATGCGGCCATCAATGGTGCGCGCCATGCCGTCGTATTCGCGGCCAACGCTGTTTTCAAACAGGTATTCCCGCGACAGCACCTGTTCAAAGTGCTGCACAAACAGCGCCAACAAACTGTATTCCGTTGGCGTTAACGCCAGTGGGTGCGTGCCTAAACAGGCGTCTTGGTTTTGCGGTTGCAGCTTCAGCGCCAGCGGCAAGCAGGGCTCGCTGGGCAGGTGCCGTCGCAGTCGGGCCAATAATAAGGCCGTTGATATCGGTTTGATCAGGTAGTCGTCGGCGCCCAGCTGCAAGCCACGAATGTGGTCTTGCTCGTCACCACGGGCGGTCAGCATCAAAATCGGCCCTTCAAATTGATGCCGCAGCTGCTCTAGCAGCGCAAAGCCATCGCGACCGGGCAGATTGACGTCACACAGGATCAACTGAAACTGCTGCGCCGCCAGCAACGACGACAATCGGTTGCCATTGGCCAGGTGCGACACCTGATAGCCGTTTTTCCCTAAAAAGTGGCTCACCAGCTGCGCCAGTTCCAAATCGTCTTCAATCAGCAGGATCCGATTCATCACAAACTCCAAGGAAATTGACGCCGCCGCCGCAGCTGGGTGTCGCTGGCTCGCGCCACCTGCAACGACATTCGCGCCACGGTTTTATCCGCCAGCCGCAGCTCAAACTCGGTGCTTTGGCGCAGCACCAACGGCAACGATAAATTGATCTGCTGTTGCTGCGGGCGGTTACAAAACAGCGGCTGGGCATGGTTGGCTTGGTACAGGCAAAATTGCTGAGCTTGCACGCTGTGCCAGTTCAGTTGCACGGTCAGCTCGCATTGGCTGGCGTTGGCGGGGATCACGCAGTGGCTGGGTTGCAGTTGCGGCGGCACCTGCCACAGTTCGGCGTGGCTGCCGAAACTGAGGCCAAGGGTGAGCGCAACCGCTAACCAGCCTGGGGTCATAGCAGCGTCCAGCGGATCCCGACAAACCATAAGCGGCTGTCGTTTTGGCTGAGTAAGCGCGGATCGTAATGTTGCCGCCACTGTTGCTGCAGGTGCACCACCAGCGCCCAGTTGTCACTTAAGGGGTACTGATAATCCAGTTGCAGCTGAGTGTTGATGCTAGAGCGTGGCGTGGTTGCGCTGTCCAGTGGCGGCCCTATGGCCGCTTGTCTTTGCTGTTCGACGGCGTTGAGGTAGTAGTAATAGCCATTCAGATCGCGGCTTAAGCCCCGCAGCTGGGCGCCGATGGCCCAATCACCCAACCAGTGCCAGTGGCTGGCGTAGCCCAGCAACCACTGCTGGCCGTGATGCACCCCAGTCACGTCGGTTAACCCTTGCAGCGTTAACCGGTGGTTATCCCAAAAGTACTGGCCTTGAATACCCGCCAGATAGCTGAAGTCGCGTTGCTCCAACAGCAGCGGTGCTTCTTTGGCTTGCGGCATTTGCCCCCGCGGCACCCCATAAGTGGCCGCCCCCAGCAGCGAGGCGGCGTCGTCATCAAGGTAATAGAGGCCATCGCGATTGGGCTCGGCCAGCAGATCCCATTGCCACTGTTTGCTCTCGTGCAGCGCCCAGCCAAAACTCAGATTCTCCACATAAAAACGATCACCGTAGTAGTACCACTGCGGCAACAGGTACAACGGCACATCGTCATTTTGAATGGTGGGATCGGTCAGTTGGCCTACGCCAACGCTCAGCGACAAGCCGCCTTGGCCACTGGCCAAGGCACTGGGATCCGCCGGCTGAGCCACCGTTAACGGCGACCACAGCCACAGCGCGACAACAAACAGGATGGTGAAACGTAACATCATAAATACAGCGACCACGTTAGGTTGAGCGGTTTTGGCAAACCGATCTTGTAGTTATTCAGGTGCTTAGCTTTGACGTTACCAAGTTGTTACATCGTTGCCAAGCCCGTACTGGTCAAACTACCCCAATCCCGGTGCGGGATTCTGCCGTTGGTACAAAGTGGTACAAACTCGGTGAGCGGAACCCGATATAACAAACTGGCAACAACTAAAACAATATCTATCAAGGAGGATCGCGTGAAGCTATCCAAACTCTCGTGGTTGGTGTTATCGGGCCTATACGCGGGCGGCGCCACTGCCGCAACGCAAACGGTAATGCCAAATAGCAACCTCAACACCCTACACGGTTTGCAGGTTTCGGCTGAACAGCTGTCGGAACGCCAGCATCAACGGCAGCAACAGCAACAGCGCAACAACGGCGTAACCGCCAACGACGGCATCAACGTGCACGTGCGTGGCAACAGCAGCAAGAAGTTTGTGGCGGAGCCGGATCTGGTTGGTGAGCACGTTTACATCATTCAACTGCACGATGCGCCGCTGGCCACCTACCAAGGTGGGATCGCCGGCATCGCCGCCACCAGCCCCAGCGCCGCAGTCAACAGCGCCAACGGCCAAACCAAGCTCTACAAGCAGGGCAAAGCCCAGCACGACGCCGTGGGCCAGTACCGCAGCTTCTTGCAACACAAACAGCAGCAAGCGCTGAGCGACATTGCTGGGATCAGCGCCGATGCCCCGCGTCGCCACTACGTTAATGCCCTCAACGGCTTCAGCATGAGCCTAACCCAAGCGCAGGCGGCCCAGATCGCCACCTTAGGCAGCGTTAAGCAGGTGCAGCGTTCAACCAGTTACGAGCTGCACACCGATGTGGGCCCGCAGCTGATCAGCGCCGACAAAGCCTGGGACGGCACCACCACTCAGCAAACCTCATTCAAGGGTGAAGGCGTTGTTGTTGCCATTCTTGATACTGGGGTAAACACCGATCACGCTGCCTTTGCGGATGTTGGCGGCGATGGTTTTGACCACAGCAACCCGTGGGGGGCAGGCACCTACGTTGGCGACTGTGAAGCCAACGCCGATCTGTGTAACGACAAACTGATTGGGGTACGCAGCTACCCAGAGATCACCGCCACCTTTGCTGGCATTGCCCCCGCCGTTGGTGAAGATTACAACGGCCACGGCTCGCACACCGCTTCGACTGCCGCCGGTAACGTTCAGTTTGATGTGGACTACCTTGGCGCCGAGCTGGAAGCCAGTGGCGATGGCAAGGTACTGAAAGAAGATCTGTTCCCACGCATGTCTGGCGTAGCGCCGCACGCCAACATCGTTTCCTATCAGGTCTGTTTGCCGCTGGGCGGCTGTCCTGGCGAAGCGATGCTGGCAGCGATTGAAGACAGCATCAGCGACGGCGTTGATGTGATTAACTTCTCCATTGGTGGCGTTGATCACAAATCCCCATGGGATGATTCGGTGCAGCTGGCGTTCTTATCCGCCAACCAAGCGGGGATCGCCATTGCCGCTTCGGCGGGTAACTCCGGCGGCCAAGATGGCACCGAATACCTCAGCCTGATTGATAACGTTTCGCCGTGGTTGTTAACCGTTGGTGCCTCCAGCACCGGCCGTACCGTAAACATCGACACCCGCATTACCGATCCGGCTCTGGCCAGTGCACTGCCAAGCTGGAGCGAGCTCAGCGGCGGTGGCATCAACACCAGCTCTGTGACCGGCATTATTGTTAAAGCCAGCGATTACGGCGATGAACAGTGTCTGACCCCCTTTGCCGCGGGCACCTTTGATGATTTGGGTTACACCGATGCTGATGGCAACCCAGCCAACATCATTGTGGCCTGTGGCCGTGGTGAGATCGCCCGTGTCGCCAAAGCCACCAACGCCGCCGCCGGTGGCGCAGAAGGCTTTATCCTCTACAACACCCAGTGGTCCGGCGACGAAAGCACCGTCATCGAAACCGACAGCTACGACGTACCGGGGATCCACATCAGCACCGGCGCCTACTACGGCGACTGGACCAACAACTGGAATGGCTTGGAATCTTGGCTGAACAACGGCGAAACCGGTAAGCACCAAGTGACCATCAGCGCCACCAGCATCGACCGCGTTATCGATCCCGATCAAGCCGACGTGTTGGCGCTGTTCTCCTCCCGTGGCCCAAGCCTGGGTAACCCAGAACACCTGGTGCCAAGCGTGACTGCCCCGGGGGTGGATATCTACGCCGCCTACCGTGATGAAGCGCCATTTGAAGCCACCGAAGGCGAGATCCCAACGGTAGCCGATTACGCTTTCTTAAGCGGCACCTCGATGGCCAGCCCGCACGTAGCCGGTGCCTTGGCACTGCTGACCGAAGCGCGCCCGGATTGGACCCCAGCGCAGAAGCACGCGGCCTTGCAGATGACTGCCGAGCCAGAAGTGACCATGGCGCTGTACCCAGACACGCCAAAGGATGAGCGTTACGAAGCCGTGGTTTACCGCGCCGGTACCGGTCGCATTAACGTGGCCAGCGCCATCGACGCGCCGCTGACCATGAAAGAGACCCACGACAACTTCTTGGCCGCCAACCCAGATAACGGCGGCGAAATGCACCGTTTGAACGTGCCAGAGCTGGTGAACTTAGGCTGTAAGAACGAGTGTCAGTGGCTGCGTACCTTCACCGCCACCGAAGCCGGTACTTACACCATCACTCAGCAAGAGGTGTACAACTTTGCCGGTAACCCAACCCAGCAATACGTACAGCCGGGGATCGAAGTGCAAATTCACCCGCAAACCTTCGAGTTAGCGGCAGGTGAATCCCAGAACGTGATGTTCAGCGTGGACGTGATTGAAACGCAAGATGCACTGGGTAACTCCGACGTCGAGCTGCACAGCCACCTGTTGATTGATCAAGTCGATGGCGACGCGCCACAGATGCAGATCCCAATGGCGTTCCGCTTTAGCGCCGACGAACTGCCAACCCAAACCGTGCACACCGTGCATCGCGACAACGGCAGCCAAGTGGTGAAAGATCTGCGTTTGCCGCAGATGGACACCCCGTTTGGGCGTGTGTTTGCCCCCGTTAAAGCTGAGATCAAAAGCGTCACCCTGCCCAAAGACAGCGACGGCGTGTACCCGTGGTCAGAAGAGACCGGCTTCAGCGCCGAACAGATGCTGGATGAGTCGGTGCACACCGAATGGGTGACCGTACCAGAAGGCGCTCAGCGTTTGGTGCTGCGCTCCTTTGGCACCACCTTCTCTGATGAACCAACCGGGATGTACCCGGGCCACGCGCTGCTCTACGTGGGTCGCGACTTGGACGAAGATGGGGTGATTGAACCGAACGACGAGATCGTCTGTGTTTCGCGCCACGCCTTCAACGACAACTACTGTAATCTGAACCAGCCGACCGCAGGCAACTACTGGGCGCTGATCTACAACCCAACCCCATGGGTAGAACAGCCAGAACAGTACGTTGATACCCTGACTTACGCCTTGGCCGTGATCACCGATGAAGTGGCCAGCGACATCAGCATCAGCCTGCCAAGCAGCAATGGCAGCGACGCCATTGAAGCCGAGCTGAGCTGGGACATGACGATGACCGAAGGCGACATGTACTTTGGCGCATGGGATGTAGGCACCTCTGCCACCAACCCAGGCAACCAAGGCATGGTGCCGATGGATCTGATCCGCGGCAGCAACGACGTTAGCCTCAATGCTTCTCACGAACAACAGCGTGCGGGCGAGCAGGTGCAACTGCAATTTACGGTGCTGCCAAACCACAGTGGTCGCGATCGTGCCTTTAGCATCAGCGCCACCATCCCCGAGCAACTGCTGATCGATCCTGCCAACATCAGCGTAAGCCACGCGGCGGCAGTCGACAGCGTTGAACTGGTTGACGGCGTGCTGACCATCAGCGGCGTGCAGTCGGAAAGTGGCGATCTTGAGCCTGGCTACACCATCACCACCAGCGCCGACGACGCCCTGTGTCGTTCCCCGGATCTGGGCCAAGCCGAGCCCGGCGGTTACATCGATCTGGCCGAGTTTGGGATTAACCCAAGTTACGGTGATGATCCGTCGCTGCAACGCCAAGGCTTGGAAGTGCCGTTCGACGCCATGCGTACCGGTGAATACACCGAATACGCCATGCTGAACAACTACCAGCAAGCGGGCTCTGACTTCATGCGTATTCGCGGCATGGGTACCGTAGCCTTCACCGACATGCCGGTGTTCTTCCCAGCGCATTACCCGATCCCACTGCCGGTACAGCCAGAGAACTTCGCCGCAGTGATGCAGCGTGGTTGGGGTGGCGTACCGTTTGGTCGTAACGTGATGGCAACCCCACTCGATTGGGACAGCGGCATCTCCATCGCCAGTACCGACAGCGGTTGGGTGGTAGTGGAATTCGATGACGCGCGCACCATGCCATATCAGGGTTTCGATCCAAGCACTGGCACCACCATCTACGGTGACAATGGCGATCGTCTCGACTTCGAACTGCTGTTCCATATGGCCCACCGCTTCGGCGATGGCGAATATGAAATGATGATGGCCTACGACAACCTTAACTTTAACGGCGACGTGCGCGGTAGCGTTGGGGTACAAGGCCGTGCCGCCATTGAAGTGGGCTACGACAACTACGATCCAATCATGGGCGTGGGTTACGCCTTCAACGATTTGGATCAGAAGCTGAGCGATGATCTGCTGGTGTGTTACGACTACGTTGGCCCAGAAAGTTCCCAGTTCAACGTTACCGTACCGGCCACCGTCAACAGCTCGGCGTCGGGTCAAACCCTGACCATCAACGCCAGCAGCGACATTGACGGCATGGGCAGCATCGACATGACCCACACCATTGCGGTAGCAGGCAACATCAGCCTGGGTCAGTTTGCTGACATCGCCATCAACGAAGACAGCAGCACCGCACCATTAACCGTTGTCTTTGCTGATCAAGAAGCCAGTGCCAACACCATCAGCGTCTCTGGCGAGCACATCAGTGCCCAGATCAGTGGCCACAACAGTGGCGACACCGTGGTGATCACCCCTGATGCAGACTTTAACGGCTCTACCGAAGTGACCATCACCGTTGCCGACATCGACAACCCAAGTGATGCCGCCAGCCGCAGCTTTATGCTGCACGTAGCGCCAATGAACGACGCCCCAACCATGGCCGACGTTAACGCCAGCAGCAACGGCTTAAGCTTTACCGTTAACGCCGATGTTATGGACGTTGATGGCGACAGCCTCAGCTACAACTGGAGTCAAACCGCCGGTCCGGATCTGGGCCAGTTAGGCAGCGAAGCCAGCTTGAGCTTTAGCAACGTCGCCGCCGGTGATTACGGCTTCTCAGTGGTGGTGTCCGATGGCAGCGCCAGCGTCAACGGCACCGTAACCGTTACCGTGGCTGAAAACGTCAACAACGAGAGCAGCTCAAGCTCTTCAGGCAGTTTTGGGTTCTTGGCCTTAATGGGTCTGGCCTTAGCTGGTCTGCGTCGTCGCATCCGTTAACCTTCCCGACGCAGAAAGGCTCAGCCTAACGGTGTTCAATCCGCACCCATGTTATGCCTGAGTTTGCAGCAAGCCCCGCTTTCGCGGGGCTTTTTTGTGGGTACGATTAAACGCAGATTTTATTAAACGTAGTTTTGCTTAAACGTAGTTTTGCTTAAACGTAGGTGTGATTAGCCGCAGGCGTAATCGCACAGCGCATTAGCAGCAGGCATAGTCACGTTACGCCAAACAACGGCTAACGGGACCTACGATTAAACACAGGTTTGCTCCACAGTAGGTGTGATTAGCCGCAGGCGTAATCGCACACCGCATTAGCAGCAGGCATAGCGCGGCACAGACACCGAAAACAACGCCCCGCAGTGGCGGGGCGATTGCCAAGCGAAGAGGGCGAACCCGCGGTTACGTTACCGCTGCGCCAAGCCGATGCAGCCAGTCAATGGCCGTGTGGGGCAGCCCGCGCCTCAGTGCAGTTTGCCAACGGCCTTGCCCGCCAACAACTGCTGGATGGAATCCACAAAGCGCTGGGTGGCGGCGTCGTTCGGCGAACGTAACTGATAGGCATTATGAAAACGGATATCTAAGCTGACGTTATCGCGGCTGAGGCTTAAGTTGTGGGCATCCCACTCGCCATCCACCACAAACCCTTGATACTCCACGCCATCCTCCACCGGATGGCCGTGCTCTAACACCAACTGCACCACTTGCAGCGCCGGGGTTACTTCAATGCGTTCAGACATGCTGTTGCTCCAGATCCAATAAGTCTGATGCCATCTAACCACAGGGTGAGACCGCAAAAACGTGAACTCAAAGCGGGATTTTTGAGCCCAAGCTGGCGTAGGGCCGTGACTTTTTTTCAGCGCACAAAAAGGCGGTGTCTTGGTTAACTGTTGGCGTTGCTGTGATAAAGGCATTGGCACCTGCGGTGCGATGTCGCCACTTTGCATTCAAGTGGTTAGGTCGCGGTGGCGACGGCACACTAGCTCGTAGCAAAAAGGGGGGATTCTCCCTTTGGGATCCCCTTTGCCTTAGGTTGGTGCTGCTTAGGCAAAAGCGATTCAACAGCCCGTACAAAAAACCACCGTAAGAACGGTGGTTTCTCCGTGGTTTTACGTGCTGGGGGATTCGGGCTTATTTCGCCCCAAAACGCTGCTCTAAATAGGCGATGATGTCACCGGATTCATACATCCAGCGCACTTCACCCGCTTCTTCAATCCGCAGGCACGGCACCATCAATTTGCCGCCTTCGCTGGCCAATTCATCACGGTGAGGGCTGCCCACTTTGGTGTCGCGCAGCGCCATCGGCAGATCCAAGCGGTGCAGCGCCCGGCGGGTTTTAACGCAAAATGGGCAGGCATACAGCTGGTACAGGCTCAACCCTTGCAACTGTTGCTCCACCTGCGCTTGGGCAGAAACATCACGGCGCACTTTACTTGGGCGCGAGATCCAATCACCAAACACAATCACTCGGCCTAAGCCTTCCCGTAAGCCTTTAATCAGCAGTTTCTTCACGACACATCTCAATTTCGGACAGAAAAGTAGCCGCAGTATAAAGCCAAGTGGCTCACACTTCAGTGGATTTTTTGATGTGAGCCAATCGATTTCCTCTGCCGCTTAGCCCACCCCTTCCAGCCGCGGCGACGCGCGCACCGCAACCGCCGCATCAACGGCCCCCGTAGCCACCGCCGCACGTTGACAGTCGGCTCGAAACACCACATCGGTTTGACCTGCCCACAGTCACTGGCGACACTAGTGGCCCATTGCCCCCTCTTGCCGCGAGCGCCCCATGCCCCATGCCCTGCTACAACAACACTTTGGCTTTAGCGAATTTCGCCCCGGCCAGCAACAAACCATCGAGCACCTGTTACAGGGGCACAGCGCCGCCGCTATTTTTCCTACCGGATCGGGCAAATCCCTGTGTTACCAGTTGCCCGCCTTGGCGCTGCCCAACTTAACCTTGGTGATCTCGCCGCTGCTGGCGTTGATGCAGGATCAATTGGCGTTTTTGCACAGCAAAGGCATCGCCGCCGCCACCATCGATTCAACCCAATCGTTTGAGCAAACCCAGCAGGTGATGCAGCAGGTACGCCGCGGCGAGATTAAGATTTTGATGATTTCGGTCGAACGCCTGAAGAACGAACGCTTTCGTCACTTCATCGGCCAGATCCCGATCAGCTTGCTGGTGGTGGACGAAGCCCACTGCATCAGTGAATGGGGCCATAACTTTCGGCCGGATTACCTTAAGCTGCCGCACTACCGCCACAACCTAAACATCGAACGGGTGCTGTTGCTCACCGCCACCGCCACCCCCAAGGTGATCAACGACATGGCCGCCAAGTTTGCCATCGCGCCGGAATGCATCACCGCCACCGGTTTTTATCGCGCCAACTTGGATCTGGCCGTGCAAGCGGTGGCGCCAGAGCAGCGGCAACAAGCGCTGTTGCAACACTTAGACAGCCGCCGCGATCAAGGGGCCATTGTCTACGTCACCCAGCAGCAAAGCGCCGAGCAAGTGGCGCTGGCGCTCAGCCAAGCGGGGCATCGGGCAGCCGCCTACCACGCCGGCTTAGATCACCCCGTGCGGATGCGGATCCAGCAGCAATTTATGGCCGGTGAACTGGCGGTGATTGTCGCCACCATCGCCTTTGGCATGGGGGTCGACAAAGCCGATATCCGCCACGTTATCCATTACGATCTGCCCAAATCCGTTGAAAACTACAGCCAAGAGATCGGCCGTGCCGGTCGCGATGGGTTGCGGGCTGAGTGTTTGGTGTTGGCCAACCAAGCCAACCGCTCGGTGCTGGAAAACTTCATCTTTGGCGACACCCCCGAAGCCGACAGCATTGAACGGGTGCTGACCGAGATCAGCCAAGCGGGGCCGCAATGGGAGCTGATGGCCAACCAACTTTGCGGCAGCAGTAACGTGCGGCCACTGCCGCTGCGAACCCTGTTGGTGTACCTAGAGATGGCCGGATTGATTGAAGCCAAATACAGCTACTACGCCGAAGTGAAATTTAAGCTGCTGGTGAGCGAAGCCGAGCTGGCCAACCGCTTTAACGGCGAGCGCCACGCCTTTGTGCAAGCGCTGCTGACCTACTGCCAGAAAGCCCGCACCTGGTGGCAGGTGGATTTTGATGCACTGCATCAAGGCTACGGCGCCGAGCGCAGCCGCGCCCTTAGCGCGCTGGATTACTTTGAACAGCAAGGGCTGATCGAACTGCAAACCAAACAGATGACCGAGGTCTATCAGGTGCAGCAGCCGTTGCCCGCGCTGGCACCGGTGCTGGCGCAACTGGTGCAGCAGTTTGCCGACAAAGAGCACAGCGAAGTGGCGCGCATCGCCCAGATGCTGGCGCTGCTGCAAAGCCAAAGTTGCCTCAGCTACGCCTTAGCCAGCTATTTTGGCGACGGCGAAGCCCCCAGCCAGTGTGGCCATTGCAGCGCCTGTCGCGGCGCAGCGGCCACCCTAGCGCAGGCACCCGCCCCAGCCATGGCCAGCGCCGCGCAGTTGCAGCAGTGGATTGCGCCACTGCAACAGGCGTTAGCGCAACAGGGCTGGCCGTATAGCCCCCGCTTAGGGGCTCGATTTCTTACCGCCCTGCCCAGCCCGTGGCTCACCAAGCTGAAAGCGCGCACGTTACCGGGCTACGGCCAGCAGCAAAGCCAGCCCTTCGCCACGCTACAACAGGCGCTCACCGCGCTCAGTACTCACAGTAATCACGGTTAGAGCATATTCATTATCGAGTTTGTGCTATTTAGTCCGGCACGGTGGCGCAGTTTTCATTACAATTGCGCCAATTTGATAATTTGAGACGCCCCATGCTGCTGCAAAACGATCTGCTGCGCCAACTGCGCTACGCCCTGAACTTTAACAACCCGGATGTGATCGCGGTGTTCGCACTGATGAATTACCCGATCACTAAAGAAGAGCTGGATCACCTGCTGAAGAAAGAAGAAGAAGCGGGTTTTGTGGCGTGTCGCGACCGGACCTTATCGGCCTTTTTGGATGGGCTGATCATCAAGTTCCGTGGCGTGCAAGAGGGCCGCGAGCCAAAACTGCTGACCGGCAAACAACGGATGAGCAACAACGACATCCTGCGTAAGTTGCGTATCGCACTAGAGTTAAAAGACACCGACATTGTCGAGATCTTAGCGTTGTCTAACTTCCGCCTGACCAAGTCAGAGTTGTCGGCGCTGTTCCGCAAGCCGGATCATCGCAACTACCAAGTGTGTGGCGATCAGTTACTGCGTAACTTCGTTCGTGGCCTCGGCATTAAACACCGTAAAAAAAGCTGATCTAAGATGAATGGGTGCCCCAGTGCTGGTTTATTGTTCGGCACTGGGGCCGTTTTGGCCAGTATTCACCTAATTGTGCATGTCAGATGCATCAAATTGAGTGGCAGCGCCCACGCGCACAAAAAAAGACCTTTAAAATGTCGTTCAACTCTCATTAGTGAGGTCTTTTTATTACAGTGCTGGCCAATTTTTCATATCATGACTCGGTTAACATCCAATCTTTACCATTAGGATCTGTAATGTCTCACAGTCTACTTATTGTCGACGACTCGTCGTTCTCCCGCCGCATGATCAAGCATGCCATTCCTGCGGGCTGGAACGTCGAAATCTCTGAAGCCGACGGTGGGCAAAGTGCGCTGGATCAATGCCAGCAGCAACAGTTTGATTTTGTTTTCCTTGATCTAACCATGCCCGAAGTGGATGGCATCGAGGTATTAAAGCAATTGCAGCAACGTCACTACGCTGCCACCATCTTCGTGATCTCTGCTGACATCCAACACGGTGTTCAGCAAGAAGCACTGGAGTTGGGCGCTAAGGGCTTTATCCCTAAGCCAATCACTGCCGAACAACTTGAAACCATGCTACGCCAGGAAGGTGCGCTGTAATGAACCAATATCAACTGTCCGCGGACGAACTTGACGCTCTGCGTGAACTCACCAACATTGGCATGGGCCGCGCTGGCGCTAAGCTGTCAGAAGTGTTTGAGAGCAAAGTAAAACTGTCCGTGCCACAAGTTGAATTTGGCAATCAAAGCACCGTCACCAACTTGGTGCAGCAGTTTGGCCGCAAGTCGGATCCCGTTAACATCGTGCAGCAAGAGTTTATGGGGCAGATGTTAGGCCGCTCCTCGCTGCTGTTTGGTGGCAGCGCCATCAACGCCCTGATGGAATACCTCGGTTACGACGACGAAGACGCGAAGTCTCAGGCGATCCAAAAAGAGATCTTCAACGAGCTGACCAACGTCATCAACAGTGCCTCGTTATCGGGTTTATCCGAAGCGATGCAACTGGACGTGCACTTGGCGCAACCGGTGCTGGTGGAGTTTGAAACCCGCAGCGAGTTAGTCGACGCCAACCGTTTGCTCGACACCTCCAGCGATCAGGTGTTGCTGATCGACATCAAGCTCGAAATTGAAGAGAAAGGCGTCCACTGCGACAACATCATCTCTTTGCGCCCAGAAGGGCTGCAGCACTTGATCTCCTCATTGCGAGCATTGATGGCATGACCCCATTTGAATCCGGCCCTGAGGATCACAGCGACAGTAGCGAATTCGATTTTTCCAACGTATTGGAATCGATGTCGACCGCTGGCGTATTTGCGGTGGATCGCCGCTTAAATGTGATCTTCTGGAACCGCTTTATGGAAGTACACAGCAAGCTCAAGGCCAGCGAAGTGCTGAATCAAAGCTTGCCGCGTTTCTTTCCAGAGCTAAAAGAGGGCTGGTTCGCCAAAAAAGTGCGCTCGGTGATGGTGCTGGGCAACCAGTCCTACACCAACTGGACTCAGCGTCCTTACCTGCTGCACTTTCCCAGCAGCCAATACAGTGTTGGCGATGTTGATCACATGTACCAAAACTGCGCCATGTGGCCCCTGCGCGACACCAAAGGGGTGGTGCAGGGCGTGTGTGTGTCGGTTCATGACGTCACCGAAATGGCGATGGCACAGAAGATGCTGGAAGACGCCACCGAACAAGCACTGGAATTTGAAGAGTCCAGCAACCGCGACGAGATGACCGGCCTCTACAACCGCCGTTACTTCTTCGAGCAGTTAAACCACGACATCGCCCGTTGTAAACGCTACGACTGGCCGATGGTGGTGGCGATTTTCGACGTTGATAAATTTAAAGACGTTAACGACACCTACGGCCACCCCGCCGGTGATGAAGTGCTGATCGAGATTGGCAACCGCATTCAAACCTGTTTGCGCTCCTCCGACACCCTCTGCCGTTTTGGCGGAGAGGAGTTTGCGCTGCTGCTGCCCAACCTGCCAGGCAGCGCCAGCGTATCGGTGCTAAACCGCCTGCGCGAATCGATTTGTGCTACTCCCATCCAAACCGAGCATCACCAGATCAGCGTCTCCATCAGCATCGGTGGGGTGCAGTTTGAGTTCGATAAGCCGTCGAAAGATGCGCTGTCAGAGGCCGATAAAGCCCTGTACGAAGCCAAACTGACTGGGCGAAATAAAGTGGTGATGGCCAACTGAGGTTGCCTCGCTGCGGCTTCCCCCGCGAACCAACAGCGCCCAATGTGGCGCTGTTTTTGTTTCCGCCGATTGTCCCCTGCCCTGTTGCTGCGCTCGCTGCTCAGCCGATCTGCCCTGCCGGTTTGGCCACTCGCGGCGATCACCCCCTTTGCCGATCTCTTGACCGATCTATTGACCGAACTCTGATGTCGGCGTCGATCCGGCTCAGCGCCGCCCTTGCAGCAGCGCGCCAACAAAATGCATATTGATGCAATCAACACCCCGACCAATGTTGCCGCAATGTAAACCCAGTCGGCAGTGAACTCAATCATCAACCGCCATCCCGCGGCGGGCAGGGCCAAGGCGGCCACAGCCGCGTTAGCCCAATCGCCACCAGATCAGCGCAAAGCCAGCGCTGACGGGCAAAACAAGCCGCTACTTATGGAGAACAAGTAACCTAACGCCCCATAAAAGCCATTGTGCCAGCGCCGTTTGGCTGCAACAAAATCACAACATTTCGTGCTATTTCGCTAGTGCCCCAAAACTGAATTCATCGTCACTTCAATTTACAAAAATGAATAAAACAACAAAATTAACGAATAACTATTGACTGAGTTTTTCGCTGTGGCTTATAGTTCGCTGCAACAACGACGTACTGCCATGACAGAGAATCCCCATGAAAAAGACCATCGCCGCCGTAAGCTTCTCCTTAATCGCCCTAAGTGGCTGCAATCAAACCACCGACAAGCAACAACTGATTGTCGGCACCAACGCCACCTTCCCTCCGTTTGAATACGTTGGCGGCGCCAGCGGCAGCGACATCATCGGTTTTGATATCGATCTCGCTAAGCAAATTGCCGCCGACGCGGGCAAAGAGCTGGTGGTGAAAGACATGAAGTTTGATTCACTGATTGTTGCCCTAAACGCCGGCAAAATTGACATGATCGCCGCCGGCATGACCATCACCCCAGAGCGGCAAAAAAGCGTGGCCTTCTCTGCGCCTTACTACGAAGCCACCCAAGTGGTGATCACCCAAGCGGATTACCACGGCATCAGCACCAGCACCGATTTAACCGGCAAGAAGGTTGCCGTGCAGCTGGGCTCAACCGGTGACGGCATGGCCACCGAGCTGGGCAGCCACGTTGCCGCCTTTAACACCGGCTTTGAAGCGGTGATGGAGCTGAGCAACGGCAAAGTGGATGCGGTGCTGTTTGATAGCCAACCCGCCAGCAACCTGATCGCCAAGAAACCCCAGTTGCAGCTGCACACCATGGAGTTTGAACCCGAGTATTACGGCTTCGCGGTCGCCAAAGACAACGCCGAACTGGTGGCGCAGATCAACACCACGCTGCAAACCATGCAAAGCAACGGCAGCTACACCACCCTGCTTAACACCTACATGAAGTAACCATTATGCAAGCGCTGATCGACTCCCTGTTTACCCCCATCGGCAGCGATGGTTTGATTGGCGGATTGCTGATCCTCGAAGGCTTAAAGGTCACCTTGCTGGTGACCTTCGCAGCCACTGTCTTTGGCTCCATCCTTGGGGTGGGCGCCACCTTGCTGAAGATGTCCGGCAAGTGGTATCTGAAATGGCCCGCGGATCTGTACGTTGGCATCATCCGCGGCACCCCCGTGGTGATCCAGCTGGTGATCCTCTACTTCATCGTGTTGGCGTCGTTCGACATCGACAAAGTGGGCGCGGCGATCATCGCCTTCTCCATCAACAGTGGCGCCTACATCAGCGAAATTATCCGCGCCGGCATTCAAGCGGTGGATAAGGGCCAAACCGAAGCCGCACGGTCGCTGGGGCTATCGGAAAGCCAAACCTTAAAAGAGGTGATCCTGCCGCAGGCGGTGAAGAACATCCTGCCCGCCCTTGGCAACGAATTTATCGTGTTGCTGAAAGAGACCGCGGTGATCGGCTTTATCGGTGGGGTGGATCTGATGCGGGCTGGCGAGATCATCCGTAGCCGCACCTTTGAAGACGTTATCCCGCTGTTTACCTGTGCCGCGATCTACCTAGTACTGACCTACAGCTTCACCTTTATGCTGTCTAAGTTCGAAAAGAGGCTAAAACAAAGTGATTAAAATTAATAACCTCCACAAAAGCTACGGCAGCAACAAAGTGCTCAATGGCATCAGCGAACACATTAAAGCAGGGGAAGTGGTCAGCGTAATTGGGCCGTCGGGTTCGGGCAAAAGCACCTTTTTACGCTGCCTCAACCTGCTGGAGCAACCCAGCAGCGGCGACATCATCATTGAAGGGGAATCGATCACCGCCAAAGGCGCCTGCGTTGATAAGCTGCGCCAGAACGTTGGCATGGTGTTTCAGAACTTCAATCTGTTTCCCCATAAAACCGTCAAGCAGAACATCACCTTAGCGCCGGTAAAACTGAAGCTAATGAGCCAAGCGCAAGCCGATGCCGAAGCGCTGAAGTTGCTAAAGCAGGTGGGCTTGGCCGACAAAGCCGAAGTGTACCCAAACAGCCTCTCTGGCGGCCAAAAGCAGCGGGTGGCGATTGCGCGGGCGCTGGCGATGCAACCGGACATGATGCTGTTTGACGAGCCCACCTCAGCCCTGGATCCCGAGATGGTTGGCGACGTACTGGATGTGATGAAGGATCTGGCGCAACAGGGGATGACCATGGTGGTGGTAACCCACGAAATGGGCTTTGCTCGCGAGATCTCCGATCGGGTGATCTTTATTGATGGCGGCGAAATCGTGGAAAACGCCAAACCCGCCCAGCTGTTTGATGCGCCACAACACGCCCGTACCCAAGCCTTTTTAAGCAAAGTGCTGCGGTAAGCTCAGCCGCTTTATCTGACTCACCTTGATCCCCCCAAGGTGAGTTTTTTCATTTAAAGTGAAATTTTTTTAACGTTACCACGGTCTATTGCCAAGCCCCGCTCCTCGTCACCGATAGCGAATTGAAATACAAATGGAATGGCTATGACCCTGCCTTCAAACCAGATCGTTCGCGGCCTCTTTATCGCCTTTATTTTTGTCGCCACCATCATGGCCGCCATCAGCTGGAGCAGCATCAGCACCGGCTTAATGGTGAAGCAGGATTCGCACCAGCTGGTGCAACGTCATATTCCCGAACTTGAAAGCATCAGCGCCTTACAGCGCGCCCTCGACAGCCAGCTAAATCAGCTGTATCTCTACTACGCCACCACCGATGGCAGCCGCTATGCCGATAACGCCAACCAACGGCAACAGCAGATCAGCGAGCAACTGCAGCGGCTGCAACAACTGGGGTTAGCCCGAATCGAGATCGCCACCTTAAGTAACGCCCTGCAGCAGTACCAACGCTTTGCTGGCCGGTTCAGCACCGAAATGCAACGCCCAGAGCGCAGCTGGGATAGCCTGCGCCTGCATCTGGCCGACGCCCAGTTTGCCGCCAATGGCGTGCAGCAACAGCTGGATCAATGGCAACGCCAGATCCACACCCGCAGCCGCGCCAACTCGCAAGCGGCGCTCACCAAAGTGGAAACCCTCACTTGGAAGTTGATTGTGTTTTCTCTGGTGATGATGGTGGTCGCCAGCTTTGTGTTATTCGCGCTGTATGGCCGCTTAAAAGATCGTGATCAGCTGTTCCGGCTGGCCTATTTCGACAGCGACACCCAACTGCCCAACCGCCGTGCCCTGATTCAGCAACTGCCACAGCACCACCAAGGCGCCTTGGTGTTACTGAAACTGGATCGGCACGCCATGTTAAGCGCCAGCTACGGCCACAGCTTCAGCAGCAAGGTCATGCACACCCTCACCGATTGGCTGCAAAGCCAGCTGCTGCGCCAGCAAGTGCAAGCCAAGCTGTACCGCATTAACGACGACAGCTGGGCGCTGCTGTGCCAACAACAACAGCAGCAGTTGCAGCCGTTACTGCAGCAGTTACAGCGGATCAGCGCCACCCCCTTTTGCATCGAGCAACGCTCGCTGAACCTGCGCCTGATCTTAGGGATCACCCACTTTCCCGCCGATGGCAGCAAGCCGGATCAGCTGTTGCGTAACGCCGATGCGGCGCTGCAAGCCGCCAGCAACGCCGGCGCCGAACAGCGCATCTACGACAGCGAACTGATTAAGGCATCGCAGCAGTGGCTGGCCACCGAAAGTGGCCTGCGCCACGCCTTAGCGCAACAGCAATTTGAACTGCACTACCAAGCGAAAGTACGCAGCGATGACCGCCAGCTGGCCAGTGCCGAAGCGCTGATCCGCTGGCGCCACAACGAACAGCTGGTCTCGCCGGGGCTGTTTATTCCGGTGGCCGAACAAAGCGGGCTGATCGTGCCGATTGGCACCTGGGTGTTGCAGCACGCCTGTTGGCAGCTGGCGCAGTGGCAACAACAAGGGCGACCGCCCTGCCCCATCGCCATTAACGTATCGGTGCAGCAGTTTCAACAAGACAACTTCTGTGAACTGGTGGCCAGCGCCATTCATCAGCACCAGATCCCCGCTTGCTTACTGGAGTTGGAGATCACCGAAGAGATCGCCGCCACCGATCCCAACCGCGTGATCCACACCATGGCGCGCTTAAAAGCCCTTGGGGTGTCGTTGGCGCTGGACGATTTTGGCACCGGCTACTCGTCGCTGTCGTACTTACAGCAACTGCCCATCGATACCCTCAAAATCGATCGGGCGTTTGTCACGCACTTACACCGCAACCCAGACAACGCCGCCATCGTTGATGTGATCATGGGCTTAGCCCAGCAGCGGGGGTTAACCGTGGTGGCCGAAGGGGTCGAAACCGAAGCGGAATGTCTGGCGTTGCAGCAAAAGCAGTGTCAGCTGCTGCAAGGCTTCCTGTTTGCTCGCCCTCAGCCCGCCGCGCAATTTGAGCAACAGTGGCTGAGCCCACGGCCGCCAGAGACCAACGCCGCCGAGCGCGACAGCGCCGCTGTTGCTGACTGATCACTTCAGCGCAGCCACAACAATAATTCCAGCCAAGTGAGCGGCTTCGAGAAAAGTCCGGTTCGTGGGCAGGAGCTTTCAGGCAGAGCAGCTATGCTAAATCGTTGTCCCTAACTTTAATAAGGTTATAGCGATGAAAGCCCTAGTGCCGCTGTTAACGCTATTACTCGCAAGCCCCATTGCGCTTGCGGATAGCTGCGTAGACTGCCACAGCAAAGAAACCCCCAACGTGGTCAAAGATTGGCAACTGAGTAAACACCATGACGCCGACATCAGTTGCGACACCTGCCACGGCGACGAGCACAGCTCTGCCGCCGATGTGGATAAGCTGCTGACCATCACCGCCGAAACGTGCGCCGCGTGCCACAGCGAACGGTTTGAACAGTTCGCCAAGGGCAAACACGCGCTGGCTTGGGCGGCGGTAAAAGCGATGCCCACCACCCACGCCCAACCGATGGCACTGAATCAAGGCTTAAAAGGCTGTACCGGTTGCCACAAGCTGGGGCTAAAAGGGGAAGCGGAGATCGCCGATCTGAAAGCCGCCGGCAGCAAGTTTGGCCAAGCCAGCTGCGATGCCTGCCACACCCGCCACACCTTCTCGGTGAAAGAGGCGCAGCAACCGCAAGCTTGCCAAACCTGTCACATGGGCTTTGATCACCCGCAGTGGGAGATGTGGTCCAGCTCGAAGCACGGGGTGCGCTATCTGTTAAAGCAAAATGGCACCTTGCCTGCTGATACCCCCGCCCCAACCTGCCAAACCTGCCACATGGTCGATGGCGATCATGAAGTGCGTACCGCTTGGGGCTTTTTGGCGGTGCGACTGCCGCTGTCGGAGGATCCCCAATGGAAAGCGGATCAGATCACCATCTTGCAGGCCCTTGGGGTGCTGGACATGGACGGCAAGCCAACGCCGCGCTTAGAGGTGGTGAAAGCCGCCGATGTGGCGCGCTTAACCAAAGCGGATTTCGACCGCGAGCGCAACAAGATGCTGAAGGTCTGCGGCGATTGCCACAGCGCCAACTTCGCCCAAAACGAGCTGGATAATGCCGATAAGCTGATCCGCGATCTCGACCACCTGCTGGCCGAGGGGATCCGCATCATCGCGGGCTTGTATCAAGATGGGATCATCCCTAAACCCGCCAACTACGCCATGCCGTTTCCGGATCTGCTGACCTTCCAAGACGCCCCCACCGCCATCGAACAAACCCTGTTCGAGATGCACCTAAAGCACCGCATGCGCGGCTTCCAAGGTGCCTTCCACGCTAATCCAGACTACGCGCTGTGGTACGGCTGGAGCGAGATGGTGCGGGATCTGCAAGAGATCAAAGAGAAAGCCGCCGAGATGCGCGCCGCCAAAGGCCATAAGGTAAGCCAAGCGCCCTGAGCCACGCCAGAATCCGCGCGCCAGAACCTGCGTGGTTGCGGCGGCTGGCGCTGTGCCATGGCCGTGCAGCCGCCATCAAAAAGCCCCGTATTATCCATACGGGGCTTTGTTGTTATCGGCTTAGCTGTTATCGGCTTAGCTGTTATCGGTTTTGCTGTGGGTCATGTCGCAGTGGCTGCGCCCAAGCGCTGTGGTGCAGCACGGTCAGCAGCAACGCCGCTAAACTGTCGCCCACAATGGCGTTGCCGGCGGCGCTGCCGTTGGGGTGGCAGGCGGGCGCGCCTTCGGCCAGATGCAGCCACTGCACCGTTTGCCGGGTGCTCACCTGCGCCAAATACTGCTGGGCTTGGCTTAGGCTTACCCCCCACGGGGTTTGGGCACTGCTGGGCATCATCGCAATGGCGTCAAGATCCAACTCCAGCCCAACCGGCGCTTTGGGGGCGGCCAGCCACTGCAACGCTTGCTCGGTATCTTGCGCTAACCGCTGCGGCGACAGCGCCCCGGCAAAAGCACGGCAGTGTTGTTGGGCAAAGACCGCCAGCGTGGCGGCCGAGTTTTTATAGGGGTTCATCCCCACCAACGCGTAGCGCGCCAAGGCTTGCTCGGCCAAGGCGTAGCCAAAGGGGTTGCCGCTGTGGCGCCCTTCACACGGGCGCGTATCGGCATGGGGATCCAAGTTGATCACTCGCGCCGCTTCGCCTTTGGCTTGCTGATAAGCGCGGATCAACGGCAGCGCGTTGTTGTGGCCCCCGCCAATCACAATCGGAGTCAAGCCAGCGGCAAAGATTGGCGTCAGCAGCGCCTGTAAGCGTTCATCCAGCTGCGCCACCAGCTGCCGTAACTGCTGCAACTGCGGCGCTTGGCTGAGATCCAAACTGGCCGCTTGCTGCTGCAGATCCTCAACCTGTAACCGCCCCAACAGCGCCAGTTGTTTACTGGGCAACTGCGGGTGCCATTGCAGATTCAGCAGCCGCCCTAAGCAGGCAGCCCAGCCGCCATCGGCACCGCCTTGGCCCAAGTTGGCTCGGGGGCCAATGTCTTCCGGCACCCCCAGCAACACAAATCGCAGCCCAGCCTGTGCCCACTGCTGCAGTTGCTCCACCACGGGCCGCTGCCCCTGCCAATGGGGGATGCATTGGCCGAGCCGCTGTTCATCAGCACGCTCGTTCACCCACGTCAGGGGCTGCTCGGCCCGCAGTAACTCGGTCACACGGTCCGCGTGGCTCATGATTGCACCTGCTGTGGTTGGCCTTCAATCCAGATCTGGCTGGGGCGGATCCCGCCAAACTGATACGCCAGCTCCGCCGGCGTTTGCAGCGGCCATAACACCAGATCCGCCCGTTTGCCCCGCGCCAAAGTGCCGCAGTGATCTTGCCAGCCCAGCGCCAGAGCGCCGTTACGCGTCACCGCCGTCAGCGCCTGCGCTGGGGTCATGCCCCACAAGGTGCAGGCAAAGTTCAGCATCAATTGCAGCGAAAACAGCGGCGAGGATCCGGGGTTGGCGTCGCTGGCCAGCGCAATCGGCACCCCAGCCTGTTGCAGCGCCTGCAGCGGCGGCTGCTTGGTTTCCCGCAGGAAATAATACGCGCCGGGCAACAACACCGCGGTGGTGCCCGCGGCCGCCATCGCGGCAATGCCCGCGGCATCCAGATATTCCAGATGATCCGCCGATAAGCCGCCGTGGCGCGCCACCAACGCCGCGCCGCCTTGGTTGGTCAGTTGCTCCGCGTGCAGCTTCACCGGCAAGCCCAAGGCGTTGGCGCAAGCAAACACTCGCTCCATCTGCGCCGTCGAAAAGGCGATGGATTCGCAAAAGCCGTCCACCGCATCCACTAACCCTTCGGCGGCTAAGCTGGGCAGCATGGTTTGGCACAGCTCATCCACGTAGCCGTCGGCGTTATCTTGATACTGTGGCGGCAAGGCGTGCGCCCCTAAAAAGGTGCGTTGCAGCTTGATGCCAAACTCTGCGCCCAAGCGACTGGCCGCTTGCAGCATCTGCCGTTCGCTGGCCAGATCCAGCCCATAGCCGGATTTAATCTCAATCCCCGTTACCCCTTCCGCCAGCAACGCCTGCAGCCGTGGCCGCGCCTGCGCCACCAAGGCATCCACACCCGTCGCGCGGGTGGCGCGCACGGTGCTGTTGATGCCGCCGCCAGCGCGGGCGATGTCGGCGTAACTGACCCCTTGCAGCCGCTGTTCAAACTCCTCGGCCCGATTGCCGCCAAACACCAAGTGGGTGTGGCAATCAATCAGCCCCGGCAGCAGCCACTGGCCTTGGCCGTCCACCTCTTCGGCTGCGCTGGCGTTGGGCGGCAGCTGCGCCTCGGCGCCTAACCAGGCGATGCGACCGCCAGCAATGGCGATGGCGCCATCGCGCACCACGCCGTAATCGGGATCGAACTGAGGATCTTGGCTGCCGTGCTGCGCGGGCTCGAAGGTGGCCAGATGGACATTGCGGATCAGTCGATCCCAGCGAACTGGAGCGGCTCTATTCATGGTGGTTTCTCATCTTGTGCTGCCTCATTGATGGCTGACGCGGCGGTTTGCCTTGGGCACTTCACGCGGGCAGTTCACGCGGACGTTGCGCTTGGGCAACATCGAAGTAAGGCCAAAGGCGGCTCAGCCCAGAATAAAATCGACAGCTTGTATATACAACCTCCATGTGCCAATTTAATAACCATCAATTAACAACAAGGCAACACTGCCGTTATGTCGCTTCCGCGCTTTGAGCAGATCAAACAGCACATCTACCAACAGGTAGAGCAAGGTCTGTGGCCACAACACCAAGCGATCCCATCGGAAAACGAGCTGGCGCAACAGTTTGCCGTTAGCCGCATGACCGCCCGCCGTGCGGTCAGTGAATTGGTGGAACAAGGGGTGCTGGTGCGAACTCAAGGCAAGGGCACTTTTGTCGCCGATCTGCGGGCGCAAACGCCGATGTTGGCGATCCAAAACATCGCCGATGAGATCCGCAATCGCGGCCATCGCTGGCACTGCCAAGTGCTGCAGCTGCAGTGCCAAGCCGCCGACTTAGCCGCCAGCGTTGCCCTGGCGGTTGAGCCAGACGCGCCGCTGTTTTTGTCATTGATTGTGCATTTAGAGAACGACATACCAGTGCAGCTTGAGCGGCGGTTAGTGAACGCCCACTTGGTGCCAGATTACCTAGACCAAGACTTTAGCCAGCAAACCTCGCACGAATATTTGTGTCAGGTTGCGCCACTCACGGCGGCGCAACACGTTGTCGCCGCCATCGGCGCCAGCCCCAGCCAAGCCGCGCCGTTGCAAATTGAAACCGGCTGCCCCTGTTTGCAGATCCAACGCCGCAGCAGCAGCCGTAACGGCATCATCAGCCAAGCCAATTTGATCTACCCCGGCCACCGTTATCGGCTGGGCGCCCAGCTTGATTTCAATGAATAACGACAACCAGAGAGAGCACTCATGAGCCTACGTCATGATCCAAGCCGCCACATTAAAGCCGACACCGGCACCGAGCTCAGCTGCCAAAGCTGGCTGACCGAAGCCGCCATGCGAATGCTGCAAAACAACCTCGACGCCGAGGTGGCCGAAAACCCACAGGCGCTGGTGGTGTATGGCGGCATTGGCCGCGCCGCCCGCGATTGGCAGTGTTACGACACCATCATCGAGGTGTTAAAGCGACTGCAAGACAACCAAACGTTGTTGGTGCAATCCGGCAAGCCGGTGGGGGTGTTTGAAACCCACGCCAACGCGCCACGGGTGCTGATCGCCAACTCCAACTTGGTGCCGCACTGGGCCAACTGGGAGCACTTTAATCAGCTCGATAAGCAGGGGCTGATGATGTACGGCCAGATGACGGCGGGATCGTGGATCTACATCGGCACCCAAGGGATTGTGCAAGGCACCTACGAAACTTTTGTCGCCATGGCCAAAAAACACTTTGATGGCAACGCCACTGGCCGCTGGGTACTGACCGGTGGCTTAGGCGGCATGGGCGGCGCGCAGCCGTTGGCCGCGACCATGGCGGGCTACTCTTGCATCGCGGTCGAATGCGACGAAAGCCGCATCGATTTTCGCTTACGCACCCGCTATGTGGATAAAAAAGCCCACAGCCTTGATGAAGCGCTGGCGATGATCGACGCCGCCCACGCCGCCGGTGACACCGTCTCGGTTGGCTTGCTCGGCAACTGCGCGGACGTGTTCCCAGAAATGGTGGCGCGCAACATCACCCCAGACGTGGTCACCGACCAAACCAGCGCCCACGATCCGCTGAACGGTTACCTGCCCCAAGGCTGGACGCTCGCGCAGGCCGCGCAGCTGCGCGAACAAGAGCCCGCCGCCGTGGTGGAAGCGGCCAAGACCTCGATGGCGCTGCAAGTGCGCGCCATGCTAACCCTGCAAGCGCGCGGCGCCGCCACCACCGATTACGGCAACAACATACGGCAGATGGCGTTTGAACAGGGCGTGGAAGACGCCTTTGATTTCCCAGGGTTTGTGCCCGCCTACATTCGGCCGCTGTTCTGCGAAGGGATCGGCCCGTTCCGCTGGGTGGCGCTGTCTGGCGATCCCGAAGACATCTACAAAACCGACGCCAAGGTGAAAGAGCTGATCCCCGATGATCCGCACCTGCACAACTGGCTGGATATGGCGCGAGAGCGCATCGCCTTCCAAGGCCTGCCCGCACGGATCTGCTGGATTGGTTTGAAAGATCGCGCCCGCATCGCCCAAGCCTTCAACCAGATGGTCAAAGATGGCGAGCTGAGCGCGCCAGTGGTGATTGGCCGTGATCACCTCGACTCTGGCTCGGTGGCCAGCCCCAACCGCGAAACCGAAGCGATGCTCGATGGCTCCGATGCGGTCTCCGATTGGCCGCTGTTGAACGCCATGCTCAACACCGCTGGCGGCGCCACTTGGGTGTCGTTGCACCACGGCGGCGGCGTCGGCATGGGCTTCAGTCAGCACTCTGGGGTGGTGATTGTGGCCGATGGCAGCGACGACGCCAGCCAACGCATTGGCCGCGTGCTGCGTAACGATCCTGGCACTGGGGTGATGCGTCACGCCGACGCCGGTTACGACAGCGCCAAGCAGTGCGCCCGCGAGCAAGGGCTGGATCTGCCGATGTTGGCCGACTAAGCCGCGTCCGCTAACACAGCAGCCGTTCGAGTTACTGCTCGTCGCCGCCCTTATCCGCCGCAACGAGCAGCACTCGCACGGCTGCGATAACACCTTGAACCACCCGCACCACAGCAAACGCGACCAACCACAAGATCGCGAAAAAGATAACAATACGGAGATCGTTATGTCTGTGCTTCATGTCACCCTACAACCGGGTCAGCTTACGCTGGCTCAGCTGCGCGCCATCGCCCGCAACCCTGTTTCGTTGACTCTGGCCGAAAGCGCCATTGCCCCCATTAACGCCTCCTGCGAAACCGTCAGCCGGGTGCTGCGCGAAGGCCGCACCGTGTATGGCATCAACACCGGTTTTGGCTTGCTGGCCAACACCCGCATCGCCGAAGCAGAGCTGGAGCTGCTGCAGCGTTCTATTGTGTTGTCCCACGCCGCTGGGATCGGCCAATACATGCAAGACAGCACCGTGCGCTTGATGCTGGTGTTGAAAGTGAACTCGTTAGCGCGGGGCTATTCTGGCATCCGCTTAAGCGTGATCAACGCGCTGATCACCCTGCTCAATGCCCAGATCTACCCCTGCGTGCCGGAAAAAGGCTCGGTTGGGGCCTCTGGCGACTTAGCGCCCTTAGCCCACATGAGCACCCTGCTGCTGGGCGAAGGGTTTGCCCGCCACAATGGCGAGGTGATCCCCGCCGCCGCGGCCTTGAAGTTGGTTAACTTGGCGCCGATCGCCTTAGCCCCGAAAGAGGGCTTAGCGTTGCTGAACGGCACCCAAGCCTCTACCGCCTTTGCCCTGCAGGGGCTGTTTGCCGCCGAAGATCTCTACGCCGCCGCCACCGTCAGCGGCAGCTTATCGGTGGACGCCGCCAAGGGATCGCGCCGCCCGTTTGATGCCCGCATCCACCAAGTACGCGGCCACCAAACCCAAATTGATGCCGCCGCCGCGTACCGCCATCTGCTGACCGACAACAGCACCATTGGCAACAGCCACGTTGGTTGTGCCAAGGTGCAAGATCCCTACTCGCTGCGCTGCCAACCGCAGGTAATGGGCGCCTGCCTAGAGCAGATCCGCAGCGCGGCTAAGGTGCTGTTGGTGGAAGCCAACTGCGTCTCGGATAACCCGCTGGTGTTTGCCGACGACAACGACATTGTTTCTGGCGGTAACTTCCACGCCGAACCGGTGGCGATGGCCGCCGATAATCTGGCCTTGGCCATCGCCGAGATTGGCGCCTTGTCGGAGCGACGGATGGCACTGCTGATCGACAGCGCCATGACCGGCTTGCCGCCGTTCTTGGTAGACAACGGTGGGGTTAATTCCGGCTTTATGATCGCCCAAGTCACCTCCGCCGCCTTAGCCAGCGAAAACAAAAGCTTGGCCCATCCAGCGTCGGTCGACAGCCTGCCCACCTCCGCCAACCAAGAAGATCACGTGTCGATGGCCACCTTTGCTGCCCGTCGCCTGCGCGAGATGAGCGACAACACCGCCGGAGTGCTGGCGGTCGAGCTGTTGGCCGCCTGCCAAGGGTTGGATTTCCTCGCCCCCAACACCAGCAGCGCCCCTCTGGAGCAAGCCAAAGCCAAGCTTCGCGCCATCGTGCCGTTCTACGACAAAGACCGCTACTTCGCCCCAGACATTGAAGCCGCCCAGCAGCTGATCCAATCCGCCATCTACAACCAAGCGATGCCCGCCAAGTTGTTGCCGAGTGTCGGCTAACCTTAACGCTGCTACGGCTTTTCATTGCAACCAAAACGGGCTTAGCATTTCTTGCTAAGCCCGTTTTGGTTACAACGTTGCTGGCCATTTATCACACCAGAGCAACCCCGCAACAACCCTCAGTTCACGTCCACAGAAACCCTTTGAGATTGATTGAAAAAGCACACCAATTTGCTGTCTTTATCGCCAGCAGGTTCCTATAATGCCGCTCCATTTTCCCCAATACCGAGCGCCGTGATGTTGTTCAAACGTTTCCTTACCGCCACTTTATGCCTATTGCCATTGCTGGGCAGTGCTGCCGAAACCACTGCAGCGACGAACAACGACGTGGCAAACCGTGCCGACCCACTGGCGCAAGCGCCAAGCTACACCGATGCCCCGACAGGGGTGCAGATCCGCTTTACCGAGCAAGGCACCATTCGCGCCATTTTGGCCGTGGGCGAAGCGGACTTACTGTTTGGCGATCGCACCGATCAACGCCAAGCACTGAAACTGGCGATCATGCGCGCCAAAGGCCACATCAGCCGCTTTCTGAAAGAGCGAGTGACCACCAAAGACAGCCAAGACGAGATCACCAACACCGCTGTCGTCGACGACGTAGCCAGCCGTGAGATCCTGCGTACCCAAATTGAATCGATCAGCACCGAATCCGACGCCCTGCTTAGCGGTGTGGTGGTCTTGATGGAAGATATCCGCAGCGACGAAAAATACGTGCGGGTGACCATTGGCATTAAGCAGCAAACCATCAACGCCGCCGCCGGTCTTGGCCAGATGATCAATCAAGGCATTGCTGACGGTCAGCGTTTACCAACTCAGCCCGACAGCAAAACCGAGAACAGCAAGAACGAGAGTAAAAGCAAAGGCCAACGTGAAGTGCGTACCAGCGAGATGTATGAAAACTTCTAACTGGCTGTGGCTGGCCGCAGTAAGTTGCTCTGCGGCCGCAACACCCAGCGCCGTTACCCAGATCGGCCTCGACGGGGTGCCGCACTTCCGCATTCGTGCCCAGTTAACCGATGAGGCTGGCTCTGCCGCAGCGCGCGCCAAACGGTTGCGCTTTGCCACCCTGCGGCTTTTGCAGCAGCATCTTTCCCCCCAAGAAGGGCGCTGCTTGCAGCTGCGCGGCTTACGCCATCCGCCACAGCAGCCCGCCCATGGGTTGGTGTCGGTCGTCCCCCTAAGCGGGGTAACTGAAGTGGATTGTGCCCACGCCCTTGAGCCTTTGCCCATTGATGAGGCCGAGATCAACGCTTTCAGCCACCCGCAGTTGCTCGATTACTATCGCCAAGCATTGCGCCGCGGCGAGAGCGCGTTGGCCAAACGTTACTACCAACAGTTGAAATCGCGATGAATCGACTTGTCGTGTTGCTGCTGCTGGTGAGCGTCAATGCGAGCGCCGCGACCTTAGTCGAGCGGTTGCACACTCTGCCGCTGCTGAATCAAGCTCAGCTGATCACCCATAAACAGCAGCAATTTGTGGTGGCCGTTGGGGACGCCGAGCTAAATAACGACAGCGCCCGAGCCAAGATCAACGCCATCAAGGTGGCGCGAGCGCAAGCACTGGCGGCGCTTAACCGCTTTATTCACGGCGAGCAACTGCACAGCCGCGATGTGGCCTTAAATGGTCAGCTAACCAGCCGCATTCGCGCTCACAGCCGTGGTGTGCTGAATCAACAACAACAGCGGCGCTGGCCCGTAGACGGTGGCTATCGCGTCGCCATTGTTTTACCCATTTTGGATGCCCAACCATGAGATCCCTTCTGATTTTTGTGCTGCTACTGCTTAGCGGTTGCAGCAGCACAACAACGCCGCAGCCAACCAAAGCCGACACCCAGCAGGTTATTGCCAGCGGCATTGGCGCCAGCAGCAGCGAAGCGCTTAGCAACGCACTGCAAAACGCCATCCAGCATTACGTTGGCGTGGTGGTGGACAGCGACACCCAAATTGAACAAGAGCGTTTGATCCGCGATCAGATCTTGCTGGCCTCCAATGGCTACATCAAAACCTACAAGGTGCTTAGCCGCAGCAGTGACGATGGCTTGTTCGAGGTAAAGGTTCAGGCATTGGTAAAGCAGCAGGTATTGGATGCCAAGCTGCACCAGCTTAATTTAAGCCAGCACGCCCCAGAGCAAGTGGAACAAGCGGAACAGCGGATCAAGACCAAGGTTCGCAGCAAGGCGCAGATAATGGCGGTGATCAATCACGCCATTGCCGATCTGTTTAGCCTTGAAGGCGCCGAGCAACTGCTGCAAGCCAACATCGACCAAGTAACCCTGCTGGAAGACAAGGCCGACAGCCACAGCGTGCCGATTAAGATCGACTTCAGTTATGGCATCAACGCTGACGCCTACAAAAGCAAATTGGCGCAGTTAGAGCAGCAATTTGCCGCACTCAACCTGCCGCACTATCCGGCGCTATTAAGTCCAGGGCTTAACTCCAGAAAAAGCATAAGCCTTAATAAATTGGATCGCGATGGCCACTACTTCTACGTGATCAATGAACGCCAGCGAGAGAATCTGTTTGGTCAGATGGGGCCGCTCACCCAAGCAGACATGTGGCAGCTGCCGGACGCCATTGATTGGCAGCAATTGCCTTATCAAGCCTTAACCCAACGACGTAAATCCACCCCGCTGGAACTGATTGTTACCCTGCAAGGTTCGCAAGGGCCGCTGCTGCAACAACAAGTACCCGTCAAGCTTGGCATGCTGCAGCGCACGCTCAATGTTTACGGCACTGGCCGCCCCAACCCCATCTCGGTGAAATTGTTGGGCTTCCACCCTAACGGCCTTGGGGTTACCGCCAGCCGCTACGTTAATGGTTGGCAACCGACGCCCAAATACAAGCCGGGGCAAATACTCAGCATCAACGGCATTGAACCGCTGATGTTCAACTTCCGGCATGTGCCTCAACCCAAATACTGGGCAGCGAAAAGCCAATCCATCATTGTGAAGCTGCCGCTGGATCAGATTGATCAGATCCGCGAATACCAATTGGCACTGAAGCTAACGCCTTTAAAAAAACGACGTTAATGTGCCCGCTCAAGGCGCGCGGTTGCTGCTGCGCGCCTTGAGTCTGCCCAGCCACCTGCGGCACAATCTCCCCCTCTGCGATCGTTCGGTAATCTAGCCGCTTAACATGCCTCGACTTTTTTCCTTTGCGCTGCTGTTCTTTGCCAGCATCCACACCGTATCGGCGCAGGATCTTCAACTGCATCGCTACGACGACGATGTGGCGTCGTTACTGTGGGAATACCAACAGCACGGCACTGCAGCGACCGCAGCCCCATCGCAACTTGCCCTCAGCAACGACGATGCCGACACGCTGGTGGACTTTGAGCAAGGGCACATTACCGTTGTGGCCACCACCGCAGTGCAGCTGAAACGGGCGATCGTGCAGATCCTACTAACCCAGTTTGATCCCACCGAAATCGACAGCCAAACCGTGGCCGATTTTGGTTTGGTCAAACAACAGCAAAAGCCGTTTTTCTACAACCAAGTGCGCGATGGCGACGGCCACCCTATCGAGTATCAGTGGCGCGCCGCCCGCTACGCCGATGCGTTGATGGCAAAGCAGCGCTGGCGCAACGGCCGCCGGGTGGTCACCATCCCGCTAGTGGCAGAGCACACCCAGATCGCCGGCAGCAAATACCTTGGCTTTGCCCGCACATCTGGCCAGCGCCACGGCATTTCGACGGCGCTGATCATGGCGATCATGGAAACCGAAAGCGCCTTTAACCCCTTGGCGCGATCCCGCTCTAACGCCCTTGGCTTAATGCAGATTAAGGCCAACACCGCGGGCCGCGATTACTTTGCGCTGATCAAAGGCTATCAACACACCCCATCCGCCGCTTACCTGTACCAGCCCGCGCAAAACATCGAGCTGGCCAGCGGCTACCTGAAAATCTTAAAAAGCCGCTACCTCAAAGGGATCTGGAACCCCACGAAACTGCAATACGCGATGATCGCCAGCTACAACGGCGGCGCCGGTAACCTATGGCAAAGTCTGGATCCCCGCGGTAATAAGCGTAACGCCATCAACCGCATCAACAAGATGACCATCAAGGAGTTTTACTGGTTTCTGACCAACCGCCATAAGCGCGGCGAAACCAGACACTACGTGCGTAAGGTGGCCACTAAGCAGCAGAAGTATCGGCGGTTGTAACTGCGGCTGCTGGCTTTACTTTCGCGACCACAGTTTTTCGCCTGTGATGCTTCCTATCGCCGTGGGAATTTGCGAGCTTTGGGCCATTCCCAAACGGCGTTAGGACAGTTAGGCAGTGGCAGCCAAAGAGATAAACCAACAACAGCAAACCCAAAGCTGGGAACGCTATTGGCAAAGTGATCAGGGCAGTCAGACTCAGATCAGTGATCAACTGAAACAACAGTGCTTAACCCCACTTTGGCAGCGTTTCTTGCGCCAAGCCTTTATCGCCACCCCAAACGCGGTGACGCTAGAGATAGGCTGTGGCGACGGCTACCTTGCGGATCTCAACGCACCGTTGTTGCCAGCGTCATCCCAGCTGCTGTGCCTCGACATCAGCACCGCCGCCGCCCAATGGGTTGAGCAGAAACACCCCCGCCTGGCCGCAGTCGCAGCCAACGCCAATGCGCTGCCACTGGCGGATCACAGCGTCGACATTGTCATCAGCCAATTTGGGATTGAATACGCTGGGGCAGCGGCGTTTGCCGAAGTCGGCCGAGTGCTTAAGCCTAAGGGCAAGCTACTGCTGTTCTGCCACCAACAGGGCAGCAGCATATTTCAGGAATGCCACGGCAACCGCCAAACCCTGCAAGCCTTTATCGACAGCCAAGTGATGCCATTGGCGGCCGCGGCCTTTCGCGCGGGCTATCGCATCTTGGCGGGGCAAGGCAGCCAACAAGCGTTTCGGGATGCCGATAAAGCACTGGCGCCAGCGGTTGAGCAGGTAAAGCAATTGCTTTTACACCCCCAGTGCGATGCCGATCAGTTTTTACGTCGAGTCTTCGCCGATTTAGGCAAAATGTACGGGCGTATTCAGCACTACCAAGCCGATGATGTCAGCGCTTGGTTTAACCACAACAACCAAGCCATTGTGGAGTATTTAGGCCGCATGCAATCGATGACCGATGCCGCCCTGAGTACGGCGCAAACAGAGCAGATCACAGCGCAGTTGGCCCAAGCAGGGATCTTGCTCGATTGCACCGCAGTGCAGCACAACACCCAACCGCTGGGCTGGGTGTTCGAACGCAAGTAGCGATCCCGCCAACGAAGCAACCCAAAATACAAACAGCGCCTGGGTGGCTCCCTGCGCTTTGCTGTATTTGTTGCCTGCAGCAGCTTAACCAGAAGCCCACGCCACTTATTGTTAAGTGATTATTTTAAAGTGCTTATTGCCACGAGCTTTCCGCATTAATTATACAGAAACACATTGCATCACTTATTTAACGCCAAGAGAAACACAATTCAATCTGCCATTCTAAGGTTAGTAACCAAAGCATGAATAAAGCCTATTTAATTTAGGACAGTTTATATAAGACGGTTCATCTGGAACAATTCCCATTTGCGTCTGCCCCTTTTGCACAAAAACAGAAAATACATTTCTCGAATTTCGCAATTAAGGCCGCTGCTCACAACTCTACAAACGCAAAAAACGGATGTGATAAACATCACGGCAGCCGGAATATTCATCTCGCTACAATGCGCTTTAACGTCACCGTCTTTAATATCAGAGGGTGAATTAAGGAAGTTCATTAAATTAAGGAACAAACGATGCGTACAATGCGATTAATGCCCCTTTGCGCTTTGCTGCTGGCTCTGCCTTCCCATGCCGCCAGTGTGGATGTGAGCGGCAACCTGTTGCTGGTTAATAATTACCTCTGGCGAGGCATGACATTAAGTCTGGAAGATCCCTCTTTGCAGGGCAGCGTTACCCTAGAGCATGAGACTGGGCTGTTCGCTGGCATCGCCGCCGAAAGCTACCGCTACCACGATGACGACGGCAAGCGCCAAGATGATTACGAGCTGGACTACTACGCCGGTTACTACCGCGATCTCACCGACCGTTTGGCGCTGCAGCTGGATGTGAACGTATTCACCTATGGCGACTTTAACCACAACACCGAATGGGGCCTAACCGCCTTTTATGGCGACAGCCAAGCGGCGATCTATTACGACCAAGACGTTGAATCCTGGTACGGCCAATTGGGGCACGATTTGGTGCTAACCGACGCGCTGTCTCTGGCCTTGCATGGCGGTTACTACTTCGACGACGCCGACTATTATGGCTGGGACGACAGCAGCTACTTTGATGTTGCGGCCACGCTGAATTGGGCGGTAAGCGGCAACGTCAATCTGATGGCCGGTGCCACCTATCATGAGCATGAAAAGGGGTATGGCCTCGTTGGCATTGAAGTAACGTTCTGATCAACTCTTCTGCTTAAAAACGCCAGCGTGCCACAACGACATGATCACAACACCAAACGGTTTTATTGTGATTCAATCAATCACAAGCTGACGTTAAGCCGTTGCCTATTGCCCAATTTATTCCGGTAATAACATTGCTGTTCGTGCGCGTTAGATGTTATTGACGCTAGAAACAATTAAAAATAAGCCAATGAAACAAAACCATTGTCGTTGATTGACTGTTATTAATTAACTTTCATTACTTAACGGTCATTAATTAACGGCCATTAACCCATGCCGATAACAGATTCGGCGTTGGTCTTGTCCAGTCTTTCATTTTATTTCTAAGCGCAGTAATTGCAATGGCCGCCGGAATGACGGCATACCCGTATTACTAGGATCCAATTATGTTTAATCGAAGAACAGCCATTAAAGCACTGGTTGTCGGCGCGACGTCGGTCTCCTTCGCCTCGGCCGCCAGCACCCTTGGCACCCTCCGCGACAAAGGCGGCAAACACCTCGCCATGTTGATCGATCTGCGGCGCTGCAACGGCTGCAAAGCCTGTGTGGTGGCCTGCGGCAATGAAAACGGCAACCTGCCGGACGAGCACCGCACCGAGGTATACCAAAGCAGCGCCGAGATTAACGGCAAACAGTACGCCTTTAACCTGCCGCTGATGTGCAACAACTGCGACAAGCCCACCTGCACCGAGGTGTGCCCCACCGGCGCCACCTTCAAGCGCCCAGAAGATGGCATCGTGGTGGTGGATTCCACCGAATGCATCGCCTGTGAACTCTGCATCGAAGCCTGTCCTTACAGCGCGGTGCGGTTCGTCCACTCCGAAACCGGCACCGTGGATAAATGCAATTTCTGCATTCAACGCACCAGCCGAGGGTTGCTGCCAGCCTGTGTGGCCACCTGCACCGGCGGCGCGCGGATGTTTGGCGACATTAACGATCCCAACAGCGAGATCGCCAAGGCGCTCAACCAGCACAACCCGCTGGTGCTGCAAGCCAACAAAAAAACCGATCCCAACGTCTTCTACATTGGCCTCAGCCAAGCACAGAGCAACACAGCGTTCAGTCTGAAATTCCCACAAGCGTGGCAAAGGTAACTCATTATGGATCGTAGACAATTCCTCAAAGCAGGCTCCGTTGCCGCCATCTCTGCGGCCGGTGCTGCCAAGGCAACCGAAGCAGATGCCCCGATCAGCGACGACGCGCTGGCGAAGTTTGCCCCAACCTCTTTAAAGCCAGAGTTTCAGCTGGACGGCAACGCCCTCAACCCCGTTGCAGGCCAGCGTTTTGCTTTCTCTAAGTGTTATGGCTGTTTTAACGTTTGTGGTGCTCGGGTCAGCATCGACGAAAACACCGATCAAGTGGTGCGCGCTTGGGGCAACCCATACATGCTCACCAGCAACACCGAACCTTTTGATATGTCGGTGCCCCCAAAAGAGGCGCTCTATCGCTTAGCCGCCACCCGCGAATACAACCAAGACAACGCAGCAACGCTGTGTGGGCGCGGCAACGCAGTGCTGGATGCCTTCAACAACAAACACCGGATCACCCAGTGCCTAAAGCGGGTTGGCAAGCGCGGCGACAATAAGTGGGCAACCATCCCCTATGAGCAACTGCTGAAAGAGGTCACCGAAGGCGGCAACCTGTTTGGAGAAGGCCATGTGGATGGGCTGAAAGCGATCCACGCCAACCCCAACTTAGCCAACCCAAGCTACCCCGATTTTGGCCCAGTAAAGAACCAGTTGTTGGTGTCGACTTCGACCGAGCAGGCCAACCGTTGGGACTTCATGCACCGCTTTACCCACAGCGCATGGGGCACCCCCAACGTCGGCAACAAGGATTCCTACTGCGGCCACCAACAAGTGGCGGGATGGGGGCTAGGCTGCTTTGATGCGGTAACAGAATCGGCCCTGCCCACCACCGATTTTGAACACTGCAAGTTCGCCATCTTTATCGGCACCAACCCTGGGTTGTCGGGCAACAGCCTGAACTCCAGCTCTCGCCGCATCGCCAAAGCACGAGCGGAACGGGGCGACTTTAAGTACGTGGTGGTAGATCCCCTGCTGCGCTCCCTTACCTCGGAAACCAGCGCCAACAACAGTGAATGGGTGCCCATTCGCTCCGGCGGCGATACCGCGCTGCTGTTTGGCATGCTGCAGTACATCATCAACCACCAACGCTACCGTCAGGCTTACCTTGCAGCGCCAAGTCAGGCCGCAGCCGACAAGCAAGGCGAGGTCAACTACACCAACGCCAGCTATCTGGTGGTGAAGCAGCCCGGCCACCCACTGCACAACCGCTTTCTTACCGCCGAAGCCATGGGGCTGGGCAGCCAAGAAGTGAAGATGGTGCAGCGGGCAAGCGACGGCAAACTGGTGAGCAGCGACAGCGATCAGCAGGCCAGCCTGTATTACCAAGGGGCAGTGCAACTGGCCGACGGCAGCAAGGTAAAGGTGGCAACCGCCTTCGCGTTGCTGAAGCAGCGTGTTAACGAGCACAGCCTCGCGCAATACGCCGAGCACAGTGGCGTGCCAGCGGCCAAGATCGAAGAGCTCGCGAAAGAGTTCACTTCCTACGGTCGCCAAGTGGCCATCGAAACCAACACCGGCTGCAACGCCACCGATGGCGGCCAGTGCACCTACGCTCAGGCGATGCTGGCGACCATGGTGGGCGCCCACAATGCCAAGGGCGGCCTGAACCACATGACCGGCGTTGGCTTCGGCTTGATGTATGACATTTTCGACGGGCCGTTGTATAAGCTCAACGACTTCCAGCACGTGGCACCAGAAGGCTTCAATGCCGAACGTTCCGGCGACTACGAGCAAAGCCAAGAGTACAAAGCCAAGCTGGCACGGGGCGAAAACCCTTACCCCGCCAATCAGCCTTGGAACAACACCTTTGTGCAAGAGAACAGCGGCGAAATGCTGGTGGCCCACGCTAACGCCAACCCGTTCCAGTTCAAGGCGTGGTTCATCTGGTCAACCAACCCCATCTACAATTGCTCCGGTCTGGAAGATCAGGTGGTCGATTCCATTGCCGATCCAAAACAGCTGGGGCTGATCATCGGCATCGATCCCTACATCAACGAAACCAATGTCTACGCCGATTATCTGGTGCCGGACTTACTGCAATATGAACAGTGGATGTACTCCCGCATGTGGGGCAGCGAATACGTCGGCGATGTGGCCAGTGTCTCGGTGATCGAACCTAAAACCGTGAAAGACGCCAACGGCAACCCGGTCTGCATGGAGCAGTTCATCATCGACGTCAGCAAAACCCTAAGCCTGCCCGGCTTCGGCGATAGCGCCTTTGCGGATGCCAAGGGGCGCCGCTACGGCTTGCATGTGCCTCAAGATCTGTACGTGCCTCTGTTCGCCAACGCCGCTCACTCCGGTGAAGTGCTGCCCTCGCCAACCCAAGAGGACATCCAGTTCACCAGCGTCGATCGCATTCAAGGGGAGTTTGCCCAGCGACTCAAACCCGAAGAGCTGGGGCCAACCCTGTTTATGCTCACGCGGGGCGGCCGTTACGAGCGGCTGGAGCAGCGTTACGACGGTGACTTCCTAAACCCCGCCATCCGCATGGACGTGCAGTTCCAGATCTACAACGAAGCCCTCGCTCAGGTGAAGGACTCCTACAGCGGCGAGTACCTCGACGGCCAGCCCGTGTTCGATGTTGATCGCTTCTGGGATGGCTCGGCAGTGCGGGATCGGTGGAGCACCAAGAAGTACCCCTTCAGCTTCTCCACCTTCAAGCCCCAGCTGCGTAACGCCTACTCGGCTCAGTTGCCAAGGCTAACCGCACTGGGTGAAGCCAACTTCATACAGATGCACGCCGAAGACGCCGCCAAGTATGGGCTGAAAACCGGTGAGCGGGCCCAGCTGCTGTCGCCGAAGGGCACCACCTTAGAAGGCGTTGTTCAGGCCGACAACACCGTGGCCAAAGGCACCATCTCGGTGGGCATTGGCTATGGTCACAGCCAGTTTGGCGCGCAGTCGATAACCATCGACGACACCGTCATCGCTGGCCAGCCCGAGCGAGCCGGTGGCATCAACCCCAACCCGTTCAACGTGGTCGATCCCACTCGTAAAGGGGCCAGCCTCTACCGCGATCGCACCTTCGGCTCGACTTGCCGCCACGGTGTGCCGGTAGGAATTAGAAAAGTCTAACCTCCCAGCCCCTCGGCGGCCCACATGCCGCCGAGGGGCTGATCTTTTTCCAAGCCAAGCACGCAATGCCGCCCTAATACCAAAGCCAACATTTCGGCTGGCGTGCAAGCACGTTGCTGCCACAGCAACGCCTAATTCGCGCCACGGTTGCATGCGCTGCCTCGCAGCCCAGCTCAAATCACTTGGTTGTACGGGGTAACAACGGCTCAGCCACACAGTTTCAGCACTCTGCGTTTGAGTTTATTGGTCGCTTGGTTACTATCAAACGCCGGACATGGCCCTTGAACGGGTTAACAGCCCTTCCTCAAACCAAGCAATAAAAAACATACCTTTCAGCTATTTGCGACAGAATTTATTGCACAAATTTCCGCTAGGTAACGCAATAACACGTTCTGGCACGATCGCAGAATGAAGGAGCCACCTTTGGATATCGAACAGCTGGATTACCGCTCTCTGGTCGTCTTTGAATCAATCTCGCGCCACCTCAATGCCGGGCTTGCTGCCAATGAACTGGGCATGAGCAATTCAACCATCAGCCGCCATCTGGCCAACCTACGAGAAGTCTTTCAGGATGTTCTGTTCATCCGGCGAGCCCACGGTTTTGTGCCCACCGACAAAGCCAGCCAGATCCTACCGCTGGTAACGCAACTGCTGGCGGATTACGACAATCTCCGCAAGCGCCATACTCAGTTTGATCCGGCCAGTGCCAAAGAACACTTCACCATCTACGCCTTCAACGAGTTCACCTACGCCACCAACAGGATTGTGAACGACCTCATCCTGCCGCAAGCGCCATCGCTCAGCTTTGAGGTAAGAACGCTGTCGATGGATTGCCGCCGTGAAATTGAAAATGGCGACATCGACTTCGCCGTTGTGTATGAAAACCTCGTCAGCGATCGGCTGGTTTGCGATCTGTTTTCCCCAACCGAAGAGATGTACTTGGTCGCCAAAGCCGACCACCAGATCTTCCAGCGTGAAATCACCTTAGAACGCTTGTACCGCTACCCCTACTTTGAACTCGATAACTTTGGTGACGTTTGCTGCCCACTGTTGGCCAGCGTTGCCCAGCAGCAACAGCAAACGTTGGAAGTTGCTGGCTACATCGACAACTTGGCTGCCCTTTGCCGCCACCTGCAAGATTCCAATGCCACCTCGATGAGCTGCAACGTATTCAGTAAAGAGTTCCTCGGCATGGTGAATAACATCAGAACAGAACGCTTACCGGATGAGATAACCAAAACCCTGCTGGCAGAGATAAACGTGGGGCGACCGGTAGGCAATTACTTGGTGTACTCACAAATCAATCAATCCGCCTGCCATACCTGGGTAAAGCAGCAACTGTTCAATGGCTTAAAAGACGCGTGGTATAAAGCGCTGCAAGCTTGAGCGCCTCGTTGCGGGTTGGAAAGGTAAGCCGTTACCGTGGTTCAAGGCGCTCAGTTCTGGCGAAGCGCCTTGAGTTCTTTGGCTTAATGCAGCTCAAAGCCAACACCGCTGGCCGCGATTACTTTGCGCTGATCAAAGGCTATCAACACACCCCATCCGCCGCTTACCTGTACCAGCCCGCGCAAAACATCGAGCTGGCCAGCGGCTACCTGAAAATCTTAAAAAGCCATTACCTCAAAGGGATCTGGAACCCCACGAAACTGCAATACGCGATGATCGCCAGCTACAACGGCGGCGCCGGCAACCTATGGCAAAGTCTGGATCCCCGCGGTAATAAGCGTAACGCCATCAACCGCATCAACAAGATGACCACCAAGGAGTTTTACTGGTTCCTAACCAACCGCCATAAGCGCGGCGAAACCAGACACTACGTGCGTAAGGTCAGCAGTAAGCAGCAGAAATATCGGCGGTTGTAAGGTAGTCCCCCGAGTCAAACAGATGGAATCAAACATCATGGCGATCACGTCGGAAGGGCGCTAAGGCGGGAAGGTGATTGATAAGGTGGAAACATCAACTTAAACGTAAGCAACTAAGTGCCTCAGCGCTAAAGCCGGCAACATACAGTGTCTAAAACCTAAAAGATTCTCACGCATAGCATATTTCAATTTCTAATGTGACTCATAGTCCGTAGACCTATAAACAACACAGGCAGACGATCTCTCCAGACGAGTGAGAGGGATTAATTTTGAAATCAGATGTTTGTCTAGCATTTGGCAAGCACATCAAAAAGCTTCGCCAAGCACAGGGGCTAAGCCAAGAGCAGCTAGCCGATCTTGCCGAACTGGATCGAACCTACGTTAGTGGTATTGAACGCGGCATTCGCAATGTTGGTTTACGCAACATTGACAAGCTCGCCCAAGCGCTTCAATTGCCTTTGCTTGAGTTGTTTAACTTTGAGCAGGTGCAATCATGAAACGTGCACTCTACTCAGACCCATTAAGCAACTTTTACCGTACCTCAGCCGAACATATCCGCGGCAGCATTGCTACCGGCCATGGGCAAGACATTGTCGCCGAGCAAACCGTCGCTTGGCAGACCCAAGTCGAGATATTGCAACAGACTCCGCTCAGCTATAGCGGTGGACACCTCTTCTTTGAGTTCTTGATCCCTCGTATGGGCCGCCGTGCAGACGTCATTCTGGTTTACCGCGGCGTCATCTTTGTTATTGAGTTCAAAGCAGGCGAGCCCAAATATCTTCGTGCGGACATCCGCCAAACTGAAGGCTACGCCCTTGATCTGCACAACTTCCACCAAGGCAGCCATAACAAAACGATTGTTCCGATATTGGTGGCTACTCATGCACCGGAACAGGAGTGGCAACTCCGCTTTAACGACCATAATCTGAGCCCTCGGGTAGCGGCCCCCATCTGTGCCAATCAAGACAATCTCGCTGCCATCATTGAGAAAATCGCCACTCAACTGGCATTAGATGACTTTAACGTTGCTGACTGGGAGTCATCCCCTTACCAGCCAACTCCCACCATCATCGAAGCCGCCCAAGCGCTGTATGGCGACCATCAAGTGGAAGAGATTGCCCGCCACGATGCTGGCGCAATTAATCTGAATCAAACCTCACATTGCTTAGACGCCATTATTCACGATGCTCGCATTAACCGGCGCAAAGTGATCTGCTTTGTGACTGGCGTCCCCGGCGCAGGCAAGACCCTTGTGGGGCTTAATGTCGCCACCAGACACGCCAATGCCGTAGACGAAGAACACGCCGTGTTCCTATCAGGTAATGGGCCGCTGGTTGCAGTGCTTAGAGAGGCCTTAGCACGAGACCAAGTTAGTCGCGACGGGGGGTCGCTTAACAGCGCTCGGCGCAAAGTGGAAACCATGGTGCAAAACATCCACCACTTCCGCGATGAGTACGTGAAGAGCGAATTAGCCCCGCATGACAAAGTGGTTATCTTTGATGAAGCCCAGCGTGCTTGGGATCGCGATAGCGCGTCTGACTTCATGCGCAAAAAGCGCGGCCAGAAGGATTTCGATAAATCCGAGCCAGAGTTTCTGATTGAAGTGATGGATCGCCACAGCGATTGGTGCGTAATTGTTGCCTTAATCGGTGGTGGCCAAGAGATTAATAAAGGCGAGGCCGGTTTGCCGGGTTGGTTTGACGCCTTATCGATCCGCTTTGCCGACTGGCAGGTGTACTATTCTCATCAACTCCAGCAAACGGAATATGCAGGTGGCTTCGTTGACTGTGCTTCACTGGATACTCGCGGCCATTGTAAAGACGCACTGCACCTAGCAACCTCAATGCGCTCATTCCGAGCTGAGTATCTATCGCACTTCGTCCATCACCTTATTCACAACAACCCAGCTCGAGCTGTCGACTACCTTGCCAAGCTAAAAGATAATTACCCATTGGTAATAACCCGCGACCTGAGCACAGCCAAAGACTGGCTTAAGGGTAAAGCTCGAGGCCTCGATAGCCTTGGTATGGTGGCAGCATCAGACAGCCTAAGATTGAAGACCCAAGGGATCTTCGTAAAAAATAAGATCGATCCTGCCGTGTGGTTCCTCAATGATCCTAATGACATTCGCTCCAGTCACTTCCTTGAGGATGTTGCCACGGAGTTCGATGTGCAAGGGCTTGAGTTAGACTGGGTACTGGTCGCATGGGACGCAAACTACCGTTATATCAACGGTGCTTTCGAGCACTGGAAATTCAGCGGCAGTAAATGGCAACGTCGAAACGATGAGTCGCGCAAACGCTATCTTGAAAACGCCTACCGAGTGCTGCTCACTCGTGCCCGACAAGGTATGGTGATCTTTGTGCCTGAAGGCGATGATGCAGACGGAACAAGATTGTGCGAGTTCTATGCGGAAACCTACCACTACCTGCGGCAGTGTGGGATCCCAGAGCTAGCGGTTACCGGCGAAGCAAGCCCCAAAACAACGCCCCTGCTAAGCGCTTGCTGATCGACGCCATATCTCTACCACCCCAGAAACGAAAAAGCCGCATGGATTGCTCCATGCGGCCTTGTCTAATATGGTGGCCCCTGAGGGACTTGAACCCGCGACCAAGCGATTATGAGTCGCCTGCTCTAACCAACTGAGCTAAGGGGCCTGATTGTCATCGAACCACGGCGAGTGATTGATAGGGCAAGATTATACGAGCTGAGTTGGGGGTTGTCATCAGTGCAGGCTGTTGAAAATACAACAGATGGCGCAAGTGCCCAACAAATGAGCAGGGTAATTCATCTATGGGCATCAGGGACAGATGCACCAAAACGATGGCAGGACGAATCAGCAGCCTGCACCAGCTACCCTAACCAGCGCCAATGTAACCATGAATCCCATCAGGCTATGTCAATGCTTAACCCCGCCAACCCTGTCGGGTCTATGTTGGTGGGGTCACTAGGGTTGTCGGGGATGAGGGAGTTGCTTGGGATTACCG
>NZ_CANLCI010000021.1 GCF_947489035.1 uncultured Ferrimonas sp. | reverse complement strand
TTTATTCACTCGGCACTCTTTAGCTGAACGCCGAATGGTAAATCCATCAATCAAACACTGCGCGTATGCCAACCAATACTCTTTCTTCCTTAAGTGAGCTAATGGTGTTCCGGTTAGTGGGTTGAAGGTTTTACCGCAGTCTTTGCAACGGTATCGAGGTAAGCCATGGCTTGAACCCCATGGTCGCAATTCGGCTGAGCGGCAGTGAGGACAAGTATCTGGATGATTTTCTATGAGGAATTTACTGGCAGAAGAGCCGTCAAAGCGCAGAATATTGAGGAGTTGTTCACGCTGACTGGGCGACAACTCCTCAACGTGATGCAGCAGTTCTGCAAAATCATGCTGTTTCATGTCTGAGCCCTCCGAAGCAGGAGACACTCTAAGTATAGACTTGCAACAGTTAACTCAAACACAGCCCTTTTTTGTGGCACGCGGAGGTGATCTGGATCACGGTGAATTTTTGTCACAAGCGGCAAAGATTGAGCGGGATCAAACTCCAAGCAAACAGTCGCCGGAAAAGCATGTCAGCACCGAAAATAGGGGGTACAGTGCAACCATCTTAAAGGTGTCTATCAGATGCAACATATGGAGTCATACCATGCATTGTATGCAATGTGAGCAAACTATCGTTACCCCTGCAGCCAAAGGCTGTTCTTACGCCGCCGGTATGTGTGGCAAGACCTCCGAGATCTCTGATCTGCAGGACGTTCTGGTTTACCTGATCCAAGGCGTATCAAGCTACGCTCACCTTGCCCGTGGTATGGGCATCAAAGACGCTGCCGCAGACGCGTACCTGCCACAGGCGTTTTTCTCTACCTTAACCAACGTAAACTTCGATGAAGCGCGTTTGGTTGAGTACACCCAAGAATGTATGGCTTTCCGTAACCGCTTAAAAGCGGCGTACGAAGCGGCCTGTGCTGAGCAGGGCATCACCCCTGAACAGCCAGAAGGCGCTGCTGAGCTGGAGATATCCGTAGATAAAGCGGCGATGCTGGCAGTGGCACCACAAACCGTGGTTCACCGTGGTTTAGAGCAAGTTGGCGAAGACATCGTTGGCCTGCGTTTGCTGTGTCTGTACGGCCTGAAAGGCGTAGCGGCATACATGGAGCACGCTCGTGTGCTGGATCAGCAAAGCGACGAAGCTTACGCTGAATTCCACCGCATCATGGCGCGTCTGGGTCAAGATCCTACCGAGATGGACGAGCTGTTGGGCTTGGCCATGGCCATCGGTACCCTGAACTACCAAGTGATGGAAATTCTGGATGCGGGCGAGACCAACCACTACGGTCACCCACAACCAGTAAAAGTGAACATGAAGCCAGTGGCGGGCAAATGCATTCTGGTTTCTGGTCACGATCTGATCGATTTGCAACACATTCTGGAGCAGACCAAAGACAAGGGCATCAACGTTTACACCCACGGTGAAATGTTGCCAGCGCACGCTTACCCAGAGTTGGGCCACAAGTACCCACACTTGGTGGGTAACTACGGCTCGGCGTGGCAGAACCAGCAGAAAGAGTTCGCCAACTTCCCTGGCGCCATCGTGATGACCTCTAACTGTCTGATCAACCCAGAGCTGGTTGGTGATTACGCCGATCGGATGTACACCCGTTCTATCGTTGGCTGGCCGGGTGTTAAGCACCTGATTGGCGATGACTTCACCGCTGTGATCGACACCGCGCTGGCGGCTGAAGGGTTCAAGTACGACGAACTGCCACACTACACCACCACCGGTTTTGCCCGTAACGCCTTGATGGCTGCGGCACCAGCGGTAATTGAGCAAGTGAAAGCGGGCAACATCAGCCACTTCTTGCTGGTTGGCGGTTGTGACGGTGATAAGGCCGAGCGTTCTTACTTCACTGACATCGTGAAGCAAGCGCCGAAGGACACGCTGATCCTGACTCTGGCTTGCGGCAAATTTAAGTTTAACGACTTGGACTTGGGCGACATCAACGGCATCCCACGCTTCTTGGATGTAGGCCAGTGTAACGACACTTACTCTGCCATCCAGTTGGCGCTGGCTTTGGCGGACGCCTTTGACTGTGGCGTGAACGAGTTGCCACTGTCTTTGATTCTGTCTTGGTTCGAGCAAAAAGCGATTGCGGTACTGCTGACCCTGCTGTCTCTGGGCATCAAAGACATCCGCGTGGGTCCGACCGCGCCGGCGTTCTTGACCGACAACCTGCTGACTGCACTGAATGAGATGACCGGCCTGAAGCTGATCACCACCCCAGAGCAAGATCTGGCAGACATCTTGGGCTAAGTCGACCGACTTTAGCGCGCAATCAGGGGCCGAAAGGCCCCTGATTAGTTTTTCGGTAAAATTGTGGAGTTTGTATGCAATTAACCTGTACCGCAGTACATCCAGAAACCAGCAGCGTCAGCAGCTTTCGCTTTCGCGCTGATCAAGCGGTGGATTTTATCCCCGGCCAATTCCTTACTTTGTTGGTGCCTTTTAGCGATCGCACCAGCGCCCGCGCATACAGCTTAAGCTCGATCCCCGCGGATCAAGAGCTGCAGCTGACCATTAAGCGGGTAGAGGGCGGTCGCGTTTCTAACCATTTGCTGGATAACCTAAAAGCCGGTGACAAGTTGGAAGCGATGGCCCCAGCCGGTGGTTTCCACCGCGATGCCGCCGGCGATAAGCCGTGGCTGTTACTGGGTGCCGGTTGTGGCATTACTCCGATTTACTCGATGCTGCGCGATCGGCTGCTGACCGATCCCGATGCGGACATCGTGATGCTGGCGTCGGCCAAAACCCCAGAGGAGCGTTTGTTTGCTAAGCCGTTGGCGCAGCTGCAGGCGGAGCACGACAACCTGAAGGTGGTGTGGTTACTGTCGAGCGAAGGCAATCGCTTGAGCGAAGAGTTGCTGCGCGAGCAAGCGCCGGATACCGCAAACCGCAGCGTGATGATCTGTGGCCCGCAAGCCTACATGGACGCCGCGGAAGCGTTGGCGGCCACCTTAGGGGCCAGTAATGTGCACTCTGAAGCCTTTATGCAGGTGCAAAAAAGCCTGTCTGATTGCGAAGATGACACCGCCGCGATGCAGCTGAGCGTGGACGGCATCGAGCTGCCAATTCTGCCCAACCAATCGGTATTGGACAGCTTGGAAGCCGGTGGTGTGCAGGTGATGGCCGCGTGTCGTGCCGGTGTGTGCGGCACCTGTAAGTGCAAAGGCGAGAAGGGCAAGTTTGAGTCAACCTCAACCATGGGGCTAACCCCAGATGAGATTGAACAGGGCTACTTCTTGGCGTGTGCCTCTACGGCCACCGACAGCATGACAGTGGCCGTGAACGACTAACGCCACGGCGATGCGCTCACTATGAAAAGCCAGCAACAGCCGTTGCTGGCTTTTTTGCGTTTTATTGGCGCTGGGGCGCAGCTGGAGATAACAGCAACAAAAACGGCTCCGCAAGGGAGCCGTTGTTCTTTGTGCGCGCTGATGATGCGCACACTGTTATCAGCAAACTGGGATTAAGCCATCAGCTCGTTGATGTGGGCGGTTAAGCCCTCAGCCAGCTCGGGGTTACGCAGGGCGTATTCGATGTTGGCTTTCATGTAACCGAGCTTATCGCCACAGTCGTGGGATTTACCCGACAGGTGGAACGCTTCCACCATCTCTTGCTCCATCAGCATGGCGATGGCGTCGGTTAATTGGATCTCATCACCGGCACCGGCTGGGGTGCGTTCTAGCAGTGGCCAAATTTCAGCGGACAGAATGTAACGACCAACAACCGCTAAGTTAGAAGGCGCGTCTTCGCGAGCGGGTTTTTCCACCACGCGGCTCATCGACTTGGATTCACCGGCGGCTAACGCTGCTCCGTCACAATCGGCAACGCCGTACTTGTGAACGATGTCCATCGGTACCGGCTCAACCATCACCTGCGAGGTGTTGGTTTCCAGATAGCGCTGGCGCATGGCGGCTAAGTTATCGCGGCTGAGATCGCTGATGGCGTTATCAATCAGCACATCCGGCAGCACCACCGCAAACGGGCTGTCGCCGATCAGCGGTTGGGCACACAGCACCGCGTGGCCTAAGCCTTTGGCCACCCCTTGGCGTACGTGCATGATGGTCACGCCTTTCGGGCAGATCGCTTTGACGTCATCGAGCAGCTGACGTTTGATGCGGGATTCCAAGGTGGCTTCCAGTTCGAACGAAGTATCGAAGTGGTTTTCAATGGCGTTTTTAGAGGAGTGGGTAACCAACACAATCTCTTTAAAGCCGGCGGCAGCACACTCTTCAACAATGTATTGGATCAGTGGCTTGTCGACCACGGGTAACATCTCTTTTGGGATCGCCTTGGTGGCTGGCAGCATACGGGTGCCAAGGCCAGCAACAGGGATCACCACTTTGGTCAGATTCATTCTGCCAGGCTCCATCTGTATTTTACTAAACCGGTCGATTATAACGAAACAAAGGGTAATAGGCTTGTCTTACCGGCAAGTTTCACTGAAGTTGCCGTGCCCATTTACGGCGGCATAACAACATAAATTACTGCCCGTTAACATGGGCAAAAAACACCAGTGCATAAGGGCGAATCTCTGTATTTTTCTAGGCGTTCATAAAGAACGCGAAAATGGCGGTAAAGTGCTGTTATTTCTTGCTCTTTGTTGCGGCTAATAACGTGAAGCTGGCTGTGATCAAGCTTAAATGGGCATTCTAATTACATGTTTAGGTGCCAAAATATGAGCCAGAGCGTTCTTTTTTGGTTAAAGGCTTCGTATGATGCTGCAGGTGAATGAAATTGAGTGGAGTTCAAATGAAGTTGGTGGTGCGGGCATCGGTGTTGATGCTATTGAGCCTATGCAGCAGTGTAACGGTGGCTGCCGAGCAGGTGGTGTTGTTGCTCTCGACCTTGGATAACCCGTTTTTCATCGCGATGAAGCAAGGCGCGGAACGCAAAGCGGTGGAGCTGGGGGTGGAATTGCAGGTGCTCAATTCGAATGACGATCCGGCGCAGGAACGGCAACACATCGACAGCATCATTGCGGCGAAAGCCAATGTGGTGTTGTTTAATCCAACCGACAGTTACTTGTCGGCACAATCGGTGCAGCGGTTGAATGCGGCGGCGATCCCATTGATCACCTTAGATCGTCATGTTGAACGCGCCACCGTGGCCAGCCATATCGCGTCCGATAACGTCAGTGGTGGCATGCTTGCGGGCAATTTTATTGCCAAGGCATTAGGCGCCAAGACGGTGGTGGCACAGATCGAAGGCAACGCCGATACTTCGGCAACGATTGAGCGTGGCGAAGGGTTTGCACTGGCGGTTCGAACCAATCAATTTTTGCTGAAAGCATCGCAGCAGGGGGATTTTGATCGGCACGGGGGTTACCTTGCCACCCAAAAAATGCTGCTTGAAAACCCCAGTATTGAAGCCATTTTTGCGCACAACGATGAGATGGCTCTTGGCGCGATCGAAGCCAGCCGTCAGTTGGGGCGGGCGCCGTTGATTGTTGGTTTTGATGGCAGCAAAGCAGCGCTGCAAGCGGTTAAGCAAGGGGGCCTAGCGGCCACCATTGCCCAGCGACCGAAAATGATCGGCTCTATGGGGGTTGCCAGTGCCGTTCGCTTGCTGCAAGGCAAACTGGTGGCGCTGCACCAGCCGGTGCCGTTGCAGTTGATCAGCCAATAGCGGCTTATGGCACTAGGGCCGGTTAAGCCTAAGCCCAGCGGGCACTCAGGACATCACGGCGGCAAAGGATGCCGCCGTGAGTTTTTTTTGGCTGGTGGGCGTGGGCGTTTTACGCCGACTTCCGAGGGGGAAATGAACCCTCGCTTTTGGTTAACGATGAAGCGCGGCGAGGGTTTCGACAACATTCCTCTTGTCTCACACCGCCAAAATGGTATTTTCTCCCTACTTTTGCTCAATTGGATAATTCGCCATGCCTAAGGCCAGTGAAATCAAAAAAAATGCCGCCATTGAACACAATGGTAAGGTTTTGTTTGTTAAAGAGATCAATAAGCTGACTCCCAGTGGCCGTGCCGGTGCCAGTTTGTACCGGATGCGCTGTTACGATGTGGCGACTGGCTTAAAGGTGGATGAGAGCTTCAAAGCCGACGAGATGATCAACTTGGCTGACGTGCGCCGTCACGATGTGATGTTCTCTTACGTTGATGGTGAAGAGTACGTTTTCATGAACAACGAAGACTACACCCCATACAACTTCAATAAAGAAGCCATCGCGGAAGAGCTGCAGTTCATTACTGAAGAGACTCAGGGTGTGCAAGTGGTTACCGTTGACGATGCGCCAGTGGCGATTGAATTGCCGGCCACGGTTGAATTGGTGATCACCGAAACGGATCCGTCCATTAAAGGCGCCAGCGCCAGTGCCCGCACCAAACCTGCGATCATGAGCACCGGCTTGACCGTGCAGGTGCCGGAATACATCGCTTCTGGCGAGAAGATTAAGGTCAGCACCAGCGAAGTGAAATTCCAAGGCCGCGCCGACTCCAAGTAAGCTCAGCCTGCGCTAAAAAGCCCGCCAGTGGTCACTGGCGGGCTTTTTTATTGAAATTAATTGTCACTTGCATCAAGCAAAATTGATGTTGATCACAAAGCGGTCACTTGGCGGTTAATGACCAATCTATCCGCTGGCGTTTGTTGATCCACGTCAAAGGCAACGGCGATGGCGCGGCGTAGGGTAGAACCATCATTAGCGTGCAATGGAGTTCCCCTTATGCCTACTTGGTTTGAAATGATCATGTCGAGCCCAATCGGTTGGATGTCGATGTTAGTGATCCTCATTACGTGCGTGATCGTGGGTTACCTTGGTTGGATGTTTTGGCGTAAATCCGGCGAGCCGCACGCATAAATTGCAGTGGTTGTGTCGCCTCTTGCACTAGCGATGGTGATCGCTGCGGCGCAGCAATGGTGACAGCTTGCGGTAATGCAGGCAGAAAAAAGCCGGGCTAGAGAACAGCCCGGCAAAAACGTCGTAACCAGCGCAATGGCTTAGCGCTTACCTTTACGACGCAGGGCGGAGGTGGTGTAGTCTTTGCGACTGGCCATGTAGTTAAAATCGATGCCCACTTTCTCTTCGTTGGTGAGTCCCATGGCCAGATAGCGGCCGTTGGTTAAATCGTGCAACACTTCGGCGGCGAGCCACGGTACCTGCACACGGTAATCCAGCACAAAGTGACCCTCTTGCACGCGCCAGAGATCGCCACGGGCATCGTAGTGATCCACCACCGCGGTTTGCCAAGAGTCTTCATCAACGTACATCACCCGCTTGGCGTAGATATGGCGCATGCCCTCTTTCAAGGTACCTTCTACCACCCAAACTCGGTGCAGCTCGTGACGGGTCAGATCTGGGTTGATGTGGCCAGGTTGGATGATGTCATCGTACTCCAGCGCTTTGTTCGATAGGCGGTAGGAGTTATACGGGATGTACAGTTCCTGCTTACCAACGATTTTCCAATCGTAGCGATCGGGCGCGCCGTTATACATATCCAGCTGATCCGAAGTACGCTGCCCATCTGATCCAAATCCTGGGCCATCGTAGGCCACTTGTGGGGCTCGGCGGACACGGCGTTGACCGGCGTTATAAACCCAAGCACGGCGAGACTCTTTCACCTGATCAATGGTTTCGTGCACCAACAATACGTTGCCGGTTAAGCGCGCTGGCGACACCACCTCTTGGGTGTAATAGAACAACACGTTGTCGTCTTTTTTATTGTCTTTAGGCTCTTTCATCTTTGATGGCCAAACGATGCTATCAACCGCTTTAATCGGGGTGTAGTTGCCGTTGGCCAGCACCGGCGCTTGCACCGAAGTACGCTCAACCGAGCCACCACGGTAACGGGTGATGTGGTTCCAGATGATCTCTACTGCGTTATTGGGGATCGGAAACGGTACGTACTCTTTGGCGTTGGCTATCCCATTGCCCCCAGCGATAAGCTCGGCACTGGTGGCGTTGGCTTTGGCGTGATCGTACACCAGCTGCGGTGAACTAAAGGTACGGTGGCTTGGGTACACATTGATGCGCTGGCTATTGGGGTATTTCTTTAACAACGCGATCTGGCCGGGGGTTAATTTATCGGCGTAGTCGCGGTAGTTGGCCGCAGTAATGGTAAACAGTGGTTTTTCATCGGCAAAGGGATCGTCAAGATTATTGCCCCCGCGGTACGCCGCTGGCGGTTCGGTCATGCCGCCGTTCCATGGGGGAATGGTGCCGGCTTCATTGCCTGCCTGCTGTGCCCCAACAGGGGTTAAGCTTTCGCCGAGTTTGGCGGCTTCGGTAGGTTCGACCTTGGCCCAAGCGCTGCTTGAGGCCACAATCAGTGCCAGCACTGAGCTCGCTAAAATCGATTTTTTCATGGTGAAACTCCTTTAGAACGACACGCCAAGGCTGACAGAGAGGTAATCACGATCCGATGACGGGTTGTAATCGCCACCTATCGCATTGGTGTAGGAGATGCTGGCGTTGTACTTGCTTAGGTAGTTCGCCCCTAATGAGATCCCCAGCGAGCGCCGATCCTCAATGAAGTTAGAGTTCGGCGAGTAGCCATCAACGTCGTGGCTCCAGGCGATGGTTGGCACCAAGTTGACCCCAGCAAAGGCATCGGAGTAATCCCACACCAAGCGGGCGCGATAGCCCCAAGCGCTGTCGGTCACCAGCCCTTCACAGCCGCCGTTAGCGACCGTCAAACCAACCGCGGCGGCGGCGGCTAAGTCTTTGTCGCTGTAGCACTTGCCGTACAACGAGGAGCGGCCAAAGCGTTGCTCATCCAATCCGGGCAGATCGTTGATGAAGTTGGCACCGACCTCGCCAACAAAAGTCAGGCGGTTGGCTCCCATCACTTGGTCGAAAAACTTCACCGTGGTGAACTGCAGTTGATGCACGTCTAGCTCTTCGTGTCCGGCAATCGGCGCCCCTAAGACGCTGGTGTCTCCTTGCAGCAGGCTACGCAGCAACGCTTGCGGTGCGTCATAGGTGCCTAAGTCGCCAAGCCCTGGCACCTGCGCGGCTAAGCCCTGCAGTTCAATCAAGGTGCTGGTAACACTGGAGGAGAAGATCTCCACCGAGTTGATCTGTACTGGCGTATCTGGGCGGTAGCTCCACTCACCGGAAACCGACCATTCGCCCACGGTGGTTGAGAAGCTCATGGCCATGATCTCAACATCTTCGGGGTAGTAGGCGTAATAACCTGGCCCTAAGGTTGGAATGTCATTGGTGCCGGGTAAGAAGGGCAGGGTTTCCCAGAAGGAGGCACCCACCAATGGGGTTCGGCTGGTGATGTTCATGTAATACACGCCGACATCGGTATCAATGCTTTCGGCAAAGTAACGTACGGCTGCCCCCCACTGACCGCTGTCTTCGCCATCCTGTTCTAGATTCGCGCGACGACCAAGGTACAAACCGGCGGCGAGATCGGTTGGATCACCAAAGGTTTGCAGCGTGAGCGAGTCACAACCTGGGCCGCCAAGCACATCGCCGTTACTGAAGAAGGTACCGCAACCATCAATCTTAAAGCTGTCCCATTCCCAGTTATAGAAGCCTTCAATACTGAGGTTTTCGGTAACGCCTAAGTTGAAGTACGCCATGCCGACCGGCAATAAAGCTTCTTTGACTTCGGCCCCAGGGCGGCGCAGGGCGGTGACGTCAATGGGGTTCACCGAGTTAATGGAGTTGAAGATGAAGGTGTTCTCCCCCCAACTCAGCACCTGACGGCCAACGCGCACATCCAGTGGCATGTCGCCCAGTTCAAATTCACCGTAGACAAAGGCATCGAGCAATTCGAAACCACTGGCCTGAGCAAAGTCGTCGAAGCTGCCTTCGTTTAATTTTTGGTTGGGCGCATAGCCATTGGCAACGTGGCCATGGGGCACTTCGCCTTCGGCCAACACATAGTCGTACCAATATTTGAAACGAGTGAAGGCCCCGAATTGACCGTTGCTGATCCCCAGATCGTGGATCCCTTTGATCACCTGCGAGGTTGCATCGCCTTTGTCGTAGTTCAGGGTGCCGTCATCAGAGGTGCTGGATAAGCCAAAGCCGCCATTGCTGAGCGCGATGTTTTTGGCTTCGGTCGTCCGCCAGGTAGACCCGATAGAGATGTTGGAGTCGAAGATGACTTCGTAATCCCCCACTTCGAAGGTTGCGGCCGCGACCGGGCCGCTTAGGGCGATGGAGATCAGTGCCGTCAGAGGCAGCAATTTGAATCGCTTGTTATCGACGCTTGCAAACATGGACTCACCTTTAGTGATTGTTATTTTTGCTGCACTTGTACATCCCCCAAACCGCTTCTCAAGTACCTGCAAATCCAACCTATCGGTTTGGTTGAACGCTTGTAAAACCCTTGATGACGGGAAATGGGGGAATTGCCGTAAGTTGCTGCTTATTGTCGGTAACTGTCTATTTTGCGGTGATTTGGTCAGAGCCAGTACTGCTGGGCGTTACAGCGCCATCAGTGAGATTTATCGCGGCAGTTGAATGAGTTATTTGATAAATGTTCACGCCCAAAAGTGAATGAAATTTCATTTAAGTTGGGGAATTATCCGATGACTGATCCGTCCAGTTGGCCAAAACGATAAGAGCTGGCACCGCTGCGAGCAAGCGGCTGCGATGGTTGTGGCGGCGCTGATCCAGCCCCGGTTACGGCTGATGTTTTAACCGCAGTGCACTGGCGTTTAAATAAAGAGGAAAGGGCTGATTACAGGCGGGATCAGCAGTGGATTGATGTTTGAAATAAAAGCGTAAAAATTATCAAGTAAAAGCACCAATCGACGTTAGGCTCTCGGCTGTGGCGGGCGAGTGCTGATGCAACGGCAATTGGTCTGACCAAAAAAGATCGCCGTTGCTGGCGCGAGCGTGTCAGATGATGTCAATTTTTAGAGTGAAACCTCTAAATTGAGTCGCCTGGCATTGATAAGCCCATTCGCGGCGGATCTAACTGCGTTTTATCCGCACAACGTTCATGATTTCCACTTCAAAGCCAGCCACGTTTTCGGTGCTGGCGTAGTAGGTGAGGTTCACTCGCGCCCCTTTTAGGGTTTGGTAAACGTGTTTGCGTTTGTATTTAAATGGCACCGAATGCCCTTCTATCATCAGCGTATTGAGGTACCAATCGCCGTGCTCACGTTGGGTGTGCGAGCTCACTTTTACGTTGTCACTGTGAACTAACTTTTGGTGTTGCTTGAGCATCTTATCGGGATCGGAATGCATGCCAGTGCCTTGTTTGGAAGCGATAGCATAGAGTAGCACGGGGTAGGTTATTGATCTGTCGCAACCAGCCAATGGTGCTGCAGGGCCGTGGCCACCAGTGGCGCAGAAATGGCGCGATTGGCGGTGCGCCACGGCCGCTTTAATTGTTGCAGCCCAGCCAGTTGAGCAGAGGTGATGGGGGTGATCGCCACATCGGTTGCCGTTGGATACAGCAGCCACAACGATGGGGCGCTGGCCTCGATGAGGAGTTCATCCACCGCTTGCTGAGTGCGTTGCTGAGTTAAGGTGCGCCAAATTGCGGCCACCGGATAGCGACTGCGACACAGGCTTAACCCTGAATTGAGCTGCCACGGCAGCGGTTGATCCGGTTGCTGTAACCAAGCTTGGTAGTGCTCCGGCTGCAACTTACGCCATCGCGGCGCATGGTAGCTGCGGTGCCAGCCCCACTCGAATCGCAGTAGCCCCAATAAAAACGGGTGATCAGCCAAGATGGGCTGAGCCTGAGGTTGCTGACTGAACCAGTGGCTCAACTGAGCGCCAATCTGTTCCAATGCCGTACCAAAGGCGACGGTGGGAACAAACTGTTGCGCTATTTGCAAAAACAGGGGGGCGCCCAATAGGTATTCGCAGCAGGGGTAGCTTTGTTGCAGCGCCTGAATGCGAGCGCCATCGCGGTTTCGCTGATGGATGGCGCGCCCTTGTTGCCAGTGGGGCTGCGCGAACTGAGTGCCGGTGGCGGTTAAGGGATCCCGCACCGCGATGGTCAGAGTGTGCTTGGGGCCTGCAGTCATAACTGCTCCTGATAGCGGCGAGCACGGGCCACTTCGCCGAGCAGCGTATCTAACGGCGGTAAATGGTTGTCCCACTCGATAATGGTGGGGCGAGGCCCCATCTGCGCCAACAACTGTTGATAGAGCTGCCACACCGGCTCGCTGACTTGACTGCCATGATGATCCAGCAGCAATTCCCCCTGAGGTTGATGGCCAGCAAGGTGGCAGTAACTGACCGCGGTTAACGGCAGCTTGGCCAGCAGTTCCGCAACGGGACACTGCAAGTTGTGGGCACTGACATAGAGGTTATTGATGTCGAGTAAGAGGCCGATGCCGGTACGGCGATGCAATTCGGCCAGCAGCTCGCCTTCGCCGATGTTGTCGTCGCGGTAACTTAGGTAACGCGACACGTTTTCTAAGATCAATGGCAGCGGCAAACGGTGTTGCAGCCGCTCGATGCTGTGCTGCAAGGCGGGCAGTAAATCTCGCTGATAACACAACGGCAGCAGATCATGGCTGTCGCCTTCGGCCAGTTGGCTCACGCTTAAATGATCAGAGATGGCGATGGCATTGAGCTCATCCGCCATGATGGCGAGCTTGGTTAAGTAGTCGTCAGCGGCGCCGCCAGAACCAACCGACAAACCCACGCAGTGCAGCACCACCGGATAGCGTTCGGCCAGCTGGCACAAGCGATGGTAATGAGGGCCGCGCAGCGACAGGTAGTTGTCGGCCATCACTTCAATAAAGGGCAGCGACAATTGCCGCTGCAGGATCTGTTGCAAATGGGGCTCGCGCACGCTGAAGCTCACAGCCTGCGCCGCCACCTGTGGTAAAGCGGTCATTAAGATTTATCCACCCCTTTGGCTGGCTTTACTTTGGCCACTTTACCGCCCAACTTTTTACAGGTGCCTTGGGGCACATACACCCACTCGTTGGGGCTGTTATCGCTCGTGGCGTAGCCCGCACAGCCGTGGCTGCCATCCAGCGAGCCACAATCGTTCATCCCTTTTTGGGCCACACCGGCGCATTTTTCCCACGCCTTCGGTTGATCCGGCACAGCTTGAGCGCTGCCAGCAGCCAGCAGTAAGCCTACTGAGATCAAGCCAGCGATACTTTTATTAACGGTTTTACCTTGGTCCATGTTGCTCTCCAATGGTGACAATAAGCCGAGTTCAATCCGTAATGGATTGCAGTAAAAGAAAGGCAAAGAGGCCATTGGCTTTCTGGTTTACTTGGATCGTTCGCTTCCATCGATAGTGCAAAGGGTTCTGAAAGAACTGCTGGGAAGTGATGTTAAGGGATGCGGAGAACGCTCACCTTTTGAAACACTTCTCTAACATCTGCGGCTAAGTGTCTGGTTATACTTGCCGCAAAAAATAGCTGGCCGTTGCGATGAACCTAACCCGCACCTCATTAAAGAACCCCGCCGCTGTCTTGGTGATCGTGGCCTTGATCCTCGTATTTGGGCTGCTTAGCGTCTTTAAGCTGCCGATCCAGCTCACTCCCGATATTGAACAACCCCAGATCACCATCTCGACCGGGTGGCGCAGCGCGGCACCGGAAGAGTTGGAATCGGTGATCATCGAGCCCCAAGAAAACGTAGTGAAAAACACCCGTGGGGTGGTGGACGTAACGACCTCGATCAACAGTGGTTTTGGCAACATCACTCTGACCTTTGATGTTGGCACCGACATGCAGCAAGCGATGTTGGATGTGATCAACAACCTAAACCAAGCGCCACCGCTGCCGTTGGACGCCTCAGAGCCACGGGTTGGGGTAGGCGGTGGCCGCGATGGCCCCAATGCGGCGTCATTGTTGGTGCGGGTGCTGCCGGATAACCCAGATCAAGAGATCGCCAATTACCAAAAGCTGATTGAAGATGTGGTGGAGCCACGGCTGGCGCGGATCCAAGGGGTTGGCCAAGTTAATTTGAATTCCCAACGCCCCCAAGAGCTGCGGATCAACTTTGATCCTTACAAAGCGGCAGCGATGGGGGTGACCGTTAACCAGATCAGCAGCACCATTGCGCGGGCTACGGACGTATCCGGTGGCTTTGCCGATGTGGGACGACGCCAATACACGGTGCGGTTTGTCGGCCAATATGATGCGCTGAACTTAGGCGAGATGATCATTGGTTATCACGGCGAACGGCCCATCTATTTGCACGATGTGGCCACCGTTGAGCAAACCTTGGTTGACCGCTCGGGGTTCAGTTTACGCAACGGCAGCCCCGCTTATTACATCACCTTAAGCCGAGGGGCCGACGCCAACACGGTGGCGTTGCTGGATGAGGTAAACCTTGCCATTAGCGAGTTAAACCAAGGGCCTTTGGCGCAAGCGGGGTTGGCGATTGACCTGAGCTTTGATTCCTCGGTACACATTAAAAACGCGCTTAAATTAGTGCAAAGCAATCTGGGCTTAGGAGTGCTGCTGGCACTGAGCATCTTATGGCTATTCTTGCGCGGCTTACGCACCACCTTAGTGATCGCCACCACCATTCCGATTTCGATCATGGTGGCGTTTTTAGGACTGAGCCTATTTGACCGCAGCCTGAATGTTATCTCGCTGGCGGGATTGGCGTTCTCCGTTGGTTTGGTGCTGGATGCCGCCATCATTGTGCAAGAGAACATCGAGCGGCTCAAAGCCAACGGCATCAATGGCCATCAGGCGGTGCTAAAAGGTGCGGTGCAGGTCAGTGGCGCCTTGTTCGCATCAACGGCAACCAGTGTCGCGATTTTTCTGCCCATCCTATTTATGGCTGGGATCGAAGGGCAGCTGTTTTCTGATTTGGCGTTAACCTTGGCCATCGCGGTGATCGCCTCCTTAGTGGCGGCCATTACCGTGCTGCCCATCGCCAGTAAATATTGGCTGAGTGCGACCCCAACAGCGGATCCCTTTGCCCATTATTGGCTGCGGCTAACCAATCTGGTGATGGCGCTGACCAACAACAACGCCAAGCGCATCGGCTGGATCGCGGCGTTGTTGGGCGGCTCGGTGTTGATCACCACGATGTTGTTGCCTAAAACCGATTTTATGCCGCGGGCACCAACCGATGGTTTCTTCTTTAACATCAGCTTACCGCCCGGTGGCAACTTGGCGTTTGTTGATAATGAGATGGCCACCTTGGTGCGACAACGCATTGAACCGCACCTCAGTGGCGACAAGTTGCCTAAGATCAAAAGCTACAACTTTTACTCCTTTGGGGCGGGCTTCAGCGGCGGCTTTATCTACGCCGATGATCCCACCGAAGTGGAAGCGTTGATGGCGTTGGTGCAGGAGCAGATCTTGGCGGATCTGCCCGACACCAATGTGTTTTTGTTTCGTGGCTCGATGATCAACGTGACCGGCGGTGGCAATGGCCGTTCGATCAGCATCAACATTCAGGGGCCCGAGCTGGAAGAGCTGATCGACACCGCCGAAGTGGGGCTGGCTGCCATTGGTGAGCATTTGCCTGGGGTCAGTGCTCGGCCGCAACCGGCCCTGTCGATAGCGGAGCCAGAGCTGCAGCTTATTCCCAACGATCGCCGCATCACCCAAGCGGGTTTTAATCGCCGCGAGTTGGCCAATACGGTGCGGGCTTATACCGATGGGCTGTTTGTCAGTGAGTACTTTGACGGTAACGAGCGGATGAACGTGATCTTACGTGGCAGCGCTTGGGCGACCCCAGATGAGCTGGCGGCACTGCCGCTGCACACGCCTCTGGCTGGCATTCAAACGGTGGGTGAACTGACCGAAGTGGTGCGTACCGTTGGCCCAACCCAGCTGCGCCGAGTGGACGGTGAGCGCACCATCACCTTGGAGATCTCACCGCCGGCGAGTCTGTCGATGGAGGAAGCCTTAACGGTGTTGCAGCAGCAAATTTTGCCGCAGATGCAGGCGGTGTTGCCGCCACAGGCTTCAATTAAGCTGTCGGGTAACGCCAATAAGATGGCCGCGGCCATCAACGACATGATGGTTAATTTTGGCTTAGCGTTACTGATCTTATTTCTGTTGATGACCGCCTTGTTTAAATCCGCCAAAGACAGCGCCTTGGTGCTGCTGGTGATGCCACTGGCGGTGGGGGGCGGGGTGCTGTCGCTGGCGTTGTTGAATCTGGTCAGCGTTCAGTCACTGGATCTGTTGACCATGATCGGCTTTATCATTTTGTTGGGGTTGGTGGTGAACAACGCCATATTGCTGGTGGATCAAACCCGGCAGGCCGAGCGACAAGGGCTGGACCGAATTGCCGCTGTTACCCAAGCGGTACGCATCCGTGCGCGACCGGTGTACATGAGCACCCTCACCAGTTTGTTTGGCATGTTGCCATTGATGTTGATGCCCGGCGTTGGCGCTGAAATCTATCGCGGTCTGGCCACGGTCATTGTTGGCGGCATGGGGATCAGCGCGCTGTTTACGCTGATATTACTGCCCAGTTTGTTGCAGCTTGGCGCCACTGTTTCGTCATCCCAATCACACCGTGAAGTAGTGACGCCACTGCTGGTTAATCAATAGGACGGAACCATGAAAAAGTATCCCTTAGCCGCTTTGGCGCTGCTGTTAAGCAGTACTGTGTTGGCGGCCGATGAGCCGCTTAAACCGGTGCAGATCGCGGCGGTAACCAGCACCATCATCGCGCCCACGGTAAAGCTGTTGGGCACCGTAGAGAGCCGCAGCGAAGTGGCGATCACCGCTGGGGTGAATGGCCAGCTGACCTGGGTGGTTGAGCCGGGGCGTTTTGTTGCAGCGGGGGAAACCTTGGTGACGATGGACACCTTTCCGCTGGAGCTGGCGCAACTCGAACAGCAAGCCAAGATCAAACGAGAGCGGATCAACCTGCGCTTTTTGAAACGGGAATTAGAACGTTTAGAAACCCTGCAAGCGGACAACAACGCAGCGGAATATCAGCTGGATGAGAATCGAGCCAAGTTTGAACTGGCCAGCGCCGATCTGGAAATTGCCCAGTTGAAGCTGAAACAGATTAACGATGAGCTGGCTCGAGCCAACGTCAAAGCGCCCTTTGCTGGGGTGATCACCGAACGGCTGCACCGGGCTGGTACCGATGTGAACCGCGCCGAAACCTTGCTGCGGTTGTTGGATACCGAACACCTCGAAGTGCACCTGTTTGTGCCAGTAAAATACCTTAGCAAGATCCGCAAGGGCGAAGCGTTGTTGGTACTGGGGGAGCAGTATCAAGCCGAGGCAGCCATCAGCGCGGTGATCCCGGCGGCGGATCGGCGCTCACAAACCTTCGAGCTGCGGCTCAGCCTTGATGATCGCGCCATTGCCCATTGGACCAGTGGCCAGCTTGTGAAGGTGGCGATCCCAGTGAACGACGCCAGCCAAGCGTTAACGGTGCCGCGAGATGCGCTGATTTTACGCCGCCAAGGTGCCTTTGTGATGCGGATCGACAGCGATAACATCGCCCACAAATTGCCGGTGACGGTGGGGGATGGCCAAGGCGATCGCATTGCCATCAGTGGCGAGCTGCAAGAGGGGGACAGCGTGGCCATTCGTGGTGCCGAGCGATTAAAAGATGGGCAGAAGGTTACGGTGCAGGGGGCAAGCTAAACCTTAGTTGAGATCGGCGTAAGCAAAGCGGTTACGACCTTGTTTTTTGGCCTGGTACAGCGCTAAATCCGCCGCTTTGAACAGCTGCGCTTGCTCCAAATCGGGTTGTGGGATCTGGGTTGCAACGCCAATGCTAACGGTAACGATGGGATCGGGGCCAACGTCTTGGTGGGGGATCTGCAGCTTATTGACCGCCTCGACTAACTTTTCCGCAATGCGCTGGGCGGCGCTTGCGGGGGTGTTGGCTAATACCAGCACAAACTCTTCGCCGCCGTAGCGTGCCATTAAATCACCGGGACGTTGGGCAAATTGGCTCAACAGGCCGGCGATCTGCTGTAAGCAGCGATCCCCCTGTTGGTGGCCATAGCTGTCGTTGTACCATTTGAATCGGTCGATATCGAGCAGCAACAGCGACAGCGGCTGCTGCTGGCGGGCACCACGCCGCCACTCTTGGTCAAAAAACTGGGTAAAGTGACGGCGGTTGGGCAAGGTGGTTAGGCTGTCCTGCAGAGTGAGCTCGCGCACCTGCTGTTCGGTATTTTTTTGGGCGGTGATGTCGCAATGGCTTACCAGCACCAAGCGTTGCCCTTGCCACTCCATCGGGTTGGCGGTCAGCAGATACCAGCGCTGTTGCTGCTCGCTGTGAAAACAGTATTCGTGCTGAAATTGCTCCTGTTCCCCCGCCAACAAGCGCTGCAATTGCGGCACCACCACTTCATTGTTGTTGAATAATTTCCAGTAACTGTACCCCAGCCAGTGATGCTGTTCATTGATGCTATCGGCAAACTGGATCCACGCTTGATTGACAAAGCGGATGGTGCCGTTGTGATCAATGATGGCGATGTGATGCTCTATCGCATCTAACGCCTTGCGGTAAAATGGTTCCGTGGTCGGCACTGGGTATGGATCCCTAATGAGTTGGTTACAAGCAACAGTGTTTAACATATTGCCGGAACGGAATAGGTAACTGCACTGATATGAATCACTTTTTTTATAGTAGTCAATAATTTTGTGAACACCGACAGTGGTATTCGATAGAGTTTGGCGCTTTTGCGGTACACTTGCGCTGATTTTTTTGGAGGGTTTACGTGCAACAACATCAACGATGGATGGCCCATGCCATGGCCTTGGCGGCCAAAGCGGAACAGTTGGGCGAGGTACCTTGCGGCGCAGTATTGGTGTTGGGTGAGCAGATCATTGCTGAAGGCTACAACCGCTGTATTACTGATAACGATCCCACCGCGCATGCAGAGATCCAAGTGCTGCGCCAAGCTGGCAAGGTGCTGGATAATTATCGCCTGCTGGATACCACGTTATACATCACCTTAGAGCCATGCCCGATGTGCGCCGGTGCGATTGTGCACGGCCGTGTTGGCAAGGTGGTCTTTGGGGCGCCGGATCTCAAAACTGGGGCGGCGGGCACAGTGATGAATTTGCTGGATGATCCACGCTTAAATCATTGGCCAGAAGTGATTGGTGGGGTGATGCAGGCTGAATGTGGGGAACAGTTAAGTGCCTTTTTCCGCCGCAGAAGAGCGGAAAAGAAGGCACTGAAACAGGCTCAAAGATCCGGGCTAGGATCGGAATCTTCAAACTCGTAGCTGCTATTAAACAGCTTGCTGCGGTGCACCACGCGTAAATGGGTGCGCTTGCGGCACTGGCGGCGTCGCTCGCTCAAACTTGTGCTTGCTAATCGTTTGCGTCTATTTCGCATTATCAACAAACCTCCTTTTCAATTATCGTCTTGGCTAAGACGCGATCCTGCCGAGTCCATATGACAGTGCAGGTCGTAACTCATGACACCTCGATGACATCCGTCAAAGTGATGCAATTATGAGACCATGCTCGTAATTTTGCCGCTGTGGGTCAAGGTAAATTGCTAAAAATACAGCGAATATCGTGATCGGCTCAGGCGATTCTGCTGGTTGCATTGAAACTTGCCCCGATGTTGTGATGGGGCTCACGCGCGCCAATGCGATGGGTTTGATGGCAGCAGTCCAGTGGCGACAAACCGTTCACCCCGTTGAGGCGGATTCACGCGTAGCTGACGCGAACGTCAGCTACTGAGTGTAGCCCGGTGATGGCGTTATTGTGGTGCTAATGAGGTAGCTGCAGCGGGAGACAGTTCAGCCGGTTGTGGCGGGGTGTCGGGCTGCTGCTGGGCATCTAGCCACACTAAGGTGTCGTAATAACGACGAATGTTTTCAACATAATGGGTGGCTTCGTCACCGCGAGCGTAGCCGTATTTACTGCGTTGGTAATACTTCTTTTGGCGCAGCAACGGCAGGTGCTTCTTCACGTCGCGCCAGCTGTTGGGATCTTGCCCTTGGCGTTGAGTCAGTACCCGTGCATCCTCGAGGTGGCCTAGGCCAATATTGTAAGCGGCTAAGGCAAACCAGATCTGCTCATCCTGTGGAATGTTGCGGGGCAAGCGGGTCAGCAACTGCTGCAGGTAATCGCTGCCGCCACGAATGCTTTGCTCTGGATCCAGCCGATTGCTGACTTTCATCCGCTTGGCTGTTGGTAAGGTCAGCATCATCATCCCGCGTACCCCAGTGGGCGATTTTGCTTTGGGATCCCAATGGGACTCTTGATAAGCCACCGCCGCCAACTGGCGCCAGTCTTGCTCACCAGCGTGGCGCTTAAATAGCGCTTTATAGCGTGGCAGCACGTTATCTACCGCGCGCATAAAGGCCACGGTATCAACGTAATCAAAGCGTTGTACGTGGCTGAAGTATTTGTCTTCTAATCGTTGCAGCCGCCCTGATTTTAGCTCGCTGTCCCAAAAGTCCAGCATGGCGCTCAGCAGCCAGCCGTTGCGCGCTTGATCCAAGGCCCAGCCTACCGGTTGTGCTGGGCCAATGCTCAGCCCTTGTCGTAACGAGGGGTAGTAGCGTTGGGCTAATGCCAGCGCGGTGGAATCGGCGATGGTGTAATCCAAGCTGCCATCGGCCACTAACCCCATTAACTCTTGGCTGTCGTACTCTGCCGATTGGCGCCAGTGTATCTCTGGGTTTTGGCGGCTCAGTTGCCGCAGTTTTTCAGCGTGGCTGGAATCCTTGACCACCAACAGCTCGCCGCGAATTTTGCTGAGGCTTTTAGGCGGTCGTTGGCCTTGGCGATACACCAGTACCGGAGTGACCTGATACAGCGGCGGGCTGAAGATCCACTGCTGTTGGCGCAGGCTTGTGCGGGTTAATCCCGCCGCCATGATGTCGATATCGCCGCTCTGATAGGCTTGAAACAGTGTTTCCAGTGATGAGAACGGCGTGATTTTTATCGGTGTATTAATGAATTGACCGAACTGAGTGGCCAATTCGTAATCAATGCCCACGGGCCCTTGGCCGCGCACTTGATAGCTGGCGGGGCCGGATAAGGTGCCAAAACGTACCACCACGGGCTTTTCCGCTGCGTTAGTGCTGGCTGGCGCGCGGTTATCGCCACAACCAACAAGCATGGCGAGGGTGATTAAGGCAGCAACCTGAGCAAATACGGTGCTGATTTTTTTACAGTTTAGAATTTTTGTGATCTCGTCATCAGTTTGCCTAAGGGTGTTATGGCAAAGGCTTTTCCCTATAATACCGCCACCTCAACCCCTACCTTGCATCATAACTATATAAAGGTGAATTGACGTGATTGAGATCCTACGCGGTGCGCCGGCTTTATCGGCGTTTCGGATCACCAAGCTAATGGACGCTTGCCGAGACGCGAACCTGCCAGTAACTGACCTCTACGCTGAACATTACCACTTCGCACACCTGTCTGCCCCTTTGTCCGGCGCCCAAGCCGAGCAACTTGCCAAGATCTTAACCTACGGCCCTAAGCTAGAAGAGCATGAACCTGCAGGCAAACTGCTGCTGGTTGTGCCTCGCCCTGGCACCATTTCGCCGTGGGCATCTAAGGCAACCGACATCGCCCACAACTGTGGGTTGGCGTCGGTACAACGTCTTGAGCGTGGCTTAGCATGGTATGTCGAACTGACGGCAGAGCTGAACGAACAACAACAAAAACAGCTGCTTGGTTTAATTCACGATCGCATGGTGGAAGCGGTATTGCCGAGCTTCGACGCTGCCGCGGTATTGTTTGAGCAAGCGCAGCCAAAACCGGTGTCGTCAGTCGATATCTTAGCCGGTGGCCGCGATGCGCTGGCACAGGCAAACGTAACGCTGGGTTTAGCACTGGCAGAGGATGAGATCGACTACTTGGTGGAAAACTTCCGCAAGCTGGGTCGCAATCCCAACGACATCGAACTGTACATGTTCGCTCAGGCCAACTCTGAGCACTGTCGGCACAAGATCTTCAACGCCGATTGGACCATCGACGGCGAACAGCAGCCTAAATCGCTGTTTAAGATGATCAAAAACACCTTTGAGTCCAACCCTGAGCAGGTGTTGTCGGCTTATAAAGACAACGCTGCAGTGATGGTTGGCTCCAACGGTGGCCGCTTCTTCGCTGATAGCGATGGCAGCTACCGCTACCACCAAGAGCCGGTCCACATTCTGATGAAAGTGGAAACCCACAACCACCCGACGGCGATCTCGCCATACCCTGGGGCCGCGACTGGTTCTGGCGGCGAAATTCGCGATGAAGGCGCCACCGGTCGCGGTTCTAAGCCTAAAGCGGGCTTAACCGGTTTTACCGTTTCCAACCTCAATATCCCTGGTTATCAACAACCGTGGGAGCAACATGACTCGATCAAGGGGTACGGCAAGCCAGAGCGGATTGTGTCGGCGCTGGACATCATGACCGAAGGCCCTCTTGGCGGCGCAGCGTTTAACAACGAATTTGGCCGTCCGGCGCTGAACGGTTACTTCCGTACCTACGAACAGCAGGTGGAAAGCTTTAACGGCAACGAAGTGCGCGGTTACCACAAGCCAATTATGTTGGCTGGCGGCTTTGGCAACATTCGTGAAGATCATGTGCAAAAAGGCGAGATCCCGGTTGGCGCTAAGCTGATTGTATTGGGTGGCCCGGCGATGAACATTGGCCTGGGTGGCGGGGCGGCTTCGTCTATCGCCTCTGGCCAGCAAGCGGAGGATCTCGACTTTGCTTCGGTGCAGCGGGAAAACCCAGAGATTGAACGCCGCTGCCAAGAGGTGATCGATCGCTGTTGGCAGCTGGGGGATGACAACCCCATCGCCTTCATTCACGATGTGGGCGCGGGCGGCTTATCCAACGCCATGCCAGAGCTGGTGGATGATGGTGGCCGTGGCGGCAAGTTCCAGCTGCGGGATGTGCTGTCTGATGAAGCGGGCATGTCGCCACTGGAGTTATGGTGTAACGAATCGCAAGAGCGTTACGTGATGGCGGTGGCACCGGAAAATCTGGCCACCTTTGAAGCAATTTGTCAGCGGGAACGAGCGCCGTTTGCGGTCATTGGTGAAGCGATTGAAGAGCGCCACCTGACCGTGGCAGACAGCCATTTCGACAACACCCCAATCGACATGCCGATGGACGTGTTGCTGGGCAAAGCGCCGAAGATGCACCGCGATGTGCGTTCCGCCAGCGCCAATAGCCCCGCGTTGGACTTAAGCGGCGTCAGCGTCGCCGATGCGATTCGTCGAGTCTTACGCTTACCGGCTGTGGCAGAGAAAACCTTCTTGATCACCATTGGTGACCGTTCGGTTACCGGCATGGTGGCACGGGATCAAATGGTGGGACCGTGGCAGATCCCAGTGGCCAACTGTGCCCTGACGACCGCGACCTTAGACAGCTACCACGGTGAAGCGATGTCGATGGGTGAACGCACCCCATTGGCGTTGATCAACCACGGCGCGTCAGCGCGGATGGCGGTGGGTGAATCCCTAACCAACATGGCTGGCGCGCAAATTGGCAGCCTTGAGCACGTTAAGCTGTCCGCCAACTGGATGGCCGCAGCGGGTCACCCCGGTGAAGACGCGGGTCTGTACGAAGCGGTAAAAGCGGTTGGCGAAGAGTTATGTCCCGCCTTGGGTTTGACCATTCCGGTGGGCAAAGACTCGATGTCGATGAAGACCTCGTGGCAGCAAGATGGCCAGCAGAAGTCGGTAACTTCGCCGCTGAGCTTGGTGATCACCGCCTTTGGCCGGGTCGAAGACGTTCGCACTAACGTTACCCCGCAGCTGCGCACCGACGCCGGTGACACCATGCTGCTGTACGTTGATGTGGCCGCAGGTCAGCAGCGCTTGGGCGGTTCCGCCTTGGCGCAGGTGTACAACCAGCTGGGCAACCAAGCGCCGGACGTTGATGATGCTGCGCGCTTAAAAGGCTTCTGGTTGTTGATGCAGCAGTTGGTGGCCAATCAGCAATTGTTGGCCTACCACGATAAGGGCGATGGCGGCTTGCTGGTGACGCTGGCGGAGATGGCCTTTGCTGGCAACATTGGGATGGATGTGGACTTAGAAGGCCTAGGCGCCGATCCGCTGGCCCTGCTGTTTAACGAAGAGTTGGGCGCGGTGATTCAGATCCGCAAGCAAGACTTTGAAGCGGTGATCTCTGCGGCCATCGTCCATGGCTTAGACAACTGCATTCACGCCATTGGTCAGCCGCAGCCGGGTAACGAGATTGTGATCCGTCAAGGCGAGCAGGAACTGCTGCGGGAAGCGCGCACCGAGCTGCGTACCATCTGGGGGGAAACCACCTACCAGATGCAGGCGCTGCGGGATAACCCCGAGTGCGCCAAAGAGGAGTTTGAGGCCAAGCACAACCCGAACGATCCTGGATTATCGGCCAAGCTGAGCTTCAACCCAAGCGAAGACGTGGCAGCGCCATACATCGCGAAGGGCAGTGCACCGAAAGTGGCGATTTTGCGTGAGCAGGGGGTTAACTCCCACGTTGAGATGGCGGCGGCGTTTGATCGCGCTGGCTTTGATGCCATCGACGTACACATGAGCGACATCCTTGAAGGTCGGCTGACCTTAGAGCAGTTCCAAGCGTTAGTGGCCTGTGGTGGTTTCTCTTACGGGGACGTGCTGGGTGCTGGTGAAGGCTGGGCGAAATCAATTCTGTTCAACCCTCGTGCTCGTGAGCAGTTCCAAGGCTTCTTCGAGCGCAACGACACGCTCTCTTTGGGGGTGTGTAACGGTTGTCAGATGTTGTCGAACTTGAAACAGATCATTCCAGGTACGGATCTGTGGCCGCACTTTGTGCGTAACCGCTCGGAGCGCTTTGAAGCGCGGTTCTCGCTGGTGGAAGTGCAAGATAATCCATCGAAGTTCTTGGCGGGCATGGCCGGCAGTGTGATGCCAATTGCGGTATCCCACGGTGAAGGCCGTGCCGAGTTCGCTGATTCGGCGGCATTCCAAGCCACCGATAGCTCGGGCACCGTGGCGCTGCGTTACCTCAATAATCAGGGCCAGATCGCCTCGGCATACCCGGCTAACCCGAACGGTTCGCCCGCGGGCATTACCGGCTTAACCAGCCGTGATGGTCGCACCACGATTATGATGCCGCACCCAGAGCGGGTGTTCCGCACCGTAACTAACTCGTGGCACCCACAAGAGTGGGGCGAGGACAGCCCGTGGATGCGGATGTTCCGTAACGCTCGGGTTGAGTTGGGCTGATCTAACGTTACTCCATCGTGAGTTTGCTAAAACACCGCTTCGGCGGTGTTTTTTTATTTTTATTAGTAAAATGATTGCCTTGCGTCAATTTTCAGTGGTGGCTTGAGATAAACTGAGCTCCCCTACTGTTTACGAGTTTTGCCATCATGAGCCTGTTTTCGGCCCTGTTTCGCTGGCTAGCCCCTTCGACTCAAGCTGAAGTGCCACCGCCGTTGAATCACACCGCCACTGACGACCCTTTTTTGCAAGACAGCAATTATCGGCCTAGCGCAGCGGCGCTGAATGACCCCGCGGTGGTGAGCGGCGGCAATGTTGCGCCAATCGAAACGGATCCGATTGAAGATATCTGGGCCGATCTTGGCAGTAGCAGTGCTGACATGGGCAGTGATGAGCCGCTGTTGATGGGCTCAATGGGCATTAGCGACAACGAGATGAGCATTAACCCGAGTACGGGGCTGCCGATGCTGGATGGGATCGGCAGTGTGGATGTTGGCGGCAATGCCTTTGGTTGCGGCAGCGATATTGGTGTGAGTGACGGCATGGGCATTGGCATCGATGATGGCTTTAGCGCAAGCGATTGTTCCAGTAGCGACCTATTTTCTTCCGATTTTGGCAGTTCAGACTTTGGTGACTCCGATATTGGCGGCTTTGATGACAGTTTCTCCAGTTCGGATCCTTGGTAATGGTTGCATTGGGGTAAAAAATAAGCGGGCGGCAAATTGGTGGATTGAAGCCGCTTGTCGCCACTCTTCGGCCATGACACATTTGGCCTAACTAGCAGAGATAAAGGATGATCCTTAAGTGATTAGCTTGGCATCACGCTGATCATTAGGACGTAGTTTCATTTATGGGAAGTATTGAAGTTGCGGTGCGACAAGCCAAACAGATTGAAGCACAGTTAGAACGCCACTTTGGCGCGGAAGGACGAGGCTTGCATGAAAAGCTCTCCAGCTGTGAATCGAAGTTACCGTCAGTGTTGGTGCGGCAAATTCGTTGGATAGCGACGCTGCGTAACAAAGCGGTGCACGAAGATGGGTTTGAACTGGATGATGTGGCCGAATTTGAGCGGCGCTGTACTCACGTATTACAGCAGCTGCAACAGCTGAAAGCGCCAGAGCCATCGGTTGCGGCGTCATCAGCAGCATCGGCAGAGGCATCAGCAAAGGCATGGGCGGCGGCACGCGGTGACACCAACCCGCCACGACAGCCGAGCAAGCTAAAGCGGGTTATTGGCGCGGTGCTGTTGTTGCTGCTGTTGGTGGTTGCCAATAACCAATGGCAGCAGCACCAACGCGCAGAAGCGCGGGCTGAAGCGCGTTATCAAGCACGGTTGGATGCCAGAGTTGCCGCGGCCAAAAAAGCCAAAGCCGAAAAGGCGGAGAAAGCAGCGCAAGCGGCGCGGGCAGCCGAAGCTGCGACCGCTAACAGCAATACCAACAGCAACGTGGCGTTGGCGGCGAAGCCACAAGGCAGCAATAACGGCCGGGTATCGGTGGCGCTTAATGGCGGCAGTTTGGCGGAGAAGGCAGAGCAGGCACGCAATGAAGTGCGTGATGCCAAGCAGCAATTGCAGCAACAGCTGCAGCAAACGTTGGTGGATGGCACCCAGTTAACCTTGGGGGAGTTAGCGATAAAGCCGAACGCCGATGGCAGCGTGGACTTGTGGTTGCCACTGCAATGGCAATCCAACCCGAAGGCGCTGTTGGCAGAGCTGAATCGCTATTTCTGGGATTATAAGAAGCGCACCATCAACGGCGGCAAGGTCGATTTTTCTGATCACATGGGCAACGACAGCGTTGGCATTAAGATCCTGTCGATGTGGAATCGAAAAGACAACGTTAAGCGCCCTTATAGCGAGGATCTCTTCAGCTGGTTAACTCAGCACCAAGTAAAATTGGTTGCCTCTGTTGCCGGTAAACAAGGGCAGATTGTGCTCGCTACTGGGCGGCGTTGCAGTGTTTCTTGCAGCGGTGTTGGCGATGATCAATTTCAGATCCACACCAGCAGCAGTAAAAATGGGCCGCTGATCATGCGGAAGGACAGCAATCCGCTGGTGATCAAATCGATCCCCAAAGCGGCGTTACTGCAGGCGAAACAACTGCAAGTGCAGTTGGTGCTGAGCCACAACAACAACGTGGTGGCCAGCAGCAACCAGCCCCTAGTGCGATCGCTGGCGGCGGAGGAGATGAACACCTTGGTGGGCAACAGCGAGCAAGCCTTTGCCACCGGACAGCAGCAGATCACCAAGCTGCAGCAATTGATGCTGAACCAAACCCAGTTGGAGTTGGGCGAGATAGCCATCAAACCCGCCAAAGCCGGCTTTTCGGATGTGGTGGTGCCACTAAGCTGGCGCATGCAGCACAAGCCAATCTTAGCCATCCTCAATCAATATTTTCATGGTTACAAAGGCGCTGCTTTCAGGTACAGCAAGGTCGATTTCTCTGATCATATGGGCAGTAAAAGCTGGGGCGTGAAAGTGGTGGAATACCAAAATCGCGATGAAGCGCAAAAGCAGCCGTTCAGTGCGCGCTTGTTGCAGCAGTTAATGCAGCAGCAAGTGGTGGCCACGGTGTCTATCGGTAATCACCAAGCGCAAATCACCTTGGCGTCAGGCATGCGCTGCAGCGTCTCTTGCAGCCTTGGGGGCGATGACCAATACCACATCCAATTTCAAGCTAAGCCCGGCGAGAAAGGGCGTTTATCCAGCTACCGCGAAAACAACCCATTGGTGATCAAAAACGTGCCCAACGAGTTGCTGCAGCAAGCCAGTTCGGTTGATGCTGCGCTGGCATTGGTTCCGCTGCGATAACTGAAGCAAAGTCGTGGTTCGCATTAGCGTGAACGTGAACGCCTGCGGCAGCTAACGTCGACTGGTTAACTGCTGCTGACTACAGCCCACCAAACCCTCTACATAAGGGGTTTGCTGGGCTGTTTTTTTGTGTCGGTTTCAGCGTCATTGTTCCCTAAACTTCCTTGGTCTTACTCCAAATAAATCGTTTGTGTCTAGGCTTATAGCGAGAAAAAAGCCACAAGGATGTGAGTGATGGAGCAAGTGATTGTCAGCCGTGTTGATGGCGATGCCTTTTTTATTGAGCAAGCCAGTGGCGAGCTGCACCCGCTACGAGCTGGGGCGGTATTAAGCCAAGGGGATCTATTGATGACCAGTGCCAACGCCGAAGTGGTGTTGGTGCAATCGGATCAACCACCGTTGTTGATAGGCCCAAACCAGCACCTGCCGATTGCTCTGCCCGAGAGTCAACGCCCGTTGACGTTGGCCGAACTGATGGCCACGGAACTCACTGTAGAACAGGTGCAGCAAGCGCTGCTGGCGGGTAATGATCCTTCCAATATTATTGCGCCTCCTGCCGCCATTGAGCTCTTGTTAGCCAGTGCCCACAACAGTGGTTTAAGCGTTGGCCGCGACGGTAAATCCACCTTAGCGCAAGCGGGGCACGACACCCGCTATGGCCGCACGGAGCCGAACAACGATGAACGTGATGGGGCGGATCCGGCTGGAGCCAGTGCCAGTACGGCCAGCATTAAGCCGCTGCAGTTTCAATTGGTTGAAGGGAACCGCAGCCAAGGCAACTTGAATGCAGATACCGGCGCGAAAGGGGCGGGCTACGATCAGCTAATAACGGTTGCCGGTAAGCCGCTGGTGGAGTGGCCATTGGTGACGGATGGTGAATTTATTGGCGCGCGCTTGGTTGATCTGCCAACCGGTGAGTTATTTATCTACCCCGATGGCAGCTACTTTTTTGTGGCATTTGATAGCAGTGACCACACCCTGAACGATGCCTTACAGCAGACGCCGATTGAGCTGCAGTTTCAAGATGGCTTTGGCAGCATTGCCACCACCACCTTAATCATTACTGTGAATGACGGGGTGGATCCCCAAGGAGACAGCATCGTCCTGAGCGTGGATGACGACGGCGAGCAGCACAGTGAGCAAACGCTGTTGATCCAGCAAGGGGCGGATCCCCTTGATCTAAACAGTTTCGGCTTCGATGTGGCGGCGCTGTTGCAGCAGCTGCAAGCCTTACCGCTGAGCAGCGCAGGGGTAGCGCTGGATCTGGATAACATTGAGTCGGTGGGCAATGTCATCACGCTGTTTGATCTGCAGGGCAATCCGCTACTGAGCCTGTCGATTGTGCAGCAAGCCATCGTTAATGGGGGGGATTTAGCCATTACGATTGCATTGGATCTGCATGCCCCCTTAGATCACCCCAACGGCAGCGATGCCATCGACTTTAATGTGGTGATCAGTGGTACCGATATCGATGGTGATCCCGTCAGTGCCACAGTCGCGATGACCTTGCTGGATGCGATGCCAGAAGCCGCCGATGTCAGTGCCGCAGTAATAGAGGCTGAAGGCGGCAACAGCGTCAGCGGTAATTTGTTGGCTAACACCAACTTCAGCGCCGACGGTGCCGCCGCGGCAGGGGGCGTTACCGTGGTGAGCGGGGTGGTGTTAGCGGAGCAAACCCCGCTTGCCTCTGGCGCTTACGCTGGCTTTATTGAAGTGGCGGTGGATAACGGCACCCTGTACGTCAAAACCGACGGAAGCTACCTGTTTGTGGCTGATGACAACCTGGATCACGGCAGCGTTGATACCGACATTAACTTTGATGTGCCGTTTACCGTGGAAGACTTCGATGGTGACGAGTCCAGCGCCAACCTCAACCTGACCATCGTTGATGGTGCTGCGCCGACCGCGGAAACCGTTGCTGCGACGGTCAGTGACAGCGGCAGCAGCGCTCGTTCTGAAGATCTGGTCGAACTGCGAATTGAGCGCGGCTCTGATGAACTGGATGTTGCCAGCTTTGAGTTTGATACCGGTGCCATTTCTGCTGCCATTGCGGCGCTGAATTTAACCTCCGGCGGTGTTGCAGTGGATGGCAGTAACTTCACCTTAGTCGGCAGCATCCTAACCATTCTCGATGCCAACGGTGCGCCAGTGTTAGAGCTTGTGCTGGGCTCGCCCACCGATGATGGCGGCGACTTAGTCTTCCCCGTTATCGTTACCTCATTAGCGCCGCTGGATCACGACGGCGACCGCCTCACTTTGCCAACCTTCATTGCTGGGCAAGACACGGATAACGATCCGGTGCAGGCGCAAATTGACATTACCGTTACCGATACCGCGCCTATTGCCGCTGATGTCAGTGCTTCCGTGGTTGAAGCGGAAGGCGGCAACAGCGTCAGCGGTAATTTATTGGCTAACACCAACTTCAGCGCCGACGGTGCCGCTGCGGCAGGGGGCGTTACTGTGGTCAACGGCGTGGTATTGGCCGAACAAACACCTATTAGCTCTGGCACTTACGCTGGCTACATCGAAGTGGCGGTAGACAACGGTACCCTGTACGTCAAAACTGATGGCAGCTACCTGTTTGTGGCTGATGACAACCTTGATCACGGCAGCGTTGATACTGACATCACCTTTGATGTGCCCTTTATCGTGGAAGACTTTGATGGTGACGAGTCCAGCGCCAATCTCAATCTGACCATTGTTGATGGCGAGGCGCCGACCGCCGCGACCGTTGCTGCGACCGTCAGTGACAGCGGCAGCAGCGCTCGTTCTGAAGATCTGGTCGAACTGCGAATTGAGCGCGGCTCTGATGAATTGGATGCTGCCAGCTTTGAGTTTGATACCGGTGCCATTTCTGCTGCCATTGCGGCGCTGAATTTAACCTCCGGCGCGGTGGCCGTTGATGGCAGTAATTTCACCTTAGTCGGCTCAACCTTAACCATTCTCGACGCCAACGGTACGCCAGTGTTAGAGCTGGTATTGGGCTCGCCCACCGATGATGGCGGCGATTTACTGTTCCCGATCACCATCACCTCATTAGCGCCGCTGGATCACGAAGGCGACAGCCTCACTTTGCCAATCTTCATTGCTGGGCAAGACAGCGATAACGATCCGGTGCAGGCGCAAATTGACATCACCGTTACCGATACGGCTCCAGAAGCCGCTGATGTCAGTGCCTCCGTGGTTGAAGCGGAAGGCGGCAACAGCGTCAGCGGTAATCTGCTCAGCGATGGGGTATTAGCCACTAACTTCAGCGCCGACGGTGCCGCTGCGGCAGGGGGCGTGACCGTGGTCAACGGCCTGGTATTGGCCGAACAAACCCCGCTTGTCTCTGGCCCTTACGCAGGTTACATCGAAGTGGCGGTAGACAACGGCACCCTGTACGTCAAAACCGACGGCAGCTACCTGTTTGTGGCTGACGACAATCTGGATCACGGCAGCGTCGATACCGACATCACCTTTGATGTGCCGTTTACCGTGGAAGACTTTGATGGAGATGAATCCAGCGCCAACCTCAATTTGACTATTGTTGATGGTGCGGCCCCGACCGCCGCCACCGTTGCTGCGATCGTCAGTGACAGCGGCAGCAGCGCTCATTCTGAAGATCTGGTCGAACTGCGAATTGAGCGCGGCTCTGATGAACTGGATGCTGCCAGCTTTGAGTTTGATACCGGTGCCATTTCTGCTGCCATTGCGGCGCTGAATTTAACCTCCGGCGGGGTGGCCGTTGACGGCAGTAATTTCACTCTTGTCGGCTCAACCTTAACCATTCTCGATGCCAGCGGTACGCCAGTGTTAGAGCTGGTGCTTGGCTCCCCCGCCGACGACAACGGCGATTTACTGTTCCCGATCACCGTTAACTCATTAGCGCCGCTGGATCACGACGGCGACAGTCTCACTTTGCCAATCTTCATTGCTGGGCAAGACACGGATAATGATCCTGTGCAGGCGCAAATTGACATCACCGTTACCGATACCGCGCCTATTGCCGCTGATGTCAGTGCCTCCGTGATTGAAGCGGAAGGCGGCAACAGCGTCAGCGGTAATCTGCTCAGCGATGGGGTATTAGCCACCAACTTCAGCGCCGACGGTGCCGCTGCGGCAGGGGGCGTGACCGTGGTCAACGGCCTGGTATTGGCCGAACAAACCCCGCTTGTCTCTGGCCCTTACGCCGGTTACATCGAAGTGGCGGTAGACAACGGCACCCTGTACGTCAAAACCGACGGCAGCTATGTGTTTGTGGCTGACGACAACCTGGATCACGGCAGCGTCGATACCGACATCAACTTCGATGTGCCCTTTACCGTGGAAGACTTCGATGGTGACGAGTCCAGCGCCAACCTCAATCTGACCATCGTTGATGGTGCGGCCCCGACCGCCGCCACCGTTGCTGCGATCGTCAGTGACAGCGGCAGCAGCGCTCATTCTGAAGATCTGGTCGAACTGCGAATTGAGCGCGGCTCTGATGAACTTGATGTTGCCAGCTTTGAGTTTGATATCGGTGCCATTTCTGCTGCCATTGCGGCGCTGAATTTAACCTCCGGCGGGGTGGCGGTGGATGGCAGTAATTTCACTCTTGTCGGCTCAACCTTAACCATTCTCGATGCCAGCGGTACGCCAGCGTTAGAGCTTGTGCTGGGCTCGCCCACCGATGATGGCGGCGACTTAGTCTTCCCCGTTACCGTTACCTCATTAGCGCCGCTGGATCACGACGGCGACAGCCTCACTTTGCCAATCTTCATTGCTGGGCAAGACAGCGATAACGATCCGGTGCAGGCGCAAATTGACATTACCGTTACCGATACGGCTCCAGAAGCCGCTGATGTCAGTGCCTCCGTGGTTGAAGCGGAAGGCGGCAACAGCGTCAGTGGTAATCTGTTGGCTAACACCAACTTCAGCGCCGACGGAGCTGCGACCGCCGGTGGCGTTACTGTGGTCAATGGCGTGGTGTTGTCCGAACAAACCCCGCTTGTCTCTGGCCCTTACGCCGGTTACATCGAAGTGGCGGTGGATAACGGCACCCTGTACGTCAAAACCGACGGCAGCTACCTGTTTGTGGCTGACGAAAACCTGGATCACGGCAGCGTTGATACCGACATCAACTTTGATGTGCCGTTTACCGTGGAAGACTTTGATGGCGATGAATCCAGCGCCAACCTTAATCTGACCATTGTTGATGGTGCTGCGCCGACCGCCGCCACCGTTGCTGCGACCGTCAGTGACAGCGGCAGCAGCGCTCGTTCTGAAGATCTGGTCGAACTGCGAATTGAGCGCGGCTCTGATGAACTGGATGCTGCCAGCTTTGAGTTTGATACCGGTGCTATCACCAGTGCCATTGCGGCGCTTGGGTTAACCAGCGGCGGGGTGGCCGTTGATGGCAGTAACTTTATCCTGATCGGTTCAACTTTAACCATTCTTGATGCCAACGGCACGCCAGTGCTGGAATTGGTATTGGGCTCGCCCACCGATGATGGCGGCGACTTAGTCTTCCCCGTTATCGTTACCTCATTAGCGCCGCTGGATCACGACGGCGACAGCCTCACTTTGCCAATCTTCATTGCTGGGCAAGACAGAGATAACGATCCGGTGCAGGCGCAAATTGACATCACCGTTACTGATACCGCGCCCGTTGCTGCCGATGTCAGTGCCTCCGTGATTGAAGCGGAAGGCGGCAACAGCGTCAGCGGTAATCTGCTCAGCGATGGGGTATTAGCCACCAACTTCAGCGCCGACGGTGCCGCTGCGGCAGGGAGCGTGACCGTGGTCAACGGCGTGGTATTGGCCGAACAAACCCCGCTTGTCTCTGGCCCTTACGCCGGTTACATCGAAGTGGCGGTGGATAACGGCACCCTGTACGTCAAAACCGACGGCAGCTACCTGTTTGTGGCTGACGACAACCTGGATCACGGCAGCGTCGATACCGACATCACCTTTGATGTGCCGTTTACGGTGGAAGACTTTGATGGCGACTCCAGTGGCGCCAACTTAAACCTGACCATCGTTGATGGCGACGGCCCCACCGTGGCGGCTGCCAGTGTCAGCGTTGATGAAGCCGACAGCGGCGCGCAAGTGGCGCTGCGCTTTGAGCGCGGCTCTGATCAACTCGACGCCAGCAGTGTTGAATTTGATACCGCCGCCATCAGCGCTGCCATTGCGGCGCTGGGGTTAACTTCCGGCGGGGTGGCGGTTGATGGCAGCAACTTCAGCCTTAACGGCAATGTGCTCACCATCAACGATGCCAACGGCAATGGCGTATTGCAGCTGACCCTTGGCACTGTGGTGGATGATAACGGCGATCTGCTGGTGCCGATCACGGTGCAGTCACTGGCCCCACAGGATCACTCTGCCGCAATCGAATTGCCGATTTTCGTTACCGCAGGCGATACCGACAACGATCAAACCCAAGGGCAGATCACCGTTACCATCAACGACGATGGGGTGGTGGCCGAAGACGTGTCCAACAGCGTTACCGAAGGCCAAAGCGTCGGCGGCAATCTGCTGACCGATGGCAGCCTTGGCACCGACTTTGGTGCCGACGGCAGCGGCGGCGTTACCGTGGTCAACGGCGTGGTATTGGCCGAACAAACACCTATTAGCTCTGGCACTTACGCGGGCTACATCGAAGTGGCCTTGGACAACGGCACCTTGTACGTCAAAACCGACGGCAGCTATCTGTTTGTGGCGGATGATAATCTTAATCACAGCGGCGGCGACATCCGCTTTGAGGTGCCATTCACCGTTGAGGACAGCGACGGCAGCAGCGATGACGCGACCTTAAGTTTGACCGTCAGTGACGGTGCCGATCCGACCGCTGCAATCGCCACCGCCAACGTCAGTGACGACGTCAGCAGCGCCAGTTCTAATGATCAGCTTGAACTGCGAATTGAGCGTGGCTCTGATGAACTTGATGTTGCCAGCTTTGAGTTTGATACCGCCGCCATCACCAGTGCCATTGCTGCGCTGGGGTTAACCAGCGGCGCTGTGGCCGTTGATGGCAGTAACTTCATCTTAGTCGGCAGCACTCTGACCATTCTCGATGGCAACGATAATCCAGTGCTGGAGATCATTCTTGGGGATCCCGCCGACGACAACGGCGATTTACTGTTCCCGATCACCGTTAACCCTCTAGCGCCGCTGGATCACAATGGCGACAGCCTCACTGTGCCGATATTTATCGCCGGGCAAGACAGCGACGGCGATGGCGTGCAAGCGCAGGTTGATGTGATTATCGCCGACGTTGCCCCTGAAGCGGCAGATGTCAGTAACAGTGTGATCGAGCAAGAGGCGGGTGGCATTGTCGCTGGTGATCTGCTGGCCGCTACCGACTTTGGCAGCGATGGCGCCGGACAGGTGGTTGAAGTGGCGGGGCTGGTGTTGGCAGAGCAAACCCCGTTGGCCTCAGGCCCGTTCGCGGGCTACATCGAAATCGTGCTGGATAACGGCGTGCTTTACGTTAAGCCCGACGGCAGCTACCAGTTCGATTCTGCCGACGATCTCGATCATGGCGATCCGGAAACGGACATCAGCTTCAGTGTGCCGTTTACCGTTGAAGACAGTGACGGCAGTCGCGATGACGCCAACCTCAACCTCACCATCGTTGATGGTACCGCCCCAACTGCCGAGGTAGTGGCTGCACAGTTGGATGATGGCAGCGACAGCACCAGCGTCGAACTGCGCTTCGAGCGCGGCTCCGATGGCATCGATCGCAGCACCATCGAATTTGACGTGGCAGCGATCAGCAGCGCCCTTGCAACCCTTGGCCTCAGCAGCGCCGGTGTGCCGCTCGATTTTGCCAATTTGGTGGTTAGCGGCAACACCCTCACCATCAATGACAGCAACGGCAATCCGGTGATCCAACTTGAATTGGGCACCGCCACCAAACCCAGTGGCGATCTGCTGCAGCCAATCACCATTACCCTTTTACAGCCGCTGGATCACCGCGGTAATGCCGCAATCGAATTGCCGATCTTCGTTACCGCAGGCGATACCGACAACGACCAAACCCAAGGGCAGATCTCCGTCACCATCAACGACGATGGGGTGGTAGCCGAAGACGTGTCTAACAGCGTTACTGAAGGTCAAAGCGTCAGCGGCAATCTGCTGACCGATGGCACCGCTGCCACTGATTTTGGCGCGGATGGGGCGGCTGCAAGTGGTGGCGTCACCGTGGTTAATGGCGTGATCTTAGCCGAGCAAACCCCGTTAACCAGCGGCGCTTACGCGGGCTACATCGAAGTGGCGGTAGATAACGGCACCTTGTACGTCAAAGCTGATGGTAGCTATGTGTTTGTGGCGGATGACAATCTTAATCACAGCGGCGGCGACATTCGCTTTGAGGTGCCATTCACCGTTGAGGACAGCGACGGCAGCAGCGATGACGCGACCTTAAGTTTGACCGTCAGTGACGGTGCCGATCCGACTGCCGCAATCGCCACCGCCAACGTCAGTGACGACGGCAGCAACGCCAGTTCTAATGATCAGCTTGAACTGCGAATTGAGCGCGGCTCTGATGAACTTGATGTTGTCAGCTTTGAGTTTGATACCGCTGCCATCACCCGTGCCATTGCCGCGCTGGGGTTAACCAGCGGCGCTGTGGCCGTTGATGGCAGTAACTTCATCTTAGTCGGCAGCACTCTGACCATCCTTGATAGCAATAACAACCCAGTCTTAGAGTTGATCCTTGGCGATCCAGCCGACGACAACGGCGATTTACTGTTCCCGATCACCGTTAACCCATTAGCGCCGCTGGATCACGACGGCGACAGCCTCACTGTGCCGATATTTATCGCTGGGCAAGACAGCGACGGCGATGGCGTGCAAGCGCAAATTAATGTGTTGGTTGCGGATACTGGTGTTGCAGCGGCAGATGTCAGTAACAGCGTGGTCGAGGCCGAAGGGGGCAGCAGCGTCAGCGGTAATTTGCTGACCGATGGGGTATTAGCCACCAATTTCAGCGCCGACGGTGCTGCAGCCGCCGGTGGCGTGACCGTGGTCAACGGGGTGGTATTGGCCGAGCAAACCCCGCTCAGCTCTGGTGCTTACGCAGGCTATATCGAAGTGGCGGTGGATAACGGCACCCTGTACGTCAAAGCCGACGGCAGCTACGTGTTTGTGGCTGACGACAACCTTGAGCACGGCAGCATCGATACCGACATCAATTTCGATGTGCCCTTTACCGTGGAAGACTTTGATGGAGATGAGTCCAGCGCCAACCTTAATCTGACCATCGTTGATGGCGAGGCGCCGACCGCCGCCACCGTTGCTGCGACCGTCAGTGACAGTGGCAGCAGCGATCAGGTCGAACTGCGAATTGAGCGCGGCTCGGATCAGTTAGAACCCAGCAGCTTTGAGTTTGATACCGATGCCATTAGCACCGCCATTGCTGCGCTGAATTTAACCTCCGGCGGGGTCGCCGTTGATGGCAGTAACTTCACCCTTGTCGGCTCAACCTTAACCATTCTCGATGCCAACGGTGCGCCAGTGTTAGAGCTGGTATTGGGCTCCCCCGCCGACGACAACGGCGATTTACTGTTCCCGATCACCATTACCTCATTAGCGCCGCTGGATCACGACGGCGATCGCCTCACTTTGCCGGTCTTCATCGCTGGGCAAGACAGCGATAACGATCCGGTGCAGGCGCAAATTGACATCACCGTTACTGATACCGCGCCCGTTGTTGCCGATGTCAGTGCCTCCGTGGTTGAAGCGGAAGGCGGCAACAGTGTCAGCGGTAATCTGCTCAACGATGGGGTATTAGCCACCAACTTCAGCGCCGACGGGGCCGCTGCGGCAGGGGGCGTTACCGTGGTCAACGGCGTGGTATTGGCCGAACAAACCCCGTTAACCAGCGGTGCTTACGCGGGCTACATCGAAGTGGCGGTGGACAACGGCACCCTGTACGTCAAAACCGACGGCAGCTATCTGTTTGTGGCTGACGACAACCTCGATCACGGCTCACCCGAAGCGGACCTCAATTTCGATGTGCCCTTTACCGTGGAAGACTTCGATGGTGACGAGTCCAGCGCCAATCTCAATCTCACCATTGTGGATGGCAGTGGCCCAACGCTCTCTGGGCTGAATTTAGCGGTGGATGAAAGCGGCGGAAGCAGCGATAGCGGTACCGTGTCGCTAAATCGTGGCTCGGATCAGCTCGATCTGAGCAAACTCGGCTTTGATGTGGCGGCCACCATTGCGGCACTGGACAGTGCTGGTTTGGCGGCAGTCAGTGGTGCCATTGATGCCGATGCCACCAGCGTTAGCGGCGGAGTGATGACCCTATATGATATTCACGGCACCGCAGTGATGACCATCACCCTGGGGCTGCCCAGTGTGGATAGCAACGGCGATGCCACGGTGCCCGTGTCGGTTAACTTATTGCAGCCATTCGATCACGATGACGACAGCCTAACGGTACCGGTGGTGTTGCAAGCTGGAGACAGCGACAGCGACAACGACATCGGCAATGCCACCATCAACATTGAAGTGACCGACGGCGAACCGTTGGTGCCTGTAACCGCAGTCGCCACCGTAGTGGAAGGGCAAAGCAGCACCGATGTCGATCTGCTCGCCAATGCCGAGTTGGGCATGGACGAAGGGGTGATCACCGCAGTTAATGGAGTGGCACTCAGCGCCAGCAACTTCATCAGTGACATTAGCGATCCTCACTTTGGTTATCATGGGATCGACACCCAATACGGCACCGTATACATCAAAGCGGACGGCAGTTATCACTTTGACGCGGATCCCGATTTAGACCACGGCAGTGCTGAACTGCTGCGCGAAACCATTGCCGTGACAGTGACCGACGGCGATGGCGATCCGGTAACCGTGAACTTAAGCCAAGCGATCAGCGATGGCGCTGCCCCCACCAGCACTGGCATCGCAGGCTCGGTCATGGTCAGCGAAACCACCGGCCTAACGGACACCAGCCAAACGCTGCGATTTGAGCGTGGCAGCGATCCCATTGCCGCAGTAAAGCTGGATCCAGTAGCAACCGCGGCCGCCATCGTGGCGCTGTTTGGTGGGGCAATCCCCACCAGCAATGGCTCCGAGCTGGATCTCGATAACATGACATTAAGTGCCGACGGCAGCCAATTGGTCATCAGCAATCTACTGGGCGAAGCGGTATTGCAGATCGATCTCAGCAGCGTCAGCGTAGACGGCGATGGCCACTGGGATCTCACCCTAACCACCACCTCGTTACAGGGGCTGGATCACATCAGCAGCGACGCCATTAACTTACCGGTGGTGATCACCGCGACCGATCAAGACAACGACAGCGTTAGCCAACAAGCGCAAGTGGTGGTGCTGGACTCTTCGCCAGTGCCCAGTGACGACAGCGACATCATCATCGAAGGTGAGATCAGCAGCGGCAATCTGTTGAGTAATGATCAGTTGGGCACCGATGGCGCGTTGATCAATGCCATTCGCATTGATGGTGCTGTGCTCGATCCAGCCCAAGCTGGAGTGCTTGAGTTTGCGGTGGGGGCCAGCCCATTAGTGCTGCAAACGATCTCGGGGGAATTGACGATTGCCGCCGATGGCAGCTGGAGCCTTAACACCCACGATAACCAATCCCACCCTGGCGATGTGGCTATCGACATTCCGTTCCAGTATCAGCTTACCGACAACGATGGCGACGCCAGTGAGTGGGCCGATGTGGATCTCAGTGTGGTGGATGGGGCAGTGCGGCTGGGCGGCGAAAGCGCCAGTCAAACCGTCACCGAAAAAGATCTGGCCAATAATGCTGGCAGCAGCACCTACCCACGCACTGTCACCACCAATCTGGCTATCGAGAACAGCGGCAGTGATCAACTCGATCACAGCACCTTTGGCATCGACATGGATCTGGCCAACCTTGCGGCCGAATTGCAGGCCGAGATCACCAGCTCAGGCAACAGTGTTACCGCCACGGTTACCGCCACCAGCATCAGCTTGGTGGATAATGTGACGGGCGAGGTGGTGCTTAGCATCAACTACAGCATAAGCGACGTGGCCGGGGTGCCAACGGTGCAAGTGACCACGGTGTTGAGTGCGCCGCTGGATCACATCAAAGCCAACGACAGCAGCAACGGCGCGGTAACCATCAGCGGCAGCAACATCGCCATTGATGTGCCGTTGCAGCTGGAAGACGGCGACGGTGATCCGCTGCAGCAACCGATAGCGATCACCACCAACATCAAAGATGGCAGCAAGCCCGCCATCAGCTTAACCGAACGTGCCGAGCTGGATGAATCCGACCTGTCTGCCGGAGTAAGCAGCATCAGCGATACCGGCACCGTGTTGATTAAAGTGAACAGCGATCAACTGAATACCGATTCGCTGCGCTTTAAAACCAACGGCCACACCACCCTCTACTCCAATGGCGAAAAAGTGGTTTATAGCCTCGATCCGGCGGATCCCAGCGGACGCACGTTGTTAGGAAAAGTGGGCGACACCCTCGTGCTGAGTGTCGAGATGACCACCCCGTTAGCGGCGGACGGCAACACCGCCGTCAGTTACACCGTTACCCAGTATCAACCGCTGGATCAGGGCAGCAGCCAAACCGCCAACTTTAAAATCAAAGTGTCCGATGTCGATGGTGATACCCGCGGCGGCACCATTAAGGCCGACTTTAGTGATGGCGATGGCAGCAACTTAAGCCTGAGCAGCAACAGCCATCAACTGAGCGAACACGACATTGGCGATGACGCCCAGCAGATCAATGCGGACAACAGCGGCGAGTTAGGCAACAGCGGCACCTTAACCCTAACCACCGATACCGATGCGGTCAGCAACCTCTATTTTGATTTCAGCGAAGGGCAAGTGCTGAGTGGCGTTAGCCATGATGGCCAGCCAGTGCAGCTGTTTCAGGTTGATGGCGTATGGCAAGCGTGGAGCATGGATGGCGCCAGCCAAGATACCTTAATCTTCACCTTAGAATCCCCCATGGCGCTAGACGATGGTTTTGAAGTGGCCGCCAACAGCACCGCGCAGGTGCCTTATCAGATCAACTGGCACAGCTTTATTGATCAACCGCCGGGCAGCAACAGCGTAAGCATTAACTTACCGGTGGTGGCGGTTGACGCCGATGGCGACAGCAGCAGGGCCAACATTACCTTAACGGTGTTGGATGGCGCGGATCCGAGCGCCAGTGCCGGAGTGGATCCCGCCGCCGTTACTGAAGTCAATGGCGGTGGCAGCGTCGACATCAGCGGCGCGGTTTTGCCCAGCCAAGGATCAGACTTTATCCGCTACGAAGTGGATACCGCCGCCCTGCAAACCAGTTTGGATGGCCTCAGCAGCGACAACAAGCCCCTTACCGTGGCCCTAGTGAATGGGGAATATCTGGTCACCCGGCCCGATGGTAATGGCGGCACCGAGACGGTGATGATCATCACCTTCAATGGCCGTGGCGGCTATAACATCGAGCTGTTGGACAACCTTGATCACGATGGCGCAGGTAACGACGCCAGCCTGAGCTTTGGCCTGCCGATCCGCTTGGTCGACTCCGATGGCGACAGCACCACCGTAACGCCGCAGATCACCATTAACGATACGGTCGCCATCAGCGCGGATGACAGCCTAAGCCTGGATGAAGGCGACAGCGTCAGCATCAACGCCGCCCAAGGCTTATTAAGCAACGATGATTTAGGCAGCGATGCCGATGGCGCCCAGATCACCACCATTCGCTACGATGGCATCGAGCACCCCTTAATCGGCGGCACCGTTACCATCACCACCGATTTGGGCAACCTAACCGTGAACAGCGATGGCAGCTGGTCGTTCAGCGCCAGTGCTGGCCTTGATCATGGCGGCGGCAGCACCCTAGTCGATCAATTTGATTATCTGCTGGAAGATGGCGACGGCGATGCCGATTGGGGTAACGCCAGCATCCGCGTGGATGACGACAGTGTGCAGCTAACCGCCAACGGTGGCCAAGGTGTCGAGGATGCCGCCAGCATCGCCTTAAGTGTGGCGATCTACCTTGGCGATGTTGATCAAAACGATCTGGTGGGCGATGTGTTGATCGACGCCCCCGATCCGGCAGCGGGAACGTTGTACCTCAATGGCGTTGCTCTAACCATCAATAGCGATGGTCAGGTATTGATCCCCAGTAGCGCCCTGAACACCAGCGTTAGCGCCGATGGCAGCACGCTGAGTGTCAACGGCCTGACCTTTGTGCCCGTGGCGGATTACGCCGACAACAGCGCTGGTGGCCCCTTGACTTTGGGGGTAAGCGTTGCAGTAACCAACGACATTGATGGCACCGTTACCCTAACCGACAACCTGACCATCTCGGTGCTGGCCGAAGCCGATGAGATCACCTGGTTCGACCGCGATCTGCAAATCAACGAGGATCCCGGTGGCGACGGCGAGCTGTTATTTCAAAGTGCCGCCAACCCCGATGGCATTGCCGCGGGTGGCAACGACGACGACGGCTCTGAGGTGCTCAGCTATCGCATCGATTCCATTCCCGATGGTTTTAGCCTGTTTCTCGATGGCGAGTTAGTGCTCGCTGGCACCGAACTGACCGAGGCACAAACCTTACGGGTAACGGTAAAAGCCGATGAACACGATGCCGGCCAATACACCATTGGCATTACCGCCATCAGCACCGAGCAAGGCAGTGGCGATCAGATCAATGTGCAAACCCGAGAGCACAGTGCCGACATCACCGTTGATGTAGTGCCCGTGGTTGATACCCCAACACTCAGCTTTGCCGTGGCGGGGGCCGGTGGCAACGAACGAACCATTAAAAGCGATGAAGATCAGCTGATCAGCTTTGGGCAGTACCTGAACTTCTCTAGCCCAGACAGCAACGAAATCACCTACCTGCGGGTTGAGGAACTCACCAGCGATGGCGACAAAGGCTTAATCTGCATGAAGCAGGGCGACACCTATGTGTCGTTGAGTGATCTGGTGGCCACGGGGCAGCCTCTGCCCGATGGCATTCACTGGGATGGCAGCGGCTTTATCATTCGTGCTGACGTGCTGGACGACATCGGCTACCAGCCCGACGAAGATCGTAACTCCGCGAACTTCGATGATGTGCGCTTGGCCTTTACCGTGATCAGCGAAGAGATCAGCCAAGATGGCATCGATCCTCTCGATGGCTTTAGCACCGCCACCAGCGCCGAAACCCTGTATCTGAACTTTGATATTCAAGGGGTTGCTGATCAAACCGAATTAACCGACGGCGACGGTTATCGCAACCAGCTGGATGAGGACGGCCAGCCCACCGGCACCTTCTTAAGTGATACCGATGAGGATCAGCCGCTCAGCATTAACCTGAATCTAAGCAGTGGCGATGGCGATGGCTCGGAAGTACTGAACTTCTTGCTGCGGCAGATCCCGCCCGATTTTGTTATCGCCGACAGCAGCGGCAATCCACCGCCGATAGCGGGCTTTGAAACCATCGAATACAACGGCGTTACCGTTACGGTACCGATCTACCAAATCACCGCGGCGCAGATGGAGGCCGGCACCTATCAGATCACCCCCCCGGCCGATTTTGGCGGTGACGTGGCGTTGCTGCTTACCTCGCTGGTAACCGAAACCGACGGCGACGCCCAAGAGTTTGATAACCCCCTGATCTGGACCATCACCCCAACCGTCGACAGCAGCGACACCAGCGTCAATGTCTCCGGTCGTGAAGTGGTGCTGGATGACGACGGCGACTACTTGTCAGGCGGGATAAGTGTGGTGAAATCCAACCGTTGGTTGGGGGACCGCGACGGTTCAGAACGGATTGACGATGTTGCCATCAGCGTGCCAGACGGCTTCGCCATCTGGTACAACGGCGCGCTCTATACGGAAATTGCCTCGGTAGCCGCGCTCATTGGTGGCGACAGCAGCGATGTGAACGCGCTGCTGGATAGCGGTGGCCTAGTGGTGGTACCGGTATTGGATGATGGCGGCAGCTTAGTGATCGATACTGATGCGCCCACCCCCAGCGATGGCGCCAGCATCCTATTGCTGACGCTCATGATCACCGACGAACAGAACGGCCACAGCAGCGACAGCGCCGTGGCGGTTGATGTGAGCCTGACGATGAACTGGTCGGGGGAAGTGGATGGCGAAAGCCTCAGCGGCGACGACAGCAACAGCGAGGAAAATACCGGCTTAGTCAGCCCTGCCGATACCGTAGTCAACGTCGGTGGGCTGCTGCAACTGGGCGATCTCATCAGCTTTGTCAGCACCGATGTGGATGGCTCCGAACAGGTAGAAAAATACCGAATTGAACTGCCCGATGGCGACAACTGGTCGCTGCAGGATGCCGATGGCAACCCCATCGGCGTGCATGCGGGCGATGGCGTGTGGTTACTGGCTCAAAGTGATCTTGCCGGAGTGGTGCTGCAAGGCCACAGCGACGGCAGCTTCGACATCACCGTAACCGCCTTGATCAGTGACCAAGGGGATCTGGAAGCACGACAAACCACCTTTACCGCCGAGCTGAGCGATACCGTGGCACAAAACAGCGGCAGCAGTGGCGATGGGGTGGTTGGGGCGATACTTGGCGAGCTGTTTCTTACGCCGGTTGATGGCGCCGAGGATGGCGTTGATGCCGATGGCAACCCACAGCCCGCCGGTTGGCTCGGCCATGTTGATGTGAGCGCCCACGGCGATGGCAATGACGTGGTTAACTACCGCATCGACATAGCTGATCTGCCCGCCGGTGCCAGTCTCAGCGGCAACGTTACCGAGATCTGGGGCAGCGGCGGCGAGCTGCTCGGTTATGTCATTAATCAAAGTGACCTCAACAGCGTTGCGATTGACTTGGCCGCACATCAGTCGGGGGAGTTTGCTATCCCAATCACCGTGGTGATCACCGATCCCCTGAGCGGCGACACCTACCACGATGCCGAAGGCAATCTGCCCGTGGCCACCTTGAACTTACAGATCGCCGCGGTTGCCGATGGGGTAACCATTGGCGTGAACGGCCAGGGGATTGAAACCGAAGATGTGGCCGACGCTGATCGCTTTAACTTAGGCTTAACCCTTAACCAGCACGATAACGACGGCTCAGAAACCATCACCCAGGTGCTGTTAACGCCTCAAGCGGGATTAACCCTGTTTGGCGATGGTTTGCAGTTAACCGATGCCGGTTATCTGCTGGAACGCGGCGCCGATGAAACCGACGCCGAATTCCAAGCCCGCATCGATTCCATTCAATTCCACAGCGAAGCGGGGTTAACCCATAACCTGGATATTGGCGTGCAAGTCACCACCATTGATGAAAACAGCCTCGGCAGCGACACCATTACCCAGCAGGCGGATCTGTCGGTGTTTGTTGCCCCCATCAACAACGGCGTGGTGTTGTCGGTGGCCGACGCCAGCACCAGCGAAGATAACGAGTTTGTGTTAACGGGGCTGGCTGCAGTGTTAACGGACAGCGCCGAAACCATGTCGTTGCTGCTTGAGGGGGTGCCAGCGGGCAGTTTCTTATGGATCAACGGCACAGCGGTGCCCCATAACGGCGACGGTGTCTGGCAGATCCCGGTGGCGTGGCTGAATGCCGATGGCAGCGTGCCAGACATTACCGTGCGACCACCGGATGACGTATCGGGGGAGTTCACGCTCACCCTGCGTGCCATTAGCCGCGACGACGAAGTAAGCGAGTTTGCCGAAGACAGCGCCAGCTTTACCGTAACCATCAACCCAGCAGCGGATGACATTGCCCTGCTGGCAGACAGCGCAGTGAGCGGGGCCGAAGGGGAGCTGATCGACATCGGCTTTGATCTGCAAACCAGCGATCTGGCCAGCAGCGACAGCGACAGCGCCGAAGCGGTGTTGTTAACCTTCAGTCTGGATCCCAGTTCCGATCCCAGCCTTAGTGGCGGTGATGGCACTCCGCCAAGCGTGATTGTCGATGGGGTTGAATACCCCTTGGTGCTGCAAGAGGGGATCTGGCAAGTGCAGGTTGAAGTGGCGGGCAGTGCCGATAATCAACTGCTTGAGGGCATCGTCTTCAACAGCGGCGACGGCTTTGGCAGCGGCCGCTTGAACGTCAGCGCCGAAGCGATTGACCGTACCACCGGCCTGCCCAGTGACAGCGGTGATCCCATCAGCACCAGCATTGATGTCAGCATCACCCCCACGGCGGATCTGCCGCAACTTATCGTGCCAACCAACTTGGTCAGCGACGGCAGCGCCATTGCACTGGCCATTGCGGTCAGCGTGGTTAACCCCGCAGCGGGGGAAGTGACCGTGGTGATTAGCGGCATCGATTCCGGTCAGTTGCAAGACGCCGCTGGCAACCCGCTGGGCATCGTGTTGGCGAACGGCGATGTGCAGTTGGATGCCACCGAGCTGGCGGGGTTGCAATGGGTTGGCGCCGCTGATGGCAGCCACAACCTCGGCGTTACCGCAACGTCAGCCATTGATGGCGCGGGAGCCAGCAGCAGCGGCATGATCACCGTTGACGTGGATGCCAGCGATGGCGGTGCCGCAGGCATTGGCGTGATGGACGCGGGGTTAATGTTTGATAGCGAGGACGATCTCGACAGTACCGTGATGAGCGAGCGGCCAACAACGGCAGTCGACACCAGCGGCTTTGAACTGCAAACCATCGATTTGGGCGAGCTGTTCCAGCATCCAGACGAGGAGCAAACCTTAGAAAACTTGCTGCAAAACGCCGAGCTTTCAGTGGGTGAAGCCGATGAAAATGGCTTGGTCGATATTGTCGTTGCGCTGCCTACGGGCGAGGATTCTTTGGTGCTCAATGATGTTGATATTAAAGAGTGGGAGGTCAGCGTGGACGATCCCGATGGCTTCATGGATAAATTTGTTGAAGAGTTCAACCAGCGTCTGCAAAACGGCGAGTAATCGCATATTTCGCCAGCCGCTGGACGAGCTTCGATTGGCTGCAGCCGTAAGCGAGCGCTGGCGAATAGCGATGGGCTGTCAGGTTACGCCAAGAGCGGCTAACGTGACCGACGAGGCTTAGATGCACTTGCATTTCCGCTTGCGTAGGTGCGATTAGCCGCAGCCGTAATCGAATCGATTGAACAAATGTGAGTGAGCAATTACACGCTACGCCAACGCATCTTGGGTTGATGCAAGCGGCTCAGCAGCCAGCCCCACAGCAGCAGGCAAGCGGCGAGCCAGTACAGCGGCCTTTGCCCATATTGAGCAAAAGGCGTGCGGCCTTGCACTAACGCCACCTCGGTACGCAGTACCCCAGCAACAAATTGCGGGATCTGGGCGCTGATCTGGCCATCCGCCCCCACTACGGCAGTAACGCCATTGTTGGTTACTCGCAGCAGCGGTTTCCCCAACTCTAACGCCCGCATTTGGGCAATGGCCATGTGCTGCAGTGGCCCGATGGAGTGACCAAACCAAGCGTCGTTGGAGATGGTCAGTAGCACATCGGTTTGGCTGTCTACGGCGCCGCGTACCAGCTCTGGAAAGGCGATTTCGTAACAGATGGCTGGCGCAATGTTCACCCCACCCGCGTGCAGGTTGGGCTGCACTTCCGCGCCCCGGCTGAAGCTCGACATCGGCAAGTTAAACAGTGGCGCAATTGGACGCAGCAGCGCTTGAAACGGCACAAATTCGCCAATCGGCAGCAGCTGATGCTTATGGTAACGGTTGGGATCTGTCGGGCTATAGGGCAGTACGCGCTCGGGGTTGTTTAATACCAAGATGGAGTTATAAAACTGGCGCTGTTGATCGGCGCTGATGATGCCGGTAACCAGCTCGGTGCCCTCTTGGGTGAGCCCTCGCTCTAGCTGCTGCAGAAAATCGCTTAATACCTCTTCCGGTGCCGGTACTGCGGCTTCTGGCCAAACGATCAGATCCGCATCCAGATGGTCTCGGCTGAGATCCTGATACTTGGTTAAGGTGGGCCACAACTGTTCCGGTTGCCACTTCATGCTTTGTTCGATGTTGCCCTGCACCAGCGCCACATCCAGCTGCTTGCCGGTTGGGCTGATCCATTGCGTGTTGCTGAAGCCAAAAGGCAGGGCGGCAAGCGCCACCAGCAGCGGCAGATAACGCCAGCGCTGGTGCGCGACCGAAGCCAGTGCCGCAGCGATGACGCTCAGCAGTAAGCCAACCCCTAAGCTGCCTACCACGGGGATTAAGCTGGCCATGGGGCCATTTAATTGGCTGTAACCAGACCACAACCACGGGAAACCGGTCATGACCGTACCACGCAGCACCTCAGCGCCCAGCCACAGGGCGGGAAACGCCAAGAGGCGGCTAAGGTGGCTGTGATGGCACCACCGGTTCAGGGCGTAGATCACTAAGGCGGGGTAGAGCGCTAAATACAGCGCCAGCAGAGCGATCAGGGTCAGCGATGCCACCAGTGGCAGGCCACCAAACTCGGCGATGGAGACATGCACCCAGCGCAGGCCAAAAATAAACTGGCCAAAGCCCCAGGCTAAGCCGAGGAAAAAGCCCTGCTTTGGGGTTTTGTTGTGGCTGAATAACAGCAGTGAGGCTAATGCGGGGGGCAGCAGGTACCACAGATCGTAGGGGGCAAAAGCAAGGTGGGACAGGGCGCCAGCGGCAAAGGCCAGCAGATAAAAAACAGCGGAGCTTAGCCCCGCTGTATTCGATTGGTATGGATTCACGCCGCGCTGGTTTCCTTATCCGGCTGAGACTTGGCTTGGCGTACCTGCAATTGCACAAGGCGGCGGGTATCGGCGCTAACCACTTTAAATTCAAATCCGTTCAACTCGATGCTTTCACCGCGCTCTGGCAGATGGCCAAAGGCGTGGCTGATCAAGCCGCCAACGGTGTCGTACTCTTCGTCAGAGAAACTCACCGTAAAGTGGTCGTTAAACTCGTCGATCGGGGTTAACGCTGCCACAGACCACGTTTGCCGACTGATGCGGCGAATGTTGTCTTGGCTGTCCTCTTCAACGTCGGTTTCATCTTCGATGTCACCCACAATCGCTTCAAGGATATCTTCAATGGTGATAAGCCCGGACACGCCGCCGTACTCATCCACCACCATGGCCATGTGGTAGCGCTCTTGGCGAAACTCTTTCAGCAGTACGTCAACCCGCTTGCTCTCTGGCACCACAACCGCAGGACGGAGGATCTTTTCCAGATTGCGCTCTTCTTGGCCAGTAAAGCCCCACGCCAACATATCTTTGGCCAGCAAAATGCCTTCAATATGGTCTTTGTCGCGGTCAATCACTGGAAAGCGACTGTGAGCGGATTCAATCACGGTTGGCAGAAACTCATCAACGGTTTGGTTCTTTTCGATGGCGATGATCTGCGAACGTGGGATCATCAGATCGCGAACTCGCAGCTCGGCAACTTCAAGTACCCCGTTGATCATCTCTTTGGTGTCGGCGTCAATCAATGCACGGTCTTCCGCGTCTTGGATCACGTCAACCAATTCTTGGCGGTTTTGCGGCTCTCCGGTAAAGAGCTGGGTTATTTTGTCGAGTAAACCCGGCTTCGGTTTATTACCGGCGCCGTTACTCGACGGAGGGTGATCGTCGTGCATATAGTCTCGTTTGCTTAGGGATCTGAGGTCAGATTAACGCTCTTGATAGGGATCGGCAATGCCAATTTTTGCTAGCATTTCCGTCTCTAGTGATTCCATCTCATCGGCTTCTTCATCGATGATGTGATCGTAACCACACAGATGCAAACAACCGTGGATCACCATGTGTGCCCAATGGTGATGCAGCGGTTTTTGCTGCTCTTGGGCTTCACGGGCAACCACTTCGGCACAGATGATCAGATCCCCCAGCAGGGGCAATTCCACCCCCGGTGGTGCTTCAAACGGAAACGACAGCACGTTGGTTGGTTTATCTTTGCCACGGTAATCGCGGTTCAGCTGCTGGCTCTCTTCGCTGCTGGTGATGCGAATGGTCAGTTCCGCTTCATCCATTTTTGCTAACACCAATTCCACCCAGCTTTGCAGCTGTGCTTCGGTTGGCAGGCTGGCGTCTTCAATCGCCAGCTGTAGATCAAGAGTTACCATTATCAGCCTCGTTGGCAGCAACGCTATCGAGCGCGGCTTTGGCGGCGTCGATTTCGTTTTTGCGCTGTTTGTCTTTTTCTAACTTTTTGGCGTGTTCAACCCGCTCAAACTTCTCGTAGGCTTCCACCACGCGGGCGACCACAGGGTGACGTACCACATCTTGGGCGGCGAACATGCTAAAGGCGATGGTATCAACATCACGCAGCACTTCGATGGCGTGGCGCAAGCCAGAGCGAGTGCCCCGGGGCAGATCCACCTGCGTAATATCGCCGGTGATCACCGCGCGGCTGTTAAAGCCGATGCGCGTTAGGAACATCTTCATCTGTTCAACGCTGGTGTTCTGGGCTTCGTCCAAAATCACAAAGGCGTCGTTCAAGGTACGGCCGCGCATGTAGGCCAGTGGCGCCACTTCAATCACGGCGCGTTCGATCAGGCGTTCGACCTTCTCAAAACCCATCATCTCAAACAGGGCGTCGTACAGTGGGCGCAGGTAAGGATCGACCTTTTGGCTGAGATCCCCAGGCAAAAAGCCCAGTTTTTCACCCGCTTCAACCGCAGGGCGAGTCAGCAAGATGCGGCGGATTTCGCCACGCTCTAACGCGTCGACTGCCGCTGCCACTGCGAGGTAGGTTTTGCCGGTACCCGCAGGGCCAATGCCAAAGCAGATGTCATGGGCAACAATGTTGCGAATGTACTGCGCTTGGTTAGGGTTGCGGGGTTTCAGCACACCGCGCTTGGTTTTGAAAAACACTTCGTCGCCCATGGCGCTGGTGTCTTCCGCTTCCAAGGCGATCAGCTCTTGAATGGCGATGTGTACCTGCTCGGGTTCCAGATCCGGTTGCTTGCCTTTAAGTGGTTGGGTATCCACGTACAGCTCTTTAAGCAACTCCACCACGCCTTTGGCTTGCACCGGTTGGCCAACCACGGTGAAGTGGTTGTTTTGGTGGCTGATCTCTACGCCTAAGCGGCGCTCGATTTGACGCAGGTTATCGTCAAAAGGCCCGCACAGAGCCGCCAATCTGGCGTTCTGGGCGGGCTCTAAAAAGACCTCTAGGGTCAGTAATTTGTTGCTCACGATTGTCCTTAAGGTTGGAACGTCGCTACGCCTAATTCGTCAGGCTGGCCATTGGGGCGTTTGGCTAAGATGTCTGATGGGCGCAAAGAACGGCGCAGATCCATCTCGTCTTCGGTACGTACCAACGTAGCACGCAGCGAGTTCGGGAACACCTCGGTGATCTCAACATCGGCAAAGGTGCCAATCAGTTCCACCGAACCTTCAAAGTTGACCACGCGGTTGTTCTCGGTCCGGCCACGCAGTTCCATGGCGTTTTTCTTCGACAAGCCTTCAACCAAGATGCGCTGTACGGTGCCTTGCATGCGGCGGCTGTACTGCATCGCTTGTTGGTTGATGCGATCCTGCAGAATGTACAGGCGCTGCTTCTTGGTTTCTTCGGTAACATCGTCAACCATGTCTGCCGCTGGGGTGCCTGGACGCGGTGAGTAGATGAACGAGAAGCTCATGTCGAAGTTGATCTGTTCAATCAGATCCATGGTCTTCTGGAAGTCCTCTTCGGTTTCGTTCGGGAAACCAACGATGAAGTCGGAAGAGACGTGGATGTCTGGGCGCACTTTACGCAGACGACGGATGATCGACTTAAATTCCAGCGCGGTGTGGTTGCGCTTCATCATGGTCAAAATGCGATCCGAACCGGCCTGTACTGGCAGGTGCAGGAAGTCCACCAGTTCAGGCACATCGGCGTAAGCGTCGATGATGTCTTGAGTGAATTCCACCGGGTGGCTGGTGGTAAAGCGCAACCGATCGATGCCGTCGATGCTGGCCACGTAGCGCAGCAGCTCGGCAAAGGTGCAGATCTCATCGTCGATGCCAGCGCCGCGGTAGGCGTTTACGTTCTGACCCAATAAGTTGATTTCACGTACGCCCTGTTCGGCCAATTGCGCCACTTCGTACAGGATGTCGTCCATTGGGCGCGACACTTCTTCGCCACGGGTGTACGGCACCACGCAGAAGGTACAGTACTTGTTACAGCCTTCCATGATGGAGACAAACGCGGTGGCGCCTTCAGCGCGAGGCTCTGGCAGGCGATCGAATTTTTCGATCTCTGGGAAAGACACGTCTACCACGCCAGACTCGCCGTTGGCCAGTTTGGTGAGCATCTCTGGGATGCGGTGCAGGGTTTGCGGGCCAAACACCATATCAACAAACGGTGCACGAGCACGGATGGCATCGCCTTCTTGCGAGGCAACACAGCCGCCTACGCCAATAACCACGTTCGGGTTGGCTTCCTTCAGCGGACGCCAGCGACCCAGTTGGTGGAATACTTTTTCCTGCGCTTTTTCACGGATGGAACAGGTGTTCAGCAGCAGTACGTCTGCTTCTTCCGCGTTGTCGGTCAGGGAGTAGCCGCCATTCTCGTCGAGCAGATCAGCCATTTTGGCGGAATCGTACTCGTTCATCTGACAGCCCCAGGTCTTAATGTGCAGCTTTTTGCTCATCAATCAGCGTCGCTCAAGTTGGTGTTTGGGAAAAATTTTAGCGGCGTATTTTAACCGCGAACGAGCCGATGTACCAGCAATAGCGGCAATGGCACTGCGGCGGAGGATCTTTGGCTGCGCTAAGCAACTCATTTACGGTAAAAAGCCAACTGTGGTCTGTGCCACAAAGTTTTCTGCATAAGTGAGGTAAGGCTGAACTTCGTTGCGGCTTTGACATAAACTGGCGCCAGCATTTTTAGGATGATGAAGACGATGATGGAAAACCACTTTGATGTGCTGATTGTTGGGGCCGGTATGGTGGGGGCGGCCGCAGCCGTGGCCTTGGGGCAACAAGGCTGGCGAGTGGGCTTGGTGGAAGCCAAGGCCCCAGCCGAGTTTGATCCCCAGCAGCCGATGGATCTGCGGGTGAGCGCCATCAGCGCGGCCTCGGAACGGCTGTTGGCTGAGCTGGATTCGTGGCCGGGGGTGCTGGCGATGCGCGCTGCGCCTTACGACACCTTGGCAACGTGGGAAAACCCCAACAACGAAGTGAGTTTTTGCGCCACCGATCTGCAACACGATCACCTTGGCCACATTGTGGAAAACCGCGTAGTGCAATTGGCGTTATGGCAGCAGGTTGCTGCGCTGGATAACGTTGAACTGCTGTTGGGGCATTACCCCAGCGACCTCAGCCAAGACGCCGAGCACGCCAGATTGACTCTCAATGGCCAACCATACCGTGCCAAGCTGTTGTTGGGTTGTGATGGCGCCCAATCGAAAGTCCGCCAAGCGGCTAAGATTGGCGTAAGCGGTTGGAACTATCGTCACCACTGCATGCTGATCAACATCAGCACCGAGCTGCCACAACAGCGGATCACTTGGCAGCAATTTTACCCCAGTGGCCCGCGCGCCTTTTTGCCGTTGGTGGGGCAGCAAGGGTCGTTGGTGTGGTACGACAGCCCAGAACGCATCGCCGAGCTGAAGCGGTTGCCCAAGGCGGAGCTCAAAGCGCAGATCCAAGGCGCGTTCCCAAGCCGCTTGGGCGAGTTCGAAGTGCTTAACTGCGCTTCGTTCCCACTCACGCGGCAGCATGCCCAGCACTATTATTGTCAGCGCATGGTGTTGCTGGGCGACAGCGCCCACACCATCAACCCGTTGGCGGGGCAGGGGGTCAACCTTGGCTTTAAAGACGTGGCGGCGCTGGCCGAGGTACTGGCGGGCGCCACTCCGGAGGCGCTGGCCAGCGATCCGGCGCCGTTGTTGGCGCAATACCAGCGCAAACGCCGTGCCGACAACCTGATGATGCAAGGGGCGATGGATCTGTTCTACACCACCTTCTCTAACGACCTGTTGCCGCTGAAGCTGGCGCGCAATTTAGGATTTAAACTGGCGCAAAACGCCGGACCAATTAAGCATCAAGTGATGCGTTATGCCATGGGGCTTTAATTAACCAATGCTACGCCGTTTTTGGATCAACCCTTACATCAACTTTTCACTGCGCTTAACCAGCGGCTTAATGCTGTTTTTGCTGGCTGCGTGGCTGCTGGGCATTTTACAGCAAGGGGTGATCGCCATGTTGGTGATGCCCGCGTTGTTGATTGGTGGCATCGATTTGCCATCACGCCAATGGGCGTGGCGGGCAGGCTTAGGGGCGATCGGGTTTGGTGCCATTGCTGGGGTAACAGCGTGGATCAGTTTGGCGGCGCCAGCGTGGTTAACGCTGTGGTTTGCCAGCATCGCCTTTTTACTGACCAGCTGCGGCGCGTTTGGCACCTTAGCGGCGCGCTTAGCCATGGGCACCTTAACCATGGCGGTGATCGGCATGGCCACGGCCTCGCTTTATCCCCTTTGGGAACTGACGTTAGGTTACTTCTTGGCCACCGTATGGCTGCTGCTGTACAGCGCCGCATGGTATCGGCTGACCGGCCACATGCCGCTGCGCCAAGCCCTAGCGGCCACCTATCGGCGCTTGGCCGTGATTGTGATCGAACGCCCAGAGCAACTGCTGGATCATAAACTGCCGGTGCACTTTGACGAGGCCCTAGGAATTGAGCTGGGCAATTGTCGCCGCTTACTGGGTTCCTTAGGCAACCCCAACACCAAGGGGCCATTGAAAAATGCCTTTGTGGCCGCGGTGGATCTGCAAGAGCGCTTACAGGCGGTACCCGAGCCAGCGATCGCCAGCGAAGTGCTCACCACCGATGGCATGTACCCGCTGTACAAACAGTGGACTCGAGCCATTGCCGCACGCTTGCATCGCATTGCCCGAGATCTCGAGCGAGGCCGAGATCTGAGCCGCAGCGATTCGGTCGAGCTGTTCACCGAGCGGTTGGTGGAAGCCCTAGCAGAGAAAACCGAACGGGCAGATCGGGTTGGTTTGGTGGCCAACTACATGGCAACCAATGCCCGCCAAATTGACCGCTTAGTGCAGCGGGTATCGCCGCTGTATCAGCGTCATGTTCGGGCAGAAAAAACCGACTCACCGTGGCAAAAATGGCGGCAGATGATGGTGTGGTCGAATCCGGTGATGCGCGGCAGCGTGCGGATGTCGCTGCTGTTGGCGCTGGCGTCAGAGATCGGCAGCTTGATGCCGTTGGATAACGGCTACTGGATCTTATCTACGGTGGTGGTGGTGTGGCAATCGAGCTTTGTGGCCATTCGCAGCCGCGCTTGGCAGCGCGCCGGGGGCACCTTCGTGGGCTTATTGCTGGCGCTGTTGGCATTGAATGTCGGCATTGTGGATGAAAGCGCGTTGCTGCTGGCGTTGCTCTTAGTGCCCTTTACCATCGCCATTGTGACTAAGCATCACGGCTACACCACCGTTGGCGTTACCCTGATCATCATGCTGGCGTTTGAGTATTATGGCTTAGCCTCGAACGAGGTGTTGCTGGCGCGGATGGTTGATACCCTGATTGGCTGCTTGTTGGTGTTGGGGGGCTATCGCTACCTGTGGCCCCAATGGCAAGGCGGACGGCAAGCGCAGTTGCGCGGCGATGCGCTGGCCAGCTTAAGCCATTACATTGAGCTGATCTTGAAAAGCTTTGCTGGGGAAACCGTGGAGCCAGTGGTGTTGGCGCGGGCACGGCGGGCTGCGTACGAACAAGGGATCGCCTTGAACAGCAGCCTAAGCCAAATGAAGCAAGAGCCGGGGTTTGGCCACAATGTACACAACAGTGCGGCGCTGTTGGCGTTGTACAAAGGGGCCATGAGCCACATGAACGCCATTGTGCCGCAAGTACACAAAGGGTTGCGTTTACCCAGCGATGACATCCATGAGCTAAAGCAGATTTTCTCGCAGCTGCAACAGATCACGTTGCAGGCTTGCAACGACAGCCCGCAGCCGTGGCCAGACAGCTTCAAACATCGTGAGCAGTGGTTATTCCAACGGGTTGAACAAGCCAATGCCGACCGCTGTGGCTTTGTGATCTACCAGCTATCACTCGTGTTGCAGCGTTTTCACGGCATCCATCAAATCTTGCTGCAACCGGCGCCTTCCCCCAAAGCCAAATTGCACCAGTAAGCGGCGATAAACAAAGGGCAGCGACGGTGTCGATGCCCTTTGTTGTGGCGGTGTCATTGTGCGTCGCTTTAACCGCTTTTTATGCAGTAGCGCGCTGCAGTAGGTATGCGTGGTTGCAGGCTTCCACCTTGCCTTTCAAACCGCCTTCGATCGGCTCTGGCGGCAACTGAACGATTTTATAGTGCTCATCGTAGTAGTGGTTTACTTGGTTGAGTGGCACGGCAAACGGTGGCCCCGCAAGCAGGCTTTGCTCATAATCCACCGTCAGCAGCAGTTGCGGTGCAGCGGCGCTGAGATTAAGCAGCTGAGTGGCGTAGCGGCCACGGAGCTCGGGTGGCAGGGCAATCAGCGCGGCACGATCGTACACCCCATCAATGTGGCCAAGCAGCGCTGGCGTTAACGCGAAGATGTCGGCTACCCACACTTCTAACTGCTGACAATGGTAGCGATCGCCGGCGGGCTGTTTGTCCACGGTTGGGGTGAGCCCCAGCTGTTCAAATAGCTGCACGACGGCCAGTTCGCTTAGCTCGATCCCCACCACGTGATAGCCTGTTTCAAGCAAGTAACCGAGATCGCGGCTTTTGCCACACAGCGGCACCAATACCCGTGCTCCTTGCCCCAGCTTAAGCTGATGAAAGTAAGCCAGCAGTTGAGTGTTGTAGTCGGCTTGGTGAAAACCGATGTCGTTATTCTGCCATTTCTGGTGCCAGAAACTCGCTTCCATAGATTAACTGGGCCTCGCTGCGTGTTATTTAAAATAAGAAGTTTAATTAATTATAAGCACTGCACTTTACCTTGAATACTCTTTTAATCGCGGCAGTGGGCAGCCATAAATCTGTTTTTTACACAGTAAAAGGGATCGAGAAAAGGCCTTGGACTTGGTTGATACGGCCACGGATCTTGCGAGCGCACCACCCGCTTAACATCGGGTGGCCGAAGCACAAGGCCATGGCTGTTAGGGCAGCTAACGCTCGGTGGCGACAGCCGCTATGGTGGCGGTTAATACCGGCGCCGCGGCACTGGCCAACCCATTACGGCTAAGCCGGTGTCGAGCGTAACAAACATAAAAACGCCCGCGATAAAGGCGGGCGTTAACGGGCAAGCGGCGATGCTGGCCGCTTAAAACACAATCTGGGCGCGACAACCACCTTGGGGCAGATCGACCAAGCTGAACTGCCAAGCGTAGCGTTCACACACGTCGGTGACGATCATCAAGCCAAGGCCGTGGCCATCTTTGCTTTTCTCGCCCAAACCACTGCCATCATCGTCGATGTACAGCAACGACTCGGTCATGTGCACCTGAATGTTGCCATTGATGCTGGCGCCAATGGCGTTACGCAGCAGGTTGCCAAACACCATCGCCAGCAGCGGTTGGCTGGCGCGAATGGACGGGTTGCCATCCACTTGCAACGACACCGTGATTGGGTTGCCCAACGCCGGCGGCTTGTTGTTGTCGATCAGCAGTTCAATCTCATCCTGTTCAATGCGGCGCAAAGGCTCTTCGTGGTGGTGACGCTCGTTACGCACCAAACTCAGCAGTGCCTCAACGGTTTCCTCCATCTGATTCGCGGCGTTGCCGATCCGCGCTTGCTGTCGCTGTTGAAATTTGGCTTCGCTGTTGGCGCTGAGCAAGCTATTGGCGCCTTTAATGATGGTTAACGGGGTACGCAACTCATGGCTGGTGTAGCGGGCAAACGCTTGTTCTCGCTTCAGTAACAGCTGGGTTTCGGTACGGTAAAGGTTCAGTTGCTGAACCAAGCCTTGAAACTCCGAAGTGGCGTTACTGGGCAGATCAAATTCAATGTCCGGATCGCCTTTGTAGGTACGCAGCTGCTGATTGATCAGATCCATTGGCTGGATCAAGCGGCGGAAGGTGATCAACAGGCTTAGCCCTAACACCAGCATAAGTAAACTGATCACCAGCAAAACGAAAAGGTTAGCGTAGTTGCCTTCCACTTCTCTGAGCTCCACTCGGTCGGCACTGCTTAGCAGGAATATCGGGTGACGTTGACCTTGGCGGACAAACTCCGATGCCAGATAGAAATATTCGCCGCTTGCGAGCTCGATCTCTTCCAATACGTGGCCACGGCGATAACGGTTGGGCACAAAATCGGGCAGATCGGTGGGGTTATCGTACGCGGTGGTGATGCTGTCCATCTGCAACGGCCCTTGCGCGCCTGTCATGTACTGGGCGATGGCGTATTCACGGTTGGCTTCTAGGTGGCGCAGGGCAACGGAGTCTTCGGCCCACAACACGGTTTCCCGCACTAAAAACGACAACAGCAACGCCAGCACCAGCGCAAACGACGTAAACGCCAGCGCCAAACGGGTGACTAAAGAGCGAGCGGAACGATGGCTCATGCGCCGCTGCTCAACTGGAAACCGATTTTCGGAATGGTGTGCAGCATCGCGCTTTCAAACGGTCGGTCTAGCTGGTTGCGAAGCTGGTAGATGTGGCTACGCAGGGCTTCGTTGTTGGGCTCGCTGTCTGGCCATAGGTGTTGGCACAGGGCATCTCGGGTGACCATTTCGGGGGCGCTGCGCGCCAACTTGAGCAAAATTTTAAAGGTGGTTGGGGTGAGCGCCAATGGCACGCCCGCTCGGCTGGCGCTGTGGCTGCCCGGTTCAATCTTCAGATCGCCAACCACCACCACATTGCTGGACACATTGCCGCGGTAACGGCGGGTGAGCGCGGTGAGGTGAGCTTGCAATATCGACAGATCAAACGGCTTGCTGAGGTAATCATCGGCGCCGCAATTGTAGCCCGTTAGGGTGTCTTGTTGATCCGACAAGGCGGTTAGCATCAGTACCGGGGTGGCGCAGCCTTGCTCACGCAGGTGGCGACAGACGGTAAGGCCATCCATGCGGGGCATCATCAGATCCAGCACAATCACATCGAAATCGTGTTCCAGTGCCAGTTTCAGCCCCAATTCGCCGTTGTCGGCGTAGTCAATTTCAACCCCTTGGCATTCAAAGTGATCGAAGATGATGCCAGCGACATCGCGGTTGTCTTCAACCAGCAGCATTTTTTTAATCATTGGGGCAGTCATCGTGAGGTTAGGTCGCCATAGCTTCGCCGTTTCGCTGTGAAAGAAACGTCAAATTGAATCAATGGTGACAGTGTGGCGTGAAATCGTGATGAAAAACATCGACTGAGACAAAAAAGACGCCCTGTTTGATGGGGTTGAGCGCGGCTGAGCGGCAGGAAGCCTGCTCAGCCGCATTCGTGGTGGCCAACGTTAGGGCTAGGCGTCGCGGCCGGCCAATTGCGCTGGCGGTTTAAGCCGGTGGCGCAGCGCCCGCGCAACCGCATCGACCAGCAGGTTCAGCAGCGCGGCTGCGATAATCAGCACCAAGGCTCGGTCAAAACGCAGCTCTTCAAAGGCGGAATCGACGTAGAAGCCTAAGGTGGTGATCCCCAGTACCCCTAAGATGGCGGTTTCTCGCTGGATGATCTCCCACCGATACAGCAGCCAGGTAATGAACTGCGGGTACACCCGTGGCAGCAGCTGGTAGCAGTAGAAACTGATCCGCCCCAGTGGCTGCGGCACATCGTCTAAGCGCAGTTTCAGTTCGTTGCTGTAGCCACCACACAGGTGAGCAATGATGGCGCCGTTGTGCAGCCCCAATGCCAACACCGCAGGCAATAAACTTGGCCCCAGTAGCAGCAAGCCAACAAAGGCCAGCACAAATTCAGGGGTAGAGCGGCTGATCACCAACCACAGATTGCCGACAGCACGACCAGGGCGGTTCAACAGCACCTTGTTACGCAGCGGAAACCACAGCAGCGCCAGCAGGGCGGTCAGCAGCAGCGACAGCTGGCTGAGCACTAAGGTATCGATGGTGCCAGGCAGGATCATTTCGGCCCACAGCATCTGTAGCCACGGCCACAGGCGTTCGCTGACGAGCGCCCAGCTAAGGGGATCGTGTCGCAGTGGCGCGGGCACCAAGTCGTAGCTGAGAAACTCCCACACCAGCGCCCAATCCACGCTGGCAACCGGCGGTAAGGCGATAAAGGCGATCAGCAGATACAGTGGGATCAGCGCCGAACGCAGCCACCAGCGCATGGTGGCGATCAGGCCATAAAACAGATACAGCAGGGCGGCGGCTTCGCTGTAGTTGCCTTGGCGAAAGGCGCTTTCTAGGTGAAAGCCTAAGGTGGGTAAGCCCACAAAGCCGAGCACAATCGAGCTGCGCATGCCGCATTCAAAGCGGTAGCGGCCGTAGCTGACGATGTGTGGCCACGCTTGGGGCAGCTGGGCATACAGACGCTGACTGAAACTGCCCCCAGCATCGGTGCTGCGGGTGTGTGGCAGGGCGTGCATCGGTGCGGGATCGATCTCTTCTAAGATCTCGCCAAACACCTTGGTAAAAATGCCGCTGTATGGGATCCACAATGCCAGTACGGCGGTCAGCGACGATAAGCCAAACACTTGCAGAAACAGCAGCGCCCAGAACAGCTCGTGCACGCTGCGCAGTGCGGCGGCGATAAGACGCACACTGCGGTGGCGATAAAACAGCGCCGCGCTGAAACCGGTAATGGCGGCTAAGCCGATCCCTTGCAGGGCAAAGGCGATGGTGTGGCCAATCGCTTGCCACAGCTGTTCGGTGGCGCTGAAATCCGGCCGCAAGGCGCCATCGATGATCCGTTGCAGAATTTGCCACGGCGACAGCTGCACCATCGCTAAATCGGCGATGGGAATGCACAGCAGCGCCGTTAGCGCGATCAGGGCGCTGATGTGACGAAAGCGTTGGGCACGGTTCATTGCGGGCGGCCGCTGGGGTAGAGCTTAAGCAGATCGGCAGGGGTTAAGTCAGCGCTTGGGGCATCCAGCACGATGCGCCCTTGCTGCATGCCAATGATGCGATCGCAGCTGTGCAGGGCAAGCTCCACATCGTGCAGCGCCAGCACCACGGTGTCGTGGGCGGCTTTGATCTGCGCGATAACGGTTTGGGCGTGCAGTTCGTCGATGGCAGAAACCGGTTCGTCGCCAAGGAAGATGGGGCGGCGTTGGTACAGGGCGCGGGCGATGCCGATCCGCTGTTGTTCACCACCGGAAAAACGTTCGGCGGATTGATGCAGCCGCGCCGGATCGCCGTTTAACAGCTCCAGCATGGTGGCCAGTTCGGTGATCGCCTGTTGATCGGCGCGATGGGGTTTGAACAGATTACGCAGGTTGCGCCAAGCGCTGCGTTGATGCAGCTGCCCCATGTAGACGTTGTGGTACAGGCTAAGCATGGGCACTAAGGCGGGCGCCTGAGGGCACCAAGCCACGTGATCGGGGTGGTAATGACGCAGCTGCGCCAGCAAGGTGGACTTGCCCGCGCCACTTTCCCCAACCAAAGCCACCGTTTCACCGGTGGCGATGGTTAGGCTGATCTGCGCCAAAATCGCTTTGTGGTTGCGCTCAACGGTGAGGTTGTTGAGCGCCAGAGCGGTTTGAGTTGGCATGGTAAATCAGTCGATCAGGCCGATCTTTTGCGCGGTGGCTTTGATCGCTTGGTAATCGTCGTTGCTGGCTTCAACAAACTTGCTGCGGGGGAAGGCGTTCAGCAGTTTGGGTTGGTCGATGTTCAGCAGGGCTTGTTGCACCTTGGCGCTGAAACCGGCACCGAAACGGGCATCGGCGTCGCCGCGAATGGTCCATTGGTAATCGGTGTATTCTGGGGTGGTCCAGATCACGTTGACTTTGCTGGTGTCGACTTTGCCTTCGCTTAATGCCCGTTCCCACACTTTGTAGTTCAGTGCGCCCACTTGGTAGCTGCCCGCTTGCACCAGTTCGATGGTGCGGTTGTGATCGCCACTGAAGCCGACTTTATCAAACACCTTGTTTGGCGCTTGGCCAAACTGTTCGCGCAGGTAGAATTCTGGCATTAAACGACCGGAGGTCGAGCCTTTAGAGCCGAAGGTAAAGGTCATCCCTTGCAGTTGCTCTGGCAACACTTCAGCGGCAGTTAAGCCGGTGCTGCTGTGGGCAATAAAGTAGCTTTTGAAGAACTGATCTTCGTAGCCTTGGGCGATGGCAATGGAGCCCTTTACGCGTTGGCGCGCTTGCACACCAGACAAGCCGCCGAACCACGCCAGCTGCACTTGGTCGTTACGAAAGGCGGTGATGGCCGCAGCGTAAGACTTAACCGGAACGTATTTTACTTCAACGCCCAATTCCGCCGACAGGTATTCGGCCACTTGGTCGAAACGGCTGCGCAGGTTGCTTTCATCTTGATCCGGAATGGCGGTAAAAGTGAAGGTGTCGGCCATAGCCAACGGGCTCAGCAGCAGAAGCAGTGAGCAGATAAACGGACGCATGTGGATTCCTTGGTTCAATAGCAAAGATTCGTTGTAAGGGAGGCGCTGATTGCGCGGCCGCTAGTCTAACGATAACCGTCTTACAGCGTTAGTGTTATTTGCCGCTTTTGATCTTGATTCAAGCACAAAAACGCCATCAAGGCTGATGGCGATGGAGAGCGGGGCATTAACGAGGCCAAGGGTGGTGATGCAGAGCCCCGCTGGGATCGTCGTAACGGCGGAAACGGTGGCCACCAAAGTGATCGCGCATCCCTTGCAGCAAATTGGCCGGGCTGTCGGCGCAGCGCAGGCCATCGACGTAGGCCAGCGCGCTGCTGAACACCGGCAGGGCCACACCCGCACTTATTCCCGCTAGCAGGGTACGGCGCCACAGTGGCAACGTGGGGTTCAGCCGCTGTTGAATCTTGCGGTCTTCCAGCAAGTGTGCGTCGGGATCGCAGGCCAGCGCCTGCGCCATGGTTTGCAGTAACGGGGTGCGGATGATGCAGCCCGCCCGCCACAGCTGAGCGATGGCCGCCAGATCCAGTGGCCACTGCTGTTGCTGCGCTTGGCTGGCGATCACCTCAAACCCTTGGGCGTAGTTGATCAGCGTGGCCCCCAGCAGCGCTTGTTCCAGTGCGCTGTGTAACCCTTGCAGCTCAACGGCGGAGAGAGCCGCTTGGCTGCTGCTGGCCAGTTGCTGTGAAAGTTGTTGGCGCAAGGCTTTTTGGCTGCTGATGGCCCGTGCGGCCACGGCGCTGTGCACACTGGGCGCCGCGACGCCCAGCGCTAGGCTGGCTTTGGCGGTCCAGGTGCCGGTGCCTTTTTGTCCGGCGGCATCGACGATCAGCGGCAGTAACGGCGTGTCGGTAACCTCATCAATGGCCTCCAACACGGCGATGGTGCAATCCAGTAGATAGCTTTGCAGCGGCCCCAGCTGCCACTGTTTAAAGAGGGCGGCGATGGCGTTGTTGCTCATTTGGCCGTGCTGCTTGAGCAGCTGGTAGGCTTCGGCCCACAACTGCATTTGGGCGTATTCGATGCCGTTGTGGATGGTTTTAACGAAATGGCCGCTGCCATCGGGGCCAACGTAACCGGCACACGGAACCGCATTGGGGTTGTCGCTAACCGTGGGCAGCGGTTGGCCGTTCCGGTTATCCGCCTTGGCAGCAATGGTGTGCCACAGTGGCGCTATCTGTTGCCACGCTAAAAAGCTGCCGCTGATCATCAGCGATGGGCCGTGGCGGGCGCCCACTTCGCCGCCAGAAATGGCGGAGGCGAGAAATCGCAGTTTGCCTTGGTAACGCTGCTGGCGGGCAAGGGTGTCATCCCAGTGGCAGTTACCGCTGTCGATCACCAAGTCCTCGCGATCGAGCCCGGCTTCGAGCAGTGCATCGCAGCTGGCATCAATGGCGTTGCCCGCAGGCAGAGACAGCACAATTGCTCGGGGAGGAGGCAACTGGGTTAATAGGTCGCAAAGGGAGTCGGCGCCGAGAATGGTGCCATCCAGTGATTGGCTTAGCGCGACGCTGTGTTCAACGTGGTTGGGGTTAAGATCGAACACGCTGAGGTTGATGCCGTGGCTGGCAAAATTAAGGGCAAGGTTCTGCCCCATTACCCCTTGGCCGATGATGGCCAGACTGACGGTAGCGGTGGGCATGTTGGCTCCTTGGTGCTTGCCGCAGCACAGTGGCGACAAGGTGCAATGGGGGGCCGCCACGGGGGCGGCCAGAATCGACACTTACTTGGTGTTCACCAGCTTGTCGGCACGCTGGGCCGGATCCGACCAAAAGTTGATGTTGAATTGGGCGTCATCGGAGACCTCAATTTTGTGCCAATACTGCGGTGGGCTGGTGGCAAACTTACCGGCTTCGATCACGACGGTGAGCTCGGGCTCGGTGGCGTTCTCATCGGCAAAACCAAAATAGGTGACGGTGCCTCGCATCACCACCAGTTGCCCAAACACCCCCGCGGCGGTGTTGTGATGACTCAACAAAGAGGCGGGTACGGTGTCTTTGCTGAAAAACGGGGTAGAGCGCTGGATGGTCCAGCTTGGATCAATCAATTGATGGCTCATGGGATGGTCCTTTACATGTGGGTTAGTAACGCAGGGCATTGTCTAAGGCGTAGTTAATATCAATCACATCGCTGCAGCAGGGGCTCTGTTCCAGCTCGCAGTGATGGCACTGGTGGCAGCGGGCAAGCCGCATTGACCAACGCTGTGTGATGCGAGCAAAGAATGTGCTGATGTTCATGGTTGTCTCTCCCGTGCCGAGTGGGGTGGCGAATGCAACCGCGTTACAGCGGTTGGCTGATCTGCCGCAGCAGTGGCAGTAAGGCATGCTGGCGCTGCTCGGTTGCGATGGCGCCAACCAACTGCTCGCCGTTAAAGGCTTTGGCCACCAAGCCGCTGCCATCCAGTTCAATCTGCCATTGGCTGTGTTCGTCGGTGGTGGTGCCCGCTAAGGTGATTGGCAGCCACGGGGTTTTTACCTTCACCAACATGGTGGGTTGCATGACGTTGCTCGCTTGCCCCAGCAAGGTTTTGGCCAGTGCGTTGGCGCCAAGTAATGCCGGTTGCAAGAACGGCTGCACCTTATCGTTCATTTCCGCGCAGTCGCCGATGGCAAACACATTGGCGTCGCTGCTGCGTAGCTGCTGATCCACCACGATGCCGCGGTTAATGTGCAGCCCCGCTTGCTGCGCCAGCTGGGTGTTCGGGCGCAAGCCGATGGCGCTGATCAGCGCATCCACCTGATAACTGGCGCCGTTCGCCAGCTGCACCTGCAAGCCGTTTGGCTGCTGATTGACCGCTGTTACGCTGGTGCCAAGGGCAAAGTCGATCTGCCCCTGTTCAGATTGGGCCATTCGCTGTTGCAGTTGGCTGCTGACAAAGGGCGGCAACAAAGCGGGCAGCAGGCGCTTGGCTAAATCCACCAACACCACTTGGCGATTGCTGCTGGCGATGTCCATCGCCAGTTCGGTGCCGATCAGGCCAGCCCCCAGCACCAACACGCGTTTGGCCTGCTGCAACTTGGCCTCGGCCTGTTGATACTGCTGCAGGCTGTTGAGCGTCAGCACTTGTGCAACCGCATCCCCGGCCATGGGCGGCACCATTGCACTGGCGCCGGTGGCGAGCACTAACTTGCTGTAGTCAAACCAGTGGCCGTTGGCGCAAACGCGCTGGCTGGCTCGGTCGATTTCGCTGACGCGGTGTTCGCTGTGCAGGGTGATCTGCTGTTGTTGGGCAAATTCATCGGCGTGCTGTTTAATCAGCTCGCTGGCGCTTTGGCTGCGGCTGATGACGTGGCTCAGCTCGGGTTTGTTGTAGTCATGACCCGCGTCGGCGCACAGCACGGTGATGGGCTGATTGCTGTCTTGCTTACGCAAGGTTTTCACCAGTTGGTACGCGGCAAAGCCGCTGCCAATGATAACAATAGGGGCAGTCATGGTTTATGCCTCGCCTGCAATCGGTTCGAACACCTCTTTACCTAGGCCACAATCGGGACACAGGAAGTAATCTGGTACGTCGCTCCAGACGGTGCCTGGTGCAACCGCTTGGTTTGGCTCGCCCTGGGCGGGATCGTATACCCACTGGCACACGTTACAGAGCATCTTTTGTTGGCGGCTGCCACGGCAGGCAACGGTTGGGGCTGGGCTTGCTTCAACTGGCACTGCGGCTGTTGTGGGCTGCGACTTTGCTGTTTCGGCCGGCGCTGTTGGGGTTGGGGCAGGCGCAGTGGCGCTGCGAGCCCATTGCTTGACGAGTTCTTGGCCGTGCTGACGACACTGAGCCATGGCGTTGCCATCGGGCTTCCACTTCACTTTGACGCTGTTGGCCATGGCAAACCCAGCGTCGGTCAAACGGGTGTGGATCCGATCAACGGCACCGCCGTTCCAACCGAAGCTGCCAAAGGCGGCGGCGTGTTTATTCTTAAAGCGCAGGCCGGTGATCTCTTCCAGCATCGCGGCGATTTTAGGCATCATCACGTTGTTCATGGTCGAGGAGCCAACCAACAACGCCTTGGAGCGAAACACGTTTGACAGGATCTCGTTCTTATCGGCGCGCGAGGTGTTAAACACCTTAACCGCCACCTTAGGATCGATGTCGTGAATGCCTTGGGCGATGGCATCGGCCATCATCCGAGTGTTACCAGACATGGAGTCGTAGAAGATGGTGATCCGATCCTCTTGGTAATCTTCGGCCCACTCTAAGTATTTGTGGATGATCTGGGTTGGGTTATCGCGCCAGACGATGCCGTGGCTGGTGGCGATCATGTCGACGGGTAAGTTGAAGCTCAGTACCTCTTTAATTTTGGCGGTAACCAAGGCGCTGAATGGGGTCAGGATGTTGGCGTAGTAACGCAGGCACTGTTCGTACAGCTCGTTTTGATCCACTTCATCGTTAAACAGACGCTCGTCGCAGTAGTGTTGGCCAAAGGCGTCGTTAGAAAACAGCACCGCATCACCGGTTAAGTAGGTCATCATGCTGTCTGGCCAGTGCAGCATCGGCGCTTCAATAAACACCAACTGTTTGCCATTACCAATGTCTAAACTGTCGCCGGTTTTAACGGGGTTGAAGTTCCAATCTGGGCGATGGTGATGGCCGGTGATGGAATCAATGGCGTTCTCGCTGCAGTAGATAGGGGTGCCAGGGATCTTTTCCAGCAGGGCAGCCAAGGCCCCGGCGTGATCTTCTTCGGCGTGGTTGATAACAATGTAATCAATCAGATTTAGATCGATCTCTTGTTCTAAGTTACGCACAAATTCATGGCTAAAGCGGTGATCAACGGTGTCGATTAGCACGTTTTTTTGTTCGCGGATCAGGTAGCTGTTGTAGCTGGTGCCGCGGGTCATTTTGTATTCGGTGCCGTGGAAATCTTGCACTTCCCAATCGCGCTGACCTACCCAGTGGATGTTGTTCTTAACGTGAATAGCCATGCTGTACCTCAGAGAAAAAATTCTTAAATTCTGTTCTGACTATTACAAGTGGCGTGCCAACTTTTAACCTGTTGATTTTTATAGGTACTGCATCTGAGCACTGTTAATTTGACACTGCCCTTTGATTGTCGAATTGACAGTTAAGTGTCACAATGACACTCATGAATTCCCACGGGAGCCACCATGCTGGCCATTAACGACATTACTAATTTGGCGCGAGATCTGACCCTGGGTTTGTCGGATCAAGACCGTTTCGAACGCCTACTGACGACGGTGCGTACCTTGCTGAATTGCGATGCATCGGCGCTGCTGCTGTATCAAGATCAGCGTTTTACGCCACTGGCGATCAACGGTTTGGCCACCGAAGTGTTGGGGCGCCGCTTTGCTTTAGCGGATCACCCACGGCTGGAAGCGATCGCGCGGGCTGGGGATGTGGTGCGGTTTCCCGCCGACAGCGATCTGCCTGATCCTTACGATGGTCTGATCCCCTCGTTGCAAGGCGAGCTTAAAGTGCACGCCTGCATCGGCTTGCCGCTGCTGGTAGAGCAGCGCTTAATTGGTGCGGTAACCATTGATGGTTTCGATGCCGAGCAGTTTGCGAACTTTAGTGATGATGAATTACGCATTGTTACCGCGCTGGCGGCGGCCAGCTTGAACCACGGTTTGCAACTGCAAGCGTTAGAGCGGGCAGGGCGGATCGGCACGGCCAGTCGGCAGCTGTCGGGGCTATCACACCAAAGCGAAATGATTGGCCGTTGTGATGCCATGGTGGCGTTGAAACGCGATTTGGCGGTGGTCGGCAACAGCGATTTGAGTGTGTTGGTGTTGGGGGAAACCGGGGTGGGGAAAGAGCTGGTGGCGCAGCAGGTGCATCAATTGTCGAACCGTGCTGCTCAGCCGCTGGTGTACTTAAATTGTGCGGCTTTACCGGATTCTGTTGCAGAAAGTGAACTGTTTGGTCACGTTAAAGGCGCATTCACCGGTGCCATTAGCCATCGCCAAGGGAAGTTTGAACTGGCGGATAATGGCACCTTGTTTCTGGATGAAATTGGCGAATTGTCGTTGGATCTGCAGGCGAAATTACTGCGGGTGCTGCAACAGGGGGATGTGCAGCGCGTTGGGGAAGATAAGGCGGTTAAAGTGGATGTGCGGATCGTGGCCGCCACCAACCGCGACTTAAAAGCCGAGGTGAGCGCCGGTAATTTCCGAGCTGATCTGTACCACCGCTTAAGCGTGTTTCCAGTGCAAGTGCCGCCACTGCGGGAAAGAAATGACGACGTGACGCTGCTGGCGGGTTATTTCCTTGAGCGCAGCTGCGCCAAGTTGGGGCTGGATCAGTTGCGATTAAGTGCAGCCGCGTTAGGGCAGTTGCAGCGTTATTCGTGGCCGGGCAACGTGCGGGAGCTGGAGCACTGCATCAACCGAGCGGCGGTTTTAGCGCGAGCCGAGCGCAACCAGTTGGATGTGGTGATTGAACCGCACCATCTGGCGCTGCACAACATCGATGATCAGCACAGCAGTGCCGCTAAGCCGGTGGAAGCCGCAGTACCGCTGCAACCTAACGAAGGCTTTAAAGCGGCCACCGAACGCTACCAACGGCAGCTGATCCGCCAATCGTTAGAGCATAACGATGGCAACTGGGCTGCAGTCTCGCGGCAACTGCAATTAGACAGTGGCAATCTGCACCGTTTGGCCAAACGGTTGGCGCTGAAATAGGCTAATGTCGCCACGTTGAGTACCGAAACCGAGTTTAGACTCGGTTTTTTTATGGGGACGGATTGGTGTTTGCACAGAGGTTGGTGGCGGTGAACGGATTATTGCGCGATCCAGCTTGATTGAGTTAATAACTGCTGTTGGTGCCACAGGCTTAGGGTAAAGGGGCTGCCGGTGTTGATCTGCCCAACGCCAGCTGGGGTGCCGGTCATGATGATGTCGTTGTTGGCCAGCGGCAGTGCGTGTTTCACTTCGGTTAAGATCGCCGCAAGGCTGTGGATCATCAATGCGGGTTGGCCAGATTGCACCAGCTGATCGTTGATGTGCAGTTCAAATTTCAGCTGATCCAGATCCTGTGGCAATGGCACAAGATCGGTAAACAGGGCAGAACCGGCAAAGGCTTTGGCTCGCTCCCACGGCAGTTGCTGCTGTTTCAGCTGGTTTTGCAGTCGACGTTTGGTGAGATCCAGCCCCACGGCCACCGCAACGTATTGACCCTCTTGCACCAAAAAACTCAATTCCGCTTCAAAATGCAGCGGCTCTTGCTGCTGGGCTCGCAATGTGGTGCCAATGGCACTGCCCGGTTTGATGAACAGCACCATTTGATCCGCCACCGCGTTGCCTAATTCATTGATGTGATCAACAAAGTTACGGCCAACACAGAGGATCTTCTCTGGTTTGATGCTGTGCTGTTGAAATTGAATGGTCATGCTTACCTCCTGTAATACGCACCAGCGCCAGCTTAAGGTAAGCGTTGGTTAACAGCCAGTTACAGTGACATTTTGTTGGAACGATGCTGGGGAGCGCGCTTTACTACGGGCATAAAAACCGAGCCAAAGATCGGCTTGTATAAATGGGTGGGTTATCGGGGTTCGCGCCTGAGCGTGCACGGCGGGGTCAAAACTCACTTCTGCCTTAGCGCTTGGCGAACCTAGCCGCACGGCACTTTTCTACAGGCATAAAAAAACCGACCAAAAGGTCGGTATTTTTATATATGGCTGGGTTATCGGGGGTTCGAGCCTGAGCGTGCACGGCGGGGTCAAAATTCACTTCTGCCTTAGCGCTTGGCGAACCTAGTCGCACGGCACTTTTTGCAGGCATAAAAAAACCGACCAAAAGGTCGGTATTTTTATATATGGCTGGGTTATCGGGGTTCGAGCCTGAGCGTGCACGGCGGGGTCAAAATTCACTTCTGCCTTAGCGCTTGGCGAACCTAGCCGCACGGCACTTTTCTACAGGCATAAAAAAACCGACCAAAAGGTCGGTATTTTTATATATGGCTGGGCTATCAGGATTCGAACCTGAGAATGGCGGGATCAAAACCCGCTGCCTTACCGCTTGGCGATAGCCCAATAAAACAGGGTGCGATTACTCGCGAAATCATGGTGGCTATGGCGGGACTTGAACCTGCGACCCCGGCATTATGAGTGCCGTGCTCTAACCAGCTGAGCTACATAGCCACGAAAATCGTGTTGATTACCGAAGTAATCGGAGTAAGCGACGAATCGTTTACTCTAAAAATGGCTGGGCTATCAGGATTCGAACCTGAGAATGGCGGGATCAAAACCCGCTGCCTTACCGCTTGGCGATAGCCCAA
>NZ_CANLCI010000020.1 GCF_947489035.1 uncultured Ferrimonas sp. | reverse complement strand
CACCATCCAAACACCAAAATCTTAGACGCAGACCCCTAAAAACCCTTTAATTACAGAAAGTTCATGAACTGCATCGGTCGTATTTTCGTGTCAATTAAGGAATTTGAACGCTGATTTCGCCATGTTGCCCACGGGGCGATTTTAGCGCCTCCGAGCGGTCATAATAGCGGCTGTGATCGGGTGTTTTATGCCCGTTTTGGGAGGGGGTTTGTCCTTTTTGGGTTTTGGGCACCATCCAAACACCAAAATCTTAGACGCAGCCCCCTAAAAACCCTTTAATTACAGAAGGTTCATGAACTGCATCGGGCATATTTTCGTGTCAATTAAGGAATTTGAACGCCGATTTCGCCATGCTCGAACGGGGGCGATTTTAGCGCCTCAGAACGGTCATAATAGCGGCTTGGATCGGGTGTTTTATGCCCGTTTGGGGAGGGGATTTGACCTTTTGGGGTTTTGGGCACCATCCAAACACCAAAATCTTAGACGCAGACCCCTAAAAACCCTTTAATTACAGAAAGTTCATGAACTGCATCGGGCGTATTTTCGTGTCAATTAAGGAATTTGAACGCTGATTTCGCTATGTTGCCCACGGGGCGATTTCAGCGCCTCCGAACGGTCATCATGACGGCTTGGAGCGGGTATTTTTTTGCCCGTTTTTAGGGGGGCTTTACCCTTTCTCTTCACATCACTACAAATTTTTTCAAAACATCAGATCGCGATCCTCTTCGAACGAACCCTTCATCCATTTTTTTGTGGCCTCTCTCCGTTACTCGGAATACTTCAATTGTCTTAGTAACGGTGTCTAGTAACGCTCACTTGCTGATACAGCTGTAATTAAGGGAGTGTTAGTGGGACGTCCATCAGTTTGAAAATCGAGTTTAGGAACTACTCTAACGAGCGCAGCGATGGTCGGTGGAGTTTCATGCTTTGATTGCCGCTTGATCCACCAATAAGGTCAGTGAGCTGCGGTTTCCTGTGCTTGATTGTACTGTTTCTAGTTAGAGGTTTATCGTTTAGATGTACCCATGCGTTACCTTGAATTCTCTGTTCTGGGATCAGATATCCGTCACGTTGTTCGGTTTAATACGGCTTAGGGAATAACGCCAACATGAATTCATAGAGTAACATTATGGATTAAATGTTGATGAGCCTTAATGTTTATAATAAAATTATGTTTTTAGTTTTCTGTGCAAAAAAAAAACAATAGAATAAAACTTAAAGAATTATTAACTTCTATTACGCGCTCGCAACTATCTACTTCCTGTAATATAACCAGTCCATCACATTCTCTATGGGTGTGACTGTCATTGAGCTTAATTTTAAAACCATGATCCAAGTAGACTCGCCACAAAAGATTTATCATCAGTTACAAACTGTAATTAATGATTTAGTAGAAAAACTTAACCTTGACTCACAAGATACATCCACTCATCAGATCACTAACCTTGGCAGAGAGGTTTTGTCAAAGTTGCATGATCAGATCAATGACAAGTTAGCTCAACTTGACCAAAATGCAGAGTGGCACACATATACGATTGCTCTATATGGTGAAACCAACGCAGGTAAATCTACCATTATTGAAACTCTGCGTATTTTGCTTGGTGAAGATAGCAAAAAGAAGCAGCAATTAGATTTTAAACAGTGGCAGGATAATTCAGGAATAACAAGAGAAAGCATCCAAGTGATTTGCCAACAGATCATGAATGTGGAAGCTAGTCTACAGCAACACAAAAATAAATTTGTGGAGTTACAAGGCGAACAGAAAGAAGCTATAAAAAATGGTGAAGTTGAACTACAAGTTAACAAACGAAAGTGGTTAGATAAAAAACAGTCGGGCACACTACTTAGACGTATAATTTGGCTATTTAAGAAACCACAAGAATTTAGAGTTTATCAAGAGTCAAAGTCCGAATTGGAACAAGCAACGAGCACCTATGAGCAGCTAATAAATCAAGTAAATAGTGATATTGAGTCTACTAGTCAGGATATTGATGCTCACCGACATCATCACGAGAAAGTAATGCAGTGTGTGCAAGATGCTGAGCCATATTCTGATGGCACTATTATTGGAAACGGGCGTTCCGATTTTACTTTAGATACTAAAATTTACACTTTTAAGCATGATGGATGTACATTTAATGTACTTGATGTTCCTGGAATCGAGGGAAAAGAATCTAAAGTTAATGACGCTATTTGGCAAGCGGTTCATAAGGCTCATGCTGTTTTTTACATAACAAGTAAGGCGTCAGCGCCGCAAAAAGGTGATGGAAAAAAACCTGGTACATTGGACAAGATAAAACAGCATTTGGGGGCTCAGTCAGAAGTATGGACTGTGTTTAACAAACGGATACAAAACCCGATTCAAATTGAAAATAGAGATTTGATTTCTGAAGGAGAAGAGGAAAGTCTACAAGTGCTCGATACGACAATGAGAGAGTATCTTGGAGATAGCTATCAGAATCACATAGCACTCAGCGCCTACCCTGCATTTCTCGCTGTAGCTTCATGTCTGTTACCAGAATCTCGTGATGATAAGATGAAAATTAAATTTTTGTCTAAGTTTTCCCCACAGCAAATTCTAGAAAAGTCCAATATTAGTGTGATGACTAATATGCTCGGTGAGAGCACGGTTGAATCCTTTAAGGAAAAATTATTACGATCGAATAGAAATAAAGCTAAAGAGGTTGTCGACAAGGCTAATGGTAGCATCAAAGAACTACTAGATAAGCAGTTTTCTCCTTTATTAAATAGCTTGAATTTGGAATTGGATAGCAGTCAGGTGGAGCTGACAAGCCATGTTGCAACTTTACGTGCACGACTGCGAAATCAGGCACGCCAAGAGTTAAGTGAATTTGAAACTTCTGTTCGAAAAGAAACTTATTCTGAGATTGATAAAGATATTTCTAATGATGAGTTCAAGTCTATAATGAGGGCGAGTGTAGAACGTAGCCAACTTGCACTTATCGACAAAATCCCAGATGTGATGAATTTTGAGTTGCGGCAGTTTGTAAATAAAATTGGACAAACGATAGATAGGTTTCAAGCTCAAGTTAGTGATTTGGTGGGATGCTATAACTCGCTAGAGAATACGGAAACAAATATAGAAGTAGATATTGATAACGGTATTGATGTCAGGAGTATTTTGGGGATTTTATCAGGGGGAGCAGCTTTGTTTTTTACACCTTTAGGTTGGGTGTTTGTAGCTGTATCTGGGCTTACTTTGGTTTTCCAGTTATATAAAGCTGTGCGTTCCTTTTTTAGTAGCGATTACAAAAAATCACAACAACGAAAATCAACCGATGAAAACCTAAAACGGATTACTAAAAAGATAGAATCCAAATTAGAACAAATGATAGACAAGGCTATTTCTGAGGCGGAAAATAATGTGCAAACAATTAGTGAAGCTATGTCATTTTCGATTGATCATATTAGAGATGTAAATAAGAAGCTTTCGTTATCTCAGCGCGAACTAAGCAAACTAAGTAGAGAGTTGGAATATTAAAATGAACCAAACGTTACAGGAATTTGAATCAAGCAAACAACAAGCAAGGGATTTGCTAGATAAACTTGGCCAATTTTTACAGCAGGGTGAAGATGCAGGAGCACCGATTGAAGCAAGCCTAAAGAAGAAATTGAAAGCCGCATTAGATACCGTTGATAACGGAAAGTTAAAAATGGCATTAGTGGGTGGTTTTTCTGAAGGAAAAACATCCATCGCTGCCGCTTGGATGGAAAAGTTTGACATCACATCTATGAATGTCAGCCATCAAGAGTCCTCTAATATGGTGGTAACTTATGATATCAGTGATAGCTGTGAGTTAATCGATACCCCAGGACTGTTTGGCTTTAAAGAGAAACTGGATGTTGATTCAGCACAAATACAAGCCTATAAAGATATTACTAAAAAATATGTTAGCGAGGCCCACCTATTACTCTACGTGATGAACCCCACTAATCCGATCAAAGCGAGCCACCAAGATGAATTAAGTTGGTTGTTCCGTGACTTGAACTTACTATCGCGCACAGTATTTGTGCTTGGGCGCTTTGATGAGGTGGCTGACATTGAAGATGAGTGGGACTATAGCGAAAATAAAAGAGTCAAGGAACAGAATGTTTTTGAGCGTTTGAACGATGCCATCCAACTCACAGATAAGGAGCGGCAGCAACTTTCAGTAGTTGCAGTTTCTGCAAATCCATTCGATATGGGAATGAGTTACTGGTTAGATAATCCTATTAAGTTTAAACAGTTGTCTCATATTGAAAAATTGCAAAAAGCGACCACTGATAAAGTGCGAGTGAATGGTGGTGAGATGGCTATCGCACTCGAGGCACAAAATAGTGTCATTAGCGACGTATTAGGACGCCAACTTCCTGTGGTAATTCAAAACGATGAGCGTATTGGTGAAGAATTAGAGCGTCTTCATGATATGAATAAACACTTAGAGAATCAGCTTCGTGCTTCAAACTCGCAAATTATAGAAGTTCAACGTAGACTTAAAGATTTTATTGCTAGTTACTTTAGTGATTTGATTTTGCAAGTGAAAGGCACCGACATTAATACATTTGGTGATTTTTTTGAACGTGAAGTGGGCAATGAGGGCGTAATACTTAATGTCCGCATCCAAAATGAATTCGCAAGTCACATTGACGCAATCACTGGTGAATTAAGTCAGCTTAAAGCTAACTTTCACAATGAAATTTCTCATTACAACAATGCAGTTATGCTAATGGGTAAGCAGGGCTTAAATTTTGTTGTCGAAGGTGGATTGGTTAATAATGCCAGCGTTTTAGCAGCTAGGGATGGTTTGGTAAGCGCAGGTAAATTTGTTGGTGTTGATTTAGCTGTGGTGTTGCAATTTAAGCCTTGGGGTGCAGTTAATTTGGCTAAAGGTATCAATGGCGCCTTGGTGTTTTTAGGAGTGGCGTTTGAGGCTTGGAACACATGGAGCGAACATAAAAAGCAGCAGGAGTTCGAGAAGGCAGTTGAACAAATGGCTGATAACTTTGAACAGCAAAGAAAAGAGTTGCTAACACTTGTTGATGTTGAACATTTTGTCACGACATTCTTCCCCGAGAAGGTAGAACTTTCGGAGTCAATGGATGAGCTATGTCAGTGTACGAGAGAGTTATCGGAAAAACGCAATAAAATTAAGTTATGGCGAGAACAAGGTGAACAGATTCAATCTGAATTTGTGGAGCTTGGCCAAAGATGACTTTTTTAATGATTTAAACGAAAACAGTGCTGGTAAAGTTTATTTCAATCAATTTCTTAATCGGCGCTATTACCGATAGCAATGGCATGTTCTTGATCGCGGCACCACGGTTCTGGAATAGCTACCTATAATCGCTCTCAGCGCATCGAGGCAAAACGGCAGGCAATGGCCGTTTGGACTCAATGATTAACTGAATCCCCTTAGGCACTCGAACCGAGGGAGCAAACAAAGGGGAGGTGTTAGCAATGCTCTATGGTATTGATGCCAGAAGAGCTCATTGTTTCAACTCCCCAAAATTTTTTCAGCTTCGGCGGGGGAAATTTAGAAAATCCATTACTTTCCTTTATATGGCAACCTAAAGGTGAAGTAATGAGCAATGTAAACGAGAAGCTGTGGACGTATAAGGAAGTATGCGAACTGGTCAATCGAGACTACGGAACGGTGTGGCGCTGGGTTAATAAAGGGCTGTTCCCAGAGCCGATCCGCATTAATGGTCGCACGTTGGGCTGGCGTGAAAAAACCATCAAGCAATGGCTGAACGATACCGCTCGATAGAGATTTACCGAAGGCAGTGGTACAGGGGCGTTCTTATGATGCTAGATGTTTGAGGTGTGTGACTTAGTCACGCACCTCAGTCAGCACAATGTGGCTACAAAGCTTGCTCAGCGGTCGATGGCGATTTACTACATCAAGAGCCGCTTTGCTAGCCGCGCTAAGCACCAGCATAGCTACTCATTCAAATACAGCTCGGCCATGCCATCTAGGCGACTCTTCACCTCTTGCCAGTGGGGCATTACGCTGCTGAGCAAACGCCAGAAGCGGTCGCTGTGGTTATGCTCGGCGATATGGCAAAGCTCGTGCAGCAATACGTAATCGATACACTCCTTTGGCGCTTTCACCAAGTGAGGGTTAAGCATCAAGCTGCCACGGGCAGAGCAACTACCCCATTGTTTCGTCATCGGTAGCACTTGAAAGCTAGGCAGTTCTGATACCCAGGTTGCTTGCGGCATCAGCTCAGTAAGGCGTTGCTGGAATACCCGCTCGGCACGTTGGCGATACCAATGGCTCACTAAGCCTTTTACCTGCGCTGGCTTATCCACTTTAAAGCTAGGCAACGATACCAGCAGTTTGCCGCGCCGCATCTTTACCGATGGTGATGAATCGCTATCCTCTACCACCTTCAACACGTAGCGGCGGCCAAGGTAAAACTGCATCTCGCCGCTTTGGTAATGTTTGGCTTGAACGTGTTCCAGTTGGTCTCGAAACGATTTCAACGCATCATAGATCCATTTAGCGCGCTTCATTACTGCATCGTGAATGGCTTGTTTAGCCGCATCCTCTGGTGCCGTTATGACCACGTCACAGTTTGGATGAACCTTAATGCTAAGGCGGCGTTTCTTGCCGGAAGGATGAGCCTTACGTACCACCTCGTAGTGCACAGCTTCATCCCCATAGATAAAGCTGTACTCCTCCTTGGCGCGTTCTTGTTCAGATATCGACGCCATGCGGTTATTGCGAAGCCCCAATGCGAGTGATTTGAATAACATCTGCAATAAGCAACTTGGTGTTGTCCATGCCGATAATCTTAAACAGCTTGGGTAGCAGCTGACGGCGGATCTCGTTCTCAATCTCGCTGGGCGAAATAGAGAACTGAGCGACCGCATCATTAACGATTTGATCGATCATCATTGCCAGTTCAAATTGATGGTCTTCGTTTAAGTGGTCGGCCTCAGCAAGATGTTTAAGGAACAGGCCATAGTAGGCTTGAACATGACGACGAGTTAGCGGCTCTAACCCGCTAAAGCGATCGGTCGGGATCCCAGCAACCTTGCGCTGTTGCACTTGCTGCTCAAAGTCAGCAAACAACAGATACTGCTTCACTGGCGCATCAAACATGCCTTTCGCCTCTTCGATCGCTTGCTTCAGCAGCTTAGAAAAATACTCCTGTGCATAGGGATCATCCGCTAAGTCCTGATCGATCATCTTGGTTACTCGACCAGTGATCACATCCTTACGGTTGCGGGCCTCATCATCGCTCATGTTGTCGGGATCGGCCGGTTGTTGCCCCATGGCACCCACCAGATAAGCGCCTTCCGATTCTCGTACCTGAACGCCAGCGATATGCTTGTCTAACATCGCTTTAATGCTTTCAGCGTACTTGTCGTACTGTACGGTTTCTTCGGCATCTTCACGCGCCTGGGCACGCAGCTGGGTCATCATCTTTAAGGTTCGTTTATAGAGATCGCGCTTGTCGTCAAAGCTCTTGTCGTCGAAATAGGTCGCAGACTGCAACGCTACCTTTAAGCAGTTGGCAAAGGCGGTCAGCGCATCATAGAAATCAGAACGGTGCTTCAAGTTGGTATCGGTAACCTGGCCATCGATGGTTTCCATCTTTGGCGCTAACGATTGGCGCAACGCTGGGCCATCTTGCTTGTTGGTTACGTCAGCAAAGATCGCCCACAGATCTCGATACAGCCCCGGCAGCTTCTTGTATTCGGTGTCCATGCGGCTGTAAAGACCTTGTAGATCATCAATATCAAAGCCGCCACGAATGCGCTCTTCCAAGCCTTGATAATCCGCAATCGAGGCGTCCAATTCCGCCAAGATCCCCCGATAATCGATCAAGTAACCAAACTGCTTGTTCTGGTGTAAGCGGTTTACCCGTGCAATCGCCTGTATCAAGTTGTGCTGTTTAAGTTGTTTATCAATGTACAGCACGGTATTACGCGGCTCGTCGAAACCGGTTAGCAGCTTATCCACCACAATCATCAGATCAGGGCCATCATCCCGAGCAAACGCTTCGATAATCTGCTTGGTATACACCTTCTCATCTTGATTGCCGACGTTCTCTTTCCACCAGTTTTGGACAATATTGGTGCTTTCGCTGTCTACGCGGTCGTGGCCTTCACGGGTATCTGGCGGCGACATCGCCACCACCGAAGTGACCTTGCCAATCTTATCCAGCATCTGCTTGTAGCGAATGGCAGACGCCTTCGAATCGCAAGCCAACTGTCCCTTTAAGCCTTGGTGTTTGAAGTTTTGAAAGTGATCAGAGATGTCATGGGCGATCAGTTCAAGCCTATCTTCCACTTGGTAGATCTGCCCCTTCTTAGCAAACTTCTTCTTTAGATCGGTACGCTGTTGCTCGGACAGATCGGTGGTGATGCGATTAAACCAAGCGTCGATCGCCTCTTCGTTAACGCTTAGATCTGGGCGACGTTCCTCATACAGCAATGGTGTAACGGTTTTATCTTCTACCGCTTGCTGCATGGTGTAAGAGTGGATGATCTTGCCAAACTTATTTTCGGTCTTGTCGTCTTGTAGCAGTGGGGTGCCGGTAAAGCCAATATAAGCTGCTTTCGGCAGGGCCTGCGCCATGCGAATATTATTCTCGCCGTTTTGGCTACGGTGGCCTTCATCTACTAACACAATAATGTCGGCACTATCGTTATGGCACTCTGGCAGCTTAATGGCGGTACCAAACTTGTTGATGATCGAAAAAATGATCCGTTCGTTGCCCTGCCCAATCTGCTCTGCCAACCGCTTACCGGTGGTGGCCATTGCCGAGCTTTTATCTTTATCAGACAGCGCCCCGCCAGAGGCGAAGGTGCGGGCCAACTGATCCTCAAGATCTACCCGATCGGTAACCACTACAACTCGACACTTGGCCAGCTCTTTAAACCAGATAAGCGCCTTGGACAGAAAGACCATTGTGAACGATTTACCCGAACCGGTGGTATGCCAAATGACCCCACCATTGCGTGCGCCTTTGTCGTCAAAGGAGGTGACGCGCTCGATCAGGGCCTTGATGCCAAACACCTGCTGATAACGAGCCACAATCCTACCGGCCTTGTTATCAAACAGCGTGTAAAGGCGAGCCATCTCTAACAGGCGATCAGGGCGCAGCAACGACACCAGTAAGCGGTCTTGGTTGGTGATCGCCAATTCGCCCGCGGCGATTAAGCTCTGAAACTCATCTCTGGTCTTGGCAGGGCGGTGGGCAAACAGCTTATCTAAGGTCGCCGCAGGCAGTGGCGCATTCTTAAGGTGTGACATAGTCACATCTTCGATCTGCTCCTCTTTCCACTTGGCCCAAAACTTTTCTGGGGTTCCACAGGTACCGTAAAGGCCGTCATGGCCATTGATCGACAGCAACAACTGGCTGTAGGCGAATAGGTGGGGGATCTCATCATGCTTCTGATTGCGGATATTCTGCGAAATCCCTTCGGCGACGGTAGGTTTGCCGTTCTGACTAGAGTTTGGCCGTTTGGCCTCGATGACCACCCACGGCAAACCATTTACAAAGCAGACAATATCGGGAATGCGCTTGCCGGTGCCCTGCGAGTTCTCCACTTCGAATTCTTCGGTAAAGTGGTACTCGTTGTTATCTGGGTTTTCCCAATCGATCACTTGGATGGTTGGGTTAACCTTTTTGCCATCAACAAATTCGGTAACGCCAATGCCGTAGGTCAGGCTGTTATACAGTTTCTCGTTAGCCTGCTTTAGCCCTTCGTTCATCGCCGGATTGGCCAGCTGATGAACGACCTTATCGATAGCCGCATTGGATAGGGCGCGCTGCTGTCCCAAATGCCCATAGCGCTTGGCCTTTAACACCTTACGCAGTACATCGGTCAGTACCACATTGCCCATGCGGCCGCGTTGCTTTAGGCACTCGGCAGGGGGAATAAAGGTGTAGCCGAGGTTTGAAAGTAAAGTCAGCGCTGGGATCTTGGCTGCTTGTTCTTCACGAAAGTTAGGGAGTTGTGTCATCACTGCTTTAGCCTTTCAGTCCTGGACGAGCGTGTTGTTCAAATTCGTTTAGTGCGGTGATTTTTGCGATCAGCAGGGCAACCACATCATCCTGAGTTGCCAGCTTTTTAACGTAGCTATAGCCGCGGTAGTTGTCTTGGCTTTCCAGCCAAGGTGAGCCATGGCAATCATGAGCCAGATATTCATCCGCCACCTTAAACTGCGCTGGTTTAGTTAGCTGGGCGTAGCACCTGAGGTTGGTCTTGTCTTCTTCATTGCCATCTAGATACAACACCACATCGGATCCTGAATCTTCCCAGCGAGTTAGCGCAAAACGCAGCGCCGGATATTGATCCCAATGGTGTAGGTGGATCGTTACGGGCTGCTTAAAATGGTTTTGTAGCTGTTGCTGTAAGCGCAGTTGGTAGTCGTTAATCGCCTTCTTCTTTACGATCTGTAGCTCTTGAATGGCAGCAAGGTTGTCTAAGACAAAGTCGATGGTGTGTTGTGGTGTTGCTGGTGCGGCCATTAGCCCCTCCAGATGTAAAATAAATTCACGCAGCAAGATCACCCACTTGTTTAAGGGCTGATCAATAAAGTGTTCCGCTAAACCCTGTTTGATGGCTTGAACCAGATCGGGGTAGCTGATCCCTTGCCAATTGGGGTGAGCTGCTGGCACCTCGCCGGTTGGGGATAACACCACAAACAGCGGCTGCTTGTGTTTAAACCGCTGGGGGTATTCACGGTGCACAAAATCTTCATAAGCATCAAAGGGGTTGTTTTGCTGGTGGTGGATCTTGTTCTCTAGCACCAGCGCCCACTGGTCGCTTTCCAACAGCAAATCAATGCGCTTGCCAGATTTCGTTGCCACCTCGCGCTCAGGTGTGGCAGACAGCGTGTGGTCGATGCCTTTAGGGCACTCGGCTAAACAGCTAAGCAGGGCGCGAACCAGCAACGAACCTAAGCCGTGCTCGGCATTATCGTTACAGAAAAATGCCAAGATATCGGTGGTGGGGTTTTCAAAGTAACCTTTGCTACCAATGGCAAAGATGCTGGTCTCTGTTGGTGTTGCCTGCGGCAACGCCTGTGCCAGTTGCAGCAACTGGGTGTATTTCGCTAACACTGGTTTATCCATCTCGAACTTATTAAATAATGCCCGTCGCAATAAGCGGACTTAGGGTGCTATGCAGCATTATCGCTTTTACATACCCGACGCAGCACACCGGTTAGCATTACGTTGCCCATGCTGCCACGTTGCTTTAGGCATTCGGCAGGCGGGATAAAGGTGTAAGTTGAGATTGGGTAGCAAGGTTAGCTCTGGGACTTTGGCTGCTTGCTCTTCTTTAAAATTCGGGAGGTTCTCAATCACCTTTGCCATCCTTTAGCAATGCACGCAGATCGGCGATGTTAGCCTTTGCTCCTTCAGCCTCTTTAAGCAAACGGCGTTGATTGGCATAACGTTCGAACTCTAACTTGGCCTTGTCATCCGCGGCCTTCTTAGAGATTGTTCCTGTGCCAGTCAAGACCTCGCGGTCATTGAACTGAAGGAACTGATTCAGCTTGTCACTCCAGTCCTGCAAAAAGACTTGTTTGCGCCGCAAAGCCTGATCTTCAGCAAAATCGAGCCACATATTTACAATACGATTCAGCTCTTTAATCTCGTCTTCTTTTAGGTAGTTCTTCGCTATCGTTACGTCTGTCTTGCGAGGAACATCGCCTTTGTAGCTGGTCAGCCCCATATCCGGCTTGCTGGCATCGACCCGATTTGCAATCAGTTCGGCTGCCGTCATCTGGGTGCAGGCAAAGTGCAGCTTATTCTGGATAGTCTGGAAGAAGCGGGTGGTTTCCTGATTGGATGGCTCGTAGTCAGCCGCCATGGTGAAGATCTCTTTCACCCGCAGATAAACACGACGCTCGCTAGCCCGGATATCGCGGATCCGCTCCAGCATCTCATCAAAGTAATCCGGTACAGCAGAGTGACCAACAGGCGGATTCTTCAGTCGCTCGTCATCCATCACAAAGCCTTTAACCAAGTACTCTTGCAAGGTCTGGGTCGCCCACTGACGGAATTGGGTACCTCGTACGGAGCGAACCCGATAACCAACGGCCAAGATAATCGGAAGGCTGTAATGGCGGATCTGCCGTTGAACTTGACGCTGCCCTTCATTTTGAACTTGTAAGTAATCCTTACAAGTTAAAGATTGAACAAGCTCGCCTTCCTCATAAACCACTTTCACATGCTGGGTGATAGCTTGTGGACTAACCTGATACAACTCCGCCATTGCAGCCTGAGAAAGCCAAAGCGTATCGGCCTCGAACCGGCACTCAACTCGGGTGTGGCCATCATCAGTCTGGAATAGAACAAACTCGCCAGATGGAGCTTGTGGAATTTGCTTAGTCATCGTATCTCCATCATAAATTTGCATTAAAACTAAGGTGGCCGAGTGCGTCAGTGACGATCTCAACGCACCCACCTTCATCTGGAACTTCCCAGTAAGTTGCCCGGTAACCGCTCCAATCATCATGGAATCGGTTTACCCACGGATTGAGTTCCTGATCATCAGTCTGTGCAAACAAGGACGATGCTCTATTACAGTCCCAAATGACCATCATGGCGATAACTTGCAGGGCCGAACGTTGTTGCGGTGCTTCATTAACTAACTGGCGTACATCGTTAATTCCAAAGCATGCCGCAAATTGGTTTACATCAACGTTTTTGCGTGAAACCGCCCTGGCGACTGTTGGATAAAAACAATGAAGGTAAACCGCAGCCAACCTAAGCATGCGGTAGGGATAATGCACCTGCGACTCAACGCCATTAGAACTGCCAATTAGGGTGTGATAGATCTCTAGATGCCTTACGAATGTCTCGGTTTCGCGCAAAGATAAAGAACTTACCTCAATAAGCGATTTAACGAACTTAAAACCACCGTCTCGTTCTTGATTAAGCCCAGATTTGTCAACTACTTCGCTTTGGCCAATTAACGTGGTGAAGTGTTTAGTCGAAGCCAACACCTTATCGCGACCTTGTAACGGCAGCACTTCCGGCAACGCGAAGCTGAACTTTAAGAACTTATCCAAATATCTTTGGGCATCAACGCCTTGACCATAGCTATGATTGATCGCAGCTTTCAGTTGAGTCGCGTTAGTGACAAAGACAAACTGAACACCTGCCACATCGAAGGTGTGTTTGATCACTTCCAACATCTGCACGGCAAAATCAGGACGACATCGGTCCAGTTCGTCGACAAACAAGACGATGGGAGAGTCGGCAGCGATATCTGCCAACGTGGTTTGCAGCGCCATCAAGCTCTCTTTCGCTTTCTCATGGTCTTTCAGCGCAGTTTCCACAGCAGCATCAATGGCCTTGTTGGCCGCATCCTTCAGCTGCTCTTCCAGCCCATCGGCGACATCATCAGCATCTTGTCGCAGGATATGACCCGCGCCCGCTTTCAGGAGGGTCTTCAAGCCATAACGTGCTACCGGCAGTGCTTTTTGAATCAAGCCTTGACGCTGCTCGCCTTCAGGCAGCAACTTGAGCACCTCGGCCAGAATGGTCATCAATGGAGCATCTGCGTGGTCCGCCTGAAAGGCATCCACATAGACCACTTGGTAGTTGTCGTGCTCTGCCTTGAACTTATTGATCAGCTTATGGCAGAACTCGGTTTTACCGGTTCCCCAGTCACCATCTATCACCATGGGCGAGATCTCAACGGTTGAGGTCAGCAGCGAGATTACCTTCGCTGCTACAGCCTCACGCTGGAACTCATCACGGCCGTTTTCGCCCTTAAATTGCAGCTGGGTCATATCCTTTGGCATTAGGCGACGTCCTTATCGTCCACGATGACGCGGCGCTTGCCGGTTAATAGTTGCTGCATCAGTGCCTTTTTCTCTTGCTTGAAGTGGGCAAGCTTGGCTTCTAGCGCTTCGATTTCATTGTCGGCAGCGGTGAGCACTGAGGCAATTTTTTGTTGCTCTGAAAATGAAGGAAGGTTCAGTTCGACTGTTTCAATATTTTTTACAGAAAGACCTGGTTGAGCCTGCCCTGTCGCGTATTGGTTTAAATTCAAATCGACCAATTTAAAATAAAGCCACTTAGTCTCGATCTCCGATAATGGATTAACAACGACTGCATGTTCGGTAGCATGGAACTTTCCGCTAGCCAGAGTAATATTCCCGCAAAGTGCACCTTGACGACCAATAAGCGAATAAAGTCCATCGTGAGTATACGATTCAGTAAACCCACGAAGTCCATTACCTCCAAAACATGGAAACCGCCCCCCTACTTGAGTAGCTGAAATATTAGAAGCCTTTACAAATTTTCCTGCTTGTAACTTCGCGACATTTTTAAGCGATACATTCATCCACTCGCCCTCAAACGGTTGGCAGGTTTCGGGGTTGAGTAGGCGCTTTTTGCCGGTGAGCAGTTGTTGCATCAGGGCCTTTTTCTGCTGTTTGCTGGTGGCAATCAGTTGCTCGGTAGTGGCAATCGCCTTGTCCCACGCCCCGAGGATTTGAGCGATTTTTCGTTGTTCTGGGAGTGGTGGAATGGATAACTTCACCTTACGTAGCTCTTCAAGAGAGATTTCTTTAAAGGTCGATCCTTTGCTTAATGCGTTTATGCGATTAAGAAGAGTGGCACTCGCTAACGTGTAATATACATACTTCGTATCATTATTGGCGTTTACTGAAATCCTTGCAGTTCCCTGCGTCAAATTAGCTTCGGGTAACGCTTCAGGAACGATGCTAGTTCGGCCAATATTTCCTCGTAAAGAAAATACAATATCATTCGGGTGTACCGCAGAACGGCGATACTTATGATGTATTTCTGGTGATGTTTTTTGTAGCGATGCAATATCAATTACACCTCCTACATCAGAGCTTTTAATATACGGAACACCATCCTCAATGTGCTTTCCTGCCTGCACGATACCGTACGAGATCTTTTCCTTCGCGATCTCACTTAAAGATTTTACCCCCCAACCATTAGGCACCATAACCCAGCTCCTTCAGGTAGCCCGCCATCTCGGTTTCTAGCTCACCCAGCTGTTGTTGCAGTTGCAAACGCTCAGTGCGTACTGCCATTAGGTCGATCTCTTCCTCTTCTTCAAAGGTATCGACGTAGCGCGGGATGTTGAGGTTGTAATCGTTTTCGGCGATCTCTTCTAGCGAAGCAAGGTAGGCGTACTTATCCACGCTGTCGCCGTCTTTGTAGGTTTTAACGATCTTGTCGATGTTCTCTGGGGTTAGCTGGTTCTGGTTCTTACCAGACTTGAACTCGCGGCTGGCGTCGATAAACAGCACCTTGTCGTCGACTTTGTCCTTACGGAAGATCAAGATTGCCGCTGGGATGCCGGTACCGAAGAACAGCTTTTCTGGCAGACCGATCACTGCGTCTAACAGGTTTTCGTCGATCAGTTGTTTACGGATCTTGCCCTCGCTGGAAGCGCGGAACAGCACGCCGTGGGGCACTACCACGCCCATGCGGCCCCCGCTTTTACCGTTTGAGGCTGGCTTTAGGGTTTCAATCATGTGGGAGATAAAGGCGTAGTCGCCCTTGGTCTTTGGCGGTACCCCACGGCGGAAGCGACCAAACTTATCGTCGGCGGCGTCTTCGTGCCCCCACTTATCCAGCGAGAACGGTGGGTTGGCGGTTACCACATCAAAGTGCAGCAGGCCGCCGCTTTTGTCCTGCAGCTTAGGGTTGCGAATGGTATCGCCCCATTCGATGCGGTGGTTGTCTTCGCCGTGCAGGAACATGTTCATCTTCGCCAGTGACCAGGTAGAGCCAATGGCCTCTTGACCAAACAGGGCGTACTGCTTAGAGCCGTTGTGGTTCTTTTGTACCTGCTTGCCACACTTCATCAGCAGCGATCCCGAGCCACAGGCCGGGTCGCAGATCTGGTCGCCCGGCTTTGGTGCCAGCAGGATTGCCAGTAGGTCGGATACCTCAGCTGGGGTGTAGAACTCGCCAGCCGATTTCCCGCTGCCAGCGGCAAAGTGCTTAATCAGGTATTCGTAGGCGTTGCCAATCACATCCAGCGAACCAACGCGGCTTGGGCGCAGGTTCAGTTCGGCCTTGCCAAAGTCTTCCAGCAGGTGACGCAGGATGTCGTTCTTTTGCTTTTCGTCGCCCAGCTTATCGGTGTTAAAGCTGATGTCTTGGAACACGTTCTTTAGCTTGCTGCCGTTGGCTTCTTCAATGGCGTGTAGCGCCAAATCGATGCGGGTGCCGTTACCGGCTTCGTGGCGAGATTCATACAGATCCCAGAAGGTTGAGCCAGCAGGTACTTTGAATGATTGGGTCGCCATCAGTTCGGCGATCAGCTCTGGTTCGTCGCCGTATTCCGCCTTTAGCTGGTCGTATTGGTCTTGATGCACATCCGAGATGTACTTCAAAAACAGCATGGTCAGGATAAAGTCTTTGTAGATGGATGGATCTACGGTGCCACGGAAGGTGTCACAGGCGCCCCATACGGTTTTGTTGATCTGATCTTGGTTAATGGTCGACATCAATTTTTCCAATTGTCTTGTTATTCAGTTAGTTAAATAAGTTTTGAGTGACGGCGTTGATCTCTTGCTGCCGTAGCTCGATAAGTCGTTGAAAGGCTTGTTGCTCTTGTTCGGCACACTGCACCAACTGCATGATCTGTTGTTGCTGGCTAAGTGGCGGCAATGCTATGGGCGTGTTTTCCAAAATGGTACGGCGAATGCTTAGTTGCACAGAGCCTTCCCCCGACATTTGGAAGTAACGCTGTGCTGCCGCTTGGTTAAGTTGCCATGCTAGAAAGCTTGGCAAGATAACGCTGTTATCTTTTACTTCAATCACATAGAAATAGGGTGAACACACCACCGGCTGGCTTACCCCAGCTAGCAGCGATGCCACGTTGTTACCACCCCGAGCCAGAAAGAGGATGTCGCCATCTTTAAGCCATTCTGGTGGTTTACGCCCTGTTACTTGGGCTTTTATTAGGTTGGCCCAGTTGATGCGGCCATCGGCAGATTGATCCCGCGGCTGGATCACCAAGCCATTGCCATCTTCCGCAGGGGCTATTGCCCCACGAAATCCATGTCCGGCTCTCACGTTAGCGACTTGATCTAAGGTCATTGGTCAAATTGCTTCATTTAAAATGATGCAGAAAATAATGAGGGTTTGGCGGCTGAACGTCAATGTGAATTAGCCAATATGTTTTGATTTTTTGTGCATCATCAAAAAAATGCATATCACATCGGTCGGATCCAACGTCAACTTTGGTGGCGGCCGCTCAGCGACAAACCGCGACTTTTAGCAGCGATGCCCAGTGGTGATTGTTGCTGGGGGAATGGCCGTCGCCGATTGCCGCGAAGGCTGCCGAGTAACGGTGATGTACTGGTGGTGATGATGTGGCAAATTTAGGGCAGAAAAGTTGGAAATTCAGAACCGCCAATGGCACAAAAAAACGGTGCCCAGCGAACTTTATGAGATCGCGTTTCTCCCCCTTCAAACTCAGCCTAGTTATTTATAGTTCCTCCCCCCGTTACTCGGAATACGAGCATTGTCTGAGTAACGGTGTCTAGTAACGGTATCGGCATAGTCCGAGTAACGCTGTCTAGTAATGGTATGGGCATAGTCCGAGTAACGCTGTCTAGAACGGAATGGGCATAGTCCGAGTAACGGTGTCTAGTAACGGTATCGGCATTGTCCGAGGTCTGGTGTCGAGTAACGGCCAGGTCGGCTAAAAGCGATGCCTGAATGATTGGATGATTTCGGTCGATCGCCAGTGCCGACAAAATAGGGATCAGCGAGCTGCAGTCGGATTGTGGCTAGGAGTGCATTCCAAGGCGCGTCGAGCCAATCATTGCTTTAGGCGAGGTTCAATGATTGAAGGGGGAGGGGGGCTTCAATCTCCGTCAATGGAAGTTAGCGACTCTAAGGGCGGTGTGATTGCTTAATGGTGAGGGCGTGCTTGCGTGCTGTAGGTTTGGGCTCTTATTATCGAGGGAGTGTTCATCATCAACAGGATCTTACGCCGATCTTTTGTAAACCGGACGACGCCAGTTGGCATTTTCGGGGTTTTAATAGGTTGGGTGTTTTTCTGGGTTCATATAAAAAAAGCGGCTTTCCCATGGTAGGAAAACCGCCATTAAATCAAAAACTTACCCCCTTTGGGGTTAGTTCATGCCGTATTTCTTCAGCTTCTTACGCAGCGTGCCGCGGTTGATGCCCAAGATGTTGGCTGCGCGGGTTTGGTTACCGCGGGTGTACTGCATCACGATGTCCAGCAAAGGCTGTTCAACTTCGCACAGTACCATTTCGTAAACTTCAGAGGCTTCTTGGCCATCCAATTGGGCAAAGTAGTTGCTTACAGCGCGCTTTACGCTATCACGCAGCAGCTGTGGCTTTACAGTGCCGTTAGGGGTCTCGATTTGGCCAACGGTCAGTTGGTGTGCTTCAGAAAAGGAGTTCTGCTGATCAAACATACTGTCTTTGCTCTGTCTCTTAACTAATGTTTACTTCAAAAAAGCGGGCGAGAGCCTCTCGCTGCGCCATCGCCGAATCCAATTGATTGAACTGACGACGTAAATCCGGTTGTTGCTGGTTATCGAGATACCAGCCCACGTGTTTGCGGGCGATACGCATGCCGCGTTCATCGCCGTAGAACTCGTGTAACTGTTGCAAGTGTTCCTGCATCAGTTGCCAGCGCTCGTCTAACGACGGTTCTGGCAAGTGTTCTCCGGTGTCCAAATAATGGGCAATTTCGCGGAATATCCACGGTCGACCCTGCGCCGGACGGCCTATCATCAGGCCATCCACGCCAGTCTTGTCCAATACTTGGCGTGCCTTCTCTGGGCTGTCGATGTCGCCATTGGCAACCACCGGCAGTGAGACGGCATGTTTTATTGCCGCAATGGTGTCGTACTCGGCTTCGCCTTTGTACATGCATTGTCGTGTTCGACCATGCACGGCAAGCGCAGCGATGCCGCTTTGCTCTGCAATACGAGCGATATCAACGCCATTGCGGTTTTCCGGATCCCAACCGGTTCGGATCTTCAGCGTTACCGGCACTGCTACGGCGTTAACCACAGCGGCACAGATGTCGGCCACAAGCTCCGGGTGGCGTAGCAGGGCGGAACCTGCCAGCTTCTTATTAACTTTTTTTGCTGGGCAACCCATATTGATGTCGATGATCTGAGCGCCACGTTCCACATTGAAACGGGCGGCCTGAGCCATCAACTCGGGTTCGCAACCAGCGATTTGCACGGATCGGATCCCACTTTCGTTAGTGTGGTCCATACGTGACATCGATTTCTCTGTCTTCCAAACCTCAGGATTGGAGGACAGCATCTCACTCACGGCCAGTCCGGCACCTAAACGGCGACATAACTGACGAAAAGGTAAGTCAGTAACGCCGGCCATCGGTGCCACGATCAGCTGATTCTGCAGTTGATAGGGTCCAATTTTCATAGTCACTTTTTAACCCGCTCCGAAACGAGGGAGCGAATATTACTCTTTTTTGGCGGTGGTGGGAAGGTCAGAAAATGTACGCAGCGCAAATTAATTCGCTTGACTTTCAAAGTGGGGATCTAGAGCGGCTAAGCAAAACCACGTTAGCGGTTACTCACTTCCGTGGTTTTGCTTGGGTTGGCTAAATTTTGCCCGCTTTAGCAGGATCAGTAAGATTTAGCGTTTTGTGCCATCTAATCGACACCAATCGCCTTCGATTGCGGTTGGATTCAGATCAAACCATTGGCTGTAGATCGCGCGCAGTTCATCGGCTTGCTCTTGCAGTAACCCAGACAGCGCCAGTTGGCCACCGGTTTTTACCAGTGCGGCAATCACCGGAGCCAGTTCACGCAGCGGCCCCGCTAAGATGTTGGCCACTACGGCATCCACTTGCAGGTCTTTAGGCTGATCTTTTGGCAGGTAAACCGTCAGCTTGTCTTTAATGCCGTTGCGTTCGGCGTTATCGGCCGAGGCGGTCAGTGCTTGCGGATCGATATCAAGGCCGATCACCTCTTTGGCGCCCAGCTTGATGGCGGCGATGGCCAAGATGCCAGAGCCACAACCAAAGTCGATCACCTGTTTGTCGGACAGATCTTGCCCATCCAGCCAAGTTAGGCACAAGGCGGTGGTGGGGTGCGTGCCGGTACCAAAGGCCAAGCCTGGATCCAGCAACACGTTAACGGCGTTCGGCTCTGGGGCTTGGCGCCAGCTTGGGCAGATCCACAGGCGGTTACCAAACTTCATGGGGTGGAAGTTGTCCATCCACTCGCGTTCCCAATCCTTGTCTTCCAGCGCTTCGACTTTGTAGACCATCTGGGTTGCCAGCTCTGGTACCTGCTTCAGCTGCTCGATAACCGGCGCCATGTCGGTAATGGCGTCGTACAGGCCAACCACGTCAGTGTCGCCCCACAGGCGGGTTTCGCCCGGTGCCGGTTCAAACACTGGGGTGTCTTGTGAATCAAGGAAGGTGACCGAAACGGCACCGGTTTCCACTAAGTGATCGCCGATGATCTCGGCGGTTTCAGAGGTGGCGTTTAAGCGAATTTGGATCCAAGCCATGAATAACTCTGTCGATTGATGAGGGCAATTGGCGAATTGTAAACGCAAACGACGATCTAGGCAGCGGCTTTTTCGGCGTGATTGTGGTCACGAGGTGAAGAACAGGGGCTAGATTGAGTTTTGCCAGCATGATCACGGTCATGTTTACCGATGCCATTGCTGCGTAAACTTCCATCGAGTTGGACTCGTTTAGTGGCCTTGACCACAACCTCAGTTCAATTGGCTTACTTTATTTAGGATTGCTATCGAATGCCGCAGCCTGCTCCGCTGGATCGTCGCTTGCCTAGAATGGAGATCCTACAAGGGATCAGTGGTGCCATTCTTACCCTGTTTTTGTTGGTGCACCTGCATCTGGAAGCCAGCGTGTTGTTTGGCCCCGGTGCGTTTGATGCCATGGCAGACTTTCTGCACGCCAAATGGGCGGATCCCGCTGGCCACGGCTTCAGTGCGTTAGTGGTTATCGCCGCTTCGCTTATGTTGTTGATTTTGCTGGTTCATATCTATGCGGTGGCGCGCAAGGTGCCGCAAAAACTGGCGCAATATCGGCAGCTACGGCAGCACCTTAAAGTGATTCATCATGGCGGCACTCGGCTGTGGTTGTGGCAGCTGGGCAGTGGCTTAGCGCTGCTGTTATTGGTGCCGATCCACCTGCTGACCATGATGCTGATCCCAGAGCAGATCGGCGCTGATGCCTCGGCCTACCGAATTGTGTTTCAAGGGGGCTGGTTGCTGTACGGCTTAATGTTGCCGCTGTCGGTGCTGCACGCCACTGCGGGGATCACCCGCTTATGGCTGAAGTGGTGCCCCATCTCGGAACCGCGCTTTATTGGCCGCAAATTGATGCGCGGCATCACCATCTACCTGATTGTGCTGGGGGCGGCGAGCATTGCGATGCACGTTGTTCACGGCCTGCTGGCTTAAACGGAGTCGACTGATGAAAACCATCACCACCGATGCGCTGATCATCGGCGCCGGCTTAGCGGGATTGCGTATTGCGCTGGCCTGCCAACAGCAGGGGCAGCAAGCCACCGTATTGTCGCTGGTGCCCGCCAAGCGTTCTCACTCGGCCGCGGCTCAGGGCGGCATGCAGGCCAGTTTGGGCAACAGCGCCAAAAGCCAAGGCGACGATGAAACCGCCCACTTTATTGATACCGTAAAAGGATCCGATTGGGGCTGCGATCAAACCGTGGCGCGCATGTTTGCCCATGTGGCGCCCAAGGCGGTACGGCAAGCGGCGGAGTGGGGCGTGCCTTGGAGCCGCATTCAGGCGGGGCCACGCGCCGCGGTGATCAACGGCAAGATCACCACCATTAAAGAGTCGGCCAAAAGCCACGGTTTGATTCATGCCCGTGATTTTGGCGGCACCAAGCACTGGCGCACCTGCTACACCGCCGATGGCACTGGCCATTCGCTGCTGTACAGCATGGACAACAAAGCGATCGCCGCAGGCATCGACGTGCATGAACGGGTGGAAGCACTGCAATTGATCCACGATGGCGAGCGTTGCCATGGCGCCATTGTGCGGGATCTGATCAGCGGCGAGTTGATCACCTACCTGGCCAAAACCACCACCATCTGCAGCGGCGGCTATGGCCGTTTATGGGCGGCATCCACCAACGCATTGATCTGCGAAGGCACCGGCACCAGCATGGCGTTAGAGACTGGCTTGGTGCCGGTGGGCAACCCCGAAGCGGTGCAGTTTCACCCCACGGCCATCGTGCCAGCGGGGATCCTCGTTACTGAAGGCTGCCGTGGCGATGGGGGGGTGCTGCGCGATGTGGATGGCCACCGCTTTATGGTGGATTACGAACCCGACAAAAAAGAGTTGGCCTCGCGCGATGTGGTGGCACGGCGGATGACCGAGCACATGCGCCGTGGCAAAGGGGTCGCAAGCCCTTACGGTGAGCACCTGTGGCTGGACATCACCCAGCTTGGGGCGGCACACATTGATAAAAACCTGCGCGAAGTGAAAGAGATCTGTCAGAACTTTTTGGGGATCGATCCGGCCAAAGAGTGGATCCCGGTACGGCCAACCCAGCACTACTCGATGGGGGGCATTCGCACCAATGAACGCGGCGAAGCCTACGGCCTGGCGGGGTTGTTTGCGGTGGGCGAAGCGGCCTGTTGGGATCTGCACGGCTTTAACCGTTTAGGCGGTAACTCGCTGGCAGAAACCGTGGTTGCGGGGATGATTGTTGGCGAATACGTGGCCACCACCAGCGCCAGCGCGGCGGCACCGGATCCCACCGTGGCGGCGCCTTTTGCACAGGCAATCGCCACGGAAATCGACGAGTTGCTGCAGGCAACGCAAGGCCACGATCCCTATGCCCTGCGAGCGCAGATGGAGCAGATCATGATGGCCAAGGTGGGGATCTTCCGCCGTGGTGACGAGCTCAGCCAAGCGGTAACCGAGCTGACCGAGCTGCAACAACAAGCGCAATCGCTGCAGTTGCAACACCGGCAACGTCACAGCAACCCAGAGCTGGTGGAAGCGCTGCGGCTGCGGAAGATGCTAAAGCTGGCGTTGGCGGTGGCAACGGCCGCTTTGGCGCGTACTGAGTCCCGTGGCGCTCACGCGCGCGAAGACTACCCTCAGCGCAACGACGCCATCTGGTTGAAGCGCAGCTTGGTGCATTGGCGCGATGGGGCGCCGCAATTAAGCTACGAACCGATGGATGTGCATGCCATGGAGCTGCCGCCGGGCTTCCGTGGCTACGGAGAGGATCACAGCATCCCTCACCCCGACAGCGCGGTGCGCTTAGCCGCCATAGAGCAGTGGCAGCAGCAACACCCCAACGCCACCCCCGAGCAACGCCAGCACGCGTTGATGCCGTTTAGCCTGCCTGCGCTGTTAAGCCAGCCCAACCAACGCAAAGGAGCGGGCAAATGACCGGCCGCACATTAACCTTCAACATTTTCCGCTGCGATCCGCAGCACGCCAACAGCAGCGCTCGCATGCAAACGTTCGAGCTGACTGAAACCGCAGGGATGACGGTGTTTATTGCACTGCAGCAACTGCGGCAAGAGCAAGATCGTTCGTTGCAGTTTGATTTTGTTTGCCGCGCGGGGATCTGCGGCAGCTGCGCCATGGTGATCAACGGCATGCCAACGTTGGCCTGCAAAACCCTAACCAGCCAGTTTGATTCCAGCACCATCACCTTGATGCCGTTGCCGGGCTTTGAATTGATTGGCGATCTGTCGGTGAATACCGGCAAATTTATGCGCTCGCTGAGCGAACGCTTGCAAGGCTGGTTGGTGCCAAATGGCGAAGAGCGCAGCTTTGATGCGGTGGAAGCCACCATGGAGCCAAACGCCGCCGAGATGGTTTACGAAGCCGAACGCTGTGTCGAATGCGGCTGCTGCGTGTCTGCCTGTGCAGCGGCGCAGATGCGCGACAGCTTTATCGGGGCAGTGGGGATGAACAAGATCGCCCGCTTTGCGCTGGATGTGCGCGATAAGCGTGGCCCCGATGATTTCTACCATGTGCTGGGCACTGCGGATGGGGTGTTTGGCTGCATGACCCTGCTAGGTTGTGTCGACTCCTGCCCGAAGGGGCTGAATCTGCAGATGCAGATCAGCTACCTGCGTCGCAAATTGGCGCTGAACCCGGATCGGATCATCTAGCCGATTCGCTTGCCGATCGCCACGAACAGGCCGCAAGCGGCATGAGCCGAGGCTCAGCCCTGCAACACGCGATTGAAGCGATCAATGCTGTCGCGGATCGACAGGATCGCGCTGGCGTTGCGGCGAAACGCAGCGCCGGTGCTGAGATCGATGCCCAACCCCATGATGGTTTGATCCAGCAACACCGCGCCAGTATGAGAATCCGTTAGGGTGTAGTGCAGTAAGGTGGCGGTGGTGGCGCTCAGTGGTGCCTGCTGTTGCTGCTGCAAGGTAACCTGCAACTGGTAACGACCATCGCGATTCAACCGCTGCTGCTGGTGCAAGCTGCGCTGCAGTTGTTGGCTTACCTCAAAGGCACCGGGGCCATCGGCTAACCACCGATCGGCGCCAATCAGCTTATCGCCGTTCAGGCGGGTGGTTTGCGGTGGCTGGATTGGCAGCAGGGCAATGTTGCGGTAGAAGTCGCTGCGATAGATGCGGTTGCTGTCCTCGGTGCGGCTGGCGCTAGCCTTCGGCTCCGGATCTGGAGCGACCGGCACGGTGCCAAGGATGCTGTAACACCCACTTAAGCTGATGGCAAAAATGGCCGCGCTTAGCCATAACCGTGTGCTCATGTTGCCCCCTTATCGCCGTTGCGATCCCATCCTATTGCGTTGCTTAATCCCTCTTTTGCTGTGGTTTGACTATATCCCGCTTCAAGGTACTCGCCAAATTTGTGATTGCTGTCACGGTTGGTGCGCCGTGCTGTGCTTACCAAGAACCGTGGCGAATGGCGCTGAGTAAAGCCAGTAAACCTTCTTTTTGCTGCCGGTGAGTGGCTGTTCGACCAGCGTGAAGTGCGGCAGAAAATAGCGGCATTCTTGTTGGAGTCACAGCAAAGTGGCACTGCGTTAAATCGCGACAGTGATCCAGCTAACCCTTTGCGCCTGTACTGATTGTGTACAGTGCTCAACCCAGCAACACTAGCGCCAATCAGTAAATGAAGATGTTTCAACGTTAGGGGTAACAAATGACAACGATGATAAAACGGATCCTGCCACTGGCTATTGCCGCTGCGTTAGTAGGTTGTGGCGGCGGTGGTGGTGGCAGTGACACCCCAGCGGCAGCCGCAATGGGCAAAGTGATCGATGGCTATGTGTCTGGTGCTACTGTATTTCTGGATATGAACGGCAATGGTCAGCTTGACGGCGCCGAGCCACGCACTGTCTCGACCGAGGGGGGCGACTACCGCTTAGAGCTGAGCACTAAACAACAACAGTGCGCCCAGTATGTGCCAATTGTGGTGGACGTACCGGTTGGTGCCGAAGACGAAGATTTAGGCCCAGTGGAAGACGCCTATCAGATGGTGATTGCGCCGCCGCTGCAGACTCTGTCTGACGAGTATCTGGTTAACGTAACCCCATTAACCAGCTTGGTGTGGCAAACCGTGCAGCAAGAGCTGTATAAAGAAAGCGCCTTTATCGGCGACAGCTGTGATGCCTTGCTGGCGGATGCCGCCAAGCGCGAGCGGTTAGCCACACTGCTGGCCGATGCCACGGCTTATGTGGTGGATCACTACAACATCGCCGCCGATAAGATTGCGGCGGATTACATTGCCGACAACGATCAGGCTGCCTACGACACCGCCCAAGCGGTGGTTAAAGGGTTGCAGGCGTCTCTGAAAGGCACGGTAGCCCTGCAGGAGCTGCACCCACAAAAGCACGTGAGCGTTAATTTCGCTCGCTTTAGCGCGTTAGATGCTGAAGAAGCGTACCCGTTGGCGTGGTACCGCACTTCCTACATCTCCGATAACAGCGGCAGCCAGTATGAGCACATGAAGATGAATGACGCGCTTACTGTGGCGCAGCGGCTGATCATCAGTGATGAAATCGAGAAAGGGCTGTTTGACGGCGGTGACTTTTTGCAGTCGATCATTTACCAATCTCGGGGCGGAGACGACAGCGACTATAACTGTGATTTAAGCGAACAGATGAGCTTTATGGTTGCTGGCAAACAGTACACCATCAGCAATTTAGAGGATGCCGGTGACACCGGTAGCATAGATGCTTGTCAGTTGCAGGACTTTGCCAGTGCAGACAGTCGCTACCTGTTCGTCAACTATGAACAGGGTGAAACGCGCTTCAGCGCGCAGTACATCTTCTTCAGCGACGGCAACCCATTCAGCATCGCGCCAGAGGCGATCAACTTCCCTGAAACCGCCTCGAAGCTGAATTTGACCGAGCTGGCAGCCGAGATCGCCAACTTACCTTACGGCTGGGACGATGGCCAATCGGTGCCATACGACGTGAGCCGGTGGGTGAAAAGCAAAACCTACCCTCACGGCGACGACGAGTACCGTGATCAGCAAAACAGCGACGGCGAGTGGACCCGCACCATCACCTACGCCAACGGCACGCACGAGCAGCAATGCAGCGACGACGGTCAAAGCTGGGGTGATTGCGGTCAGTAACGGCCAGTGAATCGACCATAAAAAAGGGAGCCATCAGGCTCCCTTTTTTGATCCGCTCATTGGCGTCGAGATTAAGACTCTTGCTCGAGTTTCTTTTCCAAGTAGTGGATGTTCTGCATTAAACATTTATTAATCAATGTGTTGTGTGTTTTGTGGTGGTTCTTTTTTATTCAGGGTACGTCGTGGGGTACAAAAAATCACACTTAATCGACTTCAATCACCCCACTCTAATTAGTGAATTGGCCTGCTAAGTTGCGAATGGTGCTTTTTAGATTGAAATACTGCCAAGTAATCGAGCTGGCCGTGGTTCACTTTGAAATACAAAAAGGGGAGGGGGGGACACCCCATCCCGCCGATGCACGTCGAGTTAGCTTCACTGAGCCCCTCGGAAATTCTCAGTAAATTTTTCAAACCAGCAGTGGCAATTTTAATGGCTTCATTTGTGTCTGAAGCTGATTATGGGTGGGCCACCATCATAAGGACAAACACCCGACACCTTTAGCTTCCTTGTTGTATCGATCCACACCGTTGCACTGCCAATCTGTGAAAGTTGCTTAAGCTGATTCATTTTCAGGCCAAGCTGCTCGATGTATGCGGAATAATCTGTAGGTTTTCCAAATGTACAGTTTGCGTTTTCTGTAAAATCGATGGAGATAAAGCTCACTGAGTCAGGCTTGTTTAGCTCAAACAACAGCTTTACGTTGCCCTTGATAACAACAAAGTTTCCCCCTTCATTTGGCTCAATACCATATCGATTCTTTAGCTCGTTACGGCTAAGTCCTAGATGCTTTTGGGGCAACCAAAGCATCTCTTCAAACAGTCCTGAAGCCAATGGGGTGTCATTTGTTTGAGCTTGAAACTCAGCAAGACATTGCGCCTGTTGTTGAGCCGTTGAATAGGCATTGCAGATTTGCTCTTCAATGGTATCGGCGTACAGTGCTGGTACCAAAATAAGGGAAAATAAAGCAATAGCCGAGAGAGAAATGCGCCGCATGCGTCATCCTTGAACTGTGCGAAAATCTCACCTTAACGAGGTTACATTGCCTGTTGCAAACCTTTAACTAACGAACAAAATTACTGGCTTATCAATGCCAGTAACCACTTCCTCGATCTCCGTTATTGTCACAGCTTGTTGCCACCATTAGACTCGCTCTACTTTAGTAATACTCCGATCATCGCGTCGGTATAAAAGACGGTTCATCTATGCCCCACCATCTCACACTGAAACAGCTTGAATCCTTCCTTTGGGAAGCCGCCGACATCTTACGTGGCAACATGGATGCGTCCGAATTTAAGGACTACATCTTTGGCATGATGTTCTTAAAACGCCTATCCGATGCCTTTGATGAAGAGCAAGAACGGGTGATTGCCCACTATTTGGCTGAGGGTGAGACAGAAACCGAAGCCAAGGCGCTGGCACAAGATGAGGACGAGTACGATTCGACCTTCTTCATGCCAGAGAAAGCCCGTTGGGAAAAACTGAAGGATTTGAAGCACAACATCGGTGAGGCACTGAACACCGCAGCAGATGCGATTGAAGAGCACAATCCCGCTCTTGAAGGGGTACTGGCGAGCATCGATTTCAACATCAAGAACAAGCTGTCAGATACCAAGCTGCGGGATCTGCTGTCGCACTTTAATCAACACCGTCTGCGCAACAGCGACTTTGAAAAGCCGGATCTGCTTGGCACCGCCTACGAATATCTGATCAAGATGTTTGCTGACAGCGCCGGTAAGAAGGGCGGCGAATTCTACACCCCATCCGAGGTGGTGCAACTGCTGGTATCCCTGCTTGAGCCTCATGCCGGTATGCGGATCTACGATCCCACCTCGGGCTCTGGCGGCATGTTGGTGCAAACCCGCAACTACTTGGCTAACCACGGTGAGAACCCTGCCAACCTGTCGCTCTATGGCCAAGAGATGAACCTTAATACATGGGCCATCTGTAAGATGAACATGTTCCTGCATGGGGTGATGAATGCCGATATTCGCAAGGGCGATACCCTGCGCGAGCCACAGCACACCCAGCACGGCACTTTGATGACCTTTGACCGCGTGATCGCCAACCCGCCGTTCTCGCTGAAGAAGTGGGGTAAAGATGAGGCCGATGCCGATAAGCAGGGTCGCTTCCCGTATGGCACACCGCCGAAAGACGCCGGTGACTTAGCCTTTGTGCAACACATGATCGCCAGTACCAACGCAGAAGGTATGGTCGGGGTGGTGATGCCACATGGGGTGTTGTTCCGTGGCTCAAGCGAGAAGGCCATTCGCCAAGGCATTCTGCAAGACGACCTGTTAGAGGCGGTGATTGGCCTGCCCTCTGGCTTGTTCTACGGCACCGGCATTCCTGCCTGTCTGCTGATCATCAACAAAGCCAAGGTGGCCGAGCGCAAAGGCAAGGTGTTGTTTATCAACGCCGAGCTGGAGTGTGAAGAAGGCAAGAACCAAAACAAGCTGCGCCCGCAAGACATCACCAAGATCGTTGAGACCTTTGAGCAGTACAGCGAGATTGCACGTTACTCCACCGTGGTGGCGCTGGCGGACATTGCCGACAACGATTACAACCTCAATATCCGCCGCTACGCCGACACCTCGCCACCAGCGGAAATCTTCGATGTTCGTGCATTGCTGCACGGTGGCGTGCCAGTGCGTGAAGTACAAGATAAGTACATCCAAGAAGCAGTGCTGCAAGGCTTTGATGTGTCCATTATATTGGAGCCTCACAACGCCCCAGCGCAGCGTAACGACTACCTGCAATTTAAAGCCGAGATCACCGATAAGGCGCAGATCCGAGCTCAGATTGAAGCCGCTGGTCTAGAGGTTGAAGCCAAGGTAATCAGCCAACTCGAGCGCTGGTGGGACAAATACCACGTGTCACTGGCTCAACTGGACAGCCAAGTGAGCGAAGCCGAGCAGACCATGCACAGCTACTTGAAGGAGCTGGGGTATGAGTGAGGTGTTACCAAACGGATGGGGTCAATGTAAATTTGGCAATCTATTCGAAATCGCAATTGGAGGAACTCCAAGTCGGAGCGAGCCCAAATACTGGGACAGCTCAAAAACAAGCGGTAACAGTTGGGTGTCTATTAAAGACCTTAAAGGGCGCTACGTACAGGATACTGCTGAGCAAATCACTGACATTGGCGTCTCTAACTCTAATGTAAAGCTCATTACTCAAGGCACGGTCATCATGAGCTTCAAGCTTTCTGTTGGCAAAGTGGCTTACGCTGGGAAAGACCTATATACAAATGAAGCTATTGCTGCATTTAAGCCGACTACAGATCAAATTGACGTTGACTACTTTTACCACGGTTTGCACTTTTGGGATCTTCTTAGTGACATAGACCAAGCCGTGAAAGGGGTCACCTTAAATAAAGAAAAGCTAAAAAATATCGATGCTTTGCTACCTCCACTCCCAGAACAACGCAAAATCGCTGAGATCCTAACCTCGGTCGATACGGTGATTGAGCGCACGCAAGCGCAGATTGACAAGCTGAAAGCGGTCAAGACCGGCATGATGCAGGAGCTGCTGTCGCCTACTCCAGAGAACTATCGAACCGGTGATGGCAGCAATACCGCCTTCAAGGACTCCCCCCTTGGCTTGATTCCGGAGGGGTGGGAGATTGAAACTCTAGAAACCCAATTGGCTTCGACAAAGTATCCAATGCGCAGTGGACCATTTGGAAGCGCCCTACTTAAGAACGAGCTCGTACCTAAAGGACATCCGTATCTAGGGATCGACAATGTTCATGTTGAACACTTTGAATCTACCTATCGGCGATATGTGAGCGATGAAAAATTCGCAGAGCTAAAGCGGTATGCCGTATTCGAAGGCGATGTAATGATTACTATCATGGGTACTGTTGGCCGTTCCTGTGTCGTGCCTCGGGGAGTCGGGAAAGCACTATCTTCTAAACACGTTTGGACGATGACATTTGACCAGAGCAAATACCTATCGGTGTTGGCATGCTGGCAACTTAATTATGCCACTTGGGTTCAAGAGCAGTTTAGAAACGAGTCCCAAGGAGGAGTAATGGAGTCCATTAGTTCGAAGACACTGAAGAATCTTTTATTACCGATTCCACCAATCGCCGAACAATTGAAAATAGCTAAAGCTCACAATACGATTTCTCGAACAATTGAATTTAGACTTGCGCAACTCGAGCAAGCCCAACGGCTCAAAAAAGCCCTCATGCAAGACCTGCTCACTGGCAAGGTACGAGTGACGGTCGACAGCTAAACTCGCACAGCCAACGGTAAACACCCACTGTTGGCTAACACCCAATTTTGCGAACAATAAAAGCCACTACAATGAGCACGGATGCTTCAAAACTCAACTCTCAACAGTCGTCCAATCTATCGGATGAGTCGGAGTATTACGATCCATTTACCTTTCTCTCTGACGACCTAAGTCAAGAGCACCGTCGTGGCGAAAAGGTCCACTTTACTCCCCTTAAACATAATCACTTGTTCTTACCGCCAGTTAACAAGTTCATTGAATTTATTGGTGTGCAGTTCTCCTACCCACGATTGTTTAAGCTCTTGGAGAAACAAAGCGGCTACAGACTGAATCTGAGCAATAGCACCATTGCCAACTTCATTGGCAGCACTGGCATAAGCCAAAAGTCTGCCAAGAAACTTAATGAGTGGCTGACGCAAGCTGCAGAGCCATTGAGAAAGATGTTCTCAGTGCCAGAGTCGAAGGAGGTTGAGCGCGCACAGCTCGCCCGTTCTAACGGGGCTGATTGGCTTTCGGCAAGATTGGGATTAAAGGGGAGCCCAGCGATAAAGGGTAGCTCAAAAAGTGAACTGCTACTGACGATGCAGTTTGTTCAGCAACGAGCCAATGCCGATACTGAGTTATTTGAAATAGTGCGCGCTTTTGTTGCGACCAACCCCAACAACAAAGAAGACCCGCAAGTTCAATGGCAACTCATCAAGCCGGTCTGGGAGCAGTTCAGCCTTATCCCGCAAGCTGAGCTGGAGCGGTTTGGCCGTTATATGCTCCAAAGGGATTCACTGCATCAACTTGCCGGTAGCGACAAATTGGCATTGGTGAAATGCGGCTTTTATCTGGTGCTGGATTTTTATCTGCACATGTTAGCCAGCTTTGAAGTTGGCACCGTTGTACTGAGTGGGGAACCCGAAGACAAGCTTCGCAAGGTACCTTGGTTACTTTGCCGGGCGCTCAGCCGAGTTGCAGATCCAGATGGGGCACCTGTGACTTGTTTCGGCGCATTACTCGAAGAACTGCGACTGAGCGTAGCTAAGCTGTGGGAAACGGATATCGGTGAAAGGGAATTTGCCCAATATATTCCGATGGCCAATGACTCCAGCACCTTATCGTTTGAGAATGAGCGGGACCGCCGCTACAACGTGTTAAAGGCATGGCGCAAAGGCGAAGATCTACCTAGCTTTGAGCGACTGGAAGCATTCATTGCTAATGCAACTGAACCGTTGCAACCCGTAAATAATGCGCCGATTGCCCTGATGGGCAGAGTAGCAATGGGGTTAGATAAATTAACAAGTCAGCTACAATGCGGAGCAGTACGTGACGTAAACAACCCAGAAGCCGTAGCTCATGCAATGGAAGAGGTGCTATCACGCTACCCCGTTTACTATCAGCATTATCTAGACAAGCATTTCAGTGCAATCGCCAAAGCCTAACCTTAGCGATTACTACCGAGCCAGCTAAGGCTTGGTATTGCCACGAGCGCAGCGCTACTGCCAATCCTTGGGGCGCCTGTTGAATCCGTGAGATCTCCAATATTGATCGTTATTTGGATTAAGTTGGTTACTGCGGTTAGTGTTGTTTCTTTCCATCTGAGTGCCCTCTCAAGTCGATGCGAAATAGGCACTGCGGCAGCAGTGCCTAACGGTGTTTGCTAACGATTACTCATCTTCCAAACGCTCTTGCCAGTCATCGGGGCGTTCGTCTTCACCACGGCTTTGCCAGTAGGCGTCGTGTTCTGGGTTCAACTGGCAGCTGCGGTTGTCGTCGTCATGTTTAGGCATGTTACTTACCTCCGTTCTTAGACGAGTTCTTAGCGGCGGCGCTTTGCGCCCGTGAAGCCACGCTGCCCTTAGGCACTGAACCACCGTTTTGCTTGGCAACTGTGCTTTGAATACGAGCGGCTGCATCGCTGGTCATTGGGGTTTTACTTTTGGTCATTATTTTTTCTCCATTGTGTGAATGACGCTGGCAGAAGCCTCTACCAACGAAGGAGATAATGCAGAATTGATTAGCGCCTGCAGTGGGGGGGGAAGCGTACAAGTTTTGAATAGGCGCAGTTTTTTACTTAATTGCGGAGCTGTTTGCTGGATATGTCGCTATCTGGCTGTACCATCGTGAAAAGATGTTTTGCCCAACCACTCGGCCAGTAGTACTAATGATCCAAGACGAACTCATTAAAGTTGAACAACCCGCGCTAGAGCAACTGCAATCCCTTGGCTGGCGTTACGCCGCTGGGGCAGCATTGTCGCCAGAACATGCACAACAGGAGCGTGACTCGTGGCGCGATGTGGTGTTGACCAAGCGATTGGCGCGGGCAGTTAAGAGGCTCAACCCTTGGCTATCTGCGGATAACCTGCGCAAGGTGATGCGTGAGCTAACCCACCCGACCCAAACCGGTTTGATGGAGTACAACCAAACCCTGTGGCGCTTGCTGTGCGGTGATGGGATCTCGGTTGAGCAAGACCTTGGCAAAGGCAAGAAAGGCCAAACGGTAAAGCTGATCGACTTCGACCAGCCAAGCAATAACGAGTTCTTGAGTACCAGCCAGTTCAAGGTTGAAGGGGCACAGAACATCATTCCCGACATCCTTGGCTTTGTGAATGGCTTGCCGCTGTTGGTGATTGAGTGCAAATCTCCTTACATCACCAATCCGGTGGATGACGGCATCGATCAACTTCGGCGTTATGCCAACCTGCGCGGCCAAGAGAGTGACGAGGGCGCGGAGCGCCTGTTCTGGTACAACCAACTGATGGTGACGCTATGCCGGGATCACGCCAAGGTGGGCACCATTAGCTCGGCAGCGCAGCACTACGGTGATTGGAAAGATGCCTACCCCGTTACCGATGAAGATCTTAAACGGCAGAACATCTCTAACTTCATTGCAGCCAAGGCAGCGCCCTCTGACGCTGTGCTTACTCATGCTGCTGAACAGCCCTCCGTGGCTTATGGTGAGTCGCTGACCCCAGAGGTGGATGCGCTTACGGCAGTCACACCACAGCAGCGTTTGATCGCTGGGATGCTAACCCCGTCTAACTTCCTCGATATCATTCAAAACTTTGTCTTGTTCGAGCCCATCGAAGGACGGCTGGTTAAGAAGGTGGCGCGTTACCAGCAGTTTCGCGCGGTGAATAAGATCATCCATCGATTGAAGACCGGCACCGATCGCAAATCCAAGTCTGGGGTGGTGTGGCATACCCAAGGCTCGGGTAAATCGCTCACGATGGTGATGCTGGCGGTGAAGCTACGCCGCGATCCACAGCTACGCCATTACAAGTTGGTGTTCATTACTGATCGAACCCAGTTGGATGAGCAACTATCAAGCACCTTTAAGGCCGCACAAGGGGAAACCGTTCATCACGCTGGCTCGGTGAAGCAGTTGAAGGAGCTACTGAAGCGAGACAGCTCTGATTTGGTTACGGCGATGGTGCAGAAGTTCTTGGATCTCGAGCAAGAGAGCAAAGAGAGCGAGTTCCGCGACTTGAACCCAAGTGACAACATCATCGTCTTGGCTGATGAAGCCCACCGCACTCAGTTTGGTGGCTTGGCGACCACCATCAATCTGGCGTTACCCAATGCCCCCAAGATTGGTTTTACCGGTACGCCGTTGATGAAGACCCAGAAGATGAGCAAAGCCTTTGGCGGCTACATCGATGCCTACAAGATCAATGAAGCGGTGGAAGATGGCGCAACGGTGCGGTTGCTCTATCAAGGCCGCGAGGTGCAATCCAAGGTTGAGGGCGAATCCCTCGACAAGCTGTTCGAAGAGTACTTTGGCGACTACAGCAAAGAGGATCAGCTCGAGATAAAGAAACGCTATGGCGTTGAACGAGCAGTGCGAGAAGCACCCGCGCGCATTCGTTGGGTCTGCCTTGACCTACTTAATCACTATCGAGAGCACATCCAACCGGATGGCTACAAGGCGATGATTGTGGTGGGTAGCCGCCATGCGGCGGTATTGTTCAAAGAGATGTTGGATGAACTGGAAGCACCGCCGTCAGAGGTGGTGATCTCTGGTGATCATAACGACAAGCCTTACATCGCTAAGTACACCGATAAAGCCAAGCAGAAGCAGGTTATTAAGGACTTTAATAAACCGCTGTCCGAAAACCCCGTTGCCTTCCTTATCGTCAAAGACATGCTGCTTACTGGCTTTGATGCGCCGTTGGCGCAAGTGATGTATATCGACCGCAAGCTGCAAGATCATACCTTAATGCAGGCCATAGCCCGGGTTAACCGAACCTGCACCTCACCAGTGAGTAAAGCAGCCAAGGAGTGCGGTCATGTTGTCGATTATTACGGGCTGGCGGACTACCTCAAAGCAGCGCTGGATCAGTTCAGCAGCGATGACATAGAGGGCAGTTACGAAAGCTTGAAGGATGAGATCCCCAAGCTAAAAGCGCTGCACACCGTTGCGATGGCATTCTTCAAAGAGATTAAGACGGCCAAGGATGATGAGGCATACATCGATCTATGCGTCTTGGCTTTGAAGGAGGAATCGGTTCGCGCTCAATTTGAGATCGCCTTTAAGCGCTTCGCCAAGCAGATGAACTTGATCCTACCCGACACCGCTGCCGCAGATTTCATTGGCGACTTAAAGCGCCTTGGCAAGATCCACAATGCGGCGCGCAATCGCTACCGAGACCCGGCATTAGATTTAACTGGAGTTGGTGAGAAGGTGCGCAAACTGGTGGATGAGCACATCATCAGCACCGGCGTAGATCCTAAGATCCCGCCTGTGGATCTGTTGGCTGCCAACTTCAAAGAGGAAGTGGCACAAGCCAAGTCGGATGAATCGAAAGCCTCTGAGATTGAGAGTGCCATCAAGCATCACATCACCGTGAATCTGGAGGAAGACCCCGAGTACTACAAGTCGCTCAGCCTGCGCCTACGCGACATCATCGAGAAGACCGCTGGTAAGTGGGATGAACAGTATCAGTTACTGCTTCATTTAGTGGATACCATCGAAACCGATCGCTCGGCAGGCGCGGAGCACGTTGGTTTATCTGAAACAGAGTACGCCTTCTACAACATCCTTATGGCGGAAGTAGCGAACCTTGATGATGTAGATGTGGTAGATGAAACCAACAGTGAGGCGGTAAAGGCGACCACGCAGTTGCTGGTGCAGATGCTCGATGAGGCCACCGACATTGTCGACTTCTTCAATAAGCCCGATGAGGTAAAGCGGATGAAGAAAGAGATTAAGCGGCGAGTACTGAAACAACCCTTTGGCAATAAGGAACTGGTTGCCGTGTTACAAGATCGCTTCATGGAACTGGCGCAGACGAAGTTTGGGAAGAAGTGATGGCGGCTGAAAAGGGGAGGTCTACGGAGTATCTCCAAGGCGATGGCTATGTCGTCGAAGTACGGCGCACCACGCGCCGCAAGACCGCTTCGATTCAAGTCGAGGATGGGCAGGTGATGGTGATTGTTCCCCATCAACTTGAAGTGGAACGCATCAGTAAACTGATTGCAGCCAAGCATCGCTGGATCATTGAGAAGATCGCCTTGCACGACGCGGTGCTACCGCCAAGCAGCAAGAGCTATGTCTCTGGTGAAGCCTTCCCATACCTTGGTCGTAACTACCGACTGAAGGTACTGACTGGGGCTTACATGCCCGCTAAGCTGGTGCAAGGACGCTTACAGGTTACGGTGCCAGCTTATGGCGATCCAGCCAATGCCGTTCGTAACTCCCTGATTCGTTGGTATCGAAGCCATGCCCACAACAAATTGCGGGAAAAATGTGCGCGATACGCTGAAGTAGTTGGCGTCCGCCCTACGTCAGTATCGGTTAAGCAGTTTAAAAGCCGTTGGGGTAGTTGCACCACTAAGGGCGAACTCGAGTTCAACTGGGTGATTGTAATGGCACCTAATCGCATTGTTGATTACGTGGTGGTGCACGAACTGGGTCACCTTAAGCATCATGACCATTCACCGCAGTTCTGGCGTGAGGTTGAGCGAGTAATCCCAGACTATGCCGAATGCCGAGAGTGGCTGCGCGAGAATTCGGGACGGTTGGTGTTGTAACTGCCTAGGACGGCAAGTCGTAATGTCTTCGTATAATGACTACGACCATTTAACCTTGAGGGGCATCATAGGGTAGGAGCCAAGAGTTAGCCTTTGTGCTTTCTTGGCATAAATGTATCGCAGTATCCAAGCGTTGCGCCAGAGGGGCGAATGCGGATGGCGAGGCCATCACGGTCGGTGATTGAGTACTCTTTGTCTCGAGGTTTTAAGCCCTCGATCTGGGTTGCTGATAACACCATATCTGTCACCTTTGTTGCTGGGATACACCTCGGGGTACAACATTTCAGCCGTTAGGATAAATGCACATCGAAATGCAACCGGATACAAAAAAGGCGCAACCCTTTTAAAATCAAGGTTTGCGCCCTTCGTATCGGATGTATGAGTACGCTTAAGACTCTTGCTCGAGTTTCTTTTCCAAGTAGTGGATGTTGGTGCCACCGTTTTGGAAGTTCTCGTCGTCCATGATGCGTTGCTGCAGCATGGTGTTGGTCTTAATGCCGTTCACCACCAGTTCGCGCAAGGCGTTACGCATGCGAGCGATGGCGATGCCACGGTTCTCACCAAAGGTGATCAGCTTGCCAATCATTGAATCGTAATGTGGCGGTACGCTGTAGCCTGCATAGATGTGGCTGTCCCAACGAATGCCCATGCCGCCCGGTGGGTGGAAGTGTTCAATCTTGCCCGGTGATGGCATGAAGGTTTCAGGATCTTCGGCATTGATACGACACTCAATGGCGTGGCCTTTGATCTTCACTTCGTCTTGGGTGATCGACAGTGGCTGACCGGCGGCAATGCGCAGCTGCTCTTTGATCAAATCAACGCCGGTCACCATTTCGGTTACTGGATGCTCTACCTGAATACGAGTGTTCATCTCGATGAAGTAGAACTCGCCGTTTTCAAATAAGAATTCGAAGGTACCGGCACCGCGGTAGCCGATCTCCAAACAGGCACGGGAACAACGCTCACCGATGAACTTACGCATCTCGGCGGTGATCCCTGGCGCTGGGGCTTCTTCCACCACTTTCTGGTGACGACGTTGCATCGAACAATCGCGCTCGCCTAAGTGAATGGCGCTGCCTTGGCCGTCGGCCAACACCTGCACTTCGATGTGCCGTGGGTTTTCTAGGAATTTCTCCATGTAAACCACATCGTTACCGAAGAAGCTACCGGCTTCAGATTTGGTAATGGCGATCGCTTCAACCAGCTCGGATTCTTTACGAACCACGCGCATACCACGACCACCACCGCCACCAGCGGCCTTGATGATCACTGGGAAACCAATGCGCTTAGCGCACTGAATGTTGTAAGCGTCGTCTTCACCCAATGGGCCGTCAGAGCCTGGTACACAAGGCACGCCGGCTTTCTTCATGGCCGAAATGGCCGACACTTTATCGCCCATCAAGCGGATGGTTTCCGCCTTTGGCCCGATAAAGATAAAGCCGCTTTTTTCTACCTGTTCGGCAAACTCGGCGTTCTCAGACAAGAAGCCGTAACCTGGGTGAATGGCGATGGCGTCGGTTACTTCCGCAGCGGCGATCAACGCCGGTACGTTCAGGTAACTTTCGGTGGCTGGCGCCTTACCAATACAGATGGTTTCGTCGGCCAGTAACACGTGCTTCAGATCGCGATCGGCGGTGGAGTGCACCGCCACGGTTTTGATCCCAAGCTCGCGACAGGCGCGCAAAATACGCAGGGCAATCTCGCCACGGTTGGCGATGACCACTTTATCCAACATGGTCGGCTTCCTTATTCGATGATGAACAGCGGTTCATCAAACTCAATTGGGTCGCCGTTTTCAGCCAATACGGCTTTAACCACACCAGCTTTGTCAGCTTCAATCTGGTTCATCATCTTCATGGCTTCGATGATGCACAGGGTGTCGCCCACGTTTACGGTGTCGCCAACTTCAACAAATGACTTAGCGCCTGGGGTTGGGGCACGGTAGAAGCTACCAACCATTGGGCTGCGAACTTGATGACCGCTTGGGGTTGCGGCTTCATCGGCAGCGACTGGTGCTGCAGCCACTGGTGCGGCAACCGGCGCCGCCGCAACGGGAGCAGCCATTGGGGCTGGGGCAACTAAGGTGGTGGCGGCAGCCGCCGACGGAGCGGAGATCCGTACGCTCTCTTCGCCTTCGGTGATCTCCAATTCGGCAATGCCGGATTCCTGTACCAACTCAATCAGTTTTTTGATTTTACGAATGTCCATAGCGGCGCTTAATCCTGTTGTTCAATGTTCTGTAGATGACGGCAGGCGGCGTCGAAGGCATAGCGATAACCTTCGGTGCCCAATCCGCAAATCACGCCCACGGCCACATCGGAAAAGTACGAGTGGTGTCGAAACGGCTCCCGGCCGTGCACGTTTGATAGATGTACTTCGATAAAAGGGATGGCTACCCCAAGCAAGGCGTCGCGCAGTGCCACACTGGTGTGGGTAAAGGCGGCAGGGTTGATGACGATGAAATCCGCATCGGTTTGATGGATGGCATCGATCAGCGCTGCTTCGCTGTTGCTTTGTAAATGCGACAGGCGAACCTGTTGTCGGTTCGCTTGATTGGTAAGATTGTCGACCACATCCGCCAGCGTTTGTGAGCCATAAACCTCTGGCTCGCGGCGGCCAAGCAGATTCAAGTTAGGCCCATTAAGAACCAAAATGTGTGCTTGTTGCGACATCGTGCGGCAATCCCCAGCAAAAATAGGCTTAAAAGCAGTGAAGTGCAGCGAATGCCAAACTTCGTTCAGTTTTTTAGGCCATCCTAAATCAGTCGAGCCATTATAACGACATGTTCGGATATAGCAGCATTTTACTGGTCTAATCTCCGCATAATGCCGGCAATCTTTGCCTGTTCTGCCTTGTTTTTAAGCGGGTAGCGCGAGCGTCAGTCGAAGCGTTTGGTACGCAGTGCCTTGGTTTGGCCGTGCTTTGTTTTGCTGTCCATGCGCCGACGTTGCGAGGAGCGGGTGGGTTTGGTGGCGATGCGTTTTCGCTGCACCACCATCGCTTGCAGCAAAATGACCTTAAGGCGTTCGAGCGCGTCTTGTCGATTCATCTCTTGGCTGCGGTATTGCTGCGCTTTAATGATCAGCTTGCCCGAGGCGGTCAGGTTTGCGTGGCCGCGGCTGAGCAGTTGCTGCTTGTAGGAGTCCGGCAACGCTTTGGAGGCATTGATGTCGAAGATCAGCTGAATGGCGCTGCTGGTTTTGTTGACGTGCTGACCCCCAGGCCCTTGGGCGCGGATCATCTGCATCTCGATTTCGTGTGCAGGAATGGTAACGCGGGCAGACAGTTGCAGCATGGCCAAGCACTATATATTGATCGGGGTAGATAGGAATTGTCGCTTGCCACCGGCACAGAGGCAATAAAAAAGCGATGCCGAAGCATCGCTTTTTTGGTCTCGCAGCCAGCATTTACATGCTCAGTGCAGCGTGGACCGCTTGGTCGCCATTGTAGAACTTGGCCGCAACCGCGTTGCCGTTGCTGGTCAGTTCGAACTTTTCACCAGTTTTAACGATCTGGTAGTTAGCAGACTTGTCGGCGTTAAATACTACGTACATCGGTCCGGTAACGGTGTAGTCGTTACGTTCACGGCTGTGGATCACGTTCTCTTCGTAACGAACGGTGATCACTTGCTTGCCGTTAGACAGGTCGTGAGCATCTGCAGTAACGGAAACCTCGTTGCCGTTCACGGAGGTGGCGAAGAAGCCATCGTCCAGTTGCAGTTGTGCCGCAGAAGCGGTGGTGCTTAACAGTAGTGCAGTGGCAGCGGTGGCCAGTAAAGTTTTGGTGCGCATTGATGATTCTCCTTCCTTGTTACAGCTCCAGAAGGTACACCGTCGGCATCTAAACCGGGATGAACCCCATTTACCCCGTGACTTTTCTTAATCCAATCTTAGTCACTTGTTGAACAAAGATTGCTCTCTTTGTTCAGGGTTATGCATGTTTTACCACCGCCGGACCGTGAAGTGAACACACTAGTGAGAGCAACCTGTTAATTTGATGTTATTCAGTGTGAAAATATTGGAAACGGCACGGTTAACAGATCGGATCGTCGGTTTAACTTTGCTGTGACCTAAGTCACATTTCTCTGTTGGGGTGAAAAAAGTGGCATTTGCACCAAATTTTAACAAATGGCGTTGAATTTTTATGCAGATGTTAATCGTTTGTGTGTGTTTTGAATTTGGCTCAATTGACATGGCGCCATTGGCAACGGAATATCGTGCTGTTGTGAATCAAATCAGCCGCTTAAAGGAGCATTAACGGTGTCGTTGTTGCAGTTAGTGGTGGGGCCAGAAGCGCGCTACCAAATAGAACATCATGGGTTGGCCTCTGGCTTATTTGATAAGTGGATTGCCGCCAGTGGTGGCCCCAAATGGTTGCCTTTAGCCCCGCTGGAACGCCACTTGATTGAGCACTTTATTCCGGCACAGCAACCAATGACCTTTATGGGGACCTCGTCGGGGGCGTGGCGTTGCGCGGCTTTGTGCCACCCCGATCCGGTCAATGCCCATCAGCGATTGCAGCAAGGTTACATTGGCCAGTGGTACGAAGTGCAGCCCAGCCCTGAGGAAGTGGAACAGCAGTGTCGAGCGCTTCTTAGCCAAGCCTTTGCGGAAGCGGATCGTGCGGCGATGCTGGCGCACAGCCACCGCCACTTAAACCTGATTGTCTGTCATGGGCGCGGCTTGGTCGCCAGCGATAAGCGAGCCGTTGTTGCGGCTGGGGCGGCGATGAGTTCGCTGCTGAATCTGTTTGGCCGCCGTAATCTGGCGGCCTTTTGGCGGCGCTGGGTGCTGCACGCCAAAGCAGACACCCCCTTTGCAGGCATGACCGATCTGCCCAGCAGCAATACCCAGTTGACCGCCAATGGCTTGTTGGATGCGTTGCTGGCCAGCGGCAGCATTCCAATGGTACTGCGTGGGGTCAAAGATCTGCCCAATACCGAGCCAGGCTATTACTACGACGGCGGCGTAACCGATTACCATCTGGATCTGCCCGCGTTGCAGCACGGCGGTTTAACCCTTTATCCGCACTTCTATGCCAATGCTGCCCCGGGTTGGTTTGATAAAGCACTGCCGTGGCGTCGAGCCAGTGCCAACTTCCGTAAAGTGGCGATGCTGGTGCCTTCGCCGCAGTTTGTGGCGCGCCTGCCCGGCGGCAAACTGCCGGATCGCAGCGACTTTGCTCAGTGGAGCAATCAGCAGCGTACCGATAATTGGCATCGAGCCGTCGACATGGGCCACGAGCTGGTAGAGGCATTTACCCAGCTGCAGCAGGATCCCCAGCGTGGCATGGTGTCGTTAGGGCAAGCGTAATCGATTTAGGCGATGAGTTAAGTCGGCATAATATTATTGCAATGCAAATGATAATCACTACCATTAGGTCATTCTGTTTTGTTGCTGCCGAGGCTCGCCATGTTGAAAACCACTACGTTTGCGTTAATGCACTTCTCTATTGCGTTCTCTTTGGCGTATTTGATCACCGGCAGCCTGATGATTGGTGGCTTGCTGGCGATCATCGAACCTGCGGTGAACACCGTTGGTTACATCCTGCATGAAAAGCTGTGGCGTCGCGTTGATCAGCGCAAAGCAAGCCAACGTCGCGCTCAGCAAGGCGCAGACAGCCCCGCGTTAGTGCTTTAGCCACTATCGATTAGCACGTTCTGTTTTATCCACTTTTATTGAGGGTGATTGGCGCTATCCTAGTCGCCATTCCCCCAGTGCATTAGAGGCCCGCCATGTTACGAACCACCACCAAACTGCTGCACGTATCGATGGCATTCATGCTGGCCTATCTGCTGACCGTTACACTGTTAGTCGGTGGCTTATCGCTGGCAGGCTAAGCGTTGCACCCCAATCCATACCCGAGTAATGCCCTTGGTTTTTATCCCGAAAAAGCAGTGACTGTCTACACTTAGTCAGTACCGCTCTAGTAGGAGGCGCTATGAAACGCATAGATGCCACATTGTTGCCTATCGACGCACCGGTGTTGCCCCGAGGCCGCAAAGAGTTGCGGATCGTCACTCCGGGTCAATTACGGATGTTGGCGCAAAGCATGAAACAAGCCAACCAATGGTTGGTGGTGTGCATGAATCGAGAAGAGAAGGGCAGTTTGCCCTGCTATCCGGTTGCTACTCAGGTACGAGTGGTCGATTTTTACGTGTTGGAAGACGGCACCTTGTCGGTGGTGGTTGAAGGCCAGCAAAAAGTACGGATCTCGCAAGTGTGGGCCGAAGCCGATGGTGTGTGGATGGGAAAGGTGCTGCCGATGCCTAACTGGCCATCGCGGCCACTGGAGCAAACCTACGCCATGGTTGGGGAAGCACTGCAAAAGCTGTATCAAGAAGAACCGACCCTAGGCGAAATGTACCCCGAGCCAGAGTTAGAGGACGCCTGCTGGGTGAGCGAACGTTGGTTAGAGATCTTGCCGCTGGTTGAGCAAGACAAGCAGATGCTGATGGATCAGCCCGATTGCCGCAAAACCATGCGTTACGTGTTGCAGTTGATCCTAGCCAAGCACAGCGGCGCCTAAGTGGGGTTGGTTTAGCCTAGCTCAGCGCCCACCAGCCCGACGCAACTCAGAAAGAACAGCCCAGAGACAGCAACGCCCACAGGATTGTGGGCGTTGCTGTTTTGGTTATGGCGAACGGTTAAGGCGCCAACACCTTATCCAGATGCTCGGCAAATTTATCTGGCCCCATAAAGCCGGTAACCCGCAGGGTGCTGATCTCGTTGCCCTGTGGATCGAAGAACAACAGCGTGGGCAAACCCAGCACGTCGTAACGTTCCATGATCACCACGTCGATGTCGTCCATGGCGGTTAAGTCTGCCTGCAGCATCACCATGGTATTGGTGCGCTCGAGCACCTGCGGCGCTGGGAAGGTTTTGTGTTCAAACTCCTTACAAGCGACACACCAATCGGCGTACAAGTCCAGCATCACCGCTTTGCCTTGGGCGTTGGCTTTGGTCACTTCGGCGTTCAGATCGTCAATGGATTTGATCTTCACAAAGTTCAGCTGGGCATGTTCGGCGTTGTTCGATTCCATCACCGAGGTTAAGCCGTAAGAGATGCTGCCCATAAACGCCATGGTTAACACCACAAAGCGGCCAGCCTTCCACCAGCTGTGGCCGGTGTTGCTGTTGCGCCACAGCAGGTAGCCAAACAGGCTCATCCCCAGTGCCATCCACGCCAGATCCAAGTAAACCCCAGCCCAGATCCGCTCCAGCATGATTAAGCTGACCGACAGCAACAGGAAGCCAAACACGTGTTTGATGGTTTCCATCCACGCGCCCGCTTTAGGCAGCAGCTTGCCGCCAGAGGTGCCCAGCAACAGCAGCGGCAGGCCCATGCCTAACGACAAGGCGTACAGCGCCGAACCGCCCACCAGCAGATCGCCAGACTGAGCCACGTAGATCAGCACCCCAGACAGCGGCGCGGTGGTGCAAGGCGAGGCCACCAAACCGGAGATCAACCCCATCAGGAATACCCCCATAAAGGAGCCGCCCTGCTGCTTGTTTGATGCCAAGTTCAGTTTGGTTTGCAAGCTGGCCGGCAGTTGCAACTGGTACAGGCCAAACATCGACAGCGACAGCACCACAAACAAGACGGCTAAGCCAATCAGCACCGTTGGGCTTTGCAGCACCGCTTGGTACTTGGCACCGGCCGACGCCACCACCAGCCCTAAGGCGGTGTAGGTTAGCGCCATGCCTTGCACGTAGGTCATCGACAACGCAAACGCCTTGGTGCTGGATAACTGCTTGCCTTGGCCGGCGATGATGCCGGTTAAGATTGGGTACATCGGGAACACACAAGGGGTGAACGCCAGTAAGATCCCCAACCCAAACAGCGTTGCCAACACCAGCCACAGGCTGCCATTAGCCAGCATGGCGGCTAAGCCGTCTTGCTCGGTTTGTGGGGCGGCAGGGGTGCTGAGGTGAGCGGCAACGACGCCATCGTTGGCGGCCACCGCATTCAGCGGCACCTTAATTTTGGTGGGTGGGTAGCACAGCACCTTATCCAAACAGCCTTGGTAGCTGATGGTCAGCTCGTCGCCGCTGCTGGCTTGCAGGATCGGGACGCTCAGCTCGGCGCTGTTAAAGAACACCGGCAGATCGCCGAAGAATTCATCGCTGTGGATGGTGGCATCGGGGTAAGCCACGTCGCCCAACTTGGCGGCGCCGCTGACACTGAATTTGAACTTGTCTTGATACAGGTAGTATTGATCGCTGGCCATGGTGAAGTTCAACAGCAGCTGGTTGCCTTGCTGATCAAACTCGAACAGATAGGCCTGTTCTACCGGTAAGACTTGCGGTTCGTCCTTGAGAAAGTCAAAGCCAGCTGTGGCACTGCAACTGGCCAGTGTAAGCAGCAAATAGGTAAACAGATTTTTCATAATCAGCAGTTTTGTTTCATCCAATCCAGATAGGGCTGATGTCCCCATTGCACCGGCAATGCGATGATCTCCGGCACATCGAAGGGGTGTTGTTGACGGATGGCCGCCTCCAACTCAGGTAATTGATCACTGTGGGTTTTAATCAGTAGCTGGGTTTCGGTGTCCCGGCATAGCTGCCCTTGCCAGTGGTACATCGACACCACCCCCGGCACCATATTCACGCAAGCGGCTAACCCTTGGCTTAGCAATGCGGTGGCCACTTGCTCGGCAACGGCGTTGCTGGGGCAGGTGCACAAAACCACAACGGCTTGGTTCATATTGGCGAATTCTCTGGGGTTGATGGCGATCCAATGCCCGTCACTTTACTGCAGAAGCTGCGCTGGTGCACAGGATCTCCACGCAGTTCGTGAACTGACTTGAAATCAGACCAGCAATCCCCCATCTCTGTTGCATTGAAGATGAAAAAATGAGGTCGCTGTAGTGTTTCCACTCTTTGTATTGTTCGCGTTGATGCCGATCATTGAGATCTACGTATTGATGGAAGTGGGCTCGGCGCTGGGGGCTGGGGTTACCATTGGTATCGTACTGCTTACTGCCGCGTTGGGGGCATCATTAGTACGCAGCCAAGGGCTAAGCACCTTGATGAGCGTGCAAAGCCGCTTGAACCAAGGGGAGCTGCCCGGACTGCAGATCATGGAAGGCGTACTGCTGGCAGTGGCTGGGGTGTTGTTGGTGACCCCCGGGTTTGTGACCGACTTTTTAGGCTTGCTGATCCTGACCCCATTCACCCGAAAAATCATTGCCGCCGCCCTGCTGAAGCGGGTGAAAGTGGGTGGCGTTGGCGGCCAAGGTTTTGGTGCCCAGTTTGGCCAAGGGCCATTCGGTGGGCAAAGCCCGTTTGGTGGCCAGAACCCCTTTGAGCAACAGGGCAACACCTTTGATCACGAAGGCGACAGCCACAGCCCCTATGGCCGCGAACAGCAGCTGGGCGATGGCAACGCCACCAGCGCCAAAGGCAATGCCAAGCAAGAGGACGACGACATCATCGACGTGGATTTCAAACGCAAAGATTGATGCTGTACTTCTGCACGACATAACGCCGCTTGCGCTCAGCGCCAAGCGGCGTTGTTGTTGGTGCTGGCGGGGTGTCGTCGCTCGGGGGTGTTAGGGGTTGCAAAGGGGCTCGCCCTTGCCCACTGCCGGGCGATCCCGGCAAGAACCTGTACGGCCAACGGTTCACGCAAAACTGGCGTAACAGCTATGGGGACACCGCCGATCGCAGCTACAACCCAATCGACGCCGCGTCAGCACCGGCCCAAGGTGCGGCGCGGCGTTTTGCTAACTGCCAACACACCAAACCGGCAAAGCAGTTGGCGGCGGTCATGGCGATAAACACCCCTTGTGCCCCCGCCACGTATTGGCCGACAAAGGCCGCAGGCAGCAAGGTGCCCAAGCGGATGATGTTCAGCGACAGCGCTTTCAGTGGCAGATGCTGGGCATTAAGCAGCACCGAGTACAGAATCACCACCGCCAACAAGCCATAGCTGGCGGGCAGCCACAGCAGGTATTGGCTCAGCACCTGACCGGTTTCCGCTTCCACCGCAAACAGCGCCGCAATCTGGCTAGAGCACAGCCACACCAACAGATACAGCGCCATCTGCCATAACAGCAGCAGCTGCAAGCAACTGAACAGCGCATGGAACGCGCGCTTCATCTGCCCCGCGCCAATGTTCTGCGCCAAAAACGGGGTTAAGGTGCCAGACAGCGCCGTTACCGCAATCAGCATTACTCCTTCAATCCGCATGCCCACCCCAAGGGCAGCAACCGCGTGGGTATCAATCCGTGCCATCAAGGCGATCAACACCGCCCCCGCAGCGGGGTTAAGCAGGTTCGACAGGGTGCATGGCCGGGCAATGTGCAGCAGTTCGCGCCAATGTTGGCGCAGCCGCGTGAACTGCGGCTTGCTCGGCAGCTTATGTTTTATCAACAGCAGATACGCGGCCGCGCTGAACGACACCACCCACGCCATGAAAGTGGCCACCGCCGCCCCATGAAAGCCCAGCTCAGGGAACGGGCCGATGCCGAAGATCAGCAGCGGATCTAAGATGCCGTTGGTAACCGCAATCAAAATAGTGACCAAGGCAGGGGCTAAGGTGTAGCCGCTGGCGCGCAGCGCTTGGTTGGCTTGGATCTGTAGGATCAACAGGGTGATCCCCGCATACCAGGTGAACATGTAATCGTGAAACAGCGGCAACAGCGAGGCGTCGGCCCCCAGCAAGGCAAACAACGGCTTGATGGTGGCGATCCCCAGCAGCGCAATGCTGACCGAGATCAACAACGTCAACAGCAAGGCGTGGCTAACAAACTGCTTCGCTTCCTGCTGCTTGTTTTGCCCCAGCAGTCGCGCCAGATTGACCGAGACACCACTGCCCAACCCCAGCGCAATCGAGATGGTCATCAAGGTTGGGGCAAGGGTTAAGCCAAAGGCAGCAAGGGCATCACTGCCTAAGCGCGAAATAAAGAAAGCATCGGTAAGTTGAAACGCCAGCAGGCTTATCACCGCCAACAGGTTTGAACTGGTCATTCGGCTTAGGGTTGGCACCAGCGGACCGTTGAGCATGTCCAGCTTCTTCCTCATTCACCAACCTCTTTTTCTACCGTCGGCGTGGCTGCCGAACCGTAACTGCACAAAAATGAAGGGCGAGTTTACCAAGAGCGGCTGCACTGCGGCAAAGATCACGAAAGTAAATCGCGGCACAGCTAACAGCGGCAACTTTTTTCAGCCCCGCCCCTTGTATTTATACAGGCTAACCCCATATCCGAAATCAGTTAGCAGCTTGCTGCATTATGAACCCCTTACCGGATCCGTTTTAGGAGAGATAACAGATGACAATCCGTCCGTTGCACGACCGCGTTATCGTTAAGCGCACTGAAGTAGAATCTAAGTCCGCTGGCGGCATCGTATTAACCGGCAGCGCTGCCGAGAAATCGACTCGTGGCGAAATCGTTGCTGTAGGCAATGGCCGCGTACTGGATAACGGTGAAGTAAAAGCGCTGGACGTGAAGGTTGGCGACACCGTGATTTTCAATGAAGGCTACGGCGTTAAAGCTGAAAAGATCGACGGCGAAGAAGTGTTGATCATGTCTGAATCCGACATCCTAGCGATCGTCGAATAAACCTTTTCTGTAGCAAGATTCTAGAAGGAGCTAACAATGGCTGCTAAAGACGTAAAATTTGGTAATGACGCCCGCGTAAAAATGCTGGCTGGTGTAAACGTACTGGCTGACGCGGTAAAAGTAACTTTGGGGCCAAAAGGCCGTAACGTGGTTCTGGACAAAGCCTTTGGCGGTCCAACCATCACCAAAGATGGCGTATCTGTAGCGAAAGAGATTGAACTGGAAGACAAGTTCGAGAACATGGGCGCACAGATGGTGAAAGAAGTTGCTTCTAAAGCCAACGACGAAGCGGGCGACGGCACCACCACCGCCACCGTACTGGCGCAAGCCATCGTGGCTGAAGGCTTAAAAGCCGTAGCGGCGGGCATGAACCCAATGGATCTGAAGCGCGGCATCGACAAAGCCGTAGTGGCTGCCGTTGCCGAACTGAAAGAGCTGGCGTCCCCATGCGCTGATTCCAAAGCGATCGCACAGGTGGGCACCATCTCGGCTAACTCCGACACCATGGTGGGTGAAATCATCGCCACCGCGATGGAAAAAGTTGGCCAAGAAGGCGTGATCACCGTTGAAGAAGGCCAAGCGCTGGAAAACGAACTGGATGTGGTTGAAGGCATGCAGTTTGATCGCGGTTACCTGTCGCCTTACTTCATCAACAACGCCGAAAACGGCAGCGTAGAGATGGATTCCCCGTTCATCCTGCTGGTTGATAAGAAAGTATCCAACATCCGTGAATTGCTGCCAATTCTGGAAGGTCTGACCAAAGCCGGTAAGCCACTGCTGATCGTTGCTGAAGACGTGGAAGGCGAAGCGCTGGCCACCTTGGTTGTCAACAACATGCGCGGCATCGTTAAAGTTGCAGCGGTTAAAGCCCCAGGTTTTGGCGACCGTCGCAAAGCGATGCTGCAAGACATCGCTATCCTGACTGGCGGCACCGTGATCTCTGAAGAGATCGGCATGGAGCTGGAAAAAGCCACTTTGGAAGATCTGGGTACCGCCAAGCGTATCGTTATCTCTAAAGACAACACCACCATCATCGATGGCGCTGGTGAAGAAGCACAGATCAGCGGTCGCGTTGCTCAAATCAAAGCGCAAATCGAAGAATCCAGCTCTGATTACGACAAAGAGAAGCTGCAAGAGCGCATGGCCAAACTGGCTGGCGGCGTAGCAGTAATCAAGGTGGGTGCCGCCACCGAAGTGGAAATGAAAGAGAAGAAAGATCGCGTTGAAGATGCCCTGCACGCAACCCGCGCAGCGGTAGAAGAAGGCGTAGTGGCTGGTGGTGGTACCGCACTGGTACGTGCCGCAGCGAAACTGGCGGATCTGACTGGCGACAACGAAGATCAAAACGTCGGCATCAAACTGGCACTGCGCGCGATGGAATCGCCATTGCGTCAAATCGCCTACAACGCCGGTGTAGAAGCCTCTGTGGTAGCCAACAACGTGAAAGAAGGCCAAGGTAACTTCGGTTACAACGCCGGTAACGACACCTACGGCGACATGATTGAACTGGGCATCTTGGATCCAACCAAGGTAACCCGTTCTGCGCTGCAATTTGCCGCTTCCGTAGCTGGCCTGATGATCACCACTGAAGCGATGGTATCTGAGAAGCCACAAGAAGCCGCAGCAGCCGGTGCCCCAGACATGGGCGGCATGGGCGGCATGGGTGGCATGGGCGGCATGATGTAATCGTGCGGTAGCCCGTTGGGATAAACCCCGACCTACCTAGAAAACGCCGACTGAGGAAACTCAGTCGGCGTTTTTGTTTGTCTGGCGTTTAGGGGATAAATCTCGCGTCATTGTTCGATTACGCCTGCGGCTAATCAAACCTACGGCATGATGGGGGAACCGGAGCGCCGAGGTGGTGGCTATAGGTCGGATCAGCCCGTGTTTTTGGGGCGTTAACCGGCGTTTGGCTGCTGCAACCCCGTACCAGCGTTCGATTACGACTGCGGCTAATCAAACCTACGGCATGGTGGGGAAACTGTAGTGTGAATGTGATCATCGTAGGTCGGATTAGCCCGTGTTTTTGGGGCGTAATCCGACGTTTTGTTGCAACCCCGCCCCAGTGTTCGATTACGCCTGCGGCTAGTCAAACCTACGGCATGGTGGAGAAACCGTAGTGCGAATGTGATCATCGTAGGTCGGATTAGCCCGTGTTTTGGGGCGTAATCCGACGTTTTGTTGCAACCCCGCCCCAGTGTTCGATTACGCCTGCGGCTAATCAAACCTACGGCATGGTGGAGAAACCGTAGTGTGGATGTGATGGTCGTAGGTCGGATCAGCCCGTGTTTTTGGGGCGTGATCCGGCGTTTGGCTGCTGCAACCCCGTACCAGTGTTCGATTACGCCTGCGGCTAATCAAACCTACGGCATGGTGGGGAAACTGTAGTGTGAATGTGATCGTCGTAGGTCGGCATTAGCCCGTGCTTTTTGCGGGCGTAATCCGATGTTTTGTTGCAACCCGCCCCAGTGTTCGATTACGCCTGCGGCTAATCAAACCTACGGCATGGTGGGGAAACTGTAGTGTGAATGTGATCATCGTAGGTCGGATTAGCCCGTGTTTTTGGGGCGTAATCCGACGTTTTGTTGCAACCCCGCCCCAGTGTTCGATTACGCCTGCGGCTAATCAAACCTACGGCATGGTGGGGAAACTGTAGTGAGAATGTGATCGTCGTAGGTCGGCATTAGCCAGTGCTTTTTGCGGGGGTAATCCGACGTTTGCGCTGCGACAGGGTATCTACGCCGTACCGTGCTCTTTCGCCAACAGCACAGCGTTGAACGGTGTACTGCAACGTGAGGCTGAGCAACAGGATGTTGCGAGTGCATCGCAAAACCAAGGATGGTGTATCGATGCCGTGCCTAAGGCAATGGGGATCCCAAAGGGAGGATCCCCCTCTTTTCTACGAGCTTGTGTGCCGTCGCCACCGCGACCGCTCCCTTGGGTAAGTTACCGGCAACGCTGAAAAGGCTCTATTGCCGCACCGTTACTGCTTCTGCAGCACAAACATCTGATAGCCAAATTCCCCAAGGTGGTTGGCGTAGATGTCGAGCTCGGTTTCAATGTCGGCAATGGCTTGGGAGTCGCTCATGCTCGGCTTCAGTTGGTTGACTCGTTGCTGCAGTGGCTGGGCGTAACCGGCCCACGCGGCCTCGCTTAAACTGAAGTGAGTAAGCACTTGATAACCTGCGGCTTCAATCTGCTGCAGCCGTGTGCTGACGTTGGTCATGGCGGGGTAGTCGTTGTGCCAAAACGCTTTGGCGGCGGCGCTGGGCTGCTCGGTTAGCCACACCAGATCGCTCATGACCAAGCAGCCTTGGGCTTGCAACAGTGGTCGCCACTGCTGCAGGGCTTGTTCTACCCCCATGATGTAGGCGCTGCCTTCACACCAGATCAGATCAAAGCGGTTTGGTTGGAATGGCAGGGCGGTCATGCTGGCACAGTGGGGCTGCACCCGCTCGCCAAAGCCCAGTGCGGCCATCTTTTCGCTTAGCTTGGCCAGCGCGGTCTCTTCGTTGTCGATGGCGCAGATCTGCGCTTGGGTGTGCTCGGCCAATAGGGCGGTGGCAAGGCCATTGCCACAGCCAATTTCCAGCAGCTGCTGAGGGGCAGCGGGCAGGGCGGCCAGCGCGCGCAGGCTGTCGGTTGCAGAGCCGGGGCCCCAGCGTTCTAGGCCGTTAAAGATGGCCATAAAGTCGGCCATGTAGCTGTCGTGTTGATTCATCTCTTTTGATAACCATCGTAGTCGTAGGGCTTGTTTCTCGGTAAACCCTTGGGTGATTAACCATTGCATGTGTGCGTCTGGGGCTAGGGCATCTAACTGTTGGTGCCACTGCTGCAAATTGGCGTTGCCGAGCAAGCCGTTCAGCAGGGCATGGGCTTGCTGCTTAGCGGCGATCTCTTGCTCTAGCTGTTGCAGCCGCTCGCTGAGCATGGCCCGATCAAGCTTGGCTTCCAGGCAGCGTTTGCACTGGGCGAGGGTAAGCCCGCCCGCTTGCAGTTGCTGGATCAGCCGCACCTGTTGCAGATCGCTGTCGTGATAGACGCGATAACCGTTGGGCTGGCGCTGACCGTGGATCAGCCCCAGCTTTTCGTAGTAGAGCAAGGCGGTGCGAGACAAGCCGCACAGCTTGGCCAGTTGCGTTATCTGGTACATCCGTAAAGTGGTTCCTTAGCGGCAAACTGCCCCGACGTGATGGTTACGATAAAGTATAAAGCTATAGACAGGTCAAGCGGCTTAGGCGGCAAAGTGGGCTTGGTTCGTCGCTGGGGGTTCATCGCTGGGGATTCGCCGCTGGGGATCCGCCCGTGGGTATTCGCTCGTGGGTATTGCTCGGTACAGCGTAGCCGCCGCGGTTGGCGACAAGGGTTGAAACCAAAAACCGACGTTCGAAAACGTCGGCGATATGGGGGATTGCCAATCGCCTTGGCTCAGCTGGCTTGGCGTTAGCCCGCGCCGGTGGCGGGCGTAAGCGGATGGGTTAACCCACGCTGCGGGCACAACCACGCCCGGCTTCTTTGGCGGCATAGACTCCAAGATCCGCCTGTTTGATCAGCGCTTCAAAGTTGTCACCGCAGGGCAGTTGGGTAGCAACGCCTAAGCTGATGCTGCCGTGCCAGTGGGCGTCGCCGGTTTGCACTTGCAGGGCGGCCACCTTAGCCACCAGCTGCTGGGCTAAGGTGTTGGCGCCAGTGGTTGAGGTATTAGGGCAGAGGATCAGAAACTCATCGCCACCAAGGCGACAGACCATGTCGTCGGTGCGTACTCCCGCTTGCAGATTGCGGGCAAGTTCTATCAGTACCCGATCGCCGCTGTCGTGGCCGTAACGGTCGTTCACCTGTTTGAAGTTATCGGCGTCCACCAGCATCGCGGTCAGCGGCCGTTGCTTGATGGCGCCTTCTTGCCACATCGCTTCCAGCGCCTGCATGCCATGACGGCGGTTAGGCAGCTGGGTCAGACTGTCGGTTAACGACAGGGTCTTGAGTTCGTGGTTGGCTTGGTGCAAGTGCTCGGTACGCTCGGTTACCTTGGCTTCCAAACTTTGGTTCAGTTGGAACAGCTCTTGGTTGCGGGTACTGACTTGGGTAAACAGCCGACTAATGGCATCCAATAACGTGCTGGTGGCGGGATCTCGGCTGCGCTGCTGGGCCTCAAACGCCGCTGCTGGGCTTACCCCGGCGTCGATCTGTTCTAACTGCCGCGCCATGTTTTGATCTTGGCCAAGAATATGGAACGCGAGCCAATGGGTTAGAAAATCCAATAAATAGGTGGCGGAGGTTTCGTTATTCACCGCCTGCAGCGCGGTTACTTCGCTGAGAAAGTGGTGATGCTCTTCAACGTGGGGCTGCAGGTGGCGCGGATCGATCTTGTTCGCCGCCATTAACGCTTCTTCATCTTGAAAGTGATGGGTGGCGTAGTTGGCTAAGGTTTGGATCAACGCTTGCGCTTTGTCTTGTTCAAAGCGGTTCTCGGTAAGCAACTCGCCCAGTTCGTTGATCAGCTCAACCAGTTGGTGGTGCTGGTCATCAACGCTGGCAAAACCGGTGACAAAGTTGCGGTTCCATTGGAAGGAGGTCATGGGGGTAATCTGCGGTAGCAATTCTCGCCGCTATAGTAGCCATTCGTCTGGATTGCGCCTGCGAAGCGGTCGTGATTATTGGGATAAAACCGCCGAAATTGTGGGTTGATGCGGGCAGCGGCGATTGGAGTGTGCTAACGCGGCAGTATCACTTTTAACCATCCGTGTGGCCACCACTGAAAGCAGGGCATCACGTCTTTCTTCGCAACCATAATTGTCGTAAGTTGAAGCGACTTCGACATTATTTACAGCGCGTTAGCGATTTGTTGCTGTGGTTTATTGAACAAAATTGAATCTTTTGCGGCACCCCCCCTCTAAAGATGTGAATGAGTTACGGCAGTGAGGAACGGCAGATGAAAAAACTGGTTTGGTTGGCGGCAGCGCTGATTAGTAGTGCGGCAGTGGCCGCAGAGCAGCCGTGGCCTCAACAAGACGGTGATGTCACCGTGGTGTGGCAAAAGCCCAGTGAGTATCGCGACGTAAAAGCGGCGTCTGGGATCCAGTCTCGTTATCAGAATCATGTGTTCGCCAGTTTGGGCAAGCACATGCAAAAGAAGATCACCCCCAAGCTGCAAGCGGGCAGCACCATGGTGATCACCGTAACCAATTTGGATTTAGCCGGTGATGTGCGCCCCACCTTTGGTGCCACAGCCAATGACATTCGGGTGGTGAAATCGGTGTACCCACCGAAAATGGATTTCACTTACCAACTTAAAGACGGCAACGGCAAAGTGGTTGAACAGCAGCAAGTGAAGCTGAATGATTTGGGTTTTGATTCTCGCAGTTCGCTGCGTTACAGCAATCAGGCGCTGCACTTTGAAATGACCATGATCGACGGGTGGGTTAATCGTAAGTTGGTGCCTTCGCTGGCAAACCGTTAACGCTACGCAGATTCAAGAACAACAACGCCGCCCCTGTGGGCGGCGTTGTTGTGTGTGCAGTGCCGTTATTTGGCTTTAATCTGCGCGCGCAATTGCGCCAAGGTGGTTAACAGCAGTTCCAGCTGTTTGACCATCTTGGCCAGTTGCTGATTGTCTGGCTGCTGTTCAAAGGCGATGAGGGTTTCACCGAGCTCTTTAATGTAGGGGCCAAAGCGGTTGGCGCTGGTGCTAAAGCCTGCGTCGTCGGCAAAGATCGTAGCGAATTTTCCCTGACCATCTTTTTGCAGTTGATCCAGCACTGCATCGGCGTCGATCCCTTGTCGGTAAGCTGTTTGTAAGCTGTTGCGGAATTGATCAATGATGGTTTGGTAAGACACGGCGATTCCTCTTGTTGAATTGGGGGGAATTATAGGTAGCACGCTATTGGGACTCAATAAGAGGGTAAGGATGATCCGCTTTTTATCTATCACACTGATGCTATCGGTGCTGTTGTTGCCCAGTCGCTTGCTGGCGGCGCCATCGGATCGGCCGCTGTTTTATCAATTGCAGCTGGGGCAACAACAGGGCTGGTTGCTGGGATCTATCCACGTGGGCAAAGCCGACTTCTACCCGATGGCGGCGATCATTGAACGGGCCATTGTTGATGCCGAGGCGTTGGTGCTGGAAGCCAATCCGAATGATCCCCAGTTGCCGCAGTTGTTTGCCCAGTACGCGCTGGCTAAGCAGCCATTGCCCGCGGCGTTGGCGAAGCAGATCCAAAGCCGCTGCGATCAGCTGCAGTTGCAGTGCAATTTGGATCTGGCGCCGTGGTTGCTGAGTTCGCAAATTGCGGTGGGGCTGATGGCGAAACAGGGCTATTCCGCCCCCTTTGGGGTGGAAAGCCAGTTGTCGCAGCGGTTTGCCAACCGACCGCTGTTAGAGCTTGAGGGCATGACGCAGCAGATGCAGCTGTTTGATTCGTTAAGCCGTGACGCCAACTTGCAGATGGTGCAAGCGGCCATCGCCGAGGTGGATATAGAACAGATGGTGTTGGCGTGGCGGCAGGGCGACCGCGCTGCGTTGCAGGCGCTGTTTTTACAAGAATACGAAAACGATGAGTTGATGCAGTTGTTGCTGGTGCAGCGCAATCAACAGATGGCCAAGAAAACCAAAGCCTTGCTGCAGGAGCAATCGAAGCTGTTGGTGGCCGTTGGCGCCGCGCATCTGCTGGGGGAAAGCAGCGTGGTGGCATTATTGCGGCAACAGGGGGTTACCGTTACCGATTGTTGGCGCAGCCAGTGTCGTGCAGTGGAATAGCGGATTCGGTGGAAATGAACGGCCAGTGGCTGCTACTGGCCGTTGCCGAGCTGGCTAGTCTTGGCGCTGCAGATAGCGAATTAAGATGGCCAGATCTTGGGTGGCAGCAATGGGATCGTAGCCTTGGCTGCGGGGATTAAAGTAGCCGTGGGGCTGTTCGCTGATCACCAGATCGGCGTGTTGATTTAACGCACTTTGCTGCGCCTTTACCCCGTCGTCGTCTTGGCATAACCACAGTTGCGTTGGGCACTTGGGCGCCAGTTCGGCTTCGGTTGGGATCTGACTGCCGTACACCAGCGCGGCTTTGTTTACCTTGTTGGATTGCGCCAGCAGTGGCCACGCGGCGTTAGCCCCTGCGCTAAAGGCCAGCAGGTTAATCTTACCGTCGGCGTTATCAAGCCGTTGCTGCAGCTTCTGTTGATAAGCACGGGCGCTGCAGCGGCGTTGAAAGTAGCCATAGGCATCGGCATCGCTGTTAAACACAAAGCGCTGGCCGCTGTAGGGATCCAGCACCGTTACCTGTGGAAAATGCTGCGCCAGCTCGGCCAGTAATGGATCAAGCGTTTGGTGTTGGCCCCAGATGTCGGTAACCAGTAGCAGTGGTGCGGTCATGATACTTCCTTGAACATTCCGATCTGGCGCTAATGCTAGCGTTAGCCTAAGTGCAGATCAATCGGGGTTTTCGATGCTTGGCCGCCCACTTCGCGCACTAACTTTGGCACCAAAAAGCCCGGCAACTCGGCGATAAGCGCCGCCATGATGGTGCGGGCTTGGTCATCACTGACTTCAAAATGGCTGGCTCCGGCCACTTTATCCAACTGATGCAGGTAATAGGGCAGCACGCCCACCTCGAACAGGCGTTCGGACAGTGCCGCTAATATGGGCGCGCTGTCGTTAATGCCCTTTAGCAGCACGCCTTGGTTCAGCAGCGTCACCCCTGCGGCGGCTAATTTGGCCAGTTGTTGCCCCAGAACATCGCAAATCTCATTGGCGTGGTTGATGTGCAGCACCAGCACGATTTTCCACGGCGCCTGCTGGCACAGGCGGATAAAGTCGTCGGTGATGCGATTGGGGATCACCACCGGTAAGCGGGTATGAATGCGTACGCGCTTAAGGTGTTTGGCTTGGCGCAGTTGGGCAAACAGATCGGTTAGGTGATCGTCCCGCGCCATCAACGGATCGCCACCAGAGAGCAGCAGCTCGTTGATGTTGCTGTCGTGATTGAGGTGATCGATGGCGGCGGCAATCTCGGCTTGGCCGACCTTATGATCCTGATAAGGGAAGTGACGACGAAAGCAGTAACGGCAATTGACCGCGCAGCCGCCGCGCAACATCAGCAGCGCCCGCGACCGATATTTGTGCAGCAATCCTGGTGCGGCGGTGTCTTGTTCGTCGGTGGGATCGGTATTAAACCCAACGCGGTCGATAAATTCCGAGCCAATCGGCAACACCTGTTGCAGCAGCGGATCCTGTGCGTCGCCGTGGCGCATTTTGGCGGCAAAGGCGCGGGGCACCCGCATCGGAAACAGCTTGCGGGCTTGCAAACCGTCGCCATATTGCTGGGGATCTAGCCCCAAAAAGGCCAACAGTTGTTCGGGATCGCTAAAGGCGTTCGCCACTTCATGTTGCCAACGGCGGTCAAGGCACTGCACAGAATCGGGATTTCGGGTTATCATTACGCGGTTAATATCAACGGAATTGCTGGAACTAAAGAAGATGGCATCTTACACCACGAACGATTTTAAAAGCGGCTTAAAAATAATGTTAGACGGCGAGCCGTGCAGCATTATCGAAAACGATGTATTTAAGCCGGGTAAAGGCCAGGCGGTAAACCGCGTTCGGATCCGCAAGCTGCTGAGTGGCAAAACCTTCGAAAAGACCTTTAAGTCTGGTGAAGCTGTTGAAGGCGCGGACGTGATGGATTACGACTTGGCTTACCTGTACGAAGATGGTGAGTTCTGGCACTTCATGAACAACGACACCTTCGAGCAGATCGCTGCCGACGAGAAAGCCGTTGGCGATGCGAAGAAGTGGTTGGTTGAACAAGACGTTTGTACCCTGACCCTGTGGGATGGTCGTCCAATCGTGGTTACTCCGCCAAACTTCGTTGAGCTGGAAGTGACTGAAACCGATCCTGGCCTGAAAGGCGATACTCAAGGTACCGGCGGCAAGCCAGCCACCTTGTCTACTGGGGCGGTTATCCGCGTACCACTGTTTATCACCATCGGTGAAACCGTAAAGGTTGATACCCGCAGTGCTGAATACGTTGAGCGTGTGCGCAAGTAATTGCCGCCAACACCCTTAACGACAAAGAGTGGGCCTAGGCCCGCTCTTTTTGTTTCTACCGTTTAAACTGGAGTGCTTGATGAACTGGCAACCCACCGCCGATGTGGCGCAACTGCGCCGCCGTGCAACGCTGTTACGGCAGATCCGTGACTTTTTCGCCCAGCGCGATGTGCTGGAAGTGGACACCCCAGCCATGAGCCAAGCCACGGTGACCGATCCGCACCTGTACAGCTTTGAAACCACCTTTGTTGGCCCCGGTGCATCGCAAGGGTTGGGGCTGCATTTAATGACCTCGCCGGAATTCCACATGAAGCGCTTGCTGTGCGCCGGTGTGGGCAGCATCTACCAGATCTGCAAAAGCTTCCGTAACGAGGAGAGCAGCCGCTACCACAATCCGGAATTCACCATGCTGGAGTGGTATCGAGTTGGCTTTAACGAGCACGACTTGATGGCCGAGATGGCGCAGCTGCTGCAAGCCACCTTGGGGTGCAATGCCCCAGAGCAGGCCAGTTACCAGCAGGTGTTTATGCAGGTGTTGGGGCTGGATCCATTAACCGCCACTGTGGCCGAGCTGCAGCAAGAGTGCGTTAAGCATGGCCTGGGGGATGTCGCCCTAACCGAAACCACCACCGCGCCATTGCAGCAGATGCTGTTCTCGATGGTGATTGAGCCGCAGATTGGGCAAACGGTGCCGTTAATGGTGTTCGACTTTCCCGCCAACCAAGCGGCACTGGCGCGGATCAGCGCCACCGATCCGCGGGTGGCTGGGCGGTTTGAGGTGTATTTTAAAGGGATAGAGCTGGCCAACGGCTTCCATGAACTGGCGGATGCCGATGAACAGCTGGCGCGGTTTGAACAAGACAACCGCGAACGGCAAAGCTTAGGCCTGCCACCGAAGCCGATTGATCAGCACCTGATCGCCGCCCTGCGCCACGGTTTGCCCGATTGCGCCGGCGTGGCCTTAGGGGTGGATCGGTTGTTGATGCTGGCGATTGGCGCCGATCACATCGAGCAGGTAACCGCTTTTCCAGTGCAACGGGCTTAACAAAATGCAGCGGGATGCGATTTGTAACATCCATCCCCTTGTTGTTTACATTCTCACGCCGTACCCTAGCAGCCATTGTTAACTGACTCGCTGACTATGAACTCTCGTCGTTTTCTTACCCCATTGCTGATTGTGTGGCTGGCGCTGTTGTCGTTTGCCACCCAAGCCCATGCGAGTTCGCATATTCTGGGTGAGCACGATGCGGTATGTGAGTGGTGTCAGCAGTACGACAATCTTAACGCTGGGCTTGCCAGTGCCAGCAGCCCCCCGCTGCCGACGGCGCAAGCACTGCAAAGCGATAACAGCCCCATTGCGGCAGCGCCAATCAGGGGTGTTCGCCGCTACGCCATCCGCGCCCCTCCTTCGTTCTGATCACCTCAACTTTTTAACTATTACCCGCCCCTGCGTGGGCGATTGTTGTTGCGTGAATTAGGACAAAAAAATGCGTATTAATCCAATTTTGGCTGGCATGATGCTGGCGACTTCGGCTACCTCAATGGCCACAGAAATGCCTAACATCAGCTTGGTGCTGGATGGCTACTACCAAGATGGCGATCGCGAAAACAGCCATCGCGAAGATGGTTTTGGCTTGGGTGAAACGGAGTTGGCGCTGTCGGGTGCCATTGACGATCAGTTCTTTGGCAAGGTAACCACCATCATTGCCACCGAAGATGGCAGCACCGAGGTGGAGCTGGAAGAAGCCTTTATCCAAACGCTGGCACTGCCGTACGGTTTGTCGCTGCGTGCCGGTCGCTTTATGTCTGACATCGGTTACTTGAACAGCCAACACCTGCACAGTGACGCCTTTGTTGAGCGCCCAGCGGTGTACCGTTCCTTCTTGGGCGGCCACTACTTCGATGATGGTGTGCGTTTGAACTGGGTTGCCCCAACCGACACCTACCTGACGTTCGGCGTGGAAGTGTTCAGCGGTGATCCGTTGATTGCGTCTGCTGACAGCCATGACGAGCATGAGGAAGAGCATGAGGAAGAGCATGATCATGAAGATCACGGCGACGAAGATCATGAAGAAGATGACCACGGTCATGACGAAGAGGCCCATGAAACCGAATCCATCGGCGTGATCCACGGTTACGCTAAATTGGGCGGCGACATCGGCTTAAGCCAAAGCTGGCAGCTGGGTTTATCCTACCTGCATAACCGCAACGGCATGGGCGCAGCCCACGCTGAAGAGGAGCACGCGGAAGAGGACGCGCACGGCCACAGCCATGGCGCGTCTTACACCGGTGAGAAACTGTTGGCGGTGGATGCGGTGTACAAGTGGGCGCCAGAGGGGAACTACAAGCACAATCACCTGACCTTATCCGCTGAGTACATGCGCCTTGAAGACAGCTTCGAAGGCCGCAGCGAAGATCACAGCGGTTGGTATGTCTCTTCGGTGTACCAGATCAACCCAAGTTGGTCTGCGGGGCTGCGTTACGGCGAGGTGGATGTGACAGAGGTTCACCTTGAGCCCCATGACGATCATTTCCATACTCATTTTGAAGACGCCAGTCTCAAAGAGAGTGAAGTGATGGTGGCGTGGCACAACAGCCACTTCTCGACGGTACGGTTGCAATACAGCAATATCGACGGCGCCTTGAACCGCCAAGACGACAACGTGGTTACGCTGCAATTTGTAATGGCCTTAGGAGCGCATGGTGCACATCAATTCTAATTTGATGCGGCCAGTATTGGCGGCGAGCCTGTTGCTCGCCGCCATGCCAGCAGCTGCACTGAACCTGTTTACCTGCGAAAGCGAATACGCGGCGCTGGCGCAAGAGATCGCCCCTGAAGCGACTGTCTTCAGCGCCACCACCGCTTTACAGGATCCTCACCATGTGCAAGCGCGGCCAAGCTTAATCGCTAAGCTGCGCCGCGCGGATCTGGCCATCTGTGCTGGCGCGGAGCTGGAGATCGGCTGGCTGCCGATGCTGCAGATGAAGGCCAACAACGCCCGCGTGCGTGATGGGCAACTGGGGATGCTGTACGCCAGCGATGTGGTTGAGCCGTTGGGCAAACTGGATCATGTGGATCGCAGCATGGGCGACGTGCACGCTGGCGGCAATCCGCACTTTCACTTCTCGCCCCAACGGGTTGGCAAAATCGCCGTGGCCATTCGCGATCGCTTAATGGCGATTGATCCGGCGAATCGCAGTGCCTACCAAGCCAATTGGCAGGACTTTGATGCGCGCTGGCAGCAGGCAACCGCCCGCTGGCAGTTACAAGCCAAACCGCTGCAGGGCCATAAAGTGATCGCCTACCACTCGAGCTTTATGTACCTGTTTGATTGGCTAGAGCTGGAACAGATCGCCGATTTAGAGCCCAAGCCTGGGGTGGCGCCGACGGCTGCCCACTTGGCCACGCTGCTGCAACGCGCGCAAGCGCAGCCGCCGCTGGCGGTGATCTACACCGGTTACCAAGACGCCCGTGGCGCCAACTGGTTAGCCAAGCGCGCTAACGTAACGGCGTTACAGCTGCCGTTTGGCCCAGGTGTGGACGGCATTGACGATCTGTTTGCGTTGTACGATCAGGTGCTAACCCGACTGTTGCAGGCACAGCAGCCATGAGCGAAAACATCAGCATTGTGCTGCCCGCCTTAGTGGCTGGGCTTATCGTGTTAGCCAGCCATGTGGTGATGGGGCAGCAAGTGCTGCGCCGTGGCATCATCTTCATCGATTTGGCCATTGCCCAGATCGCCGCGTTTGGGGCGGTACTGGCCAGTACCTCGCACCTGTTGCACCACCTGCCTGGGGTGCATTGGTGGCTGCCGCTGCTGTTTGCGCTGGCAGGCGCTGGCTTGATTGCGTGGCTCGAACGGATTGCCAAAACAGAACTGGAGGCGGTGATCGGCTGCCTGTATGTGCTGTCGGCGGTGGCGGCAATGCTGGTGTTGGCCAATGATCCTCATGGTGGCGAACTGCTGAAGCAGCTGCTCTCTGGCCAGATCCTGTGGAGCGATTGGCCGGCGCTGTTGTGGCCGGCGATTGCGACGGTGGCGGTGTGTGCGCTGCTGTGGTGGCGACCGTCGCTGCTGGTTGGCCGCGCCTTCTATCCGCTGTTTGCCTTAATGATTACGTTCTCGGTGCAGTTGGTTGGCGTGTATCTGGTGTTTGCCAGTTTGATCCTGCCGGCGCTGGCGGTGAATCGCTTGCACGGAGCGGCGGCTTTGGTGGGCGGTTATCTGGTGGGCGTGTGCGCTTACTTGATGGGCTTGGCGTTGTCGCTGCGTTGGGATCTGCCGGCTGGGGCCACCATTGTGATGGTGTTGGCCGCGGTGGCGTTGGTGATCCGGCTGTTGCCCTTACCGCAGGATCTCAATGTTGAGGTGAAGTCGCTCGATTGAGGATAAGCCATTAAAAAAGCCCGCAGTTGCGGGCTTTTTTGAGCCAACCTTGCGCTTAAACGGCTTTATCTGCCGCCACTTTGCTGGCGAATCGGCTGGCCACCTTACCGGTGCACGCCCACACCAAAACAGCGCCCCAAGCGACAAAAGAGAGCCCCGCGGGCACACACGCCATGGCAATGTATTTAACATGTTTGCGATTAAAAATAAGCGCCAGCAGCGCTGGAAGAAACCACACCACAACAATGGCGAGGGCGGCCAGCGCCATAAAGCCGTAGTTAGCGGAATTGAAAAGTGTCTCTACCTTATCGAACATCTGGGTGGGCTCCTCCGTGAACCGGTTGTGCTGTTAGTAACGCTTAGCCGGCGGGCTGTTGCCCCATTTGGCTTTGTTGGTAATTTTCAATGCCCACTTTTTCGATCAACGATAACTGGGTTTCCAGCCAATCCACGTGTTCCTCTTCGGAATCGAGGATCCGCTGCATTAGATCGCGGCTGACGTAATCGCGGATCGACTCACAGTATTCAATGCCGTCGCGCAGATCGGGAATGGCGTCCATTTCGAGTGCTAAATCGCACTGCAGCATCTCTTGGGTGTGTTCCCCAATGCGTAACTTGCCAAGGCTTTGCAGGTTGGGCAGTCCCTCCAGAAACAGGATCCGCTCAATCAGCCAATCGGCGTGTTTCATCTCGTCGATGGACTCGTGGTACTCGTAATCCCCAAGCTGGTGCAAGCCCCAGTCTTTGTACATGCGCGAGTGTAAGAAGTACTGATTGATGGCGATAAGTTCGTTGCCCAACACTTTGTTTAAACATGCAATAACTTTTGGATCGGCTTTCATGACATTGCATCCAGCAGTGAATGTGTTGGTCAAACATGGCAAAGATTTGGGGACGTGACAAGGCGCAGCGTATAAATACACTGCGCCAAAAGCAGAATTGCCGAGCAACGGCTAAGCAGACAAAGCGCTGGGCTTAGGCTACCTGATAGTAATTAGGGGTAAGATCTTTGGTTTGCTCCATCATCTCAATGGTGGCCTTGATGCACTTGCCGCATTGACGGCCGACCTGCAGCTTTTCCTGCAGACTTTTCAGATCATCAGCGCCTTGTTCGACCGCGTGTTTAACCTGAGAGTCGGTTACGCCATAGCAAACACAGATGTACATCGTTTGGCTCCAGTATCAATTTGAACAACAGGACGAAGCGTAAATGCAAACGATTCGCATGTCCAATTCGATAATAGACCAAAACCTCGCGAATTTGATTCAAGTGGTTATTAAAAACCGTGAACTGGGTGGCAAGGCAGCAGAAGCTGCGATCTGAGTGCGGCAGTTGTCGCACTTTACTCAGGGTTAATAGCCTTTTTGCTTATCCACTAAATGCCATAACGGCTCGCCTTGACGGTCGCGCTGGAGGTTGTCGATAAACTGGCTCGCAACCTGTTCGGGGAAGCTGGCGGCGGCGATGTGCGGGGTAATGGTGAGATTGGGGCAGTGCCACAACGGCGACGACGACGGCAACGGTTCTTGCTCGAACACATCCAGCACCGCAAAGGCCAACCGCTGCTCGGTTAAGGCTGCGGTTAAGGCGTTGGTATCTACGGCGCTGCCACGGCCAACGTTAATAAAGCCGGCCTCGGCTTTCATCGCCGCAAAGGCGCTGGCATCAAACCGCTTTTCGGTGGCGCTGGTGCTGGGCAAGATCGAGACCACCGCATCCCCCTGAGCGAGCGCTTGGTGCAATTGGTTGCTGGGATAGCAGCGCTGAAAGCCGTCGATGTCGCGACCGTCAGTATTCACTCCGATCACGGTCATGCCGAAGGCGTTGGCGGCTTTAGCGATGCACTGGCCAATATTACCGGTGCCAACCAGCACAAGGGTTTGTTGGGCAAGACTGCCGTACCCTTTGGGACGCCACTGCTGTTGTTGCTGGGCTTCGGCGTAGCGGGGCAGTTGGCGTAAACGGCTTAGCAGTTGGGCAAACACGTATTCGGTCATCAGTGGGCCAAACACTTCGCGCACATTCGTGAGCTGATAATCGGCTTCGATCCCGCTTTGCAGCAACGCATCCACTCCAGCATAGACACTGGCGATCCAGCGTGGCCGATGCCCCTGTTGCAGCGCCTTGGCGGCGAGTGCCGGTTCAGCCAGCCACACGTCGGCGGCGGCCGGATCTGCGCTGCACTCAATCTGATGGGGGGCGAGTAAACGCTGGTAGCGGTTAAAGTGACGAGCAGAGAGGATCGCAATCATGTAAGCCAACCTTGGCATGACGTTGTGAGCTGCAGCAGTTCGCGGCTGCGCTTAGGGTGATCGGTAAAGATGCCATCAACGCCAAGGGCGGCCATGCGGCGCACCTCTGTGGGGCTGTTAACGGTATAAACGTACACTGTTAACCCTCGTTGATGGGCGTCATCAATCAGTGCTGGGGTAATGGTACGGCGATTGGCGTGCAGGGCACCGGCGTGTAAGTCGCTGGCAAATTGCGCCAAATCAGCAGGGCACTGTTCGGTTAGGGCACCAATGGGGTATCGCTTGGTCTGCTGACGCAGCACTTGCAGCTGGGCGCCATCGAAGCTCGAAATAATGAATTGCTCGGGCCGATAGCCCAGCCGTTGCTCCGCTTGTTGCAGCAGTGGCGGCAGTGCTTGGGCGCAGTTGGCCCCTTTGAGCTCGATATTGATATCAATGCCGCTGTCGGCCAGCGCTTCGAGCACCTGCCACAGGGTGGGGATCTGGGCGCGCAGCTGCGGCTGGGTTTTGGCTAAGGCGCTGCCGCGCTTGGGGTGCAGCTGCAGGGCTTGCAGTTGAGCCAAGGTTAACTCCGCGATTTGGCCGCGGCCGTTGCTGAGTTGATTCACGCTAAAATCGTGAAACACCACCAACTGCTGTTGGCACAGATGCACATCCAGTTCGATGGCGTCAGCCCCGTGCTCCAGTGCCAGCTGCATCGCCGCCAGCGTATTTTCAATGGCGGCGGCGCTGGCACCACGGTGGGCAATAATCTTCATCCCTGAACACCTTGAGTTAACTGCGAATTAAGCCAGTCTCTTTCACTTCGTTGTTGATGTGCAAGTCCATTTGCGGATAGGCCATGACGATGCCTGCGTCTTTGAACTTGGCGTTAATGCGCATGTGCAGATCGTGACGCAGCGGCCAGCGTTTGCCCATCTCGTCGGCATACACCCGCACTTCGAAGTTTTGGGTGTGGCCGGTAAAGCCATCGAAGAAGATCTCCGCCGCCGGTTGCTCTAACGCGAGTGGGCATTCGCTGACCGCCTGATGCAGCACCGCATCAACCAAGGCCGGATCGGACTCGCGCGCCACCGAAACTTTTAGGATCACTCGAGTAATGGCGTCCGACAGCGACCAGTTCACCAGCTGCTCGGTGATGAACGCCTTGTTGGGCACGATGATCTCTTTTCGATCCCAATCAACGATGGTGGTGGCGCGGATCTGAATTTTAGAGACCGTGCCGGTGAGATCGCGGATGGTGACGGTGTCGCCAATGCGGATCGGCTTTTCAAACAGGATGATCAGGCCGGAGATGAAGTTGGCGAAAATCTCTTGCAAGCCAAAGCCCAAGCCAACGGTCAGCGCGGCGATCAGCCACTGCATCTGGCTCCACGCTAACCCTAAGGCAGAAAAGGTGGCGATGGTGCCGAACAGGTACACCAAGTATTTGCTGATGGTGGAGATAGCAAAGCCGGTGCCGGGGGTGAGATCCAGCCGCTGCAGGATCACCAGCTCTAACAAGCCGGGCAGGTTGCTGGCAATCAGGTAGCTGAAGCCGCCAAACAGCGCTGCGGCCACAATGGATTTTAGGGTGATTGGCAGCGCTTGCTCGACCCCGCCAATCATCTGGCTGCTGGAATACAAGGTGATCGAATCCAAAAAGCTGAACACCGCCGGATGGGTTTGGCTCCATAGCGCCACCAACGAGAACACAAACGCCAAGATCAGCACCGAGCGCATCAGCCCCAACGATTGAGTGGAGATGGTATCCAGATCGATCTGCGGCTCTTCGGGCATGTCGAGGGTGCCATCGATGCTGAGGTTGCCATCCACTTTGTCTTTTTCACGTTGCGCCAGCAGCTCGGCGCGTTTGGCCCGCGCCTGTGCCAGCTGCAAGCGGCGCCGTTCAATTAAGATGCGCCGTTTCACCATCAGGTAGCTGAGCAGGTACAGCGCCCCTACGGTAACGGTGATCTGCGCCTGCCCCAGTGCCTGTTGGGCGCTGTAGTAATAGCCTTGCACCGTCAGCGCTAAGGCCAGCAACGGCAACAGGGTTAAGGCTTGCCACAGCAGCCGTTCCAGCAAGCGCCGGTTGGTGCCGCGATGGCTGTGAAAGCGGTGGTATTCTTCGGCGAATTTGGCCAGCTGGCGATACACCGAAAACAGCAACAAACACAGGCCAATAAAGGCCAATCGCCCTAAGCTGTCGCGCAGCTGGGTCAGTTCGACCACTTGCGTTAAGGCAATGATGGCCACCGCCGGCGCGCCGAGCACGTGCATCCGCGCCAAAAAGGCCAAGGTGCGTGCCACCAAGGGGGGATTGCGGCGAAAGTGCGCCACCAACAGCCCGTTGGGGTGACACAACTGATGCAGTAACCAATAAAACTGGCCAACTAAGGCCAACCCCAGTAACCCCGCGCCAACGGCGTGGGCAAAGTTACTGCCGTCGCCGTGGTAGAAGATCAGCCCAGCCACCCACAGCGGCGCGGGCAGCAACAGGCTGTAGCCAAAGGCCAGTGCCATCGCTTGGGTGGAGGCGCTAAATTTATCTTGGGTTACGTTACCGACAAACCGTGCGTGTGCTTCGCGGCTGCGGGCTAAGCGATTGCGGCTGAGATCCAGCACCGCCGCTAAGAAGACCACCAGCAGTAACCACCACGACCAATACAGGCTGTTGTGGTTGATTGATTGCTGCAACTCCTGCAGACGCTGGCCATCAAACAGCCAAGTCAGGCTGAACCACAGTTCGCTGAAAATAGTGCTGTCCAGCGGCCGAGCATTGGCCAGCCACAACATGTTTTCGGTGATCAGATCTTGGAAGCGCTGGTTTAAGCGGGTGAGCTGATCTTGCTGCAGCTTAAGGCGACTGAAATCCACCATCAGCTGCTCGTTGGCTTGCAGCAGCTGCTGCAACAGCTGGTATTGGCGCTCGACCAGTTTGTGTTTGGCGTTGTTGTCGATGGGTTGTTGCAGCTGTCGTTGCAGCTTTTCGCGCTTGAGCTCGTAGTCGTATCGGTTCACACGAGACTGGGTAATGATGCTGCCATCCAGCGGCGTTGGCCAATTCTGTTGCAGCCGCTTTAAGCGCTGGATCAACGCTTGGCCCAACCCCGCGCTGTTGCTGGGCCAGTCCAATTGTTCGCGGGTGATGTTGTGCTCGGCCGACAGGCTTTGGTGTTGTTGTTCGGTGCGGATCAGGCTGCGGTTGATCTGTTCGAGGCGGCCATTAGCTTCGGCCAACGCGCGGGCGTAGTTGGCGTTTTGCTCGCTGAGGCGCGACAGCGCGGTATCGGCGTTGATCCCTTGATAGGCCGAGGTAATGGCGGCACGGCTTTGGGCTCGACGGGCTGCCGTAGTGGCGTTGCTGAGATTACGCAGCCGCAGCTCCAGATCCGCCTGTTGGCTTTGCACCAGCCGTTGTTGCAGCTGCAGCAGCTGGATCTGCCGTGGCAAGGCTTGTTGTTCCAAGATCAGCGTTTGTTCCAGCTGACGGAAATAACGCTGTTGTGCTTGGGCGATGGGGCTGCTGTTGTTTTGCTGCTGCGCCAACTGCCACTGTTGGTTGGCTTGTTGTTCGGCGTCGGGCAGGGCATCTAAGCGCCCGCGCAGTTCGGTTAGGCGCTCGGTTAAGGTGTTGCTGCTGGTTTTAAGCTGTTGCAACTGGTTGTGAGCCATGGAACTTTGCTGGCTGAGATCTTGGCTTGGATCCACTTGGCTCGACAGTGGCTGCTGCAACTGCTGCTGCAGTTGGGCTTGGCGCTGGCTGAACATCTCGAGCAGTTGCTGATGCTGCTGCCCCTGTTGCTGGAGCTGACTGCTTTGCTGTTGCCACTGCGCGAGGGTGATCGCTTGGCCTTGTTGCACCCCAAAGGGGTTAAGCCGACGTTCCAATGAAAAAGGACCAGCGGCTTGGCTGGTGAAGGTGAGCAACAAAAACAGGCAAAACAGGGAAGAGCGCCACATGGTGTACAACTTAGTCGAAGGGCCAAAATCACGGCATAATATTAGCCGAGATAATGCCCTGAAACTATTGCTGTTAGCGGCTTTTTCGGTGGCAATATTTTGGCTGCGCCAACAAAAAGGAGGCCGATGGCCTCCTTGGTAAATGATGCTGCTACGGCGAACCTTATTTGGCTTTGGTTAACGCCATCATTTGGCCCAAACGGGTTTGCGCGCCAGGGGTAAAGCCAGCAACAAAATCATCGATAAAGTCTGGGGCAAAACAGGCAACAATGGTGCTGCCCAGTTTAAAGCGACCCATCTCTTCGCCTTTTTCTAGCTTAATTGCGCCTAAACCATCCGCGGGGTATTCCCAGCTCATCATCGCCCCAGTTGGTGGAGTAATGGTGCCAGCCCAAACGGTTTCAATTGAAGCCACGATGGTGGCGCCAACCAGTACCATCGCCATCGGTCCTTGTTCGGTATCGAAAATGGTGACCACTCGTTCGTTACGAGCAAACAGCCCCGGGACGTTTTCGGCGGTTAACGGGTTAACCGAGAACAGATCCCCCGGTACGTAGATCATCTTACGCAGGGTGCCGCTGCACGGCATGTGGATGCGGTGGTAATCCTGTGGCGACAGATAGATGGTGGTGAAGTGGCCATCACGAAACGGATCGGCATCTTCAGCGTGGCCGCCCAGCAGGGTATCGACGGTGTAGTCGTGTCCCTTCGCTTGGATGATGCGGTTAACCTTAATCGGGCCCGCTTGGCTAACGCGGCCATCAACCGGTTGGATCACGGTGCTGTCGTCGCCAATTAATGGGCGCAGGCCCGGCTTCAATTCGCGGGTAAAGAAGTCGTTGAAGGTTTCAAACTGGTTTGGATCGTCGATCAACGCTTCATCCATGTCGATCTTGTACTGCTTGATAAACCAGTTAATGGCGGCAGTGGTGGCTTTGCCGCATTTGGCGGCGGCAAAGCGGCCAACCAGTCGAGATACGCCATGTTGGGGCATCAGATACTGCAGTTTTACTTTAAGTTGGTCCAAGGACACGAGCTTGCCTCTATTGTTCTATTTATCTTTAAGCGGGTCGACGAAGTGACGGGTAGAGCGATCCGTATCCATCGTTTCTAAAATTCGTTGATAGTTATCAAAGCGTTGCACGCTGATTACGCCATCTTCCACAGCCTGACGCAAAGCGCAACCGGGATCATTACCGTGCTTACAATCTCGGAACTTGCAGCTGCCCAGCACATCGCGGAACTCTTTAAAGCCCCAGCTTACGCGATCCGCCTCTAGGTGCCACAACGCAAACTCACGCACTCCGGGGGAATCGATGAGATCGCCGCCGCCGGGAAAGCGTAAGAGCTTGGCGGTGGTGGTGGTGTGCTGCCCAAGGCCGGAGTTTTCTGATACTTCGCCCACCTCTAAGTTCAGATCGGGCATCAGGGTATTGACGATTGAGGATTTACCGACACCGGATTGGCCGACAAAGATGCTGATGTTGTCAGGCAACAGCTGCTGCAGTTGCTCTAATCCTTCGCCAGTGGTGGAGCTGACCAGATGGATTGGGTAACCGATTTCGCGGTAAGGCGCCAAAATCTGATTTACCACCTCTAAGCCTTCGTCATCCAACAGATCGATTTTGTTGAGCACCAAAATAGGCGGGATGCCGGTGTCTTCGGCGGCCACTAAGTAGCGGTCGATGATCATGGCCGAGAGTTCAGGCACCACCGCAGAGACAATCAGCATTTGATCGATGTTGGCGGCGACCGGCTTCAGGCCATCGTAATAGTCTGGGCGTTTCAGTTCGCTGCGGCGTGGGTGCACGGCTTCCACCACACCGGCAATGCCTGCGTTGATCTCATTGCCTTGGCGCCATTCCACTTCGTCGCCAACCACAACGCTGCCGATGGTGCGGCGCAGGTTACAGCGAAACACTTCGCCTGCGCTGGTTTCGACATCGGCGTGTTGGCCAAAGCGGCTGATGATCCGACCCCAAATCTGCGGGCCGAGTTGGTCATTTTCCCAAACCGGATCTTTTTTTCCTGACAAACGCTTATCACGATTGGCACGAACGCGGCGCAATTGACCTTTAGTCAGCTTTTTTTTGCCTTTGCTCACGGTGCTCCTAGCTAACCTGTGGGTAATAATCTAAAGAACCCGTATGATACTACGTTCTGATGAAAATGGCTGCGAAGCGAGGGTACGATGTCACTAGATCCCAACAACCTGATCTGGATTGATTTGGAAATGACCGGACTGGATCCGGAACAACATAAGATCATCGAGATCGCCACCATAGTGACCGACAGTCAATTGAATGTGCTGGCTGAAGGGCCGGTGCTGGCGGTGCACCAGAGCGAAAGTGAACTGGCAAAAATGGACGATTGGAATGTGCGTACCCACGGCGAAAGCGGTTTGGTTGAGCGTGTGCGCCACGACAGCGTCAGCATTGAAGAGGCGCAAGCGCAGACTATCGAGTTTCTGCAGCAATGGGTGCCAGAAGGTAAGTCACCGATTTGTGGCAACAGCATTGGCCAAGATCGACGCTTCTTGGTGAAGCAGATGCCGCAGTTGGAAGCGTATTTCCACTACCGTTACTTGGATGTCAGCACCATTAAAGAGCTGACGCGCCGCTGGCAGCCAGAACTGTTGGAACAGTTTAGTAAGAGCGGATCGCACCAAGCGCTTGATGATATTCGCGAATCCATTGCTGAATTGTCATTTTATCGCCAAACTGTTTTCAAAATTTGAGCAAGCAGTAAAAAATTGCTGTTTCGGGGGTTGTCAGCATGAGGATTTCCCTTATAATGCGGCCTCGCTTTTGACGACAACTGTTCGTTGCAAAGCGTTGTGATGCGGCACTAGCTCAGTTGGTAGAGCGCGACCTTGCCAAGGTCGAGGTCATGAGTTCGAACCTCATGTGCCGCTCC
>NZ_CANLCI010000019.1 GCF_947489035.1 uncultured Ferrimonas sp. | reverse complement strand
GCCATCGAAGCTCGCCGCAGGCGACAATAGCTACCGCGCAGCAACGCCAACAGTTAACTAATACACAGCCCAAAAAAAGGCTGTGTACCAATGACCCGCTGCGGTATCAAGGTCATTGCCGGGACCGCCCGGCGACGGGCAAGAGACTCGTCCCTTTGCAATCCCGAGCGCCTTGGAGTGACGCTGATTCTCCAAACTTAGCCTCGTTCTCGCCGCATTACGTTGCAGCAACGCCCACAGTTAACGAATACACAGCCAAAAAAAGGGCTGCAATGCAGCCCTTGAGGGAACGGTGAATGCTCGCGGTGGTTGGTTACTTGTCGTCACCACCATATTTGTTGTTGTAGGCCTCATCCCATTTCGGCGCGACGTTTTGCAAGAAGCGCGCTTTGTCGGCTTCCAGCTTGTCCATGTCTAAGCCGATGGCTGCTTGCGCTGCGGCCTTGGTCGAGATGTCTGGAATGGCCACCACGTCGGTGTTGCCGTGCTTAGCCAGAATGCGCGCCAAGCTGGCACGGGCGTCGGCACTGCGTTCTAACGAGGTGGCTAACAAACGTAACGCCTCGGCGGGGTTGTGCATGTGGATGCCGTGAGAGGCGATGGCCATATCCCAGCGCCACTGGGCATGGCGAATGGCCGTGAGCGAGGTGTTCATCTCGGCTTCGGTCGCGCCAGCATCCCACGCCGCTTTCGCTTCAAAGTGGGCGTGCACCAGCTGCTTTTCTGCCTTGAGCTTGGCATCGGTCACCATCGACTTGTAGTTGGCCACTACCGCTTCAAGATCCTCTTTACTTTGGCTGTGGCAGCGGGCGCAGGTGAACTCAAACTGATCAAACGGGTTACCAACGTTGTGATCGGTGTATTTACGCCCTTTTTCATTCGTTACCCGCGGCATGTGGCAATCGGTACAAGAAACATTATTGCGCCCGTGGGTACCGGCGGTGGTGGTTTCAAAGCCCGGGTGCTGAGCTTTTAGCATGGGGGCTTTAGAGAGGCCGTGGGTCCAATCTTTAAAGCCGATGCTGTCGTAGTATTTCTCGATGTCGTCGGCTTGGGTGCCCATGTCCCAAGGGAATTTGACGAACTTCGTGTCTTTCTCGAAGTAGTACTCTACGTGGCACTGGGAACAGACCATGGTCTGCTTTTGCGATTTCGTGGCGGTTTTCCATTCCCAGCCAATGGTGTCCATGGCCCGCTGGGCAAAGGGCACGCTGATGCGCAAGCGGGTGTTGTTGTCGTGGCAGTTACCACAACCGATCTGGTTGTTGATCTCATCGCCATTACGAGCCCACTTGCCGGTGAAGTAATCTTCTTCGCCGTTGGTGTCGATGTAGCGCGGCACGTCGGGGGATTTACACGACCAACAGGCCATTGGCATCGGCCCATCCTCTTTGCCGGTGGGGCCACCGGTTCTGAGGGTATTGCGGATGTCGGTTATGGTGTAGTGGTGGCCTCGGGCTTTGTTGTAATCCTTAGAGAAACCGTAGCCCGCCCACAGCACCACTAAGTTGGGATCGTCGGCCAGCACATCGAACACTTCGGTGCTTTCACTGGTTTTCATCCACGATTGGTGTTGTTTCTTAAAGCGGGAAAACTTGTCGTTATCGGCTTCGGTTATCTGGGCGGCACTGGCATTAAAAGCGACAGTTAGCAGCGCCGTTAGCATCGCCGCGATAGGGCGGATCAGCGGGTTCCTCATCATCATCATCCTTATTCTTAGTAACAGTCCCTATCTAATCTAGCCAATATTGACAGTTGTTCCATTCTGGTTTGAGTTCGCAGTTTTAATGGTTGATGCTAGGCAGAGCACATCCGCAGCGGCACAATGCCGCAACATTTCAGATGAACATGCCCATGTCTAGAAAGCTTTCCCTTGGCCGCAGTGTGGCTCTTACGATGATCACCGTACTGATTTGCGTTAGCTTGCAAGCCAGTGTTGGGCTGATCGCGGCGGTATACAGCATTGGCGACGGGCGAGCGATCAATTACGCCGGTTCATTGCGGATGCGCTCTTACCAGCTGCTTTTTATTGCCAACTCCGGTTCGACCGAACTGCCCCATAAACTCGATCAATTTGAACTGGTGCTGCACGCGCTGGAGGGCAACTTAGCCACCCAGCGGCTGTTACCACAATCGCTGCAACATCGATTTCACCAAGTGGAAAGCCGCTGGGATGTGATGCGGCAACGGATCGAATCGGGCCGAATTCGCAGCTACGTTGAGGAGCTGCGCCCGTTTGTGGATGAAATTGATGGCTTTGTGCGGGCACTGGAAGAGTACGCCCGTAAGAAATTGGTGCTGTTGTTGGCCAGCCAGTTGGCGGCGATTGTGCTGATATTGCTGCTGTCGGCCATGGCGTTTCGGTATGTGCGGCGGCAGATCCTCTTGCCACTGCAGCAGTTGGAAAAGAACGCGGAAAAAATGGCGGCGGGGGATTTTAATTTCAGCTCTCCTACGTCGAAATTCCGTGAGCTGTCCACCTTTGGCCACACCATGACCAGCGCCGGTCGTCAGCTTAATAGCCTCTATCAGCGGCTGGCGGATCGGGTTGAAGCGCAGGATCTGGCCTTAAAGCAAGCCCACTTGAATCTAACGTTTTTGTACGATGCCGCCTTTGAGCTGCACGCCCTGCCGGTGCATGTTGACACCATTGGCACCAGCTTACAGGCGCTGAGGTTACACACTGGCGCGAACATGGTGTTGCTGGAAATCGATGACAACAGCGAGCAACGTTGGCAATTTGGCCCCAGCTTAGAGCCCAGCCAACGCATTGTGTTGCCACCGCAGCATGGGATCAGCGGTAGGCTGTTGATCAGCCATACAACTACAGTAGATAAAGAGCTGTTACACAGTTTTGCCTTGCTGATGAGCCAAACGCTGCGCAGCCAGCAAGACGCGGAACAACGTGCCCAGATGGGGCTGATGGAAGAGCGAGCGGTGATCGCCCGTGAGTTGCACGATTCCTTAGGGCAACTGCTGGCGTACATGAAAATTCAGCTGAGCCTGTTAAAGCGCGCCACCAAAGGCGGCCAACAAGAAGCCATCAGCGATGCCACCGAAGCGCTGCAAGAATCGATCGATATGGCCTATAAACAGCTGCGCGAGCTGCTGAGTACCTTCCGCTTGCAGCTGGTGGCGGCGGATCTGCAACAGGCGCTGGAAAGCATGGTACAGCAGCTGCAACCGCGCACCGAAGCGCAACTGCAGCTGGATTATCAGCTGCCCAAAATCACCTTAGAGGCCAACCGCCAAGTGCATCTGTTACAGTTGCTGCAAGAGGCGGTGGTGAATGCCATTAAGCATGCCGGGGCCAGCAACATCGCGATCCGTGGTTATAGCCAGCAAGGCGAGCACCTGCTGCAAGTTGAAGACAACGGCAGCGGCATGGCGGTAGATAAAGATTTAACGGGCCATTTTGGCTTAGGCATTATGCGAGAACGCGCGCGCAGCATGGGCGCGCAGTTATCAATCAGTAATAGTGAGCGTGGTGGTGTCTGTGTCACAGTGCGACTGCGTGAAACTCAGGAGAAAACATATGGCTGACACGTGGTCGGTACTTTTGGTGGATGATCATCCATTGCTGCGCCGGGGCGTGGCGCAACTGCTGAACAGCGAACCGCATTTTGATGTGGCGTGGCAAGCGGGTACCGGTGCTGAAGCGTTGGTCTGTTTGGATCAGGCCCAGCCTGATCTGGTGCTGCTGGATCTGAACATGCAGCCGATGTCTGGTTTGGATGTGCTGCAAGCGATCCGCCAGCGGGGCAACGACGTCAAAGTGGTGATGTACAGTGTTTCGGACAACCCACGGGAAGTGGAAGCGGTGTTAAGCGCTGGCGCCGATGGCTTTTTGGTGAAAGACATCGATCCCGAGGAGTTGCTGTCGTCACTGCAGCGAGTGATGGGCGGGGAACGCACCATTACCCCGCGGATCGCGCAGTCGCTGCAAGAGTGTGAGCACTGGGATAAAGATCTGACGCCGCGCGAGAAAGAGATCGCCCAGTTGATTGGCGTTGGCCGCAGCAACAAAGCGATTGGTGAAGAGCTGTTCATCAGCGAAGGCACCGCCAAGGTGCACGTGAAAAATCTGCTGCGCAAAACCGGTTGCAGCAGCCGCGTTGAACTGGCTTTGATGGTCAACCAAGGCTAACGGCGGCGACAGTCACTCGGGCGTTAATAGCGCCCTTGCAAAAACTCTCCCCAACAGTGCAGCAGATGCTCAAAATCATCTAAGCCACAGCAGGCTTCGCTTTCGGCATCGTACAGTTCCAGATCGGGATCGGTTAACTGCTCATGTTGATGCAGTAGGTGATCCTGTACCAACACTTCACCGGCGGCGATGGTGAGGGTTTGCTCGCGGCCTTCGTGGCGCAGCGGCACCTGTTCGCTAAACCCACCGGCGGCAATTTGCGCCCTGAGCGCGTTAATGGCCGCCACGGTGGCTAATTCGTCGTTGATGAAACGGGCGAGCGCTTCATGGCCCATCGACAACTCTAACTGAGCGATGCCGCCCAGCTCTCGTCGAAATTCAAACTCCATGGGGATCCTGTAATTACTGACTGCTACTGCAGACATTGTAACTCAGGGCGGCATTGGTCAGGATCGGCAATCACTCGCGTCCGGTCACAACCGGCGATATTATCAACGGCGGCTCGCAGTGGGCGCGAACAAAACAGCACTTGCGTGAAAAGTCGGTACACTTGGGGCAACGCTCCATCAAGCAGTAGGAACAACAATGAAAGAGTTAGGCGATCGCCTGATCGATTTAGAAACCAAGGTGGCCTACCAAGATGGCATCATTGAGCAGCTCAATGATACTGTGATTGAACTTAATGCCATGATTGCCAAACAGGCTGAGCAGATCCGCCTGTTGGCTGAGCGAGTTAAGTCGATGCCGCAAGGCGACAATATGGATGGTGGCGATGAAGCGCCGCCACCACACTATTAACGGAGCCAACCTTGAATAACAACATCGCCCAATTGGGTGAACCCGTATTGGGTGAAGTGGCCACCTATGTGCGTGAGTTTGGCCCAGAGCTTGCGGAACTGGTTGAGCGAATGATGACGGAGATGGAGCGAGCCAATGGCATTGGCATCGCGGCTCCGCAGATTTTTGCCAGCCAGCGGGTGGCGATCATCGCTTCTCGCCCCAGCGAACGCTACCCCGATGCGCCGCACATGGAACCACTGGTGATGGTGAACCCGGAGATGCTGACCCACGGCAGCACCGAGCAGGTGGGCTGGGAAGGGTGCTTATCGGTGCCAGGGATCCGCGGCAAGGTGCGACGTTACTGCGACATCGGCATTGCTTATCAAGATCTTAATGGTGAAGCCAAAAGCGTCGAACTGAGCGGCTTTTTGGCTCGCATTGCCTTGCACGAATTGGATCACCTGGATGGCAAAACCTTCATTGATAAAGTGGAGTCACGTCGCGATCTTATCGCCGGCACGGTATGGGAACAGCAATGCCGTTAAGCCTGAGCGGGCGCAGTCTGTTGGTGGCACTGTGTTTGGTGCTGCTGGGTGGCTGTGCCAGTTCCAGTTTGTTTGTGCCTTATCCGGCGCGGTTTGCCCAAGTCAGCCAGCAAGAGGAGCCGGCCCAAGCGCTGAGCCAATTAAGCGCTGGGCTCAGTGGTGGCGATCAACTGCTGTACGCGCAAGAGTCTGGCCGTGTAGCGGCACTGGCTGGCGATTTCGCCGCCAGCATCAACTTCTATCAACAAGCACAGCGCCGTTATCAGCAATACGACTGGAAGGCGTTGGTGTCGTTGTCTGATCTGGGCAGCCAAGCCCTTGGCGCCACGGTATCGGATAACCTGATCCCCTATCGCGGCCAAGCTTACGAGCGGGTACTGCTGCATCAGCAACAATCACTGAATTACCTGTGGCAGGGGCAGCTCGATGACGCCTTGGTTGAGGTACGTCTTGCCAACCAAGCCCAACAACTGGCCCAGCAAGCTTATGGCGAAGCGTTGCACAGCAACAAGGCGCTGCAAAGTGGGCGCATTGATGCCGAACTTAGCGCCTTAGATAAGGCCGCAGGGCAGGCGCCAGACTCCTTTATTAATCCCTACGTGCTGTTCAGTAATGCGGCGTTGTACGATGCCGCCGGACTGAGCAACGACGCCTTGGTGGATCTGCGCCAAGCGTTGCAGCTGCAACCCAGCAACCCGGTGCTGCAGCGTGAATTTGTGCGCTTAAGCTGCCAACTGCACATTGATTGCGCCAGCGCCGAGCAGCGTTTTGGCCCCGTCATGCCGATGGGCGTCAATGATGGCCGAGTGGTGTTATTGCATGAAAGCGGCCAAGTTGCCGCTAAGCAGACCTTCTGGCTGCCGTTTCATTGGGATAGCAACTATCAGCAAATCGCGATGCCTTACTACTACCCGCGTCAGGCACTGCCGCCACAGCAGATCACGCTGGCACAGCAATCGTTGCCACTGGCGCGGTTGGTGCAGTTTGATGCGTTGGCCGCGCGGTCGCTGCGCGAGCAATACCCATTTTTACTGGCACGGCAAGCGATTCGAGTCGCCACCAAGCACAATGGCAATCGCTGGGCACAGCAAGCGGGTGGTGATTTAGGTGGGGTGGCGATGCAGATCTTTAATGTGCTGACCGAGCAAGCCGATCGCCGCAGCTGGCTGTCGTTGCCGCAGCAAGCCTCGGGCTGGAGCGGCGCCTTGGCCGCCGGCCAGTACCAATTAACCGTGGGCAGCCACAGCAGCACCATCAAGGTCGCAGCAGGGCGCACCACCATTGTCTGGATCGCCGACAGTGGCGTTTGGACACAAATCCAATCACAATTGCTTTAACTATTTGGCCTAAGGGAGTCTGACATGAACCGAATAAAACTGACGCTGGCATTGATGCTGGCAGTAACCATCAGCGGCTGTGCGTCCAAGGTGGAGTACAAAGACGTGACCGAAGTAGAAACCGTCGACGTAAGTTTTGGCTCCAGTGATCTGCAGGCGGTTGCCAGCAAGATGGTTGATTCGATGATGACCACCCCATCGGTACAAGTATTAACGGCCAACGGCCAGCGCCCCATCCTGTTTGTGGATCGGGTCAGCAACAAAACCTCAGAGCACATTGATACCGAATCGATCAGCGACACCATCAGCACCCAATTACTGCGCAGTGGTCAGTTTCGTTTTATTGATATGACTCGGGTTGATGCAGTCCGCAAACAGCTGGATTACCAGAATCATTCCGGCTTAGTGGATCCAAGCAAAGCGATCCAGTTTGGCCGTCAGGTGGGGGCGCAATACATGCTGTACGGCAACCTCTCTAGCATTGTGAAGCAAGATGGCTCGACGAAAGATGTGTACTACAAGATGACCATGCGCTTGATGGATCTGGATTCGGGCCTGATTGAATGGGCCGACGAAAAACAGCTGCGTAAGCAAAAGAGCCGTTCGCTGTTGGGGCTGTAACCTTCGCGGTGACGCACAACAACCAAGGGGCCGCACAGGCCCCTTGGTTGTTGTTGGCTTAGTGGCGGCGGATCATTCCGGTTTAAAGACCCCAATCACATCGCCACTGGCCTGTTTTTCCGCCGCATCCGAGCCTTGATGCTTGCGATAACCACAACTAACGCACTCCATCACTTCAACGTTATTTTCCAGATACAGCATGATGCTGTCCTTATCACTGCACTTAGGGCAGGTTGCCCCGGCTATAAAGCGTTTACGCATGGTGCTACTACTCCCTTGTTGCGCCGAAATCCGCTATCATCCGGCCACTTTTCCCTATTTGATGGTCCTTATGATAACCCTGGATAAAGTACAACTCATCCGTGGCGGCAAACGTTTGTTAGAAAACGCCAGTTTGACTGTCTTTCCAGGCCACAAAGTGGCCTTAGTCGGTGCCAACGGCGCCGGTAAATCCAGCCTGTTTGCCCTGCTGATGGGTGAATATGGCGTTGACGCCGGCAATTGCCAAGTGCCGAAAGATTGGCGTATGGCTGCGGTGGCGCAGGAAACCCCGGCACTGGATCGCAGTGCGGTGGATTACGTGATGGACGGCGATCAACGTTACCGTGAGTTAGAGCGCGAACTGCACGATGCCCAAGAAGATGGCGACGGCAAACGCATCGGTAATGCCCACGATGCGTTCGAACGCTACCACGGTTATCAAGTGCCAGCACAAGCGGCAGAGCTGTTAAGCGGCTTAGGGTTTGATCAAGACGGTCAGCAGCGGCCAGTGAAAGCGTTTTCTGGTGGTTGGCGCATGCGCTTGAACTTGGCGCGGGCGCTGTTGATCCCTTCGGATCTGTTGCTACTGGATGAACCCACCAACCACTTGGATCTGGATACCCTGATCTGGCTAGAGCAATGGCTGAAACGCTATCAGGGCACCTTGCTGTTGATCAGTCACGATCGCGACTTCCTGGATGAAGTGGCCGCGGAAGTGGTGCACCTAGAACAGCAACAGTTGCACCATTACCAAGGCAACTACAGCCAGTTTGAGCGGCAGCGAGCCGAGCGGCTTGCCCAGCAGCAAGCGGCCTTTGATAAGCAGCAGCGTGAAAAAGATCACATGCAAAGCTTTGTGGATCGTTTTCGCGCCAAAGCCAGTAAAGCCAAGCAGGCGCAAAGCCGATTAAAGGCGCTGGAAAAGCTGACGCTATCTGCGCCGGGCCATGCGGATTCCCATTTCCACATGGCGTTTCGCGAACCCAGTGCGTTGCCCTCGCCGTTGCTGCAGATGGATCAGATCCAAGGCGGCTACGGCGATGTGGTGGTGTTGAATCAGATCAAACTGAATTTGGTGCCCGGCAGTCGCATTGGTTTGCTGGGGCGTAATGGCGCCGGTAAATCCACCCTGATTAAGATGCTCAGTGGCGACTTAGCGCCACAGGCGGGGGAATTGAAGTTGGCGCAAGGGGTCAAAATTGGCTACTTCGCGCAGCATCAGTTAGAGCTGCTGCGACTGGATGACAGCCCATTAGATCACTTAGTGCGCTTAGCGCCAGAGGCCAAAGAGCAAGAGCTGCGTAACTTTTTAGGTGGCTATGGCTTCGCTGGTGATCGCGCCTTAGAGCCGGTGCGGCCATTTTCCGGTGGCGAGAAAGCACGCTTGGTGTTGGCACTGTTGGTGTGGCAAAAGCCGAACTTACTGTTGTTGGATGAACCCACCAACCACTTAGATCTGGAGATGCGCCATACCCTAACCATGGCGCTGCAAGGCTTTGAAGGCGCCTTGGTGGTGGTCTCGCACGATCGCCACCTGCTGCGCGCCACCTGCAGTGATTTCTATCTGGTGGACGCCGGTAAAGTGGCCGACTTTGGCGGTGATCTGGATGATTACTATCAGTGGTTACTGAACCAACAAGCCACGGGCACCAGCAAAACTGGCGACAGCGTTAGCGTTGATCGCAAAGCACAAAAGCGGCAGCAGGCCGAGTTGCGGCAGTTGATCTCGCCCCTGAAAAAGCGACAAGAACGCATAGACAAGGGAATGGCCAAAGCGCAGACTGAATTGGCCAATATTGAGCATACCTTGGCGGACAGTGATATCTACCAAGCCAGCAACAAAGATCAACTGACCGAGTTGTTAAAACAACGGGGCCAGTTGCAAGAGCAGCAGGAAGAATTAGAGATGGAATGGTTGGAACTGCAAGAACAGATGGAACAGATCATGGAGCAAGCGTCGTGATCACCTTGCAAGAGTTTGCTGCCTTTAGTGACAAGATCTGGAGCCAGAACCAAGCGCGTACCACCGCATTGACGCTGCAAGATCAACATCATATCGAGCCCAACCTGTTGCTGTTGGCGCTGTACTTAGAGCAGCGTCATCTTTATTTGAACGAAAGCCAATACCGGCAGTTGCAGCAGGCGCAGCAAAGTTGGGTCGACAGCATGCTGCAGCCCTATCGGCAGTTGCGTAAGCTGGCTAAGCAGAATCTGGCGGAAGGCGATTATCGGCAGATGCTCGCGGTGGAGTTGGCGCTGGAACGTCGCAGTCAGCAGTTGATCATTCGTCACCTCAATGGCGTCAGCTATGCCGAGGACGGGGATAACTTCGGTGCTTTCTTGGCATCGCAGCAGCTTGAGGTTCACCTGTTGCCCGGCACCCTACTGGAGCAACTGGGGCAGCTGTTTAGCTGCACCGAACCCAGTTTGCCGACCTACGATTTACGCTGATGAAGAACGCGAGCCTTAGGCTCGCGTTTTGTTATGTTGGCTGGGCAAAGATCCTGGCCAAAGGGGATGAGTTCGGGGCCAGTGCCGCAGCCCAAGCGCCGCTCTGTTGCCGTCCCCAAAAGTCGCCCATCGTTGTAGCTGGCATGACCACAGAATCGCCGCCTTGGAGCCCCAGCAGAATTGGCATACAGTGGTGACTTTTTATTAAGGACGGTCGCGGTATATGGATGTTGTTCCCACCTTTCAGCCCCCTCGCTTTTGGCGTAACCCTCACCTGCAAACCATCTGGCCACTGCTGTGTCGACCTCGCCGTGGGCCAACGCTTACGCGGCAGCGGTTGGAATTAAACGACGGCGACTTTATTGATCTGGATTGGTTAACGCGGCCACAGCCAAACGCGCCGCTGCTGTTGCTGATCCACGGGCTGGAAGGCAATGCCGACTCCCACTACATCCGGCGGATGCTGCTGTTGGCGCAACAACAAGCGTTGGCGGTGGTGGTGATGCATCAACGCTCTTGCTCGGGAGAGCCCAACCGCTTGCTTCGCAGCTACCACAGCGGTGCCAGTGACGATCTGGGCTTGGTGGTGGCGGCGATTAACCAGCAATATCCCCACAACCCGTTGTGGGCGGCGGGGTACTCTCTTGGTGGCAACCAGCTGGCAAAGTATCTGGGGGAGCAGGGGCGCCATAGTGGCATTGAACGCGCCGCCGTGGTGTCGCCGCCGCTGGACTTGGCGGCCTGCGCTGAGCGGATGAAAGCGGGCTTTTCGCGGGTGTATCAGCGGCGCCTGCTGAAGCAGATGCAGCAGAAAACAGTACAGAAGCTGGCGATGTTTCCCGAGTTCCAGTTGGCCCAGCCGGTGGCGCAGCTGAATACCTTTTATCGATTTGATGATGCGATCACCGCCCCAACCAATGGTTTTGTGGACGCACCGGATTACTACCGACGCGCCAGCGGCAAAGCTTATGTGGCGCAGATCCAAACCCCGACCTTGCTGCTGCACGCCTTGGATGATCCCTTTATGACCACCGCCGTCGTGCCAGAGCACCACAGCGAGGCCGTGACATTAGAGCTGCACCCGTTGGGTGGCCATGTCGGCTTTATTGCGGGCGGGTGGCCATGGGCACCGCAGTTCTATTTAGAGCCGCGTTTGTTGCGTTTTTTTCAGCAACAGCAGTAACCACCGCTACACTTTTAGTATCGGCAAAACGGCTACTAAGATCTTGATGAATCGAGTTAACTACCTTGTGTTGGGGCTGCTTGTTGGGCCATCAATGCACACCAATGCCAGCGACAGCGCCCCCTTACGTGTGCACTCGCAATCGCCCATCAGCTCCTTCTTGCTTAGCGTCAGTCCGATGCCGACGCAGTTTCAGCCAGGCTGGCAAGTGGCGGTTGATGTGCACGGCGCCAGCATCTTTGCGATGGACGCGGAATACGAGCTGGATTACTACCAAATGGAATATGGGGTAGAGGCATTTTATAGCCCGAGCCCCCGCTGGCGCTTTGGGACAGGGCTGCGCTTACTGCGCACCGATGACGCCCACTTGGATCAAATCACCCTAACCTTTCACGATCTGTTCGGCATCGATCAAAATGGCCGTGATCAGGTGCCCAAGCATCGCTTTTATGCCGCAGTACCAGCCACAGGGTTGCTGGTAACCGATTTTCAGCGCCGCACGTTGGCGCAAAAGTATCAATTCAGCGGTGCCTATCAGTGGCGGCAAAGTCCGCGCCACCGTTTATCTTCTACGGTCACCATGCAATACAACAACGCCCAAGGGCAGTGGCGAAAGGGCGGCAGTGTTGATGGCGCGGTGCAGCTGGACTATGGCTACCAGCGCAGCGGCGGTGATCAGGCGTGGCTGATGCTGGCGTTAAGTTACACCGACGCCAGCGCGGTGCTGTCGCAATCCGTACGGCAATGGTTGCCCCATCTGGGCTTGGGTTATCGCCACCATTACACCCCGCGCCACAGCGTGGTGTTTCAATATCAGCTTGGCATGGGGCCAATGACCTCGTTGGGCAGCTTTAAAGAGCCGGTGCACGAGTTCTTTGTCGGCTATCGTTATCGCCGAACGGGTTACCAACTGGATCTAACGGTGCTCGAAAACGCCAAAAATCCAGATAATTCCGCTGACTTTGGCCTAGCGGCGCGTTTTAGCTATCGCTTTCACTAGCGCCGTAACGGTTAAGCGGCGACAATGCTGGTTTTCTGTTAAGAAAGCCGTCATGTTAATTGACTTTGCTACGCTAAAATCGGCCATCGACGCCGACACCATCGACAATTTATTGCGAGAATACTTGTTAACCCAAGTGGGCGACGTAGGCTTTGACACCACCGAGGCCAACCAATTGGGCGACGCCATTGTGATGGCGCGCGCCGCCTTAGCCAAAGGCGAGTTGGTGGTGGAATACAGTGAAGACGACGACAGCATTGCCGTGCGCCGGGCCGAGGATATTATCCAACGCGACTCGCCACCCGATGCGCCATAGCTTGCTCGCCGAAAGACAGAGGGATCATGTCAGCCAAACACCCAATTATTGCGGTCACCGGTTCATCCGGCGCCGGCACCACCACCACCACCACGGCGTTTAAGCACATTTTTCGTCAGCTGGGGATCAATGCCACCTTGGTTGAAGGCGACAGCTTCCACCGCTATACCCGTGCCGAAATGGAAGTGGCGATCCGCAAAGGCAAGGAAGAGGGGCGCACCATCAGCTACTTTGGCCCCGAAGCCAATGACTTTGAGGCGTTAGAGCGTTTTTTTAACCAGTATGGTGATCAAGGGGAAGGGCAGCTGCGCCGTTACCTGCACACCTTTGACGATGCGGTGCCTTACAACCAGATGCCGGGCACCTTTACCCCTTACCAACCGCTGCCGGAAGACAGCGAGCTGCTCTATTACGAAGGGCTGCATGGGGCGGTCGTGACGGATCAATGCGATGTGGCCAGCCACGCCGATCTCTTGATTGGGATGGTGCCCATCGTCAATTTAGAGTGGATCCAAAAAATTGTTCGCGACACCAATGAGCGCGGCCACAGTCGTGAAAAAGTGATGGATTCCATCGTGCGCTCCATGGACGATTACATCGCCCACATGACCCCCCAGTTTTCGCGCACTCACATTAACTTCCAGCGTGTGCCAACGGTGGACACCTCGAACCCCTTTTCGGCCAAGGACATTCCCAGTCTGGACGAAAGTTTTGTGGTAATTCGCTTCCGAGGTGTACAAGATGTTGATTTTACCTATTATCTGCAAATGATAAGCGGTAGCTTTATGTCGAGAGTAGATACTCTGGTTGTGCCCGGCGGTAAAATGGCACTCGCAATGGAATTGATCCTGACCCCGTTGATCCGAAAATTGAAACAAACTCGGCAACAATGTTTATTGGCGGGTCAGGCGACAAATATCCAGTCAAAGGAGTAATTAGGAGCGATTGCATCGCTGTTGATACGACAACCTATGACAAAATAGCCCAGCATTTGCTGAAACTTAGATCTTGTTCAAAGTGTCGCGGTCTTTACGCCATTAACATTTACTTATAAGATTTTTAAAGAAGCCTCAAGCGACTTATACCGAAAGGAAAATTTATTATGGCGCTAATTGGTAAGCCGAAACCTGATCCAACATTGGAATGGTTCCTGTCTCATTGCCACATCCACAAGTACCCAGCCAAGAGCACCTTGATCCACGCTGGTGAAGAATCGGATACGCTGTACTACATCGTAAAAGGTTCGGTCGCGGTGCTGATCAAAGATGAAGAAGGCAAGGAGATGATCCTGTCCTACCTGAACCAAGGTGACTTCATTGGCGAACTGGGCTTGTTTGATGAGCAACCAGAACGTACCGCATGGGTACGCGCAAAGTCTCCGTGTGAAATCGCTGAGATCTCGTACAAGAAGTTCCGTCAGTTGATTCAGGTTAACCCTGATATCCTGATGAAGCTGTCTTCGCAGATGGCGAATCGCCTGCAGTCGACCTCACAGAAAGTGGGTGACTTGGCGTTCTTGGACGTTGCCGGTCGCATTGCCCAAACCTTGCTGAGCTTGGCTCGCCAACCGGATGCGATGACGCACCCAGACGGCATGCAGATTAAGATCACTCGCCAAGAGATCGGTCAGATCGTTGGCTGTTCCCGCGAAACCGTGGGCCGCATCTTGAAGATGTTGGAAGAGCAAAATCTGATCCAAGCCCATGGTAAAACCATTGTGGTCTACGGCACTCGCTAAGCAGCGATTGCCGCCAATAAAAAAGCACCCAAGGGGTGCTTTTTTTGTGGCTAAAAAATGGGGCGCACCATTATCTTGCGTCGGTTGATTCGAAAATCTTATCGGCAGACGCCGCCACAAAGCCGCTGTATAACTGGCCATCGGCCATGGGGTAGCGCTGGGCAAACTCATAGAAACAGGCTGGGATCGTTAAGCTGCCGTTGCTAAAGGTCACCGCCACCTTATCGGCTAGGGTTGAGGACTGCTCTAACAGCACCTCAGCCGATCCTTTGATTTCGCCACCGCTTTGGTTCAATGGGTAATCCGCAGCCTTTAGCGCCTCGTTCACGGCGACTAAGCTGGCAAAGCCCGGCAACTCGTTCACGTTGATGGTGAAGTGGTTGGCGCGGTAGCCAAAGGCGGCCAGCCACGCTGCGTATTCGCTCTCTTGCAGCAGCTGTTGGTAGGTTTCTAGGCTGACCTGCCACTGGGCACCGCGGTAGAGAAAATCGGGCTGCTCAGCGGCACCGGCGGGTAACTGCGCCACCATCGCTTTCGCGGCTTGCTGTACGGCGTCGCTGCACTGCTCTAACAGCAGCTCGGAGATAAACACCTTAGGGGCACTGGGATCGGTTGGGTGCTCAAAGTGGCGAGCAAACAGTTTCTTCTGCTTAAACTCATATTCCCCTTTGGCTTCATAACCCAGCGCAATAAAGTGCGCTGCCAGCTTATCTAAGCCCACCTCCGGCAGATTGAAGGTACGAAAGGCCACGTGATCGTTGATGATGGTGGCGCCTTGGCCCAGCAATTGATGGATGTCTTCAGCGCTAGGGCACTGGTGCAGGTAGTCAGCCCAAAGGGCGTCAAACAGCGTCTTGATGGTGTGAGACATGATAGATATTTCCCTTAACTATCAAAAATAAAGGCCATCAGCGTAACCGATGGCCTTGTTAACTTATTCGATGGTTAAGCCCGGTGACAGGCTGGCCGGCAGTGCGACCTTGTCGGCTTCCATCGAGGCGACCGGATAAGCGCAGTAGTCGGCGGCGTAGTATGCCGACGCACGGTGGTTGCCGCTGGCCCCAATGCCGCCAAACGGGGCGGAGCCTGCAGCCCCGGTGATCTGCTTATTCCAATTGACAATGCCAGCGCGGCTGCGCGGCAGGAAGTAATCCCACTCGGCGCGATCGTCAGCCAGCAAGCCTGCAGACAAGCCGTAACGGGTGTTATTGGCCATGGCGATGGCGTCATCAAACTCGTCGTAGCGTACCAGTTGCAGCAGCGGTCCGAAGTACTCTTCGTCTGGCAGTTGATTGATGGCGGTTACATCGATAATGCCAGGGCGAACCAAACCGGTGTCGGCTTCCAGCTGGCTGAGTGGCGTGAGAATGGTGCCCCCTAAACTGACTAAGTTGTCTTGGGCAGCCACCATGCCTTGGGCGGCGCTGGCGGAGATCATGCTGGCGATAAACGGCGCAGGTTCGGCGTTTTGTTTATCAACGATGATCGCCTCAGTGGCTTTCACCAAACGCGCGACAATTTCATCGCCTTGCTCCGTGCGAGGCACGAACAAGCGGCGGGCACAGGTACAACGCTGGCCGGAAGAGATAAAGGCCGACTGAATGATGTCGTGCACGGCCCCGCGAACGTCGCTGACTTGACGAACGATCAGCGGGTTGTTGCCGCCCATCTCGAGCGCCAAAATCTTGCCCGGCTGACCGCCGTGTTGTTGATGCAGCATGTGGCCGGTGCGGGAGGAGCCGGTAAAGAACAGGCCATCAACGTCACTGTGGCTGGCCAGCGCTTTGCCGGTGTCTACTTCGCCTTGCACCAGGTTGATCACCCCAGCGGGCAAGCCAGCGTTATGCCACAGCTTCAGCACCAACTCAGAGATCGCAGGCGTCAGTTCAGACGGTTTCAGCACCACGGCATTACCCGCCAGCAGCGCTGGCACGATGTGGCCGTTAGGCAGGTGAGCAGGGAAGTTGTAGGGGCCAAATACGGCGACCACGCCGTGGGGCTTATGGCGCAGTACGGCGCGGCCGGCCGGCAGATCGCTTTCTTTGACGCCGGTACGTTCGCGGTAAGCGCCAACACTGATGGCAATTTTACCGACCATGGCACCGGCTTCCGTGCGGGTTTCCCACAGTGGCTTGCCGGTTTCGTTGGCGATCAGCTCGGCGATCGCTTCTTTGTTTTGCTCTAGCTGTGCTTTGAACGCTTCAATCACGGCCAGACGTTTGCCCAGGCCAGACAGGTACCAGTCGAGCTGGGCGGCACGGGCGGCGGCGATGGCGGCATCAACCTGCTCGGCGCTGGCGCCGTAGCCTTGCCAAATTACTTTGTTCGTTGCGGGGTTAACCGAATGGAACTGTGGCCCTTGGCCGTCCAGCCATTGACCATTGATGTAATGAGTCATGATTTTTCCTTAATCTACAGCGACAGGATCCATAACGGATCACCCGATTGGAGCTGAAGCGCGGCGAGGGTGTCGGCCGACACCCCAACCTGATCACCGTCGAGCAACTCGACCGGGGCACGCACGACCCGATAGTTGTCGGGGCGACCATTGCTGATGATGTATTGCGCGGCACTGTCCACCACCGCGTGCAGTTGGCAATGACGCGGCTCGGACAGCTGCACCGCGCGGATCTGTTGACGCTGACACTCGACAGTGGGGCCAGCATCAAAAATGTCTACGTAGTTGCGGAAGGTAAACCCTTCGGCGCGCAGCAACGACAATGCTGGGGCGGTATTGGTGTGTACCTTGCCCACCACGCCTTGTGCGGCTTCGCTGAGCAGATTGACGTACACCGGGTGGCGCGGCATCAGTTCGGCCACAAAGCTTTTTTCGCCAATGCCCGTCAGATAATCCGCGGTGGGGAAATCGATGCCAAAGAAGTGGGTTTGCAGCCACTGCCAAAACGGCGAATCGCCGTTGTCGTCGCTGACGCCACGCATCTCGGCGATCACGGTATCGCTGAAGCGCTCGGGAAACGCCGCCATCATCAAGAAGCGGCTGCGTGAGAGAAAGCGGCCAATGTTATCGCGGCGGTACTCTGGCATTAAAAACAGGGTGCACAGCTCGCTGGCGCCGGTGTAATCGTTACACAGGGTGAGCGTTTCTACTTCGCGGCGGATCTGCAGCTTGTCAGACACGTGCACATCTTTACCCAGGCGGTAGTGGTAGAAGGCATCGTCGTGGCCAACGGCGGCGGCAATGGCGCAGGTGCCAACCACTTGGCCGTTGTCTTCCAGTACCATCAGGTAGCTTTCGCCGCCGGGCTCGGTCACGGTGCTGGCAAAGCTGCGCATCGAGGTAGTGATTTTGTTGCGCAGTAATTTTTCGTCGATCGGCAGCGAGGTAAAGCCGTGCCCCGACGCTTTGGCAATCGCCATCAGCGCCGGGTAATCGTTGGTGTGGATCGGTCGGATCACTAACATGGACACTACCTCGTTAGCCGCCAACCACTTGGGCTACCGCTTGCTCGAAGCGCGCCAAGCCTGCGTCGATGTCTTCGTCGCTGATCACCAAACTTGGGGTAAAACGCACCACGTTGGTGCCGGCCACTAAGCACATCAGACCCTGCTCGGCAGAGGCCACTAAGAAATCGCGAGCGCGGCCTTGGAATTGTTCGTTTAAGGCTGCGCCTAACAGCAGACCCATGCCGCGGACTTCGCTAAACACGTGGTACTGGGCGTTGATTTTTTCCAGCCCAGCGCGGAAACGAGCCGACTTGGCTTCCACTCCAGCCAGTACCTCTGGCGTGGTGATCACGTCCAGTACCGATTGCGCGACCGCACAAGCCAGTGGGTTGCCGCCGTAGGTGGAACCGTGGGTGCCCACTTTTAAGTGCGTTGCCAGATCGGCGGTGGTCAACATGGCGGCAATCGGGAAGCCGCCGCCTAAGCCTTTGGCTGAGGTTAAGATGTCGGGCACCACGCCGTATTTCTGGTAAGCGTACAGGTGGCCAGTACGGCCCGCGCCGGTTTGTACTTCATCAAAAATCAGTAAGGCGTTGTGCTGATCACACAAGGCCCGCACGGTTTGCAGGAACTCGTCGGAGGCAGGAATGATGCCGCCTTCGCCTTGCATTGGTTCAATCATCACCGCGCAGGTGCGATCGCTGATGGCATCACGCAAAGCGACGATGTCGTTGAACGGCAGGTGATCAATGGCGCCCGGCTTGGGGCCAAAACCGTCAGAGTAAGCCGCTTGGCCACCCACGGTGACGGTGAAGAAGGTGCGACCGTGGAAACCTTGTTTGAAGGCGATGATCTGATCTTTGCTTTCGTCAAAGCGTTCTAATGCAACACGACGGGCTAATTTCAAGGCGGCTTCGTTGGCTTCGGCGCCAGAGTTGGCGAAGTAGACGCGCTCAGCAAAAGTGTTGTCGACTAAGGTTTTGGCCAGCTTCAACGCGGGTTCGTTGGTGAACACGTTTGATAGGTGCCAGAGCTTCTGGCCCTGTTCGGTTAGGGCATTCACCATGGCAGGGTGGCAGTGGCCCAAACAGCTCACGGCGATACCACCGGCAAAGTCGATAAAGTCGCGGCCGGACTGATCCCATACCCGGCTGCCTTCGCCGCGCACTGGCACGATGGCCGCAGGGTTGTAGTTCGGTACCATTACCTCATCAAACAAGGCGCGATTTACGGTGGTTTGTTCACTCATGGCGGGTCCTCTTTCCTGTGGGGGCATCTTCTTAGTGTGATGCTTGTCTCATTTCCATTTAGCCAGCACCTTATAAAAACAAAAGGGGCGAGTCAAAACTGTGCAAACCCAGTCAGAAGCGTGTTTTTGCTTAACTATGCAGCGCCAATGGTAACGGCAATGTTGCGCCGATGTTGACGCCAAAACAAGAAGGAAAAGGGCTTGGTAGTTGGGGTTGAGCAGCGCCGTGAAAACAGCGATGACGGCGGGGGGAGTCGTTCGCCCGATCGAATGAGCGGTGTATTTATGCACATCCATGTGCGCTTGCTGCGGTTTTATGCGTGCTTATTTGTTGCGTCGGCCAGGCTTGGGTAGCTGCAACGCCACAGATTAAGCTGCTCTGGTGCCGCTAAACGGCGGCGACGCAAGGTGCTGCTGATGGTCATCAGGTGGGCGTGGGCGATCACTTCGGTGGCGTTTGAGAGCTTGTGGTAATCCCGTTGGGCCATCTCGCCAATCCAGCGTTTGTTTTGCGCTGAGAGCTGCCCTGCCATGGTTTGATAGCCCCACAGGTGTGGGCGCTGCCATTGCTTTAACAGTTGTTCGCTGGGTAAGCGCAGTTCGAAAATGGCTTGGTGGGCGATCTTTTCTCCGGCTTGGCGAGCTTGGCTTAGCCAGTTGTGTTTCAGTCGGTTAAAGCACAGTTCACCTAGGTGCAGCAGCAACATAATGTCCACCGCTTGCAGCACGGCTAAGCCTTCTGCCAAGCCTTTGCTGACGTTGAAACTCGGGGCCACCTGGCCGGCAAAGCGCTTTTGCTGCTGCACCATACGCCACAGCTTGCGCTGGCGTAACGAGGCCGGACCGTGGGGGCGCCACAGTTGAAACAGCAACCACGGCAACACCTGCTGCAGCTGCTCGATGCCAAGAAAGTTGAAGGCAAGGCGCACGTTGGTGACATCCGACGCTTGGCGTTGGCGTTGCTGGCGGTTGACGTAGCGGATCAGCGCGTTGCTGAGATCGGCCATGGCGCTCAATTGGGTAAATAAGCGATGGCGATTAACCTGAGGGCTCAGCAGCTCATCCAGCAAGTCCAGCTGACGGGGGGTGATCGGGCTGTCTTTGGTGATCAGCGCGGGCGAGGCCATTAAGCGCTCGAGCTCTTTATCAAAGTGGGCGATAAAGCGCTGTTGGCATTGGGCGATGGCCTGTTGCTGCGCCTGTTGATCGGCAATGCGCTGCTGCTGAGCAGCGCGTTCGATGGCCAGTTTGCCTTGCCAGTAGCTGTCGTCGCTCGGATCCAGCGCCGACCGGGAGACCGGCGGCGCTTCGGTGATCAAGTATTGCCAGAATCGCTCTTGCAGGGCGCCCCGATCTGATAACGGGTTTGCGGCCAGATTGGACGGGCCTGCGGCTTCGGTCACAACAATACTCCAGAGGAAAAAATAGAAAGCGCTATTTTACCTCTTGTTCGAATAAACGGAAGATCCGTCGGTACTCATCAAGCCAACTGCTTGGCTGTCGGAAACCGTGGGGTTCGATCGGGTAGATGGCGGTTTCAAACATCGGCTTCTCCAGTTCAATCAAGCGCTGCACCAACCGCACGCTGTCTTGGAAGAACACGTTATCGTCTAACACCCCAGCCATGATCAGCAGCGGCTTGGTTAACCCTTCGGCGTGGTAGATCGGCGAGCTGCGCTCGTAGGCGATGTGATCGTCCGTTGGGGTGTTCAAGATGTTGCTGGTGTAACCGTGGTTGTAGTGGGCCCAATCGGTTACTGGGCGCAGGGCTGCCCCGGCTTGGAACAGATCCGGCTGGGTAAACAGCGCCATAAAGGTCATGAAGCCGCCGTAGCTGCCGCCGTAGGTGCCCACTCGATCGCGATCGACGTTGGCGTTGGCCACCATCCAGTTCACCCCATCGGCTAAGTCTTCCACTTCCGGGTGGCCCATGTTGCGATAGATGGCAGTACGCCAATCGCGGCCATAGCCTTTAGAGCCACGGTAATCCATGTCCATTACCACGTAGCCTTGCTGACTCAGTAGGTTGTGGAACATAAATTCGCGGAAGTAGCCCGACCAACCAAAGTGAGCGTTTTGCAGATAACCGGCACCGTGGTTGAAGATCACCGCGGGGTACTGTTTGTTGGCGTCGTAGCCTTGGGGCAGATAAACCCGAGCGTAGACGGGCTCCGCTTGATGGCTGGATGGTACGGCCACCACCTGCGGGGCTTGCCATGGGTAAGCGGCAAAATCGGCGCTCACGGTATGGGTTAAACGCTGTGGCTGGTCGCCGATCACCTGAGTGTACAGTTCGGTTGGCTGGGTGCGCTGGGAATAGCCCAACAGCAACGTGGTTTCGTCAGGGCTGAGCTGGTAATCCAACATGCCTTGCAGTTGAGTTAGCTGCTCAATCTGGCCACTGCCAACATGCACGCGGAACACATTGTACTGGCCAGGATGGCTAGGGTTGGCTTTGTAGTAGATGTGCTGCTGATCTTGGCTCACGGTTAATGAACTGACCACCTGTTTGCCGCTCACCAGTGGTTGCTCGGTTTGCCCTAAGGATTGCAGGTACAGGTTGGAATAGCCGGATTGTTCCGATAAGAAGTACAGCTGTTGGCCTAACCAGCCAAATTCGTTGTGGGTGTAGTTCACCCAAGCGTCGTCGTGCAGGCGGTGTTCGGTGCTGAGTTTGCCTTGGCTTAAATCAACGGTCGCGATCCAGCGATCTTTGTTGTCGGCGGCCTCCAGCATCACCGCGACGACATCTTGGTCTTGCTGCCACACCATCGGGCTTTGCTGCCACCCCCAATCTTGCATTAAGCGGATGGTTCGCAGAGCGGGTTTACTTTGGTAGGTGTTGCCTTCGGCCTGATGGTTTTCCGCTTTAACGCTGGCCAGCACATCTTCGTTGTAGCCGCTTAATCCCTCGTAGGTTACGTCGATCTGCTGACCGCTGTGGTTATCCAATACCACTAAGCGATGGGCGGCGATTTTTGTCTCGGCAACACGGGCCCGGGCAGGAACGGCATCAACGTAACCGCTTTGGGTGACGTAGTTCGGCATGATGTCGTGTTTGGCGCGCCAGCTAATCTCTTTGTCTGCTAGGGCCAGCAACACATAACGGCCGCTGGGGGATAGCGACAGCGCCACTAAGCGTTCGCTCTCGCCCAGATAAAACGGCGCCTTAGCCATGGTGGGATCGTGCTGTTGGCGTTGCTGTTTCAAGGCCAGACGTTGGTTGGCATTGTGCTGCTGTTGCTGCAGGTAGCTGCTCAGGCGTTGCTGTTGCTTGGCCAAGTAGCTGCTGGCCTGTTGTGGTTTGGGGGCTGGGGCGAACTCAAACTGGCTGAGCAGCTTAGGTTGCGGGGCCGCGGTGTCGATGGCCCAGATCTGGTTATCGTGCCAGTAGGCCAAGCGGCCATCACTGAGCCAGCGGAAATCGTCGATGCGGCCAGCGCCAAAGGTCAGCTGGCGGATGTCGCTGCCCAGCACTTGGGCAAAGAGGTTGCCTTGGTAGAGCCAAGCTCGCTGGCCGTTGTGCCATTTGCCCGGTTGCTCGACTTGGCCCCACTGCGCGACTTCTAAGGTTTGTGGTTGGCCATCAAGCGGTTGTTGCAAGCGTGCCCGTTGCGGGCTGCCCAGCTGTTTTTGCTGGTAGAACACACTTTGGCTGTCGCTGCCCCAGTAGTAACGCTCTGGCGCGCGCCCCATCCAATCTGGATCCGCCATGATCTGTGCCAATGTTAAAGCATGGCTGGCCTGCGGTGGGGCCATTAGGGGGGCAGAGGTTGCTGTTGCGGTTGGGGTCGTATTAGGGCTGTTGGTGCCGCTGCTGGCGCAACCAGCTAGGACGACGGCTAGGGCTAGGATCCCGACTCTCATTATTATTCTTCCGTGTCTGTCGTTGTTGACGGCAGGTTATAACACGGTGAATTAATTGAGAATAGAGTCGAGGCTGCGCAAATTGTCAGCGACTGTGAGCCTGAGCTTACGCGGGCGGATTGGTGTTGATGAAATTGGCCAGCAGTTCCAGCCCTTGCTCGGTCAAAATCGACTCTGGGTGAAACTGCACCCCTTCAATGGCCAGCTGCCGATGACGCAAGCCCATGATCTGCATCTGCCCTTGCGGGGTGTGGTGCCACGCGGTGATCTCTAAGCAGGACGGCAAGGTGGCCGGATCAACCACTAACGAGTGGTAACGGGTTACTTGCAGCGGCTGCGGCAATTGGCGAAATACACCTTGGCCTTGATGCGTGATCAGGCTGGTTTTACCGTGCATCGGCTTATCAGCGCGAACCACGTTAGCGCCATAGTGCGCGGCGATGGCTTGATGACCCAAACAGACCCCTAACAGTGGGATCCGACCGGCAAAATGGGCGATCACCTCAAGGCTTAGCCCAGCCTGCTGGGGATCCTTGGGGCCGGGGGAGATCACTAGGTAACTGGGGTTAAGCGCTTCGATTTCAGCGATGCTGGTTTGATCATTACGGCGTACCACCACTTGTTGCCCGAGTTGCTGAAAATACTGCACTAGGTTGAAAGTAAAGGAGTCGTAATTATCGAGCATCAACAGCATGGTGGGATCTTAAGTGGCTTTCGGCTCGGGGATGATAGCAATCAAGGCAAAAAAAAACGCCCTTAGTGGGCGTCTTTTTTGATTGGTGTTAGTTGACGGCTAACAGCCAACCTTTGCAGGGATAATGATGAACATATTACTAGACCTGCGTTGTGGCCAAATGGTTCCCTGCGCGCGTGATTTTTTTATAAAAAACCGCATGCAGTGCTTAACACCATGAAAAACCCAGCACTTAGGCTGGGTTTTCGATGGTGCGCGGTGCTGGGATCAGTTACGACGCTGTACCGCAATGTGGGCTAAACCGATCAACGCTTGTTTAAAGTCATTGTCGGGCAGCACCGCTAACGCCGCGATGGCTTTGTCGGCCTCTTGCTCGGCGCGTTGCATGGTGTATTGCAGCGAGCCCACCTCGTTCAAGGTGGCGACAACGGCATCAACTTCATCACAGCCACTGTTTTCAATGGCGTCACGAATGCGCTTGCTGTCTTCGGGCTTGGCGTTCGCAATGGCGTGGATCAGCGGCAGCGTTGGCTTGCCTTCGGCTAAGTCATCCCCCAAGTTTTTGCCCAGTTCATCGGCGTCGGCGGTGTAATCCAGCACATCGTCAACCAATTGGAAGGCGGTGCCCAAGTAGCGACCGTAGTCGCCCATGGCACTGCTGATGGCGTCATCACAACCGGCCAGTACCGCAGGCAAATGAGTGGCCGCTTCAAACAGGCGCGCGGTCTTGCAGTAGATCACCTGCATGTAGCTGTCTTCCGTGGTATCCGGATCGTTGCAGTTCATTAACTGCAATACTTCCCCTTCGGCCAACACATTGGTGGCGTTGGCCAAATCGCGCAGCACACGCATGCTGTCGAGTTCGGTCATCATCTGGAATGAGCGGGTATAGAGGAAGTCGCCGACTAATACGCTGGCGCTGTTACCAAACAAAGCATTTGCGGTTTCGCGACCACGGCGCATGGTGGACTCATCCACCACGTCGTCGTGCAATAAGGTAGCGGTATGAATAAATTCAATGATGGCGGCCAGTTTGACGTGGAGATCGCCGCCTTGGTAATCAACGGCACGGGCGGCAAGCACCGTTAGCAGCGGGCGCAAACGCTTGCCACCACCATTGATAATGTAAAAAGACAATTGATTGATCAGGGCCACGTCACTGTGGAGCTGGTCGTAGATCATGGTATTGACCGACTGCATATCGTCGTCGGCAAGGGCACGGATGGCGTTCAGTTCCATATGGAGTTCCGAAATCTGGCTTAACTACGGGCTAAGCCTACTATGGTTATTGTTTTGCGGCCTAGCATTCTACTGAAAAAGTGACACTGAACCAGCAGCTTCACGGCTTCGTGAGATGGGATTTAGGAAAAGCAGCGATCTTTTTCTAACTTAGACTTGCCTGTTTCCTGCTCATGCCGTAGAATCCGCGCCCATTGTCAAACAGTTTTAGCCACACCCTGAGTGCAACTATATTAAGCATATTCAGCGTGTGAAGTAGCGGAGTTATTATGTACGCGGTTTTCCAAAGTGGCGGTAAGCAGCATCGTGTTGCTGAAGGCCAAACCCTGCGTCTTGAGAAATTAGACGTAGAAACCGGCGCAAGCATCGAATTTGATCAAGTTCTGTTGGTTGCTAACGGCGAAGAAGTAAAAGTTGGCGCTCCTCTGGTAGAGGGCGGCAAAGTGGTAGCGGAAGTGGTTTCTCACGGTCGTGCGGACAAGGTGAAAATCGTTAAGTTCCGTCGTCGTAAGCACAGCCGTAAGCAGATGGGCCACCGTCAGTGGTTCACTGAAGTTAAAATTACCGGCATTAACGCTTAATTCGAGGAATCTGAGAAATGGCACACAAAAAAGCTGGCGGTTCTACTCGTAACGGCCGCGATTCAGAAAGCAAACGTCTTGGTGTTAAGCGCTTCGGCGGAGAAACCGTTCTGGCGGGTAACATCATCGTTCGTCAACGTGGCACTAAATTCCACGCTGGTGACAACGTAGGTTTGGGCAAAGACCACACCTTGTTTGCTACTGCGAATGGCAAAGTTCAGTTCGACGTTAAAGGCAAGAACAACCGTAAATACGTAAGCATCATCGCTGAGTAATACGACTTGCGCTCGAACTAGAAAAAGCCCCGCCTTGGCGGGGTTTTTTGCGTATTATTAGACGAAACTTTAGTGGGAACTGACCGATGAAGTTTGTAGATGAAGTGACCATCCGCGCCGAAGCGGCCGATGGCGGCAGTGGCGTAGTTAGCTTCCGTCGTGAAAAATACATTCCTCGTGGCGGCCCTGATGGCGGCGACGGTGGTGACGGCGGCGACGTGTTCTTGGTGGCCGACGAAAACCTCAACACTCTGGTGGATTACCGCTTTGAGCGTTGTCACCGTGCGGTGCGTGGTGAAAACGGTCGCGGTGCGAACTGTACTGGTAAGCGCGGCGAAGATAAGTTGCTGCCCGTGCCAGTGGGCACTCGCGCCATCGACGCCGACACCGGCGAACAGATTGGCGATTTGACTGCCCATGGCCAAAAGCTGCTGGTGGCCAAAGGCGGTTTCCACGGCCTTGGCAACGCTCGCTTTAAAAGCTCGGTAAACCGTACTCCTCGACAAAAAACGTTGGGCAGTAAGGGCGAGCACCGCGAAGTGAAGCTGGAGCTGCTGTTGCTGGCGGATGTCGGCCTACTGGGCTTGCCTAACGCCGGTAAATCAACCTTCATTCGTTCGGTTTCTGCTGCTAAGCCAAAGGTGGCGGACTACCCGTTTACCACTTTGGTGCCTAACTTAGGCGTGGTGCGTACCGGTACGGCTTCCAGCTTTGTGATTGCAGATATCCCAGGGTTGATTGAAGGCGCATCCGATGGCGCAGGCTTAGGTATCCGCTTCTTGAAGCACCTAGAGCGTTGTCGTCTGCTGCTGCATATCGTTGACATGGCGCCGTTTGATGGCAGCGATCCCGGTGAAGGTGCTGTTGCCATCTTGAACGAACTGGCTGAGTACTCACCCAAGCTGTACGAAAAGCCACGTTTGTTGGTACTGAACAAGTTGGATTTGGTGCCAGAAGGTGAGCGTGAAGCGCGCATCAACGACATCAAAGCAGCGTTGGAGTGGGACGAAGAGGTGGCGACCATTGCGGCGATCTCTAAGACCGGCACCGACGATCTGGTGCAGCAAGTACAGCGCATCATCGACGAAATGCCAGCGCAGTTCGACGATGAGGAGGCGGAAGAAGAGGTGTCCTTTAAGTGGGAGCACCACCACGCTGAACAGATGAAAAATGCTGTTGTGGTTGAAGACGATGACGACTGGGATGATGACTTTGACGACGACGATTACGACGTTGAAGTGGTTTACCAGAAGTAACCGCAGCCATTTGGCTTAACGAAAGGGCGCTCCCATGGGAGCGCCCTTTTTGTTGGGGTATGACTCTGAGAACAGAGCCATTAAGCGGGGTGGCCCCTTGGTGTGTTAAACCGAGGCGAATGCCATAGCAGATCCATAGCCAATGGCTGCAGAGAAGCACGACCCCGAGCAACCCTTTGCCTGACTTGCCTGACTTGTCTGGCTGCTGCTGATGCCCGTTTGCCGTGAGTGGGGCCCCGTAGGCCGTTACCCCTCGCTGCTGGCAAGGAGTTGCCGCCAATGCGGCAAATCGTTGCTGAGACTGGCCTCGCGAGGGGCATCTGTGCGACAGTATGGCGCCCCAAATGGGCGCCATTTTTGAATTGAAGCCAAGCGCAAGGAGCCCCCGTGCAGATCGCCATGATTGCCTGTATGGCCAACAACCGAGTAATCGGAAAAGACAACCAGATGCCGTGGCACCTGCCTGCGGATCTGGCTCACTTTAAAGCGGTGACGATGGGCAAACCCATTGCGATGGGGCGGAAAACCTACGAATCCATTGGCCGGCCACTGCCAGGGCGACGCAATATCGTGATCAGTCGCCAAGCGGATCTGCAGATCGATGGGGTGGATGTGGTCAGCAGCATCGATGCCGCCTTGGCATTAGCGCAGGGGGAAGCGGACGAATTGATGGTGATCGGCGGCGGCCAATTGTATGCGGAATTGATGCCGCGCGCTGACAGCTTATACCTGACCTTGATCGATGCGGAGCTTGACGGTGATACCTATTTCCCAGCCTGGGAAGCGGATCAGTGGCAGCAGCACAGCAGCGAATTACGAGTGGCGGATGACCGTAACGTTTACAATTTACGCTTTGTCCACCTAACAAAACGCCAAGTGTAAGGGTTGCGTGGTTCAAATGTGAACGAATTGAGGTATTCTTGTGGCGCAAATACTAACTGTCGATAGAGGGATTTTGTTATGCGTGCAGGGATTGTCGTTGCTGCCTTGGTGGCTGCAGCTGTAACGTACTCACCCGCGAGCCAAGCCAATGTGCAGCAGTTAGCTGCCAATGTGTGTGACTATGTGCAAGCCAACGATAAAGGGCGGTTACGCAAGCGCTTGAAAGAGAGCCGAGTGAAACTGCGAAACGTTTATCCAGAGATCCAATGTAACGGCAACAGCTTGTTGCGGTTTGCCATGAGCAACAACGCCGATGGGGTTGGGGTGTTTGTCGCGAAGCAGATCTCCAAGAACGCCTTGGTTGCTCCGGAAGCGGATGGTCAAACCGTATTAGATTGGGCCGCAGCCAACGGCTACGGTGATGGCAAGATCGCTTCCTCGATTGGCGCTCGCCTGAATTAAGGCCTGCGGTAAAGCGCGGAACCATTAAAAAGCCCAGCATTGCTGGGCTTTTTTGATCTCGTGGGGGCGGTGCTTGGCACCATTACACCTTGAACTGACGCACCTGTTCACGCAGCTGCTCGGCCAATTCGGCCACCTGCTGGCTGGAGCTGGCTGTTTGAGTCGCGCCGGCGCTGGTTTCCTCGGCAATGCCGGTGACTTGTGACAGGCGTTCGGAGATGGTTTGCGAGACTTTGTTTTGCTCTTGCGCGGCCAGCGAGATCTGATTGCCTGCGCTAAAGACTCGGTTAACCGCATCGGCGATGGAGTCGAGCATCTGGTTGGCGTCGTTGCTTTTCTCAACACTGGTGCGGGCCTGTAATTGGCCTTGCTCCATGGCGCCAACCGCTTGCTGGGCACCTTGTTGCAGCACTTCAATCATATGCTGGATCTCGCTGGTTGAGTCTTGGGTACGCGATGCTAACGAGCGCACCTCATCGGCCACCACGGCAAAGCCACGGCCCTGTTCACCGGCTCGAGCGGCTTCAATGGCGGCGTTTAAGGCCAACAAGTTGGTTTGCTCGGCAATGCCGCGGATCACGTCTAGGATGCTGCCAATGGCGGCGCTGTCTTCGTGCAGTTTATTGATCACGCCGCTGGCTTGCTCAACTTCACCGGCCAGTTGCTGTAAGGCGGTGGCGTTTTCGCTCGACAGGGTCTTCATCCGCTGGGTTTCGTCGTCGGCTTGTTTCATCTCGCCGAGGGTGTCGCTGGCGCTGGTGGCCACTTGGCTGGCCGAGGCCGACAGTTCTGAGGTGGCGCTGGCCACTTGTTCGAGCTGATTGCGCTGCTCTTGAATGCCGCTGGTGGTTTGCGCTGTAACCGCCGACGTTTGTTCCGCGGCCGTGGCCAGCTGATGAGAGCTGTCGGCAATGGCTCGGATCAGTTGCCGTAGGTTGGTGACCAAGGTGTTGATGTTGGCCACCAGTTGGCCAAATTCATCCTGATGTTTGTACTCTAAGCGTTCGGTCAGATCCCCTTGGGCCAAGATGGTCAGGCTGTCGTTTACCTGCTTAAGTGGGCGGGTGATGGAGCGGATGGTATAGAAGCCGATGCTGGCAGCCACCAAGATGGAAAAGGCCATCATCAGTAAGATCCGCAGTTGCCCGATCTCAAGGGATTCTAAGGTATCGTCACCGGCCATTTGGCTAACCCCACTGAGCTGCTGATTGAGGCGGCTAACGGTAAGGTTGAGCCCTTGCAGTTGGGTGTTGGCGTCGTTCAGGGCACTGTGGGCGCGGCTGCTTTGCTCAAGCAGATGCTGTTGCTGTTGCAGTAAGCTGTTGCTGCCGGCCATGCCTTGCTGGATCTGATCCAACTGGCTGAACAGCTCGGCGGCATCAATAGGCAGCGGCTGCTGTTGATTCAATGCGTGCAGCTGTTCACGTTCGTGGCTGATGTTGGTCAGTATGTATTGCAGTTCGCCGTGCATGGTATCAAGCAGCGCAAGGCTGTTGGCGCTGGGCAGCTCAAGCGCTAAGCCGACTAAGCTGCTGAGGCTGGTATCGAGGGAGTTGGCTTGCGCGGCCATGTTTTGCTCTAGGGCGCTGTTGGAGAGCTCCAGATCCATCACATCCAGCAGCAGTGAGACGGTGTCATCAACGGTGGCTTCGAAGTTTTCTACCCCTTGGCGCACCTGTTCTTGGCTTTGTAGGGCATTGCCGTGGGCGCTGATCACCACGGAGGCTTGTTGCCAAAAGCGTTGATATTGTTCGTTTAGGGTACGAACCAGCGGCAGGCTATCAGGGCTGTGTTGCAGCAGCTCTTCCAGCTCTTCCAGTTCGTCGCTGAGTTGTTGTTGCTGTTGGGACAGTTGTTGCTGGTAGCCTTGGTTGCTGCCGTTGTCGCTGCTGTAATAGGCATTAATCAGGGCGATGCGCTGATCGGTGAGGGTACGTTCAATGTTGCTGGCTTGCTCTTGGGCGGGCAAAGAAAAATCTAATAAGCTGCGGGTGTTGTCGCTGACATTACGCATGTCCAGCCAAGACAATCCGCCGAGGAATAACAGCAGCAGTGTTACCGAGGTAAAACCACTGATGATCCGCATTGCGACCGTGATCTTCATGAGTGCTCCCTGCACATTTTGTTCTTATTGATATCGGCCGATAGTATCAATTTCTTAACGTTTTCTCAGTGCTGAAGCCAATTAATTTGCTTAAAGGCTGTACACCGGTTGTTGGCCTCCGGCGTCGATCAGGTAGCGTGTATCGGCTTCGGCGTGCCAGATGCACAGTTGCCCACCCCAGCAGCAGCCGGTATCCAGTGCGATGGCATTCGGGTGGCTGGTGCGGCCTTGCAATGAAGCCCAATGGCCAAAGACCACGCGGCAGTGGGGCAGTACTTGGTGTGGGGTAAAGGCAAACCACGGGACGTGAACCGAATCGGCGCTAGGCGGTGTTTTGTCGTCAAACTCAAGGTGGCCATCAACGGTCAGGTAACGCATGCGGGTTAACGCATTCACGGTGTAGGTGGCGCGTTGGTAGGCGTTGGCATCGGATCGATCATGATCGGGCTTGTGGCCATACATCTGTTGGCAAAAATCGAGGTAATTGTCGCCGCGCAAAATCTGCTGCACCTGTTGGGCGCGCGCCGTGGCGGTGGCCAGATCCCATTGGGGCGGAATGCCCGCGTGGGTCATCACCACATTATGCTGTGGGCAGTGTTGCAGCAGCGGTTGCTGTCGCAGCCAGTCAATCAACTCTGGTAGATCGTCCGCCGCCAATAATTGCTGTTGCCGATCTTTGGGGCTGCCACGTTTTAGCCCTGCCGCAACGCAGAATAGGTGCAGATCGTGATTGCCTAGCACCACCTTGGCGCTGCGGCCTAAGGCTTTGATGTAGCGCAAAGTGGCCAGGGAATCGGGGCCTCGGGAGATCATGTCGCCACAGACCCAAAGGGTGTCGTGGTGTGGATCAAAATCAAGGTGTTGTAACAGCAGTTGCAGTTCGTGAAAGCATCCTTGGATATCCCCCACAAATAGATTCTTCGCGGTGTGGGTCATGATCAGTGCAGGATCCCGGGCTGACAAAGTTGAAATGGGGCGATGTTGGCTTTTATCGGGCCCTCGCTGCTGGCTAAGGTGTAATAGCCGTGCATGGTGCCCAGTGGGGTTTCCAGCGCCACCGCGCTGCGGTATTGAAATTGTTGCCCTGGGACCAGTGTTGGGGTTTCTCCCACCACGCCTTTGCCTTCCACTTCGATCTGCTTGCCGTTGGCGTCGCAGATAAACCAGTGGCGCCGCTCTAGGGTAACGGTGTCGGTACCGATGTTGTCGATGGTGATGTGGTATTGGAACAGAAAGTGTAACTGCGCCGGATCCGATTGATCCGGCACATAGTGGCAAGCCACGGTAATTCGCAGGGGCGAATTAGGCTGCATTGCGGCGGCTAATGAAGTTGGCCATGGCCACAAATTCCGCCACGCTGATCCGCTCTGGGCGCAAGGTTGGATCGATGTTGAGTTCGGCGAACTCTTCATCGCTCAATTGGCCTTTGAGGTTGTTGCGCAGGGTTTTGCGGCGCATGGCAAAGGCGCTGGCAACCAGCTTTTCTAAGGTGCGAACGTTGTCGGCCGGGTACGGCTTGGTTTCGTGTGGCAACAAGCGCACCACGGCGGAATCAACCTTTGGTGGCGGAGTGAAGCTGCCTGGTGGCACTTCCAGTACCGGCATGGTAACGCAGTAGTACTGCGCCATGACGGTTAGGCGGCCATAGTTTTTGTGGCCTGGGCCAGCACACAGGCGTTCAACCACTTCTTTTTGCAGCATAAAGTGCATGCTGGCAACGTTGTCTACGGTTTCGAACAGGTGGAACATCAACGGGGTAGAGATGTTGTATGGCAGGTTGCCAAACACCTTCATCTTTTTGCCCGGCTCCAGCAGCTGATTGAAATCGAACTTCAGTGCATCCCCTTCGTGGATCACCAAGCGTTGCCCCCAGCGAGGCTGATGACGCAGGCGCTCGGCCAAGTCGCGGTCAAGCTCGACCACATTAAGGGTTTCTACTTGCTCGGCCACGGGCTGGGTTAAGGCACCCAGACCTGGGCCAATTTCAACCAAGGTGTGGTCGTTATCAGGCCCAATGGCGCCAACGATGCGATCGATGACGTTCATGTCGTGCAGAAAGTTCTGACCAAACCGCTTACGGGCGCGGTGCCCCATATGAATGTTGTTGCTCATGGGTGTTGATTATTCGCTAGCTCAATGGCTTTGCTAAGGGCGACGCGCAGGCTGCCAGCGTCGGCTTGGCCAGTAGCGGCTAAGTCCAATGCGGTGCCGTGGTCGACGGAAGTACGGATAAAGGGTAATCCCAGTGTGATGTTCAGTGACTGACCAAACCCTTTGTATTTTAGCACCGGTAAGCCCTGATCATGGTACATCGCTAAGACCGCGTCGGCATTATCGAGGTATTTCTGTTGAAACAGGGTGTCCGCAGGCAGCGGACCGGTGAGCAACATTCCTTCGCCGCGTAGCGTTTCGAGGGTAGGCTCGATAACGTCGATCTCTTCTCGGCCTAGGTGGCCGCCCTCGCCCGCGTGGGGGTTAAGCCCACAGACAAGGATTTTTGGTTGCTGACAACCAAATTTACTTTGCAGATCCTGATGCAGGATCCGGATCACTTTTTCCAATCGCGCTGGGGTAATGGCCTTGGCCACGTACGCCAATGGGATGTGGGTGGTCACCAGCGCCACTTGCAACCCTTCGGTGGCGAGCATCATCACCACATCTTGGCAACCGGCCTGTTGGGCAAAGTACTCGGTGTGGCCAGAAAAAGGCACGCCCGCTTGGTTGATGATCCCTTTATGCACTGGGCCGGTAACGACGGCGGCGAAATCACCACTGAGGTTGCGTTCACAGGCAAAGCGCAGGGTTTCCACCACATAAGCGCTGTTGGCTTCGTGCAGAACGCCCGCTTGGCACGGTTGCATCATGGCCGTTGGGGCGATGGTTAAGGTACCTGCGGCTTGGGGCTGAGCTGGCTGTGACGGTTGATAAGGTTGCAGCGCTAACGGCAACCCCAGCGCTTTGGCGCGCTGGGTCATCAGATTTGGATCGGCACAGACCACCAGTTCGACCGGCCAGGCTTGCTGGGCAATTTGCACCACAAGATCAGGGCCGATCCCCGCGGGTTCACCTGGGGTTATCGCAATACGAAGGCTCATGAGTTGTTGTTAAGCACTTCGATGTACGCGTTAGAGCGCATCTCGTTCTGCCAGCTCTGTGCTTGTTCGGCGAATTTACGACGGAACAGCAGCTGGTAAGCGCGATCGCTGTTGACGCTGGCGGTGGCATCGGTGGTGCGCTTTTCGAGTAGCTGCACAACGTGCCAGCCGTGGCTAGAACGAAACGGCTTAGAGAACTCACCAGGCTTCAGGCGATTAAGGGTATCGCGGAACGCCGGTACGTACATGTTGGGATCGGCCCAGCCCAGATTGCCACCGCGAGCGGCGGAGCCGGGATCGTCAGAATGTTGTTCGGCCAGATCAGCAAAGTCGGCTTCGCCCGCGGCAACTTGCGCCAAAAAGTCGGTTAGCATCTGCTGCGCCATGTCTTCGCTTAGGATCGGCGATGGCTTCAGTAGGATATGGCGTGAGCTCAGCTCGGCCACTTCTTTGGTTTGAATGCCACGGGTTTCAAAGACTTTAACGATGTGGAAACCGGCGCTGCCTTTGATCGGGCCGATGATGTCACCGGCTTTGGCATCGGTTACTACTTCAGCAAACAGGGTCGGCATGGCGTTGACGTTCATAAAGCCCCAGTCGCCACCTTCCAGTGCTTTCGGGCCCGAGGACGCCGCTAAGGCGGTGTTTTTAAAGTCGGCGCCGTTGTTCAGCAGTTTCATGACTTTTTCGGCACGCTCACGAGCGCCGTTTTCATCGTTGGCGAAGTCCACCAAGATGTGACCAACGTGGAACTCGGCGGTTTGCAGCCCCTGTTCTTTGATCAGCTTAACCAGGGTGTCAATCTCTTGAGGCGACACTTGGATCCGGCGCTGCACTTGAATGCGCTGCACCTGACCGATGGTGATTTCGTGGCGGATCTGTTCGCGATAAGCGGCGTAGTTGCCGCCCTTTGCTTCAACGCTGGCACGGAATTGGTCGAGGTTCTGTTTCTGTTCTGCGGCCATGTTGGTCAGGGTTTGATCCAGCTGGGTATCGCTGATCACCAGCCCCATGCGCTCGGCCATTTGCAGTTGCAGTGACTCGCTGATTAAGCGTTCGATTACCTGAGTACGCAGCGCTTGCTCCGACGGCAACTTTTGCCCCGCTTGGATGGCTTTGAGTTTCACGGACTGCAGTCGCTCTTGGATTTCACTATCCAGAATGATGCCATCGTTCACCAATACGGCAACGCTATCCAGTGGCTGTGGTGCCGCCCAAGCCAGCATTGGCACGAGTACAGCAGCAAGTAAGGTATTACGAACTCTCATTATTGTTTTCCATCCTGGCAATAGTCAGCGTGGTCGCTGCGGGTTGCACTTTATCACGTCTTTGTTATCAGTTGCGTAAGTAGTACGGCTTGCGGAAATTGAACTGACCTTCGTCACGCATCGCCTTAACGCCCAGCGGGCCGGTTGAGCCCAGGCCTTTTAAGACGAAGTTAAGGCGAATGCCACTATCAAACTCATTGGATTGGCTGATGGTGGTGAAGTCTTCGCCTTCGTAGTTGGTGTTCAACTCGCGGTAGTAGGCCAGCTGAATCGCCCAACAACAGGACTCGTACTGCAAGCCTGCGTAGGTTTCAATCGACCGACTTAAGTTGGTGTCGTAGTAGTAGTTACCGACAAAGTAGATGTCTTTGGCAACGGGCCACGTGGCGCGCATGCCGGTTTGACTGATGTCGATGCTGCGACCGTTCTCGTCGGTGCCCAGATCCGGCACATAGCGGTGAGACAACTGCACCAGCCTATTGTCATCGACCTGATAATTGAGCAACAGTTCACTTTTGTTGGTGTCGCCGCTTTGGCTATCAAATTGCAGCGAAGCTTCGGTGTACCAGCGTTTGTTGATCTGCCATTGGCCTTCCACCGCCAAGGCGGAGCTGGACTGAGTGCGACGTTCGTTGCTGTTGTTTAGGGTCAGCTCGGCGTCTTGGAAGTAAAAAATTTGGCCAATGGACAGCTCGGCGGTTTCGTGCAAACCGTTATCGAGAATGCGGCTTGAGAGGCCGACGGTCAGCTGGTTGGCGTCGGAGATCCGATCCAAGCCACTGAAGCGACGGTCGCGGAACAAACCGAGGTAATCTTCTTGCAGCAGGGCGGTGTCGTACAAACCGATGTCGGACTGATCCTCGTAGGGCACGTACAGGTACTGGATCTGCGGCTCTAGGGTTTGCAGGTAGCGGTTGCCACCAAGGCTGAAATCGCGCTCAAAGTTGACCTGCCCATGCAAGCGCAGTTGCGGCAGGGTACGGCTGACGGCACTGTCGAGCACATCGCTAGGATCGTCCTGCTGATAGAAGGTCTGCATCAGCTTCACTTCCGCCGTTACGCCCCCTTCCGGGGTTTGGTAGGGCAGGGTTAACGTGGGCTCAAAGTGCCAGCGGGTGGCGGTGAGGTGTTCATCGTCGCGATGGGCGAAGTTGGTCAGTTCAGTGTTGAAATCAAACTTCAATCCCGCAGCTAAATCGTATTGGTAGTAGTTAAAATTCAGGCTGGGCATCACCTGAAAGGGCCGCTCTACGTCACCGAGCACTTCGATGTCTTGCACCTTCAGCGCCATGTTCCAGTTGTCGTTGAAGTAGGACACTTCCCCTTCACGGCTGATCTGGTTATCGGTGGCATCGTTGACGCTGCTGTCCAGATCGGTGAAGTAGTTGTCGTCACTGATGTGGGTATAGTCGGCGTACAGGCGCCAGTTTTCGTCTAAGCGCCCCGCGTGCTCAATATGAAACAGGTAACGTTCGTCGTTGTTGGCGGTCAGGCGATCGTTGCCGATGTACTCTAAATTCACCTGTCCTGCGCCCCACGGCTGCAGGTAGCGACCAATGCCGCTGAAGAAGGTGCCGCGCTTGCTCATGTACTGGGTGGTTAAGGTCGCGTCCAAGTTCGGCGCGATGTTCCAGTAGTAGGGCACGCTGACGTCGATGCCATTTTTTGAGCTGGAGCTCAGGCTTGGGAATAAAAAGCCGCTTTTGCGTTTGTCGGTGACCGGCACGGTCATGTACGGCACGTAGAACACCGGCACCCCAAACATATTGACCTTGGCATGCCAGATCTCGCCCCATTCGGTGGCGCTGTCGAGAGTGATCGACTCCGCTTCAAGCTCCCATGCCGGTTCTGCTTCGGCACAGGTCGTGAAGGTGGCATTGGTTAATTCGATGTCGTTGTTTTGCTGGATCTCTAACAACTGCGCGGTGCCATGCACCTGTTGGCCATTCAACCAATAGCGTGCTTGGCTGAGCTCCGCTTGGTTGGCGTCCACATCGGCGTTAAGGGTTTGCGCGCTAATGGTAACGTCGGGATCTTCATAGATCAGGCCACCGCTGGCTGAAAAGGTGCGATCTTGCTGATTCACACCGGCGTTTTCGGTGCGGATCCGACGGGCACCTTGGAGCAGCTCGACTTTACCGGTAAAGGTGGCGCTGTCGCCGGCCACCGCTTGGCTGCGATCGGCATTCACCCGAATGGCAGGATCGTTGCTATCGCCTTGATGCGGCTGTTCAGAGGCGATCCCTGCTGGGATCGGGGCGATGCACTGGCTCTGCTCAATGGTGGTTGCCCACGAGGCAAAAGGGATACAGCTAATAGCTAAGATCAGGGAAAAACGCATGAGGTCCCAAAATAATCAAACATCGGTAAGCGATAACCGTCCATGGGCGGGCAAATACTGAGCCTATGAAGGTTTTGCTGACAATTCCACACCGGCGTCTTTGTCAGCACAAAAACTCCGGTATGATAAAGCAATTTTAACGATTCTACTACGTTAGGGGGCCGGATGACGGCAGACCTTAGAGCGCAAAGTTTGCACCGTTGGTTAGAGCAGAATTGGCAACAATCGTTCGCGCCGCCACAGCCGATTTTTGCCGATGCCAGCTTTCGCCGTTATTTTCGCTACCAGCGTAATGGCCGCAGCGAAATCGCCATGGATGCCCCGCCGCAGCAAGAGGATTGCCGTCCCTTTGTGGCCATGACCCAGGCACTGACAGCGGCGGGGCTGCCGGTACCGCAGTTGCTGGCGCAGGATCTGGAACAGGGCTTTTTGTGTTTGTCGGATCTGGGCGACACCCACCTGTACCAACGATTGATCGAGCCTCGGCCGCAATCGTGGTACCGACAGGCGTTGGCGATGCTGCCAACTTTGGCGCAGGTGAGCGCGACCGAGCAGGGGCCGTTGCCCGCTTACAGCGCCCAGATGTTGCGTACCGAGTTGACGATCTTCCCGCAATGGTTGTTGCAAACGCACCTTAAATTGCCGCTGCCCGCATGCTGGCAAGCCAGTTGCGATGCCTTAGTCGCCAGTGCGTTAGCGCAGCCGCAAGTTGCGGTGCATCGGGATTTTCACAGCCGTAACTTGATGGTGGTGGCACAAGAGCTGGCGCTGATTGACTACCAAGGTGCGGTGATTGGCCCCATCAGTTACGATCCGGTGTCGCTGCTGCGAGACTGTTACCTGCACTTAGACGAAGCGCAGCTGCAACCGCTGCTGGCGGAGCACCGAGCGGCGTTGGTGCAGGCGCAGTTGTTGTCGCCCAACGTTTCGGCCGAGCAGTTTGGTCGCTGGTTTGATCTGATGGGGATGCAACGTCATCTCAAGGCCGCGGGGATCTTTGCCCGTTTGCACCATCGTGATGGCAAATCGGGCTACCTGGCGGATCTGCCCCGGGTGTTGGATTACCTGATCAGCGTGGGGCAACGCCACCCAGACACCCTTGACTTGGCCAACTGGTTAGCGGCCGAGGCCAAGCCACGCTTAGCGCAGGCGCAGCCATGAAAGCGATGATCTTAGCCGCTGGACGGGGCGAACGGATGCGCCCGTTGACTGACACTACCCCTAAGCCGTTGATCCCATTGCAGGGTAAGCCACTGATTGTGCATCACTTGGAAAACCTGGCCGCGGCGGGGATAACCGAAGTGGTGATCAATCAGGGGCATTTAGGCGAGCAATTAGCGGCCACTCTGGGGAACGGCAGCCGCTGGGGGCTGTCTATTCGCTACAGTGACGAACGCGGCCAAGTGCTGGAAACCGGTGGCGGCATTCATAAGGCGTTGTCGTTATTGGGAGCCGAGCCGTTTTTGTTGCTCAATGGGGATGTCTACTGCCCTTACCCGTGGCACACTTTAGCGCTGCCCGCGGGGCAATTGGCGCACCTGTTGTTGGTGCCCAATCCGGATCACAATCCCAATGGCGACTTTGCCCTGCACGCTGGAGTGGTGGCCGCCCGTGGTGAAAACCGATTCACCTACAGCGGTTGTGCGGTGCTGGATCCGCAGCTGTTTGCCGCTTGTCAGCCCGGTCGCTTCGCTTTGGGGCCGCTACTAAAACAGCACATGAACCGTGGCCGCATTAGCGGCCAATTGATTGATGAACCATGGTGCGATGTGGGCACCGTGGCACGATTACAACAGTTGGAGAAACAGCTTAATGCGCATTTGGGGTAAGCTTATCGGCGCCGGTATCGGCTTTATGATGGGCAAGTGGTTTGGCGCGTTAATTGGCCTGTATTTGGGCCACCGTTTTATTGATGCACGCCGTTCCCGTGGGCCGAATCCATTCTTCCACACCACCTTTGCGGTGATGGGACACATGGCAAAAAGCACCGGTCAGGTCACCAAAGAAGACATCGCGTTGGCCTCGGCATTGATGGATCAGCTGGGGCTCAGTGGTCAAGTTCGCACCATGGCGCAGCAGGCCTTTCGCGACGGCAAAGCCAGTGATTATCCGCTGCAGCAACGGCTGAAACAGCTCAATATGGCGCTGCGCTTTCGCCGTGATCTGGCGATGATGTTCGTTGAGATCCAGATCCAAGTGGCTTTGGCCGATGGGGAAGTGCAAGCCGCAGAGCTGCGTTTGCTGGAGATGATCGCCGTTGAGCTGGGCTTTGACCGAGCGCAACTGGAACAGATGTTGGCGCGCCACAAAGGCGGCCAACACGGTCAGCAGGCGGGGATGAACATGGCCGATGCCTGTCAGATCCTTGGGGTCAGCGAGCAAGACGAATTGCGAAGCATTAAGCGCGCTTACCGTAAGTTGATGTCGCAGCACCACCCAGACAAACTGGCCAGCCAAGGGTTGCCGCCAGAGATGGCCAAGGTGGCGCAAGAGAAAAGCCAACAGATCCAAGCCGCCTGGGAATACGTGCGCGCCCAAAAAGGCGAATAATCCCCAGTGTGGTGGTGTTTTTATCTTTCAAGGCCAGCGTTGTAACGCTGGCCTTATTGTTTAACCCGTCCCTCTGAATTTGGAGCAGATCATGACCAGCCTGGTGGTGTTAGATGGCTACAGTTTGAATCCCGGCGACTTAAGCTGGGCGCCCTTAGCGCAGTTGGGATCATTGACCGTGTACGACAACAGCCGTGCGGATGAGGTGGTGGCCAGAGCCCAAGACGCCACCGTCGTGCTCACCAATAAAGTGGTGTTGGATGCGGCGCTGTTGGCGCAGTTGCCACGGCTGCAGTACATCGGCGTGTTGGCGACCGGCGTTAATGTGGTTGATGTGGCTGCCGCCGCCCAGCGTGGCATTGTGGTCACCAACATTCCCGCTTATGGGCCGGAATCGGTGGCGCAGATGGCCATTGCCCATCTGCTGCACTTTGCCAGTCAAGTGGGGCCGCATCAGCAAGCGGTTCGTCAAGGGCAGTGGCTTGCCAGCGAACAGTTTTGTTTTTGGAATGCGCCATTAATGGCGCTGGCGGGGAAAACCTTTGGGGTGGTGGGCTTTGGCGCCATCGGCCAAGCCGCCGCCCGCATGGCGCGGGGCTTTAATATGCCGGTGTTGGTCACCAGCCGTCAGCGCCGTGACGATCTGCCTGAGGGTTACCGTTGGGTAACCCAAGCGCAGCTGTTTGCCCAAGCGGATGTGGTCAGTCTGCACTGCCCGCAAACCGAGCACAACAGCCAGTTTGTGGATGCGCGGTTGCTGGCGACCATGCAGCCGAGCGCAATGCTGATCAACACCGCCCGTGGCGGTTTAATTAATGAAGCCGATCTGGCGCAAGCACTGCAAGATGGGGTGATTGCCGCCGCCGGACTGGATGTGTTGTCGACCGAACCGCCGAGCGCCGATAACCCACTGTTAACCGCCCCCAATTGCAGCATTACCCCGCATAACGCTTGGGCGACACTGGAAGCACGGCAAAATCTGTTGGCGATTGCGGTGGCCAATGTGCGCGCCTTTCTGGCGGATCGGTGCCAGAATCGAGTGAACTGATGGGTCATCGGTTTGTCATCGCCGGAAGTTAACTTGAAGTAAGCCAGCATTACTGCCGTCTTAATTCACCCTTACGGTCAAACGGGGGCGGGGCCATTGGCGCCGCTCACCGCTATCCCGTACAATTGCCGCTTTTCTGGCCTTGGCCAGAAGGCCAATTTTAGTCAGCACAACCACGAGATCCCTTCGATGTTTCAAGACAATCCGCTACTGCAGCAATTAAAAGCGCAGATCCGCGAAACCCTGCCCACGGTAGAAGGGCAGATCAAAGCCACCGCCAAAGGCTTTGGCTTTATCGAAACCGACAAGGGCGAAAGCCATTTTGTGCCGCCGCCATTGATGAAAAAAGTGCTTCATGGCGATCGCGTTACCGCGGTATTACGTACCGATGGCGACAAAACCTCTGCCGAGCCAGAACAGTTACTGGAAGCCGGATTAAGCCGCTTTATCGGCCGCGTTCAGTGGTTTAAAGGGCGCTTAAACGTGGTGCCAGATCACCCAATGATGCGCGCGGGCATGCGGGGGCGCTGCAAAAAGCACATTGATGAAAAGTCCCTGAAAGAGGGCGATTACGTGGTGGCGCACTTAAAGCGCCACCCGCTGCGCCCAGACGATCAAAGCTTCCAAGCGGAGATCAGCGACTTTGTGGCCGCCAATGACGATCCGCACGTGCCATGGTGGGTGATCTTGGCGAAGCACGATTTGGCCAAGGTGGAACCGCAAGATCCGGCCAACTGGCAGCTGGACGAGGCGCCACGACAAGATCTGACCGCGTTGCCGTTTGTGACCATCGATGCCGAGTCCACCAAAGACATGGATGACGCGCTGTACATTGAACCGCAGGACAATGGCTGGCGCTTAACCGTGGCCATTGCCGATCCAACCGCCTACATCCAACCGGGCGATGCGGTCGATCAAGAAGCCTTTAAACGCTGTTTAACCCAATACCTGCCGGGTTATAACGTGCCGATGTTGCCGCGCCAGCTGGCCGATGAGCTGTGTTCCTTGGTGGAAGGCGAAGATCGCCCGGCGCTGTGTGCCCACATTCAAGTTAGCGCTGCAGGTGAGCTGCAAAGCGGTGCTGAATTTTTCCTGGCGAGCATTCGGTCGCAGGGCAAGTTGGCCTACGACAAAGTGTCGGATCACTTAGACGGCGTCGAGGCCGCATGGCAGCCAGCCAATCCGGTGATTGCAGAGCAAGTGCAGCAGCTGCACCTGTTGGCGAACGCCCGCAGCAACTGGCGCAAGCAAAATGCGCTGGTGTTCCCCGATCAGCCGGATTACCGCTTTGAAGTGGACGACAACGGCAACGTGCTGAACATTCACGTGGATCAGCGCCGCACCGCCAACCGCATTGTGGAAGAGTGCATGATTGTTGCTAACGCCGCTTGCGCTGAACGGTTGGCGGCGACCGTGGGCCAAGGGGTATTTAACGCCCACGCGGGCTTGGATCCAGAGCGCATTGGTCAAGTGGTGGAACTGCTGCAGCAGCATCACCTGAGCTTTGACGCCGAACAGCTGCTGACCATGGGCGGTTACTGCGCCTTGCGCCGAGTACTGGATAAGCAAGACACCGGTTACTTGGATGCACGGGTACGCAAGCTGCAGGCCTTTGCTGAGGTGGCGGGCACGCCGAAACCACACTTTGGCATGGGCTTAGAGGGCTACGCCACCTGGACCTCGCCAATTCGTAAGTACAGCGACATGGTCAATCACCGCTTACTGAAGGCGGCGATCACCCAAGCGGAGCCACAGCAGCAGGTGGATGAGCCTCTGCTCGAGCAGCTGGCGAAGATGCGTAAATTGCACCGCATGTGCGAACGCCACGTAGGCGATTGGCTTTACGCCCGTTACCTGAAGGCAGAATCCGGTTCTAGCACCGAATTCAGCGGCAAGATCATCGACATCAATCGCGGCGGCGTGCGGGTGAAACTGGAAGAGAATGGCGCCGTAGCGTTTATCCCTGCCAGCCATCTGAGCGTTGATAAAGCGCGCTTGCAGATCAACGGCGATGCCGCCCAAGCCAGCTTTGACGACCAGCTGCAGCTGAGCGTGGCGGACACCATCAAAGTGACCATTGGCGAGGTGGATGTGGATCAGCGTAGCGTGATGGCGCTGCCGCTGGTTAAGCTTGGCGCCTAAGCCCTAAGCCCTAAGCCCTAAGCCCTAAGCCAACGAAAAACGCCGCGATGAGCACTCATCGCGGCGTTTTTGTGTGGGCGCCATAGCGGCGTGACTCGATAGGGGGATGCCCTATGGCATCGACAACCCCAGTACGGTACTGGCAAAGCCTAAGTAGATCACCATGCCCGTGGCATCGACAATGGTGGTAACCAGTGGGCCCGAGGCGGTGGCGGGATCCAGGTTCACCCGCGACAGCAAAAACGGCAGCGATAAGCCAATCAACGAACCGGCCATCACCACGCAGATCATCGCCATGGTCACCACCAAGGCGATCTCAGGGCCGCCCCGGAACCAGCCTAAGCCCGCGACTACCGCGCCCATGGTTAAGCCTAAGCCCCCAGCCACCAGCACTTCCCGCCCGAGCACCCCAAGCCAATCTTTCAGTTCCACTTCGCCGGTGGCCAGCGCCCGCACCATTAGGGCGGCGGCCTGCGAGCCGGCATTACCGCCAGAGCCCACCAGCAGCGGCATAAAGAACACCAGCGCGACATTGGCGGCAATCACTTGCTCGTAATGGGCAATGCCCGCGCCGCTGAGCAACGAGCCGAACACCAATAAAATCAGCCAGCCGATGCGTTTACGGTACAGCTCCCACTTGCCGACCTTATCCATGGTGGAGTCCAAGGCGGCGACCGAAGCGGACTTCTGCGCATCTTCGGTGGCTTCTTCAACCACCGCATCCATGGCGTCATCGTAGGTACAGATCCCCACCAGTCGGTCGTTGCTGTCCAGCACCGGCAGCGCCAACAGATCGTAGTGGCGAATTTTGTCGGATACGTCTTCTTGGTCTTCATCCACCCGCACAAACAGCACGTCGGTCAGCATGATGTCGGCCACCAGCCGTTCAGGATTAGAGAGGATCAGTTCCCGTAACGAGATGGTGCCCACCAGTTGGCGGTCGCCGTCGATCACGTAGGTTTGGTAGATGGTCTCTTTGTCTGGGGCTTCCAAGCGTAAACGCTGCAACGCTTTGCGGATCGGCCAGTGGCTGCGCAAGGTCGCGTAATCCGAGCTCATCATCGCCCCAGCGGTTTTTTCCGGGTAGGACGCCAGTTTACGCACATCTTCCCGCTCTGCCTGGGCTAGGCCCGGCAGCAGCGCTTGTTGTTGCTGTTTGGAGAGTTGATTAAACAGATCCGCCCGTTCGTCGGATTCCATCTGCGAGAACAGCGCCGCCAGTTCGTTGCGGGGCATTGATTCAGCGATGTCTGCCTGCTTTTGCGGATCGAGGTAGGCAAACACCTCGGCGTGATCCGGCAGCGACAGCAGATCCAGCAGCGTGGCCGCGCCGGTTGCATCAAATTCGTCCACGGCCAAAGCAAAGTCGGCCGCGTGCATGTGTTCCAGTTCCGCGCGAATGGCGCGCTTATCACTGGCAGCGAGTAGTTCGCTAAGGGTGGCAAAAAGTTGCGCTTTTTGCATGGTCCACCTCCGAAGGTCGGAAGCAGAGCAGCAGGGAGGCGATCCCTATCAGATATGGACTCTGCTTACCGAAGGTAATTGTTGCACGGTTCGGTTATCTCATCCCACCTGGGACTGGGAATGGGGTCCATATCGGCCTCCTAAAATTGGATTTCGCCGCGATTTTAGGCGCTTAGATACAGAGGTGCAAGGGCAGAGCCAACTCGGGAGGGAATTAGTTGCTGCAGTGCCAGCGCGAAGCGCCAGCACACCGTCGGCTTAGAAGCGACAGTTGCAGTTAATGTTGTAAATCGCGTCATTAAAATCATCGGCACTGGCGACACTGATTTCCACCGCCGCGCGGGTGGTCAACTGCAGCCAGTAGGTTGTTTGCATATTGAAGTCGCCGTCACCACCGCTATGACAGTCGCTCGCCCCGATACTCCACTGCGACAGGAGGTACAGATCGGCACACGCGCCAAGCAAGTCTTCGCCGTCACCGCCTTCGTATTAAGCCCGAAAGTCGACGCCGTGGACGTGGTTTAGCGGCAGGCAGTGTTGGTCACGCACGCCGTAGCGGTTGAAATCAAATTCGTTGTAGTACAGCGCCGCTTGTGCCTGCTCAGAGAGGAAATAACCCAGTTCAACGCCATAGCTGCTGAGCTCAGCTGGGCCGGGATCAAACTGACTGAAGTGAGCACCAAGATGGATCTGATTGGGCAGGACAGAGCGACCGGTAACTTGATAGTCATCTTCTTCTAGAGCCACACCGACCAAGCTCTGCTGAGTGTAGTCGCTGCGCTAAGCAAAGCGGCAGCGAACAGTGCGGTTACTGTATATTTCATTGGTGTCGTCCTTGTCTGAGTTGTCGCCACAACCGTGACAACCGTGGCAACAACGGTCACAGCTCACAATCGTCACCGACTGCATGGTGTGTCAGTGATTGCCCGTAGGGTGTTGCGATTAACTCATTGAGTAGACACAAAAAAGGCGCTCAATTGAGCGCCTTTTTGCACAGTGCGGGTGGTTACTCTGGGGTCACCACAATCAAGCGGATGGCATCCAGTTGAATTTGCGCGCGCGCCAAGTGGGCTTTAACCATGTTCATCTGTTCACGCAGGGCATCCAGCTCGGCATCACGAATGTTCGGGTTAACCGCTTTAAGCGCCTGCAGGCGTTCGAGCTCGCCGCCTAACTCTTGCTCCGCTTTTTGTTCCGCGCCGCTGACCAACGCGGCGAGCTGCTCGGCCACTTGGGCTTCAGCGGCGGCGATCAGCGGGTGCAGCACCGATTGCGACGCCGACACTAACTTCGAGCCGGTGTGACGGTTGATGGGCACCAATTGGCGGTTGAAGCTGTGGAAGTCGATGTTCTGCCCCAGATCCTTACCGGTTTTGTCCATCAACATGCGGATTGGCGTTGGCGGCAGGAATCGGCCCAGCTGCGCTTCGGCCGGTGCGATCGCTTCAGCAACGTAGATCATCTCTAGGAACAAGGTGCCGGCGGGCAGGGCTTTGTTCTTCAGCAGCGAAACGCCAGTACAGCCGGTTTCGCTGCTGGTGACCAAGTCGATGCCGGCCGCCACCATCGGGTGCGCTGAGGTGATGAACTGGAAATCGTCGCGGGATAGGGCGGTATCGCGGTCGAAGGTGATGGAACAGCCATCGTCCGGCAAGCCGGGGTAACTTGGGAACAGCATGTGTTCGGTTGGGCGCAAGACAACGGCGTTTTCACCGCGGTCGTCCTGATGCACCCCGATCACATCCCACAGCTTCAGCATAAAGCTGATGAAGTCGGTGTCGTCGTCGGCCTGCTCAAGTTGTTGCACCAAAGCGTCGGCTTGCTTGCCGCCGTTGGAGTTGATCTCCAGCAGGCGATCGCGGCCGGCTTCCAGTGCCGCTTTGTGCTCGGCGGCACGGGCGGAAGTGGCGTTGATCAACGCTTCAAGCTGTTCGGTTTTGCCCGACAGCACTTCAACCAGTTGCTCGCTGAACTCGTTGTAGATCAGGTGGCCGCCTTGGCAGTTGTGTTCAAACGCGTCCATGCCGCGATCAAACCACTCCAGCAGGTGTTGCTGGGCGCTGTCGGTGATGTAAGGCACGTGGATCTGCACATCGTGGTTCTGACCGATGCGATCCAAACGACCGATGCGCTGCTCGAGCAGATCGGGGTTTTGCGGCAGATCGAACATCACCAAGTTGTGGGCGAACTGGAAGTTACGGCCTTCAGAGCCGATCTCAGAACAGATCATCACCTGTGCGCCACCTTCGCTTTGGGCGAAGTAGGCGGCGGTTTTGTCGCGTTCTAAAATCGACATGCCTTCGTGGAACACCCCTGCTTGAATGCCTTCACGGGTACGCAGGGCTTCTTCCAGCTGCAGCGCCGTGGCCGCTTGTGAGGCGATCACCAGCACCTTCTTCGAGCGGTTGGCTTTTAAGAACTCCAGCAGCCAGTTTACGCGGGTATCAAACTGCCACCACGAGGCGTTGCCTTTATCCCCTTCAAACTGCTGGTACAGTTTTTCTGGGTAGAGGTTGTTGATCACCTGTTGTTCGGTGGTGTTGGCGCCGCCAAACATGTTCGACACCTTAACGGCGGTGGCGTACTGGGCGGGCAGCGCCACTTCATGGCGGTTGAGCTGGCGGGCGGTAAAGCCGGAAACCCCTGCGCGGGTGTTACGGAACAACACCCGGCCGGTGCCGTGGCGATCCAGCAGATCCCGCAGCAGTTTATCGCGGGCGGCTTCATCGCCGCTGGCGATGGCGGCTAAGGCGCTGCTGAGATCTTGCTCTGGCAGCAAAGCGGTTAAGCTGTTGGCTTCCTCGGCGCTGACTGGGCGTTGCTCAAGCAGCGATTCCGCGGCATCGGCCACCTGCTGGTAGGCTTGCTCCTCGGCCAGGAAGGCGTCGTAATCGTAGAAGCGATCCGGATCGAGCAGGCGCAGACGGGCAAAGTGACTCTGGTGGCCGAGCTGATCTGGGGTGGCGGTGAGCAGCAGTACCCCAGGCACCTCTTCGGCTAAGGATTCCACCACTTGGTAGGCGCGGCTGGGTTTGTCTTCGCTCCATTCTAGGTGGTGGGCTTCATCGACAATCAGCAGATCCCAGCTGGCGTCGAGCGCTTGCTCAAACCGCTTCTTGCGGCGCAGCAGATCCAGCGAGCAGATGATCAGTTGTTCGGTATCAAACGGGTTATCGCTGTCGGCCAAGGATTCGATGCAACGCTCTTCATCAAACAGTGAAAAGCGCAGGTTGAAGCGGCGCAACATCTCTACCAGCCATTGGTGTTGCAGGTTCTCTGGCACCAAGATCAGCACCCGTTCAGCGCGGCCGCTGAGCAGTTGCTGATGCAGGATGTGGCCCGCTTCAATGGTTTTACCCAAGCCCACTTCATCGGCCAGTAATACCCGTGGCGCGTGACGCTGGCCCACTTCGTTGGCGATGTAGAGCTGGTGCGGGATCAGCCCCGCTCGTGGCCCTTGCAGTGCCCGCAAGCTGTTTTGCTGCATGGCGTGGCGCTGCTGCTGACATAAGTAGCGGGTAACAAAGTGTTCCATTCGATCGATCTGACCGGCAAACAGGCGATCTTGCGGCTTATTAAAGCGGATCTGATGGTCCAGCATGGTTTCGCGCAGGCTTACGGCTGCGCCGTCGTCAACGCGGCTGCCGTGGTAACAGATCAGCTGATCCTTCTCTTCAATGGTATCGACCGTCATCTTCCAGCCTTCGTGGCTGGTGATCTCATCGCCTTGGTTAAACACCACCCGAGTGAGGGGAGCTTCTAAAATAGAGAACAGGCGGTTATCGCCGGTGGCCGGAAACAGCACGGTGACCATGCGACCCTCGATGGCAACAACGGTGCCGAGGCCCAGATCAGATTCGGTGTCGCTGATCCAGCGTTGACCTAAAGCAAAGGACATAGACGGGGGAACTCCTGATGAGCAAATTGCAGGGGCAAAAAAGGCGCGTATCTTACCCAAATTTTACCATGCAATCATCTGCTTATTTTATGTGGTCAAAGGCTAATCGTTCTGGCATGTTGAAATTGCGATGGGCGTTCGAAATGCGCTTCGAGAGGCGCTCTAGAACCGCCTTTGCCAGATAGCTGTCGTGACGAATATGGGTATAAAGCATAGCGGAGGCGCCATGGTTCAGTCTGAGAAAAAGCTGTTTGTTCTGGATACCAATGTGTTGTTGCACGAACCCCTCGCCATCTACTCGTTTGACGAGCACGATGTGGTGGTTCCGATGACCGTTCTGGAAGAGCTCGACCAGATAAAAGATCGCAAAAGAGACGTGGCCCGGGATGCCCGTATTGCCATCCGTACCTTAGAAGATTGCGTTGGTGCGGCCACCCCGGAACAGCTGTTGGCGGGGGTGCCACTGGCCACCACCGAACACGACATTCCCCGCGGTAAATTGCTGATTTTTGCCGATCACCAGGTCGATTTGGGCACGGCCCCCGTGCTGCCGGCCAGCAATAACGACAACCTCATCATCAATAGCGCCTTGTATCTGCAACAGCAGCGGCAACCACGGCCGGTGGTGCTGGTAACCAAAGACATCAACATGCGGATTAAGGCCAAAGGGGCTGGGTTGGCGCAGGTAGAGGATTACCGCAGCGACCAACTGGTGGACGACATTCGCTATCTGGCCAAAGGGTTTATCCAGTTGCAAGGGGATTTTTGGCAATCAGTGCAGCAGGTAGAGACCCGTCAGCAGGGGCAGTTTGCCGAGCACCGCATTGCGCTGGATCAGCTGGGGGAAGAAGCACTGTACCTGAATCAATATCTGCTGGATGACGGCGAGGAGTTCTGCGGCCAAGTGATGGCCATTGATAAGCAGCACGTTACCTTGCGTGATTTTGGCCGCGAACGGCTGATGCATTACCGCGCTTGGGGCATTACCCCAAAAAACATCTACCAAGGCATGGCCTTGCAGGCGCTGCTGGATCCCAGCATTGATGTGGTGATCCTAACGGGGCCGGCGGGATCGGGGAAAACTCTGTTGGCACTGGCCGCCGCATTAGAACAAGTGGTAGAGCAGCACCGTTACGACCGAGTTATCGTTACCCGCAATACCCCCGAAATTGCCGAATCGATTGGCTTCTTGCCGGGCACCGAAGAGGAAAAAATGATGCCGTGGCTGGCGGCGGTGACCGATACGCTTGAAGTGCTGCACAAGCACGATGAAAGCCCATCGGGCAGCCTGCAATACATTATGGATAAGGCCAACATCCAGTTTAAGTCGGTGAACTTCATGCGCGGCCGTTCGATCCAAAACAGTTTCGTGTTGTTGGATGAGTGCCAAAACTTAACGCCATCGCAGCTGAAAACGCTGATCACCCGCATGGGCGAGGGCAGCAAGTTGGTGTGCAGTGGCAACTTAGCGCAAATCGATTCCGACTACTTAACCGCCGTCACCTCGGGACTGACCTATTTGGTTGAGCGCTTTAAAACGTTTGAAGGCAGCGCCAATATCTACCTTGATGGAGTGGTGCGTTCCCGTTTGGCTTCGTTTGCGGAAGAAAACCTGTAGGCAAACCGATGCTCTGCTCAGGAAGGGGTTATTTTAAACTGTTCCTGAGCATTGTTTTGAACGGGTTAATTCAGAGTGGAAATATCTAGTTAACCGTTCGTGTGAGCTCGTTTCTCTTTAGCTTTTCCCTTTAAGAGGGCGCATCAATAAGATCAATCTTATTGCCGGTGATATTAGAGCCCTCGTCATGGTCATCAGTCATCAGTCATCAGTCATCAGTCATCAGTCATCAGTCATCAGTCACCCACAGAAACGGATCACTGTGGGGTTAACGACAAATTGCTGCGCGTTTACGCGTCTCCTTTTCAAGATTAACTCAGCGCTCCACGAGCGCTTGCGCTGCTTGGGTAAAACCATTCGCAGCAATAACCATGATAAATGTGCGTGATACTGCTCCTGCGTTACTTGGCCAATTTCTGCTGCGGATCACTTTCCTAAGCACAAGCTCAAGAACAGCTGTTGCTGACGTTTTCAGACAGGTTAACCCCATGGGTGAACCAAAAACGAATTAGCACCAAAGGTGATGAAGTGTTGAGTCTGTTGGCGGAAGGGGAATCAACTGAGGTGATTGCTGCAACAATGAACCTGTCTGAGCCTGGGGTGCTTTACCATAGTGACACCATGAAGAAGAAGTTCGGCGCCAGAAACCGAACCCACCTTATTAATAAGGCCACTCAAGCGGGCATCATCAGGCGAAATGTGGTGGGGAAAGAGCTTGATTCAATCTTCAAGTGAGCGAATGGGTGTTTCGCTAACCCACAACTGATGGGATGGCGCGGTGTGCTGCTGTTCTGATCCGATTGACGAGCGGTTCTTACGCTTACCCAACAACGTGCACGCCGGTTGCTGTCGGGGATCGGCTGGTTGATGAGTCAGGTAAACCGCCGCGGCTCACGGCTACGCCCTTATGCATCCCAACGGCAGCCCATTGGATCCGCCACCGAGCCAAAGCAGCAACCACATCGCTTGGGTAACGTCTTCCACAATCCATCTGATACACTGCGGTAAACCAACACTATTTGCCTTGTTTAGCCTGTGAAATTGCCCATTCTCCGTCGATATAACAAAGCGGTGTTCTACACCTATCTTGGGGTAGTACTGCTGGCCTTGGTTACCGCCGGTTTAGATTACGACAACAAGAAACAGCAACTGATGGCCGCCAAGTATGGCCGCATCACTCAGCACGCCCATCAGGTTGATATGCTGCTGGAAACCAGTGTGCGTACGCTGCAGTCGCTGAACAATTTTGCGGTGAATCATCTCACCATGGCGCGGATGACGCGGGTGAGCCCGTTCCCGGATCTGGCGCGCTTTGGCAGCGATGGCGAATACTTTGCGTTGGAATCCTTCGACAGCCTTGATATGAGCAACAGCATTGGCCGGATCTCGGGCCAAGGTAAGCTGTCGGGGCGCGATCCCGAGTTCTATTTCGAGCTGGATATGCTGCATCAGATGTCGCTGACCTTTCCGGTGGCGTCGCAGATGGCCTCAAAAGCGTCGCAGATCTATTACATTTCGGCGCAGCGGATGATGTCGGTCTATCCGTGGCCACAGGGGCAGGACAACTTCAACCGCAGCATTTTGAATTCGCCGCTATTTAAGCTGGCGCAACCGGCGCAAAATCCCGAACGAGATTTGTTTTGGAGCGAAGTTCGACGCGATGGCAGTGGCCAGTTGATCACCACGTTGGGGATGCCGGTTTATCTTGAGGATCAGTTCCTTGGTGCCCTGTTTTTAGACATCGAACTCTCAACCCTGGCCAACCAGATCGATCGTTACTTTGAAGTTGATGGCACCGTCTTATTGCTGGATGACGACAACAACTTGCTGACCTACCCACAGATGCACACCGAGCCGGTGGTGCGAACCTATCAGCTAAGCCAAAAGCTGCCTCCGGAGCTCAACAGTGTGCCGGTGAGCGAGTTGATGAACAGCCCCGATGGCCGCATCAGCAACGAATATTACCTGCGCTCGATGTCGATGGAAGTGGCGCCGTGGCGACTGCTGTTCCTGCAGCCCGAAGCTGAGCTGGTCGAGCCCGCCATCGGCCAACTGGAATCCACCTTTATTACGGTGATCATCGCCTTGTCGGTGTTGGTTACCGCGGTGCACTATTTAACGCGCCGTGCTTTTGTTAGCCCCGCCGCGCGGCTGCTGACTCACCTCGAGCGCAGCGCCGAAAAACCACAGCAACCGCCACGGCGGGTGCAACCCGGCTGGGAAGCGTGGTTTGAGCTGATCTCGCGCACCTTTGAAGAGAATCAGCAATACACCCACTACCTGGCTGAGCAGAATCGGCGCTTGGATAAGTTGGTGGCCAAACGCACCGAACGCTTACGCTTAGCCAACGAGCAGCGTGAACGGGACTTCTCATTAATGCGCAGCTTGATTGACGCCATTCCCGAAGCGATCGTGTTTAAAGACACCTCGGGCCGTTATCTTGGCTGCAACAAAGCCGCCGAACGGATGCTGGGCCAGAGTGAATCGGAGATCATCGGCTGCGCGGTAACGGAAATTGACCCATCGCCACGGGCGGCACGCCAAGCCCAAGATGATCTGCTGTTACTGGAAAAGCGAGCGCCGGATCGCTACCAAGAACGGGTGGCCATCGATGGCAAAATGCTGCTGTTGGATGCGCTGCGCTTGCCGTTCTACAACCGCCGTGGCGAACTGCTGGGGTTGATTTCGGTATGGCGCGACATCACCCGCGATGCCGAACAACAAGAGCAGTTACGCCGTTCTGAGCAGCGTTACCATCTGGCAATGGATGCCGTAGAAGATGGCATGTGGGATTGGTATCTCGATTCCAATCAGCTGATCTGCAACCCAGCCTATTACACCATGTTGGGCTATCAAGCGGATGAGTTCCCCCTGCTGGTGGAAACCTTTTATAGCCTGATGCACAGCGACGATTGCCAGCGGGTTGAGCGTTACATCGACGAATACCTCGACTTCCCAGAGCAGGCCTTTAGCGTTGAATACCGGCTGCGTGGCAAGGGCGGTGAATACCACTGGATCCACTCCCGTGGCCGAGCGGTCGAGTTTGACGATCTGGGCGAGCCGCTGCGTTTGCTTGGCACCAACAAAGACATCACCCAGCAGAAAGAGAACGAAGTAACCCTGCTGGAAGCCAAGCAAGATGCTGAGCTGGCCAACCGCACCAAAAGTGAATTCTTGGCCAACATGTCCCACGAAATTCGCACGCCGATGAACGCGGTATTGGGGATGTTGGAACTGACCCTGCGTACTCAGGTCGACGACCGCCAACAGGATTACCTAGAAAAAGCCAAGTTAAGCGCGGGTTCGCTGCTGCGGATCATCAACGACATTCTCGATTTCTCGAAAATTGAAGCGGGTAAGCTCGAACTTGAGCAGCGGGAATTCTCGCTGGAAAAAGTGCTGGATCATGCGCTCTCTATCAACGCCATCAAAGCGCAAGAAAAGGGCATTGAACTGCTGCTGTACGCCCCAATCAGCACCGGATTGCACATCATGGGCGATTCACTGCGGCTGGGGCAGGTGCTGGTGAATCTGCTGTCCAATGCCGTGAAATTTACCCAGCAAGGGGAAGTGGAACTGGGGTGCGAAGACATCACCGAAAGCGATGGCCGCGTGAGCCTGAAATTCTGGGTGCGCGACACCGGCATCGGCATCACGCAAACTCAGCAGCAACGGTTGTTTGATGCCTTCAGTCAGGCCGATGGCTCGACAACGCGGCAGTACGGCGGCAGCGGTTTGGGGCTGTCGATCTGCAAACACTTGGTGGCGATGATGGGCGGCGACATCGAAGTCGTCAGCGCGGTGGGCGAAGGCACCACCTTTAGCTTCACCATTGATGCACTGCAGGTGGAAGCGCCGCAGCTGCCTGGGCGCGCCTTGCCTAGCCAGCTGAAAGGCTTAACCGCGTTGGTGGTTGACGATAACCACAGTGCGTTGCAGATCTACGCCACCTACTTGCGCGATCTCGGCTTCAACGTGGAAACCGCTGAAAATGGCGAAGATGCATTGCGACAGGCCCAGCGCCATCAACCACAGCTGGTGTTACTGGATTGGATGATGCCGCAGATGGATGGCCTGCAAGTGGCCGACAAACTGCATCAGCTGTACAACAACGGTGACTTAGAGCTGCAACCGCAGATCCTAATGATGACCGCCTACAGTGGCCAATCGGTGCAGCAACAGGTGAAAGAGGGGCGGGTGCAGGCGCTGCTGCAAAAACCGTTTAAAGAGGCCGCGCTGCAAGATGCGGTGCTGAACGCCTTTGCGGCGCAGTTTGCCGATGCCGCCGAGCCAGAACCGCAGGCAAGCCACAACGAACATCGCGGTGGCCACCACATTCTGTTGGTCGAGGACAACCTGATTAACCAACAGGTGGCGATTGAATTGCTGAAGAGTGCTGGCTACCAAGTGAGCTTGGCGGTAAACGGCCAAGAAGCGTTGGACATGGTGCAGCAGCAACCGCCGTTTGATCTGGTGCTGATGGACATTCAGATGCCAGTGATGGATGGCCTGCAAGCCACCAAGCTGATCCGCAAAACCCACCCGGATCTGCCCATCGTTGCGATGACCGCCCACGCCATGGCCGGCGACAGTGAAAAGAGCTTGGCGGCGGGCATGAACGATCACATCACCAAACCCATTGTGTTGCCGCAGCTGTTTGAAACCATCAGCACCTGGTTAAACAAAAACAAGGGGCACAGCGCCTGATGCAGCCAATTCAAGGGCCCATGCGTTATCTGTTGCTGGCACTGGGCTGGCTGGCGGTGGTGTGCGGCACCATTGGCCTGTTTTTGCCGCTGATCCCAACGGTGCCATTTCTGCTGTTGGCCACCTTCTGTTTCTCCCGCACCTCCGAGCGCTGCCAGCAGTGGTTGTTCAACAACCGTTTGTTGGGGCCAGTGCTGCGTAACTACTTGGAACGCCGCGGCTTAACCAAACGGCAACTGCTCACCACCTTAGTCAGCCTGTGGCTCAGCATCTCGATTGGCATCTACCTCGTGCCGCTGTTGCCAGTGAAGCTGTTGTTGGTGGCCATCGCCTGCGGCGTGAGCATCCATTTGTGCCGCATGAAGCGCTTGGAACCCGAGCCAGCCGTGAAGTCTTAACGTTGCCATTGCCGCTCTGGCAGTGGCGGCGTAAGCTGGCTTAAAAGTACGCACAAATATAAGGATTTTAGTATGTTGGCACGGATGCTAATCGCAGCCACGCTGTTGTTTTCAACGGCGTTGGCGGCGGCACCACTGCTGCCGTGGCAGGTGGATAACAGCGGCAAGCTGCAAGGGCCATTGCCGCCATTACAGCAGCCGATGTTGTGGGTGAGCGCCTTACCTCACGGCGTTGGCGCCAACGACATTGGCTTGGATCGAGGCCAGCTTGGCGCGCGCAAACTGGTGCAGTTTGAGCGCCATGGCGATCGCCTGTTACTGCGCCAGCTCAATACCCAGTTTCGTGGCAGCAGCAGTAACGCCGCCGAACAAGAGGCGATCCGCACCGCCTTTGCCGATGCGGTGCTGTGGATCGGCACCATCGACAACAACCAAGTGGATTACAGCGCGTTGGTGTTAAGCGATGGCCACGGCATTAGCACTCGCTTAAGCCAAGCGAAGCAGGGCAGTTTCACGCTCGACAGCGCCCGTTCGTTGCTGCTCAGCAACAGCGCCAAAAGCTTTGAACGCAATAGCGATGTGGACGTGCAGCTGACGTTCTCTAGCCCCAAACCGGGGCCGCAGGTGCAAGCGGTTGCGGCGGATCCAAATCATGTCAGTGTGCGGCTGCGTTATTCGCTGGTGGCCTTACCGGACGAGCCAATGAGCCCAAGGCGATTTCACCCTCAGTCCGGTTACTTTCCCATTAGCCACCTGGATTACACCCAGCCACTGAATCGCCCCATGGCGCAACGACTGCTGCCAAAACACCGCTTGCAGAAAACCGATCCGAGTGCGCTGTCGTCACCGGTGGTGAAGCCCATTGTCTATTACCTTGATAACGCCACCCCAGAGCCCTACCGCAGCGCCTTATTGGAAGGCGGCAACTGGTGGACACAAGCCTTCGCCGCCGCCGGTTTTGAAGACGCATTTCGGGTGGAGTTGCTGCCAGACGGCGCCGATCCGCAAGACATTCAGCTGAACATCATCCACTGGGTGCACCGCTCGACTCGAGGTTGGTCTTATGGCGATGCCCTGATCGATCCCCGCAGTGGCGAGATCATCAAAGGCCATGTCAGCCTTGGTTCGTTGCGGGTGCGGCAAGACGCCAAAATTTTCCGCGCCCTAAGCGCTGGCTGGGCCGATCGCAGTGCGGCACTCAACCTGTCGCAGCAACTGGCCTTGGCGCGCTTAAAGCAGCTGGCCGCCCACGAAATAGGCCATACCCTCGGCTTGGCGCATAACTTTGCCGCCTCGGCCAGTGGCGATAAATCGGTGATGGATTATCCCCACCCCAATATTGGCCTGCGCGATGGCCAGATCACCTTGGCCGACAGCTATCAACATGGCGTGAGCGAATGGGATAAATTTGCCATTCGCTTTGGCTACAGCGAACAATCCTTTGCCGAACTGGTGGCCGAAGCGCAACAGCGAGGGCTGGTGTTCATCAGCGATCCCGACGCCCGCGGGGCAGAGGCCGCCCAGCCGCAAGCCAGCCTGTGGGATAACGGCACCGATCCGGTGGCGCGCTTAGAGCAGCTGTTGCAGATCCGCCAGTTAGCGCTGGGGCAGCTAGGGCCACAGGCGTTGTTGCCGGGGCAACCCCCCAGCGAACTGACCGAGCTGATGGTGCCGCTGTACCTGTTGCACCGTTATCAGGTGGCTGCGGTGGCGAAGGTGCTGGGTGGGGTTGAGTACGATTACCTCAGTGGCCGCCGCAGTCACGCCGCCCCCGAGTGGCAGCAAGCGGCGTTAACGGCGCTGTTGGCCGCGTTGCAGCCAGAGCAGCTGACCGTGCCGGAAGCGCTGTGGCAACAGTGGTTACCGGCCAACTATGGCAGCGATGCCAATCGCGAATATTTCAGTGGGCGTCAGGGCGCGGTGCCGGATCTGCAAGGGTTGGCTGAAGTGGGCGCGCAGGTGGTGTTGCAGCAGCTGCTGAACCCACAGCGGTTGAACCGCTTAGCCGAACAGCGTTGGCTTGATGGCGAGCAACTGGGGGCAACCGAGTTGCTGCAACAGCTGTCCGAACAAGTGCTGCACGATGATCATCGCGATGGGCAAGAGGGGGCTCAACAAGCGCGGTTACGCACGGTGCTGATCGATCACTACCTGAAGCTGTACCGCCACGCCGATCTTAGCCCAGAGGTGGCCGCCACACTGAGGCTGCGCCTGCAGCAAGACGCAGAAAAACTGCAGCGTCGTGCCCGCCGTGCCGGAGTACCGTTATCGGCACAGCTAAGCCAATTGGGGCAAGCGGCATTGGCTGGGTTAGAAGATGAAAACGTGGTGTTGATCCACAAGCCACTGCCGTTGCCGCCGGGCTCGCCGATTTAACGGCCAGCAACGGAAGCAGCAGCGGCGAACCACTGTGGCCAACCGCAAGCCATAAGCCACAAGCCGCCTTTGTACCGTCACGTCAAGGCGGCTTGTTGTTGCTGCGCGGGTTAACAGCACGAGTGCCGGGCTCAGCGCCGAGTTACCGCGTGGATGCCACGGTTGAGCCGGTTAAAAACACCCGCGGATCCTTGGGATAATAGTGGGGCGGCAGCTGCTCAATCCGCTTAAATTGGCGAGTGTTTTTGTAGGGCAGCTTCATAAACCCAGCGATCCCACATTGATCGATCTGATCAACCGCCGCCAAGATCCGCGCCAAACAGGCACTAAAGGCGGCGTGACGGCTGGGATCCAGCAGCCGCAAACAGGAGTGGATCTTCAGGTGATCCTCGAGCACTTCGAAGATGATGCAGCCGGTGTGGTGGATTAAGTTCAGCCGCCCCAGTTCGCTCATGATGCTGGCGGGCAGGCTGAGGGTTTCATCGGGATCGCGGCCATCTTCAAAGTAAGAGTGTAAGCGGCTGCTTTGCTCTGGCGGTGCCTCGCCGACTTCAAACGGCAGGCTTATCTGCTCCGGCACGCTAAAGGGCTGTTCGGCGTTGCTGCGATCAAAGTGCAGGGTATCGCGGGCATCAAAGAAACAGGCTTTAAACACCGCCCCACTTTGCGGTGGGCGCACGGCTTGGGCCAACCGCACCACGTTATTCACCACCTGCCCAAACGGCTTGGTTAGGGTGGGATCCTGTAAATTTAAGCTGCAATCAATCGCCACGCCATGTTCACTCCAATGCAGCGCCAAACCGCCGAGCAGTGGGTATTGGCCCAATTGACTTACCGCCACCACAAACGCCTTTTCGTTGTCGCCCATCCCTTGCAAGAAATCACGGTAGTAGTGCGCGAGCTGAATATCATCGCGGTGGTGCTGTTGCGGCGCTTGCTGGTTGGCTAACAGAAACGATTTGCGTGAGCTGTACACCACGGTATCGATCCCTTTGCCTTGGGCGTGGATCCACAGCGGCAGCAAGCACAGCGGCGCTTTGTCTGGCGGCGGGATCAGGTGCCAATGGGTGCTGGCGGCCATGGTGCGCAGAAAGTGCTCCCCCGCCAGTTTGCGGGTCTCGGGCTGATCACTGAGCATGCCGTCCAAAATTGTGGCCAGCGGCTTGGGCAAGCCGAGGCTGGCGGCCGGTTGCAGTTGGCTGCCAAAGCGGCTGCACTGGCCAGACGCCAGCGCGTACAAGGTGGCGGCGACCCCTTGTTCATCAAAACGCGGTGACGACGGCTGCCCAGCCAGTTGATCCGGGCCAATAAAGTAGACGTCGCCCATGCGTGCGTTCGAGCCTTGCTCGCCTTCATACAGGCCAAGCTGCGAGCCCAGCGCGTTGCCGTCGGCGTCTTGCTGCGCCAACACCGCCGAGCCCCAATCCACCAGCGACAAATGGCGGTTGCTGGGATCAAACAGCAGGTTGGAGGGTTTGATGTCGCCGTGCACCACCGGCTGCGGCAACTGGCGTAGGTACAGCAGGATCTGCGCCAGTTGCTGGGCGATCACCATCAGCCACGTCAGTGGCAACGGCCCCACCTTTTGCCCTAGTTGTGCCAGCTCGCGACCAGGGGCGCGATCCATCTGCATGATTGGCTGCCCCGAGGCGCGAACAAATTGGGTTAGGCCGGGAATATTGGGGTGATCCAGCAGGGCGAGGATCTGCGCTTCATCTTCTAATCGGTCTTGCAGCCGCTGCGGCAAGGTGCGGCGACTGAACTTAAACACCTGCTCGCGGCCGCGGGCTTGGCCAGCAAACACAAAGCCAAACACCCCTTTGCCAATAAAGTGCACCTGCTGGTAGCCCAAGCGGCGTAATTGCTGCTGGCACAGCGACTGCCATTGGCGCAGTTTTTGTGCGTCATTTTGACGCAGCAGATAAATGCTTTGTTCTTCAGGGATGTAAAAATGTTGTAGCGGTTTGTTGAACGGCACGGGGATCCCTTCCTGCGTCGAGTTGATCAAACTGTTGGCAGCATACCCTTTGTGGCTGAAGTTAGGCGAATGTGATCTGCGCCACACTGATAACATTTGGTACTGATAGGGCGGATGGAAGCTGTGCCAGACTAAGGCCAACAAACAGACAGAGCCAGACATCATGCCTTAGCGGGCAAGAAGGTACTCAGTATGACCACACAATCCCCAATTCAGCAGCTCGAACGCGGTGAGCTGGCCGAGTTGCTGGCGTATCCACGCCGCAAAATGCGCGACAATATGGATGTGCGCTTTTGTAAGCACGCGGTGTTTTACAATCCGGTTGATGAAGATTGCACCTACTGCCATCAGGGCATGGAGTGTAAGTGGCTAAACCATAACGATGAATTGATCTCGTTGGATAAAAAAGCCGACGACGACATTCGCCGCGAGCTGACCAAAGCGATGGATTACGTGGAAGCCCAACTGACCGCCGCCCACCTTAACCGTCGCGCCTGCAGCTGCGATAATTGCACTTGGCTGGGGCGGGTGCGCGTGCTGCTGGGGATCGCTCGGTAATAGCAACCGCCGACTGCGGTTTGCTATACTCCCGCCTCGATTTTTAGCCGACGGCGAGCACCCTAACTATGAACGATCTCTATCTACAACGCTTTGGCGGCATTGGCCGACTGTATGGCGCCCAAGCGCTGCAGTGTTTTGCCAACGCCCACGTTTGCGTAGTGGGGATCGGCGGGGTGGGCACTTGGGCCGCCGAGGCACTGGCGCGTTCGGGCATCGGTCAGATCACGCTGATTGATCTGGATGACATCTGCACCACCAACACCAACCGCCAAATTCACGCCCTCTCCAGTACCGTTGGTCAGTCTAAAGTGGCGGTCATGGCCGCGCGGATGCGCGCCATTAACCCCGACATCGTAGTGAACGAGGTCGAGGAGTTTGTGGATCTGGATAATCTGCACGAGCTGATTGATAACCGCTTGGATTATCTGGTGGATTGCATTGATTCGGTGCGCGCCAAAACCGCGCTGATCGCCCACTGCAAACGCAACAAGATTAAGATTGTGACCGTCGGCGGGGCTGGCGGCCAGTTGGATCCCACTCGAGTGCAGGTGGCGGATCTGGCCAAGACCTATCAAGATCCGTTGGCGGCCAAGGTGCGCAACAATTTGCGCCGTGAATACAACTTCTCGAAAAACCCTAAGCGTAAATTCTCGGTTGAGTGTGTGTTTTCCGATGAGCCGCTGCGCTACCCCAGCAGCGATGGCCAGGTGTGCTTGACCAAAGCCGATGCCGAAGGGCCCAAAGCGATGGATTGCGCCACTGGGTTTGGCGCGGTTACGCCGGTCACCGGCACCTTTGGGTTTGTGGCCGCATCGCGGGTGCTGCTGAAATTGGCAGAAAAAGCCAAGCGTGACGCGCAAGCGCCAAGCGTATAGCCAAGGCAAGTCCTAGCTCTAGGCTGTGTACCAATTAGTTGTTGAGCTGATTTTGTATGACCAGCTGTTGGTAATGGTCATTGCCGGGGCCGCCCGGCGGCGGGCAAGGAACTTCGTCCCTTTGCAATCCCGAGCGCCTCCGAGGTGACGACAGCCCCTCGTTCTCGCCGCATTACGTTGCAGCAACGGCCAGATGCGCCATCCATGGCTTAGCTGGCCTCTGCGGCATCCTGCCTTCGGCTTTACTTCATCACTGCTTCACTCGGCGTCACCAAGTCGGCAAAAAAACCTCACTGTCAGACGATTACTTCACCGTGAGAGCTGCGCCGCAGCGGCTTTATTGCCGCATCACAGCGTTGAGCGGTGTACTGCAGAATGAGGTTGAGCAACAGGATGTTGCGAATGCATCGCTAAGCCATGGATGGCACATCGATGCAGTGCCGAATTATGCAGTGCAAGGAGCGAAAATTAAGCTGAGCTAAGGCGATTGGGATCCCAAAGGGGATTTATCCCCTTTGGGTGCCGTCGCCACCGCGACATAACCCCATGAAAGCAATATCAGTGCATCCGGTAAATGCCAGCCGAGAGTGTGTGATACAGCCTAAATCTAACCCCAACCAAAAGCACAACGGCCACTATCACAGTGGCCGTTGTGCTATCTGGCCAAGGCCAGTTAGGTCGATATTGTGTTAGTCGGCGTGCGCCAGCAGCTGCTGCACCACCGCATTGAGGCCATTGCTGCGGCTTGGGCTTAAATGATCGGCTAAGCCCAGCGCGGCAAACCAGCCAGCCAAGTCCAGCTGCGCTAACTGCGCGCCGGTTTTGCCGTTGCAGGCGGCCAGCACCAGCACCAATAAGCCCCGAACAATGCGGGCGTCGGAATCGGCCAGCCAGTAGTGCTTGCCGTCGATCTGTTGATGATACAGCCAAGTGGCGCTTTCACAGCCAGCAACTTCGGCACTGGCCTGCTGTAACGCGCCAGGCAACTTATCCATGCGCTGGCCGAGTTTCATCAAGATGCGGTAGCGCCCCTGCCAATGGCCTTGGGCGCTGAGCTCCTGATCCAAACTCTGCTGGGTTAATTCGCTGCCCAGTGGGCTTTGCAGAAACGATTCGGGGCTAGGCGTCGTCATCAATAAATTCCAAATAGTCGCTGATGGCCGCGATCACGGCGTCGATCTCGGCGTGGGTGTTGTAGGCGGCAACGGATAAACGGCAGGTGCCTTTTACCCCGAGGTGTTGCATCAATGGTTGGCAGCAATGATGGCCACAGCGCACCGCGATCCCCGCTTGATCCAGCCATACGCCAATGTCTTGGTGGTGTTCACCATCCACATTAAAGGCCAGCGAACCAACGTTATCGGCAAAGGCACTGTATAAGGTGATGCCATCGAGTTGGCGCAGCTGTTGTTGGGCATACTGCAGCAGTTGCTGTTCGTGCGCGGCTACGCTGTGGCGATCTTGGCGCATCAGCCACTGCGCCGCAGCGCCTAAGCCGATCGCCTCGGCAATGGCGGGGGTGCCCGCTTCAAATTTAAACGGCAGTTGGTTAAAGCTGCTGTGTTCAAAGCTGACGCTGGCGATCATCTCGCCGCCAAACTGATAGGGCGGCATCGCCTCCAGCAGTTCGGTTTTGCCCCACAAGGCGCCAATGCCCGTTGGCCCATACATCTTATGGCCAGAGAAGGCGAAGAAGTCGCACCCCAACGCTTGTACGTCAATGTGGCTGTGCGCCACCATTTGCGCGCCATCAATGATCACCGTAGCGCCAACGGCTTTGGCGGCGGCAATAAATGGCTCCAGTTCAACCCGACAACCCAGCGCGTTACTGATGCCAGTGAGCACCACCACCTTGGGGTGCTGGCGCAGCAGCGCGCGAAAGGCGTCGAAATCCAATCGTCCTGCGGCGGTCATTGGAATGGCGTGCAGTGTTGCCCCGTGGCGGTGGCAGGCTTGCTGCCACGGCACAATGCTGGCGTGGTGAGCCCATTGATCCACTAAAACGTGATCGCCTGGGTGCAGCTGCATCGTCGCTAAGCTGGAGGCCAGCAGGTTCATCGCTTCGGTGGTGCCGCGGGTAAAAATCACCTCGTGCTGCGCCGGAGCATTAATGAACTGAGCCAAGGTGGCGCGGGCGCCTTCAAAGGCCCGGGTTGCGCGAGCCGAGAGCCGATGAGCACCGCGATGCACATTGGCGTTGTCGCGCAGATAAAACTGGCTCATCGCCTCGATCACATCGTGGGGCTTTTGGGTGGTGGCGGCGTTGTCTAGGTAGATCAGCCCCGCCTGCTGCAAAGCGGGAAATTGTAAGCGCAGGGATTCCACGAATGTCCTTTAGCGATGAAACGGCATAAAGGCCAATTATACCCGTAGTTGGTGGCGACTGTGCAGCTTAACGCTTGAATACGGTAGCGATTTCATTGGGAAGCTGATTTACTGAGCAAAGCAGTCCCCTCGGTTGTCCATACAAGGAAGATAATCATGACAATAAAACCGTTTTGGCTTACCACGCTAACGGCATCGCTGCTGTTGGCCGGTTGTGGCGACAACGACTACCAAGTACCAACCCCCGCGCCAGTGGAGCCGCCCCCTGTGGTGACCCCGCCACCGATTGAACGCCCCAGCGTGACGACTAAGGCCGATGGCCCGCTTGAAGCGCGCATTCGCCGCACCACCTATGGGGTGCCGCACATCGAAGCCGACAGCATGGAAGAGATCGCCTTTGGCTCGGGTTATGCCCAAGCGCAAGATCACCTGTGTATCTTGGCCGACAACATCATCAAGGCCAACAGCGAGCGCTCGAAGTACTTTGGCCCCCACCGCAGCATCGACTTTACCACCGGTGAGGTACTGGCCGAGGACAACCAAAACCTGATCAGCGACTTTGGCTACAAGGCTCTTGGAGTCCGTGCCAGTGCCGAAGCGTTGTACGGTACCTTGCCAGAGCGCAGCCAAGCGATGCTGTCGGGCTTTAGCGCCGGCTATAACCTCTATTTAAGTGAGCTGCCAACCAACACCGCGCCCAATCTGCCCTGTGCTGGGCAGGCCTGGGTTCAACCGATTGAGCCGGTTGATATGCTGACCTACCTGTTCTCGATTGCGCAGCTGCCGGGCTCGGCCAACTTCTTAGATCTGATCTTCTTCGCCAACCCCGGTGACGGCGATGAATACCTGCCGCAACCGGCACCGCTGGCCAATGTGCCCGAGCAAGCCAGCACCATGCTGGCGCAGATCCACCGCAAGGCGCGTCATCGTGCCGCCCAGATCAGCACCCCAGAGTTGAATCCGACCGAGCTGGGCTCGAACGGCTGGGGCATTGGCAGCGAGTTAAGCGCCAACGGCAAGGGCATTGTGCTGGGCAACCCGCACTTCCCGCATACCGGCCAGCTGCGCTTTTGGCAATCGCACCTGACCATTCCCGGCGAATTGGATGTGATGGGCGGCTCTTTAGTGGGCACCCCGGGGATCATCAACATCGGCTTTAACCAAAACCTGGCGTGGACGCATACCTTCTCGACTGCCGAGCACTTCATCGCCTATAACTTGGCGCTGAAAGAGGGCGATCGCCTCACCTACCTGTTGGATGGCGAAGAGCGACCGATTGAATCGGAGTTGGTGACCATTGAGGTGAACGTGGGCGGCGGCGTAACCATTCCGCTGCAAAAAACCATTTATCGCACCGGCAAAGGGGTGATGGTGGAAGCGCCACCGCAACTGGCGCCGTTTGGCTGGGATGATAACCAAGCGTTCTATGTGCAAGACGCCAATGAAGAAAACGTCGATGTGTTGGAGCACTGGCTGGCGATGAACCTCGCCACCGATCTGGGCCAGTTCCAACAGGCATTTAAAGACTTCGATGGGGTGATCTTCAACAACACCATGTACGCCGACGATCAGGGCAACGCCTTCTACATTGATGATTCCACCGTGCCGGACATCAGTGACGACGCGCAGTTGGCGTTGCGAGTGGTGCCAGAGCTGATCGCCGCCAAGCAAGCCGCCGGCTTTACCATCTTCCCCGGCGACGATGGCCGCTTTACCTTTGATGGGGCCGTACCCTACGAGCGTGCGCCCAAGCTGCTGCGTCAGGATTTCGTTCAGAACTCCAATAACTCCTACTGGGTAACCAACCCCGCCGCGCCGATTGAAGATGTGTCGCCGCTGTACGGTAAGCGTCGAAATGAGCAAAGCCTGCGTACGCGGATGGCGCTGCAGCTGCTGGCGGACTCCGCTGGGGATGATGGCTTGTTTGAACCGGCGGAAGTGGAAGCGGCGCTGTTCTCTAACCGCGCTTACTTAGCGGAGTTGGTGTTGCCGCAGTTGCTGGCGCAATGTGATGCCCAAGGTGCCACGCCGGTTGATATTGGCAACGGCACCCTGGTTGATCTCACCGCCGCCTGTGCGGCCTTAGGGCAGTGGAATGGGGCGCAAAACCTCGACAGCATTGGCGGTGCCTTGTTGCGTGAGTTTGGCCATCGCTTTGACAGCGGCACCCACCTAACCACGCCGTTTGTGTCGACCATGCCAGCCACCACCCCGAAGGATCTGGTCACCGACGGCAGCGCCTTGGTGATCTTGGCGCAAGCGGCGCAAAGCCTGACCGATGCCGGTTTTGCCTTAAACGCCAGCTTGGGCGAGATGCAGTTTATTGAAAAGTCACTGCCTAATGGCATGGCCTCTGGGGTTAAGATCCCAGTGCCGGGCAGCAACAACCGCGAGGGCGGCTTCAATGTGTTCTCTTACTCGGTTGATAGCCGCGACGACACCTTGTTGCCACAGCATGCCTACCCCGCCGCGCTGGATCCGATCAGCGGCAATCGATTGCGCTCCAGCTTAAGCACTGAGGGTTACCACATTCGCTACGGTAGCAGCTGGATGATGGTGGTGGGCTTTGATGACGATGGGCCGCAGGCGCGTGGGTTGCTGACCTACAGCCAGTCCAACAACTTCCAATCGCCACACTGGAATGATCAAACCGCTTACTACGGTGCCAACAACAGCTTGCGACCGCTGCTGTTTAAAGAAGACGACATTGCTGCGGCGACCTTGTCGGACATTACCATTAGCGTGCCATCGCCCGAATAGCCAAGCGCGCAGGGCTTAGCGTCAAAGACTCAGTGTAAAAGACTTGGTGCTGCAGAGCGCGATCCGCAACACCATGCAATAAAACGGCAGCCTTAGGGCTGCCGTTTTTATTGCTGCGGGGTCAGCGGCTGTGCCGATCCTTTCAATACAGCTCTGGGTGCAGGAAGGGCGCCAGCAGCAGGGTCATGGTGTCGCGGTAGGTGCTGGCTCTGTCGATGATGCCATTGGTGAGCAACCCAATGGCGCCGCCTTTATGCTTAATGTTGTGATCGTTAAACAGCGCATCCATCAGTGGCCCTAACTCCCCGCCGGCTTCCAGTGCAGCCGCAATGCTGGCTGGTAATGGCAACGTGCCACTGCGGCCCACTTGGGTGCGCTGACCGTCGCTGATGGCGACATAGGCAAAGGTGTAGGGCTGGCCATCAATGCGGGCATAGCCACCTTCAAAGGCCGCATAGAACTGCGCTTGGGGGCGCAATTGCTGCAACGCGGCTAAGCGATTGATTGCCCCGAGCCGAGTTTGCGGTTCATCCATGGGCTGTTCGGCCACGCCCGAGGGCACCGATACGCCTTCCACTTGCCAAGGTTGATCGGCAAAGGCGCGTTGCAGTGCCTGGTGCGCGGCGCGGATCTTAACGGGGTTGCTGGATCCAACCAGCAGCAGTGGCGCGGTCATAGGTGTGCTTCCTTCGCAATATTTACCTGTTATTTTGCCAGATGGGCTGCGAGAATGTGGTTGATTTTAAAGCAATTGGTGCGGTGTGATGTTGGATTTGCTGATTTATCTTGTTTTGGGCGCGCTGGCGGGCACGTTGTCGGGACTGTTTGGCATTGGTGGCGGCTTGGTGATTGTGCCGGTGCTGATCACCACCTTTAGTGTGATGGGGCTAAGCCAAGAGATATACATCCACATGGCCATCGCCACCTCGTTGGCAACGATTGTGATCACTGCGGCGACGGCCATCGCCAATCACAATAAACGGGGCAACGTGGATTGGGATGTAGTGAAGCGGTTTACGCCTGGGGTGATCCTGGGGGCGTACTTAGGCGGGGTGATTGCCGATCGTGTGCCGGCAGACAGTTTGGCCACGCTACTTGGGATCTTTATGTTGCTGATTGCGGCACAAATGCTGCTGGGGCTAAAACCGGATGCGGGCCGTCAGTTGCCGGGCAGCGGTGGTTTATTTGCCGCTGGCGGCGTGATCGGTACTTTGTCGGCGATGGTGGGGATCGGCGGCGCCAGTTTGAGCGTGCCGTTTTTTCGCTACTGTTCGTTAGCGATGAACCGAGCGGTTGGCACCTCCGCCACGTTAACGCTGCCGATTGCGGTGGCTGGGGTCACCAGCTTCGTGGTGAACGGCTGGGGCAGCAGTGCGTTGCCAGAGTGGACATTGGGTTACGTCTACCTGCCGGCTTTTGCTGGCATTGCGATCGCCAGTTCGCAATTTGTGCGGGTGGGGGCGGCGTTGGGGGCCAAGCTATCGCAGCTGTGGCTGCAACGCAGTTTCGCGCTGTTCTTAGTGTTTATGGGCGTGAAGCTGCTGCTGAGTTAACGCCGCTGTAAATAACTTGTAAAGCCGCCGTTATGGCGGCTTTTTTTGTTGCTACCAAATAATCACAACTCTGTCACCTGTGAATTTTGCCCCAAATCTGTGCATCTTTGTGCCGAACCAAGCCAATGTTGCCAAATTGGTAAAAAACAGAGGCGAAATGTTACTGCTAAATTGAGGGCGATCAAGACCTATTTGGGTGGAATAAACGTGATTTGTATCACTAGAGGGGTAGTTGGCGCTGCATAAGCGACCACGATGGGGCACCACATTTAAAATTGGTTAATTGGTCTTACCAAGTGGTAATTTCTGCAATTCATTATTACGGAGTGTGACGAGCTTCACGCGAGATCTTTTCAAAAGTGATTCGGATCACTTTTTAATTCCTCAAAAACCCTATTCTGTGCCCCGCTAACTCGAACACTCAAAGGTGATAATCATGCAGAACAACACTGCGACCGCAACTGACAAAAAGTCAGTTGGCTTTACCAAACAAGACCTAACTTGGTCTCTGTCCATGTTCGGCACCGCTGTAGGTGCTGGTGTACTGTTCCTGCCTATCCGTGCAGGTCTGGAAGGCTTCTGGCCGCTGATCGTTATCGCGATGCTGGTTGGTCCTATGACTTACCTGTCACACCGTGCATTGGCTCGCTTTGTTCTGTCTTCAAGCGACCCTAAAGCCGACATCGCAGATGTAGTTGTTGAACACTTCGGCAAAAGCGCCGGCGTGATTATCTCTTTCCTGTACTTCTTTGCGATTTACCCAATCGTTCTGATTTACGGTAACGCCATCACCAACACCATTGATTCGTTCATGGTTAACCAGCTGGAAATGGCTTCTATGCCACGTTGGATCCTGTCTGGTCTGTTGGTTGCGGCGATGATGTCAGTAATGATCATGGGCCAGAAGCTGATGCTGAAAGCCACTGAACTGCTGGTATACCCACTGGTTGCTATCCTGTTGGGCATGTCTATCTACTTGATCCCAGAATGGTCAATGGCAGCGATGTCTTTCGACAAGATGCCTGAATTCGGCGACTTGATGATGGTGGTTTACCTGACCATCCCAATGCTGATTTTCTCTTTCAACCACAGCCCTGCCGTATCTTCTATGGCGCAGGCTCAGCGTGATTCTTACGGTGATGATGCGGTTGCTAAGTCTGACATGATCCTGAAGCGCGCTTCTGGCATGTTGCTGGGCTTCGTAATGTTCTTCGTATTCTCTGTAGTACTGTCTCTGTCTCCAGCCCAGCTGGCTGAAGCGAAAGCACAGAACCTGCCAGTACTGAGCTACTTGGCGAACGAATTTGATTCTCCAGTAATCTCCCTGATGGGCCCACTGGTTGCATTCCTGGCTATCTTCTCCTCTTTCTTCGGTCACTACTTGGGTGCCAAAGAAGGTCTGGCTGGCATGATCCGTAAGGGTGCACCACAGATTGTTGAGTCCATGGGCGCGAAGTCTTTCGACAAAGCGCTGGTTGCTTTCTTCTTCTTCACCGTATGGGGCGTGGCCATCATCAACCCATCCGTACTGGGCATGATTGAGTCTCTGGGTGCACCGTTCATCGCTGCCATCCTGTTCCTGATGCCAATGATTGCCATCAAGAAAGTACCAAGCATGAAGAAGTACGACGGCAAGCTGTCCAACATCTTCGTTGCAGTAATGGGTGTGATTGCTATCTCTGCAATCGTGAAAGGCCTGTTCTAAACCACTCTTTATCCAGAAAAGCCGGACTGTAAAGACCGGCTTTTTTTCTTCCTACTTCCCGAGGTTATGCTGATGTATAGCGTATTTGATATCTTCAAAATTGGTGTTGGCCCTTCGAGCTCTCACACTGTTGGACCAATGAAGGCTGCTAAGCAATTCATCGATGATATGCGTGCCATGGATAAGCTGCGCAATGTGACTCGCATTAGCGTCGACATCTATGGCTCACTGTCGTTGACCGGTAAAGGCCACCATACTGATATCGCTATCATCATGGGCCTGGGTGGCAACAGCCCAGAAAACGTCGATATCGACGCGATCCCGGGTTTCATTGATCGAGTTGAGCAGACCCAACGTCTGCCCGTGGGCATGCACTGCCACACGGTTGATTTCCCTAGTGACGCGGTGACTTTCCACGAAGAAACCTTACCGCTGCACGAAAATGGCATGGCGATCCACGCTTACCAAGGCGAGGAAACCCTGTACTCCAAGACTTACTACTCGATTGGCGGCGGTTTCGTTGTTGATGAAGAGAACTTCGGTAAGCCAGATTCAAACTTAAAACCACTGCCTTACGCCTTTACTGATGCCGATTCGATGCTGGAACTGTGTCGTGAAACGGGCATGAGCGTTAGCGCGCTGGTACTGGAAAACGAAAAGGCATACCACAGCGAGTCCGACATCTACGAAGGTTTCGGTCAGGTGTGGAATGTCATGCGCGAGTGTATCGACCGCGGTTGTGCCACTGAAGGCCTGTTGGCTGGCCCGCTGCGCGTACCTCGTCGTGCTGCCGCTCTGCATCGCCAATTGGTTGCAAACGAGTCCCTGTCGAACGATCCAATGGCGATCATCGATTGGGTTAACATGTTTGCCTTAGCGGCATCAGAAGAAAACGCGGCCGGTGGCCGTGTGGTAACTGCCCCAACCAACGGCGCAGCAGGCATCATTCCTGCGGTACTGGCTTACTACGATAAGTTCATCGAGAAAGTGGGCGTTAAGCAGTACACCAAGTTCTACTTGGCTGCGGGTGCGGTGGGTACGTTGTACAAAATGAACGCTTCTATCTCTGGCGCCGAAGTGGGTTGTCAGGGTGAAGTAGGCGTAGCGTGTTCCATGGCGGCTGCTGGTTTGGCAGAGCTGATGGGGGCGTCACCATCTCAGGTGTGTATTGCTGCTGAAATCGGCATGGAACACCACTTAGGCTTAACCTGTGATCCAGTTGCAGGCCAGGTGCAAGTACCGTGTATTGAGCGTAACGCCATCGCGGCGGTGAAAGCCGTTAACGCCACTCGCATGGCCATGCGTCGTAACAGTGAGCCTTGTGTCTCACTGGATAAAGTTATCGCGACCATGTACGAAACCGGCAAAGACATGCACCCTAAGTACCGCGAAACCTCCCAAGGTGGTTTGGCGATTAAGGTACTGAACGTCTGCTAAGTCCAACCCTGGACAACCTGTTTCTCCCCCGTGGCAGTTGCGGCGGGGTGGAATTTGCGTCAAATGTCAGTAAGTAAAAACCAGCCTTCGGGCTGGTTTTTTTCTGTCTGCAATTCAGCGTGTGGGTTAGTCGCGGGTCACAATCAGCATGCTGTGGCTGTCGCCATCCAGGTGCTCTAAGCGCATGTAGTAGGGCAGCCTTGCTTTGAGTAAGGCGATGGCTTGTTGCTGCGCTTGCGGGTGCGGAAATTCTTGTTCGGTAATGCAACGGCGTTGGCGACACTGCCAATTGCCCGCTTCCAGCGCCGACATCCAATCTTGGCTCCACTGGCCCCACAGTTTGCTGTGCTCAAACCGCAGCCTCCGCGATTGGTATTGCTGTTCGATGCTCGGTGTTTGTCCCCAGGAGTTCACCGCGGTAAACCCCAGCAGTTGCTCGCCGTTGTGATCCACCTGCCAAACGGTCTCTTGCCAGACAATAAAGGACTGCCGCTGTTGCTGCCAGGCGGCCTGAAGCGGTTGGGGAATGGCGGTGCTTGCAGCGGGATGGTGCGACGGCACCGAAGGCAGCTGGCTGGCATTCAGATACGGCGCTAATTGCGGCTGCAACGGTAACGGCAGCCACACACTGGCGAGGATCAATATGATGGGGGCAGCAACCAAACTGAGGTGACGTTTCACAACAACAACTGTTCATTAATTCGTTGCTGCATGTTAACGCGGGGTTGCTAGTTTGTGATCGCCTTTCCGGCTAGGAAGTGGCTCACTTGTGCCGCTGGCATTGGGTGGCCTAGATGATAGCCCTGACCGTACTGGCAGCCCAGTGCACGCAGCTGTTCAATCTGCTGCGGTTTGTCGATCCCTTCGGCGTTAACGTTGATCCCCAGTTCTTGGCATAACGTAAAGATGGCGCGCACTACGGCCGAAGAGCGGTTGTTGCCATCCATGTGGCCGATGAAGCTGGAATCGATCTTAACCACATCCAGCGGCAGCTGATGCAGATAACTGAGCGAGGCGTAGCCAGTGCCAAAGTCATCCATCATCGAACGCACCCCAATATGGCGCAGCTGCCTTAAGATTTGTGCGGCGTTTTCAGGGTGGTGCTGCAAGCTGCGCTCGGTGATCTCCAGCAGCAGCTGATTGGCATTCAGACCGCTGTGGTTTAAGGCGTGCATAATCACATCCAGACTGTCACTGCGGCTGAACCATTCGGCACTTAAGTTGACGCTGATGCCAACCCGTTCTAGCCGTGGATACTTGGCTTGCCACTGCACAAATTGGTTGCAGGCGTGGTTCAGCACCCAGCGATCCAGTTCTAGGATCTGGCGGGTCTCCTCCATCAGCGGCAAGAACTCCCCAGGCAGCAGGATCCCACGCTCTGGATGACGCCAACGTACCAACGCCTCAAAGCCACACAACTGTTCGCTGGCGAGGATCCACACCGGTTGGTAGTACACCTCAAACTGCTCAAATTCCAAGGCTCGCTGCAGTTCATTTTCCAGCTTCATACGGTGCTGAGCTTCGGCCCGCATGCTGGCGTCAAACACCACCGGCAGCTTGCTGTGAGTTTGTTTGGCGCGGTACATCGCCACATCGGCGTCGCGCAGCAGCTCTGCGGGTTCATGATACTCTTGCGAGCCAAAGGTGATGCCAATACTGGCGCCACTGTAGACCTCTTCATCGCCAATGTAGAACGGCCGCGCCAAGGTGGCATTGATGCGATTGGCGGTTTGAATGGCGTCGTTATCGCAGCTTAAATGCTCCAGTAAGATGGCGAACTCATCGCCGCCTAAGCGGGCAACGGTGTCGAAGCCACGCAAACAGCTATTAAGCCGTTGGGCAACCTGACGCAATAAGCTGTCGCCGGTAAGGTGGCCAAGCGAATCGTTAATCACCTTAAAGCGATTGAGGTCAAGGAACATCAGCGCGTAGGTAAAGTCGTTGTCTCGCTGTTTAACCGACAACACCTGATTGAGCCGCTGCATGATCATGGCGCGATTAGGCAGCCCGGTAAGATCGTCATGTAGGGTGTCGTGTCGCAGCTGGGTTTCAATCCGCCGCCGCTCGTTAATTTCATGTTCGAGCTCGGCGGTACGCTGCTTTACCGCGCGTTCCAGCATTTGTTGATTGCTGGCCAGCTGCTGCTGGGTGCGCCGGGTGCCAATCACGTTGGCGATCTGGTGGGCCAAATAGCCAATCAGCTGCAGCTCGGGCTTGCCGTAGGCGTGTTCCACCTGATAATCCTGCAACACCAAGGCGCCCAGCACCTCGCCCGCGTAATTCAGCGGTGCGCCCAACCAACAGGCGGCCTTACCGCCAAGCTGCTGGGCATCACCACGGCTAAACAGCTGTTCGATTTCATCTTGAGTTAACAAGATTGGGCGGCTGTGGCTCATGGCGTATTCGGTTAAGCCTTTGCCACTTTTGCGAACCCCAAGCTCTTCAAGGTGAGCGTTGGTTGCAAACACAAACTCGATCGAATCCACCTCACGGCGCAAAGCAATGGTGAAATGCTCTGCGGGCATCAGCTTGCCCAGCAGCTGGTGGAAACGCTGATACAGTTCGGCTAACGACAGTTCACTTTGGCACAGCTCGGTGATCTGGCACATCACTTCCAGTGATTGCTGCGATTGTCGCTCTGCTTGGGCGGCCACGTTAGCGGCAATTTGCTGTTGCTGCAGTTGCAAGCGTGCCAGCGCGCGGCTGATGGTGGCGGCCAGTTGATCAAGGAAGTTACGCTGGGCGTGGGTAAACCGTACGCCGCGATAGGTCTGCAAAATGATGCAATAACAGGGCTTACCCTTCTGCGGTAACACAATGCCCAACCAACTGTGGGGCAGGCTACCAATCAGATTGATTTGCCCGCGGCTGATCAAGCTCGACAGTTCCATCTGCTGCAACACGACCGAGCGCCCATGGCGCTGCAGGTAGTGCGTAATGCCATTTTCCAAATGGGTTGGAATGGCATTATCCACACTATCGCGGACCCACATCAGCTGTGGCCAAGAGCCACTTAAATCACACAGCATCATGTTTTCAGATGGCATGATCTGTCCCAGCAGCTGTTGCAAAGCTAAGCAAAAGCCATTGAGAGAATCGGCTTCGTTTCCAATTTCGACGATCTGCTGTTGAAGCGCAGCAAGCGACGTAAACTGGGGTGCCGTTGATGATGGATCGGTAACTGACAAAATAGCGATAGGCATGGATTAAAATCGACTGAGAATTGTGCCACGGTGCGTATTATTGCACCACTGTTTGTCGGCAAAGTTGCTGTTGTCAGCATAAAAAACACACCGATTCACCCATATTCACAGCAAAGTTATCATTTTTAGTAACAACCGATTCAACCTAATTGCTTGTACTTGAAATAGATTTAACTATTTATGCCGATGCATATGGGGGTTGCTGCGAGCTGAATTGGCTGTGATCGGTTGTGATGCTTTTGTTCCGTTGCAACTCCAAGTAAGGTGAAGCGAAATCACCTAGAGAGACGAAATGGATGTTGAATCCCACCTTTAGCCGCCGCGTATTGTTGATGTTGGCCATTGAAGAGTTAGAGCGACCATCGGTACCGTCGCTGATGAAGCGCTTAGATTGGCCACGCCGCACGGTGCAGGATGTGATTAAAGCCTTAGCCGGCATGGGCGTAGAGGTGAGCTTCATTGAGGATGGGGTGCGCCATAACGATGGCTACTATCAATTGGCAAGTTGGGGCAGCATCAATCGTGACTGGGCCAAGGCCCATCAGTCGGCACTGCAGCAATCGCTATTAAGCTAAGTCGGAACGAACAACCGCGCACAAAAAAGGGCCCGCAATGGGCCCTTTGGGTCGATGGCGCTCAGCGGCTTAGGCTTGCAACATGCGACGAGCAGCATCAACCACAACGGCGATGGCGTCTTTTTCGGTTTGCGCCATGGTGGCTTCCGAAGGGATCTCTTGCTGGGTACGGTTAACAATAACCCCAGCAACACAACCGGCGCGCAAGCCCAGTGCAGAACACATGGTCAGCAAGGTGGCGGATTCCATTTCGTAGTTCAGCACACCCAGTGCTTGCCACTCTTCCATCGAACCTTGGAAACGCTTGATCACACGCTTAGAGATAGTGTCGTAGCGTTCCTGACCTGGGTAGAAGGTATCAGAACTGGCGGTCACACCAATATTAGGCTCTTGGCCTACGGCGCGGGCAGCAGACACCAGCGCATTGGTGCAATCGAAGTTGGCTACAGCCGGGTACTCTGCTGGCGCAAAGTGGAAGCTGGCGCCATCAAGGCGAACCGAACCGGTGGTAACAATCAACGAACCCACTTCGATGTGAGACTGAATTGCACCGGTGGTACCAATACGCAAGAAGGTATCGATCCCCAGCTGTGCTAATTCTTCAACCGCAATAGAAGTAGAAGGGCCACCAATACCAGTAGAACATACTACAACGGCCTGACCGTCGATCTTACCCAAGTAGCTAGTGAACTCGCGAGTCGCGGCCAGTGGGGCTGGCTCGTCCATTAAGCTGGCGATCCGCTTAACCCGCTCTGGATCTCCAGGAACGATAGCAACGGTGGCACCTTGTAGCATGGCTTTGGTTAAGCCTAAGTGGAATACATCACTCATGATGACAATACCTATTCTCTATAATCCTATCGCTAGTGTAGACATAGGTATTCGTTGCGGTACATAGAAGAAGTCAGTTAAGACCTTAAACCACGATTCAGTTCAAACTGGGGACAAAAAATGAACTAAATTGAGGCTTTCTGTGGGTAAGTCTGTGGAAAATAAGGTATTGGCTGTGTCTTTAAGCAGACGGTCAATAAAACCCAAATTAGCGCTTGTCAGAACGAAACCGCTCCCTATAATGCGCATCTGTCGACGGGGCACAGCGG